>NZ_OZ077190.1:0-1416890 GCF_964188425.1 Wolbachia endosymbiont (group B) of Scrobipalpa ocellatella
TGGAAAGCAACAAACCAGCGATAGTAAGAATTATTAAGCAGAATAAGCCAAATGAAAAAGTACCTATTTGGTTAATGCGCCAGGCTGGTAGATCTCTTCCTGAGTATCGCAAAGCCGTAGAAAAAACGAGTAATTTCATGGAGATATGCTATAGCATAGATTTAGTGGTAGAGCTGACGCTACAGCCAATAAAAAGATTTGATATGGACGCAGCCATAATTTTTTCAGACATTTTAATAATAGCTGACGTTTTAGGTTGTGATGTGAATTTTGTTCGCGGTGTGGGTCCAATAATAAAACCTGTGAAAAGCTCTGAGGAGTTAAAAAATTCACAAGAATTTGAAACTAAAACCTTTCCAATCTTAAATGCCATCAGGAAAGTAAGAAGCCAATTATCAGAGGAAAAGTCCCTTATAGGCTTTGCTGGAGGGCCGTGGACGGTAGCTTCCTACATCATAGAGGGTGGTAGTAGTAAAACTTTTTCTAAAGTATTACATTTCTGTTCCCTAGAACTAGAAGAAGTAATTAAAAAAATAACAGAAGCGACAATTATTTATCTAATCAAACAGATAGAGTTTGGAGCAGATGTTATTCAGTTATTCGACAGCAATGCTGGTATATTGCAGGGAGAACTGTTTGAAAGGTATGTAATCAAGCCAACAAAGGAAATTGTTTCAGCAATAAAGAATAAGTTTCCTGATTTTCCTATAATAGGTTTTCCACGCTCTGCTGGAAATCTTTATAAGGATTACTATGAGAAAACAGGTGTATCTGCAGTAAGTATAGATTATAATGTTCCAATAGAATGGGCGAAAGCAAATCTAAAAATTCCTCTGCAAGGGAACCTTAATCCTAGTCTTTTGGCCTACAATAAGGCAGAAGCAATTGAAGAAGCAAAGCGTATAATAGATTGTTTTAGAGGGTTACCTTTTATATTTAATCTTGGACATGGAGTGCTTCCTGATACTCCGGTTGAAAATATTGCTGCATTAGTGGACCTAGTAAGAAACTACTAAAACTCTTGTATGAAAAGCCTTTATGAGGGTGGAATGAAAACCTTACTTGACAAATCTTTACACTTTCCTTATTATGGCAATAAGAGTATTTATCCTTGTTTTTGGGCTCAACGACAAAATTCAGTAAAAAAACTCAGATATCTATTGGCAGGTTACAAAAAATTATAGCGGCTGCATGTCTTTTTTATTTTTTCTACATTCAGCCAAATCGCGCTTATTTTAAGCGTTAGCACATTATTACAATGCCAATTTACATTATTATAGGGTCAAAACTCGCTATACGGGGATTTATTTGCCTTTTTAAATTTATTAAGCTTTTTAATATCTATAGTTAATATATTTAAGAGTACAAAAATACCAACCTTTATGTAAAATAATAAAACTTCTAGCTTTTTTGTTGTGTAGAGTTTATCATTTTTATTTAACTTTAGTGAGATTATGTCAGACCTTGCAAAGAGGATGTCTCTGATAAAACCATCGCCTACAATCGCTGTGACCGATAAGGCAAACAGATTAAAAAGCGAAGGAAAGAAAATTTGCGTTTTAGCTGCGGGAGAGCCGGATTTTGACACTCCAGATCATATAAAAAAGGCAGCTATTCAATCGATAAATGAAGGCAAAACTAAATATACTGCTGTTGATGGAACGCGTGAGCTTAAAGAGGCGATAATCAATAAGTTAAAAAGGGATAACATTCTAGAATACACACTTAGCCAAATCTGTGTTGGTGCTGGTGCTAAGCAGGTGTTATTCAATTTGTTCATGGCAACAATTAACCCTGGGGATGAAGCTATAATACCAGCTCCTTATTGGGTTTCATATGTTGATATGGTAAGTCTTTTTGGCGGACTGCCAGTTGTTGTAGGGTGCAAACAAAACTTTAAGCTGATACCGGAGTTACTGGAAAGCAATATAACTGAGAAAACTAAGTGGTTAATTCTCAACTCACCAAATAATCCAGCAGGAATTGTCTATACATATGATGAATTGAAAAGCATAGCGCAAGTATTGCTTAAACATCCACATGTGAATGTTGTTACAGATGATATTTATGAGCACATAGTATACGACGAAAAGTTTTTTACCATTGCTCAGGTTGAGCCAAAACTTTATGATAGAGTTTTTGTGGTCAATGGAGTATCAAAAGCCTATGCAATGACTGGCTGGAGAATAGGTTATATTGCAGGTAGGAGTGATATAGTAAAAGCTATTTCTACACTGCAGTCTCAAAGTACTTCTAACCCAAATTCAATAGCACAAGCAGCAGCAGTTGAAGCGTTAAACGGTGATCATAGTTTTTTGAAAGAAAGAACAAAAATCTTTAAGGATCGTAGAGATTTTGTAGTAAAAAAGCTAAATTCTGCTTCAGGATTGTCAGCATCTATTCCACAAGGTGCATTCTATTTGTTTGTCGCATGTGAAGGTTTATTGGGTAAGAGCACGAAAAGTGGTAAAGTAATAAATAGTGATCTTGATTTTGCTGAATATTTGTTGGAAGACCATTTAGTTGCTGTTGTTCCAGGAATTGCGTTTGGTCTGAAAAATTTTATCAGAATTTCTTATGCAACCTCTCAGGAACAATTAGAAATTGGATGTAATAGTATTATTAAAGCATGTGAAATGCTAAGTTAACTTTTTAATATTCTTATGTATAATATTTCAGTAAGATAGAGTTGATTTATGGCGTGGGTATATTTGCTATTAGCTGGTTTGGTTGAAATAATATGGACCACAGCACTGAAATATAGCAATGGCTTTACTCGTGTTATACCTGTAGTAATTATTTTAGTTAGCGGTTCTGTAAGTCTTTACTGGCTATCGTTAGCAATGAAGTCTATCCCCCTTGGAACATCTTATGCAGTTTGGACTGGTATAGGCTCTATAGGTGCAGCGATAATAGGAATAATGTTTTTTAATGACCCAGTAAATTTTGGGCGTTTATTTTCCCTTGCTTTGGTAGTGCTGGGTATTATAGGATTAAAAGTATTTTCCAATTAGGAAAAGTTAAGTACGTCTATTTTACCATCTCAGGACTTTCTACTAAAGTTGCCTTGGATTTTTCGGTTCTTGAAGAGGGCATTCCTATTGATTTAGCAAGTACCTTTCTGATGTTCAATGTTTCATTTTTCTCATTTTGTTGAATTAAGTTAATATCGTTTATTTTATTCATTAAATCTTTTCCTTCCTTTAAAATTTTTAAATCGCTTTCGTTGATATGATGTTCATTTTTAAATTCTGCAACGATTTCTTTCTTCTTTGGATGAGTATTCAGAAATTCTAATATCTGGTGTTTAGCAACAGCTTGAATAAATTTCTTATCGTGAAATATTGAATTGTTATGTAGTTCTTCTAGGCTTTTATCATATTGTTTTGCTTCGTTTACAGTAAGTTTTATTATTTCTTCTGTGCTACTTAAAAGTTCCCTGTATAACTTGTCGTATCTATTGCCTGTGTGTGCGGCAAATGTTTGTTCAATGTATTTTGTTATGTAGTTTTGTAGCGTATTGTCTATTGTACCTATGTTCATTCACTCACCTTGCTTTTATATTATATTTTACACACAAAAAGGTTAATATTTAGTTAACTACAGCGTTTCTGATACTGAATTTCATTAAAAATTATATTATTTAAAGTATAATCGGTATCACGAAATAAAAGCGTAAGTAAAATGAATTTTGTAACAAAACTAAAACTTATAGTAAAAAAAATAAAGCTTAAGATGAACAAGGGTAAAATTATAAAAATCCTTATCATCTGTGGTATAATTTTTTTCATATACCTTATCCATGAACCAGTTATAGATATGCTAAAAGGTCTCTTTTAAGAAAGATACTCGGATTAGAGTAGCTATTTACAAAAGTGTTGCTCCTTGCTGATAAAATACCTATAATTCTGTTTTTTAGGTAATATTAGGATTGCAGAGAAACTTTTTCATATGGTTGCTAGCATCACTATTTTATGCATACCAGTATATATTGCGTGTAATTCCAAATATAATCGCGCCTGAATTAATAACAAAATTTAACATAAGTATTACAGATGTTGGTCAATTTGGTGGGCTATATTATATAGGCTATACGCTTGCTCACATACCTGTTGGTCTTGCCCTTGATAGATTTGGGCCAAAGTTTGTTTTACCTGCGTGTATTGTCTTAACATTTGCTGGAACATTGCCGCTAATATGCTTTGATCAGTGGTATTACTCAATACTTGGTAGAATGATTGTTGGAGTTGGGTCATCTGCTTCAGCAATTGGGCTTTTCAAAGTTGCAAGCATGTATTTTTCACAAGAAAAATCAGCAAGGATGGCTAGCTTATCTATAATAATAGGGTTACTGGGAGCTATTTATGGTGGATTACCTCTAGACTTCTTGCTCAATAAATTTGGTTGGAATTATGTTATATACACTTTCTCAGCGTTTGGTTGCTTGCTCGCCCTACTTTTATTCTTAATAACGCCAAATTCTAACATAGAGGAGAGTAGAAATGACAACATACTTCAAGATTTAAAAACTGTACTTTTCAATAAACATATCATTCTAATCAGCTTTTTTGGGGGCTTGATGGTTGGGCCACTAGAAGGTTTTGCTGATGGTTGGGCAAAAGCGTTCTTATGTGAAGCATATCAAATGACCGGAGATTTGGCATCTTCACTTTCCTCTCTCATGTTTATAGGTATGGGAGCTGGATCATTCTTTCTCGCTTATTTACTGGAGAAGTATCCAGACAAACATTACGAGGTGATTATTGCGTGTTCTTTTGCAATGATCGCTAGCTTCCTCTTGCTTTTTACACAATTTGGCGGTTTATATATTGCATTACCTACACTTCTTGTTATCGGCTTTGCATCTGGGTATCAGGTAATTACTATTTACAAGGCAATAAGTTATGTAAACAATAACTTGGTAGGCTTAGCCACAGCTGTATCAAACATGATAGTTATGGTTTTTGGCTATTTTTTTCATACTGGAATTGCAAAAATAATAGACTTATGTTGGAATGGAACGGTAATACAAGGAAATCCTGTGTATGGTACTGAGTTACTAGTAAAAGCAATATCAATTATTCCTGTATGTTTGCTTTTGGCTGTTTTTGGATTTATGTGGTTAAGGAAAAGGTCTTATGACAATTGCTTCAGAAAGGATTTGTAACTCTGAAAATAATTTAAAGTCTTGTGATAATGAAGTTTATCTCTCTATAGAGAAGGAACTGCAGCGTCAAAGATCGCAGTTGCAATTGATTGCATCGGAGAATTTTGCAAGTAAAGCAGTGATGGAAGCACAGGGTTCTTTTCTGACTAATAAATATGCAGAAGGTTATCCTGGTAAAAGATATTACTGTGGCTGTGAGTATGTAGATGAAGTTGAAAATCTGGCTATAGAAAGGCTTTGTAAGCTGTTTAATGTTAAATTTGCAAATGTTCAACCTCACTCTGGTTCTCAGGCAAATCAAGCAGTGTTTGCTTCACTACTTACTCCGGGTGATACAATACTTGGATTGTCACTGAACTGCGGTGGACATTTAACTCATGGTGCAGCACCAAACCTTTCTGGTAAGTGGTTTAAGTCGATTCAGTATACAGTTAATAGAGACACTTACCTGCTTGATATGGATGAGGTGGAAAGGCTAGCGCTGGAGCATAAACCAAAATTAATTATTGCTGGTGCTTCTGCTTATCCAAGAAAAATAGATTTCGAGCGCTTTCGTGAAATTGCGAATAAAGTTGGTGCATATCTGCTTGCAGATATTGCTCACTATTCAGGGCTTATTGCTGCAGGTTGTTACCCATCACCTGCTGAATATGCGCATATTATAACTTCTACAACTCACAAGACTCTACGTGGTCCTCGTGGTGGAGTGGTAATGACAAATGATGAAGCGTTACATAAAAAAATTCAGTCTGCAGTTTTTCCAGGATTGCAAGGTGGGCCACTTATGCATGTGATAGCTGCAAAAGCTGTTGCATTTAAGGAAGCATTAGCGCCAGAGTTTAAAACTTATAGTAAAAAAGTTGTAGAAAATGCGAAAGTGTTAGCTCAAGCGCTGCAAGGGCATGGGCTGAACATTATAACCGGTGGCACTGACTCTCATATAGTGCTAGTTGATTTAAGATCACAGAAGTTGAAGGGAAAAGACGTTGTAAATAGCCTTGAGAGAGCTGGCATTACCTGCAATAAAAACTCCGTGCCGTTTGACACAGAAAAACCAACCATTACTTCAGGGCTCCGTTTTGGTACCGCTGCTGAGACAACACGCGGACTTGAGAAAGAAGATTTTAGAGAAGTAGCTAATCTAATAAATGAAGTAATTCAGGGATTAATTGATGGAAATAGCCCTGATGTTGAAAAAGCAGTGAAAAATAAAGTTGAAAGTATTTGTAGTAATTTTCCTATTTATTAATTTATTTAGCATTGGAATTTCCTTCCTTTACTTTGGATTAAACTATTGTATAGTGATTTTATAGCTCTTTAATTTTATGATAAATGTACCTAGCATAGAGAGTTGTGATTTTCACAATAAAAATGTTCTGCTCAGGGTCGACTTCAATGTTCCTATAAAAAATGAAAGAATTTGTGATACCACTCGTATTTTGAGAGCTCTACCTACCATTCAATATTTAGCAAATGCAGGTGCAAAAGTTATTATTATCTCACATTTTGGGCGTCCAAAAGCAAAAGACAGTAACCTATCGCTAAAAAACGTAGTCGAAACTTTATCGCAGCTGCTGAGTAAAGAAGTGAAATTTATTGATGATTGTATTGGTGAGAGAGTACAAAGAGCAATAAATGCGATAGATAGAGGAGATATAATATTACTAGAGAATCTTAGATTCTATAAAGAAGAAGAACAGAATGACTCAAGTTTTGCTAAACAATTAGCATCTCTAGCAGATATATATGTCAATGATGCGTTTTCTTGCTCTCACAGAGCTCATGCTTCTATTTCACGCATCACAGAATTTTTACCTTCCTACGCGGGATTCTGCTTGCAAGATGAGCTAAAGTATCTTGAACAAGCCATATCGTTTAACGCTAAACCTATTACTGCGATAGTTGGTGGAGCTAAAATATCCACTAAAATAAAAATGCTTATAAAACTAGCAGAAAAGGTTGATTACCTTATTCTGGGCGGCGCAATTGCTAATAATTTTTTGTTATTTAATAAAGTTAATATAGGCAAGTCTTTTTTTCAAAATGGCGTTGATGATCTTCTGCACGATATTGTTGAGACGGCAAATAAAAACAATTGCAAAATAGTTGTGCCAGAAGACGTTTTGGTTGCAGTAAATTCTGATTATAGCACTGGCGTTTTAAGAAAAATTGAATCCATTTTGGACGGTGATATAATTTTAGATATCGGACCTCAAACTTTAAGCACAATAAGCGGTATAATAGCAAGCAGTAAAACTCTGCTGTGGAACGGACCTATTGGTGTTTTTGAACATTCAGCTTTTGCAAATGGTACAGTAGAGGTGATGAGAGTAGTAAGTGATTTGACACACGAAGGAAAATTAACCAGTGTAATAGGAGGAGGAGATAGTCTATCTGCAATAAATACTGCAGGTCTTGCCGATAAAGATTTTACATATATTTCAACTGGTGGGGGAGCGTTTTTAAGTTGGCTAAGTGGTGATGAGATGCCAGGACTGCGATCAACATTAGATTAAAACTTTTTTAAGTTGTTGCTTATACCCTAGCTTCTTTATGAATATGATTATGTCGAAAATAGCTAAGTTAATCTTGTGCTTAATAATACCAGTAATAGGATTTGTTTTTTACATTAAGGAGCATTATCTCAATGATGCAAATTCACAAATTGGCTTTGAGCCGTTTTTCAAAACAGATTCTTCAGATCCAGACTATATTCCACCACTTCCAGAGTTGACTGATTTTGATAGAGGAGTGTTAAGGGTTTGTGGAGATTGGGGAACACAGCCTGATGAAGAAGATTTCAGAATTTTGCTTGATTGTCCGCAGCATCAAGAAGTGGTGAAAAGGATATACGATAAGCTTGATCATCAGGTGATTACACCTAGTGCAGACTTGGGGTTGTTTAAAGATGAATTGACTAAGATTTGGTTTACAAATAGCGGAACTGAAAAAGAAACTATAGGGTTTGGGCATATTTTTTGTGGTGAACCAGATAGATTGGGGCTAGGTGGTATGCATTTTGTAGGTAGATATGTTGAGGCTCAAGAAAATAAGTGGGCGGGTGCGATTTGGGATAATGAATCTCTGTGCAATAAATTAGATATTAAGCCACCTGTTTACACATTTGGAATGAAATATCTAGGTAAGGATGGAGAAGTGAAAGTTAAGTGCCCAAGTGGGTACGCGTATAACCTTCATGCTGATGATATTTTAGTTTCTGCAACTAAGGCGTTTAAGGAGCTGGGAAAAGATGGAATGTGTCTGTATAAAATGGAAGATGACAATTATCAATCAGTGTTTGTGAGAAAGAAAGACGCTATACTCACATTCTATCCTGACTTAACACCAAAATGTAATGATAAGAGTATTAATTGTAGCTGTAGCAAGTCTTGATTGGCTGAAAAAAAGTAAACATTTTATGTGTGTTATGCTAATTTAGTTATATTAAGGGCAATTTGTAGAGCTACATGAAACTTATAGTAAAAAAATGTTTGTCTGTTTTATTTCTGTTGCTGCTTGTAGCGCCTCTTTTATATGGACAACAATCTTGTTTAAGTGATATTGAGAACGATTTTCAAGATTTGAAAACATCATTAAAAAATCCAATATTTTTAGATCCTGCACCGAGTTTAAATTATGATGATAGAGAAGGCAAAAAAGTGTTGATGGTGGTGGTGCACCATACCGAATCACCAACATTAAAAAGTACAAAATACGCATTAAATTCTTCAGGGATATCAGTACAGCTTATTGTTGATAGAGATGGTAGCATTACTCTGATGGTTCCACTTGAAAAACGAGCATGGCATGCTGGTATAAGTTATGCGAAAGTTCGAGTAGATAATGTGGTTGAAGAGCTACGAAAACTGAATGATTATTCTATAGGTATAGAGATTGTAAACACAGGGCTTGAGCCTTTTCCAGAAGAGCAAATGAAATCTGTCAAAGATCTGATTTTGTACCTCATGAAGCGCTTTAAGATTAGAAAAGATATGATATTTAGTCACGCTGAGATAGGCACTATAGTGTACAACTCAGCAATTGAAGGTTACGCAATGCGTAAGCCTGATCCACATAAGTTATTTGATTGGGAGTTATTAGAGAAAAGTGGTATTGGATTGCATATAGGTGATAGAATCAGTCCTCAAGACGCAGAACAAAAAGTAAATGAGGTTTTGTATAAGGTAGGTGATAAGAGTGAAAATATTTTGAAATTAAAAAAAAGGTTAAACGGTTTTTTTTATAAAATACTGCCTTGGAATGATAGGGAAGGTAATATGATTTTTCCTGACAATAATGCTAATTACTCAAATGAGTTTGATGAAAATTTTGCGTGGGTTATCAATCAGTTTTCAATGCACCACTTGCCGAAAGAGATTAGAAAAGACTTGCCTCTAAAATTAGAACAAGAAGATATTTTGCCTGAATTTTTAGTTAAGTATAGAAATCTTATTTTTAGTGAATTCTTATCTTTAAGTGATAAAACTCAATTAAGCTTAAAGCCACCATTTTTGAATGAAGAGGATTATAAGCATTTATTATCTTCTCTTGCAGAATATGAAAATAATATTTCTTCTGATGCATTTGCTATGCTCATGTACAAGATTAAGCTATATTATGACTCTTATCTAAGATACAATATAAGATCTTCACTTTATATTCCATTTAGACTTAATTCATTTGAAAAGCTAGATATTTTAAAGAATGAAATATTATCTTTTAAGTCTATAAGCCCTGAAAAGGCTATAGAAGTCTCGAATTTGATTAATGAGTTTAGGTCGAAAATTTTATCTGATTTCCAAAATTTTGAAAAGCAATGGTTTCAAGAATTTAAGGACACTTGGAAACAAAAATTTATACCGAATATGGAAAGGCAAATGTCTTGGACTGCGCTACATGAAACTGTGTTGGAATATTTAGAAAAGGCGAAGAAAGAAGTCTAATGAGTATTACAATGACCAGATGCATGGGCAGAGAAAAATAAAGGCACATGCATCTGGAAGTATACAAAAATTTCTAAATGAGATTAATATAGTATTGGGATGACAGAGTTTAAAAAATAAGTTACTTTTTTTATTTTTGGTAAAAAGTAGTCTATGGGTATTAAAATTGCACCTTCTATACTTTCAGCAGACTTTGCAAAATTAGGGGAGGAAGTAAAAAGAATTAGCGACTTGAATGTAGATTATATACACATAGACGTTATGGATGGAAATTTTGTTCCAAATATTACAATAGGTCCGAATGTTATCTATGCGATACGTAAATATAGCAACCTTCCTTTTGATGTGCACTTAATGATTAAATCTCCTGGTGACCATATTGAAAGTTTTATAAATGCTGGTGCTGATATTATCACTATACATGCAGAAGCAGAGATACATCTTGAGAGGCTAGTAAGAAAGATAAAATCATATAAAAACAATACAAAAAAAATAATACAAGTTGGAGCTTCAATTGTTCCTTCAACTTCTCCAAGCGTGCTTGAGTATATAATAGATGAGCTAGATATTGTGCTAATTATGACAGTCAATCCTGGATTTGGAGGACAGGAGTTTATTCATTCGCAGTTGAGTAAGATATCTACTGTGAGGAAAATGATACAGGACCGTAATCTTAAAACACAAGTTTCAGTAGATGGTGGAGTTAACTTTTCTAACGCAGCTGATATAATAAAAGCAGGTGCAAATATATTAGTTGCTGGATCAGCAATATTTAAAGCTGAAGACATGAAAAAGGCTGTAAACGATCTTAAAAATCTTTCGTTATAACCCTACAGATAACACAAACCATTTTTGTTATCTTGTCAGTTTTAAAAATTCCTATTATCCCAGTGTTTCGACACTGAGATAATAGAAAGTAAGTTCAACCTCAATAGAAACCTGATGACGAGTCATTATTACCAAATTTTGGTCTGCTTCTATTACTAAAACCAGAACGAGGACGAGTAGGTCTATTACTATGATAATTATCTTCAGGTTTTTTATTAAACGAGTTGTTATAATAATTATCCCTATTATTTAAACCATCTCTCCTTTCTTCATTGTAAAGCTTACCTTCAAAAAATTCACCTGTTTCTTGATCAACACGACGTCTTGATAATTTTGGACATCCACCTTTTTCAAAGTCAATTATCAAAGCTTTGAAGGTATCACCCTGTTTAAGTATATCCTCAATGGACTCTACATGTTGATTAGCTACCTCGCTTATATGCATTTTTCCTTTTCTTCCATTAAGAAGTTCTAGCTCTACAATAGACTTCTCTATCTTTACAACTTTAGCATCAATTATAGAACCTTGTTCTAGCTCTGTTATTGAATCAATCATCATATTCTTTGCAGCTTCAGCTTCAGTACTACTAATGGCAAAAACAGAAACTTTACCGTCATCCCCTATTTCAATTTTTGCATTACTTCTTTCACATACACTGCGTATATTTTTTCCTTTAGTACCAATAGCTGCAGAAATTTTATCTTTATCTATATAAAACGATAACACTCTTGGTACATGATCTTTTATATCCTTACGATGTTCTGAAATTACTGCATTCATTTTTTCTAAGATATGTAATCTTCCGACTTTTGCTTGTTCTAAAGATTTTTCAACAATTTCAAAGCTTATACCAGGAATTTTCATATCCATCTGCAGTGCTGTAATCCCTTCGCTAGTTCCTGCTACTTTGAAGTCCATATCACCAAGATAGTCTTCATCGCCCAGTATATCAGAAAGTATTATATGCTCATTTTTGTCTTTGATGAGACCCATAGCAATTCCTGCAACGGGAGCCTTTATTGGCACACCTGTATCCATTAATGCAATGGAAGTTCCACAAACTGTTGCCATAGAAGAAGAACCATCAGATTCCATAATCTCAGATACTACCCTTATTGTATAAGGAAATTCAGATTTATCAGGTAAAACAGGATGAATTGCTTTCCAAGCAAGTTTACCATGACCAATTTCTCTCCTTCCTGGTGCGCGTATAGCAGAAGCCTCTCCAACAGCAAATGGAGGAAAATTATAATGCAACATAAAATGTTCACGTCTATCCCCTTCAATGTCATCCACAATTTGCTCATCTTGTGTAGTACCAAGAGCAGTAACAACTAGTGCCTGAGTGCTACCCCTTGTAAATAGCGCAGAACCGTGAGTCTTGGGTAGAATGTCAGCCTCAATTTCTATCTGGCGTATTTCATCATACTTACGGCTGTCTATTCTCACACTTTTCCTTCTAATCATTTCACGCACTAAAGATCTTTCAAAGCTTTTTACTGCATAAGTAATTAACTTTTCGTCTTTTCCAGCCTCTTTAAGAGTATTCAATATATTATTCCTGACTACTTCTAGAGCTTGGACTCGCTCTTGTTTTACTGTTTTTGAATATGCTTCTTCAAAGTCTTTTCGATATTTTTCAAGTTCTTGAGTTATATCTGATATATCAACAGGAGCAAAGCTTTCAGGTTTATTGCCAACTGTATCAGCAAATTCTTTTATGAGCTTAATAACAGGTTGAAGGTGTTCATGACCAAATTTTATTGCGTTTAAAACATTTTCTTCAGAGAGCTCTTTGACTTCCGATTCGACCATTAAGATCGAATTTTCATCACCAGACAAAAACAGATCCAAGTTGCTCGCTTTCATCTCTTGAACGGAAGGATTGAGTATATAATTGTTATTTTCATCACAACCGACCATGACTCCAGCTATAGTAAAGTGGAAAGGAACACCAGAAATTGCAAGAGCTGCGACGGTACCTATCAATGCTGGTACTTCAGGAGAATTGACCGTATCGTAAGTTAACAGATTACATACTACACTAATTTCATCATGAAAACCTTCAGGAAATAACGGCCTTATACTTCTATCTATTACTCTTGAAATTAAAGTTTCTCTATCAGATGGTTTTCCTTCTCTTTTAAAAAAACCACCAGGAATCTTACCCATGGCATAACTTTTTGCAATAAACTGCACATTTAAAGGGAGAAAATCAACACTTTCTTCCTTCTTTTTTCGTACAACAGTGACTAAGATAGAAGTATCTCCATAATTTACAACTACTGAACCATCAGCTTGACGTGCTATTTTCCCAGTTTCTAAAGATAAGGTACGCCCCTCCCAATCTATAGATTTTTTTATAATTTCAAACATACAAAATTCCTCGATTATTTTCTAATGCCTAACTTCTCTATTAACTCTTGATAGGCTTCATTACCAAATTTACGTTTTATATAATTTAAGTGCTTGCGCCTTCTACCTATCAATATAAGTAAACCGCGCTTAGAATTATGGTCATGCTTATGCGCTTTAAAATGCTCAGTTAAATTACTGATCCTCTCGGTTAAAATTGCACACTGTACAAAAGATGAACCTGTATCATCTTCTTTAATTGCATATGTACTAATCAAACTTTTTTTCTTTTGGGATGTTATTGACATCTAAACCTCATTTCAAAATATTAAAAACACGAATAGGCTTCACATAACCATGAGTAAAACTGCAAATTGCAATAGGTACATTACCCACTATCGTACAAAAAATATCATAATTCTTTAAATTACGCAAGTTATTTAATATAATTTCTTGACCTTTTCTGATTTTCTCCGCTTCCTCTAAGGAAATTTCAACTTTGAACATCGATTTTAAAGCCGATTCAATGGGAATGATGAAGCCTTTTGTATTACCTCCATCATCTTCTGTCATCCCACCCTCCGATGTCATCCCAGTGTCAAGCACTGGGATCAAGCTTATTGCATCACGAACATTGTTTTTGACATATGCTCCTAGAATCTTTTGTCCATTACATGATTTGTAAGTATTTGTATCCAGTGTCAAGCACTGGGGAGAGTAAGTTGTTGTGTTTTTTTTAGTAAGTTGCTCAATTGTCACTGATTCATCTTCCTTAAAATCACCTACCATCGTTCTTCTTAATTTTGTAATGTGTCCAAAGCAATTTAATGTGACTCCAAGATCTCTTGCAATTGATCTTACATATACACCGCTACCGCAGATCATAGAAAAATCAGCACTATTATTTATAGTGTCCAAGAATATCAGCTTCAGTTCATGTATTTTGACTTGCCGGGGCTTTATATTTACCTTTTGCCCACTTCTTGCTAATTTATATGCTCTTGCTCCCTTGATTTTCACTGCTGAAAATTGAGGAGGAGTTTGTGTTATCTCACCAATAAAATCCTTAATCGCACAGTTTATTTGGTTATATTCGGGTTTTATATCGCTAGTTCTAATGATATCACCACCCAAATCATCCGTAGTTGTTTGTTTTCCCCATTTTATTGTGAAATTGTATGCCTTTAAGTCACAAGATAAATACGGTATAGTTTTTGTTGCTTCACCAAGAGCGATCGGTAATATACCTGAAGCCAAAGGATCAAGTGTTCCCAAATGTCCGGCTTTTTTTATTCCAAAAATCCTTTTAATTTGAGTTACAGCTTGTGCAGAACTCATTCCTGTTGGTTTATCAAGATTCAGCCAGCCATTTACCATGTATCAATCTTACATAATTAGTAACAATTTAAAAAGTAGATAAAACATCAAGTTATTAATAAAAATGCTTGATTAGTTTACATTCTCAATATATAATTAACTTTTTATAAACCTTAATTAGGAGGAAGTGATTATGACTACAAATATATGGAAACTAAAAAACATAGCACCTATAACAAAAATGGGTATTGAAGGTACAGTTGCAACTGCATCTTTAGCAGCAGCAATAACAACATTATTGATTGCTACTAAAGTAATTGCTGGACCTGCATCTTTAGCACTTATTGCTAGCCCTGCTGGAATTGCAGTTCTGTTTATTGCCGCTGTATATTTTGTCGCAGCAGCTTGTGCTTCATATCAGCAAATGAATGCAATGGAAAATGTTAAGGGTGAAAAAGGCGATAAGGGTGAAAAAGGCGATAAGGGTGACCAAGGACCTCAGGGTGAGAAAGGCCTACAAGGTGATAAGGGTGAACAAGGACCAGTTTTTGATAAAAATGAAGTTGTGCAAACATTGCTTGATAAACTTGAAGACGGTGGTGTTAAACGGCAATTTAAGCATGCACTTGGCCTTTCAGTTGATGAATAAATTAGCATAACCAGAGGTAGATTTTCTACCTCTTCCTTTATCTCTATTATTCAAGTGGATAAAGGCTACTGTGACTTATCCCACAACTCAACCACATCCTCACTGAACTCTATTATCTCTACTTTTTTAAATTGGTAACAGTTGTTGATGGATTGAATTCCTAAATTCCCTACAAAAGGAGTGGCATCATTGCCTAGAATTTTACCACTGCGGCAGATTATCAGCCTATCGATTAAATCGTGCTTCAATAACTCTGTAATTAACACTCCTCCACCTTCAACTAATAACCTTGTTATACCAATTTCTGAAACAAGTTTTGATGCCATGTCTTTGAGGCAGACTTTGCCAGCATTGTTTGAATTAACTACTAAGTAGTTAATGTTTTTTATTTTTTTCTTTACTTTATTGTTTGTAATTACCCAAGTTGAACCTCCTGTCATCCCAGTGCGTGACACTGGGATCCATTCTTCTTCTTTTTTTCTAGATTCCAGCGTCACGCGCTGGAATGACATCGAAAGGTATGCTGTTGGCTCTTTGCTTAAATCATGGTTATATAAGGTATCTGCAGTCTTTGCAATATTATGCTCTTCCTGCAATTTCCCTTGGCTATCGATAATTAGCCTTATTGGCGACCTGTTTTCGAGTCCTGGTAATCTGCAAGTTAAGAGTGGATCGTCACTAACAAGGGTATTGCTGCCAATCATAATTGCGTCATATTTTGCTCTGAGCTCATGTATCCAATTTCTCGTATCTTCACTTGTTATCCATTTGCTATCACCTGTAAACGTTGCGATTTTTCCATCGAGAGTTGTTGCGATTTTGCAAGCTATGAATGGTCTATGGAGTTTCTTGGTGGTAAAAAAGCCAACATTCAGCTTCTCTGCTTCTTTCTGCATAATACCTTGCTTCACTTCAATTCCTGCTTCTTTCAGAGCTTTAATTCCTCCGCCTGAAACTCTACTATCTGGATCAATTGCTGCAATCACTACCTTTCTTATTCCTGATTTTATGATTTCTGCAGTGCAAGGTTCTGTAACTCCAAAGTGGCAGCATGGTTCAAGAGTGACGTACATAGTTGCACCATGAGTTAAATCTTTAGCATTTTGCAAAGCAACTACTTCTGCATGTGGGCGCCCACCGATTCCTGTGTAGCCTTCACCGATCACCATACCGTCTTTTACAATGACACATCCAACAGTGGGATTTGGTGCAACACTTCCAAGACTTTTTTCTGCAAGTTTTAATGCGATCGACATGAAATAATCTTCAGTCATTAGAAAGAAGTCATTTCGTATGAGGTATCAAAAATTCTTCTGTGCTCGTGTATGGCAAATCTATCTGTCATACCTGAGATATAATCACATATTATTACTGAACGCTGAGATTCACAAGCAAGCTTGTTCCACTCTATAGGTAATAACCCTGGGTTTTCATAAAAACATTGAAAAAGCTCCTGTACTATACGTTTTGCTTTGTTCATTGTTCTATTCAATTTATAGCTTCTGTATATTTTTTCCATGTTAAATTTTTTCATCTCTTTTGTGGCATTTGCAACTTCTGGTGAAAATGTGACTAGCATTGTATTTAGACCTCTTACATCTTCTACGCTTTTTATTTTGTAGTCTTTAATATTTTTTTCAGTCTGAAAAACGACATCATTTATCATAATCCCTATAGTTTTACTCAGTGATTCATGTATGAGTTTACTTTGGGCCAATTCTGAATATTCGCTTTTTACTTCTTTGAACATTTTGCCAATTAAAGGAACATCGAGCAAATCTTCGATGGTTACTAAATTTGCCCTGAGTGCATCATCAAGATCGTGAACACTGTAAGCAATATCATCGGCAATTGAAGCAACTTGTGCTTCAATGCTTGAAAATTCCTCAAGTTTTAGATCATATTTTTCATTATATTTTAATAGCAGCTGATTATTTGTAGAAGACTCCGCGTTTTGACCAAGCAAGGGACCGTTATGCTTTGCAACACCTTCAATCACTTCCCAACTTAGATTCATGCCATTAAAGTCAGCATGTTTTTGTTCAAGATAAGTTAAAATCCTTATAGCTTGAACATTATGATCAAACTTATACTTCTCCTTATCAACTTGAACTAGAGCATCCTCACCTGTGTGACCAAATGGAGGATGACCAAGGTCATGTGCAAGCGCTATGCATTCAGTGATGTCCTCATCTAATCTGAGCCTGCGTGCGATGGATCTTGCAATTTGTGCAACTTCAAGGCTATGAGTTAGCCGAGTGCGATAGTAGTCATGCTCATAATTGATAAAAACTTGTGTTTTGTATCCTAGTTTCCTAAACGCATTAGAGTGAATAATTCGGTCCCTATCACGCTGAAAGCAGCTGCGATTTTCATCTTCTGGCTCTTTAAAATTTCTTCCTTTTGTTTTATTTGGAAAGCACGCGTAACTTAATAGAAAATTATTGTTTGACATGTAAAATTTCTACTATAATAGGTTATCAATAATGAACGGTGGTTGTTATGTCAACAGATTACAATATTAGCTTAACTGACAATGCATTAAGGAAAATCCACTCCCTTGTAGAACAGGAAGGAGATGAGAGTTCTGTTTTGCGGGTTGCAGTTTCAGGTGGTGGATGCTCTGGCTTCAAGTATAATTTTCTTATGGATCAAATAAATAAGAAGATGTCTTTGGGTGACGATTTTGACGATGATGAAGACGACGATTTTGACGATGACGAAGATAGCGAGGATTATAGAAGCCACTCCAGTTTTAGTGAAAAAGGTAAAGATATAGTAATTAATGATGAGAATGGAAACCCTGTGTTAATGGTTGATAATTGTTCAGCGAAATTTTTAAATAATTCAACTATAGATTATACTGAAGATCTAAGTGGTTCTGGTTTTCAAATCAAGAATGCTCTCGCTAAGTCTCGATGTGGGTGTGGTAACAGTTTCTCGGTCTAATTCTCCCTCCTGGATCTTTTTATAATATGGACAGTGATGTAGCACTAGAGCTAGCTTCTGTGAGTAAGAGCTTCAAAAAAAGTCCTGCTATTGTAGAAGATATCAATCTGAGTCTTACAAGAGGGCAAGTAGTTGCATTGATCGGCAGTTCAGGATCAGGAAAAACAACTATATTGCAAATTGCAGGCCTATTGGATAAGCCAACTTTAGGTGTAGTGACAGTAGATGGAGTAAATTGCACGCAAGCCAGCAATAAATATAAAACTCATGTAAGAAGAAATTTTCTTAGCTTTGTTTATCAATTTCACTATTTATTACAAGAGTTATCAGTGTTGGAAAACGTTATGCTTCCTCAGCTTATTGCAAGAAGAAGCAAAGCTGAAGCAAAAAAAAAATCGCAAGCAATATTAGAAAAATTTGGTCTGGAAAATAAAGCAAGTAGTATGGTATCTGAAATTTCTGGTGGAGAAAGGCAGAGGGTTGCAATTGCAAGAAGCATTGTAAACTCTCCAAAGCTTTTACTTGCAGATGAGCCAACGGGAAATTTAGACCCAACAAATTCTTTGAATGTATTTTTGCTGTTACATTCATATGTAAAGGAAAATAACAGCTCTATGCTTATAGTAACACACAACTATATCCTTGCAGAAAAAGCAGATCACATTTTTCAGTTAAAAAACCGATCATTAGTAAAGCTGTAAATGGAAGAAACAAGTACAATACAAAGCTACCTATAACTTGTACTTATTTAACCAATGGTCATTAACGGAGTATAATTCGCATGAAATGCTTTCATTATTTTTTATACACGGACTCTTTAACTTACGCTGTTTACTTAGAAAGCATCCTGACAGCATAAACATTGCTAAAACGAGAAATAATAATTGCCTAAACATAACAAGACTTTTTTTATTTATATTAATACGTTCATTTCTCTCATTTGTAAAGTTAGGCATATTCTTTTACCCTTATCTCTTTTTTAACTTTTTTGGAGGAAGTGACTGCACTGTTTAAGCGTAGTTTTATATAATTATCTATAATTTGAGCTACTTCCTCTTCTTTATCCCTTAAAAAGTGGTTAGTATCGTCTACTATATGGTATTCCATATGGTTATTTTTTACCGAATTTATTAACCTTTGTGCTAATTCTGTTACATCGCTTTCTTCTGAAATTGTATCATTATTACTTTGTATTATAAGTCCAGGAACTGGGCAAGGAGAGAGAAAAGAGAAATCGTACTTAGTTGCTGGAAGAGAAAGGGCAACAAAACTTACTATCTCTGGACGGCGCATTGTCAACTGCATAGCTACCCATGCTCCAAAAGAAAAACCGACTATCCAAATTGGAACGTTGTTAGAGTTATGCTCCTGAAGCCAATCAATAGCTACTGCAGCATCAGTTAATTCTCCTATACCCTTATCAAAAGTTCCGGTAGATTTTCCGACACCACGAAAATTAATTGTCAATGCAGAAAAGTTATTATCGATAAAAGATTCATATATAGTATGTATAATCTTACTATCCATACTACCACCATATTGAGGGTGATGATGTAAAATTAGCACAACTGGTGCATTGGTATCTTTGCTTTGATGATATCTACCTTCTATCTTTTTTGTTGCATTATTTAAAAAGACTTCTACCATGATTGCTCCTAATAAAAACCTGTTTTGACAGGGCTTGATAATGTAAATTATTTATTAATTATGTATTAATTTCACTGTTTTTGCAATAAATTTTTTATCGTGTTAAAGTTAACATACATAATTGGTTAATGGTAAGTGACAAATAAGCCTGTGAGTTTATTCTCTCTGGAAGAAAGTAGTTGCGTGTATGCTGATTATAATGCAACTGCTCCAGTGAGTAAAAATGTAAAAAAAAGTATACTTGAGATTTTGTCGAAACAAACACTAAATCCATCATCGCTGCATAAAAGAGGACAAGAAGCGAGGAAGATTCTTAAAGAGGTAAGAGATAACGTACGTGATGCTCTTAGCATTCCAGATGATAAAGAAATAGTTTTTACGTCTGGTGCAACTGAAGCAAACAACCTCGTCATGAGAGGAATGAAAGGCTATCTGCATGTAATTTCAGCTACAGAGCATCCTTCAATTCTTAATTCTGCATATAATCCACATATAATACCCGTTAATCAAGAGGGTATTGTTGACTTTTTAGAGCTAGAAAAAATTCTAAGCGAACTTGAAGGGAATAAAGTAATAATTTCAGTGATGATGGCTAATAACGAAACTGGAGTTATCCAGCCTGTTAAGGAAATAGCTAAAATGGCACATAAATTCGGGGCAATCTGTCACACTGACGCTGCTCAAAGTGTTGGGAAAATCAAAGTAAATATGGAAGATTTAGGAGTGGATTTACTTACTTTATCTGCTCACAAATTTGGTGGTATAGCAGGTAGTGGAGTTTTAATATTTGACAAAAAGCTTGTAATAGAACCTACTATAATAGGTGGTGGGCAAGAAAAAGGATTGCGTGGTGGTACAGAAAACATTATTGCAATAGTAGGTCTTTCTGCTGCATTGCAAAACATTCCAGATCTTCTATCAAAGATGGATGAAGTAGAGAAGCTACGTGATCAATTGGAGTATGGGTTATTAAGTCTTGTCAGTGATATCAAGATCTTTGGCAGAAATTCTAAAAGATTGCCAAATACAAGTTTCATTTATATGCCGAGGGTAAAGAATGATCTGCAGCTCATGCATTTTGACTTAAATAATATTGCAGTCAGCAATGGTTCTGCATGCTCTTCTGGAAAAGTTGGGCCTTCTCATGTTTTGCTTGCAATGGGAGCAACAAAAGAGCAAGCAGAATGTTCAATTAGAATCAGTATAGGTCCGGAGGTTAAACCGCGAGACATAGAAAAAATAGTGGATTGTTGGTATAGTATCTATAAGAAGAATGCTTTAGTAAATGCAAAAACTACTTTCACCATTCCCCTTAAATCATGATAGAGGGAATGGTGAAAGTAATTTCTATTGCCAGAGGTTGTTATAATAGTTAAATGCTGCTGAAAACCGATTTGCTTATAGTTATGGAAGAAATTCTCTAATTGCATACCACACCATTCAATTGTAGTATGTCATTTTATACTTGATAAAAACGATGTATTGTATTATAATATATCATCAAGAGATAATAAGGAGTTACATATGTCTTATATGAAAAACGAACAGGATATTCGCTCTCAGGGCGTTTATTATAGTGCTGGACTCAGGAGTTACCTAACTAAAGTATACAATTATATGGCTTTAGCTTTAGGTGTTACAGGGCTTGTTGCGTTTTTAACAGTGTTTTCTGGTCTTTTCCAGGTGATTTATTCCAATCCTGTTCTATCGCTTGTGGTAATGCTATCTCCAGTTGCATTGGTGTTTTATATGTCTTTTAGGCTTCAACACCTAAGTGCTCAGTCAACACTTACTGTATTTTTTCTATTCTCAGTTTTAATGGGAATTTCTTTATCTCATATTTTTATAATTTATACTGCAGAAAATATAGCGAGAGCATTTTTCATTACATCGATCATGTTTGGTTCTATGGCTTTATATGGTAATACTACAAAAAAAGATCTTACCAGCATGGGTTCTTTTTTGATTATGGGAATCTGGGGGTTAATCATTGCATCTATAGTTAATCTGTTTCTTGGAAGCAGTCCTCTCTATTTTGCAATATCGTTTGTATCAGTGATAGTGTTTACTTTAATGACCGCATACGATGCTCAGAGAATCAAAGATGTTTATTATAGATATAATGATGGCTCAGAAGTTGCAACTACTAAGCTGGCAATACTTGGTGCAACTAATCTTTACTTTGACTTCATCAATATATTCCTCAATTTACTCAGGTTACTTAACTTGTTCAACAATAAGGATTAGATGATTTCCTTTTTAAGGGGAAACAATAAAAGTTCTATAGTTTTCCTCCTAATATCTTTAGTGGTATTGATGCTGTGTCTTGCATATGCTTCAGTACCGTTGTATAGCATCTTTTGTAAAGCTACTGGATATGGTGGCACAACGAGAAAAGTAACTAATGCAACAATAAATGCAACTGACCAAAAAATCAGGGTTCACCTTAATGCTGATATAATATCAGGTCTGCCTTGGGAATTTAAATCAGAAACTAACTACATCGATACAAATATAGGGCAACAAAGTTTAGTATTTTATTATGCAAAAAATTTATCTGATCAGCCTTCTTTTGGAATGGCAGTGTATAATGTCACACCTTTTAAAGCAGGTAAATATTTCAATAAAGTTGCATGCTTTTGTTTTGAAGAGCAAATGCTGCTACCAAAACAAAAAGCGGCTATGCCCGTATCCTTTTACGTAGACCCTGAAATAATGCGTGACAATAGTACAAAAGATTTAAGTGAAATAACACTATCATATACGTTTTTTAAGCTTAAATAACAAACCTTTTCCTATTGTAATCCGAACAAGGTTGTACGATACATCTATTGAATTGAGCAGGAGCTCTTATTTGCTTTTTGCACACTGACTACTTGTGTTTCAGTGTTCGTTGTTGCTAATTCCCATCCTTCATTATTTGCTTCACAAGCATTCCAACATTGAGCCAACTCCTTATTATTTTTTACAGAATCTGGTATTTCTATGTTGGGATTTTTTTCTAATGTATGCTTAATTAGAATCTCACAGCAATTTTTGCGTTCAATTGACTTATCCTTACAATATAATTCAGCAACACACTCTAAAGCAGTGTTTCCATTGTAGTTTTCATCTGGGCTATCATTCACTCCCGCTTTTATGAGAGCCTTTAATATGTCCGGAGAATGGGTCAAAACACAGGTATGTAAATATCCTTTTTCGTTTTGCACATTAGCTCCTGCTTTTATTAAAACTTGCGCTAGATTTGTTAAAGTGTACGGTTTATAGTTAATGGCGATGGAAAAAAGACTATCTATTGGAAAGCCATCATAATCTTTCAAGTCAAATCTGTGATTAATATCAAATCCTTTTTTTCCCAAGAAGTATATAAATATTTACAATAGTCTCCTTTTTTATCTGATTTTTGCATTTTACATTTTAACCTTTCTTTTATTTTTATTATTGGTATCTAAATCGTCATCTTCATCCACTTCACACAACACATTGAATAAAACACCATAAAGCCAAGTTTCTCTGTTTGTCATAATTTGTGCCTCAAAACTATTAACAATACGCTTATGTAGTGTATAAACTCTAAATAACATTTTGCAAAATATTAATTGCTAGATAACATAATTAAAGTTTTTGTCTTACATTTATCATGGTTAGAGCTATACAAATTAAAAAAACTGGGGGGCCAGAAGTATTAGAATTTGTAGATAAGAGCATAGGTGAGCCAAAAGATGAGGAAGTCTTAATACGTCATACAACTATCGGCTTAAATCGTTATGATTTAGAACACAGAAAAGGTACACGCAAAATTAAAGATCTGCCATCAGTACTTGGAGTAGAGGCAGTAGGAGTTGTTGAAAAGCTTGGTAAAAAAATTAGTGATGGACTTAATGTTGGAGATAGAGTTGGATATTGCACAGCTCCTCCAGGGGCATATTGTGAAAAGCGCATTGTACACCAGAAATATTTGATAAAAATTCCGAATGATATACCTGATGAAGTTGCTGCTGCAGTATTGTTTAAAGGTATGACAGCTCACTATTTAGTTAATCAATCTTATAGAATCAGGCCTGGTGCTTTTGTACTAGTTCATGGAGCTAATGGTGGTTTGGGGCAAATAATATGCCAATGGGCAAAGGATAAAAAAGGTGTAGTGATAGGTTCTATAAGCTCTGACGAAAAAATGAAGATAGCTTTACAAAGTGGCTGCACATACGCAATAAACTACAATGATAAAGACTTCGTTTCTAAAATCATGGAGATTACGAAAAATAGAGGAGTAGGTGCGGTGTATGACCCTATAGGTTACGCTACAAGCAAGCTCTCTTTTGAATCTTTAGGTAAGTTTGGCATATATGTTTCCTATGGGCAGATATCAGGTAATGCTCCTATTAATTTCTCTTTACTTAGTTCGCGTTCGTTATTTGCAGCTGGAACTTCGATATATCACTACAAGCACAATAGACTTACGTTAGTGCTTACTGCAATGGAAATTTTTGAAATGATAAGAAAAAAACTTTTAATTGTACGAATTAATAAAAAATATAAATTTGATGAAATAATAGAGGCTCATCGTGACATGGAAAATAGAAAAGTAAGTGGGCTAAATATTATCAAAGTTTCTTAAATAACTTAGTAACCTAAAATAATTATTCATTAAGTCATATCAACAAGAATTTCACATGGTTAATTTTCTTTTTGGGAGAGTTAAAAGCATACAGCTGTAGCTAAACTGACTGAGATTTTTATACCGGACTAGTTTGAAAAACTTGTCATTCTGCTACTCGTTAGTGGCGTGGTAATGCAATGTTTTATCTATAGATATTATGTTCACAGTAGTTTCAAAAGAAGCTGAGTAAATAAGTTATATTTCAAATTAGATTTGGTGTCACATCTAACATTATAAGTATTATCACTTCAATAGTATATGGAGCTGTTATTTTTCTTTTAAATGAATGCTTTTTTCTGTTTTACAATAGTTTTAGAGTTAGTACTTAGAAAGTTTACATTGCTTTATGAATTGTCTCTGTTGTTCTGATATATCCAGTAATCATAAGTTCTCCTTTAATGGCATTTTGTTCTCATATTTTATATACCATTACACTCTGGGACCATACATATAAGGCTAAAGTTTGCTGAAAGTCAATTAAAATTACTTAATAAATTAACTATATAAACTAAAAATGCTAGTATTATATTATTAATTTTAAGTAAAGGTACATACTATGAGCTATACAAGAGAACAGTTAAAAGAGGCGAGGCAAGCAAAAAGTAACCTAGAAAAGAAATTTGAATCAAAACTAGAACTAGCAGCAGGCACAATAGTGATACTAACAATAGCACTAGGAATGGGCGCTGTTACTGGGGCTCTTGCAGGTTTAGCTCTAAGTTATGTTAACTTGCCACCTCTCATTGCAGGTGGAATCATTGGTTCTGCAATGTTATTAGTAGGCTTAATCAAGGCTTGTTTTTTCTCAAAAACTACAAATCTCAACGATATACCAGAAGGCATGTCCAAAGAACATGAACAAATTTTGAGAGAATATAGCAACAGCGCTGAATATAAAATTAAAAATTATGCAAATACTATCAGTATTATTGGTGTTTTTTTTGGAGTTGGAGCAGGACTAGTTGCTCTTGGTTTTACATCACCCGCAGCTATAGGTGCTTTAACTTTTGTAGTGAGTGTGATTGCTTGTATTCCTTTAAGTTTCTTAATTGATAAAGCAATTGAGTGCTTTTTTCCAGAAGGAAATAGACAGCCAGGTAGTTCCGTTGATGGGGAGATATACAAAGGAAATAAACAGCCAGGTAGCTCAGTTGATAGTGATGTGAAAATTGTTGATGGGGATGTGTGCAGGAGAGTATTTTAAGAGACGATAGATAGAAGTTTTTGAAGAGGATTTAGCCCATTTTTTTGTGTTAAGTATAATTGAATTATCAGCTTAATTCCTAATCCTGCATAGCTAGTTGATTTTCCCATCCAAGAATCATTTTATTAGCTTGCCTCAATGTTTCAATAGAAGGCAAGTCTTCTGTGCTTAGTGGTAGACGAACAGTTTTGTGTTCTATAAGCCCAATGTCATGCAAGAGTGCTTTAGTAGGTATTGGATTGCTGGCAGTAAATAGAGTTTTGCAAGCTTGTTGCCAACTGTCTGCCTGAGGGTTCTCGCCACTCATGCATTGCTTAACATATTCATGTACTACACGTGGCCAAACATTGGCAGCAACAGAAACCAGACCAGCCGCACCCTTAGCAGCCATATCGGGTATCATATTATCATCTCCGCAAAAGACCTCAATATTTGGTGCAACTTTCTTATACTGAGTTAAAGTATCAACGGTGCCACTTGAATCTTTGATAGCCCAAAATTTTTCGTGGCTGGATAAGTTGCGTACAGTTTCAGCGTGAAGACTCACTCCTGCTCTTGATGGAATATTGTAAAGCATGGCTGGCACATGTGCTTTTTCAAGCAGCTTTTCAAACCATAAAGTTTGCCCCATGATTCCAGGCTTTGCATAAATGGGAGTTGTCATTAGATAGCCATGAATAGGCATACCCTTGCAAAAATCAAGCCATTCAAGAGTCTGATATAGATTCACTCCTGGTACACCAATTATAATTTTCGTATTTAATTTTAGCTCACATACAAATTCAACTAATGTGCGCTTTTCAGAATCAGTAAGTGATAAGCTTTCACCTGTGCTACCTAGCAACACTAAACCATTTTCAGCTTCAGCTTGCATTGTTAGTAAACGCTGCAAGCTTTGGTAATCTATACTATCTCCACTGCAATTAAAAGGAGTAACACAAGCAGTCCATAAAAATGTAGATTTCAATTGAAGTTATTAAAATGGTATTTCATCATCGATTAGTTCGTCTTTTATATCGTTGTCAAAACTTCCGTGTTTATCTTTTTGTTCTGTTTCATTTTGTTTGTATTCACTTGGCTTGTAATCAGAGTTTGACATACTGTTTCGTGAATCTAAAAGGGTAAGGGCACTATTAAAGTTATATAGCACCACCTCTGTCGTATACCTTTCACTACCATTTTGGTCAGTCCATTTTCTAGTTCTCAGAGAACCTTCAACGTAAACTTTACTACCTTTGCGCGCAAAATCCTTAACAATTTTTACTAATCCTTCACTAAAAATTACAATATTATGCCATTCTGTCTTTTCAGAGCGCGTACCAGAAAATTTGTCAGTCCAACTTTCAGATGTGGCTATCGAAAAACTTGCCATCTCTTTTCCATTTTGTGTAGTCCTAATTTCAGGATCTTTTCCTAAATTACCAACTAATATGACTTTATTTATAGTACCACTAGACATAATTATGCTTTAAAATAAATCTCTTTATTATCTTATGTGAGAGTATTATTGTCAAATTTAATTAAAAACGCGCTTGGAGGGATTCGAACCCACGACCTTTGCCTCCGGAGGGCAACGCTCTATCCAACTGAGCTACAAGCGCAGATGTATTAGATTATTTAATAGATAAACTATCTAAATCAAATTTTTGTTCTGGATAAAGCGTAAACATAATACCTCCATGTCCAAAATGTACATTTTTAGAATTGCTTATCCGTTCTTTTGTTATCTTTTGGTTTACAGCCCATGAAAAAGTTACATAATTTTCAGTTACTGAGTGCACTTTTAAATCCTTAGTATTTATAAACAACTTTCCATTTACCCATATTTTCCATGTATCGGGGGAAAAGTATAAAATTGAATCTAAACTGACTACTTTACAATTGAAATTTTCTTCCTCTGTAACTCCTGAAGACTGTAAGTTAAACTTTTCCATCTCACTAACTATTCTATTAACCTGCTCTTCATCAAAAAAAATGCTTTTTATGCTACCATATTGCGATAAAGTACTCTCTGCTGCCTCTTTTATTATATCGTCTCGATCTATATAATAATTGTTGATAAAAAAACACTCCTTCGCACGCAAATTTGCTATATCAATGAAGTCATTTATTTCTTGATTTCCAACTTTTAAAATACTTTTTAAGTACTTCTTTTCTATAATCATTCCATCATTAGAATGATGACAGACCATTTCATCATTGCCTTGTCTTTCTATATATACACATAAATTTTCACTATTTAACCCTAATATTTTATGCTCAATAAAATCTTCATTACTAATATGCTGTTGGCAAGAATATTTTTTACAAATCCCTATATTTTCTACAAGATCTTCGCAATTGCAATATGCACTAACATTAAAAAACAGCAGCGTAAAAATAAAAAACAACTTTATATTCATCTACTTAATATGGTATACCAATCAAAAACTATACTAGCTCTCACTATCTCTATCATATTACCACTTAAAATCTGGTTTATAACTTTAGCATCTATATTTCTCTGCTTATTCAAGGTAAGAGATCTGATCATAACATAACCAGGAAGATTTGGAATAGACTGTAGAAATAAAAAAATATGCTTATCGCTAATTGAGCTTAAACTTAGAACCACTTCACTTCTTATTACTTTTGTATGTTCACTTTTATTGTGGAGTTCAGCTTCTTCAGGTATAGAAATTGATATTTCAGGTTCTAACATGTAGTGTTTTTTATATAGCTTGTTAAGCTCAAAATTTAAATTTGTAATGTATCTGCTACTATGTAAGTTTGAAGAAGAAATTCTTTTCCATAAATCTAGGTTTTTATTTAGAACGACTTCTTTCTTTTGAATTTCAATGATCTGTAAATTAATAGAGCGTATTTCCTCAGCTGCAGTTTGATTTTTATTATAAACCTTTTTGTTATAGATAATAAAACACGTTGATAACCCTATTAATACAATAGATAACAATAAGTAATATATGCACTGAATTGTAGCTTTTCTTTTTAGTTGAGAGATAGTCATCAATCTACATTGCCTCTCCTATTTCAACATCAATAGATAGATTTTTCTCTTTAGTAGTAGGTAAGCTAGAGATACTAATATCATGAGTACGGAAATTATCGTTTAAATTTTTCTGTAGTTTCTCGTATTGATAAGAAATGTCTTTACCAGATTGAAAATTAAACCTTAAAGTTGTGGTAATATAACTTTTTGCCTCATTATAATTCCACTCAAACGATTGAAGCTCTACACCTGGTACTTTTAACTTTTCTGCATACTTAATTTGTGTAAGGGGAGAGTACTCTATTTTTGATAAAATATTATTTATATTAATAAAATCGTAAACTTCATCTATCTTTTTTACATTATAGATTTGGCTAAGTTTTATTAGTTTGTTATTTAAAGCACTCCGCGTTGCAGATAAATTATCAGCAACATTAAAATTTGAATACAAATTTTGCAAACAAAAGGCGTTAATTACAACTAAAACCAAGAGTAGGTATAGAAAAATTTGAGGAGAATTTAAATAAAGATAATTAAATAGATAAAATTCTTTAGTTTCTTTTGTGTTAAAAATATTTATTGGCTTATTCTTAAAGCTGTGAAACAAAATTGTAGTATCACAAAAGCTATCTTTTTCGCTTATAGCTAATTCTGCCCCCAATAGTTTACCCAGCTCATATGGAGTCAATATGTTCACACTATTCTCTGAAAAATTTATAACTGATAAACTAGATTTAATAGCTTCTGATACTATAATGCAGAGGTCGACAGGGTCATTTTTTTCAAATCCAAACTTAGTTAAAGATTGAATTGTATTTTTCACTTCCTGATATATTTCACCAGCAATGATTCCTGGTAAATTATCATTAGTAAATGGTATTAAACGTGTAAATATCATTTTGTTCTCTTTAAGAACCACTTGTCTATAGCCACCTGTTTTAGTTGCAGCAACTATAATTTTCCAGTTACTAGGATCTTTGTGTAGAATCTTTTTTGCTATACTGACTAGTTCTATAGGAAACATTAATATTCCTTTAAAGTTAGAGCCTATTTCAACAAACACGTCCAACCAATATTCTATTAAATGATTTGCTTTTGATGAAACAAATAGATACCACCAGTTTTGATTAAATTTATTCGGCTTTTCGACCAAGAGAATAGAATTTATATCGTTATTATGAGCAAAATGCTCTACTTTTGTTTTTGCTGATAGATAAGCACTAATCCTATTTACTCTTGGGATAGACTGTAGCAAATAGTTCTGATCAGTGTGATTGAGAACCAGATATAAGGGTGCTTTTTTATCTGATGAAAGACATGAAATTAAGTCAGAAACAGCTTTATTATTTTTGTCCTTAGCAAAATATCTTTTATTTAAAGTATCATTTTTAAAATATAGTAACATTGTGCCTTCTTTTCCTATAGAAAGCATAAACTTACTTTTGGGTTTTGACCCAAACATATTAACAAAGTGTATACTCATCTAGAATTAAAAAGGTAATTTATTGAAATTCATTAAACATTAGATGACAATATTACTTATATTATAAGTTTTTGATAAAATTAGTAGTAATATTAACCCTTTTGTATGATGAAGGTTTTTTATATTTGTGCTAGACACAACTTAACCTGACAAACGAGGATTAATTATATCTCAGCTTGATATTTTATTCTCCAACAGACTGAAAATTGAATTGAGCTAAAGACTTGATTTGACGCACGTTGTTGCACATTACCATTTAGTATACTTGAACTGAACATTTTCAGTGAATCCATCTGGCATGACTGAAACTTTTGTATTCATATTTATTTTTAAGTAATTTACTAGCTCATCAACTAATATATCAGGAGCAGAAGCACCTGCAGTAATTCCTATTTTTTCTGCGCCCTGCAACCAATTTTTGTTCATACATTTATAATTATCAATCAAATAGGCTCTTTTTCCTGTGGAAATGCACAGGTCTAATAAACGGTTTGAATTTGAACTGTTTTTGCTTCCTACAATTAACACTACGTCTGTAATTTTAGCCAATTTTTTAACAGCGTTCTGCCTATTTTGTGTTGCATAGCATATATCTTTTAAGTCGGGGCCTGTAATGCTTGGAAATCTGAGCTTCAGTGTAGCAATAATTTCTTTGGTATCGTCAATACTTAACGTGGTTTGTGTTACATAAGATAAATTATCTGGATCTTTGATTTGTAAATTGTATACGTCTTGCATAGTTTGCACTAGAGATATAGGATTACTTACTCTTCCTATAATTCCTTTCACTTCTGGATGATTTTCATGTCCAATTAGAATTAATTCTTTACCACTATCCTCATACCTTTTTGCCTCTTTATGTACTTTGCTAACTAATGGACATGTTGCATCAATCACTTGAACACCCTTTCTTTTTGCCTCATCCTCTATACTTTTCGACACTCCATGTGCACTGAAGATCAATATTCCTCTATTGTCTTTAATGTCTTCTATGCTGCTTACAAAAACCACTCCTTGTTTCTTAAAGCCCTCTACTATATATTTATTATGAACGATTTCGTGTAGTACATAAACTTGGCGTTCATTTTTGTATTTCTCTAAAGTGATTGCTAATATGTCTACAGCTCTTTTAACCCCTGCACAGAAACCGCGTGGTTCAGCTAAGATAATCTCCATTTTTTAAGTAAGTATGTAAACATTGCTAAAAAGTAAGCTCCGCTCACTATGTTTCATATCATGACTGCTTTACTATAATTTCAAATTTATCACTACCAAGACTCTTGTTAATATACCAGGAACCGTCATCTTTAATTGTAAATTCAGGACTCTTGAGGTCTCTTTTTATTGTCTTTCCATCTTGGCCATCCATAGCAATATGGATACTTACTATTACCCACAAATATAAAGTTCGTGAGCAAGTCGCCATCCTTCTGCTAGATCAAAGAGACGTCTCCATCCTTTCCAAATAGTAATGGGGCCTGGTTCTAGATCATTTTTTCTAGCCAAATGTCCTCCAAGTTGAGCAATCCATGAAACAGCTTCTTTTATAGTAGGAGTTGCATTTGAACATGGTTTTCTATGTATTTTTACATATAGAACTTTCCATTCTTCTTCGGCTAATAAGGTAGTACACGGTAATGTTGGATCAGTTCTTGCAATTGTTGTAATAAAGAAAATTCTCCAAGCAATAATACTCATTACTGTTAAATATCGCATCAACCTTTCTGCTGTTCCAAGCCTACATTCTTCAACTTTGAGACCAGATTTTAAAATTTTATGTAATATTTCTATTTTCCATCTAAGACAATACCACCTAACTTTTTCAACAGCTTCATCAAAGGTATTGACTGGAAGATTTGTTAAAAGCATCCACTCTAGCGGATTTGTTTCAGAAGGAAAGTCTTTTTCAACAACGTAAACTGCATAGTGTGGTAATTTAAGTAATTCTTCTGTCTTATGCCTAATACTATTCTTAGATGGATGCATAATAAACTTTCCGAATCTAACTTCCAAATGTGCTGTTCTTTTTGGCTTATTATCTTTTGCAGGAACTTCAACTTTTACCGTACCTGCACAATGAGAGGATTTAATAAATTCCCATAACTTCTGCTCACCTTTTTCAGGATATCGAGATTTTCTATTTACTGCCCTATCTTTGGAAGCTCTAACTAACACTGCCGAATTAAGATTATATGCAAGCTCAAAAAACTCATATATATCTGCTTCTCTATCGCATATGGTTATAGTCTCAGTTTGAGTTGAATCAATAATGTTGTTTGTGTTGCTTAAAGTTTCTAACCATTTTATACTCTCTTTATCTTCAATGCGGATACTGTCATTGTTCTTTTTTTTTATGTTTTCAGATTCTTCAGGTCTTGAATAAATTTTTTGATCTAGTATCCCTAGTACCAAACCTTCTATACTAACAGCTAGAGCTGTATGCATTATAATACCTTGACTATGTTTTCTTGTAATAACTCCCAATCCACTTGTTTTTTCATGGTCTGTGTATGAAATATAACTTGTATCTTGGATCACAAAAATTTTTTTATGGGCTTTTGTTCTTTCAACTGTTTTAGCAACGTGTGAAGCTAGAATATCGCCTTCTTTCACGTTCTCATTTTGAAAAAAACGATATGCTGCTTTTGCTTCTGACCAACTTCCACACGCCTGATTGATTGAGCTTTCAGGTAAACTTGTAAAACTATCAGCAATATTTACTAATCGGTCAGTTAACCTTTTATCTCCAAGTACAGCATCTCCAAATTCATTTTCAGCCCATTCATTATTCCTGTTTGCCATTTTTTACCCTCAATGTTTGCAAACTTTAATGTTGTAATACTTTATTTTTATGTCCATTTATATTTGTGGGTAATAGTAAGATATGGATATCGAATGTAACGATGTCTATATTTACCATGGCTTTTTTCCCACTGTGTGAATTTAGACTAAACTTGCCCAACATGACATCATTAATACTCACTTCTCCTGCATAAGTATCACACTGACCATCTACACAACACTCACTTTCAATATAAAAAAGATCTGACATATTTATATCTATAAAAAAAAGAACTAAACTTACATACTAAATATAGCTTATCATTAATAAGCAATTACAGATTACTTTGGCTACAACAATAATGCAACAGACATAATTAATTGTATAAGAAACTACACTTTAGAGAAATGGTTGTTTGGTTTTTTTATTAATTTTTTTCACCATACTGTCAATCATGTGTTTTATTCCTTGATATACAGAGTGTGTACTTTCATCACTACGCATATAAGCAGAGCAGGAAAATATATTATGCTTTTCGTCTTCTATTGATAGCTTTGTATCGCATGTTATATGTTCGCCGCCGAGCTTCTCTATCAACTGGTCTTTGTCGTCTCCTATAGTTACCTTAATCTTACTTTCTTCTTTACCTATTTTGCTACTTAAAATTAAAACAATAATGGCTGGAGATATACATATAGTTCCTATTGGCTTTTTTGCAACAAAGAACTCTGAGACTAATCTTTCAAACTCAGGCATTACTGTTTTATTTTCAGCTAAGTCAGATAAATTTTTCGCAACTCCATATCCACCAGGTACGACTAGCATGTCAAAATTTTCAGCTTTAGCTTCTCTTAGGTCATATATCTCACCTCTTGCGATTCTTGCTGCTTCTACAAGTACATTCCTTTTTTCTTTTACCGCCTCTTTTGTTTTGTGATCCATAACTTGTGTGATATTGATATCAGGTGCAAAACATTTAACATCCACTTCCTGCTGATCAAGCACAAGCAAACTTAAAACTGCTTCTCTCACCTCTGTGCCGTCGAGGTGGCCGCATCCTGATAACACCACAGCAGCTCTTAATTTTTTCTCACCCATAAAATACCTTGATTTCATATAATCTAGGTATTGTAATACAAATTCCATATTTGGAAAGGAGTAATTATTTTATGTCAATTATAATATAATTAATAATTAGTATATATAATTAGGCATATTTATAATTGATGGGAATTGAATATGGTACAAGGTGGTGCAGCAAACTCAGCTATTTCCGAGAAGTTAATTGAAAGTGTAGTGGAATATATTATTGGAAAAGAGGATTTGTTACAAAAATTGAATAGTCTACTAATAATAGATGGCTTTAAAAAGAAAGGTGAAACTTCTGACAAATCAGATATCAGTGAATTTCTGATAAAAAGGAAAGATGTTTTTGGGAGTGTAATAGGTCTTATATTGGAGGATTTTGAGAAAAACAAAGTTGAATCAAAAGAATTTTTGGAGCAAGTAAATAAAGTAAAAGGCATGGAGAAAGAGCTTGAAACTTTAGGCAATCAACTGTTAGCTCAAGGATTGATAAGTGGAGCAGCAGTTACAACACTAACAGGTGCACTAGCAGGTACATTAGCAATAGGGGGAGTGACTGGTGCATTAATTGTTGGCGGAGCAGCATTAGTAGGGTTTGTAGCACTAGTTGCTATAGCTGCTATTGGTTATGCTATATATCAGCATAGAGGTGAGATAAAAGAAGGAGCGATGAAAGCAGGAAAAGAAGTGAAAAGTTTTGTGAAAGATGTGATCGATAAATTACCTACGATTCAACCAAGAGAGAATAATTTTGGAAAGTTAATAAGCAATTTGACAAAACAGGGTCTTAAAGCTAATGACGAAGAAAGAACAATTCTTAATAATAAAGTAAAAATAATAGAAATGCTCCGAAATGAAGAGCAGCGATCTGCTATACAAGAGTTAGTAAAGAATGGAACTATTCAAAATTTTTCAGAAGCTGATATGATCAGATTTCTGGAAAAAGGCCTCAGTACTCATGAGGAAGATATGCAGAAATTGCTAGATTTGATGAAAAATTTTCTACATGCAATTATGGACAGTGGTAATAATAAAATAGAGAAAGTGGAAAAAATAGTTGGTGATAAAGTTAAACAAATGGAGCCAAATTCTGAAGTGAAGAATCCAAGTTCTGAACGAGTTAGTGAAGAAAGGAAAGGAGTGAATTGATACATTTGAAGAGCGTTTTAATGTATCTGTCTATCTTATTTTGTCACCCTGCTAATCGGACACAAAAAATTACTTCCGCATATTTTCAATCTCATTATAATTACAAATAGAGATATTTATTGAGCTCAAAAATCTATCTCCGTCTGCAGACTTTTTTTATTAAACTCATAAAAAAAATGTAGCGTATCCTCTTCAGTGTATACTTAATTTCTGTCATATGTGCGCTGCATTTTTTTCTAATCTTTTTTACAGGGGGATTTTATGTCCAGAATTCCAGATATTTGACCTTTACTTTAGCTAATAAAAACCAACTGGTACCTGCGGTTTTTATAGCTACGTTTCTCAAACAAGTTTCAAATGAATAGATTTCTTGCATAACTGGAATTCAAAAGTTGATGTCATTCTAGCGCGTGACGCTAGAATCCAGTCCTTTTGTGCAAAAAACGTTGTAAAGTAACTTAGTTGGATCCCAGTGTCAGCTACTCTGATGACAAGACAGGTTTCAATATTTGCATGCATCTAAACAGATAAGCAATTACTATCAGAAAGAGGTAGACTATGCTACTCCTTTCTATCCGTTTTCTTGAGCAACCTGCTTTCAAGTCTAACACACATCTCAGTAATTATAATATCCAATTTTTGATCGTGTTTTTCCACAGGTAAATTTTTACAATATTGCTTCTCATAGGCTACACCTATAAATATTTTTCCAAGTGGCCGTAATTTTTTTATCATTTCATCATACCAACCACCGCCAAAACCTAACCTATTAAAATGATCATCAAAAGCAATAACAGGAGTAATGATTGTATCGGGGATTATATCTTCATCTGCTTTATTCCATTCCTCAAATTTTAATAACTTGTTTTTATTAGGGACTGCTACTTTATAATCTAAATCGAGTAAACGATGCATCAAAGGCACAACATTAATTTCTCCGTCTGTTGGAATGTACGCTGCTATTGTTTTACCTTTAACGTAGCTTAAGTTCTGATTAAAGAGATTAATAAGGGAACTTGCTGCATAACTGGAATAACTTTCATCAACATCTTTTCTTATGGTTCTATATTGCTTCCTTAGTTCCTCTTTGTGCTGTTTAGTGTCTTTGAACATGTTCTATCCATTTTGCAGTGAGCTTTTCTTGTAAACTATTTTGCTTCAAGCGCTCACTTAAAAAATCAAAGTCAACAAGCTCCATATCCTGGTCTTGATTACTGCAACTATAAACAAAACTTATTTCTCCTGTTTCCTTATTTATGTGTTGCTGAATACATTGAGCGCAGATTTCTTTCATCATGCACTGCATAGGAGAGTTAACTGATGATATTGCTATGTGTTTTGGTTTTAGATATGGCTTTAAAATTGTTTTTCTAGCTTCATTTATAGCTTTCATCATTTTATCAGAACCAATAGTGATGATTTTATCTATAGTGTTTAAACTAATAGTAATTTTACCTAACTTTCCTTGCTGATATGAGATTATTGCATCAACTATATTACCATGAAAGGATTTATCCTGTTCTCTGCTTGTTTCTATCAATCCTTCTTCACATGCCCAAATTACTGCACTTGATGCACGTTCTATCAGTGCTCGTTTAAATACATCACTTAATTTTTTATAGCCAGCGAAATATAAAACCTTATGATTGTTTTCAAGACATGCCTTCCCTATCGAAAATAACACTGCATTTCCAACTCCACCGCCAATGAGCATTATATTCTTCATAAACTTTTTATGGAGTAGAAAACCTCTCTAACTTCAATTAAACTGATAACTAACAGCTGCATTTTTACGCATATTATCCAATAACAGGTTGCTTTGTATCATAATCTTTTGTTGATACATTTCCTGTTTGATTGCTTCTATATCCATTGCATTATTTTTGATATCACATAACATCATCAACTTTGCAGTGCTATTTTCTCTTAATTCTACTATTTCATTCATATTTGTTTTACTAAATAAAATCTGTAAATCAGGATTTAAATTTCGCATTTTTATTTCAAACTCTTTTACGCTTGGCAACTTGAAATCATCTGCTAACTTGTCAAAATTTAAACAACTGACCTTTTGCTCCTTAAAACTAGAGAGTAAACTTTCTGAACCTTCAACTACAACCTGTTTCAGTTTTAAAGTACTTTTCAGCAGTGTATGATCGAGCTGTACCTTATCTATGACTTTTATAACAGAGTAACCTTCGCTTAAACTAACCGGACCTGCTACATCACTGATTTCTAATCTTTCCAAAACGTCCTTGAGAGTACCTTTTAGCTGACTTAAATTAACTGTTGCTTTGCGCATCTTTATTGAAGATTCTGGATTATTACTGGTACGTAATTTTTTTACTAAGTCTTCAGCTATCTTCTGATCGGGAATTATGAACTCCTGAAACGTAATAAGGTAATCAGACTTCTCTTTTTGCTTTCTTGCATCATCCACTTCTTGATCGCTGATATTAATAAGCGGTACAACTCCTACTTCAATAATCTTGTTCCACAGCAGCTGACACTTTATTTGTTTTTTTAGGGTATTGAGATCTATATTATGCTTTTTTACGTATTGATCAACTTCATCAGCCTTAAGTTTTAAACTTTGAGTTAAGAATAACGTGACAGCATTATTTAACTCCTCGTTACTCAATTCTATATTCATCTTCTGTGCTTCGCTGACAATGATAATTTCGTCTATTAACTGTCTTAGAATTTGAGATTTTACCTCTTTTTGATTAATCTTCTGAGTGCCAAGCAATGAATTTATGAAGTTTATACGTCTTTCGATATCTAAATTTGAAATTGGCTCACCATTTACATCTGCAACAATTTCAATCTCAGTTGCAAGTAACCTAAGCGGCAGCATTATTAATATCAAAATTAGTATTTTATGCATATAAAATTATTTAGCTAATAACTAATTCTATAATAAATACTGAATAAACGCTAGCTAACTTTTTAATAATTAAAAAAGAGGGTGAAATTACTGTAATGAATACCTAAACAATAATATACGGAAGGAGAGGGATTCGAACCCTCGATACGACTTTTCAATCGTATAACGGTTTAGCAAACCGCCGCCTTCAGCCGCTCGGCCACCCTTCCAAATTATTACTATAATATCAAGACCTTTACTGCCTGTCTAATGCTTTTAATTGCAATATTTGTATCTGTCCAGATGCATGCAAATATTGAAACCTGTCTTGTCATCAGAGTAGCTGACACTGGGATCCAACCAAGTTACTTTACAACGTTTTTTGTGCGAAAGGACTGGATCCCAGTGTCAAGCACTGGGATGACACCATTTGTTGTAAACTCACTTTTACTCTATGGTTATACTACCTTACCGCTATCCTGAACGGATACCAATATTTACCCATTAAAAACAACAACATTTTTCCGAATAACTGTAATTTAAGGCTAAATCAACGCAAACTAATTTCTACTTTTTTCAATGATTTCTTTTGCTTTTTCCACATTAGCCCATTCTCCAACTGTCACCGTTTTTCCCTTTTCTAAATCTTTATAATGAGAAAAGAAATGAGCTATTTTATCTAGTAAGTTTTTAGATAAATCAGAATAGTTTTTTATATTGTCATAATAGCTATCAACACTGGAGATAGGTACAGCTAATATTTTTTCATCCTCTCCTTTCTCGTCTTTGGTAAGTAATGCACCTACTGGACGCACTGATATCAAAACTCCAGGCGCTAAAGGAAATTGAGTTAGCACCAAAACATCCGCAGGGTCACCATCACCTGCGCAGGTATTTGGTATAAACCCATAATTGCAAGGATAAGTCATTGAGGTAGACAAAAATCTGTCAACTTGTAACAACCCAAGCTCTTTATTAAATTCATACTTTACAGGCTCAGCATTTGCACTTATTTCAATTACTACATTTATTTCATCTGGTTTTGTTGTTACTTTGCTTAAATCCATGGATTACCTCGTTATTCAAGAGAAGATATTATATAGCATACACTTTAAAAGTGCTACATTTATCATTCATAAGTAGAGATTCATGATTGAATAGGACCATTTGCAAAACTGTTAATAGTTGTATCATTGATCGTTGAATGTGGCGGTTCTTGAGGTGATTTTAGTAGTTGAAATAAAGCATATACTATTACGATAGTAAGCATTGCAGCAATTACTAGATTAGCAAAATTATCCTGTGGTAGGACACCTTTTATTGGATTAAATAATTTTTGCTCCATAAGGAAATAATCAGCAACATATAACCCAACAGACAATACAAACATACCTAAAATAAGTTTACAGACTGTGTTTTTATGATTTTTCTTGCTGATAATGAAATTTGGCCTACATTTATTCTCTTCTTGTGGCACTGAGTAGTATATATTTTTAGGGCTTGTTACTAATTGTTCAAATTCATCACTGTTTTGGTTTTTTAACAGTTGCTCCAGGGTGTTTTTTGTATTCTTAGGATATATTAATCCATCCATTTTTAATGCTCTCTCTCGTCGATCCACATCCTCATGATCGATTGTATATTCGATGGTTCCATCTCTACTTGATAGCTCGATCCTTTGTAGTGAGCTAGCTAAGAACATTATATAGCTCTCTATTAATGGATCTTCACATATCTCTGATACTTCTCTTTTTACTGTTTTGTTAGATGATGAAAGTTTTTTATAATGACTACCCAAAGAAAAGAACAATGCTATATCTTTATCTACTTTTATATTGTGAATAGAATAATAGAAATCAATAATGCATTTACTTAAGGTAAATTCTCTGTCATATTCGTTTAATGCATTTTCTTCACTTAGTAACTTTCTAACATCAATAAGCACCTTATTTTCAAAATCTTCTACTGCTTTAAATATTGATTCTCTTTTTGGATTTGCCAAAACGTTAAGTAAATCTAATTTTCTTCCATCTACTACTTCGTGTATGTCTTTACCTAACTCAGACTCCTTAATAACTTTACATATTTCATCTATGATATCTTGAGTGCTCAGATTATTACTTCCGCTTAAAATTTTATAAGCTTGAGTATAAATTAAGAACAACCCTTGTAGACTAAATTGTAAGTTAAAATATTTATCTAATGATTCCTCTTTTTTTCTAACGAATGAAGACAAACCAATATGGTTTCTATGGTCTATTTTACCAGTTAAGTTAGCATGTTGAAAAACGCCTAAAAAAATAAACAAGGCCTCTAATAAATTACCCTTACGAACAATTTTTATTAGTTCTTCAACTTCCTTAACCATTGCTAAAACCTATAATGTTCTACTTTATAGTATAAGGGATACATGGCAAAATAGCAATAAATATTATTGTACGTTTACACTCTGTATCAAAGAATTAAGCCCTTTAGTTAGGAGCATATCCAACCTCCACCTATAACTTGTTCGCCCTTATATGCTACACAGGCTTGACCTGGACTGATGCCAAAGTAATCGTCGTTTAAAATTACACAGGCTTTGTTCTTTTCGTCAGTTGAATATATTGTCGCTAAGCTTCCTGCATGTGATGACCTAAGCTTCACAGTTACTTCCATGCCTTCTTTTGGTTGTTCTAACCAATTTAACTCTTTGACCAATATCTTTTTTTGCATTAGAGCATTGATCGGGCCTACTACAACTTCATTATTTTCTGTATTAATTTTTATCACGTAAAGAGGCTCATTGTGTGCGATGCAGAGGCCTCTTCTCTGTCCCACTGTAAAATTTACTATGCCGCTGTGCTCACCTAGCACTTTTCCATGAATATCTACTATTTTACCTTTCTGCACAGATTGTGGAGCTAATTTAGCTATTGTTTTACTATAGCTTTCGGAAACAAAGCATATATCTTGACTATCCGGCTTTTCAGAAATTTGTAAGCCAAAATACTTTGCTAATTTTCTTATATCACTTTTATAGAACCCACCTAATGGAAATCGCAAAAGCTTTAACTGCTCCTCAGTAGTTGCAAACAAAAAATAACTTTGATCTTTACTTTTATCAATACTTCTGCACAACTTTACCTCACCATTTTCTTCTAATCTTCTTACGTAATGTCCTGTTACGAGCACATCCGCACCAAGATTTTTTGTAACTTGCAATAGATCGCGAAATTTTACTGTTTGGTTACACCTTACGCACGGTATGGGAGTTTCTCCACGCATATAGGTATTTGCAAAATCCTCTATTACTTCCTTTTTGAATATTTCCTCGTAGTTTAAAATATAGTGGGGAAAGCCAACACTTTCAGCCACGTATTTGGCATCATAAATATCCTGTCCAGCGCAGCATGCACCCTTTCTCGCATTACCATCACTGCCATAGAGCTGAAGAGTCACACCTATCACTTCGTACCCAAGGTTATACAGCAGTGCTGCAGCAACGGAGCTATCAACTCCCCCGGACATTGCAACAATAGCCTTAGTTTGATGCGGAGCTTTATCTTTTAATAAAGGTTCAATTTCAAATTCTTTTAGCATATAATTTATAAACACAAACCTGTGTCAAGCACTGGAATCCAGTTTCTATTACACAATTTCATCGAAACAGCATACTTATTTGTAGTCAAGTTCCAGTGTCAAGCGCTGGGATGACACCCCTTCCTGCTGGAAGTTGCCTTTAAATTACTTGGTGCGTGACACTGGGATCTCATTTATATTACATAATTCCATCAAAACAATTCGATCTTCAAAAACAATTTAATCTTGCTTGAATAAAACATGGCCAAAATAGTCCATGTTTTCAAGTACTTTTCCGCTACCCAGGGCAACACAACAAAGTGGATCATCTGCAACACGAACTGGTAATTTTGTTGTTTCACTAATAACTTTACTCAAGTTGCGCAATAACCCACCTCCACCAGATAAAATTATTCCTCTATCAACTATATCAGAAGAAAGTTCGGGTGGAGTACTCTCCAGTGCAGTTCTAATAGCAGAAATTATCTGATGTACAGGCTCTATTAGGCTCTCTGCAACTTGATATTCTGATAAAAGCATTTCTTTTGGCATACCACTCACTAAATCCCTGCCTTTAATTATCATTCCCTCTTTGTTGTTTTCAACTGGCAGACTGGCTGAACCGACGTTTTTCTTAATTTTTTCAGCAGTTGTTTCGCCAATCAATAACTTATGATTTTCACGAATGTATGACTTTATTGCCTCATCCATAATATCACCACCTACTCTGGCAGAACGTGAATAAACAATTCCACCTAAAGAAATAATTGCAACTTCAGTTGTACCACCTCCTATGTCAACAATCATAGAACCTTCAGGTTCGGTAACTGGAAGTCCAGCCCCAATTGCTGCAGCCATTGGTTCTTCAATTAAGAATACTTCATTTGCACCAGCACTTTCTGCTGCATCTTGTATAGCACGCCTTTCAACTGGGGTAGATCCAGATGGAACACATATGATAATACTAGGCTTATTAACAGTGAATCTTGTGTTTGCGCTGCGTATGAAATATTTTAACATTTCTTCCGCGCTTTTAAAATCAGCAATAACTCCGTCTTTCAAGGGCCTTATCGCTTCTATTTCTCCAGGTGTTTTTCCGAGCATCATCTTAGCTTTTTTGCCAAAAGCATAAGGAACGTAACTTCCTTTTTCTTTTACTCTTGCTACAACTGAGGGTTCATCAAGCACTATCCCCTGATTTTTCTGATAAACTAAAGTATTTGCAGTACCAAGATCTATAGCAATATCGCTAGCAAATAAACCTTTGAAAGTAAAAAAATTTCTGATTAAATTCTGAATAAAACTCATACACAACTCAAGAAAACCATTTATTGAGACAAATTATACTTTTCAGATAAGTAACTAGTGTAGCACTCAATATCTAAATCCCTACCTGTTACCTTTTTTAGCTGTTCCAAAAAGCCATAATTTGCACTATATACATTTTTAGAGAACCAATCGATAAGTAAACTGAAATCTCCTTTTACTATAGAATCTAAAAATTCGTAATGATTTTTCTTAATGAAAGAAAAAAACTGCACAGCAGCGATTAACGCTATGACTTTAATAGGAAAGTAGCCTATAACACCACTTATCCAATACTCATCTTGAAAATAAGTGTCTAGCTCATTTTTAGCTTTTACTGAAATCTTGTAATGCTTCATACCTTCCAGCCATTTATCGTGTAGATCTTTAACTTCTAACGTACCATTTATTAGATCTTGTTCTAATTTAGTTCTTAGCATAATGTGAGCCAATAAACTAAATTCATCCGCATTCTTCAAAAAAGATGAAAGATTTACTTTATTGAAAATCAAATACAAATTTTCAACACTACTATTAATTTTGCCTTTTGTAGAAAGTTTCTCCTTTATGTGTGGTTGAATGAACTCAATAAATTCTCTCGATGTTCCAATGATCTTTTCCATGAATAACCCTTGAGTTTCATACATAATATGTTTTGTAATTGAGCTCTTTATAGAATTTTGCGCTAAACATTTTTGATGAATTGCATAACCAGTATGCCGTAAAAGTAAAAATAAACCATAACAAAGGTCAGATTCATCATAATCGATAGAATCGTAATAAGAAATGGAAATCTCATTTGGTGTAACACTCATTTGCTGTAAGAATAAGGAACCAAGTTCAATCTGTCTCTGAACCGTAACTTTTTGTATATTAGTAACCTTATCCTTCTTCTGCTTTTGAGTTACTTTCTCTACATTTTCACTAAAAAATTTACCTAGCTTAGGAAATATTTCCTTTATGTTCTTTTCTGTGATATTAGAGTCATAGTCAGCAAGCAATGACTCATAGTTTGAGCGCTTTAATTGCTGCGATTTTATAGAAGCTGCTTCACGAGTAAGCTTAATTAGGTTAGTAAAGCATTCTTTCAGCTTTTCTAAGTTACTAATTTCAGAATTAGTTAGCCTCCATAAGTTTTGGCATTCAATCTTAGCTTTGGACAAAGATTTTACTAAATCAACAGGAATAGCACTGCTGCTTTTGTGTATCCCCTCTATTAACTTTAGCTGCTGAATATTAGCACTCTTTTTATTCCTAAGAGCATTCGCTAATGATTCCTTTATTGCATCATGAGAGATAATTTCATGTCTGATTTCCTCTAGAAGACACATTTGTTCAACTTTGTCCTCTACATTCAATTGGCTTTTGCTTAGTAGTTTTAGTGTGTTTTCGATATTCCTTACCTTATGTAATACTTCCTCTAAAAACTTATAAGATCTCATTTTTATTCATTGCTTTGAAACATCTGCTTAATATCGTAATAGATTAATAATAAAGTTAAAAGTATATTTGCTTAAAGTACAATAAAAAATTGTATTTTTATTCTTTTTTTGTACTTCATTGCTAAGAATTGAGCATCTTATCAGAAAATTAATTATAAGATTGTAAAGAAAACATTTAGTATTTTATTTCCCTTGACTCTATTCTAGTATAGAGGGATTATTAGTACTAAAATTAAAATTACGCACTATATTTTAAATTTATGGAGGTTTAGTGATGTGGAGTAGACTGATTATAATGTGTTGTTTTTGTTTACTGCTTACTGGTGTAAGTTCTTGCCCTAAAAAAGGAGTAAATACGACAAATAAAATGAATGCTGTTGTTAAGCAGATAGGTGATAAAAGAGTTTTCTTTGGTTATGATGAATCTAGTATCAGTGAAGTGAGTGCAGATGCATTACTTGACGTGATGGAAGTGTTACAAAATAATCCTGACGCAAAGGTCACTTTAACTGGTCATACTGACAATCGTGGTTCTCACGAGTATAATCTTGCACTAGGAGCTAGAAGAGCAGATGCAGCTAAAAAATTTATGGTCAGCTGTACACCTTATCTAGAAAATAGAATAAAAACTGCTTCTAAAGGTGAAACTGAGCCTTTGGTTAATGTAAAAGATGATTCTAGAAATTCTAAATATGAAAAAGAGCATGCTAAAAATCGTAGAGTGGAATTTTCATTTTCTGGAATAAAGAAGTAGTTTCTTGCATTAAAACCTGGATCCCAGTGTCAAGCACTGGGATGACAAAAGAGAGCAATTCCGCTGCTTGTTAGCGGGATCTATATATACCACAAATAAGTCGCTGTATGACGTAGAGACTATCTGGCCATCAAGAAACATAATGAAATTAGAGTTATTATTTCAAAATATAGCTAATAGTTTTGCTTTCCATAACCAAATCGCAGTTGCAGTATCAGGTGGTGTAGATAGTATAGTCTTACTGCATTTAATGACTAACTGGGCAAAAAAAAACAAGCTTTCACTTCCTATAGCATTAACAGTAAATCATGGGTTACGTTCAGAGTCTCAAAAAGAAGCTGATTTTATTATAAGTTATGCAAAAGAACTTGGAGCAAAGGAATCGTTCATATTAAATTGGGAGAAGCAAAATATTAAAGGTAATATTCAGTTACAGGCACGAAAAGCACGATATAAGTTACTAGCAGAGTGGTGTAAAAACAATAATGTTAAATGTTTGCTCGTTGCTCATCACAAAGATGATCAAGCAGAAACGTTCTTATTAAGATTGGAGCGAGGTAGTGGAGTAGATGGATTATCATCAATGGATTACAAATCTTTCTTAAATGGTATTTATATATTTAGGCCGTTGTTAAATTTTAGTCGTAGTGAAATAGAAAGGTATGCTAAGCTTCATCAGTTAAGATGGATCGAAGATAGAAGCAATTATGACTTAAAATACAGACGAACTTTATACCGTAACTTACTTAAAGCAAGTGATAATCAAGATGTTCTAACAGAGCGAATATGCCTTACAGCACTTCATATGAAAAGAGCTGCAAAAGCGTTGATGCACTACACACGCCTTGCATTTGATGATTGTGTTAATGTTCATGATTTTGGTTATATTGAAATTAAACTAAGTGAATTTTATCAATTGCCAGAGGAAATAGCCTTGAGGCTTCTTCTTTACTCTATAATGGCAATTGCCAGCAAACATTATAAACCAAGGTACAACAGCCTTATCGTAATATTTAATAAAATATTGCAAAAGGGTAGTAATGTTAACTGTACACTTTCTGGGTGCAAAATAAGAAAATATGGAGAAAATATCTTAATAATTAGAGAATCGTCAAAGATACAAGAAATTACTGTACACTTACCATTAAATGGTTCTATTGAATGGGATAACAGGTTTAGCTGCACAATATTTGGAGATCAGGAGTGTTCAGTAACTATTGCTCCACTAAAGAAAACACAAAAAATCCCTGAATTTCTAAAAAATTATGATTATTGCTCTGAAGTTTACTATTCTTTGCCTACAGTACAAAAAGATGGAAAGATGCTTGCTTATCCTGATGTAAATTATAACGGAAAAAATACCGATGATGATAAGGTTCGATTCATTATTAATAGCACGATAAAACAAAATTTGGTAAGCTTGATTAGTATTTAATTAGAAATGTAAATGAAAAAATTTTTAGAAGGCTTATTGATCTGGTTAGTGATTATTGTTCTTATTTCAGTTGCTTATATTCAATTTAGCGGAAGTATAGGTAAGAGTAAAACAACCATACCTTTTTCAGAATTTTTAACTAGACTAGAAGATAATGATATAGAAAATATTACAATAAGAAACCAAAGCATCGAAGGGAAGTTTAGGGATGGGTCAGCCTTTAACTCAAGTGGTGTTATATATAGTGACTTAATAAAAAGTTTGCATGATAGGAAAGTGAAGTTCTCCTTTTCAATTGGAGACTCTGCAATAGGTATAATTGGTGGATTACTTATTCAATGGGTTCCGACGCTTATCTTTATCGGTTTATTACTTTTCCTTTTTAAACAAACGCAAGCAGGAGGTAATAGAACTATAAGCTTTGGCAAATCAAAAGCTAGGCTTATGACTACTGGAAAAAAAGTGACATTTGATGATGTTGCTGGGATTGATGAAGCAAAAGAAGAGTTGGTTGAAATTGTTGATTTTCTTAAACAAAGGCAAAAATTTCAAGTGTTAGGTGGGAAGATACCAAAAGGATGTCTTTTAATTGGTTCCCCTGGAACTGGTAAAACTCTACTTGCTCGTGCAATTGCAGGTGAAGCTAATGTACCGTTTTTTAGTATTTCTGGATCTGATTTCGTTGAAATGTTTGTCGGTGTTGGTGCAAGCCGTGTCCGGGATATGTTTGATCAAGGCAAGAAAAATGCTCCTTGTATAATTTTCATAGACGAAATAGATGCAGTAGGTAGGCATCGCGGCATTGGTCTTGGTGGCGGTAACGACGAAAGGGAACAAACATTAAACCAGTTACTGGTTGAGATGGATGGTTTCGAGTCTAATGAAGGTGTGATAATAGTTGCTGCAACTAACCGTCCAGACGTCCTAGATCCAGCACTACTTAGACCTGGTCGTTTTGACCGACAGATTACTATTTCTTTACCTGATATAAATGGGCGTGAGAGAATATTAAATACGCATATAAAGAAAATATCGATAGCACCAGATGTAAACGTAAAAACAGTTGCGAGGGGAACGCCAGGTTTTTCAGGGGCTGATCTAGCAAATTTAGTGAATGAGTCTGCGCTTATTGCTGCAAGAAGAAATAAGAAAATTGTTACCATGGATGATTTTGAGTATGCACGTGATAAAGTGATGATGGGCATGGAAAGAAGGTCCTTAGTCATTACAGAAGAAGAAAAAAAGCTTACTGCTTACCATGAAGCTGGTCATGCAGTAGTTGCAGTTAATATGCCTGCTTCTGATCCTATACACAAAGCAACAATTATTCCACGTGGTAGAGCACTCGGTTTAGTTATGAGACTACCAGAAACAGATAGAGTGTCCCTCACAAGAGAAAAGATGCTAGCAGATATAACTGTTGCAATGGGTGGACGTGTGGCAGAAGAGCTAATTTTTGGCTATGATAAAGTCACAAGCGGCGCATCTTCAGATATAAAACTAGCATCAGATTTATCACGTGCTATGGTGACAAAATGGGGAATGAGTGACAAAATAGGGCCAATATATCACAATCGTGAACAAATCACACATGATTCTGAGACAATTTCTGAAGATACGTTAAGACTTATAGATGAGGAAATAAAGAAAGTTGTATTTTCTTGCTATGAAAAAGCAAAAGACATTTTAACCAAGCGTAGGAAAGACTTGGAGCTCATTGCTGAAAATCTACTGGAGTTTGAAACTTTAACAGGAGATGAAATAAGAGACATATTAAGTGGAAAAAAAATTGTTAGAAATGAAAATGAAGGTAAGGAAGAGGTAAGGAGATCCTCTCTCTAATCAGATCTGGCTTTATTTAACCGCTAAAACAAAAATTTTTAATTAATTAGCTTAAGTTATAAGATCATAGTTAAGCCGATGTATTTTATAAATGGACTTTTTTGAACATTCTTCCAATTTTTTTCTAAATAACTTTTTGCCTATTTAAATAAGTATGTTCAGTATTAGAGCTTTCCAGACCGCTACTAGGAGAAAGATTAGGTTCTTGACCTTTAAACATCTCTATTAGCTTTAATACAGGAGCAGTTCCTGCTACAATAGCTCCTATAACAGCAGTAGCACCCATGATGAGAAGAATCGGTTCTGCAGTGGTGATTACACAAAGCTCAATACATAAACCAGCAATGACCATACCAACCATTATACCAATGAAAGCACCTACAATTATGGATGAAACTACACCAATTAATTCTCCTATTTTTGAACTAAGTGGTACTTCTCTTTCACGTCTAATACGCCTAATATAGCGTGACCTCATTTGTCCTCTCATTATTACATTTTCATCCCTGTTTCCAAAGAGATTCAATGACGCTTCTCTTTCTCTAATAAAATTTGGCCGCATTTGTTGTTCTCTTGCCCTTCTTCGCTCTCTCATTATTATGTTTTCCTCAAAGAGGTTTAGTGGTACTTCTCTCTCACCTCTAATTCTAACATGATTTAGCTGTGCTTGTTCTACTAATAACCTTATTGTACTTTTTATTTCATTTAGCGGTGCTCTTCCTCCAATATCCTTAATTGCCTTCTCAAATTTTAATAGCGACTTGTTATTTAGTCTGACATTATTCTGAGAATCACAAACAATAACCCAATCTAAAATTGGCTTTTTTTGACCACCATACTCTATATAATCATTAATGTGTTCCTTTAGTTTTTTAATTATCTCTACTGCTCTTGTTTCCATAGCTTCTATGGCGCTATCTTCACTTTCTATGAGTATATTGAAAACAATTCCTAATAACTCCTGTTGTAAATCCTTTCCTTCTTTAATATTCATAATTAGCCTCAACTTTTATATGCTATTTTGCCAAAATAATTTTACCAAATAAGTAATATATATACAATAATTCTCGTTTAAAAATTTTTTTACATTGGCTTATCTCAGTTATGTTTTAGGATGTAAAAGCTTCTTACTTTAATAATTTATTAAAGTAAACCATATATGGATTGCTATTTAGGAGCAGCTGTTGTACTTTAATCAGAAAGTACAGTAATGTAAGAAGGAGGTACTTTATGTCTTTAAAAAATGAAATTTCTGAATTGATAGAGCAACAGCTTGGCATTAAATATCATGACAATTGCTTAGCTTACACTATCCATAATTCGGCTGCAGGTGAAATATCCGATTCTATTGCTCTTTGCATAGTTGGCTGTGGCGATTGTGAGATTAAGTATCAAGGTATTGCTAATTCATTTAACATAACGAAAGAAGAAATTAACCAAAGTAATATAGAAAGCATAAAAAATAAGATAGAAAGTGAAGCTAGAAAAGAAGGTAGTGAATTTTCCGAGTTGATTTCTAGAATGGATCAATCGCTGAAAGAACAAAGTGAAAAGTCTATTATACAGATTTTAAATTCATCTGCTGAAGAGATGTTAAGGAGTTTTTGTGGTAGTTCTATACAGAGAACAGATGATAAAGAAGTTAGTCTGTCCTCTGCTTCACATGAAGAGCCTGCTACAGAAGATTCGGAAACTACTATTAATTCTGATCTTTTATCAATTTAACCAGCTCCTCATATAAATTTTTTCTGTACCCAAGCTATATGTTTGTGAGAGGATAGTAAGCACTACATTTTTCTATTTCCATTATAACAGATTCGTCTATTTTCATGATGATCTTACTATTTGTACTCTGTCTAGGACTAAGCAATAGAAATAGTAGGATAACAGTAGTCAACCAAGATTCCAGCATCACGTACTAGGATGATATAAGTATCATAATTTACGATTAGATTGACATAGGGTAAAGAGTAAATTAAAAATTAAATAGATCTTTTAATGCAGAATAAATGCCTATAGAAATATTGATGCCCGCTCTTTCCCCAACAATGAGTAAAACTGGAGGGAAAATTGTAAAGTGGTGTAAAAAAGAACAAGATAAAGTTGAAATAGGTGATGTAATCGCTGAAATTGAGACTGATAAAGCCATAATGGAGTTTGAATCTGTCGATGAAGGAGTTTTGGCAAAAATTTTAGTGTCGGAAGGAACAAGTGGCGTGCCTGTAAATCAACTGATAGCTCTAATGTTAGAGGAAGGGGAAGATAAAAGCGCACTTGATTTAGCTTCTGCCATCAATACCAAGGTTGAGAAGGAGGTTGAAGCCGATTTTTCAGTATCATCCAACCCTTCGATTTCATCTAGCTCTTCAATGTCATCCCAGTGCGTGACACTGGGATCTAAAAAAGAGGATAGAGCAACAGAAAATAGAATAAAAGTAAGCCCCTTAGCTAAAAAAATAGCTCAAAATGAAGGTGTTGATATAAAGCGATTAAAAGGTACAGGTCCATATGGTCGTATCATCAAAGCTGATGTATTAGAATTTTTAGATCAAACTAAAAGCTATGAGAGATTTGAGGAAAATACAACAGTTGAAGTAAGTAATATGCGCCAAGTGATAGCGCAGCGCCTAGTTGAATCTAAGCAAAATATTCCACACTTTTATTTAACTGTAGACTGCCACGTTGATAAGCTAATATCGCTCAAAAATGAGGTTAATTCAGCAAATGAGAACAATAAAGTAACAATTAATGACTTAATTATAAAAGCTGTGGCTTTCAGCATGAAAAAATTTCCTGACATAAACTCATCGTGGATAGATACTAAGATAGTAAAATATTCAAATATAGATATCTCAATTGCTGTAGCGCTTGAGGATGGACTTATTACTCCTATAGTAAAAAATGCTGATGAAAAAAGTGTTTTATCTATATCAAAAGAAGTGAAAGATTTAGTAAATAGAGCACGATCTGGAAAATTAAGGCCTGAAGAATTTCAAGGAGGAGGGTTTACCATTTCTAATTTAGGCATGTTTGGTATAAAAACTTTCAGTGCTATAATCAATCCACCACAGTCTTGCATTATGGCTGTCGGCGCATCTAAAAAACAACCAGTTGTCATAAGTGAAAAAATAGAGATAGCAGAGGTAATGACAGTTACTCTCTCTGTTGACCACAGAGCAGTTGATGGAGCACTCGGAGCAAAATTTTTAAATGCCTTTAAGTACTATATAGAAAACCCTACAGTGATGCTTCTGTAGCCTTATTAGCATAAAATTAATACCTCTTAGTTTATACTTTTGTTAGTTAATAGGTTTAGAGGTAAAATATGACTGATAAAAAGATAGAAAAACGTAGTATATCTTTTGATGCTACAAAATCAAAATTTTCAAACGATAGGTTTCAAATAGATTCCTCATCTAATGAGTCAATAGATACCATTGGTAAAAAATTTAAGTATGAAGTGAAACTTCCAGGTGTTATTCACACTACAACAAGAAAAAATAATGTTGGAAGCGGATTAAATGAGTTAGATCTAAGAAAGAAAAATGAAAACTCTTTCAAGACACCAATAAAGAATATTGAAGAATCAGATAGTAAGAGAAACCAAAGTCATTTGCTGTTTCAGGAGGACTCATTTCCAGAACTACCAGCATGTGCATATAAGCCAGCACTGCTGCCAAAACCATCAAAAGAAAAAATAAAGGAAGCTGTAGATAAAATGCGCAATAATAGAAAAGCTCATAATTCTGCAAGTGTTGAAAATGGTGTTAGTTCAGACAGGTTCAAAGTGCGCCCGTTCTTATGTAGTGATATAGATGGATATGTAGCTCCTGACAAACGTGACCGTAATCTAGAAAGGTGTAGGGTTACACATGATAGCAGTAAGCTTGAAGCACAAATGGAAAGAAAGCATGGGTTTCAATCAGATCCAAGTGTTAAGCATGTAAAGGCTGATACTGTAGTATGTTCTATTACTAAAGGTCATGACAAAAAAGGCGTTAAATCTGATGTCTCATATACACAAGAGCCTACATCAGAAATGTCTAAGGTTAATGTGAGAGAATTAGCAAATAGGTTCCGTGGCTAATCATTATTGGATTTTTCGAATAACAATTGCTTAAGATTTTATAAACTGTGCATATAGTACTCTATAAGAGAAAGAGAAGTGTGACAACTTCTCTCTTTCTTAACCACTTGCTGAAGAACGTTTATCTTCTGTGGCATCTGGTGATGGAGCAACTAATCTACTCAAAATCTCATCTTTTGGTCCCATAGCATAAATAACCCCATCTGACATGACGATCACTGTATTGACTACAGATAGTAGCTGTAGCTTATGAGTGATGATAACAGTGGTAGTATTTTGCTCTCTTGCAACATTGATTGCATTAATCAAGCGCGCCTCTCCATTACTGTCTAAGTTAGCATTCGGTTCATCAAGCACTAAAAGCTTAGTATTACCATAAAAAGCCCTTGCAAGTCCAAGAAGCTGTTTTTGGCCACCAGAGAGTATTACTCCTCCAGGTCCTCCTATTGTTGTATCATACCCATTTGGTAAGCTCAGTATTAATTCATGTATTCCTGCAATTTTTGCTGCTTTGATTATTTCTTCAGGATTTGGATCTGGTCTCATGCGGGCAATATTAGCTTTAACGCTCGTGTTAAATAACTCAATATCTTGAGGTAAGTAACCAACATAATTACCAAAGTTCTCTCGATTCCAAGTATATACATCAGCGCCATCTAGTCTGACTACACCTGATATGGGTTTCCAAACACCAACGGTTAGTTTTGCAATGGTCGACTTACCAGAAGCACTTGCACCAATAACACCAACAACATCCCCTGGTTCTATTACAAATGAGATTCCTTTTACTGTTGGCTTATTGCTCCCATAAGGAGTAAAAAATACCCTATCAAATTCCAACTTCCCTTCAGGCTCTGGTAGAGCCATAGTTTGCTCTCTTTTTGGGGATGTTAGGATAAGTCTTTGCAGCCTGCCATATGACATCTTGGCTTGATTTAAAAATTTCCAAGTATGAACTGCTGCATCAAATGGAGCCAATACTCTACCCATCAAAATCGAGGCAGCAATAATGCTACCGGCAGTTTTGTGAGCTGTGATTGCAAGTAATGCACCTGTTCCAATTACTGAAATTTGGAGAGTTGAACGTAAAAATTTAGTAATTCCAGTAATTACATTAGAACGATTCTGCGCTGTAACTTGCATTGCACGATTTTGATCATTCCGTTTACACCAATCAGAAACTATAAATTCTGACATGCCCATAGCTTCAACCACCTCTGCGTTTCTTGTTGCAACATCTATAGCATTAATATTGCGTATAGTTTCTTCATTGGTTTCTCGCAATATACGCTTAGTGGCAAGTTCATTCCATACTGCCATTGAAACTAATATAATGATCCCGGCAATAGCTATAAACCCTGTAGAGGTATGTATCATAAAGATCACAACAAGGTAAATTAGCGACCATGGAGTATCGAACAGTGAAAATATACCATTTCCTGTAATGAAATTTTTTATTACTCCAAGATCTCGTATTGCTTCACCACTTGAAGTTGAGCTTTGTACTGATGTTAACCTGATTGACCTTACTATTAGATCTGGTGTTGCAGTTTTATCAATCCAATCACCAATTTTAGCCATAGCTAAATATCGACAAGTTTCAAGCATTGCAGAACATGCAAACGCAGATAAAGTAATAATCGTCAGCATAACTAGTGTTGACACACTCTCGCTCGATATCACTCGATCAAGTACCTGAGAGGTATAAAGTGGCAAAAATAACATTAACGCATTAATCCCTGAGCTAAACCAGAAAATGAACCAAAACGCACTCTTGCACTTCTCTAGACAAGTATATAGTATACTTTGCTTTAATTCCTTTTTTATTGACGGAGTGATTTCCACAATCTTCCTTTTATTTAATTATATGTACCATATATAGTTTTTATTTCAAAAGTATTAACAGTTATTGCCTTACCATATCATTAATGTAATAAAATATTAATGATATGCGAATATAAACTTTTTCATGGAAATTTAGCAAGGCTATCTAATTTCTTCTCTACTATAACCTTATACGATAGCCTTGCCAATTGTTCTACGTTTTTCTTATCTACTACTCAATGACAGTTCTTACTATCACTCCTCTGAAAGTTGATGCTATCAGAGTCAGTGACTACAATCTGCATCTATTTTCCTCTTTCTATATGATCAGGAAGTATTACATATTCCAATGATCTAGCTGTAATTGCTCTTTTTCTCACACAAGATGGACTTGAATATACCCTTGGTCTATATCTTTCGAATTTAAAACAGTCAACAGTAATCCCCTCCTCAAAGTTAGAAAGTATTAGAGATGGAGATTTACTAACTTCCTTATCACTCACAGGATTATTTGCACTACCATAACTCACATGACGCGCTGCACTATGATTGTTACCACACTCTTCTCTTGAGGTTGAACTGCTTGGATTAAAAGGAGTCGAAAATATTGAATACCCATTGGTATCACCAAATCGTTTTATCAACCCACAGTTTTCTTCATTCATTTTTGTAATATTCTCGTGATTAGCACCTTCTGATAAGCTTGATGAAGCGATAAGATCTTCTTTTTTCTTACTAAAGATATTGCCTATTTTTAGCTTAGTTGCAACATTCTTGAATTTGTTTTTCGGAGCTTTTGGTTTAATTTCTGAATTCTCATTTATAGTAATTACACATGATGGATTATCTAACTTGTCCATTGTATTTTGTACTCTACTGTTGCGTCTTGAACACAGACTAAGTTTTGCTGTTAAATCATTCAAAACAGGTGAACTTTTTCTACCTTCTAAAGACTTATTCGAACATAGTAGTGCACTACCACCCCTACTCATTTTCTGAGGAGAAATATTGAGTTTGTCTTTACTCTCTAATCTAGTTTCATGCGTAAACTTGTAAAGTTCATTTTCCAATCGTGAAATATCTTCTGCATTCTTTATTAATAGTTCCAATATTGAGTTGTATTCCTCCAAATCATGATCCCCTACTTTTGTCTTAGCTAACTTTCCTGTAGCCTCTTCAATTCTGTTCATTTTTTCAGTATAGTTTTCTATCTTACGTTTAACAGGTTCTTTTTGAAGGCCAATCACTAAGTTGTATAAGATAAGTAAAAATGATATCGAAGAAAATGCAATGGAAATCCAGGTAGGAATTTCTTCCTTTTCAGATTCTGCATTATTATACTTAATGCAAACAGAAATAATCACACTTGATATTGACATGGCCAGATTATAGTAGTCTAGAAGCTTTTTGCTTCTTTCTTGATCTTCCATGTTAAGTTTATCATATTTCCTTTTTTTGTTTTCCCTTATTTCATAAAAGAAATCTAAAAATAACCTCAAGATATTTGTGTCACCATGTTTAAAAGCATAATCTAAAGCTGTTTTTTTTGCATTATCCTTTATATCAAAATTTATCTTTTCATTTAAAGTTTTCTCTCCGGTGCTGATTGTTAGGTAGAATAAGGCTTTAATAGCTTTTTCCCTTAAGTGCTCATTTTGTTTACGCTTTTCTAAAACTAACTTTTTCAAAAATTGACCTTGCTTAAAATCCTCATTTATAGTTTTTTCAAAATCATTATCACTCATTACAAGATAGTGTAATGCTGTTCTTCCAGATTTAGATACAACATTTAACATTTTCTTATTATAGGGGTAATGATTATCTTTCATAAAATATTCTATTAACTCAGCATTAAGGCTCATGGCAGCTAAATGTAGAGGTATAAGCCCTTGACTGTTTGTGTTAAAAAGTGGTACTGTGTTCCTAATAGTTGACTTAGCAATACTTTCAATAACATACTGAGAGAATTCTATGTCGTTGGCAAGAGCAGCCATGTGTAACGGTGTATTGTCATTTTCATCATATAACACTTTGATGCTAGCAGCCACCTTTTTACCTACAAGTTCTTTTGACACAAATTCAAGACATTCCTTATTGCCGCTCAAAATAGCTGCAAATAACAACTTTTTTTGTGTATTTTGTTCTAAAAAAATACCCTTTGGGCTTTTTTTTACCAAATACTTAACGCATTCTACTCTTCCACTGAGGATAGATAAGTGTAGTAAAGTTTGTCCATCCTTATTTTTCTTACTTAATATTTCTCCCACTCTCTCTTTTTTAAAAAGGTGCTCAAGGCATGATTTATTACCAACACGTGCTGCCATATGAAAGACGGTGTCACCGTTGCTATTCTCACGCAAAACCTCTTGATAAACGTCAAATTTCTTCTCTTCCAACTTTTTTTCTATCATGCTTAAAAACGATAAATCAAGTTGGGCAGCAAAATGTAAAGGGGTGTTTCCTTCATTATTACTCTTATTTACTTGCATGCTTCTGTCTATTAATAGACTCACACATTTTTTTCTTAGTTCTGTTTCTGTATTACTCGATAGAGCTAAGTGTAGGGCCATATTTCCTTTGTGTGTTTCTGTGCTTAAATCGTAATCAGGAAATTTCTTGAGTAAAGATGTTAGACAATCATACTTCCCGTACATTGCAGCTAAATGTACAAGATCTCTTCCATAATCACCTTTGGATTGAAGTATGCTATTTCCTATATTTTCATAAAATAGGTCTATACAATATGAATTACCATGTATAATAGCAATATGTAAGGGGGTGTTACCTTGTTTATTCTGAACAATTTTTGCACCTGATTGAGTAAACAATTTCATTAGCTGGTTATTTCCATGTTTTGCAGCTATATGCAATGGGGTGTTACCATCTACATTTTCTTGATTAATTTCACTTTTTCGTCTACCTAAAAATTTTAGATGCTCTATAAGAAAATTTATGGCATTTTCTTGAGTTTCTGAGTTACCTACAATCTTATGAAAAGGATTCTCATTATATTTATTTTTTAAAAATTGTACTTGATTATCAATGAAGAATTTTATGCACTCAGCATTTCCAGATTGCACAGCATAGTGTAATGCGTTATTTCCATATTTATCTGTTTTAATTTTCTCCCTATCAAAAATTCCTTTTGCTGTCAATATTTCTTTTAAATATTCTAGGAGGTTAGGACTTCCGCTTCTGGCAGCATAGTGTAACTCGGTTTTATTATTGGTAGTGCAACTAAAATCTGCTTCATTTTCTATGAGAATTTTCAAGCATTCTTTATTGCCAGATTTAGCCGCATAGTGTAGTGGTGTTTTACCATCTCTATCTTTATTCCTTACTGCTTCTTTAATGTCAAAATTAGAATTTTCTATCACAAAACATAAAATATCTTCTTTACCCGACTCAGCTAAATAATGTAGAAGTGTTTTATCATTACTATCTGCAAAATTCTCCAATTTTATAATCAATTCTCTGCCCATACTAAGAATTAGAGATACAGCTATTTCAACATGAATATCATAATTCCTATTTTTCTTTTGTTCTTTCCTAATTCTTTCAATAGCCACTGTTAATAGCGAAGAACCATCATTACTTATTATATTCCATCCATCTTGACGAAATTTTTCAGCTAATGAATCACTTATATTTTCTGCTAAAATCCTGCTTTTTATACAATCAAGATTATTAGTACATATATTATAGTTTTCTTCTTGAGTTACTTTATTAATATAATCATATATGATTATTAGGTCTTGCTTATTGACTTTATCTTCTGAATTGCCTTGTAATGAAGAGAGGTCTATCTCACTAATTGCTCTGGCCATAACAACGTTTCCCGCAACAAATAAACCTGAACTGAGTGTCTTTGCGCTTGTACTAGATTTAGCTTTGAAAACACTAATAACTGTGTCAAATTTATTTTTGAACATACTGTACCTCATAAATAATAATGCCGGTAAGGCTTTAGTAGATACCACTGTAATTTTTAAGCCTACAAAAATTCACCAGCGGCCGCATTATATAGTAGATAATTTTTTGTGCTAGTAATATTTTTCTAATTCCCACTTTGGCCTTGGTGCAAAGTCAAGAGAGTCTACATAGCTTCTCTGTAACCTTTCAATTCCTGTCCATCCAACCATCACTGCATTGTCTGTACATAAATTGCTTGGAGGAGAAAGCACGTTCAAGTCTATGTGCTTTTTTAATCTCTCTTTCAGGAAATTATTTGCTGCAACTCCACCAGTAATTACAAAATCATTGATTTTAATATTTAAAGATACAGCGATACCAATAGCATTTCTGACTCTATCGAGTAATATGTCGCTAATACACTCTTGAAACGAAGCACACATATCACACACATCCTGTTCACTCATTACAAATTCTCGTGCTAAGTTTTTTACCGCTGTTTTAATTCCAGAAAATGAAAGGTCACATCCAGAACGTTTTATCATTGCTCTTGGCAGCTTAAATCTCATACCATCACCTTTTTTAGCTAACTCTTCAATTAATGGACCTCCCGGATAGCTTAGACCCAGCGTTTTAGCGACTTTGTCAAATGCTTCTCCTAATGAGTCATCAAGCGTTTCTCCAAGTTTGATGTATTTACCTACATCCTGTGCAATTAAAAATTGGCAGTGACCACCTGATATCAGCAGGACTAAAAACGGAAATTCAACCTCATATAGTAGCCTAACAACTAACGCATGTGCTTCTAAGTGATTAACTGCAATAAACGGTTTTTGTGTTACGTGTGCAATTGCTTTAGCCATCATTGTACCAATTATTAATCCACCTATGAGTCCTGGTCCTGATGTTGCTGCAATTGCATCTAGATCACAAAAGTTAAGGTTAGATTTTTCCATAGCACTTTTTATTAAACCACTTAAATGCTTCATATGAGCACGTGATGCTATTTCAGGAATCACTCCACCGCACTTTTTGTGCTCTACCTGAGAAAGAATTTCGTTAGCAAGCACTTGCTTATCACTATTTACAATCGCAACTGCAGTTTCATCGCAACTTGTTTCAATCGCTAAAATGGTTTTCATATATATTTGAACTCTTTAAATTGCGAGAACTATAACTTGAAATGTTGAAGAAGTGAACTTTGTTCTGCTGAGCTAATTATCATCTTCAAATATAGAACCAATTTTTTTGCTTCCAGGAGAAAATTTATTAGTCCAACTGCTTTGTACTTTGTTTATATCTTTAAAAGCAGTTTTATCGCTATATTCCTTTACTTCTTTATCTATTCTCTCCATTATTTGTAGATCCAGGTAGCTCTTTTTCCATTGGTTAGTAGCAAGAAATACTCTGTTTAAATCTTGAGTGCGAATTAGATATTCTTTATCTTTAGGATAAACTTCCTGAGCCCAAGCAAACAGCTCAAAATAGCGTGCGAATAACTCAGACGCACGTGATTTTGGAGTTTGGTAAACTTGTATCTCCTTAAATATAATTTGACCAATAATTTTTTGTACCAGAATATTTGACTGCTTTAAGTTCTGCTCAATATCCTGATAAACTTTATAGAGAAATTCTTGCTCTAAGCTTAAGTTCAGTTCATTTTCAACCATATGTGAAAGTTCATGTACTATGATGTAAGGATTTGACCTTCTTAGCACAATAACATACTTATTTAAACCAGAAGAACGAATTGTCTTACACACTCCCTCTTCCATATCCACTAATCCTTCTTGATATATTTCAAACGAGAGTCTAGTTTGCTTTATTATTGACAAAGTGAGGTTTAATGTATTTCTAAACTTCTCAAATTGATAGAGATATTTGACATATTGTATTACGTTTTCACTATTTCCTACTTGAGTTGCTTGTTTTATTAAGTTCCTGATTAGCATGCTTCATTATTAAAGGAATTTTCTTTATGCTCAAGAATTATAAAGTGTTTTCAGGAAGTATAGCTAAAAAAGTTTAATTTACTTACATTCCGCTACTTATTATTAGCCAAGAGGTATCACGTCAGTATGACTTAGGAATGTACTAGATATAAAAGTGCAATATCAAATATATTTTACTAAAAATCAATCAACTTTTCACATGTTTGCTCTTCATAAAAGAAGCTCAATGTTATCGTAGTACCAAGTTTTGCTTCACTTTGAATGTTGAAAGTCCCACCCATTAACTCTACTAATTTCTTGCTTAGAGGTAATCCGATACCTGTGCCTTCGTTTCTATATCCCGAATCTGCTTGGCCAAAAACGGACATAACTTTATATATGTCCTGCTGCATTATCCCTATTCCATTATCATGAAACTCAATAGTTAATAAATTTTTTTCTATATTCTCTTTAATAATCATTCTTATTAAACCACCTTGAGGAGTGAACTTGATTGCATTTGATAACAAATTTATTATAACTTGCTTCATTCTTTTGGGATCGGCGATAACTAATAATTGTTTATCAGATATCTCTTTCTTTAAACTAATCCCTGTTTCTTTTAGTTTAGGTGATAACATTTTTAAGCACGAATCTATTATCTTATTCAGATTAAACTTCACTTTCTCTACTGTTAAACTACTTGATTCAGCTTTAGAAAAATCGAGCACATCATTAATCAAAGCAAGTAAATGTGTACCAGCATTATATATATCGTCTACGTATTCCTTGTATTTAGAGTGATCTACAGAACCTAAAGTTTCATTTTTGATCAACTTTGCAAATCCAATAATAGCATTAAGAGGTGTACGCAACTCATGTGTAACACTTGCAAAAAATTTTATCTTATTTGCATTTTCTTGCTCTAATGCCTCTTTAACCCTTTGTAATTCAATATTAGTTTTATGCTGCTTGGCTAGCATTTGGGTATTGGAAAAGTGCAAATAAAGCATTATTAGTATTAAGATAACCAGTAATAAGCCCATTAATATTGAAAATAGACTATATACCATAATATAAGAGTCATTATAGCTTTGAATGATCTTCAAAAAAAATGAAGGCTTAATGTCATCTTCATGAAATATAGGGAAAGTAGAAGTTAATGTATTTCCTGTAGCGTAAAATATTTCTTGATTGCTTAGCAATTTATCAATTTCATCATTTGTAAGCAACTGCTCATAGTCATGACCTTGAGTATTAAAATTACTGAAAATTACTCTGGCATTTTGATCATACAGTATTAAGCTAAAATTTCTTACTTTGCTTACTGATTGTAACAATTCAGCACGCAATTTTACCAACTGGTTTATGTAATCAAAACTGTTATATTTAATATGATGTTTTTCTATTAGTAAATAATGATATTTTTTTATTATACTATTTTCCAATAGATCTTTTAAGTTTGCATTTGAATTACGGTAAAAAGAAAGAAAATTATTCTTTAATGAATAACTGCGGTATATTGTGCCCAATAAAACCACAAAAATTAATAAGAATAGCGAGATAATTTTTGTATATCTATTTGTTTTTAGTGTAGTAAAAATTAATTTACTTAATTTATACATATTCTTCTCATTGTGAAATAACGTCTTTTATGGTATTAATAAAAAATTAGCATATCATACTTTTATGACAATTTCTCCTATCTTGCCAGTTTATTCTCCTATTAACATAAATTTTTCTTATGGCAAAGGTATTTACTTGTATGATATCGATAATAAGCGCTATATAGATTTTCACTCTGGAATAGCTGTTAGCAGTTTAGGTCATGCCAACCCACGATTAACTGATGTCCTAAAATTACAAGGAGAAAAACTATGGCATATATCAAATACCTATAATATATCTACTGCCAACAAATTTGCAGAAAATTTAATAAACAACAGCTTTGCTAATACTGTATTTTTTGCAAATTCTGGATCAGAAGCAGTGGAATGTGGACTTAAAATCGCTAGGGCCTATCAAAATGGAAAAGGTAATAAAAATCGCTATAGAATTCTAACATTTCATGGTGCATTTCATGGAAGGACATTTTTAACTTGTGCAACAAACGATAGACAGAAATTTTCTGAATTACTGAATCCTTATATTGACTGGTGTGATAACATAGAGCCCAATATTGAGAGTGTAAAGAAAGCAATTTCTAATGGCATAGGTGTTATATTAATAGAACCAATACAGGGACAAGGTGGTATTAAAGTAATGAGTGAAGTCTTCATGAAAGAGCTAAGAGAACTATGTAACGAAAACGACATACTGCTATTTTTTGATTGCGTTCAGTGCGGTGCTGGCAGGACAGGAAAGTTATTTGCATCTGAACACATAGGAATTAAGCCTGACATATGTGCTCTTGCAAAAGGAATAGGAGGAGGTTTCCCTCTGGGGGCTTGTCTTGCAACTGAAAAGGTTGCTAAGTACATGGCGGTCGGTATGCATGGTTCTACTTTTGGTGGTAATCCACTTGCAACTTCAGTAGGTAATGCTGTATTGGATGAATTGCTCGGCCCTGGCTTCTTAGAAAATGTTGAAGTTAGAGGTAAGTCTTTAAAAAACAAACTAGAGGACTTAGCAAGCAAGTTTCCAATGATAGAAGAAGTGAGAGGAAAAGGGTTGATGCTAGGAATAAAAGTAAAAATGAATAACCAAAAATTTGCAGAAGAGCTAAGTCACCGTGGTTTACTCACTGTTGGAGTAACATCAGATAACGTTGTAAGAATCTTGCCTCCACTCATTATCACTGAAAAAGAGATTGATGAAGGCATTGAAATCCTCACTCAGTATTTATCTGAAAAGTTCTAGTTAAAAACTAAACCTTCCTGCTCACTAGTTGTTGGCTGTATCAAAATTGCAGATAAAGCAGTAGATACAACTTTATCAGCTACTTCATTTGTACACTTTGCCTTTTCCTGTTCTCTTATCAGTGTAAGCTCATTTATATCACTTAGTGAGTCAAATTTTGTTATATCCTCAAATATAAACGATTGCACGATGTCTTTCGGAATATTGAGAAAAGCCGAGTTACCAAGCGATAATGTCATATCTAACAAACTTTTCATTGAGCCGTTTCTCAAAACACATTTAGACAGTTCTCCTAAAAGAATTGGCACTCCAAAAATAAAAAATGCTCCTCTCACTAAATAGGTCGTTATTTCATATAACAATGCACCACACAAGAGTGCCAGTGGTCCAAATACTATAAAACCGCAAAGTAAAGGCAATTGCATGGTCTGACCTGATGATATTCTACCTATAAGCTCCATTGAAATTATAAACCCAATAAGTAACATAGCTCTACCTAGATATGTCCTTTCTTTAGAGCGTTTGTTAAAGTTTTTCTCACGTAACTTAGAAAAATCATTATTGACTCTTACGTCAAAAATATTATGGCCATTTTTTAATTTGAGCTCCAAGTTCTCTATTCCATGACGCCACTTATGGCACCTTACAACTTCATTAATTACCATACTAATTCGATCATTGATCTTGCATAATTTGCTTTCTTGATATAAATCTCCTTGATAATACTTTTCTCTAAATTTCACACAGTCTAATTTCTTTAAATCAGATAAAAAATCTTTAATTTCTTGTGCCATTTTATCAGTATCACCTCTGTAGCCTACAGCTTTCAAAATTGCTGCTAAGTGTTCATTTTCAATTTGAGCAATTGTTCTATCTAATGCACGTATATATTGCTTGGATTGAAAATATGAGATGATTTTTTCTTTACATCTATCCTCATTGCCTTCGTACAAACTATTTCTTTTGAAACTGCTGTCATGTTCTTTGGCAATTTCTAATGCATGAACCAATACATTTTGCGCCTTCACACTACTTTCACAGTGACAGTTTCTGATTATGTGTACATACGCTCTTGCACTGGTATCTCCAGATTTATCTATATTGTACGCTTTAGCCAAAAAGACTAAATAGTCAAACCCTGCCCAAAGATAATACATTACCTTTGTTATAGCACTCCCCACAGAAAATAAAGCTGAGCGTGTGCAAGATAATTTACCGTTGTTTTTAATTCTGTTCTCATATGAACGAAGGTATGCCTCTGTACTTTTTAAAATCCTATGTAAATCTTGTTCTGTCTTTTTGACATCAAAATCATTTATATCATGAACTTTTTCATACGTTTCTTTTATCAAATCACTAGAAAACTTCTTCAGAGCTGAATCATCAATATTTCCTAATGCATCAATATTTTTACTAATATAGATTTCTATTTTTCTTCCAAGTTCTTCTCCCATTCTATTTTTTAGCAACTTATTGTATTTATTAGTAGCTGGAAACAAAACTTTCTGACAAAATTTCTGTGGTTCCTTTTTAAAATTTGCTAAGATCTTATTCACAAATAGCTCAACTTCTTCACCTGCAGCAGCGAAAAACCATGATTGTCTGCTCTCATTACGCTCTCTATTTCTTCCAAGATTCTGTAGGGCTTCAGATGGATTATTGAACTGACTAACCGAATCTGCAAATATTGATGCAACATGATTATATTCACTATCAAATCCACGACCTTTCGATCCATCTATAACCGTTGTCAACGCATATTTAGCCAATGAATCAAAATCTCTTTTTTCATAATCACAATAAATAGTTCGATATTTACCTATTTGATTACGTATTATCGCTGAAAAGGGTCTATTTTCTCCAATACCAAGATCATTTTTCCCAATTCCTGCAAAGATACATTTATTTTGTTTGCAGAAATCAATGAGACTATGTAGTATACCTTCCTCTCTTTCCATGAGGTCATGGAGCTCTTTGCTTAAGCGCCAATTATCAACTATTAAGCTGCATTGCTCATTATCACTTTTACTCAGTGCTTCAATTACTGTCTTTATTTGCAGTAAGAGCTCATCTCTAGCAAATTGCTCACTAAAGCCTTTTCTCTCTAGGTAGCTTATAATATTGTTATCATTAGTGGTGCTAACATTCTTTTTAACATCTTCTATCAATTCACTCAAACCTTCTCTTCTTTTTTTATCTAAAGTAATATTATCACACTTCATTAAATATGAGAGAGTAAGATCGATCATTGAATGCATTACTCTATATTTTAGATATTCAGCAGTACTACTGAAATCCACCTTTTCTTTTAATTCAGATATCTGCTCTTCTGTCAGACTAGGATGTTGCTTTTTAACGCAGCTTATAAAGTTCGCTTCGCGTAACTTGAGCCTATAGTCTTGATAAGACATCCCTTCAGGCTGAAATTTATTATACACTTCATAACGTGTACTACCTTCATATACTAAATTATCTCTACCCTGCAACGCAAAGTTAAGATTAACTATACTATTTACATCATCAGCTAAAAGCAGAGCACTTTCTCCAATTGGGCTTTGCACATTCCATCTTATAGAAGTTAATAAATCATCGGTATCAACAAGCTTATTGTAATTAAAAACTTCTTCGCTCTCTTCAACATATTCATGAGCTGGGCTCGATTTTTCTCTAGTAAATAAGCTACGCACGTTAGCAAGAAATCTAGAAAGCAGTTCTTTTGACTCTACACCAGTTGCTTTAGTTAGTACCCACCAAATTGGCAACATTACTATACCAAATATAAACATAGAAATTGTATAATATAAGTTTCCAATCAAAGCAGAATACAGCCAATAATCTGAAGTTAGACCAATTACAGCAGCAACATTACTATTTATAACAGGAAATAATGTAATCATAGGTATTATAGTAACAGCAATATTCACTACAAATGCTAGAGTGAAATTTGTTCTCCTATTGGTTTTTGCAATAACACTTGCTGTTTCGATGGCGTTTGCAATACAACGTCTACTCAATCTTGTCGGGCTGATAACTTTTCCGCATCTATTTAAAATCCTTCTCTTTGGTGTTGCAGTGAGGTAAGTCGTAGGATATTTCTCATCAAGCTTGCACATGTTCTCAAAATCCTGCTGCTTATTAATACTGTCTGCTTCATCAACACTAATCCACAACTTGGTATTTTGGTCTTTTAATTTCCGATCATTTTCTTGCTGTAATAACAGGTCATGTGTCACTATAATTGTTGTAGGTTTAGTTGCCTTCAGTGCATTTTTAATTTCCTCAGCAGCTTTAGGTGTCCTAATGTTTACAGTAAATGCACTACTCATCATTTTTTTAGCTTGGTTTACTAGATCACTGTTTGGTACTGCAACCAGATGATGAAACCCTGCTTGGGCTAGTACATGGCTCCACATTCCAATATCGTAAGTCTTGCCAAACCCAGTTTCTGCATCGATCATAACATTACAGTTAGTAGTAGAAGGGTTGCGTAGATGTTCTAATACCCCTTCAACAACAGATTTACGACGTGCTACTATTATAGATTCCTTTGTATCATCAAGTTTTATAGATTCACCTTTTAGCTTGCAGTTGATTTTTTCTAAGCTACTTATAATACTTTGCTTTTCTTGATTGCTGATAGAACTCACACATTACCCGCTATAATTATTACAATATTAATTGTATGTTAATTCAGTAAATTGTCAATTCTATGGACAAAAAGCTGATTTCAACTATCATATTAATATGAATATATGCCTCGGAATAATTACTTCTCCTCATGGAATCAAAGGAGCTGTCAAAATAAAAACCTTTACTGAAAAGCCCGAAAATATTTTCCTATATGGTGAACTAATAATCGGAAGTGAAAATTATAAAATAAGCTTGGTGTCTGTTGTCAGTAATAATTTAGTAATAGCAACAATTAGCGGTGTGAATTCCCGTAATGAAGCAGAGCTTTTAAGAAATAAAAAGTTATATATAGAAAGAGATAAGCTACCACAGTTAAATGATGAGGATGAATTTTACCAAGATGATCTTGTGAATATGGAAGTAAGACTAGAGAGTAATGAATTATATGGCTATGTGAAGTCTGTGAATAATTTCGGCTCAGGGGATATATTAGAAATTTTGGTTATCAGCACAAAAAAAAACATTATGTTATCTTTTACTAAAGAAGTATTTCCATACATCAACATGAAGGAAAGGTATATAGTAATCAACATGCCAGAATTCATTGGCCGATAAAAATTTTGATATTTGTATAAAGTTATTTATAATAATCAGACCAAATTAAAAGTGTAATTATGGCAGAAAGGGCTAATGATATCAGGCCAGGTCAGGTACTAGAACATAACGGTGGATTGTTTTTGGTTGTAAGTATTATGCATACTCAACCTGGTAAAGGTGGTGCTTACATACAAGCTGAAATGAAAAATATCAAAACTGGAGCAAAGCACTATGAAAGATTCCGCTCTGATGCAACAATCAGAAGGGCAATTTTAGATGAAGAGGAATATGTTTATCTCTTTACTGAAGGGAATATCGTAAATCTTATGCATCCAAGTAATTACGAGCAGATTGTTATAAATTTAGACTTATTAGGAGAAAAGAAGTCTTATTTGCAAGATAATATGAAAATTAAAGTAGTAACTTATCAAGATAAAATAATTTCTGCACATGTGCCTGATCACGTTACACTAACTGTAAAAGAAACAGAGTCTGTTATCAAAGGGCAGACTGTTACTGCTTCTTATAAGCCTGCAATTTTGGAAAACGGAATACGCGTTAACGTGCCTCAATTTATAAAAGAAGGTGATAAAATTGTAGTACATACTCCTGATAACAGCTATTACGAAAGAGTGAAAGAGTAAATGGCAATTTCATCACCACGAATCAATGTGATGCTTGATTCTGTACGCAGTGCCTCCAAGCAGCTTATACGTGATTTTAATGAATTGCAAATTTCAAGCGTTAAGTCAGCAGACTTTATCAATAAAACTTATTCAAAATCCAAGCAACTTATATACGATTGCTTGAAAAACTACAACCAGAACTATGACTTTATTTTTGAAGACGATGTGGGCCAAGATCTAAAAGACGGCGGTTATACTTGGTTTATTATGCCTATAGAAGGCAAGGAAAACCTTTTTAGTTGTATGGTTTATTTTGCAGTATCAGTTTGTCTCATTCATAAAAACAGAGTTGTAGCAGCTGTGATTGATGCTCCAGCGCTTAGAGAAACTTTCTGGGCAGAGGAAAAGAAAGGAGCTTTTCTTGAAGATTTCAAATCTCGCCATGTAAAAATGCGGATGAAAGCTCGTGAAGGGGGAATAATAGACATAAGTGGTAATTTGTTAAATAAATTACCACTTGACAATAATAATCTACGCTCCCTTGGCTCAACGGTACTAGGTTTTGCATATCTTGCTGCCGGAAGATACAATGGAATAATTTACTCTGGAATTAATAAATATAAAACTTCACTCGGTAGGCTTTTTCTGCAAGAAAGCGGTGGGAGATTAAGGGAAGATAACGCGCTTGTCATTGCTGGAGATATAAACTAAAGTTCATTCAAAAGAGCAAAAGTCACGTAGTGAAAATAATAAATGGTCTTACCTACCCCTCATTGCAGCAGGGTAGCAAAATAAGATAGACGAGAAAAGACAACTATAGGAACAAATAGTCAGTGTGTGACAATGGCATCTAGTCCTTTTGCACAAAAAATGTTGTAAAGTAACTTAGTTGGATCCCAGTGTTAGCTACTTTCATGACAAGAAATAAAGCACTGATTTTGTACATTAACCATGCTTTTAAATAGATACCTTATTCTTGGCAACTTTAAACTCAACAACAGACACAAACAGATAATTTCTCAAAAACTTTTACAAGAGATTTTGTTAAATGCTCTATCATTTCATTTGTATGGTAAGGCGTAGGAGTAATACGGAAGCGCTCAGTCCCCTTTGAAACTGTTGGGTAATTTATATGTTGTACATATATTCCATACTCATCAAATAACAATTTTGATGCTTTTTTGGACAACTCAGGATCGCCAATTATGATTGGAATTATATGAGTTTCTGTTTGCATAAAATTCACTCCTGCATTTCTCAGTGAGTCTTTTACTTTCTCAACCACCTGCTTCTGCTTTTCTCTTTCAATGTTGCTTGATTTTAGATGCTCAACGCTTGCCTTTGCTGCTGCTGCTAAAACGGGCGACATAGCAGTAGTAAAAATAAATCCTGGGGCTGAACTTCTTATTACATCCACCAAGCTCTTTGAAGACGCTATATATCCACCCATCACTCCAAAAGCCTTTGATAATGTACCCTGAATAACAGTTATTCTATCCATCAAACCTTCTCTTTCTGCAATTCCGCCACCGCGCGGTCCATACATGCCAACTGCGTGTACCTCATCCAAATAGGTGATTGCATTATACTGATCTGCTAGATCACATATCGCTTCAAGCGGTGCTACATCACCATCCATTGAGTATACAGATTCAAGTGCTATTATTTTCGGCGTTTTTATATCTATAGACTTTAGCAACTGCTCTAAGTGATCAACATCATTATGCCTAAATATGTGCTTCGGTCTTTTTCCTGATTTTATACCTTCTATCATTGAAGAATGGTTTTTCTCATCTGAAAAAATTACCACGCCCGGAATAACAGACGATAAAGTACTAAGTGTAGTTTGGTTGGCAAGATAGCCACAAGCAAAAGTTAAAGCAGCTTCTTTTTGATGCAAGTCAGCCAAAGACTTCTCGAGCTCAACAACTTCCTTTGTTGTACCTGATATATTTCTTGTTCCTCCAGCACCAACAGATGAATTTTGAATAGCAGCAATGACACTATCGTTTTGTGACATTCCCAGATAATTATTACTGCACCAGACAATAACCTCTCTATTTCTTTCATAATCCATAATATAGGGAAGTTTGCCAGGTAATGACGCAAAATGCGTAAATTCACGATAGCGCCCTTCTTCTTTTATATCTTTGATTTTATTTAAGAATATTTTTTCGTAGTCTACCAAGTTTTTATCTATTAACAATCAATATAATTATAATAAATTATTAAATGATAGACTACTATATTTATTACTTAGACTGACATTCTTCTGTCTGCATAACCTTTTTGACCTGATTATCCTCAACTAAGCTTTTAGGCCTATAGCAGTACGTAATTGTAGCTGCAATAAGACAACAAACTGCAACTGCTATTCCTATTGCTAACATTTCCAAGTAAACTGCAACAGCTGCTCCTAAGGCAATAACAGTTATTGCAAGCGCAGAAGCAGCTACGACATACTTTTTTGTGTTTTGTGGATCATTCTTTGAATTGCTTGGTACGGTTGCTGAATAGCCTAAAGATGACATAAATTCCAAAAATCCCTTATTTCCTCGCTTTTTTGCCATATCTAAAGAGCTTCCTTTCAAAAGAGTATCTGATGGTTTATTAATAATTGGATCGTTTTCTAAATACGGGCTTGTACCATTGTCTATTATCAATTTTGCAGATTTTTTATGCTCTTCATTTATTTCTCGATTATAAGCTATAACATGCAACGCAGTACCAATACTGTTGCTTTGCATATTAACATACTTTTTTTTATCTTTTGCTGCACCTATCAAAATGGCAACTACATCAGAATGACCATTATCAGCAGCTAAGTGCAATGCAGTTTCACCATTATGATGTTGTAAATAAAGATCTGCCTTTTTTTTTAAAAGTAATTCCACCATTGCCGAATTACCTTCTGCAGAAGCATACATCAAAGGAGTAAGATTATATCGTTCTTTAGCATCAACTGTTGCGCCACGCTCTATTAGCAATTCTGCAACATCTGAATGTCCACTATATGCTGCTTCATGTAAAGGAGTTACTCTGCTGCCTGTACTGCTTACTGAATTAACATTTGCGTCATTATCAAGTAAAAGCTTCACAAAATCTTTATGACCACTCTTGGCAGCTAAATGAAGTGCAGTGTCACCACCTACTTTTGTTTTTGATTTAATCTCAATATTTGCACCACATTCTAGTAAATGCCTGCCAAGCTCAACATTACCTTTTTGTGCTGCAACGTGTAAATGAATAAATCCATCATTATCATAATCTGTGAAACGTTCATTAATATCGTCTAGTAAACTTTCCCTACCAGCTTTTAATTCCTCAGAAATGATAAGTGTTACTTTACCATTTTCATACTCTACTTCACCATTATGAAATTTAAGTGTGAACTCTAAAATAGCATCAACCCTGCATATTTCCCTATTTGTATCAAGTTTCCTGACAGGCATACTTGGACAATACTGAACATTGAGAGAACCTTGGCTATTATATACAATACTTATCTTTCTATCATTGGCATGAGGCAAGATTAGTTTATGCTTAGAGAATATAGGAGAGAGCTGCATTAACAAAGAGCCATCATACCCAGCTTGATTGCAACTAGTAATTAACTCTTCCAGTATATAGTCATTTGGAACCTCTGCTTTAGCATGTTTAAAAATTTCCGTAAAAACATACTTTGCAAACAGACGTTTATCATCTCCCTCATTATATTTATCATATAACCCTTTAATGAAACTATTATCTATAGTGCGATCATTGATTACAAAAAAATCCGTTCTATATAGGTCTTGATAAGCTGTGTTACCAGACTTTACATCTTCATTATTCTCATCTGCCTTTACTTGACCCAGCAGAGATTGTGTTAGCTGAAATTCTAACGTAGTTACTGCACTAGATTTAGTATCAGAATTATTAACGCCAGATTCCTCTTGACTTTCATTACCTGAATCCTCAGAACGACGGCGCTCTTTTTCCTCTCGTTCTAAAATTTCAAACCCTTCTTCAGTTCCCGAATCCCTAGAATCTGATTTCTTTAAAATTTTGTTTGATTCCTGTGATACAAAATCTGAACCTAACATGTTTTTCCTCACTAATTAGTAGCTAAGCTAAGTGTAGCATTAAATGGCAATTTTGTCAACTTAGCAAGCATCTCTTCGTAGTCTACCAAGTTTTTATCTATTAATAATCAATATAATTATAATAAATTATTAAATGATAGACTACTATTTCTTAACTTGCTTCTACAGCAGCATTATGAACAACCTCCTCAACACCTGGTCCTTTAAGTGGACCTGAAGGTGCCTTATTATAATAATGTACAGCTATAGCAGCAACTATACAGAAAGCTCCAATGCCTGCCGCTACTCCTGCTACCAGCAGACTAGTACCGAGAGCAAAATATGCAGCTGGTGCAGCAGCTAATGAAAGTACTCCAGTTACTGCAAACATCCATGTAGCCACAGTAGGCCATTTAACGCTATTCTCTTTTGTGTAAATTTTGTTGCTATTACTAGCTTGCTTATTAGCTACTGATTTTGGTTGTATATTTTCGTTAGCAACTTGTTCTACATGCTTGGCGGGTTTATTAGAAGTTTGCTCTTTTCTGTTATTATCAATTGATATTACGGTATTAACACTTTCATTTGCAAAACCTAATGATGATGATTGAGGTAGAACAGTAAAATCTTCTTCATTGTGTGCAGTACCACATTGACTTTCGGGAATAGGCGATGTACCCTCATCTACAGCTGTAGGTATTGTCAAATTCTGATTATCTTTTTCGTCATTTAGATCATCAGACTTTTCCTCGGTGACCATTGAAGGCATTTCTGCTGCAGTTTCAGGTACTTCTGTTTCATAAATAATATCAAACGAAGGAGGATCTGAAGAAATTCTAGGAGAATCGTCACTTTCAAGTTTAGAAAAATCATCATCTTCAGAACTCGACGATGCTAAATTTGATTCACTTCCTTCAGACTCCACCACAGGAGCTTTTTTACTACTTGCGGTAGTTTTCACATCATCGCTCACTGGTGATGCAGCAGCGATGTTCTCAAGCTCTTTTTCAAGAAATATTTTAATTTCTGCGAGTTTGCTTTTAGATACTTTATCTTTCTTACCAACTTCCGTCTTATTAGCGTCTTCTAAGGCTTTATTCAAGATTTGCTTTATGTCTACACTATTGTCCTCTTTCCTTACCTTTTCCACTAAAGACATTACTTCTTCATAATTAAGAGCGAAGATAGCATTAGACAATTTCTCTTCTATATTTTTAGGCATTTTACCCCTCCTATAATTATTATTATCTATAGTTTCTTCTATTGAAACCTTTTTATTATTCATAATATTTTCTTCTTTATCAACAATACTCCTTTGTGGCCGTTGATTATCAATATTTTTGGATTCTGGATCTTTTTTAATATTTAAATGCAAAGGTGTTTTATCATCTAAACCTTCAAGAAATTTTGTGATTTTTGATTCACTAGAAGATTTTTCCCTGTTTTCTTCCCTTACCAAATATAAACTTTTCGTTCCTACCAGATCTAAAGCTGTTTTGCCATCTCTATCTTGAATGTTCCAATCAGCTCCCTTGTTTACAAGTAATTTTACTATTTCAAATTTATCATGGTAAGCAGCCCAATGTAAAGCTGTTCTGCCATGCCTCTCATCTTGAATATCAATCTCAGCGCCATTTCCAATAAGCAAGCCCATTAATTCTAAATTATTACGTGCCACAGCCCAATGCAAAGGTGCATGCCCTGAATTGTCTATACTATTAATATCAGCAATTTTATGATTAATAATAGTCTTTGCTACATCTATAAAATCTTGTTGTATAGCATAGTGCAAAAATTTTTCTGACATATCAGAAACTCTAGACCTGGCTTCAGTATCTTTAAATTTATCTAATACCGCTTTCACGCATTCTTGATTACGAATAGACAACGCCCTTCGAAGTTTTTCACATATGCTATGCCAAGGTAGAATAGTACTTCGATTTTTTTCCAAATCTTCTAATAAAAGCTTAGTATAGCGCTGTCCACCAACACCAATAAGTAGCCTATCGAGACCTTCATCTTGCGTAAATAATATACTTTTATGCGTTTCTGCATACCTTTCCACAAGTGTGTCATCAGCTGCAATGGCTAGTAGTGAAAGCTCTTTTACTGAATAATTATAATAACCATTTGTTTCATCATAGCTATTATTCAACAGCACATTGTGCATATGATCAGTCAAATTAAGCTGTTGAGAGCAAAAATCCTTCAAATTACCACAATTCAAATCAGTAATAAATCTATCGCTTTCCTCTATATTATTTATAGTTTTATCTAAACCTGTGTAATCACCATAATTTTTTGCTTTATTTATAACGTCTATTAATCCATCAAAGGTTAAATTTTCAGGGATAATGGTAAATTCTTCTTCATTATGCCTTGGTTCTATATTAACCTGATCTTGAGGCCAAAATAACTCTGTTGCTACAACTGCTGTAACTTCTGCAACACCTACCAATACATTCGCAACATTACCTAAAATGCCTGGATCAGTAACTACTTTGTTTGCTACTTCACTACTATCAGATGAACTCTCAGTAATAGACAAGTCTTCAGCAGCAAATGACTTAGGTCCTTCATTCATATTTTTCTCAAGAGTCTCTGTAATTCTATTATCCTCATCTTCGAAATGCCTATTTATTTCATCTAACAAACTTTTGCCATCAACTTTGTAATTCTCTAATTGTTCAGGAATAGCAAGTGTTACTTTGCCGTTTTCATACTCTACCTTACTATCTCGAAACTTAAGGGTGAACTCTAAAATAGCATCAACCCTGCATATTTCCTTATTTGTATCAAGTTCTCTAACAGGCATACTTGGACAATACTGAATATTGAGAGAACCTTGGCTATTATATACAATACTTATCTTTCTATCGTTGGCATGAGGCAAGCTTAGTTTATGCTTAGAGAATATAGGAGAGAGCTGCATTAACAAAGAGCCATCATACCCAGCCTGATTGCAATTAGTAATTAACTCTTCTAATATATTGTCATTTGGAGTTTCTGCCTTAGCATATTTAAACATTTCTGTGAAAACTTGCTTAGCAAACAGGCGGTAATTTGCATTTTCACTCGAAATTAAGTGATTGTGCTGGCAATATAACTCGTGAACATACGCTTTGCTTATTGTTTGCCCATTAATTACAAAATCCATTCTTTCCAAATCAAGTTATGCTTGCTTGCCAGAATTTGCATTCCTATTATTCTCACCTGCCTTTACTTGACTTAGCAAAGATTGTGTTAGCTGAAATTCCAATTCAATTGCTCTGTTAGTATTTTGTCCTTCCTCAACCTCTGAACAATTGCCTGAATCTCCAGAATGACGATGCTCCTTAATTTCTTCTTGTTCTAAAACTTCAAATTCTTCTTCAGCACCTGAATCTCTGGAATGGCGACGCTCCCTTTCTTCTGCAGTATCTACTGCTGGCGGCATGAGCCCACCAAGTAAATTCCACCCCATGTTTTACCCCCTAATTATTAGCTAAACTAAGTATAGCATTAAATAGAAATTTTGCCAAGCAAGTTATTGAGCCTTTTAGCAAATAGACTTACGTCTTCCATCTCTTCACCTTCCACTATACAAGCTTGATAGAACAATAAGTAAATCATATCTCCAAGTGTTGGATTTTCACCATTTTTAGCGTGAGATTCCATTATGTTTCTTATCAAAGGATGCTTAATGTTAATTTCAAGTACTTTTGGCGTGCGGTAATTTAGCTGCTTCTGTTCACGTAAAAAACGCTCCATACGGAGATCCATAGTTCCTTCATCAACTGCTAGACACACAGGACTATCGGTTAATTTCTTAGAGATCTTTACACTTTTTACTAAGCTTCCAAGAACCTTGGTGAAGTATTCGAGTATAGAATCCGCGTTTTCTTCGCTTTTGTTTTCATCTGATTTATTTTCTTCATCTTTCTTGCCTTCTTCTGAAGAAAATTTTTCTAAATCAACATCAGCGCGGGTCACAGACTTAAATTTTTGATCTTTATATTCATGAATCACGCTAGTCCAGAAATCATCAACTGGATCAACAAATAGAAGCACTTCCAATCCTTTGCTGACGAATCCTTCAAGTTGTGGACTGTTTTTTACTGAATCGAGACTATTACCTGTGAGATAGTAGATATGTTCCTGTTCAGGCTTCATTCTGCTTATATAATCATCAATGCTAACTAGCTTACCATCACTGGTGCTATGAAATCTGCAAATGGAAAGCAATGCTTCTCTTTCATCAGTTGGCATAGCTTCGCAAAGACCTTCTTTTAACACCGCACCAAAATTGCCCCAGAATTTTGTATATTCCTCTAAATTCTCTTTTGCTTTTTTGCCGAGCTCTGATATTATGCGCTTAGTTAAAGATTTCCTAATCTGCTCAACTACACGATTATTTTGCAGTGTTTCTCTGCTGATATTGAGAGGCAAATCCGGTGAATCAACCACACCTTTCAAAAAACGCAAGTACTGCGGTATAATCTGCACATTATCTTCAGTGATAAACACTTTATTTACATACAATTTTACAGAGCAGCGTCTATCTGGATGAAATAAATCAAAAGGCTTGATAGAAGGAACATAAAGCAAGTTCGTATACTCTATTGCACCTTCATTTTTATTATGAAATATCATCCAAGGCTCACCGCCCACATGTGCAACACCACGGAAGAAGTCGTTGTGCTCTTCTGGAGTAACGTCATTTTTTGGCTTAGTCCAAATTGCAGCTTTGCTATTTAATTTTTCACTTTTTCCTTCTTCATTTACAAACTCAACGGGAAAATTTATGTGGTCAGAGTAAGTAGTAACGATGTTTTCAATACGGAATTTGTCTAAAAATTCGCTTTCTTCAGGACGCATGATGAGCGTAATTTTTGTGCCACGAGAGATTTGACCATCTAATTTGCTGATTGAATACTCTCCATCTCCTTTAGATTTCCACACCCAAGACTCTTCTTCTCCGGCTTTCCTTGATTCTACTATAACTTCTGAAGCAACCATGAAGCTTGAATAAAAACCAACACCAAACTTTCCAATCAGCTCTACAGCTTGGCTCGAATCTTTATTATTCTTAATTGCATCCAAGAATTTTTGCGTACCAGAACTTGCAATCGTGCCAAGATTATCTATTAAATCCTGTCTGTTCATTCCAATTCCATTATCGGTTATATACAGCTCATTCTTATCTTTATTGGAGCTAATAGTAATCTTCAACTCATCACTTGAATCTAATAAATCAGCATTTAATTGTGATTCATAGCGCAATTTATCACATGCATCTGATGCATTTGATATTAACTCACGCAAGAAAATATCCTTATTAGTATAAAGTGAATGAATTACTATATTTAGTACTTTGCCTACTTCAGCGTCAAATTTTAAACTTTCAGTTTCTTGTATGTTGTGCATTTTGAGCTCCATTATTAGCCTACTACTCTAATAATTTAAGTATTGCACTGCGATCTTTCAAGGTCACACATGCTAAAATTTATGTGGGCCAACTTATGGTTCCAATGCTAAACTGGAATAAGTACAATCATTGTGTCATGCAAATTAAAAAGAAAGTGCTAGAATATAATATCTCTTATTTGCTTCAAAGATTTGTTAGTCTTTGATTCTTTTTTTTTAAAAGTAGTCTCAAGAGAGATTTTAAGCTTTTTCCATTCTTCTTGACCATTTGGCATTAAATCACTCTCAATCTTCTCCAGTACTTTCTGAGGTGATGAATATAATTCCTCGTACAAATCAGTGTTTACTGACTGTAGTATTACTAAAAATGTAAATAAATTCGGATCAAGTAATTCTTCTTTTGCATGGTTCAAAAAACATAGCTTTATTCTTCTTATACAGTATTGTATTGCCTGCAGTGATAATGAGAAGCTTTCTGCATAAAATATAAAGCTATCTATAATTAAGCTCTTTGATTTTTTCGGTAATTCAGAACTTTCAAACAGTTTTCTTATAAACTGCTCTGTTGGCTGTTTTGGCAAATGCAAAGAGAGATCAGTAAAAGATTTTAGGCTAAAATTTGGTCCAAGTATTGTGCTAATTGCTCTTTGCACATTACTCTTATCTTGGCTAACAGAGATAATGAAAACCAGTCCCTCAACATCAAGCATGTACTTTATGGATTCTAAAAAATCGACAATGAATTTAGGGCGACATATATCAAGATCATCCACCATTATATAAATGTTTTTGTCTTTCCTGATTTTATTGACCACATCTGCTAGTTGTATTTTAAAATCTCTAATGTTCTCTTTTCTCCTTTGGAGAAGATTTAACTCACCCAAGACAAAACCAATGTCTTTCTTATCAGCCTCTTTTGCAGCATCGAGAAATACTGAAAGCATAGCAAGTGGAGATTTACTGATCAGCTTTCCTAATGTATTGAGAGAAAATAGTTCTTGGTTTATGTTTTTGAACTGCTGTATAACACTCCTTTTTACTTTGTATGATGCGAATAGATCCTCAAACAAGAAATGCAAAAAAGAAGGCAATGGTTGATCTAGCGCACTAATATCCCATGCGCTGTAATAAGCTGCAATTTCATTTTGCTGCTCTAGATCCTTTACCCATTCTTTCAAAAAAAATGTCTTACCCCACTTATCATATCCTTCTAAGGATACGATCGAAAAAAACTGATCAATTGTCTTAATTATATTACTAAATCTACTTGCAACTTGTTTATAGCCTAAGCAATCATTCTCCCAAGTTGTTACCTTAGGCAATTGCTCCTCTTCTTTTTTTTTTAATGTTATTAGCGATATAAGTTTTTTTAAGCACATACCTTCTTTTGTATTTACTCATACTCTTGTCTTGAAGTAAGCGCTATCTTCAGAGTCCCTTCATCTAGGTAGTCAATTTCTCCACCTATCGGTATACCACAAGCAAGGCGCGATATTTTTACATTCGAATTCTTTAGCAATTCAATTATATATTGCGCAGTAACTTGGCCTTCTAATGTCGGATTGATTGCAATAATGACCTCTTCAATTTTAAATTCTGTAACTCTTTTGGGAATGTTATCAAGATTCAGTTCTTTTGGACCTATGCCATTTATTGCTGATAGCCTTCCACCCAAAACATGATACATACCTGAATATATATTCCCTTTTTCAAATGCCCATAGATCACCCAATTCTTCTACTACACACATTAACTTGGTGTCACGCTTTGGGTTAGTACAAATAGAACACGGCGATTTAGTATCTAGGTTTCCACAAATTTTGCACTCTATTATAAGATCCGCTAGCTCTCTAATCAAAGATGCAAGCGGTAGCATGACTTTCTCTTTATTTTGGAGCAAATGTATAACTAATCTTCGTGATGATGATGGACCTAAACTTGGCAATTTAGAAAAAGCATGAACTAAATTCTTTATATTAATGTTCATTTAACAAATTCAGGATATAGTTTATAAAATGATAACATCAAACCTTTCGTAAAGAAAGCTTAGTTTGATTGGCTATGAAAAAGATTTCCCACTTTTTTTAGAACTGTCTTGAAAAAATTAATGTAATCACAATCTACTGTAACCTAACTCTGATTCAGGTATAACTGAAATTATCTCACACATTTGCGTAGTTACTACGGTACTTCTTTTTTGAAAATGACGTAATTTATTTTTCAACATATTTCTTTCTTCTACATAACTGTCTGACTCTTTATTCAAACTAGAATTTTTTTCTTCATACTTGGAAAGTATTGTATCGATCAAATAATTAAAAAATAATATTAGACCTGTAGTGTTGGCAAGCAATGCAAGAGAATAATATAACATATCTTCACTCACTTCTTCATTTATTATGTCATGGGAATTTCTATACATTCTAAAACAAGAGCCGAAGGCTGCTAAGCATACACAAGTAAGTTTTGTTTTGTTTAGGACGCACTTAATTCGTGCTAGTTTTTTATTATTATCTTCTAATTTTATACGCAACTCACTAATTTTACTACTATAGTGCTGAATAAACAATTCTATGGCCTCTTTGTTATTAGCATAATTATATGCTTTGTAAGATTCCTTATCTATGAGTTCAGTATCTATATCCTTTGATTTGAGAAGCTCTTTGATTGCTTCATTTTTGTTAAGAAGCATAGCTTCGTGTAGAGGTGTGTACTCATTTTCAACATCTTTTCTTCTGTTAATATTTTCACGAGTTAAGTAGTTAAAAAGAGCTGAAATGCATTCTGAATTATTGCTTTCAATAGCCAGAGTAATTGCATCTTTTCCATCCTTGTTATTAGTATTAATAACTTTGAAAAGCGGCTTTTCATTCTCTTGCTTATGTTCAAAATATTTGCGTTTGTAAAACTCACTTGAACAGTATGGTTCCTTAAGAATACACAAAAGTTTTTCTACAAAACAAGTACGATTTCTTTTTATAGCTACATGTAAAGGTGTGTCATGATTCTCCTCGTCTTGCAACAATAAGACATCATACAAATAACCCTCTTTATATAAAAAATTAATCTCTTGATCAAAAGAGATATCTTCTTCTCCTTTACAGATATTTAGTAGCCGTAACCCTATACTTTCTGTAGTACTGTAATCAATTGCAGAGCTACGTTGCACTTTAGATTGATAAAGGGTTACGTCCATACTATTCCTACCTTTAAACAACCCAGCTATACCTCTAAATATTACAGCTATACCTGATTCACTCCGAGCAGCACAAGGCGTTTTATCTTGAATGTGAATCTCAACATTTTCACTAGAAAAAAGTTCTAAAACATGCGAGTTGCTTTTTCTACTGGAAAAAGGCACATCGTTCCTTTTATCTTTAATCTCAGCACTCTTTGCATTCAAAGAATTTAGAGAGTTAGCTAAACAATCAAGATCTGTAGCATTTTTAGACTCAAGGTCTTCTGCTTGAAAATTTGCTGCAGTGTTTATTTCACCTTTCATATTTCTTTTTTTACAGAAGTTGCATTTCAGGTAGGGTATCTCATCTTTAAAATTTTTCAACTCTATTTAAATTTTTTTAAAATAGTTTTTGATAAAAATACTTATGAAACTAACTTCTGTGTTAATTTTTTAGAAGATTTTATAGCTAAAAAATTACTTCCGCATATTTTAAATCTGATTACAATTACAGTTAGAGATATTTATTGAGCTCAAAAATCTATCTTCGGTCTGCAGACTTTTAAATCACACTCACTAAAAATGTAGCGTATCCTCTTCAGAGCATATCTGTCGTATGTGCACTGCATTTTTTCTAATCTTTTTTATACAGGGGGATCTTATGTTCAGAATTCCAGATACTTGACCTTTAATTTAGCTAATAAAAACCAACTGGTACCTGCGGTTTTTATAGCTACGTTTTCTCAAATAAGTTTTAAATGAATAGATTTCTTGCATAATAAGATGTCATCCCAGTGCTTGACACTGGGATCCAATAAGAAAAATGCGCTGGAACTTTCGAATTCCAGTTATGCAAGAAATCTAATGTTAAAAAACTCACAGTTATCCTAGTACTGCTTTATTATCTACAGTCTTTTCATACTTGACAGAAGAGAGTTGAGGATTAACAGCTTCTTCTATTGATTTAGCCTGTTTATAGTCTTGACTTAGGAAATATATAGCCACTCCAACTGCTATTCCAGCAACAAGAGCAGATACTGCGAGTGTGCATAATATAATAGTCATTGAAGGGACTAAAGCACTACCAACACCGAGTCCAATGCCAAGAAAAACGCCAGGTATAATGCCAATCAAACTATTACATCTAGCACTTTCTTTTTTCGATTTAGCTTGGTCTTTCATAGATTTAATGAGTGCTTCTCTTGTTTTTTCTTCTTGATCTAAATCTAATGGGATTTTCTCTTCTTTATTCTTTATCAAAGGGCTTGCACCATATTTTAAAAGGGCTTCTATTGCCTCAGTGTTATTACTTATAACAGCTTGGTGTAATAATGTATTTTTACTACTTTGATCTTGAAAATTTATCAATTTGTAGAAATACTGAGGAGTAATAAACCTATTCACAGTTTCATCTAAAATCTTCATCACGTCTTGAAATGATAATTTCTCTTTTTTCTCAGATATTGCACTATTGTATTCAATGCAGTGGTGCAAAATAAGATACACCATCTTTTTTCTTATATCTACAGCATCCTTTATAGATAAAGCTGATTTAAATAACTCTTTGTTAATTAATATTTCGTTATTCTCACCAAGAAACCCCTTCAATTCTCTAGTTTTGTCTTCATACCCTATCCCTTTCTTACAGACGATTTCAAGTAAAGTAGTCATATTATTTACCCATTCTAATTATATCAATAATACAATAAATTCTAATAAAAGTCAAGTTTTTTAATTAAAAAATTAATAGAACTTATTAGCAATTCCTACAAATGTCAAATAAATTCAAAAGAAACTCACAGGATCAACATCTATTGTTACTGCAATATTTGAACTCAAGTTACAGCAATGTTTCAGCTTTTTCTTTATAGACAGACTGTATTTATTGTGTATTTTGAGTAACACTCTATACCGATATTTATTATTTAAGAAATTTATTGCTGCTGGTGATGGGCCAAAAATTTCAAATTCTTTCAATGTCAAGTGCTGAGAGGTAGTTGAAAATTGATTATGTAAAAAGCTTGTTAACTCACTTGCTGCTTTCTGCGTTGCAAATTGATCCTTACCACAAACTATAAGCGCTATTAATCTACTAAATGGGGGCATTTTAGCTTTGCTTCTTGACTCAAGTTCAATTTCATAAAACAAATCCCTTTTTTGCTGCTGCAATGCTTTTATTATCAAACTTTCAGGATTATTAGTTTGCACTATTACCATTCCTTTTTCATTAAACCTTCCCGACCTTCCTGCAACTTGATGCAATAATTGATATGTCTTTTCTGCTGCCCTGAGGTCAGAATTTTCAAGGCCTAAATCTGCGTTTATCACTCCAACCAAAGTTAACTTAGGGAAATTATGCCCTTTAGCAATCACTTGTGTACCGATTATAATATTCACTTCTTCTTTGAGCACTGAGTCAATTACGCTACCAAGCGACTTCTGGTCGCTGCTAATAATCGCAGTCTTTGCGTTTGGTATTAATTTTACTATTTCTTCAAGTAACCTCTCAATTCCTATACCACAAAGGGATAATGACTGCTGACTTTGACAATTAGAACACTTTTCTGGAAGTTTTAATTGATAAGAACAGTGATGGCATAAAAGGACATTCTTTTTCTTGTGGTACGTAAGCCATACAGTGCAATTTGAGCAGGAAATTTTGTATCCACACTTTTTACAAACTGTAAGTTGTGCGTATCCTCTGCGGTTTAGAAAGAGCATAACTTGCTGTTTTTTCTCTATGGTTTGTTTTATTCCTTCGAAAAGTTCATTGGAAATCCATTGCTTATTATTTACTACTTTTATTTGTGGCAACTCTGCACCACCGAATCGTTTAGTCAATTTTACATGATTGTAATTCCCTTTTTTAACATGATAAATTGTTTCAAGCAGCGGAGTGGCGGATGATAAAATAATCGAAATATTTTCGAGCTTGGCTAAGATAATGGCCATATCTCGAGCATTATATATAATCCCCTGTTCTTGTTTAAAGGATGAGTCATGCTCTTCATCGACGATAATTAATTTTAGGTTTTTATAAGGCAAAAAAAGTGATGACCTTGCCCCAATAATGATCTGCGCACTTCCATTTGCTATATTGAGCCAATTATTTCGGCGAGCTTTTGGAGTAAGTCCTGAATGCCACTCAGCTATATTTCCAGATATCTGACTGTGAACACGATTTACCAATTGTGAAGTTAGAACAATTTCTGGCAGAAGGATAAGGACTTGTGCATCGTTTACGATTTCAATTAACCTTGCAATCACAGAGAGATAAACTTCCGTTTTTCCAGACCCGGTTTCACCGTCAAGCAAAGTCACTGAATACTCATTCAAATTACTTATTATCTTATTGCGAGCTGCTTGCTGCTCAGGGCTTAATTGGCAATCTATTTCACTTATTTCCTGCTTTTGCTTAGTGAAAACTAACTTATCTATCTGATTTACCTTTAATACTCCTCCCATTATTACTTTGGCAAGCATACCGATAGGTATTACATTATACTGCGCAACCCACTCTGCAAATTCGATCAGTTTTGGTCTGATACTCGGTAACTCGATCTTTTGTTCAATGCATTTTAATTCTCGATCACTCTTGCCGCTATATTTCCAAACTATTCCAATCAAACGCTTTCTGCCAAATGGTACCACTACGTAATCTCCAATTGAAACTTCAGTATCTTCCTCAACTGCATATGAAAATAGCTGATCAATTGGAAGTGGCAGTAATACGTCAACTGTTCTTGTCATAAGTTAGCGCTGTTTTTAGATACATAGAGAAGCCTTAATGCTTTTTTCATAGTACACAATTTATAATCATAAATACTGGAAATGTGAGGAAATTCTGTATGTTTAGCGATAAAATAGTCCTAGACTTTGAAATAGAAAAAGGTGACCGAATAGATCGGTGTTACTTCTCTACACGCATCAAACTTACAGATAAGAGCAAGAGTTTTCTACGTGAAAAGCTCGGTAAACCTAACAATTTAGATGATTACTTTAATCTTAATCCTGAGAATTTTTATATTTATTACAACAAATATAGTGGGCACTATGGTATAAATGAGCTGTATGTCAGAGATAATAATGGTAGATATTTAGCTACTAAACTTCCACTTGATCAGAGCGGATTTTCGATAGAGTTATCATTCGACGAGGTGAATTATGGCTTTTATCCTATGTATGCAATCTATAACCCCACTCAATATGACAAAAAGCAGGAAAAGAGCTTTGAAGATAATGGTGAATTGCAGCCGTTTGTGTCAATTGTATTGGATTACTTTCTAAATGGCTTAACTGTTCAAGATATGTTTTTGCAAATACAAAATGAGCTTGTTGAAAAAGAAACAAAATTAGAAGAAGACAGAAGAAAAGCAGAGGAAGAATTAAATAAAAAGAATGAAAAGTTAAGGGAACTCATAGAAAATGATGAGATTAAAGTACTTAAAGTAATAAAAGGCCATAGTATTGGGAATGGACGTTCAGCGGCAATTTTGCAGCTTGATGGTGATCTTGATGCAAGTAAGTACTACATAGCAGAGTATGAAGGCAATGAATACTTACATTGCACGAGCTCTGGTTATGACATACTGCTTGACCAGAGCGATTTATTTTTTGTTCTCAATAGCAGCTCTTATCTTGAACTTGAAAGCGGTTTCTACTCAATACCTGCTGGCAACTATGCTAAATATCTCGATACTAAGAATCTGCTTTTTAGCGATGATCAACTATCTAAGCAGTTATGCAAAAACAAGGTAAAGGCTGAATCTACAGTTAACGCATTTTTCTCAAGACTTATTTATAGTGAAAATTTTTAAGAGGTGAATATGAAATTTAAAACAAATTCTGAATATGATAAATCACAAACTTTGATTAAAAAATTATTTCCAAATAAAGAAAGTATAGTAATAAACGATCAGCTTACAATAGAAGTAAAATATGGGGGATTAGCTAGTTATACCCCTGAGTATATAAAACAAACTGTAAAAGATGCTTACGGAGCCTGGTCTGATAATTTCTATTCACAAAAAAGCGTTCATTCTGGTCCAGTAAAATTGCAGCTTTATGTGCTGAAAAATTACGATGATTACAAAGCTCACATCAAGGAACTTTCAGGTGGTAAGGACCATAGAGAATTATGGGGTGGTGGAACGGTCAGAGCACACGAAGCTGACGGCACGATAGCAAAGACTTTTATTGTTGGAGATGTAAATGGTTTACTTTGCGCAAAATCTAAAATTTTAATGGAGAAAATGAGCGATGCATTTCTTGAGTACTCTACCGGTAATATGGATACAGTACCTGAAGTTTTACGTACCGGTATGAAGCTTTTCATGTGGAGCTATGATGCAGCTAAAAAAGAAAGCACTCGCGATATGCATTATACAAAAGAAGCATACAATAAAATGCATGAATCTGGGCATGATACACCATATAAAATAGCAAGTATGTCTAACGACTATAGAATATCAGATTGCTTAGTGACATTCCTACAAGAAAAACATCCTCAATTCATAAAGCAATTGCTTACTGAAATGTCCTTCGATAGAGTACAAGCGATATCAAAATTCAAACATCTTTTGAATAACTCAGAAGTTGAAAAAGAATTTAAGCAGTGGATGGATGTAAAAAGTGGCGATAAAATTGTGGCAGATCTTGTGCCAGATAGTGAAGTTATGACTTTTGGCGAACACAAGCTTCAAATAAATATAAAATATGATGATGAGGAATTAACTCAGAGCAAATTGAGTAGTGTAAAAAATGCCATCGAGAGTACTATAAAAGATTTTGATTCAGCATTTGGCATTAATAATTCTCAGCCTTGGCACAACATACCAAATAAAGTTAATGTTTTCGTATTTAATACAAAGAGTGACTACGAAAATTATCTTAAGGAGTTGAACGTTAACTATAAAGGCGCTTCTGGCTTAACAGTTCAAGGGCGTGGCTCAGAAGTTCATGTTTATTTTTATCTACAAGACCAATTTGATGACTCGTGTAAAACTTTAAAACACGAATTGGGGCACGCCTTAACTATCATTAATTCCTATTATGGTACAGGTGATGTCTTATCTAAGGCCATGCATGAAGGGGTTGCTAACTATATGGCAAGTTTAGAAGATGGTCGGCATGTCAATGACCACGGAGATAAAGAGGCCTTGATTGCAATAAGAAATAAAGATCTCAAACCAGATGAAATATTGCGCAATAATATTTGGAGTAATAAAGGGGAACATTATCATTCGGATGCTGAACAAGTGATCAAATTTCTTGAAGATAAACACCCAGATATGATTGATAATTTGCTCAAGAACCTTTCTAAATCTGGTGCAAATAGGTCTCAAGGTAATAAATTATTTGAGGATTTTTTGGCTGAGCTGAAAGGTTATGATCAAGAATTTAAACAATGGGTTAAGGCTGAGCTGAGTGGTGAACAACATATGGAATATAATGTTGTTGAATCTAACAGTGTTGAAAGTTCAACAAGCCAACAAAGTACAGGCAAGGGTCTATATGGTTATAGTCCAGTACATAATGTAAGTGGTGATAAAACCAAGATAGAAAGTGTCAGTAGAGAAGATTCTATGCAACCTGCTAAAAAAGTGAGTGAAGACGAACAAGGAAAAGCTGTTACAACAAAAGTTATGAAGTATAATAAACAGCCTTTCTTAAAGGTGAATATTGATGACAATAATGTAGAAAACACTATAGGAAAAGTAAACGAGATAAATAAGGTAACAGGTGCGACGAGTTTACATTTTGCTGCTTCATTGGGAGATTTAAGCAAAGTAGCAATGCTACTAAAACACAATTCATATACTGATACAAGAGACCATAATGGACAAACGCCACTACATTATGCCATTCAGTCAGGAAATACGGAAGTAGCAAAATATCTTATTGATCATGGAGCAAATCTTAATGTTCATGACAATTATTATCAGAAAACTAATACTAAATATGTGTATTATAAGACACCTTTACACTATGCCATTGAGTCTGGAAATATAGAGATAGCTAAATACTTAATAGATCGTGGTGCAAATCCTAATATTCAAGATGCTTATTCCAAAACGCCATTATACAGTGCTATTTATTCAGGTAATACAGAAATAGTGAAGTATCTATTAGATCATAACGCAGATCCTAATAGTAAAAGTTATTATACTTTTCCGTTACTTGCTGCTATTAAGCTAGGGAATGCGGAAATAGTTAAGAGTTTAATTGAGCATGGCGCAGATCTTGGTATCAAAAACACGTCAGCTCAAACACTGCTGCACTATGCAATTGAGCTAAAACATACGGAAATTGCTAAATACTTAATAGATCGTGGTATAGATGTTGATACCCGTGATATTAGCTCTGGTAAATCTCCACTACATTTTGCCATGTACATGAAAAATATGGAAGTAGTTAAATATCTCATAGAGCATAATGCGGATATTGATATTCAGGATAGCTACGGCTTAACACCTTTGCATCTTGCTGTTGATCTTGGGAATAAGAAGATGATAGAGCAGTTAGTTGAAAAAGGTGCGAATATTAATGCTCAGGATAATGATGGTTGGACACCTTTAGTTCATGCAGTGAGGCATGGAAAGTTAGATACAATAGAATATCTAATAAAAAACAAAGCTGACGTTGACGTTGTAGGCAAAGATGGCAGGACACTTGTTGAACATGCTGAGTTATGGGCAGAAGAGAAAGGACTAGCAAGAGATGTAATAGATAGCAAAGGCGGTAATGATTCTTATTATCGTGAGCTTTCAAAAGAAGCTGCAACTTGGGAAAAAGCTGGAAAGGATATGCTTAGCTATCTCAAAAAAATTACTATGCAAGAAGAAGAATCTAACGATATAGACCAAATGCCAGCAGATCAACCTGCGAGTGAAGAAAGGAGTAAAAGATCGATAAGAGGAGATGAAGAGAAGCAAGAGGAAACAATTGTTATAGATAATGTGAAACAACATCCTTTAAAAATCAAAGTGGGTGAGGCTGTTGAAATAGGGAAATATAAGGTAGAACTGCAAGTTACGTATGATGATGTAAGAAATTTTTATGACACTATACGTGGTAAATATCATGATGGTAGTGGATACAATTATGAGCAAGTAATGGTTTTGTACAATGAAATTGTTAGGCCAGCATCACAGCATCATGATGAACCATTTACTCTTGCTGAGTCCTATATTGCAGATGGGCATCTATTTATTAAAAATCAAGATTTTGGAACTTTGAATGATTTTAATGAGATGTTCTATAAAAGTGATGAGTTTATGTAATGTAAAAGGTGGATGAGAATTAATTGATATAAGGAATTAGATCTTTCACTGTCATCCCAGTGTTTCTTTCCCCTGCCATTCCGGCGTTTCCTTCTCCTGTCATCCCAGTGCCCCGACACTGGGATCCAGTGTTCATATAATCTCATCACAAACGTTTATTTTAATTTTAGACCAATACCCAATTTAGAATCAAAATTCCTAGATTCCAGTGTCAAGCACTGGAATCTACTATGCAATTTACTTTTTTATATAACAAATAATATTAATTTATTAATTGACAGGTGGCGTGGGATATACTATTATTAAGATATATAGTTAATATCTTAATAATCAATATGCCAAAACATGTTAATCGCATTGCTCAATCTATTGTATTAAAAGTCTATACTGATAAGGAACATCCTAGAGTTAAAGTGTTTTATAAAACTGAAGATAGAGAAGATGGACAAGTTGAAACAAGACTCTCAAAACAGGAAATTGCGGAGTTTTTAAATCAATTTGCCAATAAAGGAAAGCACCAAATTTCTATCAGTAAAAATGTAGAACAAGGTATAATTAAAGATATAGAAGGTATACGTAGAGAAAATGGTAGATATGTATACAAAGCACCGGATTTATCAGCTGAAGAACAATATAATAAATTATTTGAAAGTGAGAAAGCTATTCAATTTAATTTGAATACTTTTATGTCAGATAGTATATCTAAAATTGTACAATTAAAAGATAGATTTGAAGAAATTTTAGGTTTTTCTCTCGAAAGAGGGTTATGTCACTCATTAAATTACTTTGTTACTTTTCTAAAATTAGAGAATAGGCAAGATTTTGTTGGATTTCTCGAGTCTGATAATATTATATCTGAACAAGATTTTATGAATTATATTGATGGAAGAAAAGAACAAACGATTAAGTTATTGATGATGAAGTTTTTATCGCAATTTTTACCTATTCTTGATGTTCAGAGCATTGAAAAGCGAGAAGGAGATCCATTTTATTATGATGAGATAATATATAAGCAATTATGTAACGATCTATCTTCAACAAAAGTATGGGTCTATACTAACCAAGAACAAATCAAACGTTTCTTAAATGATGTGAAGATAGGATGCTACTTAGAATTTAGTTATTTTTGCTATGCTTGTAATGAAGAAGATGTCATTGAGGATGAGGGGCATTCTATGTTGGTGTATAAAGCAGAGAATGATAAATACATATTTTTTGACCCTAATAAAGGAGCGGTTGGCTTTTGTCCTGATACAGGAGCTGCTAATTTTACATTAGAGGAAGTTTGTAGGGTAATGGAACTTGCTGTAAACCATTATTCATATGATATGTATGTTGAAAATTTTGCAGATTATTGCGAAGTTCGTATTGGACTTAGAAATGCAACACTGATTTCAAAGAAAGCTGAAAAACTTTATGAAACAACAGAAAGAACAAATTCAAAAATAATTGATATATCAGTTGATAAAGGTATGAATAAATTGTTGCTCACACCTGCAAGTCTGTGAAAGGACATAACTCGATCTTTTTGGCTATTTACCAAGTATAGACATCAGCTCATTCCATTCTCTTTTACCAATGCCACTTTCTTCTCTCGCAACATTTTCTCCTTTTATTAGCTTGCGAATTATTTCAAGACCAGTTTTTGAAATACAGGCTGATTTTAAGGAGTATTCAATGAAAGCATTATAGGCCAGCGGGACCCATTTCTTTACTATGTCCAACATAACTTCTGCATAGACTCTAATTTCATATTGGGCGTGCTGATCAGCTCTAAGCCTTAAAAAGTGAAGAAGGTTGTGTAAATCTATTTTCCAATAAAACTGAGTATAGTAATTAAGTGTTAGATTAGTTCGGGCAATTTCCCTTGCAAGGCCCTGTTCAATAAATTTCTCATAATGAGAATATACTAAATTAGAATCATTTATTAGAGAATCTATTATTTCTTTTGAAGTACTTGAGTCAAAAGCTTCACCGCTGCCTTGTTTATTATTATCAGATTGTTTTGCAACCTGTTCTGGTATATAAAATTCATTATCAAGTATCGAATACCTTCCGGAATATTCATTCACATTTGCAGTTCTGTGTCTTATCCACTGTCTTGCAATAAAAATTGGAAGTTTCACGTGAAACTTAATTTCACACATTTCAAATGGAGTTGTATGATGATGCCTCATCAAATACTTTATAAGCGCCTCATCTTGATTTATCTGTTTTGTTCCCTTTCCATAAGAAACGCGAGCAGCTTGAACTATGGCGCTATCAGAGCCCATATAATCAATTACTCGAACAAATCCATGATCTAATACTTTATGTTCTTCGTATAGAATGTCATCTATTTCTTTTACTGTAGTTCGCTTAGTTGTCTCATTCATAATATATCCTCAAGATGAAACGAAAATATCAGCCCCGCATGAATTGAGTTTTTCGTGCATTGCCTCATATCCTCTCCATAAATGATGTGAGTTATTTATTGTAGTTTCTCCTTTAGCTACCAAAGAAGCGAGAATTAAAGCTGCTGTTGATCTTAAGTCATTAGCATATAGATTAGCTCCAGATAAGCTCTTTATTCCACTTATAGTAGCTTTATTTTTTTCGATGCTGATATTAGCACCTAATTTTCTTAACTCATTCGCATGTGCAAATCTACTTTCAAAAATGTTCTCTTCAATGATTGATATTCCATCTGCAATGCACATTGCAGACATTAGTTGTGGTTGCATATCACTGGGAAAGTTGGGATATGGATTTGTTGCAACGTGAGCAGATTTAATAGAGCCATTTTTTCTGGAAATAATAATACCATCGTCATGTAACTCAACTCTGGCTCCTATAGTCTTCAATTCATTTGCAATACATCCTATATCAGATAGACTTACTCTCCCTAACTTTAGCTTGCCGTCGGTAATGACAGCAGCCAAAGCATAAGTACCGGCCTCTATGCGATCTGGTATTATTTTATGCTCACACCCATTTAATGCTTCAACACCTTCTATTGTGATTTTTGTATTATTAACTTCAATATTGGCACCCATACTCTTCAGAAACTCTATTAAATCAAGAACTTCCGGCTCGATTGCAGCATTGTTTATTATTGTTACTCCCTCTGCAAGTGTTGCTGCCATTATTATATTTTCTGTTGCACCAACACTCACTTTTTCAAATGTTATTTCTTTGCCTTGCAATTTCCCCTTTGTTGTTGCATTTATATTACAGCTATCAATTTCAATTTTAGCTCCCATTGCTTCAAGTGCCTTAATATGAATGTCAACAGGACGTTTTCCAATATTACATCCACCAGGAAATACTGTTGAAACTCTACCAAATCTGCTGAGCATTGGACCTAGCATTAAAAAAGATGCTCGCAGTCTGCTTGCAATTTCATGTGATATTAAATAGCTATTGATATTGCTACAGTCAATTTCCAAAGTGTGATTTGCTTTATAGTCTTTATTGCATATAAAATTTACTTCTGCACCAAGACTCTTAAGCAGCTCAGACATCAAATGCACGTCAATTAAATCAGGTACGTTATGCAAAGTTATTGAAGAATTACTAAACAAGCTTGCCGCCATTATTGGCAAGACGGCATTCTTTGAACCATTAATCTTGATTTTTCCAATCAAGGGCTTATGGTTACTTCTTACTAATATTTTATGCATTTAATCAAGCGATAGAACTTATCAAGTAAGTATAATAGGTTAGCGGTAAAAGGCAAAATTTTGCTTTTTTCCCTGTTATCCCAGTGTGTGACACTGGTTTCCATAATCATCAGAAACGTTATATTTTTTTATACTCGCAAATTTAACTGGATGACAGACTTGCATGATATCTTCATAATCTATTAAAAAAGCATAATTAATTATACCTTTCCAAAGATGAGAGACGCATTAGTCCCACCAAAACCAAATGAATTAGAAAGCGCATATTGAATTTTATGCTCTTGAGCTTTAAGTGGTACAAAATTTAAATCACACCCTTCTGAAGGTTTGTGTAGGTTTAAAGTTGGTGGAACAATTCCATTGTTTAATGCAAGGATACTAAATATTGCTTCAACACTTCCTGTGGCACCAAGTAAATGTCCTATAGAAGATTTAGTCGAGGAAATAGGTATTTTATAGGCATAATCACCGAATAACTGCTTCATTGCTATTACTTCAACTTTATCCCCAAGTGTTGTTGAAGTTCCATGTGCATTGATATACCCAATTTGACTTGGGCTGATTTGTGCATTTTTTAAAGCAAGCTCCATTGCCTTAAATGCGCCTCTTCCTTCTGGATGAGGTGCTGTGATGTGGTGCGCATCTCCTGTGAGTCCATATCCAGTGAGTTCCGCATATATTTTTGCTTCCCTTTTTTTTGCATGTTCATATTCTTCCAGAACTAATATACCGGCCCCTTCGCCCATGACAAATCCATCGCGTTCTTCGTCCCATGGCCTTGAGGCCTCTTCAGGCTTATCATTGAATTTAGTTGATAGCGCCTTCATCGATGCAAAACCTGCAATTCCAACTCTGCATAACGCGCTTTCTGCTCCGCCTGCAATCATAATGTCAGCTTCACCGAGTTTTATAGCTCTTGCTGAGTTTATAATCGCATGCGCACCTGTTGCACATGCAGTTACCGCTGAGTCATTTGGACCTATAAATTCGTATTTAATAGAAATATGACCAGATATCAAATTTATTAGACTTGCAGGAACAAAAAATGGGCTAACACGTCTAGGCCCCTTCTCCTGCATGGTAATTACATTTTCCTGAATTGACGGAAGACCACCTATACCAGAACCAATAGCTACACCTATTCGCTCTTTATTAATATTTTTATTTTCCAAAATTAGTGAATCTTCTACTGCCTGAACAGCTGCTGCAATTCCGTAGTGAATAAAACGATCTGTTCTTTTTAGGTCTTTTTCAGAAATATAATCTGGTGGATTAAAATAATGCTCAATGTTATCGGATTGCATAGGCACCTGCCCTGCAACCTGACAAGCAAGATCAGAAGAGTCGAACCTATCTGTATTGATTGCTTTGATGCCAGATTTACCTTCTTTCAGCTTTGACCAGGTGTTATTAACATCTGCTGCTAGTGGAGTAATTAAGCCAACACCGGTAACTACTACTCTTCTGCTCATTCAACATCAATTGTTTGCTTTGTTTACTACATATTCAACTATCTGTTCCATAGTTTCCATTTTTTGCGCATCTTCATCAGGAATCTCTATACCAAATTCTTCTTCAGCTGCCATGATTATTTCAACTGCATCTAAACTATCTGTGCCATGGTCTGAAAGCTTTGAAGAACTACTAAATCCCTCTACATCCTTACTGATGTGCTCTAGTATAATCTTCTTTACTTTTTCTTCTATATCTTCCCTAGTGCTTTTTGCCAATTCGTTCATTTCTTACTAAAAAATAACCTATTCTCTGATGTTATAAGAAATTTTGATGTTTGCAATAGCTTTTATGATTATATAAACTATTAAAAACTTCCTATCTCTTAGCACTCGATAGTTAATAAATTTAAAAATGCTAGACGAAACAACAAAAAATTTGCTTGTTGTAGAAGTGAATAAGCTCTTACCTGAAAATAGCGAGAATAAACTTATATCAGCTATGCGTTATGTGCTTCTTGCTCCTGCAAAACATATACGTTCTTTTTTAGTTATAGCATCTTCGTCGATATTCAACATAAAGGTTGAAAAAGCAATAACAGCAGCAGCAGCAATTGAATTTATTCATGCTTACTCCCTAATTCACGATGATCTGCCATGTATGGATAACAGTGACACCCGCAGAGGCCAGCCAAGCTGCCACAAAAAATTTGGTGAAGCAACAGCAGTACTGGCCGGAGATGCATTACTTACCCTGGCTTTTGAGGTATTATCTTTGTTAAATTGTGAGATCATAAAAGTGCTCTCTCAAGCAATAGGAATGAAGGGAATGGTGGGAGGGCAGATTTTAGATATTAACAGTGAGCATATAGATTTTAACCCCCAACCCTATGTCATCCCAGTGCTTGACACTGGGATCCAGAAGGCTTTGCCTACAAGCATTTCGTGCAAAAAGCCATGCGACGGTGAAGCTGAACATGAAATGGATTCCAGTGTCAAGCACTGGAATGACACCCTTTCTACCTTAAAACCACAACATTCGTACGGCTGTATGTATAACGCTGGAATGACGTCGGGCCAAGCTGATAAAATAAAGGAAGTTCATTTGATGAAAACTGCAAAACTATTTGCAGCTTCATGTGAAATAGGGGCTATAATAGGAGGCGCTACAGACAAGGAGCGGGAAGCATTATATAACTATGGAATAAATCTAGGGCTTATTTTTCAAGCCAAGGATGATATCGAAGATTATGAGCAAGATAAAACAAACAATTTAATGTCCGTGCTTGGAAAAAATGAAATGGAAAACTATATAGATAGTCTCTTTAAACAGGCCTCAGATAATTTAAGTACGCTTTCAGGGAATACTAGTGACTTATATGATTTATTGAATCAAGTAAAAAAAGATGGTTAGAAAAATTATATTACAAATGTTTATCTCTGTAGTAATGATTCTCACTTTAGCTTCTGCTTTTATAATTACGATTGTTTATATAAACAAAGATAAACCAGAGAAAAGGGAAAAGCTTTACGAAATAAATGCTACACATGGTGGTTTGACACAGATGATAGCAAGTTATTTGGTCAGGCCGATACTTGAATCAGCTCTTGATCGTTATATTGAAAAGCATGGGTTAGCAGAATATTTAGAAGAAATAACACAGCAAAAAGAAGAAGAGATGATAAACTTTTATGAAATTACTGAAGGCAGTGGCAGTAAAGTTTTCTGTGGCCAAGAAGTTCTGCTACAAATGTACAAAGTCTCCAACAACCTAGCAACGCTACTTCCGACTGATGTCAATTTGAAAATAGGTCAGGATTACTTAAAAGAAGTGAGTTTAGGGGTAATAGGTATGAAAGAAGGTGGAGAGCGTGTAGTTACTATTGCCGCTGATGACAACAAAATGAGTTTTAACTCTTATTACATCAAACTGATTGAAGTAAAAGATAAATATCCTGATTCAGTAAATAACCTAATGATTTTTAATGACTTAATTAACAAAACTGGAAAACGAGTAAAATGTGGCGATGAGATATCAGTTCAATATAGCATAAAGAGACATAATGGTGAGTATATAATCAAAGATCAAATAGTGCAGTTTAAGGTTGGTGACAAAAAAATACCACTTGCTATAGAACTTGGAGTTGTGGGAATGAGAGCTGGTAATAAAAGAACAGTTCTTTCTTCACCTGATCTTTTAACTGATGTGTTAACAAAAGGCATAGATTGTGATATTGCAATAATTGATTTAAGCTTGAATTCTACTATTGGAAAATAGCTTGAAGAATTACGAAGTAAGAAAAAATAAAACCTCTTGAATGCTCTATATTACTTAAAGTAGGCTTCCTCTAAAGTATAAATTTAGATAAATCAAGCTGCTTTGAAATTGACTCTAGTTTATCTCTTACATATTTGCTATCTATAACAAATTTTTCACTATTTTTTTCAGAAGCGATAAAACTTATTTCATCCAAAAGCTTCTCCATGACAGTATGAAGTCTTCTTGCACCTATATTTTCCACTTCTCTATTAACTGTAAATGCTATTTCAGCTATAGTTTCTATACCATCATCAGTAAACTCAAGTGTTACATTTTCCGTTTTCATTAAAGCTATGTACTGTTTTAACAAACTAGATTCTGGTTCCTTTAATATTTTTATTAAATCCTCTTGAGTAAGTGCCTTAAGTTCCACTCTAATTGGCAATCTACCCTGTAATTCTGGTAAAAGATCGGATGGTTTAGACAAATGAAAAGCACCAGATGCAATAAATAATATATAGTCTGTTTTTACGGTGCCATACTTAGTTGAAACAGTTGTTCCCTCAAGTAATGGTAACAGATCGCGCTGCACTCCTTCTCTGTTGACTTCACCTTTTATTTCTGTACGTGCTGCAATTTTATCTATTTCATCTAAAAACACTATGCCTTCATTGCTAACAAGATCAATCGCTTCTTTGATTATCTTGTCTTCATCCATTAACCTTTCGCTTTCTTCATTAATCAATATTTCACGTGCTTCTTTCACTTTAACTGTAATAGTTTTTGTTTTTTTGCTCCCATTAAACATCTTGCCCACGATTTCTGTTACGTTCATCACACCAATTTGCCCACCTGGCATGCCAGGTATATCAAAAGTGGGTAACATACCCTTGCTCTCCCTGACGTTAATAGAAACTTCTCCATCTTCAAATTCCTTATTTCTCAGTCTTTCTCTGAAAACTTTTTTGCTTTCCTCGGTTGCATCTTCACCAACCATGGAGTTGACTATTATCTTTTCAGCCAAACCTAAAGCTTTTTTAGTTAAGGCTTTACGTGCTTTTTCCTTAACTAAAACTATTGCTGCGTCAACTAAATCACGTATTATCGAGTCAACATCACGTCCAACATATCCTATTTCAGTAAATTTCGTTGCTTCAACTTTTATAAAAGGTGCACCAGCAAGCTTTGCTAAACGGCGAGCTATTTCAGTTTTACCAACTCCCGTATGGCCTATCATGAGTATATTCTTAGGTATAATCTCTTCACGTAGTGGAAGTGGGACTTTATTTCGACGCCAACGATTTCTGAGTGCAATAGCAACAGCGCGCTTTGCATCATTCTGCCCGATTATAAATCTGTCTAATTCTTTAACTATCTTCTGTGGTGGTAGATCATCTAATAAAGCTTGTGAGCTTTGAATGCTGCTACTTCCTGTACCTTCATTTTCATAGAGGCTATTTTTCTCATTATAGTCATCATTATTATCAAATTGACCCACTACAGATTGACTAGAAAAATTGGCACACAAAGTTCTTGACATATTACTCCTCTATTTTTTCGATAATTAGATTATGGTTTGTATAAACACATATATCAGCAGCTATCTTCATAGCCTTTTTTGCAATCTCCTCTATTGATACTCCTTCAACGTCAATCAAAGCTTTTGCTGCAGATAAAGCAAAATTTCCTCCAGAGCCAATGGCTGCAATGCCATCTTCAGGTTCAAGAACATCACCCGTTCCTGTAATGACCAATGAAATGGACTTGTCTGCCACGATCATCATAGCTTCTAATTTTCTTAGATATTTATCCATTCTCCAGTCTTTTGCAAGTTCAACACATGCCCTCATTAACTGTCCTGGGTGCTTATCAAGTTTAGATTCTAGCCTTTCGAAGAGAGTAAATGCATCAGCTGTTGCTCCAGCAAAACCGGCAATTACGGAATCACCAGAAAGACGCCTAACTTTTTTTGCTCCAGATTTTATAACGGTATGGCCTAGCGAGACTTGCCCATCACCTATTACTACTACATTTTTGTCTCTTCTAATTGACAGTATAGTAGTACCATACATTTTACTGCTGTCATGATGAATCATTTTTTTGTTATTTTAATTCGTTATATTATATTAAGATTATAACTTATAATATAGTACTTTTCTTATAACATTTAAAGTGTAGATGCAAAACATAATTCATCCAAATCTGGAAAAAGATATAAATAATTGGTTCAAAACAAAATTTAATGGTTTTACATTACCATTTTATAGCTCCATAGATCTTAGGAATTCAGGCTACAAAATTGCTCCAGTAGACGCCAATTTATTTCCTGCAGGGTTTAATAACCTAAGTGAAGTATCAAAAGCGATAGCAGCAAAATTGATAAAAAGCTACTTCGAAACAAAACAATATAAAAAGGCCCTTATAATACCGGAGAATTACACACGAAATAAAATGTATATAGAAAATGTATTTGCTATAGAAAAGGTACTGCAACTCGCAGGTTTTGAAACTAGAATTGGCCTCTTTCATAATGAAACGTACAATTTAATAGAACAGTATGAAACTGTTGTGAAAGAAAACTCTTTGCTGAAGACAACTTCAGGATTTGTGCCTGATATTATTATACTGAACCGTGATATGACGAGCCACATTCCAGACACGCTAGAAAACGTAAAACAAGAGATAGTGCCAAGTCCATTATATGGCTGGCACAGTAGGCAGAAATTTCAATATTTTGAAATCTATCAAAAATTAGTGTCCGAATTTTGTGGCGAATTTAAAATGGACCCATGGCTTATTTCTGTGCTTACAGAAAGCTGTAATGGAGTTGACTTTAATGATGATTCATCACTAGGAGCAGTAGCGACTAAAGTTGACCAAATATTATCTCTAGTGCAAAAAAAATATGAGGAATATGAAATAAAAACACAACCTTACGTTTTTATCAAAGCAAGCAATGGCACATATGGAATGGGCATTATAACAGCAACAAGTGGAAAGGAAATATTAAATCTCAATAAAAAAAAGCGTCATAAAATGAAAAAGATAAAAGAAGGAATAGCAATCAATAGTGTTATTATACAAGAAGGTGTACCAACTATTGACATATTTAAAAGTAGTTCTGCAGAACCGCTAATATACTATATAGGAGATACTCCAACATGTTACTTATACCGATGTAATAGCAGGAAAGATGTATATTCTAGCTTGAATTCCACTGACTGTGAATTTTATGACATCAGCCAAGAAAATAAAACTTTGCCACTTTGGAATATTGTTAGCAAATTAGCAGTGCTAGCATTGGCAGTAGAAATTAAGTCTTTTCATCTCTAATAATTAATTTCTACAATGCTGCCATTATGCTGAATATGGTGAGCGTCATCAAGTCCAGTAGAAGGATCAGTACCATTATTAGGTTGATTGACAAACTTATCGATGTTTGATACTAGATATGCTATACTTAGTATCAAACTAACCGTAACAGTTAAGTTGAAATTATAGATTATGCCACCACCCAAGTCTATTGGTATGGTTGGAAGTTCCATTCTTTTTAATATGAAGCTTAACAAGCCCAATGACAAAGTGAATGTGCTAAAAATAACTTCTTTGCCATATTTAGCAGACTTTTCAGAATCCTTATTATCTAGATACTTCTTCCATGTATAATAACAGTTTATGCATTCTGAAAATAGAAATAGAACTGCTGATGTTAAGCTAATATAACTTATTACATCCTTGTTGTTTCTAGCTAAGAAATGAATGATTTTTGTCTGCATCAATATTCCTATGACACAGTTTGCCAAGAAGGCTAAGCTACCCACAACCTGTATTGGTTTTTCAGGTTCATTTCCCCCTTTACCATTCTGAAGTTTTTTAGATTTATATCCAGCTAAATTGAGACCAAAATGAAGAGCAAATATTATTGATGTTGGTAGTTTTATGAACTTAGAAATATCTAATACAGTGCAAATATTGGATCTGTTGTTATCAATAAACTCGCAACAGAATTGCAATGAAATTTTACACAATATGCCTGTTAAACCTACTGCAATACAATACATCTTTCTAATATCATGATTGTGAGCATCATGTATATTTTCTATAAATGTATTTGGCTTACCTTTTGGCATAAGTAGATAATAAAATAATAACTTTTTAATATTATACTATAAAAATCTAAAAAGAAAAGTGCTATAAATCAGTACTTTGAGAGTGATCTAAACATAAATCGGCCAAGCACTTGATAAATAAGAGATCAGTACTGAGAGTTGGTACGCGAAAGTAATATCCGTCTTTGATAATTGCTTTATACTCTATATCAAGTTCAACCAGTGTTTCAGAATGCTCAGAAACAAAAGATATAGGTGATAAAACTACAGGTATATTATCGTCTTTTGCGCGTGATAGCTCACTTTCAGTGCTAGGCTCCAACCATTTTACAGGGCCAACCTTACTCTGATAACATATTCCCCAATCAAGATCTTCAATATTCAATTTTTTTACTATTAATTTTACTGTTTTTTCTATCTGTGAAGCGTAAGGGTCGCCTTTTTTAATGATACTAAGAGGTAAGCTATGAGCCGAGAATAGGACTCTTGGCTTACCGATTTTGCTAGCTAATTTATAATATTTAGACGTCAGATTAACATGAGCTTCAATAAAGTCTTCATTGTCATAATAATGGTGAATTGTTTTTGTGTTACATTCCAGTTTGGCATTTTTTTGCCAATTCTCGATGGATGATAGAGTTGTGGTGGTTGAATATTGCGGATATAGTGGTAACAGAATGATTTCGTCAGGGTCGAATTGCTTTACGCTTTTAACAACTTCATCAGCAAATGGATGCCAATAACGCATGCAGATGAATATCTTATATACATGGTTTCCATTTTCATTTAATTTTAGTTCTAAAGCATCAGCTTGTGCTTTCGTATTCTCCAAGATTGGCGATTTACCTCCAATGTGCTCGTATATTTCTTGTGCAGTACTTTCTCGCCTTTTGGAGATAAACTTTGCTAAAAGGAAGCGAAAAGGATTTGGTAGATTTATTATTCTTTTATCGTAAAAAAGATTAAATAAGAAAGGACGGACCGCACTTAGTGAATCAGGTCCGCCTAGGTTAAATAAGATTACTGCCTTCTTCACTGACAGCACCTTTCTTCAGGTTTGCCTATAAAATCAGCTACACACTCATCAAGTTTAGTTACAGGCACTAAATTTCTCACACTAGCATACAATAGATGGCCAGATCTCTTCACGTTACTCTGTGTAGATACAAAGTTTCTATCAAAAACCACATCAACACAAAAACTTGGCACTGTTTCAAAAAGTTCAACAGCAGCCAAAGATATCATTATACAGCTTTGTAGAGCCTTCAGAAAAATCGTAAGGGGAAAAAGTAAAACCCTAACAAAGAGAGAGGGAGGACTTTTCATTAGTTGTCTTTGATTAGGAGAATTATACTCAATATGCTGTCTGTTTTTATCAAAGATAGGAAATTTTATAATGTCTTTCTTAAATTCCTGCTCTATTTGTTTCTTGGTATAATTTTCATTATTAGTCATTTTTTTCAATAACTTTTCACGCAAGTGAAAGGTTCTTACAACAAAACATGTTGCAACCATCAGTGCAGCACATATAAGTGCGCACTCGATAAGGCTTATGTTGCCTACCATAGCTGGTAATACAAAGCAAAAAAACAGCGGTATGGCAATCATTTCACCAAATGGAACAACGTTCCTTTTCATCCCAAAAGCGGCACCTTCTTTTAATTTTGTATTATTGTGTAAGCTATACTCTAAATAACTTAAAAATGCCAAATTAAAGGTTAAAAAACCTTTTGTTCCGCAGAAAATTGATGATTTAAGATTATTCACTAGTTTCTTACGACAGTAAACCATAAACTACCCCTTGATGTTTTATTCTTGACTATAAATAAAAAATCTCTTTGATGGAACAAAAATTCACAATAAAGTAAATATACGATCTTAATATAAGGGAATGATATGGCAATTGAGAGAACACTTTCGATATTAAAACCTGATGCAGTAAAAAATAATATTACAGGCAGTATAAATTCTTACATTGAAAAATCTGGACTAAAAATTATAGCACAGAGAAAGATGCTGCTGACAAAAAAACAAGCAGAGCTGTTTTATGAAATTCATAAGGATAGGCCTTTTTTTGGAGAGTTGGTGGAATTTATGACTTCTGGGTCTGTGATAGTTCAAGTTTTAATCGGTGAAAATGCAGTCAGTAAATACAGACAAATCATGGGTGCTACAGATCCAAAACAGGCAGATAAAGGTACAATTAGGGGTGATTTTGCTAATGATATTAGTGAAAATAGAGTGCATGGTTCTGATAGTCTAGAGAATGCTCATAGAGAAATAGCTTTCTTTTTTGCTGAATGTGAATTGGTGTAGTTTTACCTTTTTACATATTAAATTTCTGAATTTTATGTTGAACTGTATAATACTAGCCCAATTTTTAGTTTAAGCAATATTAAGGGAAAGCTTTTTCATGCACAGTATAGATAATATTTAAAATGGATCATGTTGTTAACGCTTATAATAGATCTGAAGCTTCTATAGTTAGAGGAGAAGGAGTATATCTCTTCGATAAGGATGGTAAAAAATATTTAGACTTTGCTGCAGGAATTTCTACAACCTCTCTAGGGCATTGTCATCCATACATTACAGATAAACTGAAGGAGCAACTGGATTCATTATGGCACTGCTCTAATATTTTTACTATTCCTCAGCAGGAAAGGCTTGCTCAGCGTTTAACAGAACTTACCTTTGCCGATAAAGTTTTTTTCTGCTCAAGTGGACTTGAAGCAACAGAAGCTGCAATTAAATTTATTCGCCGCTATTTCTACTTAAATGGACAAGAAAAGCGCAGTCACATCATTACAATTGAAGGAGGTTTTCATGGCCGCAGTATTGCTGCAATTTCAGCTGGGGGAAATGAAAAATCACGCGAAGGTTTTGCTCCACTCCTTTCTGGTTTTGATAAAGTTCCAAGAAATAACATTGAAGCATTAGAAAAGAAAATCAATAGCGAAACAGCTGCCATATTTTTAGAGCCCATACAAAGTGAAGGCGGAGTACATCCATTGGACGTAGAGTATCTTAAAAAAGTAAGAGAGATAACAAAAGCTCAAGGAATAATTTTATGCTTTGATGAAGTGCAATGCGGATATGGACGAATTGGCTCTCTATTTTACTATCAAAATATAGGAGTTGAACCTGATATGCTCACTTGTGCGAAGGCTATGGGTAATGGATTTCCTCTGGCTGCATGTTTAGTAAAAGATTATATAGCAGAAGCAATCACTCCAGGAACTCATGGGTCAACTTATGGAGGTAATCCACTTGCCATGACTGTTGGTAATGCAGTACTCGATGTAATGCTAAAGGAAGGCTTTTTTGACCATGTTAAGAAGGTCAGTAAATATCTAAAAGAAAAGTTGTTGCCTTTGACTGAAGAATTTCCGAAGATCATTTCAGAAGTTCGTGGGGAGGGTTTATTGATAGGGATAGAGCTTAGAGTACCTTTGGCTGATAAAATTGTTAAACAATCTCTTGACAAAGGCTTAATAATGACTAATATTTTAAATAATAAGGTAATAAGAATAACTCCTCCACTTGTTGTTGAGAGTATGCATGTGAATGCAGTGTGTGATATATTTCATGATTTATTTTTTTATATTAAAGATATATAGACTTGCAAATGCTTCTTACAACATATAAAATCAACTCTGTTTCTATATCGCAATAACATCATACTTTAATGGATTGGTTATTGATTTCAGTATTGTCAGCAATTTTCTTCTTGTTGATCTTATCGTTTTTGTTTTCAGGAGCAGAAATAGGGTTAACCTCAATTAGCCGCTCCCGAGTTAATAAACTAAAGCTAGATGGCAATAAAAGAGCTAAGATAATAGAACGCTTGTTGAATACAAAAGAATTAACAATAGGAACAATATTACTGTGCAATACAATTATTAACATTACTTGTTCCGCTTTATTTACAGCAATATTTATACATTTCTTTGAAAGTGAAGGCATCTTTCTTTCAACATTCATGATGACGTTTTGTATTTTGCTATTTTGTGAAGTTTTACCAAAAACTTACGCCATGCAAAATCCTGAAAAATTTACATTGCTTTCTTCTTATTTTATGCTGTTTTTTGTCAAGATTCTTTCTCCATTGACATTAGGCATTCAGTTTATTGTCAATCTCATTCTGAAGTTATGTGGGCTTCATAAGAATAGGGAGGTAATATCTGCAGCAGATGCAATGCGTAACATGATTACTCTTCATCGCAGTGAAGGAACTATGTTACAACAGGATTTAGATATGCTAAGTAGTATACTTGATTTGGCTGAGACAGAAATATCACAGATTATGACTCACAGGAGAAGCTTATTTTCTCTTGATATAGATCGAAACAAAGAGGATTTAATAAGAGAGATTTTAACCAGTAGCCATAGCAGAGTACCTTTATGGCAAAAAGAACCAGATAATATTGTTGGAGTGGTTCACGTGAAAAATCTAATAAATGCCTTGCGTGAAAAGGATAATAAAATAGAGATTGCCAAAGTTATGTCAAAGCCTTGGTTTATACCAGAAAGTACGCCACTCAGTGTACAACTTCACAACTTCCGTAAAAACAGGAAACACCTTGCATTTGTTATTGATGAGTATGGAGCACTACAGGGAATCGTAACTCTTGAGGATATACTGGAAGAAATAGTTGGAGAAATTTCAGATGAACATGATTTGATCACAGAGAATTTTATAAAAAAGATATCCGATAATATGTATCACATAGAAGGAAAATCTACTATTAGGGATATTAATAGACAGTTACATTGGGATCTTCCTGATGAAGAAGCTACAACTCTAGCAGGTATGATTGTAAACGAGATAGAGCGCATTCCTGAAGAAAATGAAGAGTTTTCCATGTACGGTTTTTACTTTAAGATTTTAAAAAAAGATAAAAATATTATTACTATGATTGAAGTACAAGTAAAAACTGATAATACTGTAGTAGCAATTAATTAGTTGGGTTCTATGGAAGATACATTAAAAATAACGGCTGAAGATTTGAAGAACTATATAGAGAGAATAGAAAAACTTGAACAAGAAAAGAGGGATGTGCAAGATCACATTCGTGATGTATATGCAAAAGCTGCAGATGAAGGTTGGGATATAAAAGTGATGAAACAGATTATTAGGCTAAGAAAGATGGATGATGATGACAGGGAGGAACAGGAAATATTACTTGATACCTACAAACGTGCATTGGGAATGAATTACGAAGGTGAATAGTAGGATTGTAATTGGAATAAGTGGAGCATCTGGTTCTATTTACGGTGTACGGATTCTAGAGGCACTAAAAAATACCAATCATGAAACTCATTTAGTGATCAGCAGTGCTGGAAAAATAACTATAGCTCATGAGATTAAAGAAAAACTTGAAGATATTATGTCGCTTGCAGATTTTTACTATTCTGAAGAAAAAATAGGAGAAAAAATAGCAAGCGGCTCATTTAAAACCTCAGGTATGGTTATTGCTCCATGTTCTATGAAAACAATGTCTGAAATAGCATCGGGGGTGACTTCCAATCTATTAACAAGGGCTGCAGATGTAACTCTAAAAGAAAGAAGAAAATTAGTTCTTATGGTGAGAGAATCTCCACTACATCTTGGACATCTCCGAAATATGTTAAAACTAACGGAGATGGGAGCAATTGTTGCTCCGCCGATGCCTGCTTTTTATATTAAACCAAAATCTTTGGATGATATTGTAAATCATGCTGTTGGTAAAGTATTGAATTTATTTGATATTGCATTACCTGACTTCAAGGAGTGGCAAGGAAATGTCAATTATTATTAACGGTAAAAAAATAGCAAATGATCTCTGTGAGGAGCTATCAAAAAAAATTGATATTTTAAAGAAAGAGTATAATGTTTTTCCTTGTCTTAAAGTAATTCTTGTGGGTAGCAATCCAGCAAGTCAGGTCTACGTTCGTAATAAACAAAGAAAAGCAGAATTAATAGGCATAAGTTCTGAAACTATTGTTTTGCCTGATAGTATCTCAGAAGACGAATTGATTGAAAAAGTTAATACATTAAATGAAGATTCATCTGTGCATGGAATTTTAGTGCAGTTACCTTTACCAAAGCACATCAGTGCAAGCAGAATAATTAATACAGTAAGTGTTGAAAAAGATGTAGATGGCTTTCATGATGAAAATGTTGGCAGGTTAGTTAAAGGTGAAAAAAATTGTCTGATACCTTGTACTCCCAAAGGTTCTTTGCATTTAATTAAGTCAGTTGAAAATAATCTGTCCGGTAAAAATGCGGTAATCATTGGCAGATCAAATATTGTGGGTAAGCCAATGTTTCACCTATTGTTGCAAGAAAATTGCACTGTTACCATCTTGCATTCACAAAGTAGGGATTTAGCTGATTATTGCTCTAAGGCGGATATAGTAGTTGCAGCAGTTGGAAAGCCAAATTTTGTTCAATCAGATTGGATAAAAAAAGGTGCAATAGTGATTGATGTTGGCATAAATAGCATTAACATAGGAAGTCAAAGTAAGCTTGTGGGTGATGTTGACTTTGAGGGAGTAAAAGAAAAAGTCAAAGCTATTACTCCAGTGCCTGGTGGAGTTGGCCCGATGACAATAGCATTTCTTATGATCAACACTTTAGTTGCTGCTTGCTTACAGAAGGGAGTTGATCCTTCTGATTTTATTGCTTAAGGTTTAGCTTAATGTTAGCATAAACAGAATACCTTTGCAAATAGCACATATATAGCACCAAGCATACAACTGTGTATAGGGATTCAAAGTGTTCATAGCTTAAAAATTATAACGTATACCTACTTCTATGATTGCATCTGGTTTTTTCATCGGTGGTTTAAAGCCACTTAATTGACCGCTTGCAGCAATAGCAACTGTGCCAATTATCTGCGGAATAATTTCACAATCAACACCTAACTTTACTTTATAGGCAATAGTACCCAGTATTTTATCTAGTGTTTCATTTTGACCTGCGGCTGCGGCTACAGTTGCAGCTGAATTTGGAGTGTTAACTGCATTTGTATCCTCACCAAGACCAAAAGATGGCAATATTCGAATATATCCACCCAGTCCTATACTAGCATATAATTTAATGGGATCAATTTCAAGATCAGGATAGTAAAGGTAATTTGCCAATAAACTAGCTCCTACTTTTCTTTTTGCTTTATCAGTTATATCACTTATGTCAGCAAGAACCTCAAGTTCAAACTTAGAATTTTGGTTATGATGATAACCAAAAACAACGCTAGGTTTCAATTGAAAGCTTTCACCCCATCGAGTTCCAAAGTTTAAACCTACATAACCTACATAGTACTGATCTTCGTACTGATCTTCATATCGATCTTCGTATTGATCTTCACAATGATCTTTGTGTTGATCTTCATACTGATCTTTGTACTGGTCTTCATACCGATCTTTGTACTGATCTTCTAACTCACTTGTACCATTACTAGCTGTACTTGCTAAAGCAATCAACACAGCGAACACTTTCATCGTTCTCATATAATTCATACACATTACTTCCTTAAAACAGACTGGAATAAGTGTTCAAACATGCTAGCAGCAAGTTTTGAGCATTGCTTATGGTTACACCTAAACATGTACACAATGCCATCCAGCATTAAAAACTATAACGTACTCCTACTTCCAGCATAATATCCGGTACTGTCATTGCTTTTAAACCACTCAGTTGCCCGCCTACGGTTAAAGCAGCTGTACCAACTATCTGTGGAGCAACTTCATAATCAACACCAACCTTCAGTTTGTACGAAATAGCACCCAGTATTTTATCTAGTGTTTCACTTTGAGTATCAGCTGAACTTATAACTTCAGTTTTAGGGTTAGATTCTGCACTTTCAGGTTTAGGTGGTTTATTTTCAGCTGTACCAGAGCCAAAAGGTATTACTTGGAGATATCCACCTAAACCTCCACTGACATATAGTTTCACAGGATCAATGTCAACGTCAGGATAATAACGGTAATTAGCTAATAAACTAGCTCCCATTTTCTTATCTTCTGCACCAAACATATCACTTACGTCAGTGAGAATCTCAAGTTCAAACTTAGAGCTTTTATCATAATTATAACCAAAAACTAAGCCAGGTTTTATTTTTAAGCCAGCACCCCATCCACCACCAAAGTTTAAACCTGCGTAGTACTGCTCTTTTGCACTATTACTAGCTGCTTTATTACTAGCTGCACCTGCTAGAGATGAAGTGAGCAACACAGCTAAAACACACAATCCTTTTATTTTCATATAACTACCCATACAAAAAAATATATAATGCACAAGTATATATCCTTTATATTAAAAAAGATATAACCTCATATCAAAAAAAGTATACCTACGAAATTAGCGACATGCTACTCAAAATTTTTATATAACTATGTTTACTATCTTATTTGGTACAGCATATATAGTGCGAATTTTGCTTTGATCGATTTTGTTAGATACAGAATCTGTTGCTATTTTCTTCAATTTTTCTTGAGGTAAATCAGTTGCCACTTCAATGGTCGCACGTAACTTTCCATTGATCTGCACTGCTACAGTCACCATATTATCAATTAGTAGTGATTCATCAGCTTGTGGCCAAGGCTTTAGATATAGCATGCCTTCGCCTCCTATTTTTTGCCATAAATTTTCAGCCAGGTATGGCATGAATGGCTCAATTACTCTGATTAGTATGCATATACCTTCATCAATAAGAGATTTTCCAGTTTTTACGTCTATTTCAGCTATTAAATTTGTCATTTCACGAAACTTTGCTACCACACAGTTTAATCTGCAGTTTTTCAAGTCATCTGTAAGCCCTTGCAATAGTTTATGGATTTTTTTTCTGTACTCTAGGAGTTTACCTACAATGTTTTCATTATCATAGTGTATGTTTACGGGCCTAAGTTGCACTACCATACGCCACAATTTATTTATGTAGCGAAAACAACCTTCCACGCCATCATCAGACCATTCCATATCTTTTTCTGGGGGGGTATCGGATAATACAAACAAACGAGCAGTATCAGCACCGTATTTTTCTATGATAAAGTTTGGGTCAACTGTATTCTTCTTTGACTTACTCATCTTTTCGACTTTTCCAACTTGGATCTTAGCACCCTTCGCAATCAACTCTTTTGCTTCTTCGGGAAAGAGCCATTTGCCATTCTCATCTTTATAAGTTATATGGCAGACCATTCCTTGAGTGATTAAAGTAGAGAAAGGCTCTTTAACGTCAAAATAGCCACATTTAGTTAAAGCACGGCAGAAAAACCTTGAGTAAAGCAAATGTAAAATTGCATGTTCTATTCCACCTATGTAATAATCAACAGGCATAAAACGATTACAAGTATCTTTATTAATCGATTTATTTTCACTGCAAAATGCAGCAAAATACCAAGAAGATTCAAAAAAAGTGTCAAATGTATCAGTTTCACGTTCTGCTTGCTTTCCGCACTTTGGACAATCAACAAATTTCCAGGTTGGGTGCTTATACAGGGGATTACCACCACTTGTAAATTCTACATCCGTTGGTAGAACAACAGGGAGGTCTTTTTCTGGAACTGGAACAATTCCACAATCTTTACAATGTATAATAGGTATAGGACATCCCCAATAACGTTGCCTTGAAATTCCCCAATCATGCAAACGGTAGTTTACTGTTTTTTTGCTTATTCCTTTTTCTTCAAGTTTTTTTATGATTACTTTTTTTGCCTCATTAATCATTAGTCCGTTTAAGAATTCAGAATTGAACATCACTCCATCACCGAAGTACGGTTCTTTTAAGATCTCTGTGCTCTCTGTGCTCTCTTCACAAACTACAGGAATAATCGGTAAACCATACTTCTGTGCAAATTCAAAATCACGCTGATCATGTGCAGGGCAACCAAAAATCGCACCTTCTCCATACTCCATCAACACAAAATTCGCTATATAAATTGGTAATTCCTTGTCGAGAAATGGGTGCCTGACGTTCAGTCCAGTGTAAATTCCAATTTTTTCATCATTCTCCCCCTTTGCCTTCATATTACCAAAAAAGTCTCTTATTTCTTTGTCCTTAAGGTCTTGTACAATAGGGTGCTCTGCTCCTACTGCAAGAAAAGAAGCTCCAAATAAAGTATGAGGAGAAGTTGTAAAAATCTTTAACTTCTTATTCAAGCCAACTATTTCAAAATCTATAGTTACACCTTCAGATTTTCCTATCCATCGTTCTTGCATAGTTTTGACTTTTTCTGGCCAATTTTTTAAACTTTGCAGACAATGAAGCAAATCTTCAGCAAAATCAGTAATCTTTAAAAACCATTGGAATAACTTACGTTTTTCAATAACTGTACCTGATCGCCATCCTTTTCCATCAACCACTTGCTCATTTGCAAGCACTGTTTGGTCCACTGGATCCCAATTAACCCACGACTCTTTTCGATAGGCAAGACCATGCTTTAAAAAATCCAGAAAAAATTTCTGTTCGTGTTTGTAATAATCAGGCTCACATGTGGAGAGCTCACGATCCCAATTGTATGAAAGACCTATAGATTTTAGCTGCGTGCGCATATTATCTATATTATCTTGTGTCCATGCTGCAGGGTTAATGTTATTGTCCCTTGCTGCATTTTCAGCTGGTAATCCAAACGCATCCCAGCCAATTGGGTGCAAAACCTCAAATCCACGAGCTCTCTTGTAACGTGCTATAACATCTCCTATTGCATAGTTACGCAGGTGCCCCATATGAATCTTACCAGATGGATATGGAAACATTTCCAACACGTAACATTTCTTCTTTTTACTATCTTTGCTTACAGAAAAATCCCACTTATTTTGGTAGAATTTTTCAACGTTTTTAAAATCATATTTCATAAATTCAATCACAGTTTATATGTACTAAAGGATCGACTGCTTGACCATTATGTCTTATTGTGAAACACATCTGCGGATCTTTATCTTGTGTGCTTGATTTACCTGCAGATCCAATTACTTGACCTTGTTTTACTTTATCACCAATTTCAACTTGTATGTTTTTTAAATAGGAGTACATAGTCATGTAATTATCTTTATGTTCCACTATAATTAAATTTCCGTACCACCTCAGGCCTTTGCCTACGTATATTACTTTGCCAGGTGCAGAAGCAATAACCTTTGTTCCACTTTGAGCAGTAATTTTTATGCCATCTTGACATATTTTATCAGAAGAGGTAACTGCACCTTTAACCGGTATTACAAATTTACACATGCTTTGTGCATTATTGTTATATACCTTATCTACAAAGGCTTTTCTACTTTCTTTTCGCAGCGAAGAATCAACATTTTCTTTAATCAAATTATACTCCCTTGTGTACTCTAGGTCTCTTTTCCCATAAAATTCTTCGCCTTTAAGTAGTACAGGTGCAGGTTTTTGCAGGCCACAGCTTATCAGTATTGCTGATAATATAAAGAACAAGGCTATACGACACATACACTTATCTCTAGATATATCAACTTTCACAAAACTTTATAGTGTTTTTCGTCTATTTATTACTTTCTTCATTTATTTTATCAGTCAAATAGTCTCTTAAATCGGTAAGTTCTTTCAACAAATTTCTTGAATAATGATCAATTCTTACATCGTTACCAAATTCCTTTTGTACTCCTTTTATTGTATATCCTTTGTCATATAGCATATATTTTATTTTCTTTATTGCCTCTATACACTTATGATCATATAGTCTTCTTCCCTTCCGTTTTATGGGTTTAATTTGATGGAATTGACTTTCCCAGAATCTTAAAACATGCTGCTCCAAATGTAGTTCTTCAGCTACTTCTCCAATTGTGTAAAATAATTTTTCCTTATTCATCGGTTGTTTATTAATTTCTTCATCATTTTTGAAGGTCTAAAAGAAATTGATTTTCTCGCTTTAATTACTACCCTTTCCGATGTCTTTGGTATATTTCCTGGTCTTTCTTTCTTGTTTTTAACCAAAAATGTTCCAAATGAAGATATTTTTACTATTCCATCCTTTGCTAAGCTCGTTTTTATCTCATCCAATATGTCATCTATTATTGCAATAGAGTCTTCTTTCGATAATCCAATTTCCTGGTTTATACATTCAGCTATTGTTGCCTTAGTTACTGTTGTGTCTTTTGTTGTCATAATTTATTACAGTATGTTAATATAATATAACAATCGACTCAAGATTCAGCTACTTTATTTTTATAGTATGTTTCTTTTGTAGCATAATTAAAAATACTAGCAAATGTTAACATTGCAAATATTGTGAAAAGCGCCATTTGATGATCTGAAAAAAGTGCTAAAATTGACACTAAAATTCCACTCATAACAAACATAAATCCATTGATAATGGATGATGATGTGCTAATATACTTCTGCTCAACAATCTCACTACCAACAGTAAAATTAAGCATATGTCCTCCTGCAAAAAAACCAAACATTAACATACAAAAGTATATAATATGAACTGTTAAATTACCGCATAGTAAAATAATAGCTGAAATACTTTGCAATGTGGCAAAAGCAGAGATTACGTGCCTTCTATTTTTAAATAGATTTGAGATTAGATCTGCAATTGGAGCACCAACTGCAAGACCAAGCCACAATATTGCAGTTGCCACACCTAACTCCATTGTATTGAGTTCTAAGTTGCTTAGTAACCTTGGTGCCCACAGCATATTAAGCGCTAAAAATGTTCCAAAAGTAATAGCACCCACTATTGAGGTTATCCAGATATCTCTTAATTTTAGCACTGTTAGTACAGAACATATTACTGTTTTTATAGAGCTCTTTATTGTGTATTCCCCCAAATTTTTTTTTGAAAGTCCTTTCGGATAAAAAAACATAAGTACGAATATTGATACGCCAAATAATATTACGCATACAATAAGATTTTTCCAATCTGCACCTTCGGCAAGCAAGCTAGAGAAGCACATTTGAATCATCAAAGCAGAAAGACTTGAAATTGTCTGCACTAGTGAGAACATCAGTCCAAATTGAGTAAGGGGAAAATATGTGCTACTTACATGAGCAGCGCCAACAAAACCAAACGATGCTCCAATTGCGATCAAAAATTGAGATAAAATTAAATGGGCAAAATTGTCACTCTTGATAAGGACAAAAAAACCAAAGAGCATGATTGACAACGAGAAAAAATAAATTTTTTTGCTGGAAAAAACATTAAACATTGCCCCACTAAAAAATTGTGAGATAGCAAAAGTCCAAGTATATGCTGAATTAGCTAGTGCAACTTGCGCAATCGTGAGCCCAAGTTCTTTTTCAAGATTCACACTTATAAAGGTGTAGATTATCTGCATATTGCTGAATATAACAATTAAGTTGCTGATCAGCCAAATGAACCAAGCTCTACTTTCCATAAGATTTTATAAGTAATCCATTAATAACAAGCCTCTTTTAGTCTCTGATTAATGTTAAAACAGTTGCAATTATAGATTATATAAAAGCTATGAAACAACAAATTTGTTGTGAGATTTTAATTGTTAGAATCTGTATATGATCTCAAAAAAAGAATAGATTTTTGCTTTTTATCCCCTGTTATAAAGGAGTATACAGCGTAGGGTGAAAGGCCTGGGTAAAGATGATATAATTCCAACAAGAGAGATACCCTTCAGATCATCTTCCATTGAATGTAATGGTTGATGTCACAGTTGAACAGCACAAGCAAAGACAATTAGAGTTATAAAATCTTGTTTAATACACATTAAAGTGGACCTATGTTTTGCCACTCAGAACCTGTCTTGAAAGGGAAAAAAGAAAAGAATAAGATGCAAAAAATAGGAAGGTGAGTTGTATCTAAGTGATATAAGTGACAAGGCCAAATGTTGCACAAGGGGCGATAACAATTATTAATGCAATAAAATATATAATGAGGGAGTTTAATATAGTTATGCAAGAGGCCTAATTTAAAATATTAACGTAAAAAATTGCTTCCATATATTTTAAATCTGATTATAATCACAGTTAGAGATATTTTAAGAGCTCAAAATCTATCTTTGTCTGCAGACTTTTCTATTAAATAATCAAACTAAGTAAAAAATGTAGCGTATCTTCTTCAGCGCATACACATATGCTTAATCTCTGTCGTATGTGCGCTGCACTTTTTTCTAATCTTTTTTACACAGGGGGATTTTATGTCCAGAATTCCAGATACTTGACCTTTACTTTAGCTAAAAAACAATAGGCGCCTATGGCTAATTAAAATAAAAATTTTTCTAATATATAGAAGAATTACAAAATCACTGTTTACTGAAACCGGGCCAAGGAAGCTGCTAATGTCACAGAATTTTAGGTAAACGTTGTTTGCTTGACGTATGAGTGTGCTCTCCTTACTTCAAGAACTCTTTAATATTTAACCACTTAAGTCCTTTCAAGATATGTTCTTAGATAATAGTTTTTCAAATCCTTGGTAAATCAAAGTCAGCTTAACTATTAATTATTTATCTTTTTTTCTAGTTATGTAACGGGTCTGTTATTAAATTTTTCAATAATACCTTTTATTTTCGCCGCCTCTTCAAACTCTAAATTTTCAGCATGCTTCAACATTTGCTTTTTCAAACTATTTAGATCATCCTTGCTAAAATTCTCAACTACCACTTTTTCCTGTAAAGTATTTGATATAGGCTTTATTATAGTTTTTGGTACAATATTATGCAGTGTATTATGCTCTGTCTGTTTCTTTCTTCTCCTTTCAGTTTCTTTCAGTGCACGATCCATAGAATTAGTAATTTTGTCTGCATATAAAATTACTCTGCCTTCAACATTTCGTGCAGCACGACCTATCGTTTGAATGAGCGAAGTCTCTGATCGTAAAAACCCTTCTTTGTCAGCATCTAAAATTGCAACCAATCCACACTCGGGAATATCAAGACCTTCCCGCAACAAGTTAACGCCAACAAGAACATCTATTTCTTTAGATCTTAATTTGCATATAATTTCAATTCTTTCCAGTGCACCAATATCTGAATGTAGGTAAGTTACTTTCATACTGAGCTCACTCATATGCTCAGCTAGCTTTTCAGCCATTTTTTTTGTCAATGTGGTAATTAGAATACAAAATCCTTTTTTTATTGTTACTTGCGCCTCGTGAATCACATCATCAACCTGACTCTCTGTTGGTTTTATGGTGCAGATGGGATCTGTCAGTCCTGTTGGGCGGATAACTTGCTCTATAAATGCGTGATTAGTCTTTTCTAATTCATATTTTCCTGGAGTAGCCGAAACGTAAATAGTCTGTGGCCGTATTGCCTCCCACTCTTCCAATTTTAATGGACGGTTATCAAAAGCAGAAGGTAGCCTAAAACCATAATCTATCAATTTCTTTTTACGTGCTTCATTACCGCTATACATTGCACCTATCTGGGGAACGGTTACATGGCTTTCATCAACAAATAAAATTACATCTTTAGGTAAATACTCAAACAATGTAGGCGGTGGATCTCCGGCTTTCATTCCGTAAAGATAACGCGAATAATTTTCAATACCTTTACACACTCCCGTTGCCATCATCATTTCAATATCAAAATTAGTACGCTGCTCAAGGCGTTTTGCTTCAACAATTTTGTTCTGTGAATAGTAATAATCCAGGCGTTCATGTAGTTCTTTTTTAATCAATTGAACTGCTTGCAAAAGAGTCTCACGTGATGTAGTGTAATAGCTATTTGGAAAAATGGTGACTGTATCTATGCGTCTGATAATATTGCCGTTCATGGCATCAATCTCAGAAATTTCCTCTATTTCATCACCAAACAATGATAAACGCCAAGCTTTATTTTCATAATAGGCAGGAAATATATCAATAATATCGCCGCGCACTCTGAAATATCCTCGCTCAAATCTGACATCAGAACGTTTATATTGGAGATTAACTAAATTATTCAGAAAGTCATTAACATGAATCTTATCTCCAGCACTTAAAGTCAAGGTCATGCTGAGATAGCTCTCAGGCGAACCAAGACCATATATACAAGAAACACTCGCAACTACAATCGTGTCCCTACGCTCCAAAAGAGAGCATATAGCAGAATAGCGTAGCATATCAATTCTTTCATTTATTAAAGAGTCTTTTTCAATATAAGTGTCTGTTTGTGGTGAATAAGCCTCAGGCTGATAATAATCATAATAAGAAATGAAGTATCCAACAGCATTGTGAGGAAAAAATCCTCTCATCTCCTCGTAAAGCTGCGCCGCTAAAGTTTTATTATGTGCCATAATTAACGCAGGCCTGTTTGTTCTTGCAATAACATTTGCCATAGTAAAAGTTTTTCCAGAGCCAGTTACTCCAAGTAAAACCTGATCTCTTTTATTACTATTTAACCCTGCAACTAAGTTGTCTATTGCCTGTGGTTGATCTCCAGCTGGCTGAAAATGTGTAACTATTTGAAATTCCATACCTTTATATTTTCATAATGTATTTATTACTATACAATACATTTGCTAGTGTAAATAAGGTATGAAAGAATGAACATAAAAAACTCTATTTTTTCTTTTTATAGAGCCTGCTCCAAATCCTGTTGTTGGTTAATACAAAAAACACCGTCAAAATTATAAAATATGTCACTATTTTTAGCCCAAGTTTATGTCGGCGCTCCAGTTCTGGCTCTGCTGCCCATTGTAAGAAATTTACCACATCATATGCCATATTTTCAACTGTGGCTTGCCTTGTACCATCATATTCTACCATTCCTTCAGAGAGTGGTGGTGCCATAGCTAACCTGCCTGTTGAAAAATATGGATTAAAATATAAACCGTTCTCATCATGTTCACCGTTTTGATAACCAATTAGTAGTGAATAGACATAATTTGCACCATCATGTCTTGCTTTGACAATTAATGATAAGTCCGGTGGAATTGCTCCATTGTTGCTTGCTGCAGCTGCTTCTTTTGTATCAAAAGGTGCAATAAAATAATCCGAAGACACTCCCGGCCTATCAAACATTTCACCCAAATCATTCGGACCATCTTTAACTTGGTAAGAGGCTGCAATTTGTTTTACATCCTCTTCAGAAAAACCAACATCTTGCAAATTACGAAACGCTATTCTATTCATTGAATGGCAAGCAGCACAGACTTCCTTGTATACTTTATAGCCACGCTGAATTGACTCTCTATCGAAAGATCCAGTAATTCCATCAAAACTCCAGTCGATTTTCTTATTTGGTAAAGGTTTAAACTCCTCTGCAGACAAAGAATTAGCGAAAAATAATACACAAAACACAGCAACTTTAACCAATAGCATCACTTCATCTCCGGCACGGAATCGCTTATTGTTTTTGGTAATTTTTTTGGTTTCTCATACTTACTAAGTAAAGGTAAAATTATCACAAAATATGAAAAATAATAAAGAGTTGAGAGCCTACTTAAAGTAATGTAAGGCTCCTTAATTTCTTGTCCCCCAAGCCAGGCAAGAAATGCAAAATTTATTGCAAAAACCCAAAAAAATTTCTTAAATAATGGGCGATAAGCACCACTTTTAACCTTTGATTTATCAAGCCAAGGCAAAAGAAACCACACTAAAATAGATCCAAACATGGTAAGTACACCAATAAGTTTATTTGGAATTGAACGCAGCATCGCATAAAAAGGTAAGAAATACCACTCTGGCACTATATGTACTGGAGTTACCATAGGATCAGCCTCTATATAATTATCAGGATGCCCAAGATAATTAGGGGCATAAAAAACAAATGCAAATAAAATTATAAAAAATAAACCAAAAGTTATGCAGTCCTTTGCTATATAGTAAGGGTAAAAAGGAATGGTATCCTTATCTGACCTGACTTCTATTCCACTTGGATTATTAGAGCCAAACCTATGCAGAGCAACAACATGCAACATAGCTAAAGCGATAATAATGAAAGGCATAAGATAATGCAGCGCAAAAAAACGATTGAGCGTTGGATTATCAACAGAGAAACTTCCCCATAGCCATATAACTATTTTATCACCAATTAAAGGTATAGCCGAGAATAAAGTAGTTATAACTGTTGCACCCCAAAAACTCATTTGTCCCCATGGAAGAACATATCCCATAAAGGCAGTTGCCATCATTGCAAAAAATATAAATATGCCAATAAACCATACCATTTCTCGCGGTCTCTTATAAGATCCGTAATATAATCCACGCATGATATGAACATAGACCACCATAAAGAAGAGTGACGCCCCAACAGCATGAGTATAGCGTATTAACCATCCGTAACTTACGTCACGCATTATACGCTCCACGCTATTAAACGCGTAATCAACATGCGGAGTATAGTGCATAGCAAGAAATATACCTGTTATTATTTGTAAAATCAGCGCTATACCAGCCAAAGAACCAAAATTCCAAGCATAATTTAAATTTTTTGGTACTTGATAAGAAGCAATATGTTTTAGAAAAGAAAATATAGGCAGTCTATATTCTATCCAACCTAATATACCTTTTTCTTCTATTATTTCTTTTTTGCTATCATCTTCCATAACTTAAAGCTTTGTCATCTTAACTCATTGTATTGTAACAATTTAACGCTAATAAACAATAAAAAGTTTAAGTTTAAAGAGTAGATTTCACAAAAACAAGCACTCAAATTTGAGTGCTTGTTTTAAAGGGACTTTTGATGATATACACCTTTAGATATTGTTGAATTGCTTAATGAACTTCGAGGACATTGATAAAGTTTTTCACAATTACTAAGTGCCATCTTGACATTTCTTTCTATAGCACTAACCTTTCTTTCTTTAATTTGCTCCAATGTCAAAAGCGAATTATCCAGTGGCATTGAATATCTTTCCCCTGTGAATTTACTGATTGCTATAGCAGTTAGCAGAATTGCTCCATTACAATCAACTTGTGAAGAACCAATTGAGCTTCCAGTTGAATGTGCAATAGATTGCTGTGCAGGAGGTAAAGCAGGGGCACTCTGAAATAAGCTACTGAGTGCAGCAGTTGTTGAAGTTCCCATCCAACTAAATACACTATTAATAAAAGAAGAAGGTCTTACTGCACTACTTGGTGCAAGAGTAGTATCACCTGGGTTTACATTGGCACTCTCTGCTTCTGCAACAATCTCTTTTATCGTTTTACCGGGATAAAATAACTTAACATAATCTGATGGTGTCTCGTTCCTTATATCCTTAACATTATCAATATCAGCACCACTATCGTATAACAGCTTCATTATTTTTGGACGTTTTAAACTAATAGCCAAATATATAGGTGTTTGTCCCTGTTCGTTTTGAACATTGACATCAGCACGATATTCAATAAGAAGCTCAACTATTCTTGAGTAGTTTTTTTCAATAGCAGCATGTAGGCATGAATTTTGTGAATAAGCAAGAAGATCAAATTTGCCGTTTGGGCTAGCACCATGTTTAAGTAAGACCTCCACTTTTTCCGGACTATTCTTGTCTATAGCCCAACCTACAAGAGTGCGTTTTTTATCAGCATATGAAAAATAACCACTAATGCTTGCTCCTTTATCGATTAGAAGCTCTATCATTTCTGTGGTGCCCTTCGTAACAGCATAGTATATAGGAGGCACATGAAAATAATCCTCAATATTAACATCTGCGCCATTCTCAATTAAAAACCTCATCATTTCTAAATCTTGTTTACTAACAGCAATCGATAAAGGTGAGTTACCATTTCTATCTTTAGAGTTAATAACATTAGTAGTATGTGTCTTTCCTTCGCTAATATACTCCTCAGCTTTTTGAAAATCACGTTCCTTTACTGCAGAACGTAGCCCATCTCTCCATTTTTCAACTTCTGTTTTTGTAACCATAACCCTCCTAAAAGATAAAATCTTTGCCCTTATACCACATAATTCGGGCATATGCTAGTGAAATTTATATGTAAAATTAAAAAAAATTTACAACGTAAGAGATTGTTATTTCATCATGTGCTACATTTAGTTTTTGTACAAAACACCATAAACCTCCTTAATTTACTTAAATTTCGTAGCAGCTTATTCCCAACATATAAGAGCTTTAACTTAAAGAGGATTATACGAAAATAAGCACTCAGACTTGAGTGCTTATTTTAACTGATTTAGAGGGACTGTGATGATGAAAACCTAGATATTGTTGAATCGCTAAGTGAACTTTCAGGACATTGATAAAGTTTTTTACACTTACTAAGTGCTATCTCGAAGTTTTTTTCTATAGTGTTAAGCTTTCTTTCTCTAATTTCTTGTATTGTGAGAAGTGAATCTTCTAGTGGCCTTGAGTATTTTTTCTCTGTGAACTTTCTGATCATTACATCAGTTAGTAGAGCTGTTCCATTAAAATCAACTTGTGAAGAACCAATTGGGCCACCATCTAAGTGGTCAACAGATTGCTGTGCAGGAGGTAAAGCAGGAGCACTGCTGAATAAGCCGCTGAGTGTGGCAGTGGTTACCCAACTAAATATACTATTAATAAAAGAAGAAGGCTTTACTGCGCTGCTTGATGCAGGATCTGGAGTATCACCAGCTTCTAATCCTATCTTAGTATTTGCCCTGGTGGAGGCTGAGAAAGGGTTTGCTGTACTACTTGCCAAGTCTTTGGTATTACTAACTTCCAATTCCATCTTAATTGCTTTGGTAGTGGATAACGAAAGACTTGCTGCACTACTTACCAAATCTGTGCTGTCGTTAGCGTCTTTAATACCTGCTTTTATAGAAGTTAATTTTGCTTCATAGTCAGCTTCAGTAGCACTGCTCAATACAGATTCTATTTTTTGAATTTCACTACTACTACATTCATCTTTTCTAGCATCTCCAACAACATCTAATGCTGTTTTGCCGTAACGACTTTGAATACTAGCATCAGCACCCTTGCAGAGTAGGAGTTTTACCATATTTAAATGACAGTGGTCAGATGCTAAGTACAGAGGTGTAAAGCCTTTATAATTTGTAGCATTGATGTTAGCATCACGATCAAGTAAAAACTTTGCTATTTCTAGTTTATCATGTCTAGCAGCAATGTGCAAGGGAGTACTCAAATATCGATTACTAATAGTAGTATTAACATCAGCACCGCTGTTACATAAAAACTCTAATATCTTTAAATTACCCAAGAGAGTAGCATGATGTATAGGTTTCATATAGTATCTTTCATAATTCAAAACTTCATTTTTTATTTGTTCATACTCTATCTCTTTAATACATTCTTTAACTTTCTGAAAATCACCTCTGCTTATAGCAGAAACTAATTTTCTTCCTAAAATCTCAATTATTTTTTGTTTTTCCATCAAATACCTCCTAAAAGAGAATCTCCCGGGTTTATATCATGCAACTTAATATGTGCAAGCAAAATTTACAGAGAAAAATTTCAATAGTTAAAAATTAGGTCTTCAGCAACCTACCACGTTAACTTTTGTACAAAATATGCTGAGCTTCATTATTCAAATTTTTTTGCTCTTAATAAGAAGCAATCTGCTTTAGAAAAGGAAATAAGGGATAAGTTTTGTAAATAAGCACTCGAATTAGAGTGCTTAGTTTAACTGATTTAGAGGTGCTTTTGATGATGCACGCCTTTAGATATTGTGAAGTTGCTCAGTGAGCTTTCAGGATACTGATGAAGCTTGTCACACTTGCTAAGTGCCATCTTGACATCTCTTTCTAGAGAATTAAGTTTTCTTTCTTTAACCTGTCTTATCGTTAAAAGTGAATCATCCAGTGGCATTGAATATCTTTTCCCTGTGAACTTACTTATTGCTACAGCAGTTAGCAGAATTATTCCATTACAATCAACTTGTGAAGAACCAATTGAGCTTCCAGTTGAATGTGCAATAGATTGCTGTGCAGGAGGTAAAGCAGGGGTACTTTGAAATAGGCTACTGAGTACAGCAGTAATTGAAGTTCTCACATAACTAAACATACTATTAATAAAAGAAGAAGGTTTTACTGCGCTGCTTAACGCATTTGTACTATTATCATGATAGCTAAAGTAATTCCTAGCTTCTATTACCTTAGGATTTGCTCTAGAAGCTAATGTCTGACAATTAACTTCTTTATCAGCACATTTTAATGTAGATATTATTTTTTGCCTTGTATTACTAGTACATATAGATTTTGGATCATCTCCAACAACATCTAGTGGTATTCTACCACCCGCATCTCTTATATAAATATTAGCATCATGCTTGATAAGAAGTTCCACCATTGCCACTTGGCAATGGAAAGACGCTAAGTGCAAAGGCACCTTACCCGTTATATCTTGCAAATTGATCTTAGCATAACGACTAAGTAGAAGCTGTCCTGCATCTTCTCTGCCATATTCAGCAGCAACGTGCAATGCAACTCTCAAGCTTTCACTACTAGCAGCATTAACATTGGCGCCGTTATTAACCAAAAACCTCAATATCTTTAAGCTATTTTCTTTCACAGCAAAACTTATAGGTTTCATACCGTATTTTTCACCAATAAAAATCTGCTTTCTTAGGTTCATGTACACTGCACTTCTGATACATATGTTAGCTTTTAGAAGACTATGCTCTTTTATGGCAATAAATAACTCATTTACAAAGTTCTCAGTTTTTATCCGTTTTTGCATCCCTTGCATCAAATATCTCCTAAAAGACAACGTTCCCGATTTTGTATCACACAATTTGATATATACAAGCAAAATTTACAGAGAAAAATTTCAATAGTTAAAAATTAGGTCTTCAGCAATCTATCACGTAACTTTTTTGCAAAATATTTTAAGCCCCTAATTCATAATTTTTATTACTTGATAATAAGCAATCTGCTTTAGAAGAGGAAATAAGGGATAAGTTTTGTAAATAAGCACTCGAATTAGAGAGCTTATTTTAACTGATTTGAAGGGACTTTTGATGCATACTTTTAGATATCGTTAAATTGCTTAATGAACTTTCAGGACATTGATAAAGTTTTTCACAACTACTAATTGCCGTCTCGAGTTTTTTTTCTATAATATCAAGTTTTGTCAGAGGTGGATTGTCCAGTAGTCTTGAATACTTTTTCCCTGTGAACTTTTTGACCACTACATCAACTAGTAGAGCTGTTGCATTAAAATCAACTTGTGAAGAACCAATTGGGCTACCAGCTAAGTGATCAACAAATTGCTGTGCAGGAAGTAAAGTAGGAGCACTGCTGAATAAGCCATTGAGTGTGGCAGTGGTTACCCAACTAAATATACTATTAATAAAAGAAAAAGGTTTTACTGCACTGCTTGGTGCAGGATTTGGAGTATCACCAGCTTCCAATCCTATCTTAGTATTTGCCCTGGTGGAGGTTGAGAAAGGGTTTGCTATACTACTTGCTGCATCTGGAGTATCACCAGCTTCTAACTCTAATTTAGTATTTATTCTAGCAGAAAGTAATAGTTCTGTACAATTATTTTTATGAAATCTTAACACAGCTAAGAATATTTTTTCTATGTCACAGCCATCACTGCAAAGATTTTCATAACCAGGGATAACCTCAAATGCCGTTTTGCCATTTGCATTTTTAATATTAATAGTGTTATTATTGAGCAGAAGATTCGCGATATCTAATCGACAATAAAAAAAGGCTAAGTGTAAAGCTGTAAAACCTTGCATTACTTGGGAAGTGGTACTACTAGTACAATGATATATCATTTCTTTTATTTCTGCTTTTCTATTCATGGCAGTAACGTACGAGTAAGGAACAAGACATCCATCACTAACAGCATTAATATTAGCATTATTTTTAAGCAAAAACCGCACTATCTCTAAGCTACCTCTATAAACAGCAAGATGTATAGGTGCCATACCATCTTTTTTACCATTAATAATCTCTTTTTCTTTATTTATATATCTTGCCTTTTTAACATATCTTTTAACTTTATTAATATTAAGCTCATCTATAGCCGCAAATAAATTCTTTCTCAATCTCTCAAGTTTTTTCATCAAATACCTCCTAAAGAATAATGTTTCCGGTTTTATATCATGCAACTTAATATGTACAAGCAAAATTTACAGAGAAAACAATAGTTAAAATTAGGTCTTCATCAACCTATCACGTGCTGCGTTTAACTTTTGTGCAAAATATTCCGAGCCTCCCTTGTCTGGATGGACCAGTTTCATTAAATTTTGGTATGCCTTATTGATTTCATTTTGGCTTGCCTCGGAATTCAGCCCCAGTATTTTTAATGCTTCATCTTTGGACATATTATCACCAGTGTAATTTTTGGTGTAACTTTTACTGCTGTTAAATTCGTTCAAAAACTTACTTAATATAGAGTGCATCATAAAACTTATGTTATTTCTCTTTGCCAAAAAGAGAAAAAATACAACAACGCTAGGTAAAACAAACGTGATTATTGTGAATATCAAAAAAAGGAAGAAGATGAATGACATGTATATTTTTTTATCATTTTATGATTAAATAGTAACAATTATAATTGTCATGGTAAATAACATGTTTATCCAGATTGAAGAAACACCAAACCCAAACACGCTGAAATTTCTTCCTGGTTTTGAAATTCTGAGCGAAGGAGAAACAGCTGATTTTTCAAATGCAGATGAAATAAAGAACTCCAAACTAGCAGTAAATCTTTTTCAAATAGAACATGTTGTAAGAGTATTTTTTGGTCATGATTTTATTTCGGTAACAAAATCAGATAGAATGAATTGGGATATAGTAAAGGTGGAAATTTTAACTACAATTATGGATCACTTTACTTCTAGTGGAAAAGCATTTGATAAAGAAGGAGTAAGTGATAATAAAATGCTAGAGGAAGAATTCTTTAATGAAAATGATATAGAAATTGTAAATAGAATAAAAGAATTGATGGAAAGTTATATTAAACCTGCAGTTGCTCAAGATGGTGGTGATATCAAGTTCCGTGGCTATAAAGACGGAATAGTTTACGTTGAACTGCAAGGAGCTTGCTCTGGGTGCCCAAGTGCTGCAATTACCTTAAAACAAGGAGTGCAGAATATGCTAAGCTATCACATACCAGAAGTTTCAGGTATAGAGACTATGCTATGACTAATCAAACAGTTAGAGGAACAAAAGATCTCCTGTTTGATGAATGGTACAAGTTTAAACACATAGAGCAAACAGCAAGCAGAATCTCAAGTTTATACGGCTTTTTACCTGTTCAAACTCCGATATTTGAATACACAGAAGTCTTTACAAAGACTTTAGGTGATAGCTCAGATATTATCACTAAAGAGATGTATACTTTTATTGATAAAGGGGGAAAGAGCATAACTCTGCGTCCTGAGTTCACTGCAGCTATTGTTAGGTTACTCATTGAAAAAAAACTACAAGCGCCGATAAAATTATTTTCAATAGGGCCTGCATTTCGCTATGAAAGACCGCAAAAGGGAAGACAAAGGCAATTTCATCAGATAAATTTTGAGGTTTTTGGCATAGAAGATCCAAAAGCTGATATTGAATTGATATCACTCGCTCAGCACTTACTAACTGAATTTGGCATCAATAAAAATGTAAAGCTGGAAATCAACTCTCTGGGTGATAGTGAAACAATAACTCAGTATACAGAAGCTTTGATATCGTATTTAAAAAAGTTTCAAAATGACCTATCAGAAGATAGTCAAAATAGATTGATTAAAAACCCACTCAGAATATTAGACTCTAAGGATAAGACAGATAAAGAAATAATCTCTGACGCACCAAAAATCAGTGATTATTATACAAAAGAATCTTCATATTTCTTTGACCAGGTGTTAAATGGACTGCAAGCTCTTGGCATACCTTACACTGTAAATAGCAAATTAGTTCGAGGTCTAGACTATTATTGTCACACAGTATTTGAATTTGTCACAGAAGATTTAGGTGCACAAGGAGCAGTTTTTGCCGGTGGAAGATACGATAATCTAGTATCTTCAGTAGGTGGAAAACACACTCCAGCAATAGGATTTGCAGGGGGGATTGAGCGTATAATGGAATTAATCAACTATGCTGAAAAAAAAGAGAGGCCTATTTATATAATTCCAATCGGTGGAGAAGCTGAAGAACATGCTCTAACACTTGCAAGTGAATTACGCAGAAATGGTTTATATGTGATTTACGAATATAGTGGAACTCTAAAAACCCGAATGAAAAAAGCAAATCAAGCAAATGCAAAAGTTGTATTAATCTTTGGTGATGAAGAGCTAAGCAGTAAAACTTTAAAAATTAAAAATATGGACACGGGTGAAGAAAAAATGATTGCTCGCGATAAAACCGTAGAAAATATCTAATCAGAAGCAATAGGAGTGTTAGCTATAGAAGAAAATTCCTCTGCACAAGAATTTTTCATAGCATTTAATATATCATAATCTGTAAAATCTAATTTTATCGGTGTAATAGTAATAAAACCTCCTTTTATTTTATCTACACTACCACTGCCTGAGTGTTCCCGAGACCAATTTAAGCTCAAAGAACCATTTAAGTTTTCAGTAAAAGTTAAATCACCATCAATGTTATATTCACCTTGTTCAGCAAATTCGACCCCTTTCACTTTTTCTGTAGCAGGAAAATTTATACTCATCACTATATCTTTAGGCCAACCAACTTTCATTAGCTTGGCAATAACCTTTGGTGCAAAAATCTTTGTATTGTTCCAGTCTATTTTATCATGATAAACTTGGCTCAGCGCAATAGAAGGTATAGATCTTGCAGCACCTTCCATTGCAGCACCGATTGTGCCTGAATAACAAATATCATCGCCGACATTTGATCCAATATTTACTCCAGATAATATTAAGTCTGGTTTTTTATTCATAATTTTATTTAACGCGATAATGACACAATCTGCGGGAGTACCAGACACACTAAACTCCCTTTCACTATGTTGACTTATTTTAATAAATTGCTTTACTGGATAGTCAAGAGACCTTGCAGCTCCACTCCTATCAGTATCTGGTGCTACTATCCATACTTCCGATGCAAAATTGTGTGCAATTTCTTTAAGTAATCTTATTCCTTCACTCTTAAAACCATCATCATTTGTTATCAATATTATCATATATAATACTCACCTATCAAAGTATACTGATGAGGTTTCTTTTCATAACCATAGCAAAGAACCTGCTACGAATCAATAAGGAAAAATTAGAGGGTGACCAGGTTGCCATCGTTTAGTTTGCTGTGAGTTAATCGTAAATACCAATTTTTAGCTTCACACCTAACTCACAATCAAAGTTTAGTAAACTCTAGAGGCGTGCTAAGCAGCAGAAAACCTTGCTATATTTCCCAAAAATGCTTTCACTCTTTCAAGGCAAGTGGATGGTTCTGCAGGTATTGCTACTTCATCTATCTTACCATATATTGCTGCATCTACGACTTCACCTGTTATTAATTCCCTTAGCTTTTGTTTTATCTGTCCTCTACGAATATGTTCTCCATAGTCATTATAAAACTTCACATATAACTCTTTAAATACAAATTCTTTTATAGCACTTCTCATATGAGAAATTCCATCCTTTACTTCATCATTTGCATTGCTCAAATCCACTTCAGAACCTAGCGAATATAAGTCATCAAAATTTTCTTTTAAAATTTTTATTTTAAAGTAGTGCTTATCTACAGATCTCTCAAGAAATCTTTTAGTAGCATTACCGGCCAATTCTCCTATTATCTGAGGCTCTAGTTGAGCTGCAAAATTATTTTCTGCTTCAAGGCCACTTAATGCATAAATGATACGATTAAGCATTCCAGGACCACATTGGCGATTACTTTCCTCAAAACGAACCAGCAATATGGATTTCAACAGCTCTACATCTGCATTTTGCTTTGTTGCTGCAATTAAAACTAGATTTATGGCCTGTGTTAATGTCAGTCCGGTTTTGGAATCTACCCACCTTACCCATTCTCCTTCTCTATAATTATCTACCTTCAAATAAGGCGCTATCAGTTCTTTCTGCTGATTTGTCAAACCGCCTATATAGTTTTTAAACTCTTCATCCAGCTCATTTGATGGAGTCCCATATTCTTCCTTTAATTTTTTGGCACACTCAATAACACTTTGCTCAAAACTTCTAGTATGAACATTCTGATTACCAGTACCTACATCACTTACATTAAACAAAAAGCTCATTTGCTTTACACTTAAACCCAGAGGCGAGAAGAGCTTTATTAATGGATACTTTATTAACTCAAGAAGCGCTACAGGGATCAATAATATAGTATTGATAAGCACTAAACATATTCTAAGACCGAGCGCTCTACTCTCTGATAACATTCTACTAAGTTCTGATATCTTTGATGCACAATACAAAAATGGTAATTGAATGTAGTATATTGAGTATATAGAAAAAAATAAAATCTTATCTTTTAACCCTACTGTTGGATCATTATATACTTCAGAAAAAATGTTATCATCACTATTTTCATTTTTGAAAGACTGATAGCTGCTTGTAATTTTTTCTGTAAAAATAGAACAGAGCTTATGCAGTCCGTAGCATGAAACGCCAACAGCTAAAAAAATTGCAAGTGTTCCAAAAAATGCTAATACTTCACTTGAAGTTTTGGCAAGAAGGAATGCATAAAGCGCATTAATAAAGATATCAAATAAATATTCAAATAAAAAAATTGCTCCAATAGCGGAAACAAACAATAAAATACCCCCACAAATAATCAAAAAATCTTTTAACCTTGGATTCATACCCCGCTTCTTAATAATCTATTAATATACTTTTTATTATATGCTTAAATTAAAAAAATGCAAATTTTGTAAAGACCAATTGAAATTTCTGAGCTTCAACTATATTGTTAATTATTCAGATAAAAATTAAACATTGTCGTGTCAAATAAAATAGGCTTTTTTGCTATTTTTGCCTTGGTGATTAGTAGCCAAATTGGCTCTGGAATTTTTATGCTCCCAATCAGCCTTGCACCATACGGCGCTTATAGCCTCATAAGCTGGGTTATATCAGGATTTGGTGCTATATCTCTTGCTTTAGTTTTTGCTTCACTCTGCGCAAAATTTCCAGAAACGGGCGGTCCTCATATTTATGTGAAACATGCTTTTGGTTCTACAGCAGCTTTTTTTGTTGGTTGGACATATTGGGTAAGTTCGTGGGTTAGCTCAACTGCTGTAACGATTGCAAGTATCGGTTATTTAGCCCCGCTTTTTCATAATGATATACAAGATATACGTTTGCTTTTAGAAATAACATTAATTTTAGCTATTATGCTAATAAACTTAAGGGGAGTAACTACTGCTGGGCATGTTGAGCTTTTGCTGACCATTGTTAAAATTATTGCACTTCTCGCAATACCTATCGCAGGGTTGTTTTTCTTTGATAAAAATAATTTTATTGTAAGCGAGGAAGTATCAAACTTTACAATATCACAAACTCTTGCTCGTTCTACACTCCTTACTCTATGGTGTTTTATTGGACTTGAATCAGCAACGGCACCTGCAGGATATGTCAATAATCCAGCTAAGACAATACCAAGAGCTATAGTGCTTGGAACAGTTTGTGTTGCTGTGATATATTTCATCAATAGTCTTTCAATTATGGGATTGATAAGTGGTAATGAACTAGCTAGTTCAAAAGCACCATATGTTGATGCGATAAAAATTATGTTTCCAGGTAATTGGCATTTAATTATTTCTGTTGTTGCCTTTATCGTTTCTGTAAGTAATTTAAATGCTTGGTTTTTAGCTGATGGACAGGTCACCTTAGGCCTTGCAAAAGACAAGTTAATGCCGCAATTTTTTGGCAAAAAAAATAAGCATGATGCTCCATTATGGGGAATAATACTCAGTACTTTGGGGGTATTAGGTTTACTTATCCTAACGTCAAACAAAAGTTTTGCTGAGCAAGTAACTTCAATAATTGATATCTCTGTGGTGTCATTTTTGTTTATCTACTTAGCATGTAGCCTTGCTTTTCTCAAAGTTAATATACAAGACAAAAGCTACTGCAAATTTTTAATTGGAGGTGTGGCTGTATCTTTTTGCTGTTGGGTAATATACGAGACTTCTATAAAAACATTGTTAATATCAAGTCTATTCCCTTTAAGCGGAACACTTATTTATCTACTTTGGTATCATAAACTAAAAACTTAACTTAAATTTTTTATTTGCTAAAATTCTTAAGCTATACTACTGGCTTACATTAATAGAATTAAGAGGTATTGTGTCAAATAAAATAGGTTTTTGGGCTGTTTTTGCTTTAGTCATTAGTAGTCAGATCGGCTCTGGGGTTTTTATGCTTCCAATTAGCCTTGCTCCATATGGCGCTTATAGCCTTATAAGTTGGATGATATCAGGAGCTGGTGCTGTGTCTCTTGCGCTAGTTTTTGCTACGCTATGTGCAAAGTTTCCAGAAACAGGAGGTCCTCACGTTTATGTGAAACATACTTTTGGTTCTACCGCAGCGTTCTTTGTTGGTTGGACATATTGGGTAATCTCATGGGTTAGTACAACAGCTTTAATAGTTGTGGGTGTTGGCTATCTTACACCATTTTTCCATGAAGATATCAAAAGTATGCGTTTATTTTTAGAGCTGTTGTTATTTACAATCATTACATTAATAAATTTAAGGGGAATAGCTACTGCAGGGCACGTTGAGTTTCTGCTCACGGTTGTGAAGGTTGCTGTATTGCTTGCAATACCTGTAGCAGCGTTGTTTTTTTTCGATAGAAATAATTTTATCATAAGTGAAGAAATATTAAGTCTTACAACATCGCAAATTCTTGCCCGCTCTACACTCCTTACTTTATGGTGTTTTATTGGACTTGAATTGGCAACAGCACCTGCAGGGTCAGTTGATAATCCAGCTAAAACTATACCAAAAGCTGTGGTGCTTGGCACAGTTTGTGTTGCTGTTATATATTTTATCAACAATTTTGCAATTATGGGATTGATCAATGGCAACAATTTAGCAAGTTCAAGAGCACCATATGTTGATGCGATAAAAATTATGTTTTCTGGTAATTGGCATTTAATTGTTTCTATAGTTGCATTCATTTTTTGTGTTGGCAGTCTAAACGCTTGGGTTTTATCTAGTGGACAAGTTGCTTTTGGTCTTGCAGAAGATAGACTAATGCCAAAATTCTTTGCTAAAAGGAACAAGCATGGCTCTCCTTTTTGGGGAATAACAGTTAGTTCAATTGGAACTGCAATTTTACTAATTCTCACTTCAAACAACAATTTTGCCCAGCAGATTACGTCGATTATTGACTTTTCTGTAATTTCATTTTTGTTCGTTTATCTTGCGTGCTGTTTTGCCTTTCTAAAGGTTATTATACAGGAGAGGAGTTGTTATAAGCTTTTAATTGGTAGCATAGCAACAACCTTTTGTTGTTGGGTGATATTAGAAACCCCTGTAGGTACTCTGCTGATTTCGAGCCTGTTCACTGCAAGTGGCATACCCATTTATTTATTTTGGTACTGCAAAACTTCTGTGCAACAAATTCAGTAGTGAGAGATACACTTTAAATGGTTAATATTTATGGGCCAAGATTTTTTTTCTCTTTATCTACTTGTTCAATATTACCATTCTCAAGTTTGCTACCTACTTCTTCTGTGCGTTTATTATCTATGTAGATCTCATTTTTTGCTTTATTAGAAAGACCTATTTGCGATTGCAGTTTTTTATACTCTTCTTTTTCAGGCGTGAAAATTTTCACTAAAAATCTTCCTATTATTGGTATTGAACTTAAAAAATCTCTTAATCCAAAAGATTCTTGCTTCTTGTTTGAAAGATGCTGGTCTATCTTAGAAATTTTCACACCATACTTTTTATCATCAAAATTTATCGCTGGCTTGCTTTTTTTCGAAAGAACATTTTGAATCTCTAATCTATTGACTTTTTCAGGCTTTTGAAATGCAGATACTGCAGGTTTGACCTTAGTGTCATCATGTTTTTTACTCATTTCATTCTACCATGCAATATTATTAGTGTCTTATAATTATAACTAAATTATGGTTAATTGCAAGGTAAAAATATTAAAGTAATTGTAAATTTTATCAGTAAAAATATAATATAGCTTTAAAATCAGAGGTTTATTTATATGGGATGTAAGATTGCAGTTATTGGAGCAACAGGAAGAGTAGGATATGAGGTATTGACCATGCTTGCTGAGTTTCAAAAAGAGGGAAAATTTTCGATAGATTCTGTTGTTGCTTTTGCATCGAAAAAATCAAAGGGAAAAAAGGTAAGTTTCGGCGATGAAGAATTAACTGTCTTAGACCTTGAGAACTACGATTTTGTTGGAATTAATATAGCAATTTTCTGTGCTGGGTCTCATGTTTCCGAGAGATACGTACCGATTGCAACTGAAGCTGGATGTATTGTCGTAGATAATACCTCTCGTTTTAGGATGAAAGAAGGCGTGCCACTAGTGATTCCAGAGATCAACAAAGATAAAATTACGGAGTATAAAAACCATAACATAATATCTAATCCAAACTGTACTACAATACAAATGTTGCTGGCATTACATTTATTACACCAAAAAGCAAAAATAAAGAGAATCGTTGCTTCAACTTATCAATCAACTTCTGGTGTAGGTAAAGCAGCAATGGATGAGCTTTACAATCAGACAAAAAAAATCTTTATGAATGAAGCTAAAAAACCTGAAATATTTCCTAAGCAAATAGCATTTAATTGCATTCCTCATATAGGAGAGTTCATGGAAGATGGTTCTACAAAAGAGGAGTGGAAAATGCAAGAGGAGGCAAAAAAAATTTTAGAAGAGGATATAAAAGTAACTGCAACTTGTGTCCGAGTACCTGTTCTTGTTGGTCATGCTATAGCAGTAAATGTAGAATTTGATCAGCATATAACTGAAGAAGAAGCTCGTGAAATGCTCAGTGAAGACGATGGAGTTTTAGTGCAAGATAAGCGCGAAGATGGTGGATATATGACTCAGATTGATGTTGTGCAAGAGAATGCCGTATACATATCGCGTATTAGACAAGACGATACCGTTAAACACGGATTAAATATGTGGATAGTAGCTGATAATCTACGCAAAGGTGCAGCACTAAATATAGTGCAGATCTTGGAGATCTTGATCAAAGAGCATTTATAGCTCAATAGCTTAAATCTATATTGACATGTCCCATTTTACGCTTGTCCCTAACCTCTTTTTTCCCATATATGGTTAAACTAGCTTTTTCGTTGCTCAAATATTTGTGAGAATTATATATATCATTACCTATTATATTTTTTGTCATGCAAGGAAAGCGTAATACTACTTCCTGCATAGATAGCCCGCATATTATCCTAACTAGCTGCTCGAATTGACTAACGTTGCATGCATCCAAGCTCCAGTGGCAAGAATTGTGGGGTCTTGGGGCCAGTTCATTAACTAGTAATTCATGATTTTGAGTGATGAAAAATTCAATAGCTAGAATTCCTACTACATCAAGTGCAGTTGCTATTTTCTCTGCAGTTTTTTGTACCTCTTGGGCTAATTTATTATCTATTTTAGCTGGTGCTATTGAAGTATTAAGTATTCCGTCAACGTGGTGATTCTCTGCTATAGGAAAAAAAGCTACTTTACCGTTTTTATCTCTTGCAACGACTATTGAAACCTCTTTCAGTAAATCAACACTTGCTTCAAGAATGTACTCTTTATTCCAATCGAAGGAAGCAAATTGCTTCAGTTCAGAATCATTTTCAATCATATATTGTCCTTTTCCATCATAACCCATTTCTGTTGTTTTTAGCCTCACTGGATAGCTAAAAGTTTCACTACTTTCTAGTAGCTGATTATAATTTTGTATACTTTTGTAATCAGCAGTTTTTATGCTTAAATCTCTAATAAAATCTTTCTCTCTCAGCCTATTTTGCGAAATGTGTAACGCCTTTTTACCTGGATAAAAATCTGTATGCTGCGACACAATATCAATTGCACTACATGGAATATTTTCAGACTCAATAGTGACTAAATCCACACTCTGTGCAAAAGATTCAAGTGCCCTCTTATCACAGAAGTCTGCTATTGTTAAATCATCAGCAACAGAACAAGCTGGATCGTTTTTAGCACTGGCAAAAATATGCGTTTTGTGCCCAAGTTTTATTGCAGCGATAGCAGTCATTTTACCTAATTGCCCACTTCCTATTATTCCTATCACTTTTTTATCCAGTGGATCTGTTTTGTTCATCATGTAGATTAATATTTCCTAGTTAGAGTACGATAATATGCTTGGAAAATCTATGAAAAAAGTGTATAATTGAAGTGTGTTAAACTTTTATCATGAACACTTTACGATGACCATGAAATACACACTTATTACTAATTCTGTTGAAGTTACAGTTTTGCCAATTTACATTGAAGAGCAATCCATTCCTTATGAAAATTGTTACGTATGGATGTATAATGTTAAGATAAAAAACAAAAGCTCATCAACCATTCAATTATTAAGTCGCTATTGGCAAATAATAGATCATAAGGGGAAAATAAATGAAATTGCCGGAGTTGGTGTTATTGGAGAACAACCTGTAATAAAATCTGGAGAGGTATTCAAATATACAAGTGGAACATACTTAAATACACCATCAGGAATAATGCAGGGTAAATATGAATTTCTGAACGAAGAGAGCATAAAAACCTTTGATGTTATGGTACCACCCTTTTCCTTAGATAGTCCATACGTTAACACTAGACCTCATTGATCATCAAGATAGTGTATTTGTTTAAGTGCATCTGAAACCAGTGCTTCTTGTTTTGTCATTTGAGCTTCCATAATGTCATCCGAGTAGCTGATACTGAGATCCAACTAAGTTGATAAACACGAAAGCACTGACCATTTGCTTCTATAGTTGTCTTTTTTCGTCTATCTTATTTTGTTACTCTGCTGAACAGATGCAAAATAGTTTATTTTTGATTCTTATCATCAAGTGTGAATAAGATTATTGTAGAGGTTAAACCTATAATAACTATCATTAACGAAAATGGGGCAGCTTCTCTGTAACGCTCATCGCTGACAAGTTCATATATTCTAGTTGATATAGTTTCAAAATTAAATGGTCTGATAATTAGTGTTGCCGTGAGTTCTTTTACCGTATCCATAAACACGAGCAGAAATCCCGATAGTATGCTTTTCTTGATAAGGGGAATATGAATATTCAGGCACGTGGAAATAGGCCCATGACCCATAGTATATGCAGTCCATTCAATTTCATTTGGTGTTTTTTTGAGTCCCGACTCTATTGCTTTGAAAGATATAGCAAAAAAACGAAATAAATATGAGTAAACTAATGCACCAATAGTTCCTACCAAGCTAATTTCTACAATATATTGAGTAATGAAAGAAGATATTCTGCTTAAAAACATTATTATGCTAATTGCAATAATTGCATTTGGAATTGCATATCCAAGAGAAATTAGACGTGCTATATTGCTTATTAGCTTATTTTTACGTGCTGTATATCCAATAATTATTGCAATGCTGATCGAGATTAGCGCGGTAATAAATGATAAACTAATACTGTTTGTTATTATATTGTAAAATCTTGCTTCGTATATGAAAAAGCCTTTCTCTATGCTCCAATATATAAGTGGAATCATTGGTAAAATAAAGCCTATTAATATCGGCAATAAACACATAAGATAAGAAAAGATCAACGATATAGAACCGTTTATACTACGTTTATTGTGATAATCTGCATTAGTATTGATTGAAGAGTAAGATATTTCTCTTTTTTGTAGTTTTTTCTCGATAACTATTAGTGTTGCAACGAAAATCAGTTCTGCAACTGCCAAAACAGTAGTTGAATATTTGTCATGAAGTAAAAACCAAGTACGGTATATTCCTGTCGTGAAAGTATCGATAGCAAGAAACTGTGGTGTGCCGAAATCTGTAATTACTTCCATCAGTACCAAGGATAACCCAGCTATAATTGATGGACGTATGGAGGGTATGATGACAGAAAACAGACTCTGTAATGAGGAGAACCCAAGTGTTGATGCAATAGTGACTGAGTTACTAACGCTCTTTAGACTTGAGCGGACCAACATATAAACGTATGGATATAGACTAAATCCCATTACTAATATTCCACCACCTAGGGATTTGATCTCGGGAAACCAATAGTCACCTTTGCCCAATTGAAAAGTATCTCTTAACAAGCTCTGAATCGGACCTGAAAACTCTAGCGTATTTACATAAACAAACGATACTATATATCCAGGAATTGATATCGGAAAGAATAAGGCAATCTCAAAAATTCTACTTCCGGGAAACGAAAAAAATGTAGTAAGCCAAGCTGGAATTACTCCAAATATAAAGGATATTAACCCTACTCCTACCATCAAAATCAACGTATTGAGTATATATTCAGGAAAAAGTCTACTAATTACCCATCCAGAGTTTGCTGATTCTGTAAATAGAATCGATATTAACGATAGTATAGGGCAGACAAATAATACACTTACTAAAAACAAGAATATATTTTTAAATACTCTCAGAAACATTAACTTGAATCTATATTTGATATTAAAATGTTATATGCAAAAACTAAAGATATCCAGTAATTAACAGCCGTCCTATTGAATATCTTCATAATTTTATATATTATGTTTTAAATCGATAAACTAATTAATTATGAGTTTTGTCATTGCAACTTTCTATCATTTTGTAAAACTCTCTAATTATTATGACATGAAAGATGAAATAAAAGTTGCATGCGACAATGTCGAATTAAAGGGTACTATACTCCTTGCAGAAGAGGGTATTAATGCAACCGTATCTGGTGAAAGAAACGCGATTGATAAAATATTCGATTTTCTACGTTCTGATTATAGACTAAGGGACCTTACATGGAAAGAGAGTGCAGCAGAATATCAACCATTTAGTAAGATGAAAGTGAGATTAAAAAGAGAAATTGTGAATCTTGGTGTAAGTAATCTCGATACTTCCGTTAGAGGTCAGTACATTGATCCAGATTATTGGGATGATTTTATCTCTCAACCTGATGTTTTAGTGATAGACACACGAAATGATTACGAAGTAAAACTAGGCAAGTTTAAAAATGCAATCAATCCACATACTCAGCGTTTTCGAGATTTTCCTCAGTGGGCAGAGTCTTTCTCTGAGAGTAAAGATCTGAAAGTGGCTATGTACTGCACTGGTGGAATCAGATGCGAGAAATCTACAGCATATATGAAAAGCCTTGGATTTAACGATGTTTATCACCTTAAAGGCGGTATTCTTTCCTACCTTGAAAAAACTCACAACAAAAGTGGTAATTGGGAAGGCGAGTGTTTTGTTTTTGATGATAGAATTGCTGTTGATCACTCACTCGCCCCAAGTGATAAAATAAAATGCATATTCTGCTCAAGTAAAGTTTCAACTGATGAGCTGAAATCAGTTCCACGTGGCCAGGTAGTTTGCTCTGATTGTAAATCTTTAAGTATTGAAAGAAAGCTAGAATTCAATACGAACCTCTAAGAAAATCTGCTTATTGCACACTTACTAACCTCAATTTTATCAAGACATTTACCTACGACATAGCCCGCTCCAGCTCCAAGTAACGCACCAACTATAGCAAATGCAATCAACACTACACCAGAACCGCCAATAAGAGCTAAAGTTTCTTGCCATAAACAACATGCTGCAACTAGACCAGCAGCTAAACCAATTCCTGCACCTCTGCACCTAAGTTTCATGTTATTAACACTAGTATAATGACTTCCAAAACCAAATTCTTTGATATCTTTTCTTTTTTCTATAAAATTGATAAGCTCCTGTATTTCTTTGTTATTTGTGTTGCTACGCAAATCATATAAATTTATAACGCCATCCTTTACATATTTTTCAAAATTCATTTTATTTTTCCATACTATTAGAATATATTTTTATTACACTTAATGTCTTAATAGTTGGTAAATTCCCATATAAGAATAAGTAGATAATCTTACCACTATAGGTGGGACTAAAGCGCGATAAGATTAAATTCCTGAAAAATGTTGGTAAGAAGAGCTTTTCCAAAAACAATAAAGTTAAGAGTTGAAGAGATAGTAAAAGAGCGACTTACAGTTAATCCAATTGATTTTGGTGAATCGTTTTGTTACAAACTCAAAGGATACAGAAGACTGAGAACTGGCGATTATCGTATCATGTAAATGCTGCAAAGTATGAAGTGTTTCAATAAAACACAGAAAAGACATTTATGAATCCTAGATTAATATCCTTCCAGTATTAACTTACTGTAACCTTTCCGGTTGATCCACTGCGATTCTTTGCAACGTTTATCTCTAATCCGTTATTAGCATCGATTTTATAGTCTGTAGAATAGTAAAATTATAGGGGTATAGTCAAAAAATGAGTTATTTTTGAGCTGAGCAAAGCCACCTAAGGTGAAGAGGAAAGAGGTCTGTATAATGAAATATACAATGCTTATAGGAAGGTTCTAACTTTTATAGATGTATTCTCTATGCTCTATTGCAGTAATTATTACTGTACGTTCTAATTTACTTATCCTATAAACCAAACGATAATCACCAGATCGTATTCTACGATGTCCTTTGAACTCACCGAGCAAGGGATCTCCTGCCTTCTCAGGAGAAAGTGTAAGACGCTCTTTTACGATTTCTTTTACCCTTGACCATATTGTCTTTGGAAGATTTTGAATGTCTTTGTGAACTACATTTTCCTCATAGCAGATTAAATACTTATCACCAGTTGATGTCTTCATGCCTGATGAATTTTGCATTTCGAGTGTCACGTTGAATAGCAAGTTTGGCTATTGCCATATCTTCTTCATTTTCAATTGCTTCTTGTATAAACTGCTCTGCTAGCTCTTGAGCTGATTGATTCTTTACTTTAGCTAAACGAGTAAGGTTTTTTAAAACTTTTTCACTAATGTTAATACTTGAATCAGCCATAAGTTTTACCGAAATCTACTGCATAATTATACAACATTTTCCTAAAATTTTCAATAAAGAATTGTATTGACGGATTATGGTAGATTGAGTATATACTAGTATTAGATTTTAGGGAGAAATGACACAGACGTATTGCAAGACATCATTAGGAATAAGGAAGGTATGCTGGCTACTGGATGTATTTCTATGATAACAACTACTCTTCATCATCAAAAATCAAGAAGGCTCTGCAACTTGATAACTCTATTCTTTTATTGACGTAGATGACTCTGAAAAATTGCGGAGCTGAAGTGCTATGGTTATTACGGTTTAAGAACAAAACGGAAAATCCTATGTTACACTAGAAATAATGTGCGGAAAAGGGGGGATTCGAACCCCCGACATATTTTCATATGTGCACGCTTTCCAAGCGTGTGCTTTAGACCGCTCAGCCACCTTTCCATACTTATTCATAATATTAAAAATTATGCTGCTAAACAACTGGTATATATGGTTCGCCACGGAAATTCACAGTATTGTTAAACTTGTTTTTGCACGTTAAAAACGCTTTATCACAACCTGCAAGTATCGAATATTTATCTCCGGTAGAAATTTGATATGGAGGAGAAGCAAATAATGTAACTACTTTATTTTTGTATTCTTTAACTACAACTTCAAATGTTGCTGAACTAAACACTCCGTGCTTATAATATCCATCACTTTCGATTAAATTAGTGTCTTCAAATCTTCTTTCATCTATCACTTTAGTAATTGTGCTCATTCTACTAAACTTTTTAGCATCAGCTTTACATCTATCATCGCAAAATTGTGCCCTGCATACAGGAGAATATAGCTCTGTTATGCTTCTCTCAAGCTTTGTCGCAAGACCTCTAATTTCAGCGATAAACCTCCCACTATTTAATGTTACTTTACCAAAAGTTCCTGCATGCAAATTCATAATTCCCTGACTCAAATCTTTATAATTCACAAGAAATATTTCAATATTTGCAAAGTCATACCTTCCTGATAAAACATCTTTTTCTTTAATATCAGCACTATTTAATATTCCTTCAATTTCTAAATTATCAGTTCTCAAATCGCTATTTAATATTATACTGCTGGCTATAAAACCGCTTGAAGATTTATAGAATACATTATTGAGATTTAAATCTTCATCATAGTCAGTAAATCCCATTACTTCTCCACTTACAAGTGTTAATTTCCAGCAAGTAGCGATGGTAAGTAATTCTCCAGCTAAATGGTTTTTTAATTTGGTTTGCATAGTTGCCTCTTATAAATAATGGCATACCTGCATTTAGCTACACTTGTTTTTTCAAATCTCTATAAAAATTTTCGTGTGGAGCAAATGCAAGAAGTGTTAATATGTTATTTTGTTCGTTGTGAATATAGGCTAATAATGTCAGTTGATTAAAAATAGAGAATTTATACACGCGAACACCTGCAAGATCGCCTGACTTTAGCTCTCCAATATATGGGTTACCTTGAATTTGTTTGATGGCTTCTTCAAGTTTGGGTAGTTGATTATTGTGCAGCTTCTTCATTGACCGCTTAAAAGTGTTGGTGAGAAGAATCTTCAAAATTTTGTGGACTTATACTCCTCAACATTACCTGACTTGATATCCTCAATGCCTGAAAGGATTTCTTTGATGATGTTATAGCTGAGCTCAGGGTTATCTTCAACAATCTGACCAATCTTAGCCCAATGCTCGATTTGTTGCGGTACAGAACGATTTTGCAATATGGAATGAGACTGCACTATTTTCTCGAACTCCCCATCAAGATTTACTGTTATACTCATTAGATTATTACTTCCTAGTTTTAGCTATTATATCATATATTGGAAATTTTTTCAACATTTTGAAAGTGCATAGTGAAAACACACACCACATTCAAGCTGTGGTGTGTATTATTAAATAACTAGAAAGAAAACTTCACACCAGTGAGGAGAAGAACTCCTTTGTTAGAAGGTATCTTATCCTTATTTTTATCTTCCAGTGCACCTTTTTCATCAGTTGTAAAGTAGTGAAGAGCTGCATAAGGAACAAATTTGCTTTTATTGCAAGAAGATAGATCATACTGAACACCAAGTGCAACATCATGAAGCATATCTTTATCACTCATTCTGCTACCAAAGTATGTCACGCTTGTGTAGATGTTATCATATTGATAACCAGCACCTGCAGTCCAATACATGGTATTGTTATCATTAAATTGCTTTAAGCCATTTTTTCTAGCAATATCAGTAGTCTCTTTATATTCTTTTGAAGCAAGGTCGAGTTCCTTGATACTCTTAGGTTGACCAGATTTGCCTAAATATGCAAAAGAAGCAGCGAATTTTACACTTTGATCTTCATCAATCTTATAATCAGCGCTTGCACCCAAATTAATGCCTGCCAGATTATTGTATTCTATGAACTCGTTATAAAGGTGCTTATCTTTACTCGGTTGCTTTGAAAACCCATATTCACCAACTACGGAAGTTTTAACTTTTACATTATGTTTACTAAAGTCATATTCATATGATGCACCAGCGCTTATTATATGCTGGTAATCTGGTCCAACATGTCTTAACGTTTCCTTATGCTTTACCTCATCTTGCTTTTGAGCATTTTTAGAAAGAACTGAATCTATTTCTTTTACAACGGATAAACCACTATCGTAGCGAGGTGAGTAGCTAAGACCAAATCTTGCACCCATATAATTCGGCGAGTAGTAAGCAGCTCTAAATGGCAATGTGGTCATAACCTCTTTGTTGTATTTTCCTGCCATACGGAAGGAGAGTTTTTCGCTCTCGCTCGAGAAGCTTTCAGTGTAAAGACGTGGTGTTACGTAAAATGGGAAGTTTGCAGCACTTCCTTCTAAGTTTACTTTTCTGAACCAGTCACTATCTGCAGCTCCATCAACAGTTGCAATTCTTGTTGCATCAAGTCTCATCAGAGACTCAGGACCAAACTGATAACCAAGTTTCAGATCACCATATTTTGAATTCAAAAACACATGTGCACTTCTACCTCTTGCAGCATTCACGCCTTGTGAAGCTCCTTTACCTTCAGTAACTGGAACATGGAATTGTACATCGGCACCATAACGAAGACCAATATCCTCATTTTTATTTTCAGCTCTTAAGTGCAATATTGCATCTGAAATCATGCCCATGTTTTCACTGTAATCACCAATATTCCCTATCCCTTTAGGAAATATTGGATTTGCTCCTTTTATACTATCTGGAGTATTGTTAAAATAATCTGTAGATTTACCTGGCATAACATTATAATGGTTATAGCCACTTAGCCCATGGTTACCATAACCTTGAGAATCAACAACGCCACCGAAAGTTATTCTTAAACCATCCCCTTGATTGGTATTGATAATATCAACCCCACCAACTGAAACAACAGGACTTGCCTTACCTTTTTCCTCTGTATTGCTGTTAACAACTTTTACATCCTTTTTTATATCTTTAGCTTCAATTTTAGCATTCTTAGTTTTAGAACCCTTAATTTTTGACTTTTCTACATTAGAATTTTTAGTGCTTAGAGCTTTCGCCTTTGAATCCTCTATAAGCTTTGCTTTTTTCTCTTTTGCTAGCCTAATTTCATCTTTTTTCTTTTGTTTTGCTACTAATTTTAACTCTTCTTTTTTCTTCTTTTGTTCAGCTGCTAATTTTAACTCCTCTTTTTTCTTCTGCTCAGCTGCTAATCTTAGTTCTTCTTTTTTCTTAAGCTCCTCGGCTTTTTTTCTTGGATCAGCATTACATATCCTGTCCATTTTTTCTTTTAGTTTCTTATTTGACGTCTTCATCACTTCCATCTTTCCAGAAGTTTTGATTGACTCGTTACTCTCTTGCTTTTTTACTTCCTTCATACTCTCGTCAGAAAAGTCAGCAGCAAAGCCACTGAAAGAACATAAAGTCAATAGAGAAGCTAGAGCAGTTCTAGTATAAATAGATTTTTTCATGAAGTGCCCCCAAAAAATTTTAAAATCATAACATAAATAGTATAAAGGTGTTGAAAATCCAACTTAAAGCAACCTTATAGCGAAAATAAAGGTAAAATGCAATACTTTAAAAGCAACTTTCTTAATACGCTCAACGTGTATATTAACCAAAATTTAGTACAGAGGTTTGCTTGTTAGTGTATTATAACTCTATACTTATTCTATGGAAGTAAAATTTACTCAAAGTAAAAGCATAAAAAGATTAAATTATTAATATAAATTGTTGACAATAATATTAATTTGTATTATAGTTGGTAGATTATTGTTTTATTTTTGATAGATTGGGGTACTTATGGATTTTAGTTTTTTACGCAATTGGTTTAGCACTACAGGTGCTGCTACAGGCTCAGAGCCAGGTAATACTGAACAGCCAGACTCTATTTCAGTAGATGATGGCAAATACGAGATGAAAGAATATGACGATGAATTTGAGATCATTGAAGATTATGAATTTATAAATCGTGCTGATCCAAATGAGCCATGTTCTTTACCTTCTGACTATAAAATAGATGAAAGTATTGTAAAAATTGCAGGATTTGATAGAGAGAAATTATTAGAAATGGGTAATTTCTGCAAGATAAGCTATGGCGATGATGATGGTAAATTAAGTAAAAAAAGATGTAACAACCTAGCTCAAAGAGTATACAAAACTGAATTTGAAATTGTAGAAGATTTTGAAATTGTTCCATCTACTGAAAAAATGTATAAAACTAGAGCTGAACTCATCAGCGAAGGTTATGAAATTATTCCATTTGGTAATAGCTTTGAAAAAGATGCTGGTCACGTTTTTATAAAAGGTAAAGAAATAACAATAGCCTACCATGGTACTCGTCTGAGCCAGAGTTTTAATGATGGAATTACTGATATAAATGTACTTTTTGCTACTTCGGAATTTTTACCTGAAGGTGGAAGAATTCATTGTGGTTTCTATAATTCATTTATGGATTCATGGCCTAATCTGTATGGCATTTTGAAATCTCATGCTGAAAAACAGGGATCAGAAATCAAGGATTTTAAAATTAATCTCACAGGTCACAGTATGGGAGGAGCTATTGCTAAGATAGCTGCTTTATGCCTCAATAAAACAGAAGGAGCTGAAGATGTTCATGTTGCAACTTTTGGTGATCCACGAGTTTTTGATCTTACTGCTAGTGAATTTTATAATGATGTTCTTCAAGAAAAAACCATTAGAGTAACTCAACATAGACAAGACCCAGTACCAGCGGTATCACCTGGTATTTGTGGTTATGCTCATGTAGGTGCACAATTGAGAATATCAGTACCTGAAGGATATTTTGTTCATCAAATAGATGGTTATCATGAAGCCATTAAAATAATGGATGAAAAAGATTTCCGATCGAACAATAACGTTTCTCTCTTTTATTACCCTTCGAGAATATTAAGTCGAATTAACTGTGCAGTTTTAGGTAATGCTCAATATTATGCTGCTAATTTAGGTAATTATATTCTTGGTGGACAAAATTTTTTCGAGAAAGTAAAAAAGGAATACCAAGATAAAAACTTAGAAAATTTTTCTAAGCTTGAACAAGCAGAAGTTAAGCAAAGGGCACATCAAAATGTCTTTTCTACTACAAGGAGTTTATAACTACTATACAGAGCAATCATTAGATTGCTCTGTAGCATCTATTCATTTAAATTCAATATAAAAATTTTCACCAGAAGTTATTTTCCATTCTTCTTTAAATTTCTTTAGGTGTTCTTTTTTTTCGCATTCTAAAAGCAGTTCTTCTATGCTCTTATTATAGCTTTCTGTAGTAATTCTTCCTTGATGATGCATAAACCTCAAATAAATCAAATAAGTGTTAATCACATCTGTTTCACAATAATCGCGAATCTCTTGTATTTTGCCACTATCATATAAGTCCATAACTTGTGAACCATCAACTCCAATCTTACCGGGAAGATTAAATGCTGCGCAAACTTCGTTCATCTTCATTCTTGCAGAAGCTCCAAAATCAGAGAGAGATTCAAGCAAATCACAATGCCAATCACTACTGTACCTCTGATTGTAACTATTCCACTTATCGCCAGCTTTGTGAAAATATTCTGCTTGAATGCCATGAACCATAGCACGGTACTTCAGTACCGGTATATCAAAAGTGCGTCCATTGAACGAAACTAGTCTTGGCTTTTTCTCTGATATGTAGTTAAAAAATCCCTTTACTAGCTCTTTTTCATTGGAGTTTACTGTGCCTCCAGATCTTATTTCTTGTAGTGTGAACATTTCATAACCGCTCTGGCGTGTTATATTACAAAGTAAAAAACTAATGACTACAACAAGGTGGAAGGGCTGACGCAGAAAAGAGTTTTGCCCGTTTGTTATTTCAAGATGATATTTTGTTAATGCGTTCCTCTTTTCTTCTACACTGCTATCATCACTAATATTTAGTAAATTCTTGCAGGAATTTACATCTGGTATAGTTTCAATATCAAATACCAACAAAGAATTAAGCATTACTTATATATTCCTCAGGGCGATCAGTCCAAGGTCGCACTTTTACGAACAAAAAGAGATGAACTTTACACTCAAATAACTTTTCCAATTCTGTACGTGCCTCGATATTAATTTTTTTTATGCTACTGCCGTCTTTTCCTAGCACTATTTTCTTATGATTATCTTTCAATACAAATATGATCTGTTTTATGACTAAACTCTTATCTTTTTTTTCCTCAAATTGTTCAGTTATAACAGCTGTAGAGTATGGCAATTCTTCACGTAGGTTCAAGAATAACTTTTCTCTCGTAATTTCCGCTGATAAAAAATCAGCTGAGGAATCAGTTATTTGATCTTTTTCATAAAACCAAGGGCCTATCGGTGCAATTTCAGACAAGTAACTAGTCAGATCAGAAAGTCCATCATTCTTCAGTGCCGAGATCGTAAAAATTTTTTCAAACTTATAAAGCAAATTTAGGTGCTCATGTGCCATCTTGAGCTCTGATTTCTTTACTAAATCAGTTTTATTGATAACCAAAATGCATCTGCCTTTTGTGCGCTCCAGTCGTGCAAATATCGTTTTTATTCTTTCTATATTTTTTAGGTAATTGTTTACATCAACAAGCAACAAAGTAATGTCACTATCCTTAACTGCTCCCCATGCAGATTTGACTAAAGCTTTTTCAAGATTTGTTTCTGCTGAAAACACTCCTGGAGAGTCAGTAAAAACAATTTGCGCATTGTTGCATATAGCAACACCCCTTACCTGCGTCCTTGTTGTCTGCACTTTAGGGGTGACAATTGCAATTTTCTTGCCTACGATGCTGTTAATTAGCGTTGACTTTCCAGCATTTGGCAAACCAGCTATCGTTACAAATAAGCATTTTTGTTCTTTCACAAAGGAAATTATAAAGAAAACTAAATGCTAACGTCAATTGATTATTATATAGCTTTCTCTTCCCCTTTTGAAGAAAAACGCTCAACTATAGGTGATATAATATACTCATTCACTTTTTTAGCTATTGGTTCAATAATACCAAATGCTACAAGGAACCCTGCAATTACTGCTATGGGTGCTATTATTGCACCTGCTAAAGCTGCCGATCCCATTCCAAGCATTATACTTGGAGAAATAGCAGTTGCAGCTGCAGCAAGACTAACTCCAGTTGCAGCGCTTGCAACAAAGAGACAAGCATGAGCATAAGAGAATTGGGATTGTGAGAGTCCCTCACCTGTACAAATGGAAAAGTGTAAGAGTGCAGGAACCGCAGCAACAATTCCACCCATCACCAAAGGTGATAGAGTTGTAAAACTGAGCGCTAAGCCTGTAAGTGCTCCTATTGTTGCTCCTATGCCTAAAACTATTAAACAGACTATAACATCATCTTTTTTCATATACCCCCCCTAAATAATAAATTTCTAAAAAACTTTTAGCTACTTTGAGTATAGCTGAACTAGTTGAATAGGGGAAGGAAATTTTTTATGTTAAAATTAAAGAGCGGGAGAAGGGGTTCGAACCCTCGACCTCAACCTTGGCAAGGTTGCGCTCTACCAACTGAGCCACTCCCGCAATGAAAATTTACTTATTCTTATTATAGGTGCATATCATAATTTGTAAACCCATGCATATGAAAAATATGGGAGCCAATCTTCTATGATCTTTTCGTATACTTAAAACTCATTTTTGATTATTATATGTGTCATAAAACATATTAAATTTATGAGAATATTTGTATATAAAGACGACCTGCCAGCCAGTGCAATACCGAATGATATAAAATCTATAGCTGTTGATACAGAGGCAATGGGGCTACTGCATAGCAGAGATAGATTATGCCTTGTGCAGCTTTCTTTTGGTGATGGCAACGCTCATTTGATTCAATTCAAAAACGATTATACAGCTCCAAATTTGAGAAAAATATTGGAGGATAAAAATATAACCAAAATATTTCACTTTGCGCGATTTGATGTGAGTATAATACATTACTACCTGCAAACTTGGGCACTGCCTTGCTATTGCACGAAAATAGCCTCACGTTTAGTTCGCACCTACACAGATAATCATAGCTTAAAAGAGTTGTGCTTAGAACTACTTGATATAAAATTAAATAAGCAACAACAATCTTCTGATTGGGGAAATGAAATTTTAACAGACAAGCAAAAAAGTTATGCTGCATCTGATGTTTTATATCTCCATAAAATAAAGGAAAAGCTAGATTTAATGCTAGAACGTGAAAATAGAAAAGAATTAGCCGAAAAGTGCTTTGAATTTCTTCCTACTCGTATTGGGCTAGATTCAATGGGTTGGGGGAGTGTAGATATCTTTAATCATCATATGTAATCACTTCACTTGAATCCAGAAAAATTTAGTTGATCAGCTGTTAATTGATACGCTATATTTATAAAAATTTAGGTATTTTATGAGTGATGATATTAAAGCGGTAAATGATCAAAATTTCGAATCTGAAGTTGCTAACCACAAAGGATTTGTGCTGGTAGATTTTTGGGCAGAATGGTGTGGACCATGCAAAAGTCTGATGCCACGTATCGAGCAATTGGCTGAGGATAGAAAAGGCAAGATCAAGATCTGCAAGTTCGACATAGATGGAGAAACTGAGGTGCCAAGTAAGTATGGAGTTCAATCTATACCTACTTTAATCATATTTCAAGATGGTAAGGAAATTGCACGCAAAATTGGCGCAATAAATGATTTACACAGTTGGGTTGATAGTGAAATAAGCGAGTAGACAAATTTCCTTTTGCGTGTATTATAGGTGTTGATAAAAGGGATTGTAGCTCAGTCGGTTAGAGCAGTTCGCTCATAACGAATTGGTCGTAGGTTCGAGTCCTACCAATCCCACCACTATTGATACAATTGCAAGGCCTACTCTCTTAGATAAGCTTTTTGCCTTATTAAAGTACTTGGTTGTTAGTGTTTGAAAACTCCATGATATTAGATTTCTTGCATAACTGGAATTCAAAAGTTCCAGCGCGGTTTTCTTATTGGATCTCAGCTGGGATGACGCCTGGTTATGAAAGAAATCTATTGTCAAAAAAAATTACTTCCGCGTATTTTGAATCTGATTATAATGACAATTAGAGATATTTTAAGAGCTCAAATTTGTCTGCAGACTTTCAATTAATCTTTCAATAAAAAGCGTGCTCTTCAGCTTATATCTGTCGTGTGTGCGCTGCATTTTTTTCTAATCTTTTTATACAGGAGGATTTTATGTCCAGAATTCCAGATATTTGACCTTTACCTTAGCTAATAACAGGCGCCTGTGGTTTTTATAAAGAAAGTGTAGGAAAAACTTTTTCCAGGCATAAATTTGCCATGTATACCTAAAAAGTAATTATATTAGCATAATGTTCATACTTATATGCTAATATTAATATTATTAAAATTGAAGAATATTATGGAACAACAAGCATCAAACAAAGAGAAAGGGATTGAATTTAGATATAATCAATGTAATCAGAAATGCCATTCCTACAAAACAAAACGGACAGACCAAGAATGCCTAGATAAATGCTATGAGAAGTACGTTTCTAAACTTTATCCACAAATTAGTGAGAAATTATTAGCTAGTGAAAACAATCTCTATGATGAAAGCGAAAAATTATTGCTTATAGCAAATGAAATACACAATCAAGATGCAATGTTTTTTTAATCACAAAAGAAACACTTATTTCAATATTTGAAGAGATGTTAGCTTTTTAGATATATTCTGACTTATTGAATAATTCTTTAAATTGGTAAAATACTGTTTCTTTTCCTCTATTTCTTTTTCACTATTCTTTCCACATATCGCTTCTGTTTTTATCTCTGGTTGTTTCTCTTGATTGAGAGAGCCCTTCTTTTCAAAATAATTATCTGTGAATTCTAAAAAGAGTGAAATCAGCTCAGGAAGATTGTATTTGTGTTCACTTGATGAGCACAATTCTGTAATCGAAGAAAAGTGAATATCATCTGCCTTAATAGGTAGTAACGATAGAAACTTATTCCAGCATTTTTTCATTATTCCAACTTCAGGTTCAAGGTTTTTTATTTTAGCTAAGTTGGCATGCTCCATAAAAAACTCTTTATATTGCTCAAAACCTTCAAAAGTTTCTTTTTTTTGGTAGTTTTTTTTCCTATGACTTTTTTCTATGTCAGCAATTTTAGTACCTATATTTGCCTGCTTACTAATAAAGCCATCGTTCTCTAAGTTAAAACAAATTGTGTATGGAGTAATGTCGTTTACTATTGTGTGTGGCTTAAAGTGCCAACCAAAGCATTTGAGTATGAATTTTATTATAGGAGGAAATAGCCATTTAGGTTTTGATATGTGTAGTAATTTCACTACAAGTTTTTTGAATGAGCTAAAGGATTTATTGATAATGCATCTTAAATGAATATTTTCATCTTTTTTAAACTTTTTATAAACCTCCGCAGCTATTGGTCCTCCAGCACAGCTTCCATACAGTACTATATTGTCTGGGTGAATGCCTTGCTTTAGAAGATCTGAAATGACTCCAATTCCTGCATTTACTCGATTTCGACCGTTTAAAGAATGGCCTTTGCTTTTTCCAGAACCAGGAAAATTAATAAGGTGAACATCCATACCTGCTTCAGCTGCCCAATTCCATTCACTTTTGTCTTCATTTGGCTCTTTTTCAAAAGTATATGTAAGCCCTGGAAAGTAAACTATATGCTTTTTCTTTCTGCTATCTGCACTGCTCTTCGAGTTTGACATCACTATCTTTTGAATTCGCATTCCATTTTGAACTTCTACGAACTCTTCCCTAATTTTTATTGTATTTTCTTCTGTTACTTTCATTTTGCGTTTTTCACTATATTGATTTAATAATACATGAAATTTTAGAAAAAATCAATTTTACTAAAAAATTAACTTATAGCGTATCTATCTTTATATTTATTGGAATTAAAGTAGTAGTGAGAAATGCCTCTTGACATTTGATAAACCTAAACGTAGCCTAAAACAATTTACTGTTTATTTATGACATTTGTTCAATTACTTAATAATCAATTAGATAGTTTACACTTATTAAAACACCCATTTTACGAGTCATGGAATGAAGGTAGCTTAAGCCTGCAGGCTCTGCAAACCTACGCTAAGGAATATTATCACCATGTTGCTGCTTTTCCTCGTTATATCAGCGGTATACATTCCTTGTGTCCGAATTTGAAAATGCGGCAAGTTTTACTTGGTAATTTAATAGAGGAAGAACAAGGCGACGAGAATCACCCAGAATTATGGCAGCGTTTTGCTGAAGGACTGGGAGTAGCACGTTCAGAACTTTGTGAAAATGCACAAATTAAGGAGACACGAGAATTAGTTGATGGTTATTTTGACATTGTAAAATCAGATTTTGCAGCAGGTCTTGGAGCTCTGTACGCTTATGAACGTCAAACTCCAGAGGTTTCTAAGTCTAAAATTGAAGGTCTGAAAAAACACTATTCAATAAATGATGAGCGTTCTCTCAAATTTTTTACCGTTCATATGGAAGCTGATGAGTGGCATTCTGAAGAATGTGCAAACCTTATTGCAGATTTAAACGAAGAAGAGCAAGAGAAAGTTATGCAAGGCGCTGAAAAAGGAGCAAAACTCTTATGGGGTTTTCTTGATGGCATGATGAATGTTGATGTTTGTCATTAATTATAAGTAGATACTAAATTCAGTGGTAGCATGTAATCTTCTTATATCTGATTTACGGCTTTGGGTTCATTTGGGATGTAGTGCAGAAGAGAAGTCTTCTCCCCAATTGGTGAGTATTGACGTTGATTTCACTTTTAAATCTCCTCCTTCAGGGCTTACAACTGATCAACTTAAAGATACTATCTGCTATTTGGAAGTAGTGCAAAATATTCAATCTCTTGTTCAGGGCAAGCAATTTAATTTAATCGAGCATTTAACTCATGAGATATACAGAGCCATTAATAACCTTTTGCTGCGAAAGAAGCATATTATTTCTTCTGTCAGGGTGACTACTCACAAAATCGCACCACCAGTTCCTGGTGTGCATGGGGGCGTTTTTTTTACTTACTGTAATGAATTGCAAGAATGATCTATATTTCTATTGGATCAAATATAGGGAATCGCCTTTCCCATTTACAAAGAGCTACTGAGTTACTAAAGAAGCGCTATTTAAAAGGCTTAAAGTCTTCGATCATTCTAGAAACTGAGGCTATTTTACCAAATGGTGCTCCACCTGAGTGGAATAAGCCATTTCTTAACATGATTGTCTATGGAAGTTGTTCTTCTTCTCCTGAGGAGCTACTAAAAGGCTTAAAACAAATCGAATGTGATATTGGTCGTCCACAAGTCTACGAAAAATGGGCACCTCGTGTTATTGATTTAGATATTTTGTTATGGGATGATCTAACGCTTGATACACCTGACCTTAAAATTCCTCATCCAGAATTGGTACACAGACCATTTTTGCTCCACTTGATGGCAATGGTTAACAAAACTTTTGCTTTCAATGTTCAAGAATGTTTTTCAAAGAGTTTTACGCTTTCACCAAAGCTTATGGGTATCGTCAATATTACCCCTGATTCATTTTCAGATGGTGGTCTTTATTATGATGCGAATCGAGCAACCAAGCAGGCATTGCAGTTGGTATCAGATGGTGCAAGCATAGTTGATCTTGGAGCTCAATCAACAAGGCCTGGAGCTTCAATAAAGACGCCAGAGGAAGAGTATGAACGTCTAAAACCAGTACTTGATAATCTTAGCGACTATATGAAAAATGGTGATATTGAAGTCAGCATTGATAGTTTTTGGCCAGACATTATTTTAAACGTTTTGAAGCACTACAATATTGCCTGGGTAAATGATCAGAAGGGAGATCTGAGTAGTAATACCTTAAAAGAAGTTGCTAGCAGTGGGTGTAGTGTCGTTATTATGCATTCACTTTCGATACCACCACATAAGGAAAATATTATTCCACATGACACTGACCCAATTGATATCATAAATAATTGGGCAGAGAAGAGCATTAACAAACTACTTGACCTTGGTTTTGATGAAAATTCAATAATTATTGATCCTGGTATTGGTTTTGGCAAATCTATGTATCAGAATATTCAGATTTTACGCAGTATAGAAACTTTACAAAATTTTGGCTGCAAGGTTTTAGTTGGCCATTCCAGAAAGTCATTTATTTCCTCTTTTTCCATAGAATCTCCCTCTAATAGAGATTTAGAAACAATTGCTACATCTGCTATACTGCACAATAAGGTTGATTTCCTTAGAGTGCATAATGTGCGTGATCATATGCGATTTTTTGTAGCCCAAGCTGCCTTACAGGGATGAAGATTATTGGAATTATGGCTGTTGACCCTAATGGGGTAATTGGAATAAATAATGATTTGCCCTGGCGTTATCCAAGTGAATTCAAACATTTTTGTCAAGTAACCGACAAGCAAGTTATTGTGATGGGAAGAAAGACATTTGAAACCGTGCCTCAGAGCATACTAAAGAATCGTACACCTATTGTTTTCTCCCGTAACAAGTGTTTTAATAGAGGTCCAAAATGTACTGTTGTCTCTTCCATGCAAGAATTTCTGTCAATTCAAAGTAGTTCTCAAGTCTTTGTGATTGGTGGGGCACAAATAGCACACCTTTTTTTAGAGCATAACCTAATCTCAGAATTTATTATAACTGAAATTCACAAGCCCTATAAGGGTGATACATACCTCAATTTAGCATTTTTTGATGGATGGAATAAAACTATTCTCGTCAGAACAGAAGACTATACTATATTCAATTGTATCCGTTCGGCAGAGTAGTAAAATAAGGTAGGCGAGAAAAGACAACTATCAGTGCATGACACTGGCTCCTTTATGATGGTCAGTGCCCAGAAACTGGCATCCAGTTAAATTTATGGATCTCAGTGTTAGCTACTTAAATAACAGGGGAGAGCTACTAAATGACATCTTCAATTTCTGTACAGCTACATCGCAAGAAAGGAAGCACTGGCTTTCACATTAGCAAATTCCCTGAATAGATGCATACAATTTAATGCATAATGAAGTGTGACCTTAGCCAAAAAAAAAGCAGCAAAAAAGTTAACGCGTTCTAGACGTAACTTTACTAAGTACCATTTCTCTTAATTCTTCAGTCAGTGTGCCACTATCCAAAACACTGTTATGAGGATCATCTCCATATATACACAGATCATCACGAATCTTGATCGGATTACCATTTAATAATCGATCATCTCTCATTGCATTTGCCAACTGTGCAGGAAGTGGTATTAATTTGTCTCTTGCGTGATTAATAATTACTATTGGCGTTTTTTCATTTTGTGACTTTTGTAAATTATCTACTATATCAAAGTCTAAATCGAAGGCTTTTAGTATTCTTTTTAGTAGGAATGAGGGCAGTATACTCAAAATTTTCGTCTGAGGTATTGGAAAATGCTCTATTGCTGTATGAAAAGAACTAAAAGTGCTAGTGAAGACAATTCCTCCAAGTTTAACATCTCTATTCGCAAAATGCCTTGATACTTCTGATGCAACTGCTCCTCCAAAAGAATGACCGAAAAGTATAATATTTTCGGGTTTTACACCTTGATTTATTAGTTGATTAATTTTCTCTATTGAAGACTTGAATAAGTTTTGATTCTTATTTAGAAACGGAATCATGAGTAGCAATATAGATAAAAAAACACAAGCTGAAGCTGATAAGACTGCCAATCCAGCTGTTCTAGCTGTTATTGGATTAGTGAGCAGTATGACAGTAGGTGGCAATATTGATGCTAGTAAGCATACGAAGCTGGTTAAGGCATAAGTTATATAATTTTGAAATGCAGCCGGGTATTTGTGTGCATGAGTGTGAAAATTAGGTATATCATGGTGGTGCATGAGCTCAGATTGCATATCTTTACAGAATGTAGTTGCATTTTTATAATTATCCCCTAACCCATGAAAGAATATAAGATGTATTTCTTTTTCTTTAGTGTTAGGCATTATTTTCACTATTAAATATTTTCAATTATATACTATTCTTATAATTTTGTTGAGCTTTTTCTATGTTAACTAGTGAACCGGCAATCTTAAAATGCTTGCAAGATCTACTTACATCAAGGTGCATGAGTTTTTTTTGTATCCGTTCATCAGAGTAGTAAAATAAGAAAAAGAGAAAAGACAACTAAATGAATTTCATCCGAGTAGCTGACACTGACATCTATATAAAGACAATCTAATGCACTCATTTAAAGTGAAGTTTTCTGGATCCCAGTGTCTAGGCACTGGGATGACAAGAAAAGAGTTGACTTGAATGACACCGAATAGGTACTGGGACAGAGGCTACTTGAATAATATTTCACCATGTCATTCCAGCACTTGATGCTGGAATCCAGAAGTGTTTTGAGCACAAAAGTCATGCTAAGTTTTTGTTGTTAAGAAAGGCTGGATAGCTACTTGAATGACACCATTTGTTACTGTGTTTTTGTCTATCTTATTTTGCTACCCTACTGAACGAATACACAAAATCTAACTTTTTTCTATACAACCAGCTAGGTCAAGAAAGGTGAATCTATCTCTTGTTGCAAATGTAAGATTGACTACCTTGCAATATTGCTCTTTGTTCCAATTAAGATGCTCCGGTAAGTACGGAATTGATAGATCTTCAAATACTTTCTGCAGGTGTTTTGCAGATAGTAAATTTTGCTTAATTAAACTAGAAATATTACTCCATTCTTTGTAAATAATCTCTTGAATTTTTTGCTGCATAATTTGCTTCTGCTTTAGAATTTTTATAAATTCGGTATTACCAAAGCACTGAGTTATATGTTTTACATCTAAAGTGATCGGTTTGGTAATCGGGTTTTGTATTGACAATATCTCCTCTTGCAAGTTAGCCATAGTAATCGTCGTAACAGCAATTTTTTCGCCATGTAACGAGGAGGAATAATCTTTTGTTACCGTCTCCATTGCATGAGCTATCATATGTTCTCCTTGGCTTGCAGAGTAGCTGCCTTTTGACATCACCATTCCAAGTCCTGAAATCAATAAGGCTTCCATAAGTAATAAAACTACTCTTTTATCTTTTTTAGCAAGTGCCAAGTGTTCTCTGAGCAAAATTTCCTCCAGATTGCGAACAAGTTTAAAGGGGAGTTCATTATATTCTGTGCCAAGTAATAGATGAGATAATAGCCAATCGGCTTGTACTGTTGAACGGCAGATGAAATCTGCAAATCCACTTAATGTGAGGCGTGGTGGTGCGTTGGCAATTATATCGTTATCAATGTATATTGCCTTTGGAAGATGTGCTCCGAACGATTTTTTATATCCATCAACTAATATTGAAGCGTTTGCAGAGCTATACCCATTCATGGAAGCGGCTGTTGGGAACGATATATAATCTTTTTTCTCGAGGTAGCTTGCATATTTGCAGATATCATTAACAGTGCCACTACCAAATGCAACCATTAAGTCACTATCTTTTGCTTTATTTCTAACTAGGTTTACAGTTTGGAGGGAAGCAGCGCTGTTCAGTCTATTTGGTGTCATCCAAGTAGCGTGACACTGCGATCCATCATAGTCACGCGCTGGAATGACAGTTGTGGCTGGAATAATTAAATGAGAAACTTTATTAAGTATGTTTTTGTTTAAAAGTTTTGCTGTATTTTCATCTGCAATCAGAAAAATGTCATTTCCATATTGTCTACATATTTCATAGATATTATCAGCAACTTCCCTAATAAGAACTTGTTCTGTGTGCTGTAATATTTGTTTTAAATATCGCATAGAATGTTTACAATACGGTAATGTTAGTATTTCAAGATTGATATGAAGATTGACCCTGTAGAACTAACTAAGAAATTAATTTCTTTTAAAAGTATAACACCAAAAGACGATGGGGCAATAGAGCATATAGCAGCCATTCTCAAGAAAAGTGGTTTTGAATGTGAGATTTTAGAGTTTGGTGATAAAGTTAAAAATCTTTATGCGAAATATATAAATGGAGTACCAAACTTGTGTTTTGCTGGACATGTTGATGTTGTACCACCAGGTGAGTTAAAAGATTGGATATCTGATCCATTTAAGCCAGAAGTTAGAAATGGAATGCTATACGGAAGAGGAGCAGCTGATATGAAAGGCGGAGTAGCTGCATTTATTGCTGCTATCGTAGATTCAGTTGCAGGTAAGTTTCGATTCAGTGGTTCAATCAGTGCATTGATTACCGGTGCTGAAGAAAGCACGGAAGAACATGGAACAAAGGCCGTTTTGGAATGGATGAAAAGTAAGCAAAAAAAGATAGATTTTTGTATAGTTGGAGAACCAACGAGTAGTGAGAAATTAGGTGATACCATAAAAATAGGTAGAAGAGGTTCTGCAACATTTAAATTGATTTGCCATGGTAAACAAGGGCACGTTGCCTACCCAGATCTAGCAGATAATCCAATATATAAAATGGTATCGATACTAAGTAAGATAAAAGATACCACTTTTGATACTGGTAATAAATACTTTCAGCCTTCACATTGCGAAATTACTACTATCGACGTTGGAAATAATACTAATAATCTAATACCTAGTTCAATAGCAGCAGGTTTTAATGTTCGATATAACAATACACAAACACCGGACGTTTTATATAAGATGATTGATGCAATATGCACCAATGTGACTAACGATTATAAACTGTCTATGCAGAGCAGCAGGGACGTTTTTCTCTCTACTCCTGATAGAAATACTGATATTATGCTTGATGCGATAAATAAAATTACCGGTATTGATGCTGTGCTGAGTACAAATGGTGGCACATCTGATGCTGCGTTTATTAAAGATATTTGTCCAGTAATTGAATTTGGTATGATCAACAAAACCGCACATCAGGTAAATGAATGCGTATCAATAGACGATATACATAAATTAACAGCTATATATAAGGAGTTTATAAAAAATTATTTTTACCCCACTAATAAAATATTAAACCAAATCAATGTAATTGGTAATACGCCTGATGGTCCATTATTAGCTTGAGGTGCAGTTGCATAGAGAAGAAACTTACTAGACACATTTTACCAACCCCTTATTATAATATTAAGGGTATTTTTGACTCAAAACTTGTCTTTGATCTGTGCGAGCTTAATAACAAAAATTCAGTAGAAAGCTTATTGGCGAAAATTATCTGTTCAGCAGAGTGACAAAATAAGATAGACAAAAAGGGTGTAAGAACAAATAGTGTCATGCAACACTGGCTTTTGTACACAAAACGTTGTAAAGCGCTTTTGTCAACCTGGATCCCAGCTCGGATAACAAGAAAAGAAGCACTGGTTTCACATAGATCTGAACAGATATAATTTCTTAAACATTTATAGCTCACATAAAACCCGGTCTGACTGTCATAAAGGCTACTCATTGCAGCAGACAACTTTCGCACTACTTCAAATTCTAATTTTCAACTTAAAGAGGTACGTAATGTCAAATAACTTCAATTTCAAAGAATTTTTTCACCATCACGAAGCAAATAGCACTTTAGATGATATACAAAGGTACTGCATACTGTGGCAATCAGTGATATCACAGGCAATGATTGATGCAGCAAGTAACTGTAAAAAAACAGAAAGCTTGGTAGAGAAACGTAAAGCAATTTCCTGGCTATCAGACTTCAGTCAAGATTTTGTTGAAACATGTATACTGGCTGATTGCGATCCATTATACGTAAAAAACAAAATACAGCCAATTCTAAAAAAGATAAAGCCCTTTTAATGAGGTTTACCCCTCTCACCAAGAAAAATATCATTTAATCTTTTTTCTATAGCTTCATCTATATCTTGGATTAATAGCTGCTTTATCATATTCACTTTCCGTTCTGCCTCTTGAAGATTATTGTTACCGTAACTGTTCTTATTACTATAACCATAACTACTGCCATTTGGTTTATTACTCATTTTTCTTCTTGTGCTGAGTATCTGAACTATCTTCTCCTTGAAAAAAGACTTCCAGCCTGTGCCAGAAAATAATTTGTAGAGAAAATGCGGAGTAAGAAACGCTACTAATATTCTAATAGAAACTCCATAACCCAAATCATCTCTATTTTCATAATACCATTTTAAATATTGATACAAATGGTAAAATGCATTTTTGAAAGAGCTAAACTCTACAGCATACCAAAAGCCACTGGTGAGAAACATGAGCATAATGCTCGATGTATAAAGATACAGAGTGAAAAGAAATAGCTTGACAACTATATCTTTCAAGCTGCCCAGTATATAATTAAATAACCTTAATTTATAAAAAAGTGATATCATTTCACGCACACTTTAATAAAGCTGGGGTGGAAGGATTCGAACCTTCGCGTGGCGGTATCAAAAACCGCTGCCTTACCACTTGGCTACACCCCAATATTGTTTATATCAATAACATTATTAACCCAATTAGTAAAAGATTTATTCGCTTTTCCTATGGGTATTATCACAACGGCTGGTTGATCATAAGAATGCATTGCCTCGATTTTTTCTACAATCTTATCAGTCTGATCATTCCTGCTCTTCATAATTGCCACTATTTCACAATTACTATTAATTTTACCTTCCCATAAATACAGAGAATTTACTTCGGGAAATATATTTACACATGCAATTAACTTCTCGTTTAACAATTCTTCAGAAATAGTCTTAGCCTCTTTCAGGTTTGAAAAAGTTATATAGACTAAAACTAAGTTGCTCATTAATCGCTACATAAATGCATTTTTACTATACTCTACTTAGATTTATTCATCAAGAGAAAATAGGAGAGACCTCTTCAGTGCTTGACACATAGAAATTGAAGATGTCATTTAGTAGCTCTCCCCTTGTCATCCCAGTAGTTCTCCTCTTGTCATGCAAGTAGCTATCCAGCCTTTCTTAACAACAAAAACTTAGCATGACTTTTGTGCTCAAAAAACTTCTGGATTCCAGCATCAAGTGCTGGAATGACATGGTGAAATATTATTCAAGTAGCCTCTGTCCCAGTGCCTATTCGGTGTCATTCAAGTCAACTCTTTTCATCCCAGTGCCTAGACACTGGGATCCAGAAAACTTCACTTTAAATGAGTGCATTAGATTGTCTTTATATAGATGTCAGTGTCAGCTACTCGGATGAAATTCATTTAGTTGTCTTTTCTCATCTACCTTACCACTTTCTTGAACGGATACCATTAGCCATTCCCCTGAATAGATACAACAAATGTTGTATCTTTATCACTTCACATACATTATTCCATATACTATATGAACAACTGAAAAAAGACTTCAGTTAATTGACAATGAATCACGTTATTTTGTCAAATGCGCTGCTATCGCCAAACCATAGCTTAGCTTGAGTGGCTGAGGAGGGATTTGAACCCCCGACCAAGAGATTATGATCCTCCTGCTCTACCACTGAGCTACTCAGCCTCATTAAAAACCTTGCTATATATATGATCTACATGCTTCGTATAATACTTCAAATCAAACAAAGATTCAAGTTTTTTAGAGTTAATAACTTCAAGTAAGGATTTATCTTGTTTCAGTTCGGCCAGAAAATCACTATTGTTTTGTTTCACTTTCATTGCATTGCTCTGAACAATTTTATACGCCTCTTCCCTCGCCAAACCACTATTTACCAACTCGAGTAATACTCGTTGTGAAAAAACCAAGCCTTTTGAAGAATTTAAGTTCTTTTCAATATTTTCCTTATTGATCACCAATTTATCTATCAAATCTGTTAATCGTACTAAAGCAAAATCCATTGCTATACAAGCATCAGGAGCAATGCACCTTTCCACAGACGAGTGCGATATATCTCGTTCGTGCCATAATGCAACATTTTCTAATGCAGGAAAAACGTAGCTGCGTACTAAGCGTGAGAGCCCAGTCAAATTCTCACTTAAAATAGGATTACACTTATGCGGCATAGCAGAACTTCCCTTCTGTCCAGTGGAAAAATATTCAGAGATTTCGCCGACTTCAGTTCTTTGCAAATGACGAATCTCAATTGCAATATTTTCTATTGAGCTTGCAATTACTCCCAAAATTGAAAAGAACATGGCATGTCTATCACGAGGGATGACTTGAGACGATATGGTTTCAGGTATGAGTCCCATTTCTTTCGCTACATACTCTTCAACAAATGGATTAATATTTGTAAAATTACCTACTGCACCTGATATTTTACAAATTGAGATCTCTTTTTGCGCGCTAATTAATCTCTGATAATTGCGTTTAAATTCAGCATAAAATCTAGCAAATTTTAATCCAAGAGTTATTGGTTCTGCATGCATTCCATGACTGCGCCCAACACAAACAATATCTTTATAGTCCTCAGCTTTTTTTTTCAATACTATAAGTAAATTTTTTAGATTCTTGAGTAAAATATCACATGACTCTTTCAACTGCACTGCAAAGCATGTATCTAAAACATCAGAACTTGTCATTCCGTAATGGAGATAACGAACATCAACTCCCGCTTTTTCAGCAATATATGTCAAAAAGGCTATAACATCATGTTTTACAATGGATTCAATTTCGTTAATACGCTCAATATCAAATTCAATAGCACCAGAGAGCTTTTCAGCAACATCATTTGGAATAACTTTTAATTTTGCTTGAGCTTCACATGCTAATTTTTCTATTTTGAGCCATATGTTGAACTTATTTTTTTCTTCCCAAATAGAAGAGATTTCTTTGCGGCTATAGCGTGGAATCATTTTTGATTTATTCCAATAATGGTGTCATTCCAGTGTCATGCACTGGAATGACATGAGGGGAGCACTGGGATGATACCAGCCTAGCAATGGAAGACATTTCTTTACGACTATAACAAGGGATCATCTTTGATCAGCTATCATCAGCATCAGCAGCTTCTTTACTCGCATCTTGCTCTGCCTCTTGTTGCTCAGATTTCTGATTTTGCAACTTTGCTTGCCTTAATTCATGTGCATCTTTCTCAGATCTGACAACGTATATAGTAATTGGCACTATCACTTTACTATGTAATTCTATATTCACTTGATACTCGCCCAAATTTTTGATGCTTATTCCACCCAAAGATAAACTATGATGACTTATATCATATCCTTCTTGTAATAAAGTTTTTGCAATTTCACGTGTGGTTACAGAGCCAAAAATCTTTCCATCCTCTGAAGCTTGCTTTATTAATATAATAAATTTATCATGCAGTGATGATGCAAGCACTTTTGCTGCATTTAATTTTTTGGTATTTTCTTCTTCCAATAATAAACGCTGTTCCTCTAACTTTATTAAATTTTCCTTAGTGGCTTTCATCGCCTTTTTTTGTGGAAAAAGAAAATTACGTGCATAACCTGGCTTAACTTTGACAACTTCACCAAGCTTACCTAAAGTTGTTATATTTTCCTTTAAAATTATTAACATAAATTACCTAACTTTTTTAGTACAGTAAGGAGCAAGAGCTAAAAAGCGTGCTCTTATAATTGCTAAGCGCAACTTTCTTTGTTTTCTTGCGCACACACCTGTTAACCTTCTAGGTAATATTCTACCATAGTCAGAGGTGAATTTGGACAATAAATCTATATTCTTATAGTCTATGTCCTCATCTTTAGATGCAGCAAGAGGACAGACCTTAGGACGCCTAAAGCCAGTTCTGTTATTTACAGACACGTAAGAATTATTAAAACTATTTCGTCTTTTCATCATTATGCACTTTTCTCCTCAATTTGTTTATCCATCATGTAAGATTTACCTTTAAAAAACTCATTAACCCGTACAGACAAGTGGCGAATAATATTCTCATTCAGTTTTACTCTACGCTCAAATTCATCCATAATGCTTGAAGTAAAACTTATACACATCATACAGTAATGACCACTTTTCATCTTATTTATTGGGTATGCAAAATCCAATAGACCCCAATATTCATATTTTATCAATCCTGAAGCTTCAATATTTTTCAAAAGCACTTCCAGCGTTTTATTCAATTGATTTGAGTCTACTATTTTAAAACTTTTTAAAACCTCTTGAAGGGGCTTTATTAGATGTTGTGAAATATTTTCCTTAAAAGCATTTACTACATTATAGATAAATGCACTTTTAGTGTTAGCTCCTGGAAGGTCCATAAAATTTTGTTTTATTCCCGTATCACTTAGTTCATTTTTCAATTCTTTATCGATTCTTGACTTTATTTCTTTTAAATTTGAAAAATCTTCTTCCAATTCAACCCACAAAATTTTTGTCAGAGTTTCCAAAAAATCAGAGTAAACAATCAGACTTTTTTTAATGCTTTCGGTACTTGCCTCTAGCTCTTGTTTTATAACTGTGCTATGTTCTCTTTCTATGAGACCTTTAACCTCCTGAGAAATAACATCTGCTTTAATATTTTTCAACAAAATAGCCAATTCTTGGACCATTTCTTCTACTTCTTGCTGCAATAAGTTCGGTTGTGCTATAAAAGTAAATTCATAGAGATTCACTATATCTTCCTTTAATATCAATTAAACACTTTAATTATATAAAACTTTTTTATATAAGCAAGTTATTTGTATTAATTTCTACGTCTTCAATCCAACTTAAGTGAGATATTTCATAAATAGCTTTGGGGGTGATTGAATATGTACCTGGCAACAAGATGCTGACTTTATGTTTTTCGAGAAGAAACTTTAGCATTATTTTGGTTTTGCCTCCATTTTTCAACACTGCATTCAACTCCTCAGCAACTTTTTGCGAGTCTGAACATACAGCAGTTAAAACTAATCCTTTCATTAGAGAAGTAACCTTTTCTGTAAATTCAGATATGTCCTTTCCTGATAGTCTCGTTGTGTTTTCTGAAATTTCAAGATCAATTATCACAAATGCTCCAGGTGAAAATAGATTCCTTTTTTCTTCTATTATTTCATTATTGTAGAATGCTATTTCAGAAACATTGTGGGGATCAGAAAGTGTTAGTATAACAAATCTTCCACGTTCTGAGGTTCTCATACGCACATTTAATATTACACCAGCAGTTTTTATCGTTTTACTCTCTCCGATAAACCCAATATTTAATTTTTTCAAGAGAGTTCTAAACTTTTCAAGTGGATGATTAGTTAAGTAAAATCCCAATGAAAATAACTCATGCTCTAATTTTTCCTCTTCATTAAAATCTTCCACGTTCTCAAGTTTTGGCTTCAGAATATCAAGATTACCAAATAAAGCAGCTTGATTTGACTGCCTATTTTTATTTGCAAAGTAAATCAATGTGTCTATTGACTCGTATAACTGCTTTCTATTTTTGTGCACACTATCGAATGTTCCAGATTTAATTAAACTTTCTAATGCCCTTTTATTTATTATATGCCCCAAATTTTGAATGAATTCCCATATGTCCTTATAAGAACTTGAGCGTGCATTTACTATTCCTTCTGCTATAGCAAAACCAACATTACGCAAAGCAGCAATTCCGTAGCGTATGTGCTCACCCTCTATTGAAAATTCAGCCTTAGATTTGCTGATATCAGGCGAAAGAACAGCAACTCCACTGAATTTTGCAGCATGATAAAACAAATTCAGTTTGTCTCTATCATCAATGTTGAGATTCATCAAGGCCGTAAAAAATTCTAGCGGGTAGTTAGCCTTAAGGTAAGCTGTTTGGTAAGATATAATCGCATATGCTGCAGCGTGGGATTTATTAAATCCATAACCAGCAAATTTTGCAACAAGATCAAAAATATAACTTGCCCTGTCGTAATCAACACCGTTTTTTGTTGCTCCTTGAACAAAAAGTTCACGTTGTTTATCCATCTCTGCCTTAATTTTCTTACCCATGGCACGTCTGAGTAAATCCGCCTCTGCTAAGCTATATCCAGAGAGAATACGCGCTATTTCCATTACCTGTTCTTGGTAGATTATTACTCCGAATGTTTCTTTTAACACCTCCTCAAGCAATGGATGAATGTAATCTGGCTTTTCAAGTCCATGCTTTCTTGCAACATAAGTTGGAATGTTATCCATAGGCCCTGGGCGATAAAGAGAAATTAAAGCGATGATATCTTCAATGCAGTCTGGCTTTAGTTTTATTAAAGCTTCTCTCATTCCCGAACTTTCAAGCTGAAACACTCCGATTGAATCACCTCTTGAGAGCATTTCATAGGTTCTTTGATCAATCAAAGAAACTGAGGAAATATCAAATTTTTTTTTATCACGATTAATTAAACGACATACATGATCTATTAGTGTTAGCGTACCAAGTCCAAGAAAATCAAATTTTATTAACCCAGCTTTCTCTACATATTTCATGCTGTATTGAGTGATTGGCAGAGCCGAATTTGGATCATAATAGACGGGAACAAAATTTTCTAATTTTTGATCGCATATTACAATTCCAGCAGCATGAGTTGAAACGTGACGATATATTCCTTCGAGCTTTAGAGATATATCAAGAAGTTTGGCAATTACTTCATCACTATCCCTTTCTTTCTGAAGATTTTGATCAAACTCTATCGCTTGCGATAAAGTTACAGGATTTACTGGATTAAATGGAACCATTTTAGATATTTTATCCACTTGAGAGTAAGGCATTTGCAATACTCTACCAACATCACGCAATACTGCCCTTGCTTGCAATTTTCCAAAAGTGATTATTTGAGCAACATAACCGTACTTTTTCTGAACATAATCAATAACCAGGTCCCTTTTCTCTTGGCAGAAATCGATATCAAAGTCAGGCATCGATACACGATCAGGATTTAAAAATCTTTCAAAGATCAGACCAAATTTTATTGGATCAAGATCTGTAATCTGCAAGCTCCAAGCAACAATTGATCCAGCACCAGAACCTCTTCCCGGTCCAACTGGAATGCCATTTGCTTTGCTCCAACGAATAAAATCAGAAACTATCAAAAAGTAGCCAGCGTAGTTCATCGAAGTTATTACGCTTAGTTCGTAATTCAGCCGATCGTAGTATTGTTTAAGGTCTATGTCCGTTTCATTTGCAATGCGGAATTCTAATCCTGCAACTGCCTGCTCCCTCAGTTCTTCATTCTCAGTTTTATTTTCTCGACAAGGAAATTTAGGCAAGATAGGCTGCCTGCTTCTTGGCATGTAAGAGCACCGCTTAGCTATCACTAAAGTGTTATAAATTGCTTCGGGAATGTCGCTGAACAGTTCCTCCATTTCTGCCACAGATTTGAAGTAATGCTCGGTAGTTAACTTCTTTCTGTTATTCTCCAGGGCATAACTGCCCTCCGATATGCACGTTAATATATCATAAGCTTCATAATCAGATCTATTTGAAAAAAACACATCATTCGTTGCCACTAGTGGTATATTGCGCTGATAAGCAAAATCTATTAAAGCTTCTTCAAGCTCTAGCTCTTTATTCAGCCCATGACGCTGCAATTCAACATATAAATGACCATCGAATGCTGAAAGCAGTTTTTCAACCGTTTCTTTGTCTTGCTCCAATAACAGTTGAGCCAAACATCCACCAGTTAAGGCGATTAGACCTGTATTAAAACTTAATAGCTCATCAAAATCAACGTAGGGAATATCGCTGCTATTTTTGCGCTTTTTAAAAGACTCACTCACCAAAGTGACTAAATTAGTGTACCCTTGTTCATTTTTTGCAAGTAGGAGTATTGATAAATTTTGTTCTAAGTGTCGAACGATAATATTGCATCCTACTATTAGCTGTATTCCCTTATTTGCTGCATATTCTGCAAATTCAAGTGAGCCAAATAAGTTGCCTGAATCAGTAACTGCAACTGCCGGCATTTTGTTCTGCAAACAAAGACCAATCAGCTCCTCAATTTTAACCGAACTCTCAAGCAGAGAATAAACGCTATGAACACGTAAGTGTATGAACATAAAAAATTTTAGATTAGCAATAGTTAAGGATAACATTAATTTACTTATAAGGATATGCAATAGAGTCAACTTGACAAACCTCATCAGTCTTCTTATCATGACAATAAGAGTATTTATCCTTATTTTTAATCTCTGCAGATTTAACAACAAAAATTCAGTAAAAAACTCAGGTATATATTGGCAGATTACATAAAATTATAGCGGCTGCATGTCTTTTTTATTTTTTCTACATTCAGCCAAAACGCGCTTTAAATAAGCGTTAGCACATTATTACAATGCCGATTTACATTATTATAGGGTTAAAACTCACTACTGGGGGATTCTTTTGCCTTTTTTTGCTTGGTAAATTTCTTAATATTTTTGATTGGTTAGGAGTTCTATAGAGATGTCATTTCAGTGCTTCTTATTACCTGTTCTGGATCCCAGTGTCAGCTACTTGGATGACACTGAAGGGGTTACTCGAATGACAAGAATAAGGAGTACTGGGATGACAAGAAAGCACTGGTTTCATATGCACCTGATAAAAAAGATGATGTCATGCAAGTAGCTGACACTGGCATCCAGTTTTTTTGTGCAATTCCGTCAAAAAAAGCGCTTTCGTGTTTACCAACTTAGTTAGATTCCAGTGTCAAGCTACTCGGATGACACCAAAGAGGCTATTTGAATCTAATTTACTATTCACAATCCCGGTTATTAGCTTATTTGAGTTGACTTTTCATCATAATTATGTAATAATTAAACATATTGTTTAATATTGAAGGTAGAATTATGACAGGAGGATATGAGTCACTGGAAAAAGTACTAAAGACGATTGAGGCTGAGAAAGATTTAAATCTCAATAATATAATTGAGAAAATAAAAACAGAACTAGAGGAACATGATCAAGGTCTATATAAAAATTGGGAGGAAGGTAAATTTGATGTAAATTATGTATTTTCTCTCTTCTTCTGTGAGTGTACGTTATTAACGATAGCTGCTGAGAATGGTTACACAAATATAGTAAATGTTTTACTAGAAAAAGAAGTAGTTGTTGATGAGAGAGATCATTCGGGTAATACTGTTTTGCATTTAGCTGCTAAGAATGGTCACGTAGATGTAGTAAAGGTTTTACTCGAAAAAGGAGCAAATGTTGATGAGAAAGGTTGGCGTGATGCGACTCCTTTGCATTTCGCTGCTAGGAATGGTCACGCAAGTGTAGTAGAGGTTTTACTCAAAGCAGAAGCAAATGTTAATGCAGTAGATATTGAAGGGTGGACTCCTTTACATTTCGCTGCTCTTCATGGTCGAGCAAATATAGTAGAGGTTTTACTCAAAGAAGAAGAAGCAAATGTTAATGCAGTAAATAGTGAAAGGAGGACTCCTTTACATTTCGCTGCTGGGAATGGTCACAAAAAGACAGTAGAGGTTTTACTCAAAGAAGAAGAAGCAAATGTTAATGCAGTAGATATTGAAGGGTGGACTGTTTTGCATTTAGCTGCTAAGAATGGTTACGTAGATGTAGTAAAGGTTTTACTCGAAAAAGGAGCAAATGTTAATGAGAAAGGTTGGCGTGATGCGACTCCTTTGCATTTCGCTGCTAGGAATGGTCACGCAAGTGTAGTAGAGGTTTTACTCAAAGCAGAAGCAAATATTAACGCAGTAGATCGATATGGAAAGACTCCTTTAGATTATGCTGAAGGTTATGCTAAGAATCAAGACGTAGTAAAAGCTCTATTAGACGCAAGAGGAGGTTCTTTTGTGAAAGCACGTAATAAGGCAATGATTGCTGGTGGAGTGAATACATTATTAGGCACTGCTATAGCAGTGGCACTTTTTACAACTGGAACAATTACAGCTCAGTTGATACCTATCGTTATAGCAGTGGTTGCAGTTACAGCAGCAGCACTGGTAGTTGGTTGTGCTACATATGAATTACTAAAGCCTAGTACTAAAGTTGATGGAGCAGAAAAACCAATTGTCAACTCAATAAATGAACAGCAGAGAGTTACTAGCATTTCTTCATATTAGAGCGCGTGACGCAGGTTCCTGGATCCCAGTACTGGGATGACAATGAAGGGGCTGCTTGAATAACAACGAAGGGTTATTTGGATAATAGCCGTACTTGATCTGGATCCCAGTGTCTAGGAACTGGGATGACAAGGGGGGATACTAGGATGACAACGAAGGTGCTGGAATGAAAGGAGTGTGAGATAAAGCTACTTGTATAACTGTTGCACATCCATAAACTCTTTCTCGTCTTGCATGCTGATGATAGTGTGAGTGTTGAGAGGTAAAGGGTCATTTCTATGTCCATGTCCTACCCCTTTTATTGTAAATACTGGAAAGTTAACACTTTTTGCAAACCTTTCTTTTACAATTTCAACAAGATTATCATTATAACAGTTAACAAAGTCACCGAATATTACTGCATCTACTCCATCAAAAATATGAGCTTGTTTTAGGTGATCTAGACTTCGCTCAATTGAATATGGATAAACTTTTATGTCTTCTAAAAATAGAATTTTGTTTTTTGCGTTTATTTGCCAAGCAGTTCCTATGCTATTTTCAACCAAAGTCATATTACCACCGATGATTTTAGACTCTAATTTGCCATTTTTTAGTCTAATGCCATTGTCGATCATTTTTAGGTTATCAAATCTGATAGAGTTGCGTTGCTTAAGAATTAACTCTTTTAATTTTTCAACAGAGGTTTCAGCAACAGAGTTATTTACTATCATTTCCAACATGGTACCGTGAAGAGTTTGCCAGTCATATTTAACTTGCAGATAAATATGTAAAGCAGTGATATCACTATAGCCTATAAGAATTTTTTTGTTTTGAGCAATTCTTTCTTTTTTATCATTGGGTAACTTTTCTAGATAGGGAATTAGCCGAGAAGCCCCTTCTCCTCCTCTGATACACCAAATTATTTTGCTATCATCAGTGAGCGCATTAACCAAATCATTCGCTCTAAACTCATCAGAGTTAGAATAAAATGGGTTGTCATTACTGTATATTTTCTCCGAAATGTGAGGATTAAAACCCAAAGTTTTTACGGATTCTTTTATAGTGGGCAGATCCGATTCTTTTCCCTTCGAAGAAGGAGCAATAATATCAACTTGATTTGCAGGATTAGTGAGTAAAAGGCATAGAAAATAAAGAATAAAGGAATACATTAAAATATCTTATGAAACTCTTGCTTTAATATATCATCTAATTCGCAAAGAGAAACTTTTACTCCTAGTTTTTCCATTGATGTAACGCCGTAATCTTTTAGTCCACAAGGAATAATACCCTCATAGTGGGAAAGGTTTGGAGAGACATTAAGCGCTATGCCGTGATAAGTTACCCATTTTCTCAAGCGAATGCCAAAAGCTGCTATTTTTTCTTCTACTCCGTTGTTGTTCACCCAAATGCCTATTCTATCTTCCTTAAATTCCCCAAGTATATTAAAGTGTTTTAAAACATTTATGATCCAATTACTTAGGTCTCTGATATATAGTTTTATGTCACATTTGTTTCTTTTTTTAAGATTTAGCATTAAATATATAATGCGCTGCCCTGGTCCGTGATATGTATATTTACCACCCCTACCTGTTTTATATATAGGAAATAATTTTTCAATAATGTCATCATCTGTTGCACCGATTCCTGCTGTGTAAAGTGGAGGGTGCTGGAGCAGCCATACTAGCTCATCAGACAAATTATTGTAAATTTGTTGAATTTTTGCTTCCATGAATTTTATAGCATGGTTATAATCAGTAAATTGGTTAGAGATTAGCCATTCTGTCATGTTCTATTTCTTTAGGTCTATCAATGTCATTCCAGCGCTTGACACTGGAATCCAGAAATTTAATTGTAGATAGCACACTGAACTGGTGAGCATAGTTGCTTTACGCTAAAAGGAACGTATTTGACTAAATTGTATAAAAAGATGGATCCTAGTGTCAAGCTACTTGGATGACAAATATGGGCTACTTGAATGGCACTATCGCAAACGAACTAGTGTCAGCTACTCAGATGATATCATTCTTGTAACACCAATTGATATAATTCAACTATAATTTTAATCTTTTAACAAATTTAATTTTTCAGGAGGCACATATGAATTTTAACATTTTTCAAAGAAAGAAAAGCAGTGAATACTCTGCTTTGCAACTAATGATGGAACCAAGTTGGAGTAGGCGTGATTATGTAAGTTTTGCTGAGGAAGGTTACATAAAAAATGTTATTGCCTTTCGAGCAATTAATATGATCGCAAGTGCTGCATCTTCGGTACCTTTTATTCTCTGCCAGCTTACTGACCAGGGAAAATCACAACTAAAAGCACATCCGTTACTGAAGTTACTTTATTCTCCTAATCCAATGACATCAAAATCAGAATTTATTGAGGGGATTGTAACTTATCGGTTAGTTAACGGCAATTCTTATATATTGATGATTGAGCTGCAGAACAAACCAACAGAGCTTTATCTTCTGCGCCCTGATAGAGTTGAAATTGTTCCGGGGAGAAGTAACGTTCCTTATGCCTATCGTTATACCGTAAATAACAACAGTTATGACTTTAAAGTTGATAAATTGACTGGGCGTTCAACAGTACTGCATCTTAAAACCTTTAACCCTTTGAATGATTGGTATGGACTTTCACCAATTGAGGCAGCTGCATATAGTATAGATCAGCATAATCAGGCTGGTGCTTGGAATCAGGCAATGCTGCAAAATGGAGCAAGACCAAGTGGTGCAATAGTTGTGAAATCAGAAAAGGATGGAAGCGTTGGAAACTTAAGTCAAGAGCAGTACCAACGCTTAAAAGCGCAGATAAATGATCATTACTCAGGTCCTGTCAACGCTGGAAGACCGATATTACTTGAAGGAGGTTTAGAGTGGAAGGAAATGAGCTTATCACCGAGGGATATGGATTTTATTGAGTCAAAACATAGCTCAGCTCGTGATATTGCGCTAGCTTTTGGCGTTCCGCCGCAGTTGCTTGGCATACCGGGTGATAACACTTACAGTAATTTAGTTGAAGCACGTCTTTCCCTTTGGGAACAGACGATTTTACCAACGCTAGAAAATATTATCTGTCACCTGAATTCTTGGCTAGTGCCCAAGTTTGGCAAAGATTTATGTTTGTCATATGATAAAGACGCGATAGAAATTCTAATGGAGAAAAGACAAAAGATGTGGAAATACGTGCAAAACGCAAGCTTCATGACGCTCAATGAAAAAAGAGAAGCTTTTGGCTTGCAACCGTTACCCGGTGGTGATAAGTTGAATTGATGTTTATATAGTATAGATATTTATACTAAGCTGTAAGAAATTAGAGGTATTTTATGTATCAAGAACAAGAAAATTCAGTAAGTAATTCTCGATTGACTCTTCCTCATATGGAATTATCGTTGAGAGCCAAACAAGATACTAATCCAACAGATAATGAAGGTCTTGTCCCTTTACATTATGCTGCTTGCGGAAATCGCTTAGAGCAAGTGAAATTATTGCTTAAAAACGGAGCAAATGTTAATGCATTGGATAATTATGGTTTTACTCCTTTACATTATGCTGCTTCCATAAATTGTAAAGAGGAGGTGGAATTATTGCTTAAAAACGGAGCAGATATTGATGTAAGAAATCATTTCGGTGCTACTCCTTTATATTTAGCTGTTCAGGGAGGCCATGAGAATGTGGTAAAATTATTGCTTAAAAACGGAGCAAATATTAATATAGCAGATAATTCTAGCAAGACTGTTTTACATTTATCTGTTCTCAAAGGCCACACAGAGATAACAAAGTTATTGCTTGGAGATATGGAGACTCCAAGTACAAGCTGCATCGATATAAGCATTGAAGAGTTACAAGTAACTAGTAAGTCTTATTATTAGAGGGTAGATGAAGTTTACTATCTCCTAAATCGTATCTGTTCAGATTCATGTGAAATCAGTCCTTTTTTTCTTGTCATGAAAGTAGCTGACACTGGGATCCAGTTTGACGAAAGCGCTCTACAACGTTTTTTGTGAAAAAGCCAGTGTCAGGCACTGACCATTTGTTGCTACGTTTTTGTCTATCTTATTTTGCCACCCTGCTGAACGGATACCCTAAATCATGTAGCTAAATGAGTTAACTATTTTTCTTGCTAACTAAGGTGTTGTAAATTTGGTCTACATCAAAACTCATCTTAGGGCACCAAATAGGGCCATCTAAGTGTGCCTCGATATAAAGAGGACTATTATGATTTGGTAGTATGAAAAAGAGTCTGAATATAGAAGTTAAGGAGAACTTAGATAAGATTAAATTAGAAGAGATAGAACCTGATGCTTGATCGATACTAAACTGTGAACTAGTTGAACATACACCACTGTTAATACTTACTTTTCCATTAATATTTTCAAAAAGCGTACTGCCATTATATATATCAACGTAAGCAAGCTTGGAAATTTCAGGTTTATTCTTACTGCTTAACAACTTAGTGATGAATGAATTAAAATCCACATTTGTAAACTCTATTTTCTGTGCTTGAAAGTTTACATTTCCTGATAAGTTACTAGCCCAATCATCAAAGCTTGTCCCTTGAGTTTTGATTTCACCACTTAAGCTTATCTTGCCATTTATGTTATTAACTCCTATAACTTCCTTGGTGTCCAAATTTGCAATAGAAAATTTTATGTGAATTGAGCCTGCTTTTAGATAACCCTGAAAAAACATTTGTCCATGTTCTAGTATGTAACTTATCTTTTTGATAGTGATAGTGCTGTTTCTTATCACTGTATCCAAGTTAAAATCTTTTAAGACGTTTTGCCCAATTTTAAATTCTGTAGTTTTGATTTGCACGTTTGCATCAAAATCTCCTTTCTCATCTAAAAAATTAAGCTGCTTTGTTGACCATTGAATTTGATTTATTTCATTTCTTGAGTTTCTTTTTACCTCTAATAGTTTTGGTAATTTAAAGATATTTCCATTAAATTTATTACCTGTAAGGTTTACGTCTAATAAAGGCTTAGTGTATTTTTGATCCACTAATATTTTTACACTACCGGTAATGTCGAAATTTTCTCCGAATAACTTTATTTTATCTGCAACTAGCTTGTTCTCTTGTATTTTTAATGAAAAATCCAAATCTTCAATTTTTGTACCATTGAATATAGAATCTTTAACACTAGTTCTTATATTTACATCATATTTAATATTTTTCAGCCATTGCACTTTGCTGAATAATGAATAATCATATTTATCTATATTAATGTTATGTATGCTAAATTTACTATCGATCATATTGTGTTTTTTTGTGTGATTTACCTTAATTGATCCTTGCCAAGATTCTTTGTTATTTAGCAATCTGATATCTGAAAGAGATAATATTCTAGGTGCTAAATATAGTTTAGAACTTGCTGTAAATTGACTTTTCTCTCTTTCTTGCATCTTGATAGAAGGTAAAATATGTGAAATGAACGACTCACCCTTTATCAATATATCACCATTAAATTCGGACAAGTTGCCATTGTTTGAAACTTTTCCTGATAAGCGAGATATATTATTGGTTCCAGGAAACTGAAGAAGAGTATCAACGTTTATTTCGCCATTAGCAAATTTTAGCGTAGCATGAAATTTGTCCAATATCCTGTTTTGATATTGAATATTTGAAGCTTCCATATTAAAATCCAAGCTCAGGTTCTTTGGCACAACCTCTCTAAAAGATTCTAAAAGACCCTTCATATCTGTTGTTTTGTGTGAGCCGTTTTTTAGGTCGACTTTACTAAAACTAATATTGATATTAGTATGATCACTTTTTCTATCATTTTGTATTATACCAGTGCCTTGCATGCTTTTGGACTCAATTTTTAAATCAGTTGCCGTAAACTCGCTTTCATTGAGATTGATATTGGATGATATCTCAATATTTTCGCTGGGAATCACATAAGAAAGGAAGCTAAGATTAATGATTTTTGCCAAGCCGCTCATAGAATCAGAATTATTATTAATCGTCAATACTAAATTGCCCTTGAGCTCTTCTTGATTTCTATTACCTTTAAATAGCAAATTTGCAAAATTTGAATCAACACTAATGTGTACATTATTTTTTGTGACATTAACCTTTCCAGAAAAATCGTAATTGTTGTCACCAATCTGTACTTCACCAAAAAACTGCTTATTTTTTTTTATAGCAACTTCCTTGATATTAATAGTATCGGCGTTAAAACTTATTTGGCTGTCCTTTATTAATATATCAACTATATTATCATTGGCTTTCGTATTTATAATATTAAGTAAATTTTCTTTGTTGCTTTTCATGCCCAAAAATGAGATTGACTTTGGTTGCAATGAAAATGAAAACAACGATGGCCTTATTTCAATTTTTTTTGCACTAATTAAATCTGATAATTTTTGCTCCTTGTTTTTGTTGTATTGTACATATACATTGTGAATAGTAAGTTTTGGAGTAATGAGCGAAACTTCAATTTTTCCTCCAACATGTACTTTAGCATCATACGTCTTCTCTAACTCTTTTACGATATATTCTCTGTAGCCACTCCAATCCTTAAAAGTTGCAGCAACGTGCATGAGAATTAATAGCAACGAGATTGATAATATGGCGTATAAAGAAAGTTTCATAATAGACCTCTCATTCCAGCATCCCTTCTCTTCTTGTCATCCCAGTTTGGGATCCAGGAAATTTGATTAGACATTAAGTTAATTAGCAAAAAAGTAGCTATTCTTATGTTAAAGCACAGCATTTTTACATGAGAAGCTGGTCTGATGAGCACTGGGTTCCCAGTGGAAATTGCTCTCAAACCACAACACTTATACAGTTGTGTGTGTGACACTGTGATCCAGTGTGACTTAAATAAGGTTTTCCAGATTATATAATCAACAAAATTTCTGGATCCCAGTGCTTGACACTGGGATGACAGGAATAGGTTATGGGATGAAAGAAGTGGATATTGGAATAGTAGCTGAAATGACATATAGCAATACAAAGGGTGTAATTTACACATATTTCAAATTATTCAAATTTCCTCTAAAAATCAGGTAAAGAGTGCTAGAATAAATAATAACACTCAAAGCTATTAAAGTTACTAAATAAACAATACGAGCTAGCCCTCTATCGAAAAACAACCCTGCTGATAAGTAATTAGAGAGATAAAGAACTATTGACATAACCAATGTTGCAGTGAGAATTTTTACAATATTTAGTAATAATGCTTGGCTAAGCTTATACATCTTATTTATTGTTAAATAATTAATCAATAAAATAGAATTTATCCAAGTGGAAATGGAAGTAGCAATAGCAATTCCTATATGTTGGTATTTGTTCATTAATAGGAGATTTAGTATTACGTTAATTCCAAGGCACGTTAATGAGAACATAGTTGGTATTTTTAGCTTTCCCCTAGCAAAGAATGTGGGTAGCAATACTTTATTTATAATAAATGCGGGTAAAGAAAGAGAAAATGCTACTAATGTAGGAACAGTTTGCTGCACTGCATAATAATCAAATCGGCCGTAAGAAAAAAGCGTAAGTAAAATCATGTCAGGAATAATGATAAAAGCAGCAGTTATTGGCATAATTAATATTAACCCTATATTAAGGGCCTTGTTCTGTATTTTGACTATATTCTCAGTATCATTTATTCGTTTTGAAATCATAGGAAGAAGTACTGTACCAATTGCAGTGCCAATTACTCCTTGCGGTAGTTGATTTAGTCTATCGGCATAATATATATAAGAAACTGCATTTGGTATAAAACTCGCCATGATTGTGTCAATCCATACACTTATTTGTATTACACAATTGTTGATAATTGCAGGTATTACACGCTTGAAAAACAACTTCACTTCGTTACTTAATTCTAAACTAAAAGAAAAGAAAGCCTTTAATTTGTATGCACTAAATATTATTAAAAGTAGCTGCAAAATCCCTCCAATCAGGACGGCTATAGAAAGGTTATGAGCCGGTGTTTCAATGTAAGGTAAAAACAAACTGATGATTAAACAGAGGTTCAAAATGATTGGTGAAATAGCTGTTGAAGCAAAATGCTGTTTTACTTGCAACATTCCACCAATAAGTGATGCGATTGACACGAAGATTATGTAGGGCATCATAATTTTCGACAAAGTTACAGTAAAGGTAAATTTATTTTGGTCAAATCCAGGAGTGAAGATTTTGATCATGTAAGGGAAGAAGGTTTGTGTGATAAGGCAAAAAATTACTAGAATAATAAACGTAATGGATATTACACTACTTGCGAAATTAAATGCCTTTTTATTATCATATGACTCTGCAGAGTATAATGGTATGAATGAGGTAGTAAATGCCCCCTCTGCAAAAAACGATCGAAATAAATTAGCAAAGCGAAACGAGGAAAAGAATATATCTGCAAGAGAGGTTGCACCAATAACCGTAGCAATCAATACATCTCTTATTAGCCCTGAGATTCTTGAAATAGCTGTAAAAAAACTAAATGTGAAAATACTTTTAAACATATCATGGTGTCAATACGATTGAGTATAATGATAAAAGCATGAATGAAAATATTTAAAACCCTCTGCAAAAGGAGGTAACTTAAATAATTAATTGACTATTTGTGCTCGTATGTTAAAAATTTTATATCTTGGCGGGCGTAGCTCAGTTGGTAGAGCGTCAGTTTGTGGTACTGAATGTCGCCAGTTCAATCCTGGTCGCTCGCCCCACTCAAAATTTTCACTTTACATAAATATAAACATTAGATATTTTTGCACGGCCGTTAGCATTCCTTGTTGCTCTAGTATTTAGATGGTGGAGGGGAAGTTTGCAATTTAGAGTAAAAATGATGCCTATTAATTAGTGAGAGGGATTGTATGTATATTTGTTTGTTAGCTTATAGTATAGTGTCAGCACTAGGAATATTAGCTTGGTGGTTGAGTTTTGACACTTCATCACCTTTAGCCATAGGTGCAATTGCTGGTTCTATGGCTCTAGCATTGATTGCGGTTTTGCACGTAGGATGTTTGCTATATAAGTTTTGCAAAAGAGATCCTATTGAGGAAGATCATGGAAAAATAGCAATTTTTTTGGGTATGGCTATACCTATAAGTACTATGATTGGGGCAGTGCTTAATGCAAGTGTGATTGCTGTTCTTCCTAACCCAGTAGTAACAGTGATTATCTTAGTAAGTGCAATAACAGGGCTAATAGCAACAATTATGGGGGTTTATGTAGCCACATCTTTAGTGCATTGTGCAGATGAAGCAGCAATTACATTTGCAGCAAGTGCAACTTCGATTACAGATTCTACATTTGTTAGAATATCTCAGGAAGAAGAAGTGGATGAGCGTATTACCTCTCCTACAGTTGAAAAAGTTTCTTCTGTAAAAGAGACGATAATTTGAGCTAAGTTAGTTTGTAACACTGGAATCTGTAAAATTTGACATCAATCACTGATAGTTGGAATATTATAGATTAGGAATTACTCAAGAAGATGCATAAGTACGACGTAGTGGTAGTAGGTGGCGGTCATGCCGGGTGTGAAGCAGCTACAGCTGCAGCACGTCTTGGTGCAAGCACGCTACTTATAACTCACAAAATTTCAACTATAGGAGAGATGTCTTGTAATCCAGCAATTGGAGGAGTTGCAAAGGGTGTTGTAGTTAGAGAAGTAGACGCCCTTGATGGAATAATGGGGAGAGCTATCGACCGAGCAAGCATACACTCGGTCGTTTTAAATGGCAGCAGAGGCGCAGCAGTATGGGGCCCACGTGCACAAGCAGACCGAAAATTATACAAAAAAGCAATACAGGAAATTATTCTAAATTATAACAACTTGACAGTAAAAGAAGAGTCAGTTGACGATTTTCTTATCGAAAGTGATAGCAATGGAGAATCTTATATAAAAGCTGTAATAACAGACTCAGGTGAACGTATACTGACAAGCAGAGTTGTTTTGACTACAGGGACTTTTTTACGTGGTGTGATTCATATAGGAGAGCAAACAACTCCTTCTGGAAGAATAGGAGATAAACCTGCAATAGAGCTTGCAAACACGCTAAAGAAGTATGATTTTAAACTGGGCAGGTTACGTACCGGAACTCCACCGAGGCTTGATCGTGGCACTATAAACTGGTCGGTATTACAAGAACAAGTGGGTGACAATCCACCTACACCATTTTCTTATCTTACAGAGAAAATTAACCAGCCTCAGGTTTCATGTTTTATTACTCATACTAATGAACATACACACAGAGTAATTCGAGAGAATCTTCACAGATCAGCTTCTTCATATTTAGATAACGTTATTGCACCAAGATACTGCCCATCAATTGAAACTAAAGTTAAAAAATTTGCAGAAAAAAATAATCACCAAATATTTCTAGAACCAGAAGGGATTGATGATAACACTATATATCCAAATGGAATTTCAAATTCATTGCCCATCGAAGTGCAGTATGAAATGATAAAGAGTATAAAAGGGCTTGAAAATGCAGAAATATTAAGACCTGGATATGCAGTTGAATACGATTATATCGATCCACGAGAGCTATTTCATACTCTCGAAACTAAGAAAGTTAAAGGACTATATTTTGCTGGTCAAATTAATGGTACCACTGGATATGAAGAAGCAGCTGGGCAGGGAATTATTGCCGGAATCAATGCAGCACTCTCTTTATCTCAAAAAAGTTTTGTTCTTCATCGTACAGACTCATATATCGGTGTAATGATAGACGACTTGGTCACTAAGGGAATTACCGAGCCTTACAGATTATTTACCTCGCGTGCAGAATATAGACTGTCAATCAGGTCAGATAATGCAGATAGAAGATTGACACAAAAAGGTTATGACATCTCTCTTGTGTCGCATGAGAGATACTCTGTTTTGCAGGGTAAACTTAAATCCATTAAGCAACTTGAGGAGAAATTAGAGAGCCTAACAATTACTCCTGAGCAGCTCAGGTCCTATGGCATTAAAATATCTTATGATGGAATAAGAAAAACAGCATTAGATTTGCTCGGTTATCCAAATATTGACTGGAATAAATTACGAGAAATATGGCCAGAGTTAAACATGGGTTCCAGTGTCAGCTACTTGCATAACGCCAAAGCACCTCTTCCTGTCATCCAAGTAGCTGACACTGGGATCCAGTACTTGAATGATGATGGAATGGATGCAGTTGACACTGAAAAAAATGTAGATTCCAGCGTCATGTGCTGGAATAACACTATAACTGATAGCATAGCCAAGAATGAAATATATGAAGCAGTTGCAATTGAAGCAAAATACAAGCCTTATTTAGTAAGACAAGAAGCAGATATGAAGTTTCTACAAGAGGAAGTTAATACTCAAATTCCAACTAATTTCAACTACTCACAGATTAAAGGCTTGTCAACTGAAGTGATAGAAAAGTTGCAGTCAATAAAGCCAGCAACAATTGGTATTGCGAAGCAAATACAAGGTATCACTCCAGCAGCGATAGTTAGCATATTAGTGTACCTTAGGAATAAGAAAACGAAAATAGCTGCTAATTCTGCGTAACATGTCAAAAATCGAAGAATTTCGCTCTTTTATGCACGAAATAAATGTTGATACATTTATGTTGAATACTAAAGACGAGTATTTAAATGAATATTCAAAAGAGTTAGCAGAGTTATGTGGCTTCACGGGAACAAATGGGCTACTTATCGTTACAAAGAGTAATAAGTGCCCATTTTTTACAGATGGACGCTATATCACACAAGCTCGCAGTCAGCTCGATCAGGGCAGTTTTCGAGTATATAATATACAAGAAGAGGATCCACACAAATGGGTAAAAGCAAACTTAACATTGACTACCTCACTGGGTTACTATCCGCAATATTTTACTATGAAGGACATAAGAAAATATGAAGGCATTTGTAAACTAGTACCATACTTAATTAAAAAAGATAGTAGTCATAAAGCACAAACAATAGTCTCACATGTATCTGGTGAGAGTGGTAAGGATAAATGTGAAAGAGTAGCTAAAAACATAGAGGCTGAAGCAGTGCTTCTGACTGATCCAAATTCAATTTCGTGGTTATTAAATTTAAGAAATGAAAGTTCTGAATATACTCCTTGTATATTGGGTCGTGCTATATTGTATAAAAATGCCAATGTTGATTTATTTATTCAAGATAAAGAACATTCAACTATAGAAGCAAATTTTGATAACCATATAAATGTTTTTGATATTAGTGAGCTAGAAAATTCACTACATAAGTTAAATTTGGTGGTGATAGATCCAAGCACGACTCCAATGAGCATTATGAATGCAATAGATCCCTTGTATAACCATTATTTAAATGAAAAATCAGCTTCGGTGTCATTCCAGTGCTTGACCAGAAATAAAAAAGCATGGATCCCAGTGTCAAGCACTGGGATGACAATAAGTAATGAAAGAGGTCTAATAGAAAATAAGCAGATAATTGAGAAGGAGGATCCTTGTTTGATTCACAAAGCAGTAAAAAATCAAACTGAAATAACTGGAGCTATAAGTGCGCACATCAAAGATGGAGTAGCAGTTATAAATTTTCTATATTGGCTTGAAAACAATATTGACAGTGAAATTACTGAGCTTGAAGCTGAAGAAAAAGTTTTAGAATACAGAAAAGAGCAGAATTTGTTTAAGCAACCGAGTTTTCCAACAATTTCAGCATTCAACGAGAATGGAGCAATCATTCATTACCGTGCAAGCAATAAGACAAATAAAGTCATTCAAGAAGATGGGCTGTATTTAATTGACTCTGGTGGTCAGTACCTTGATGGCACAACCGATGTTACAAGAACTATAGCAATTGGTAGTCCAACCAATGAGCAACGAGCTCACTACACAATAGTATTAAAAGCTCACATTGCGATAGCAAGTGCGGTCTTTCCTTCTGGCACTACTGGTGGAGAATTGGACATATTAGCGCGTATACATTTATGGAAATTTGGAATGGATTACATGCACGGTACAGGACATGGAGTAGGAAGTTACCTTTCGGTACACGAAGGACCGCAAGCAATATCAAGAGGAAATAAAGTGGAACTCATTCCAGGCATGATACTTTCTAACGAGCCTGGTTATTATATTCCAGGAAAGTATGGAATAAGAATTGAGAATCTGGTGTATATTGAAAGGCGAGAAAACGTCTTTTTAAGCTTTAAACAATTGACCTCTGTTCCTTATGATAAAAAGCTAATAGATATACAAATGCTTACTGAAGATGAAGTTAAATGGATAAATAGCTATCACCAATTTGTTTATAAAAATATAGAAAATGGCATAAAAGATAAGGAATGGTTAAAGAGAGTATGTGAACCTTTAAAATAGTTAATTTGTCATTTAATCAAGTATTAATATAGTTGTTCTTGTATTGTTTTTAATTAAAAACAATATATAATATTAGTTTCAAATAGGTGTAATTATGACAGATAAAGTGCAAGATGATGAATTTATGAAGCAGTACATGGATACTTGCAAAGAGCAAATAGAAAAATTGGCAAGCGACCCTAATTTGCTTCAACAGACCTTAAAGCCATTCATGCAAATGTCTCAGCAACTTATGGCTGGCGGTATGCTAGAAGGAAATATGCCTAGCATGATACCTGATATGGGTGGTATGGATATCAACAAGATGATTGCTCAGATGAAGGAAATGTATGATTACATAAAGAGTAATCACAAAGAGCTCATGAGAAAAGATGCTTCACAAATTCAAGAGCTTGATGATTCCAGCAGAAGATTGAGAGGCTTGGTCAAGAAATTGATAGAGAAAGTTGAAGCTAAGTAGTATTTATTCATATCAAAGAGCTATAGCAGTAGTGAGGTCTTGTTCCTCAAATTTAGTATTACCATAGAGTTAAATATAAACATAAAGGGATGAAGAGATGATTGAACTTAAAAGCCAAGAAATTTGCCCAAATGGAAATAAGAAAAATTTGATTATTTTTTTTCATGGTTGGGGCTCAAGTGGCGATAATTTCGTGCATCTTGCTAAAGTTATGAGCAAGTTTTTGCCTGATTCATGTTTTGTGGTACCGAATGCTCCGTTTGAGAGGGAAATAGGTGATGGTTATCAGTGGTTTAGTTTAGAGGATCGTAGTGAAGAAGCACTATATAATGGGGTGAAAAATGCTGCATCAATTGTAAATCATTTTATTGATACAAAATTAAAGGAGCTTAATTTAAAAGATACTCAGCTTTCTTTAGTTGGATTTTCTCAAGGGGCAATGCTTGCAATACATGTGGCTCTTACCCGGCTTCAGTCTTGTGCATCGGTTGTTGCATATTCTGGTAGGTTTCTTTCACCTTCAAAAATTGCACCGGAGATCAAATCAAAACCCAGCATATGTGTTATTCATGGTGAAGCTGATGATGTGGTACCTTTTTCTTCCCTTGATTTAGCGGTTAAAGCTCTGAAAGAAAATGGAGTAAACGCTCAAGGATACCCAATTCATGGATTAGGCCATATTATTAATGAAGAAGGAATAAGGTTAGGGGTTGAGTTTATCAAGAAAAATTTTGGAAATTAATTTCCATGCACTTGTTTTGCTTTGGTTACGGATATGTAGCTAAATTTCTATCGAAAAAATTGCTAAATTTAGGCTGGAAAGTTAACGGTACATCAAGAAATAAAGATATACAACTTTTTGATTATGAAAAGGTTGATCAAGATCTGCTTAAAAGCGTAACACATGTTTTAGTTTCTATTCCTCCAGACGGCGATGATGTTATGGAGAGATACGGTCATTGTCTGGAGAATATTAAATGGCTTGGTTATCTGTCTGCAACTAATGTTTATGGTGACCACTGTGGTAATTGGGTGAATGAGGAATCTGAAACAAAGCCTATAGAAATTAGAGGAGAAAAGCGCCTTGAGTCTGAAAAGAAGTGGCTAAGTAGCAAATTGCCTGTACATATTTTTCGTTTGGCTGGGATATATGGTCCTGGTAGAAATGCGCTAATTGACCTGCAGCTTGGCAAAGCAAGAAATGTGAAAAAAATTTTTTCTCGTGTTCATGTTGAAGATATATCGAATATTTTATTTTCTTCCATGCAAAATATAAAGCCTTATGAGATATACAATTGTGCAGATGATTTACCTGCTACGCAATCTGAAGTGGTCACGTATGCAGCCGAGCTTCTCAATATTAGCCCTCCAGAGCCAGTTGAGATCTCTTCCGTACCAAATTACGCACGGGGTTTTTATTTAGGGTCAAAAAAAGTAAGCAATACTAAAATTAAAAAAGACCTTGGTGTCTCTCTAGTTTATCCTGATTACAAGGTGGGTTTAAAGAGTTTGTATATATTAGAATAGAGAAAATAGATTGCCAGATGCAAAAATTTTTCTTGAATGTTCCTTGTTTTGATGTAGTACCACTAGGCATACTATTATATAGAGGTAAATATGTTCAGCACTCAATCGCTCCCGGTTGAAAATATTCTATTACATCAAGCCGCTTATAATGGTAACATAAATGAAGTTAGGTTATTACTTAATGTAAAAACTGATATCAATATCAAGGATAAAAAAGGATTTACAGCCTTGCATTTTGCTGTTTATTCAGGACATTTAGACGTAGTAAAGTTACTAATCAGTAAAGAAGCTAATATTCATGCAAGAACTACTAAAGGCAGTACAGTTTTACACTTTGCTGTTGTAGCTAAAAGCAAAGCTATAGTAGAGGAGTTAATTAAAGCGGGAGCTGATCCCAATATAAAAGACTGTACTGATGGTAAGACACCTTTACATATTGCTGCTCAAAATGGACTTGTAGAAGTTGTAAAGGTGTTACTTAATACTCAAGAAATTGAGATTGATGCTAAAGACAATGAATTTGGTATAACAGCTCTGTACTTAGCCTCTCAGAACGGACATACTGAAATAGTTGAACTATTAATTAGCACAAAAAATGCTGATGTTAACATAGTAGATAAAAAAAATAATGTCACACCCTTGTATCTAGCTGCTCAGAATGGGCATGCAGCAGTAGTTAAGTTGCTTCTTGATAATGGTGCTAAAGTCAATGGCTGTGATACCAGTATGAATCCTTTGTGTGTAGCTATTGATAATGGCCATGACGAGGTAGCTCAATTATTACTTAGTGTAGAAGGGGTGGATGTCAATATTGGCAATCAGCTTGGCAATACACCTCTACATATAGCAGCTATGAAAGGTAATGAAAAAATGGCAAGATTACTGCTAGAAAAAGGTGCTGATCCTAATATTAAAAACCTTTCAGGAGATACTTCCTTACAAGCTGCTGAATACGTAAGAAAAATTAGCTGGCATGATAATCCTCCAAATGTACAAGGAGGATTCTTCGTGTTAGTTGGCTCGAATGGAATATATTCATTTCAGCAATTTTATGAGCAAAAAAAAATTATGGAGCTTTTGGTACAACATATAAAGGACAGCAGACCTAGCTCATCAGTAGATGAAATTGACGTATCTGTTCAGCAGAGTAGCAAAATAAGATAGATGAGAAAACTAGTTTGTGACATTGGTGTCCAGTTAAATTTACATGGATTCCAGTGTCAGCTACTCGAATGACATTATGGAAGCTGTGATGACAAGGAAGGAAGCACTAGAAAGAAATGGGTGTCACGCACTGGGATGACATTATGGGAACTGAGATACAAGAAAAGAAACACTGGTTTGACATGCATCTGTCTCAGTGATGTAAATTCGACTTTACCCCATTTGCAACCATCAGGGTTCTTTGACTATAGACCTAACAATTCTTTTCTAATTTCTTCTTTAATTGTATCAATAATCTTTTTATCAAGTTTATTTATTAAGGAATCATCAATACCTGTGATGTCATCTGGATTTTGTATCATTTTTTCAATAGCATCATCTATTTTTTTTACTCTTTTTTCATTAATTTCCTCAAATATAGGTTTAATTTTCACATAACCAGGAGCGCCCTTGCTATAACTTTTGCTGCTTTCGTTGATACAACCACCAGCACCATATGTTTTATTCACGTAGTTTTTACTACATTTTGTTACATCTTTATACCCAATCTCACCATTTTCTATATATGCTATTTTATTATCTTTACTAGAGTTTAGCTTGTCCCCTTTCTTAATTTCTTCTTTTAATTTTAAACTTTGTTCATGAATTATTGTATCTTTGTAATTCTTTCCCCCATAGGTTCTGTATGTACCTCCGCCTGCAACAGTAATTAAATCTTTACAAATTGTTTCTGAAGAGTCTCTGCACATTTTTATTAAAGTTGGTCCCCCATCCTTGTTAGATTTATCATTTTCTTGTCCACCACCTCCTTCTGTTACTTTTACTTTAATATATGGATAACTAGGGTTGACTCTCAGTTTAGCTTTAATGTAATCACCTGGCATTCCTAGTCTACTTACAGTAGACTGAGCTTTACCATCTATATGACCAGCTTCACCACCTCCCCATGCTTCTATTTCAACGTAATCATACATTGACAGATCATCTGTAGAGCCATCTCCAAGCTCATAAAGTTTTTGATCCCTGTTTTCAATAATCTGCTTCTTATGTTTCAATTGTGCTATTATTATTTCACGTAATCTCTTTTTTAAACCCTCTAAATCGAACCTACACAATTTATCAGCATAAAAAACTTCTGTTCTATTTGCTTTAATCGGTTGATTTTTTAATTGTGTGCACTTTTGTATTTCACCTTTCTCGTTTTTTACTGTTTTACCATCCTTATCCTTGCAATCCACTTCCTCATATCTTAAGTAAAATAGTTTATCATTCTTATCTACATACTGTGTTGAGCGACTACATACTCCATCAAAGCAGAGGCAACCATCATCACCGTGATTACAGTTTTTTTCTTCATACTTTCCATCTGTTAACTCATATACTATTTTGCATTTGTCACAATTTTGTTTTGTATCTACCTCTTTATCCTCTTTTGCCATGCAGTTATCTCTAGACTTATTTTCAGCAGGAATGGAAATATATCCTTTTTTATTAAATATTATTTCATTCAGTGCATCTTGTGGCTTTGCTAAAACATCAACTAATTCAATAATTCCCCCTTTTTTGCAAGGAAAATAATAAGATTGATTTGATTCTTTCGAGTAAACAGTATTGTGTTTAGCATAGCTTGCTCTCATTGACTTCAGTGATATTAGCTCACTTCCTTTTTCAAGAACGAATTCCTCCGGTTCTGGCTGCCAACCAGAAAGGCATAGCATTTTACTTTTAGGATTTTCTTTATATTTTATTTCTACTTTTGGATATCCTGAGCCATCTAGTTTGCACTTACCATTCTGAAGCTCTTTACATTCTGTTTCAATATCGGGAACATATCCATATTTTTCTAGAACTTCAAATTGCGAATTATTTTTTAATATACCTTCTATTATGTTATCGATATCGCTTTTTATGTTACCGGTACCAGTTGTTTTTTCTACTATTGCCGGCTTTACTACTTTTAAGAATAGAGGGCCGACTTCTATAGAGCGACTGGTGTCAGCATTAACATTAAAAGTACAGACTCCATTATTGTGAGTTCCACGTGCCCTCTCAGTACAAACTCTCTCATCCATCTTCATTTTTACCTCTAGCGTATTTTCATTTATTACCTTTATTTCCTCAGGCTTTGGAGCAGTTGGTGATGGAAAACAACGGGCAGGAAATTGTAATTTTCTTTTTGATTCTTCTTTTTCAGTACCATAATATTCAGCGCAGAGCTGACCTTTTTTTCTATAAGTTTTAAAGTGATGGTGGGTATCTTTATCTGGAATAGAGTATGTAGCACTTTGAATGTTTTTATTACTTGAAATAACGCGTGGAAAAGGTAGCTCTCTTCTTTCCTTCAGCTCACCAATAATGACTCCAACTCTTGGATGGAAATAATCATTTTCTTCATTTGTTATAGGGACAATTCTAACTTGTGGTGGTGACATCGCAAGTTGTTCACAAAATGCAGGTGGGCCAGGTGCAAGTTGCACAGGGGCACACTTTACTTTTGTTTGATAGCATGTATCACAAACTTTTTCCATCTCTCCAGGACGAAAAATATTTTCCCCAGAAAATACTCTAGAGCCCCATGAAGAAATTCCTGACATACAAGCCCCTTTTTGACTACAAGCACATATCTTAGGAGAATTAGCAAATTTTACTTTTTCTTCATCAGTAACACCATCTGCCCATTCCCATCCAAGACCTTGGGCAATTTCTCCTCCAGCTTTTGTTTTATCTCCTTCCCAATCTATAAAAGCTGCTGCAGAAACTCCAGCTCCTGTACTCTGCGTTCCATATATCTGGCGGCAGAATGTTCCACTGGATAATATATAACAGTTGTCGTTCCCTTCGTAATCGCAGACCTTAATCTTTGGATCGAAGTAACCTTCTGGTTCCTGATTATTTACTGCTGTAACTTTAATAAATTGCAATAATTTTTCGTCAAAATCTAAATCGCTCCACTTGCCTTTAAAAAAATTCGCAATACCTTTTCCTGCTTTACTTCCTGTAGCTTCAATTTCAGTATTACTTTTTACAAATGTTGGACAATCAGCATATCCTTGATAAGAAAGACAAAATATCAAGGAGAATATCAATAAAAAATTAAGCTTTACATTTTTCATAGAACGCCGGTAACCACTTACTCACTTTTTCGCCTTTTTCCTTTATTGCTTCATACATATACTTTATAGTCTCTTTATTAGCTGAAAGTACATGTATTTCTTTCATATTCTTCAAATCTAGATTTAAAGTTACTAAACCTTTGTATTGCTTTATCAAAAATAAACCTTCCTGTGTTGGTGTTTGCAAAATGACATTCAGTTCCTCTTTCGACAGAGAAAATGCCTTCATGTATAATCTGTTTGCATTGATGTTCGGCATCAGGATTCTCGTATCGACATGCTTATCTAAATATTGAGTAAACTTGCTAGCAAATGCTAGGTTTAAGTTTTCAGTACTTAGAATTACTACAACATTTAACTTTGTCATTCTTTGCATCCAGTCGTCAAACTCTCCCTCTGTAGGAAAAATATTACTTATCTCCCATGCTTCATCCAAAACAAGTATTGCAGGTGAGCCATCACATTTTGCTTCGAAAGAGTATAAGAAATAGTAAAGTATCACGGACATACATTCTTTTTGCTTAGTGAGATTTGCAGTATTGAGGGATATAGTTTTTGTTCCCCAGTCAATGTCTGACTCATCACCATCTTGGAATAAGTAAGCAAATTCACCTTCACCACACCATTTACTTATTTTGCCTCCAAGAAGTAAAAGCACTTCAGAAATTTGAGAAATAGATCGCGATTCTCTTGGTATAGCAAATATAGAATCTACAATTTTTTTTGTCTTTTCTTCTACGTCTACCAAACTTGCATCTGCAACCATCCTTTTGATCAATTCAACAAGCATATTGCGATTAGAAGCACTATCTTCAATGTTCAGTGGGTTAAATTTTAGACTTTTATCTTTATATTTTGGATCAATTATGTAATATTGGCCGCTTACTGCTTTAGTAAATATTATTGATTTTCCAGTATTATCCAATATAACAATCCTAGGGTTAAATTTTCTTGATTCCGAAAGTAAGAAATTGATCAGTGAGGTTCTACCTGAATTTGGAGCTCCAAGTATTGTGGTATGACCATTATTTTTCTTTCCATGAAAGTTAAAAAAGTAAGGACTGCCTTTTTTTGAAAAAAAAACTGTTACTGCTTCTTTCCATCTTCCTCCTTTTAACGTACCTGATGTAAAATCATGCAACATAGCAAAGCTGCAAGCATATTTTTCTAATATATTTTTTGGTTGTGTAACAAAAGCAAAGTTTCCAGGAAGCTGTGCCCAAAAATGATTTTCCATGTGCAGATCAGTCCTAAACATCATCAACCCGATTAACGACATTACAGAGGATAAATCACTGATATTTTTAGCTAACCTATTCTTATCATCTGCAAAGATTGTAACAATAATTTTCTGTTGACAAAAATCCATAGCAGAAATTTTTTCAAGCTCTATTATTTCATTTATTCCTGAGTTTTGAAGTAAGGTATTGTCCTCACTGATTTGCAGTATATTAATTTGTTTTTTGAATTCTTTTACTGCTTTATTATTACTAGTAAATATTATTATTTCTGTGATGATAAGCTCAGAGTCAAGTTGCAAACACCTATCTATATTTTCTAAGGGGATTTCTCGATATTCCTTTATGCAAAAAATAGAACCAAACTTCTGTTGACCTTCAAACGATGTTTGAAATTTATTGAAACCAAAAGCTACTTTTAAATTTTTAACATGCTGCGATAGATCCCTTTCACATATTGGATAATCTTTGTGCGTTAATGTAATAATGTAATGGAGAAATTCCATCATTTGAGAATATATTTTGCCTTCACTAGACCTAAGGCCCAGTTTTTTAGCTCCAAAAGGTTCTAAATCTTTTTGAATCAGGTCAGTTATTTTTTGTAATTCTTGATGATTTTTTTGTAAAAATAACTTGTGCCTATTCTTTATCCTGCCAAAAAAAAATGCATTATTAATATGTTTGCCAAAATCACTAAGTAACACCACAATGTATAACTCATTTATATACTGTAGTTTACTATCAACTAGTTTATTAAACCACGTTGAGTGTAGCTGATCGGAAAAGTCTGAAGTTTTATTCCACTGTAAGCTCAGTTTATTGCGCTTACGGACAGTGTGAATCCAAACGGTAAAATATAAACTCTTGATATTTTTTGATATACTTTTTCTAATTTCAGTTCTAAGATCACCATAGTTATCAACTGAAGAATAGTCTTCTAATTTGATTATTTTTAATAATTCCCCCTGTTTTGTTAGTATAGTTTCTTCATCGTAGTGGCAAGCATAAGGGATAAAATCTAAATTAATACTTTCTAGTAACGCTAAATTGTTCTTTTTTTCAGAATTAGATCTAGTGGCTGGTACTTTTGGTTGCATACAATATCATGCGTATTCAATAAAAAGATAATAAAGAATCATCTATCTTACTTAATCCTTATCTTCTTTTTTGTTATTGGATTGTAACTGTATGTCCTTTGCAAAGTTGAATTTTTCTTTCAGGTAATCTGTTGCCTTTTCTGTGCTTCCAAACATCATGATCAGTACGCCAAATATTATCATGAAAAAAATTAGGCCTCTGAACACTACTGCAAGTATCACTGTAGCTATACATAACCCTATAATTGTCGAAGGATTCATATTTTCTACAGTATCTTTAACTGAAAATGAAGAAATAAGTTCTTTCAACGTTCCTGGTATATTTTTCAATTCATCACTTGCTTTGCTAGAACATGACATGAAGATAAAACTTAACAGGGCTACAATAGCAAAAACTCTACCCAATTGAATACGCATCAGCTAAATACCTTTAAGATACTCCTCAAATGTAACAATTTTTACATCAATAGGCAAGAACCGAATTCACTTGCTCACCATAAGTAACTCATATTTAACTTTTATCACCGTGTTAGCTCTTTATTATCAACAAGAGGACTCACACTAATGGATGTCAATTTACTTGACAGAAAGTTTGAACACAATTCAGCAGCAGCTGCTGTAGCAAACACCGCAGCCACCACAAACAGTCCTGCTCCTACTAATCCTGATGTCATTGCTCCTGCAACAATGCACCCTATTGCTAAGAGAGCAGAACTTGTTACAAGTGCGACGTGAAGATTTTTGTTTTTACTATTATTTTCATAATTATTGGATTGCATTGTATCTTTTACCTTACTGCCTGTCACTGAGATCACACAATGAGGCCCTTCTTCAGTCTTCTTATAATGTTTAGAAGGGGATATTCTTCCGCTTGGGCCTTTGGGCCTTGTTTTGTTCGGATGTGCTAATTTTGTTTTTCCTTCATCTTCTAGTTGCAAACTATTATCTTTCTCAGCAGGGTTTAATTTTAAGTGTACACTTTCCTCAGATGAAATGCTTGTTACTGAAGTTAAGCTGTTCCTTCTGCTACTTGATGCCAAGCTAGATGAATTTATTCCACTATCTAAGTCACTGCTACTACTGAGTTTAGAAGTATTTGCACCGCTTGGCACTTCTACAGCATTCACAGTTATATTAGGCTTTTCATTTTTTAAATCTTTACTATCAATCGAAAGATCAGATTGACTATTCAATTGTGATTGTGCGATCTCCTTTCTTGCTTGCGATTGTTTTGATGTAGGATGTGCTGAAGCACCATAATAACCTGAATTTCTCAAGGAATTATATGTTCCAGAGATTCCTATTCCACTTACACCCTTAGCTAAAGAATCCTTTTCCAGAGGATTAATACCTGAATTTTTGGGAATTTCAACTTCACCAGAAAGACTTTTTTTGTTAAATAGTTCCATAGTATTATTTTGTCTATTTGCTTGATTACTTCTAAGACTTTTCTGATTTTGAATAGTGCTACTAGAATGATCTTTGTCACTACTTTTATTAGTAATCCCTGTAATCTCTGAAATTATTCCTAATATTTTTCCTCTTCTTGTTGGTGATCTTTGTGATGATTTTTCTTCATTGTTAAGTACTGAAGGTTTCATTAATTCCTCTGACTCTATCACTTCTTTTTCCAATGCTGGAAGAAATTTCTCGGTGTAATAATTATAATATTTTTCTTGCTCTCTCAGTAATTTTGCTAATTTAATTAATATGTTAGGATCAGCTTCTTTGTTGAACAATTCTATGCATTCTGTGATAGTCCCATCTCCCTTTTTTGGACTTTCATTATTATGTGTTTTTTTTGTGACCTTTTTGTATATAGCATTGTACAATTGTTGATTAATATCTTCTTTACTCTTCTGATGTTTTGCAAAACGACTTAGCATAACATTTCTCCATACATAACAAAATGTATGAATACCTCTTTAGCGTTAATTTTACATTAAAACTGGGCAGTTATGCCTTATTGCGGATAATTATAGCAATTTGCTAACTATTTTCTTTGCTGATTACTGATTTTACATTTCAACATAATTGCTTGCCTGTTGAACTAACATATCTATCACTTCTTTTACAGGCTTTTCTCTATCAACCATGCCAACACTTTGACCGGCCATTAAAGATCCTGTTTCAACATCTCCATCAATTACTGCCCTTCTTAAGGCTCCAGCCCAGAACTTTTCTATTTCAAGCTGCCCATTTTCTTTTGAGATTTCTCCATTTTGATATTTATCAATAATGTCTCTTTGATGCTCCATAAAATCGTCACTTGCTTTGTTAACTATAGCCCTTACTGGAATTACAGGGAAATCAGCACTAATCTGCACAGAAGATACAGCATTACGCGCAGCTGATTTGATGAATACTTCTTTAAAATTTTTGTGAGCGATTGACTCATTCGTGCAGACAAATAATGTACCTATTTGACAGCCACTTGCTCCCATTTCTAGGTAGTTCACTATCATTTCGCCTCTTCCTATTCCACCTGCAACAAACACCGGTGTTTTCTCATTTTTAAAATGAGGTAATATCTCTTGTGCGAGAACAGAAGTGCTAACAGGACCGATATGTCCTCCTGCTTCCATACCTTCTATTATTAACGCATCTACTCCCATTTTTACTAACCTTTTCGCGAGGCTTAATGCTGGTGCAAAACACATAACTTCAATGCCCGCACTCTTGATTTTTTCTATATTAGGCTTCGTTGGTAGTCCACCGGCAAGCACTATATGGCTTACTTTCGTTTCAATGCACACATCTATCAACTCACTCAACTTTGGGTGCATAGTAATTAGATTTACACCAAATGGTTTGTTAGTTAATTTCTGTGTCTCTATGATTTCTTTTTTCAGTAAGTCTGGAAACATTGCACCGCAAGCAATCACGCCAAATCCACCAGCATTTGAGATTGCTGAAACCAAATTTCTCTCTGAAACCCAGCTCATAGCGCCACCCATTATGGCAAACTCACTACCGAGAAAATTTGTTCCTTTTTTCCAGAGGCTACTTAACATATAACCTATATCATACGTTTAAAAATGTTTTGTTTATCTATAAATGTGTGTTTTAAAGCACCAATTATATGCAAGGCTATAAAGAGTATCATAAAATATGCAAGTATCGAGTGTAACTGATTAGCTGCACTAGCTAGATCTGCATTATGGTTAATTAATAAAGGGATATGAAAAAAATATTTGATCTCTTTGCTAGAAGCAGAAGACATGACATAACCAGATAGTGGCATTAGCACCATCAAAGCATATAAACCAAAGTGTATCGTTTTGCTCGCATTGATTACAAATCGAGAAAAATTGGCTGGTAATGGCGGAACATAAGTAAAGACGCGAAAAAATATACGTACTATAATTAATCCAAGAACGGTGATACCACAAGCCTTATGAACAGCGTATATGCTGAATTTAATTTCACTGCTAATCGGCAAACTTTTCATGTACAGCCCAGAACAAAGCATGCCAATAATAAAAGCAGACATTAACCAATGAATGATCCTTAAACCTAAACTATATTTATTGTCTTTCATTAATTTTGATTACTCTAAAGTAGAATTTATATAGTAGAAAAACTATTTCTCAATCAAAATTATCTATACATAATTTCGCTGCCTTGATCAACATAAGTGCAATAATTGTATGTGACACATAAACATTGTCTATCAGATTATGAAGAAGTGGTGAAGTTTTTGAGAGTTTTTCTATTGTAACGATGAGTTATAGCTTGTACAAGAAGCCTATTGACTTTAAGCACATTTTACCCTATACAATTCCAATACCTTAAGCTACCAAAGCATGCCTGATCTAAAGACAATGATGCTAAATTTTGGTCCTCAGCACCCAGCTGCACATGGGGTGCTACGACTTGTTTTAGAGATGGATGGTGAAGTGATCGAGAGAGCAGACCCCCATATTGGGCTTTTGCACCGTGGCACTGAAAAATTGATAGAACATAAAACATATCTTCAAGCTCTGCCTTATTTTGACCGCCTTGATTATGTGTCGCCAATGTCACAAGAGCATGCATATTCGTTGTGTGTAGAGAAATTGTTGCAATGTGAAATTCCAATTAGAGCAAAATATTTGCGTGTTTTGTTTTGTGAGCTGACAAGAATACTAAATCATTTACTAAATATCTCTTCTCAAGCACTTGATGTTGGGGCGATGACTCCTCTTTTATGGCTCTTTGAAGAGAGAGAAAAAATACTCGAGTTCTATGAAAGGGCCTCAGGTGCAAGATTTCACGCAGCTTATATAAGGCCAGGTGGACTTGCAGCAGATATCCCAGAAGGTTTGATTGAAGATATTGCAAAATTTATAGAGCAATTTCCAAAGTATATAGATGATGTTGATGAACTTTTAACGGAAAATAGGATATGGAAGCAACGCACTGTAGGAATTAGTGAAATATCAATAAAACAGGCGCTTGATTGGGGCTTTAGTGGACCAATGCTCCGTGCTGCTGGACTTGCTTGGGACTTGCGAAAAAGCCAGCCATATGAGATATATGATCAGTTAGATTTTGATATACCTATCGGCCAAAATGGTGACTGTTATGATCGTTATTTAGTAAGAATGGCAGAGATTAGGCAGTCTGTTAGCTTGGTGAAGCAATGCATAGAGAAAATGCCTGAAGGGCCAATAAAAACTGAAGATAGAAAAATTTCTCCACCGCCAAGAGCAGAAATGAAAGAATCCATGGAGGCTATGATTCATCATTTTAAGCTTTATTCAGAAGGATATCATGTGCCAGAAGGTGAGGCTTATGTGGCTGTTGAAGCGCCAAAAGGCGAGTTTGGAGTATATATAGTTTCAGATGGTACCAATAGACCTTATAGATGTCGAATAAGAGCACCTGGCTTTGCGCATTTACAGGCCTTAGATTTCATGGCAAAAGGACACATGCTTGCTGACATTGCAGCAATTATCGGTTCACTCGACATAGTCTTTGGTGAGATTGATAGGTAATTATTGTAAAATAGTAAATCAACTAATGGTCAATACATCCTCTATTAAAAACTGCACAAATTCATTGCCATTCCAGTAATTCATAGAGATTTTACCCAAAATGGCTTTAACATTACCCTGCATAATAGCAGAGCCAAGCTCAGTATTTGCACAGCGAAACGCAATAGCTTTGACCATAACATTATCGTCAGCAATAAAACATTTTATATGGTCAACTCCTATAACTTCCGGCTTTCTTATCTTTGCTCCTTGAATGATGAATCTCGGTTCAGGATTGCCAGCTCCAAATGGCTCTAAGCGCTGCAGTTGATTCCAAAGGGATAAGTTTATTGCTTTAGCTGTTACTATACCATCAGCTTTTATGATTTTGTCATTTGTAGAGTTTGCAAATCTTTCAGTAAAGAAATCATGTAGATCACTTATTTTATCTTCCTTAATCGAAAATCCTGCTGCCATACTGTGACCACCACCTTCAATGATTAGGTTGGTAAATTTTGCAGAAAGAACCGCAGCACCAATATCTACCCCAGAAATTGATCTGCAGCTTGCTTTTCCTATTCCATTGTTTAAAGATATCACTATCGTTGGTAAGTGAAACTGCTCTTTTAGTCTTGATGCAATGATACCAATTATTCCCTGGTGCCAATTACCACTTACCATTATAAAATTTACACCTAAGTGGGCAAAATTTTCCGCTTGTGTTGTGGCTTCCAAAATAGCCTCATTTTCTAGCATTTTTCTTGCATTATTCAAATCTATTAGTTTTAGCGCGATTGAATGTGCATCATCATCATCATCGGTGGAAAGCAACCTTGCACCGAGCGATGCTTCTCCAATTCTTCCTCCGGCATTTATACATGGCCCAATACTAAACCCTAATCGTGAAACACTTGGTTTTTCAAGGATTCCCAAAGCGTCAAACAAAACACGTAAGCCAACATTTTTTCTTGCTGACATAACTTTTAATCCTTGTAAAACAAAAGCCCTATTTAGGCCTGTAATCTGCATAACATCGCAAACAGTTCCAAGAGCAACCAAATCCAGTAGATCAAATAAATCTGGTTCTTTTTTGTTGGTAAAAAATCCTTGCTCACGTAGGATTCTGTTAAGAGCAACAATTAGCAGAAATGACACTCCAACTGCTGCTAAGTTATTATAAGGAGAGCTCTCATCAAGGCGGTTGGGATTAACAACTGCTACAGCACTTGGTAATTTTTCTGTTCCAAGGTGATGGTCGACAACTATAATATCAAGTCCAAAGACTTTTGCATCTTCTATTGGTTGATATGCAAGCGTACCGCAATCAACAGAAATACATAAATCAATACCATTCTTTTTAAGTTGTAATAAAGCATCTGTGTTCAATCCATAGCCCTCATCAACACGATCTGGAATATAGATTATAGAGTGTGTCCCAATCGCTCTTAGGTACCTATTAATCAATGCTGATGACGTTGCACCATCAACATCGTAATCACCAAATATTGCAATATTCTCATTATTGTTTATTGCTTTTACTATGTGAGAAACAGCTTTATCCATATCAAGGAGGTGAAAGGGATCTGGTAATAGCGATCTGATTAGTGGGTGTAAGAAGTCATGTGCATTTTCTATGTTAACACCACGAGCAACTAATATTCTTGCTAATATTTCTGGCAACTCAAATCTCTGTATAAGAGTAAAAATCTCCCTTTGATCTGCTTCTTGTAACTTCCACAGTGCATTTGTTATGCTGCATTTTTCAATATCAAGTAGCATATTTTTTGTAAATAAAACTACTTTACCAGAACTTTTACGTTTGTTCTATAATTGTGTTAGACTTCTGTATAACCTAAAGAAAGATATAGGAGAGTGTCACTCGAAAGGAATCACATTTATTTTGACAAAGAGCATCTGTAAAATCTGATACTTCTTCTTGCATAACATGCTCTTTAATTAGTATTATATCTATATTAGAATATGAGTGTGAATATTATATTAGTGTAATTACTTTTTGGTATACATAACAAATTTATGCCTGGAAACAGTTTTTGGTTACTCAAACCTTTTCTACCTTTATTTCATATTCTTTAAAGTATTTTTTGCACTTTCTTTATAAAAACCATAGGTACCAATCGGTTTTTAGCTTAAGAATAAAGGTTAAGTATCTGGAATTCTGGACATAAAATCCTCCTGAAAAATTAGAAAGAAAATGCAGCGCATATACAACAGAATTTGAACACGTGCTGAAGAAGATACACTACGTTTTTTTTGAAAAATTGACTGAAAAGTCTGCAGACTGAGATAGATTTTTGAGCTCTTAAAATACCCCTACTGTCAGAGTAAGGAAAGCGAGAAGGTTTGTCAAGCAATCTTTATTGGCTGTTGTACTAGAATTCAGTTTTTCGTATAATTTGCTAGAATTTGTGTGAAGAATTTTAAATATGAAAGGCCTATATATTAAAACTTACGGCTGTCAGATGAACGTTTATGACTCCATTTTAATGGAGAATATAGTTAAGCCTTTAGGGTTCAACGTTGTTAGTGATGCAGAACAAGCTGATTTGGTGATATTAAATACTTGTCATATTAGAGAAAAGGCAGCAGAAAAGCTTTACTCAGAGCTTGGAAGAATCCATTCATCACAAAAAAATAAGGAAATGACCATAGTGGTGGCTGGATGTGTAGCGCAAGCAGAGGGAGAAGAAGTGTTCAGAAGGGCTCCTTTTGTTGATATTGTTGTTGGTCCGCAGAGTATCGCTGTTTTACCGGAGCTGATAGTCAAAGCAAGCAGAAGTAAAGGTCATGTAATAAATACTGATTTTCCAGAAGTTGCGAAGTTTGATAAATTGCCAGATGAATGCTATGGCAATAGCCAGGGGTCTTCTGCGTTTCTTGCCATACAAGAAGGTTGTGATAAATTTTGTACGTTTTGTGTGGTACCATATACACGCGGGGCTGAGTATTCACGACCAGTAAATGAAATATTCCGTGAAACATTGAAGTTAGTTGCAAATGGGGCAAGGGAAATCAATTTGCTCGGTCAAAATGTTAATGCTTATCATGGAGAGTGCGAAGGAGAGGTGTGGGATTTAGGAAAATTAATTAGTCACATTGCTAAAATTGAAAAGCTAGAAAGAATCCGCTACACAACTTCTCATCCAAGAGATATGCACGAATCTCTCTACTTGGTACATGCGGAGGAATCAAAACTCATGCCGTTTGTTCACCTACCTGTGCAGTCAGGTTCGAATAAAATATTGCATGCAATGAACAGGAAACACACTGCAGAGGAGTATTTGGAAATAATAGACAGATTGCGCAAATTGAAACCTGAAATCGAATTTTCTTCTGATTTTATTGTTGGGTTTCCTGGAGAAACTGAAAAAGATTTTGAAGAAACTATGAAGTTAGTAGAAAAAGTAAAGTACGCTCAGGCTTATAGTTTTAAATATAGCCCAAGGCCAGGAACGCCAGGGGCGGAAAGAAAAGATCAAGTACCAGAAGAGGTTAAAACAGAGCGTCTTCTTCGTTTACAGGAATTAATTAGCAAGCAACAACTTGAATTTAATCAGAGTATGATAGGAAAAACTATTCCTGTTCTATTCAGTGATAAAAAAGGTAAACACCAAAATCAAATTATTGGTAAAAGCCCATACATGCAATCAGTATGCGTTGATGATCCTGACGACAAATACAAAGATAAAATAGTAAATGTAAGGATATTGGAAGCTCGGCAAAATAGTTTGTTGGGATGCGCTGCCTAATTAGAGAAAAGTGCTCCTATGCTCTCATGTAGAAGCACTTTGTGTGTTTTTATAAGTTTATAAGCTATCTAGATTTAATCCTTAAGGGACTACAACTCTCTGTTACGCAATCATATGAGACTTGATATAATAGATTTGCGGGATTTTTTTTCTTTTCCCACTGATAGTGTACTTTTTCAACCTTTCCAGAATTATTATATTCATAAGAAAGCGATCTCCAAATAACGCTGCTTTTACTATTATTTTTGTTAGCATCGTGAAATTTCTGATAAGGCCAACTGTTATTGTCTTTATTCATCTTTAACTTAAGTAAATAAGTCTGATTTATTAATATGCTGTATAATAATGTCAATACCTATCAATGTTTATAGAAACAGAGTTTTTGGATTTGTAATTTTCCAGAAAGCTCTATATTCTTTGATTTTATCCAGTTAAAATGAATATGAAGTATTATCCTGATACAAGCAGCAGTCCTGATTTTTCATTGCTAGAAAAGGAAATCATAAAATTTTGGCAGGAAAATAAAATTTTTGAGCAGTCAGTCGAGAAACGTTCCAAGGATCATTGTTTTGTATTTTATGATGGGCCTCCGTTTGCAAATGGACTTCCGCATTACGGACACTTGCTTACTGGTTTTATAAAAGATGCATTTGCAAGATATCAAACTATGCTGCAAAAAAGGGTTGAACGCAGATTTGGTTGGGATTGCCATGGGCTACCGGCTGAGATGGGCGCGGAAAAGGAACTTAGAATATCTGGTAGAACTGAGATAGAGAAATTTGGCATTGAAAAATTTAATAATAATTGCCGTACTTCTGTGATGAAATTTTCATCAGAATGGGAGAAGTATGTAAATAGACAAGCAAGATGGGTAGATTTTCACAATGACTATAAGACTATGGATAAGTCATTCATGGAGTCGGTCATGTGGGCATTTAAGCAGCTTTATGATAAAGGTCTGGTGTATGAATCAATACGCGTTGTTCCCTATAGCTGGGCGTGTGAAACTCCACTCTCTAATTTTGAAACAAGGCTTGATAATGCATATAGAGAAAAAATTAGCAAAGCTGTAACTGTTGCTTTTGAACTTTTAGAAAATCCAAAGCAATTTAAACAAAAATGTAGATTACTTGCTTGGACTACAACGCCTTGGACGTTGCCGAGCAATCTTGCACTGGCAGTAGGGGAGGATATTGAGTATTGTATGGTGTTAGTAAATGGTGAAGTCTGCATCTTTGCTGAAAGTTATTTAGAGAAATTTGTCAGCCACTGTGAACAAAGCAATATTCAATATGAAAACTGTAATACAAAACTTAAAGCGAGTGATCTTGCAGGTCTTTCCTATAAACCACTGTTTGATTACTTTAAAGATACAAAGAATGCGTTCCGTGTTTTCATTGCTGATTATGTTACAGGAGAAGATGGTACTGGTGTTGTGCACACTGCTCCTGGATTTGGTGAAGAAGATTTTTACCTTTGCCAAAGCCATGATATTCGAGCTGTTTGTCCAGTTGATAACGCTGGAAAATTTACTACTGAAGTTTCAGATTTGGCAGGAGTTCATGTTTTTGATGCCAATGATACAGTAATCAAGAAATTAAAAAGGCAGGGGAGCTGGTTTAAAACTGAGCAATATATTCACAATTATCCACACTGCTGGAGAACTGACACTCCTTTAATCTACCGCACTATGCCTTCTTGGTATGTTGCTGTGACAAAGTTTAAGGGAAGAATGACAGAGCTAAATAAGAGAGTTAATTGGATGCCGAATCATATTAGAGATGGTCAATTTGGAAAATGGCTTGAAGGAGCGCACGACTGGTCTATTTCACGCAATCGATTTTGGGGTACGCCAATTCCTGTGTGGAAATCAGATGATGCAAAATATCCAAGAGTGGATGTGTATGGCTCAATAGCAGAACTAGAGCGAGATTTTAATGTTAAAATAGATGACTTGCACAGACCATTTATCGATACTTTGATAAGACCAAATCCTGATGATCCAACAGGAAAATCAGTTATGCGTCGTGTGCCTGATGTGTTTGATTGTTGGTTTGAGTCTGGCTCGATGCCGTTCGCGCAAGTTCACTATCCGTTTGAAAATAAAGAATGGTTCGAGAAAAATTTCCCTGCGGATTTTATCACTGAATATATAGCACAAACAAGAGGATGGTTCTATACGCTTTTTGTGCTTTCCACTGCTTTATTTGATAGTGAGCCATTTAAGAATTGCATATGCCACGGTGTGGTTCTTGATGTGAAAGGTCAGAAATTATCCAAGCGTTTAAATAATTATGCAGATCCAATGGAGGTTTTTGACAAATGTGGTTCTGATGCGCTGCGTTTTCTTATGCTATCTGGTTCCATTGTTTGCGGTGGTAATTTACTACTCGACAAAGAAGGAAAATCGATACGAGATATTCTGAAGGACGTAATAAAACCTATTTGGAATAGTTATCACTTTTTTACCATGTATGCAAATGCAGATGGAATTAGAGCTGAGGTTTGTAAAGATTATCAGAGTACCATTGATCGCTACATGATTTCCAAATGTTTTGAAGCTGTGGAAAGTATACAAGCTTCTATGAACAACTATAATTCCCAAGAGGCTTGTAAAACCCTGATGAATTTCTTTGAAGTGTTAAATAATTGGTATATTCGTCGTAGTCGTGAGCGTTTTTGGAAAAATGATTTAGATCAAGACAAAACTGATGCTTATAATGTTCTATACACAGTTTTTTATTACATACTACGGGCTGCAGCTCCTTTGTTGCCACTCATAACAGAGACTATATGGCAAGGGCTTGAGTACAAAGAAACATCTGTTCATTTGGCTGATTTTCCACAATCAGATAGATATGACAGTGAACTCATTGCCAAGATGGATTTGGTAAGAGAGATATGTAACTCTGCATTATCCATCAGAAATACGTTTAACATGCGCATCAGGCAGCCACTTGGCAGTATGACCATTTATCATAGGTCTTCCTGCGATTTCCTTGAAAATGAATATCAAGAGATAATAAGAGATGAGGTGAATGTAAAAGAACTAGAAATAGTAAGTGAGTTGAAAGAAGTTGCGTCACTAGAGCTAAAACTAAATTTTCCGCTACTTGGTAAGAAGATTCCAGATAAAATCAAGAAACTAGTTCAATATGTCAAAGAAGAAAAGTGGAAGCAAATTGAGAATGAGCAAATATTTCTGGGGGATGAAACAGAGAACTATACTATAGAAAAAGGTGAATATGAACTATTGTTAAAAGCAAACAGTGAATATTCTTCTGTATTTGATGACAATAAAGGGGTTGTTATTCTGAGCACTGAGCTCAATGACGAACTAATTCTAGAAGGACTCGCAAGAGATGTTGTGAGGCTTATTCAAGAAACTAGAAAGCAGGCTGATTTCCATATATCAGATAGAATCAGAGTAATAATCAAAGCAGAAGATGAGAAAGTTAAAGAGGCAATAAACAGGTGGGATGAGTATATAAAAGAGCAGACCCTTGCCTTATCTTTGGACACTAATAAAGAGATCGAGGCCGATTTCTATTCTAAGGAATACCAAGGTTTGACAGTTGGTATTAAGTTAATAAAGTTGCAAAGTTAGTAATGTTTATGCTATACTTAAATTACCTTAAGTAGGGTGGTGATATGAATCAAGTTGTTGCAGATGGTCATAGAGAAGTTATTGATTTAAATAACAACAGTGATGGTTCAGGTAAAGTAGAATCTATTTCCAATGTTGCTTTGGAAGAGGAAGAAGAGTTTTTTGATGCTATGGAAGATGTTTCTAATGTAGAAGAAGGGAATGATTTAGGTCTTGCTAATTCAGAAGAGGAAGAAGAGTTTTTTGATGCTGTAAGTAAGCAGGATTGGTTAATTAAACAAATAGCTGCTTTTAATGTTCCGCTCAGTATATTCCATTATAAGGATTATGACTCTGACTTTTTTACCTCTTGGTATAATATGTCAAGCGAAATATTGAAAGAGATAAACAGAGCTTGCCCAGAGAAGAAAGTATTAAATTTAGCTCTGTCAGTTTTAATGCTTCCTTATATTGCTTTTACTGCAATGGGGTTAGTCATATATAGTAGATTTAAAGCAGACAGCAAGACACAAGAAGGTGTAGTGGAAGATAAGATAAAAAAGAGTGAAACAGGTGTGCCAAAAAGATTGGCATATGGCGTTCTTGCTGCAATAGCAATTTTTGTTAATGTGGCTGTGCTAACAGCCTTAGTTATTCCTGCAACAGTTGCTTTGGCTACTTTTTATCTTTTAAATAGAGAGTTGTTAGTCCATTCTTTAGTTACTGTTCTTAAAATAAGTACGGGGCAGTATTCTAATAAGCACCACAATATTGAGGTATCTTTTCATGAAACAGAAGTTCCTGAGCCAAGCATTGAATATGATATGGAAATAAAGTTTCCACCGCAATTTAAACAATTACTTAGAGATTTATGCGATAATGAAAATAATCAGTGGTTTAGTGTAACGCCGGATTCAGAGCGCAATATCGTACTGAAATTGTCAACTAACATCAATTTAAAAAATGGTCTTAAGCCCTTACATAGTGAAATCAAGAATGTGCTTGCAACTTCGATTCAAGAATGCGCAAGAACTATGGAAGAGCTGGTGAATCTAGAAAAGAAAGATATTACACATGATAAACTGAAGGAATTATTGAGTAAATTCAGGCTGAAAGTGGTGAGTAGCATAGATTCTAAGTTGACAACTCACTTAATAGAAAATGCTTATCAAGTTGCTTTTATACAAGCAATTAAGTTTCAGCAAAATAGACGGGGAAAAGATTTTTCACTGGAGGATGAGCTAAAAAATACTTTAGTGAAACAGAAATTAGAAAGTCAAGGTAAGGAATTACCAAATGAGAAAGAAGTGATAATCAAAGATTTGAAAGAACTAAAAATAAAGGAGTTACTTAATTTGACTGATGAAGATGATCGGCTAGAGTCCCTTATGAAAGTAGATGATATAAGTGATGATGCACTTCCTGTATTTAAAGCAAAATGGAAACAGCTTATAAAAGAAGGGAAAATAGCTGAAAGGACAATAATTAATACTTATGAAGATATGTACCCTAAAGAAACAAAGAAAGCTCTAGATAACACTAAAAGAGAGATTGAGTGTTTAAAAAAAGAAGGACAGGAAAGATATATTAGGATACATGCAAAAAAGAATAGCTTAGCGGAGGATAATTTAAAAAGAAGATTAGAAGGTCTTTTTAAGTTCGAGTATGATAATCAAGAGGTTAAGCAAAGGCTAGTAAAATCAGTAATGAGAAAAGCCAAAGATAAGTTAAGCCGATTAGGTATATTAAGCCTGATAGAGGAGCAGTTTGTAAATTTAGAAAACAAGATAAAAGCTTCTTTAAGTGAAGAAGCTTTAGATGAAGTGAATGACTTTGTAGAAAAGGTGTATTTAGAAATAACGAAATGTAAAATGCTAAATTTATTTAGAGGTCAAGCAAAGGGTATAGAGAATTCATGTAAGTTATTAGAAAGGGAGGCACCAGATCTAGTAGAAAAGATTAATTCACATCGAGTGAGAATTGAAAAATACTTAAAAAGACCTGAAAAACCTATGCTATTGAGAAAAATAATAGAAGGGAGTAAGGATTTAAATAAGTACTTAAAAGATGAGCAAGAGAGAAGAGGAGAAAAGCATCCAAATACAAAGCTAGTACAGAAGCACTTAGAAAATAACAAAGAAATTCTAAAAACATTAGAACAGTTGAAATTGGAAGAAAAAGGATTATTGATAAATGAAAAAACAATAAATGATTATAGAGAAGAACTAGAATCTCGTGAAAAAATAAAATTTGCAATAATAGAAGATGATTTACTGAAGGAGTTCGAGCATGAAACTTTTAACGAAGAAGCAATTAAGAAGTTACTAGAGAGAGCAGAACTTGAGTACTATTTGGCAGAAAAGTGCATAAAAAGTCCTGTGATTAAGACAAAAGACAATATCAAACATTTTTGTCAAGATTTATTGTCTCCTTTAATAAATAGGTTGGTGGAAAATATAGTAAATAATGTACCAAAAAGTGATAAGAGTTCATGGCTGCAGCCTATAAAAGCTATTAGGACAGGCTTGGGATATATTCAAACAGGTCTTGCCGTTGCAATGCGTGGGGATAAGAGCACAGAAGGAAAAGCGTTGAGTGTGGCACATGATACTCATAAGGAAGTAGAAACATTTCTTCAACATTTTCAATCAAGTTATGAGGAAGTAGGAGTTTTTTTGGGTAATTTATTTTCTGATGATGGAACGACATTTAAAAATGATGTATGGCCTAAAGTAGAAGAGCATTTGCATGGAATGTGGGATAGGTTTTTCAAGGATATTGAATTCAAGATAGGAAATAAATTGGATGAAGTAAACGTGACACAGCAAAATCAGGAAACGGCGATTACGGCTTAATGATGAGCTCTCAAAGTTCCTTCAGTATTTTCACACACTAAGTTGACTATCATATTTGATTCTTTTTGGATTTCCTCTTCAGTTAAAGTGTGAGTTGGAGAGCAGAAAGTAACTGAAAATGCTATAGACATCTTATTCGATTCTATATTGTTTCCATGATATACATCAAATATCAAAACTTCTGTGATGAGCTCTGAGCTTTTTTTCACCATATTGATTATACTGCCTGCTGCTACATCTTTATTTACAATAAATGCAAAGTCGCGTTTTACACTTTGATATTTATAATCGATAAATTTTTTTCTACTTATAGGTAAATTTTCGATATTTTCTAATATCAACTCAAAGCCTACAATTTTTTGTTTGATGTTAAAAAAATCCAATATACTCGGATGCAATTCTCCAAAATAACCAACTATTTTACTTCTAAAAGATAAGGAGCCTGATTTTCCTGGGTGATAATATTCTTTTTCTGCTCTCTCTATTGCTAAATTATCACAATTGACATTAAAAAGTTCCAAAGCTGTTATGAGGTCAGCCTTTGCGTCAAAAATATCTATTTTCCTATCAGTGTTATAGTGGTTTTTCGGCGAATTATTTCCTGATCTAATTCCACTTAAAACGTACTTAGACTGAGCCTCACCATTATAAATTGGTCCAATTTCAAAAATTGCGAGATCAGATATCCCGTGAGCAATATTATCTGCAGTGACTTGCAACAAATTTGGTATGACACTTGGCCTCATTATATTGAAGTTATTATTAAATGGATTATCGATAATGAATAACTTATTCAAGTAACCAAACTTTTCAGCTGTTGATTCACTCATAAAAGACCAAGTTATCACTTCATGAAACCCTCTGCTTGTCATTAAAATGCGCAAATCATCTTGTGTCTCTTCTTCTACTGTAACGTCTTCTGCTAGTTGCTCTTCCTTTATTTTATCATAGCCGTATATTCTTACTACCTCTTCAACTAAGTCAGCAGGTATGGTTACGTCCGGTCTCCAGCTTGGTACTTGTATATTCCAATTACCTTCGGTTTTTTTATCGATACTAAACCCTAGCTTTGTTAAAATATCGAATACCTCATTAGGTGATGCAGATACACTTCCAAGTTTGTTTGCATTCTGATAATCAAAATTTATCTTGGTATAAGCCTTATTCAAATTGCCAGCAGACACTATGCTTGACACTTCTCCGCCACATAAATCCAAAATCATTTTGGCTGCAAGATTGAGTCCATCAAGGGTAAATTCAGGGTCAATTGAACGTGCAAATCTGTAACTTGAGTCTGTGGAGATGCCTAGCTGCCTTGAAGATTTAGTGATGGAGATGGGGTCAAACCAAGCAGACTCTAAAAAGATATCAGTAGTTTCAAGTGTACATTCGCTATACTTGCTGCCCATAATTCCAGCAATTCCATGAACATTTTTATCATCAGAAATAACGCTTATGTCTTTGTTTAATAAGTACTCTTTATCATTTAAACCAATAAATTTTTCTTCGTCATTTGCTTTGCGTACTATGAGCTCTCCTTCTATTTTTTTTGCATCATACGCGTGCATCGGGCGCCCGAAAGATATCATAATGTAATTAGTAATATCAACTATTGCAGAAATGGAGCGCATTCCTATCGATTCCAATTTATCTTTTAGCCATTTTGGACTCTCTTTATTTTTTACATTAGTGATATATACTCCACTAATAAAACTCTCCCCATCGATGACTTTGACGTTTATTAGTGAGTTCATAGAAGCGGTAAGTTGTGGAATGATTAAAGTCTTTAACGTTCCAATTCCAGTTGCTGCTAGATCACGTGCTATTCCATAAACACCTAAGCAATCTCCACGGTTTGGAGTGATGTTTATGTCAATTACAGGATCGCAATTGAAAAATTTATCTCCTGTTTTATAATCATCAGAAAGCTCGATTATTCCTTCACTTTCATCTTGAGTCAGCGAAAGCTCAGAGGCAGAGCAGAGCATCCCTTCACTTAGCACTCCTCTTATTTTTGTAGGCTTAATTGTAAAGTTGCTTTCTGGCAATGTGCTACCAAGAGATGCAAGTACAGTCTTCATGCCTTCTTTAACATTTTTTGCTCCGCAGACTATCTGCAGAACTTTACTTCCATCATTTACTTTACATAATTTTAATTTATCAGCATTTGGATGAGGTGCGACTTCTAATACTTCTGCAACAACAAACCCGGCCAATCTGGAATTGTCGATCACATTCTCTACTTCCAACCCTATGTGAGTTAATTTATCAATAATTTCCTCTAAACTAGCATTGGTTTCTAAGTACTCTAATAACCAAGATAATGTGAACTTCATTTATTTAACAGAAAATAAAAAAGTTATTGTAATGTAAAATATAATGATTTTAAAGCTTGTTGTAGTGAGTAGCTTCTCTAATTGTAAAAAACGAAGGAGAAGCCTACTTTTTCTACAAAGAAAGAATTTTCTTTATATCACCTTTGCAGTCCATTTCCATGCAGAGTTGAATGTTCATATTGTGATCATCTATATGGAAATTATAAATGTAAGCATCACCAGTGAAATTTCCTATAACATCATGGCTTTCATTTAGCATTTCACCTGCCATGTGGAAAAGACCAGTGTCTGAGTTAGAAGAATAATCTGTAAACTTGATGTACCCGTTACCACATTCCTGTTCTAAATTTAAAGGTGGATTAGTAAAATCTATTTCGTTCATAATTGCCTCATATTAAAATTAAATTATAGTTAAAATAAGATGTTAAGTCAAGATGTTAAGTAACTTAATAAGATTAGTGAATTTTTAAATAGAACGCTGGCTATAATTAGCATTCTAATCACATACTTTGTTGATATATTTATGCCATAATGGCATGGATCTTCTATCTTAATTCTTGACTTTACCCTATAAAATCTATATTTTACTTACTATTATAGTTTAAGTATATAAATCAAGATGGCGTTAAATCCGCTAGAACAATTTAAAGTATATACAATAATAGAACTACCAAAATTATTTGGGTATGACATAAACTTTACCAACTCATCTCTTTTTATGATGATCTCGGTGGTATTAATGGTACTGTTTTTGCTCCTTGGAATAAGAAAAGGTGCAGTAATACCAGGATATTTGCAAGCTGCAGTTGAATATGTATATGATTTTGTTGTTTCAATAATAGAAAGTAACACTGGAAGCAAAGGTTTGGAGCACATTCCTTTGATATTTACAGTATTTATTTTCATTTTATCGTGTAATTTAGTTGGTGTTCTTCCTTATAGTTTCACAGTTACAAGTCATGTGATAGTTACCTTCGCTTTATCAATGGTGGTTTTTACTTATATAACGATTGTTGGGTTTAAAGAAAGAGGAGTAGAATTTTTACGCATATTGCTACCAAAAGGAACTCCTTCGTGGCTTGCACCTATAATCATCATTATTAAATTATTTGCTTATTTAGTAAGACCGATTAGTTTATCAATAAGGCTTGCAGCAAATATGATTGCGGGTCATACAATCATCAAAGTGATAGCAGGATTCGTCATAAATATGAACATATTTTTTACACCTGCACCTTTTTTGTTTATAATTGCACTAATAGGATTTGAAGTATTTGTTGCAGTTTTGCAAGCTTATATATTTACTATATTAACATGTGTATATTTGTCAGATGCAGTAAAGTAATTGACTTCCTTGCAGAATATTTTACAATTATATTATAAAGAAATAGTTAAAGGTAATATATGGATTTAGTGGCTTTAAAATTTATAGCAATTGGTTTGGCTGTATTTGGAATGCTCGGTGCTGGTTTAGGTATAGCTAATATCTTCTCTGCTATGTTAAATGGGATTGCGAGAAATCCTGAGTCAGAAGGTAAAATGAAAAGTTACGTTTATATTGGTGCTGCCATGGTTGAAATCATGGGGTTGCTTGCGTTTGTACTTGCAATGTTATTAATATTTGCTGCTTAACAGATGCCACAGCTTGATGTTTCAACTTTCTCTTCTCAAATTTTTTGGTTTTTAATTTTTTTCTCTTCACTTTTTTTTGTAGTGAGTTGTTTGTTTTTACCGAAGTTAGATGAAATAATAAGCACTAGAAGTAAAGAAGTGTTAGATTCATTTAATAGTTCTATTCACCTTTTAAGACTTACAGAAGAGCAAATTGCCAAGTATAATGCAGCTTTAAATCAAGCTAGAGTACGGGCAAAAAAAATCATAGATGATGCATTTGCTCAAGTAGAAGAAATGAGAGCGAATGTTAAGGATATATTGGAAGAGGAAGACAAGAAGATGATTAAACTTGTTGAAGAAAAGGTAGTACAATTTAAATCTAAGTATATTAGTGAATTAAAACAAATGGCTACTAGTATTGCTTTGATTTACTATACTAAGTTAACTAATTCTGAGATTGAAGAGGAATTTGTTGCTGACTTGGTGTCAAAAGAATTTTAGGGTTTTTATGTCTACATTACTAGTTATAAGCCTTGCTTTTTTAGTAGGTTTTATCCTCTCATATAAATTGCTAAGGAAGGTAATAAAAAACGCGCTTAACAATAAACGTAACAAAAGCAAGTTTTCAAGTGAAGAAACTGAAAAATTCAGAAAAGATATGTTGGAGTATTACAAAAAATCTTCTGAAAAATACAAAAAATTAGATGCAGAAGTTAACAAAATGATGAATGAAGCACTTGATAAGGCTAATAGTATTATTAAGCATAATAGACAGCAACTCGATCAAACGTTAGATGAAAATGCCCATTCTAATTTGAAGAAAGTTACTGACCAAGTTGAAAAAGCTCTTGGGGATTTACAAGCTAACACAGCGAGTATAGCTGCTGATGCTGTAAAAAAAATAATGCATGAACGTAAAGATGATAAGCGTAGTAGTGAGGTTATATCTTCGTTTTCACGTGACTTGAGCAAAAAGTTGCATTAAGTTTAATGCCTGTACTTCAAACTGATAATGTAGAAAAAATTAAATTTGATTCTAGTTTATGCAAAGAACAAGAGAAACTTTTCTACTATAGGTTTAATATAATTCCTTGGCAAAAATTAAATGATACTACTTTTTTTATGGTTGAAGACATAAGCCAAGATATCAACCTTTGGGTCGAATCTCATTACGGTATTGAATATGTATTGATAAAAGTAGATAGCAAACAGATTTTAAATCTTCTTAACTCACACTTTGGTATTTCAGAATTCGCAAGTAACTACTTATATTATAAGAATCCTAATTTTTCAGCTAAAAGCATTAGGCTCAGTTCAATCTTTTTTTCCTCTTTCTTTGTTATGATTTCGACTTTAACACTGACAAAAAAATATGCATATTTTGCTTTGGTGTTGATATTTATAATCGGATGTTCTAGTTCTTTATTCAAATTTGTAACTAAAATTTTTGGCTTGCGTAAAATTTCTAACCAAAAAGCAGATTATGATAAGATGAATGAACCTATATATACTATTTTATTGCCTGCTTTTAAAGAGAATGCGGTTATAAAGCAATTGATTAAGAGCATTGAAAGTTTGGATTATCCAAAATCAAAATTAGATGTAAAGCTTGTGATAGAGAGCGATGATCAAGAAATGTTGGCAGCTATAGAAAAATGCACTTTACCACAGTATTTTGAAGTAATAAAAGTGCCTCATTCTCTGCCTAGAACAAAAGCTAAGTCATGCAATTATGCTATGAGCTTTGCTAGAGGAAAGTATGTGGTAATATATGATGCAGATGACAAGCCAGATCCGTTGCAGTTAAAAAAAGCACTAATTGAATTTAATAAGGGCGACGAAAAGTTGGCTTGTGTACAGGCGAAATTAAATTACTATAACTTTGGTTGCAATTTTCTTACAAAATTCTTTTCTCTCGAGTATATGAACTGGTTTCAATATTTTTTGCCTGGATTTCAAAAAATGAACATGCCAATACCTTTGGGTGGTAGCAGTAACCATTTTTCAGTGGAAATTTTAAAGAAAGTGCTTTTTTGGGATGCTTACAATGTCACTGAAGACGCTGACCTTGGTTTGAGACTTGCGCAAATGGGATATAAAACCAGGATTATTGATTCAGAAACATTGGAAGAATCACCAACTACTGTGTTTGCTTGGATCAAACAAAGAGCACGCTGGATTAAAGGTTATATGCAAACTTATATCGTTCATTTAAAAAATATAAAATTACTTTTTAAGCACACTGGGCTTAAGGGAGTTTTGCTATTAAACCTTTTTGTTGGTTCCTCAGCTTTTATATTTTTCACGACTCCTTTTTTGTTACTTTCATTGGTGCTGACTCAAATTTTGAATGAATTATTCTTATATTATTTTATAATAGTATACGGTATTAACTTGATTTTTTTGATAATAGCTATCAGACAACAAAAAATGCCTTTTTATTTTTATATAGTATCAATATTTTTTCCCGTCTATAGTCTACTACATAGCGTTGCAGCTTTTCTCGCTTTGTGGGAATTTGTTATTCACCCTCAGCAATGGAATAAAACTCAGCATGGATTATGGAAGCAAAACCTGTAGCTATTTGGCTTTTTCTCTGCTCTCTCATGGTGATTTGCATGGTGGGAATTGGTGGATTTACCAGACTTTCAAAAGCAGGATTGTCAATCACGGAATGGAAACCAATTACCGGAACATTGCCACCGCTGAGTGAACAAGACTGGCTAAAAGAAAAATCAAAATATGAAGCTACACCTGAATATAAAGCATTTAATTATGGTATGAGTATGGAAGAGTTTCGCACCATATACTTAATAGAATATGTGCACAGGTTAATTGCAAGGCTGACAGGTTTAGTTTTTATTTTACCGTTTATATACTTTACACTAAAAAAAAGAATACCTAAAAATGCAGTAATAAGGTTATCTACAGCACTATTATTTGGAATTTTACAAGCTTTTGCTGGTTGGTATATGGTAAAAAGCGGTTTGGTAGTCAATCCTCATGTTAGTCACTATAAGCTCGCACTTCACTTACTGCTTGCGTTGGTTATCTTTGCATTATTGTCATATCAATTTTTTGATTACCAAATCAAACCAAGGCAAACTAAACTTAAGGTTAGTACATGTTACATATGGATAATTTTAATCCTAGTGACAGTACAAATAATCTTCGGTGCATTTGTTGCAGGGCTAAATGCTGGTTTAATTTACAATACCTTTCCACTGATGGATGGACAAATTGTTCCGGAAGATTTATTTTACTTACAGCCTGCTTGGCTAAATATCTTTGAAAATAGAGTAACAGTGCAATTCATACACCGGGCATTGGCATTGCTGATATTAGTTCTGACAGCAATACTCACAATAAAAAATGCCAGTGTAAAACCAGTATATATTATGCTACTCTCCGTCATCATTCAGGTAATTTTAGGAGTAGTAACTTTGTTGCTGCATATACCAATGGCCATTGCTATAGCCCATCAAATGTTTTCGTTTATCTTATTCGGGTCAAGTTTATACTGCTTATGTTATTTAAGAAACCAGATCTAATACCAAATCACCAGCATGTATATTTTTTCCTTCTTTAACAGGGATATTTTTTATCACCATTTCTGATTCAGCACATATTATATTTTCCATTTTCATTGCCTCTACAACAAATAGAGGTTGTCCTACCTCTACCTGATCTCCAGCATTGACGTGTAATTTAACCAATAAACCGGATATTGGAGATTTTACAGCGTCTACTGAAATCCCTTCTGTTTTGTTGTTTAGCATTAATTTGCTTAGTTCAGCTACATGAGGTTTCAATACACAACATTTAGCTTTCATACCTGCGTGTCTTATAAAGTATTTGCTGCCTTGCCTTTCTATTTTAAGTGCTATATTGGTATCATCATTAATTGTGATATATAGTAATCTGTAACTTGATTTCCACTTACCCACCACGGAGTATTTATTGTGGTTATATACTGTTGTTAATGTGTTATCTTGATACTTTGCATTTACGGAGTACTCATTGTCATCTATTTTCACTATGAATGCTTCGTCTGTTGACTTACTGTAATACTTTCCCTCATTTTCTAAGTGAACATACAGTGCAGTAAAGATAAATATTTTAATATATTCTTCTGTAATAAGATCGCCTTGAAACCCACCAGGATAATGATTTGGAATGAATCTTGTGTGGAGCTTTGCTGCAATAAAATTTGGATTATGGAAGATGGATTCTAGAAATTCTATATTATTTGTTACTCCTTCTATATAACATTTAGACAATGCTTTTTGCATTCTGCTGATTGCTTCTATTCTATCTTTTCCATAGGTTATAATTTTTGCAATCATTGAGTCGTAGAACATGCTGATTTCTGAACCGCTAGCTACTCCATCATCTATTCTTACATCATCTGGTTTGTCGTAATATTTGATTCTTCCGCTGGAAGGAAAAAATCTCTTTGATGGATCTTCAGCGCAAATTCTGCTTTCTATTGCAGAGCCAATAAGTTTAATATCATTCTGACCAAATCTTAATTTTTCTCCGCAAGAAATTCTGATCATCTCTTCCACTATATCTATTCCAGTGACAAATTCTGTTACTGGATGCTCAACTTGTAATCTCGTATTTACCTCAAGAAAATAGAAGTTTTGGTTCTTATCTACAACAAACTCGACAGTACCTGCTGAAAAATAATCAACTTGCTTTGCCAAAGAAACACATTGAGCATACATTTTTTGTCTTACTTCTTCACTAATAAATGGGCTTGGTGTTTCTTCTATTATTTTCTGGTTATTCCTCTGTACCGAGCACTCTCTCTCCCCAAGACACACTATATTGCCGTATTTATCTGCTATGATTTGTATTTCAATGTGTCTTGGCAGCTCTATATATTTCTCTATAAAAATACTGCCATCTTTAAAACTTTTCTCTGCTTCATTTGTTGCTGATGTAAATGCTAGTTCAATTTCTTTTTTGGAATATACAATTCGCATTCCTTTGCCACCACCACCTGATGCAGCTTTGAGCATAACGGGAAAACCAATCTCTTCAGCAACGATGGCTGCGTGGGCAGCATCTTCGATCTTACCCATATATCCTGGCACTACATTTACTCCAGCTTTTCTTGCCTCTTCTTTTGCCGTTATTTTATTGGCTGTAACTTCTATTGTTTCTGCACTTGGACCAATGAAATCTATGTTATGTTTTTCCAGAGCACGGGGAAAATCTGGATTTTCTGCTAAAAACCCATAGCCAGGATGAACCGCCTCGGCACCTGTTTCAACTGCTACTTCGCATATTTTTTCGATATTTAAGTAACTAAGATAAGCAGGCGAAGGGCCAATGTGCCTTGACTCATCTGCTTGCTTTACATGCACAGAATTTGCATCTGCATCTGAGTACACAGACACACAAGATATGCCCATCTTGTGCGCAGTTTTGATTATTCTGCAGGCAATCTCCCCTCTGTTCGCTACTAAAATCTTACTATACTTCTTTCTTATCATCTTATAAGTATACTTTCTTAAGTTAAGAAAGTAAATTTCTATATTACTACCTGCAAATACTTCACACTGGGGCTAAACCACTATCTAAAAGTTGCATAACATCAGGATCTGTCACTATAGTACTTTCGTTATAGAGGCCATATACTTCATTACATGCCTTAAATAACAGATATGAAGATCCTCCAGAAGCTATTGTTGCTATTGAAGCCAATGCAAGAGATTGAGAAGCCGAAAATAGAAGATACAAAGATACACACATAGCGGTAGCACACACTATAGCTCCTACTATATATAAGCATATATGAAACTTCTTATTACATATAAAGCCACATTTTATATCTGCAATTTGCTTAACTTCTTTCCGCTCTGCAGGGTCCAAGAAATAAAGGGGTGATACTGCCTTCTTCCCTTCATCCTTAATATAGCTTTTATCGAGGAGTGCTTCCTTAATATATTTCTTGTTATTCTTAAATTCCTTTTCTAATCTTTTTACTTTTTCCCAATCTTTAGCTTCTTTTGCTTTCTTGACTTTGCTCTCAGTATCTTTTTCTAAATACTTTATGATCCCCTGTAACGCAGATAATAGAAACCCTTTACTTGCTGCTATATGAAATGGGTTTCCATTTTCATCAATTCTATGCTTAGCTACACAAGCAACTCTTTTCCTGCAAGCTTCAATAAATTTATTTTCATCCTCTTCTTTTACAACTCCTCTTGCAATTTCAAATAAATTATCCATATATACACCTCACTGCATTCACTAATATTAAATTATACAATGCAGTTTGTTAAAAATAAATGTAAATTGATCTTTCAAATTTACTATAGTTCCACGTTGTTGCAAGTACAAATTTTAGTTATCATCGGTTACGTTATCACAATAGACAAATATGCCAGGTATAGTCACTAGATTCGCTCCATCACCAACAGGATTTTTACATATTGGAGGAGCTCGTACTGCGTTATTTAATTGGCTCTATGCAAAGCGTCATGGTGGGGAGTTTTTGCTAAGGATTGAGGATACCGACAGAAAACGTTCAACACAGGAAGCAATTGATGCAATAATAGATGGGTTAAAATGGCTTGGAATAAACTATGATGGAGAAATAATATACCAATCGAGAAGAATAGCTAGACATATTGAAGTTGCAAATCTTTTAGTTGAAAAGGGTAGGGCGTATCATTGTTACTGCCCCGAGAATGAAGTTGCGGAGAAGAAAATAAGAGCAAGGGAAGAAGGAAAAATATATAAGCATAAGTGTACTCATTCAACATCAAATGCAGAGCCTGTTGTTCGCTTCAAAGTGCCAGACTCAGAAGATATTGTTGTTGACGATAAAATATACGGCCAAGTTACAATAAGTAGCGACCAGCTTGATGACATAGTAATCTTGCGCTCTGACAATACTCCAACATATATTTTTGCTGTAGTGGTTGATGACCATGATGCTGGAATAACCGATATTATACGTGGCTCTGATCATCTCACTAATACCTTCAAGCAATTACTAATATACCAAGCTCTTGATTTTGATGTCCCACGCTTTGCACACGTACCGCTTATTCATGGAGAAGACGGGAATAAGTTATCTAAAAGGCATGGTGCAACAAGTGTTTGCGATTATGAAAAGATGGGAATATTGCCACAGGCAATGCGTAATTACTTGCTAAGACTTGGCTGGAGTCATGGCAACGATGAGATTATTAGCGATGAGCAAGCAATAGAGTGGTTTAATTTAGAAAGCATCGGTCGCTCACCTGCACGGCTCGATTTCAAAAAACTGGAGCATTTGAATAACCACTATATTAGTAATATGAGCAATGAAGATATTCTGACTCTAATGCTTAGAGAAAATACTCTAACTGACAAAAAAAAGAGCTATTTACTGCAGGGACTGACAGAGCTGAAAAAAAGAGCAAACTATTTGACCGAATTATTGGACTTAGCAAAATTTTATATTCAAGTTGATTTTAGTGAAGAAGCTCAGCAAATTGTCAAATCTAACCTCAATGTAATTAAGTTACTTGCATCATTTCTTTCGAGTGTAGGTAGTGAAGATTGGAATAAGAATTTTTTATCTTCTCAGATTAAGGAATTTTCAAAATTACATAATATAAAAATGAGCGATATATACCACTCATTACGCGCTCCAATAACTGGAATAATGGATGCGCCTGGAATCATCGATATCATGGTAATTCTTGGTAAAGATGAGTGTATAAAAAGATTGCAAGCAATTTAAATAAAAAATTGCTTGACAGACTCTAGTAGCTTCATTATAGTGGAGAATGAAGATTTTTTAGGATCCAAAATCTATCTTCACCTGCAGGTTTTTTCACCAAATAATCAAATTTCAGCAAAAAATATATAAGTTTATTTTTGCTAGCTCTTTATTCATATAGGAGGGTTTATGTCTAGAATTCCTGATACTTGACTTTTATTTTTAAGTTAAAAAAACAATTGGCGCCTATGGTTTTCACATTAAATCATTTTAAATTGTTAAAGTTAATACGGGCTTTTTTTGCCTTTTTTTTATTGGTATTTTTTTCATATTTTATTATATCATTATACTGTGGTACCATATAGACTTCAGTTTCATGATAAGGGGAGCAGGCTCCGTCTCAGCTATGGAATTAAAAAATGACTATGCATAAGATCTAATGGTGTGTCTAATCTATAGATAATTTTTTGTATTGCTAAGTTAATATTTTACATATCTGTTCAGTAAAGTGGCAAAAAAGACAACTAAATGAGTGTCATGAAAGTAGCTTACACGTAGTTGTAGGAATATTCATTTTTTAAGGTAAATTACACAGCAAATATTGTCATTCAAGTACTGTAATTCCAGCTTCTATAATGTCATGCCAGTGCTCGACACTGGCATCGAGCAAAATTTATCACAAACAAGACAACATTTTCAATTAAAAAATCAGTGTCTGGGTGCTAAGATGACACCTTCATAAGGGAGCCAGCATCAGCTACTTTCATGACACTCATTTAGTTGTCTTTTCTCGTTTACCTTATTTTGCCACTCTGCTGAACAGATATTAAAATAGCAAGCCTCAAGGTCAGAAGCCTGCTATTACTTACTGATTACTTTACATCAATTTTCTTGATGTGTTTCTCTGATTTAGGTATGGTTACATGCAATACCCCATCTAAAAAGTTGGCAGATACCTTATCTTGCTCTACATTTGTTGGAAGTTGAATAGATCTATAGAAAGAACCATAGTACCTTTCTTTGTGGTAAAACTGCTTATCTTTTGATTCATTATCACATGTTTTTTCACCCTTCACTATTAAGTTATCGCCAGATATACTAATGTCTATGCTTTCTTTAGGAATACCTGGTAACTCTAATGATAGGCAATAGCTTTCCTTTGTTTCATAAAGGTCACAAACTGGTAGTAGGCTACTGCCTCTTTTAGAAAGCTCTGGGTTCCATCCTGTAAAGAAGCTATCAAATATGTCATCAACGGCTCTTTGTAACCCTCTTACACTAAAATTATCACGATTATTGTTTTTATTTAAATGAACTATATTACTCATGTTGTACCTCCTTTTACTAATACATGCATTACATAATCACTCCACTTATTAATTTCAATCCTAAATCTAAAATTTTTTAGATGCGAAAAATTTTCCCCGTTTACTATAACTTGATTATGAGAAAAAATCTTATTTGGATTACCACGAGTAGTTCTATAAACTAGATTAACTGTAAAAAAGGGCAAGTGTATGCAAATTTATTACTTCTCTTTCCACTTCCACAATCAAACAATTTTGAATGTTTCTTATTTGACTTGCCAACAATGAGAATTGGTATAACTGCTAGCTCCGTCTTTCAGCTATGGCATTAAACAATGACATGCATAAGATCTAATAATATGTATAATTTATAAATAATTTTTGAGGTAAATTGTGAAATTGGGCGTTAATATTGATCACGTTGCAACCCTTCGCAACGCACGTGGAGCTTCTTATCCAGATCCATTAAAAGCAGCAAAAATAGCTATTGATGCTGGAGCAGATTTTATCACCGTACACTTACGAGAAGACAGAAGGCATATCAGAGATGAGGATGTATTCAATCTAAAACAAAACATTAGCACTGAGTTGAACCTTGAAATTGCAGCTACGGAAGAAATGCTCAAAATAGCAAAAGAAGTAAAACCCTATTCGATTTGTATAGTACCAGAAAAAAGAGAAGAATTAACAACCGAAGGTGGCCTGAATATCGTGAATATGCACAGTAAACTTTCTGGTATAATAGAGGAAATGCATAGCTTTGACATAAAAGTCTCACTGTTTATCGATCCAAATATTAATCAACTAAAATATCTTGAGAAGCTAGAAAGAAAGCCTGACATAATAGAAATTCACACAGGGGATTACTGTGATAATCCATCAGAAGAAAAATTAAAACTTATTACTAACTCTGCAGAATACATTAATAAGCTAGGAATAGAATGCCACGCAGGGCATGGCATAAATTATAAACATGCTAAAAGAATAAAAGAAATACCTCACATCTCAGCTCTTAATATAGGCCATTCTTTAATCAGCGAGGCTATATTTCATGGCTTACACAGTGTAACTAAAAAGATGAAAATGACAATATCTAAGTAGCTTATACTTTCTCTTTGATATTTAAAGTACTTGAAAGAGCTTGACTTGCTTTAAACCTTACTCTTTTCTTTTCAGGAACGGTCATAATCTCACCATTTTGAGGATTACGGCATTGTCTTTCCTTACTTATAGCAGTAGAGAATGTCCCTATTCCATGCAAACGTATTTCACCTTTACGATTTAGATCGTTCTTGATTGTTTCCATAAAAATATCATGAATCTTACTCAAACTAGCTTTTGTTATATCTATACCTTGACTAGAGCACTCTTGACTCAGTTGGTTTACTATATCTTCTTTACTCATAAATTACCTTAATATTGAAAAATTACATAAACAGCATATTATGCTAATACCAATAGTCAACTAAATTCGTCATAAAAAGAGAAAATGTCATAAAACCTTGTAAGAACTTGTATAATATTTACAAAAAAATACCATTATGAAACAATTATCTCTTAGAAAACTGACATTTTTTCCGAGCTTTATGTTGACCATATTTCTTACGCTCAACAACACGTGAATCTCTAGTTAAGAATCCACCCTTACGTAATATAGAGTGTAGATCTTGACTTATACTACTTAAAGCTCTGCTTATTCCATGAGCTAAGGCACCTGCTTGGCCAGATAGTCCTCCACCTTTTACAGTTGCAAACACATCATACCTATCTAACATAGAAGTTACTATGAATGGCGCTTTAATCATTTGACACACTGATTCTCTTTTAAAATAAGAAATTAAATCATCTTTTTTATTAACACTAAATTTTCCACTTCCTGGCTTTATCCATACTCTTGCTACAGATTCTTTCCTTCGACCTGTGGCATATGAACGACCAAGTGAGTCAATCATTGCCTTTTTTGGCTGATCATTATTATTTATTTTCACTTTTTACTCCATTATTTCTTATTTTTACGATTTAAAGAGGCAAAATCTATTTTTTCAGGTTGCTGTCCTTGATGCTTATGTTCTGAACCAGAATAAACATACAAATTTTCAAACCGTCTACGTGCCATAGGACCATCATCAAGCATTCTTTTTACTGCCATTTTTATCACACGCTCAGGGAATTTGCCATTTAAAATATTATCTGGAGTAGTTTTCTTTAAACCACCAGAATAACCTGTATGCCTATAGTAGATTTTATCTTTAAGTTTCTTTCCGGTAAAATGTACCTTTTCTGCATTAACAATAATTACATTATCTCCACAATCCATATGAGGCGTGTATTCAGGCTTATGCTTTCCACGCAATAGCGCTGCTACAAACGCTGCAAGCCTTCCTACTACTAATCCTTCTGCATCTATAACAAGCCATTTTTTATCGACTTGTTTCTCTTTTAAGAAAAAAGTTTTCATATATCAATACATAACAGTAGATTATGATACACTGAGTTGCTTGATAGTGTCAATAACATTAGTTACAACATTAGTTATTGATTATTAAAGTAATTTATGCTAATAACTTAAACAACATGCTAGAAAGCAAAATGTTTCGATTGATTATTATACTTATAATTGCTTTTGGTACTATAGGTTGCTATGCAATCGATTTGGAAGAAGCCATAAGCAAAGCTATCAAAAACAGCTCAAAAATAAAGTCTCAGTTTTACCAATATAAGAGTGCTGAAAAACAGCTGAAATCTTCTGGATTGGCTGGATTTTTACCTGACATTAATTTACAATATAATTTCGATAGTAATTTTAATATTATTAACGATCGACAAAACTCTGGAAAGCGTCTAACATTAAGCCAAAGAATAATAGACGGTGGGGGCACTTTTGCTACATTTAGCCGATCAAGTCATCTTCTTAAAGCAGCAAAAATTAGATTTCAGCAGTCAAAGCAAGAAGTTGCACTCAGCGCTGTGAAAGCATATGTTAATGTTTTACAAAAGGCAGAAATATTAAAACTGGGGGAACATAAAGAACGTGTTTCTTTAGAACATTTGTCAGCTATGAAAAAACGCTTTTCTCTTGGAGAAGTTACTAATGCTGAGGTTTTATTCGCAAAAGCAAAATTTTCATCTTCTATATCCAAAAGAGTTGATGCTGAAGGTGAATTAAAGCTCGCTAATATTGCTTACTATCATTTAATTGGTGAAGATGCTGATAATCTTCACGAGACTAATGGTAAACTACCTTCTATACCAGAATTAAATGAATGTTTACAGTTAGCAAAAACCAACAACTTGTCCCTAAAAGCAGCTATTTATAAAAAAAGAGCTGCTGGAATGGAAGTGATTGCTGAAAGTTCCAAGTGGCTTCCTTCTTTGAATCTAAGCGCAAGTAAAAATTTTGGAAAGGACAATATAAAATTAGACACGTTACTAGAAAATGTGAATGTTGTCTTTACTCTTGATATTCCGATCTTTAAAAGAGGAGTTAATGTTTTTGGTGTTAGTAGAGCTAAAATGGATGCAAAACAATCCACTTACGATTATTACGAAGCAGTAAAAAATATAGAACAAGCAGTTATAAATGCTTGGAATAACGTGCTGACAGCAAAAGCTATTATTAAAGCAAGTCAAGAAGCAGAAAAAGCAGCAGCTTTAGCATTGGAAGGAGTTGCGCAAGAAGTAAACTTAAATTTAAAGAGCACAATTGATCTTTTGGATACTGAAGATGAACTATTTAAAGCACGTTCCGATCTAATTCAGGCAAAAAGCAATTATGTAATTAGTGTTTACAACTTGCTTTTTATGATAAATAGTATAAACCTTTAAATTTAATGGTATGAGCGATAATCAATCTGTAAAAGATATACTAGAAGATATAAAAAAAGCTATATCGGGTAAAAATCCAAGTGGTGATAGAGCAGAAATAATAGATGAAGATGATGACGTATTATGCCTTGAAGAGGAGTACCCAGAAGACATCGAAGAAAAAGAAAATAGTGAAGAAGAGAATAATTGCCAAAGTGAGAAAATGAATAACCAATTTAATAGTTACAACTCAGAAGAGAAAAATTTGTATGATAATATCCAAATGAGTAATAACAAAGTGAGCTATCAAGAACAAAGTAACGAGCATTTAGTTTTAAAAGAAAATATGGAGGAAATTAAAACATTGCTTGAAAAGATGCAAAGCGAACTACGGCATAAACAACAAAAAAGAGCGGATCTTACTGTTGAAGAATTAGTTGTATCTCTTTTAAAACCTCAGCTTTCAGAGTGGCTGAATAAGTATCTACATGCATTGGTAAAAGAAGTAGTTGAAAAAGAGCTCAAAGATATAATCAATAATAAGTAGGTTATTAGTATAAAGACCAGAGTAAAAACAGCTAGAGGTAGAAAGTTATCTTCAACAAGATGGCTACATCGCCATTTGAATGATCAGTATGTGCAAAAAACCAATAAGGACGGTTATAGATCGCGCTCGGCATATAAGTTAATAGAAATAGACGATAAATTTAAACTACTCCAACAAGGGCAAAAAATTATTGATCTTGGCGCTTTTCCTGGTGGATGGTCACAAGTTGCATCTAAGAAAGGAGCGAGTGTGATTGCTGTTGACATAAAACCAATAAACGCAATTAGTGGAGTAGAGTGTATACAGTGTGATATTATCAGCGAACTTGAAATTTTAAGAGAAAAATTCAAGGATCACAAATTTGATGTAATTTTATCTGATATGGCACCAGAATCTTGCGGTTTAAAATCGTTAGATCATATCAGAATTATGCTTTTATGCGAAGCAGCGCTCAATTTTGCAAAGCATTTTTTGAATCATGATGGCAAGTTCGTAGTAAAAATTTTTCAAGGAGAGTCTGATAAAGATTTCTGCAATGAGCTAAAAAAAATGTTTAAAACAGTAAGATACTTCAAACCAAAGTCAAGTAGATCTGAATCTACAGAAATGTATTTGGTCAGCTTAGGCTTTATTGGTAGCAACCCTTCTATATAGAAGATACTTACAGAAATGTTGACGAATCTTATCCTATTAAACTGAAGATTAATAACGCTCGCACAAAAGCCCCTTTTTCTTGCTTGAGTGTTTATGATAGTTAATTAAATTCTTGACTTTATTGCTTAAGTATATAATAATTAAAGTATATTATTATTTTTATAGGAGAATTTTATATGTATTTAGCATTGTTCGAACAGGTATTAGGTATAGTAAATCGTGAAAATGATTTGAATGGTGATAACATAGTTGAAAAAATAAAAGAGCAACTAGAAAAAGTAGACCCACCTACTTGTAAAGAATGGGAGAAGAAAAGTTCTGATATAAATTATAAATTTAGTGTTGATTCTTATTTTGGCAAAGAAGAATTAACATTATTGCATATAGCATGTCTAAATAATCAAGAAAGTGTAGTAAAAGCTCTATTAGAAGCACAGGATATAGGTGTTAATTTGCAAAATCAATCTCAAGAAACTCCTTTACATTTGGCTATTGAAAAAGGTAACGAAAATATAGTAAACGCTCTATTAGCAGCACAAGGTATAGATGTTAATTTGAAAAATCGATCTCAAGCAACTCCTTTACATTTGGCTATTAAAGAAGGTAACGAAAATATAGTAAAAGCTCTATTAGCAGCACAAGGTATAGATGTTAATTTGCAAAATCAATCTCAAGAAACTTCTTTACATTTGGCTATTGAAAAAGGTAACGAAAATATAGTAAAAGCTCTATTAGCAGTAAAAGGTATAAAGGTTAATTTGCAAGATAACGATGAAAAAACTCCTTTACATTTGGCTATTGAAAAAGGTGACGAAAAAATAGTAAAAGCTCTATTAGCAGTAAAAGGTATAAAGGTTAATTTGCAAGATAACTATGAAAAAACTCCTTTACATTTGGCTATTGAAAAAGGTGACGAAAAAATAGTAAAAGCTCTATTAAATAAGGGGGCTAGTGTTAATTTGCAAGATAACTATGAAAAAACTCCTTTACATTTGGCTATTGAAAAAGGTGACGAAAAAATAGTAAAAGCTCTATTAAATAAGGGGGCTAGTGTTAATTTGCAAGATAAAAGTAAAAGCGCTCCTTTACATCTTGCTGCTGAGAAAGGCAAAATTGAGATAGTAAATGCTATATTAGATAAGAACCCTAGTATTAATCTTCCAAATAAATGTGGACACACTCCTTTGTCCGTTGCTGCTCGGGAACATCATAAAAAGATAGTAAGAGCTCTATTAAAAGCAGGTGCTGATCCTTTATTAGATAATCTTGATAACAAAACTCTAGATAAAGAACTTACTGAAAACGCAATTATGCTAGCAATAATCTTGGGTGTTGGTATATTTGTTATTGCATCTGTTGTAGCTGCGATAATAGTTACTTCTGCATATTTTATTGGTGTGTCATTATCAGTAGGTGCTATGGCTGGGATAGCTGTGGCTGCTGCTGTACTCACAGGACTTGTTGCTGGTGGCATTATATATGAAGTGTTGAAGCCTTGTGATGAGTTAAAGGAGGCTATTGCAAAAAAAATATCAAATCTTAGTCAGAATAGTGCAGTGGACGATAGTAAGCCTAATTGTAGTCTAGAAAATCCTGAAACAAGCTTACTGGCACCATTAAAAGATTTTATAAATAATGTAAAAAGTTTTTTCGCTATTTAAGGAAGAAGTCTCTTCTTCCTTTTTTTCCAATTTTTTATTTAGCAAGGTATCTAGATACCTTGCTTAACACCAAAACAGAATTAAGGTTTAAACATCCTAGGTGTATTAACACTCATTTTGAAGACAGCAAATGGTGTCATCCCAGCGCCCTCTTTCTTGTTATTCCAATACTGGGATTCAGAAAACTGACCAGGTTGGTCACGCGCTGGCTCTCTAAAATTACTTTAGTTGTAAATATTAAGAAATTTACTAAATAAAAAAAGACAAAAGAATCCCCGTATAGCGAGTTTTAATAATGTAAATTGATAATGTGCTAACAAGCGCGATTTGGCTGAATGTAGAAAAAATAAAAAAAGCTGCTATAATTTTATGTAATTTGCCAATAAACACCTGAATTTTGTCGTTGAGCCCAAAAAACAAGGATAAATACCTTTATTGGTATAATAAGGAAAGTGGGAAGGTTTGTCAAGTAATAAAACTAGAGGGCTCAAATGAAAGAAGGTAAACTCTAAAGTGTACGTTCAGTAGCACTTTCTATAAGAGAGATTGTATTATCTATTCCATAAAGCTTGATAAAAGATCCCATTCTAGGGCCGGTTTTTTGGCCAAGCAGCGTTTCATATAGCAACTGAAACCAATCGCGTAAGTTATTGTAATTATGTTTTTTTCCGATGGAGAAAACCTGAGATTGAATCTCTTCAGCAGTGGCTGTAATAGGCAGGGAATGTAGGTTGTTCTTTAAATCTAGTAACGCTTCTTTCTCTTTTTCATTTGGAGCTTTATATGCTTTTGTTGGCTTGATAAAGTCATGGTAATACCTAACTGCAAAATCTGAAAGCCTATCTAGCATTTTGTTGCTTTCTGGTGTAACGTTTGGTGCATAAGTTGATATAAAACCCCAAAGAATCTCTTTGTTTTCAGCATTACAAGCTGCTGCCAGGTTTAAAAGTAACGAAAAATTTATGCCTGAAGTTTCTACGTTTGGAACTTTACCCTGGTGGATGTGCCATACAGGACTGTTTACATCCTTTTCTTTACTTTCATTATAACGCTTAACAAATTCCAAATATTCATCAGTTGATTTTGGTATCACATCAAAATATAAACGTTTAGCTTTTTTAGGACTCTGAAAGATGTATAATGCTAAACTCTCTGTGGGTGCATAAGTTAGCCACTCCTCAATTGAAATACCATTTCCTTTTGATTTTGATATCTTCTTTCCTTCTTTATCAAGAAATAACTCATAGCAAAACAAAAGCGGTGGCTTTTCTCCAAGTATTTTACATATTTGACTTGAAAGCACAGCAGATGGTGTTAAATCTTTTCCATGAGCTTCATAATTGACTCCAAATGCAGCCCACCTCATCCCCCAATCAGGTTTCCATTGCAGTTTACATTTTCCTTTTGTCACTGGAACTTCTATTTTTTCCCCGTTTGGGTCTTCATACGTGATTGTTCCTTTATCTGTATTTGTTTCAATTACTGGAACTTGTAAAACTTGGGAAGTTTTTGGGCATATCGGCAAGAATGGACTATAGGTTTGCTGCCTTTCTTCCCGAAATGATGGAAGCATTACGTCCATCACTTTATCATAATTTTTCAGCAGGAGTAAAAGTTTTTCATCGTAAACGCCAGATTTATAACACTCTGTTGCACTCCTAAATTCGTATTCAAATCCAAACAAATCAAGAAATTTACACAACAACGAATTCATGTGATGACCATAACTCTCATGAGTGCCAAATGGGTCAGGTATCATGGTTAATGGCTTGTTCAGATTCTCTCTTAGCATTTCCTGATTTGGTACATTATCTGGTATTTTTCGCAAACCATCCATATCGTCGGAAACTGCAATGATTTTGGTTTTTATACTAGGAGCTATTTTTTTTAGAGCGTTTGCAATAACTGTGGTACGAAAAACTTCCCCAAAAGTACCAATATGTGGTAAACCCGATGGACCATAACCAGTCTCAAATATTATCTCTTTTTTATTAGGGAATTCTTGTAGTATTTTTTCTGCTTCTTGAAATGGCCAGCTTATAATCATTGAATTTAAATTAATTATCTTACCTAAAGTGCTATTCATTTCAATAGATTTTTAATTAATGATGTAGTATTAGTGTTAGAGCTCTTATTAGAAGGTTAAAGATATGTCTACTGGCAGCATACAAACGAATCAATTATTTAAAGGTCTTACAAGACCTGCAATGCTCTTTGGTGTGAGTTATATGTTTGCAATATTAAACGTTCTAATTTGCATGCTAATTTTCATTAATACAAATGATCTTAGAGTAATTCTCCTGATGTTACCAGGTATACATGGACTTGGCTATATAGCTTCTGCAAAGGAACCGTTGTTTATTGAGTTATTTATGGTAAAGTTGGGAAAATGTTCCAAATGTTTAAATCGGTTTTATCATGGAGCCAATTCTTATGACATTACTTGATGTTATGCAATGTTGAGATTTAGAGCTATTCAATCAAAGAATAAATCTATTCTAAGTAGAGAGGTTCACGCTGCCGAATTTATACCTTATTCTTGCTATTGGAATAGTACAACCTTGATAACAAAGCAGAATTGGTTAGTTAAATTTATAAAATTAAATGGCTTTGCGTTTGAAACGGCCGATGATGAAGACTTGGTGATACAAAATAATATCAGAAATCAGATGCTAAGAAGCATTTCATCTCCAGCATTTAGTTTGTACTTTCATACCATCAGGTGTAAGAAGAATATCTTTTCTGATGAATTTGCAAACCAGAGTTTACCAAATTTTTTTGCTAACCATGTAAATCTAAAATGGAGAGAAAAACACGCAACTAGGCAATCTTTTATTAATGATTTATACATTACGATTATTCGTAGGGCAGATACAAAGGGAGTAGAATTTTTATCACATCTACTGAAAAAATTTGGGCATGTAACTTCAAAACATGCTTGGGAAAGTGATATGCGTGATACCTATGAAGATTTAGAAGAAACGACAAATCGTATAGTAACAAGCCTTAGGAATTATTCGCCTAAAGTCCTTGGAGTAAAAGAAACTCCAAACGGACTGTTTTGTGAAATAATGGAGTTTCTGTCTAGAATTGTAAATTGTGGCTTTGTTACAAATACGCTTTTTCCACTAAAAACTGAAATATCAAGATACTTACCAGTTCATAGGTTATTTTTTGGCCATAAGATGATACAGGTTGTGACTCATAATGAAAGTAAATATGCTGGAATAGTTAGTATCAAAGAATATGGAAATAATACTTCCGCAGGAATGCTTGATTCTTTTTTACAACTTCCTTATGAATTTATTATCACGCAGTCTTTTCAATTTACAAATAGGCAAATGGCAATTGCGAAAATGCAGATACAGCAAAATCGTATGATACAATCTGCAGATAAAGCTATTTCTCAAATAGCAGAAATTTCTCATGCGCTTGATGATGCAATGAGTGGTAAAATTGCGTTTGGTGAACACCATTTAACTATCTTATGTATAGAAAAAAGCCCTAAATCATTGGACAATGCTTTATCATTGGTTGAATCGGAGCTTTCTAATTGTGGTGTTTATCCTGTTCGTGAGAGGGTTAATCTAGAACCAGCATTTTGGGCGCAAATTCCTGGTAATTTTGATTATATAGTAAGAAAAGGTACAATAAGTAGTCTTAATTTGGCCGGTTTTGCATCTCAACATAATTATCCTACTGGTAAAAAATTCAATAACCACTGGGGAGATGCTGTTACAGTTTTTGATACAACATCTGGCACTCCATTTTTCTTCAACTTTCATATAAGGGATGTTGGACATACTATGATAATTGGGCCAACAGGTGCTGGCAAAACTGTTTTAATGAATTTTTTATGTGCTCAAGCAATGAAATTTTCTCCAAGAATATTCTTTTTTGATAAAGATCGCGGTGCAGAAATTTTTTTAAGAGCACTTGGTGGTATCTATACTATAATAGAACCAAGAACTAAGACAAATTTTAATCCTCTGCAACTTGACGATACTCCTGATAATAAAACATTTTTGATGGAATGGATAAAATCTTTAATTTTAGTGTACAACGATAAATTCACTTCAGAAGATATTGCTAGAATTAATGATGCAATTGAGGGAAATTTTAAATTAAAAAAAGAAGACAGATTTTTGAGAAATCTTGTACCATTTTTAGGACTTGCGGGCCCTGATACTCTAGCTGGAGCAATATCTATGTGGCATGATGATGGCTCTCATTCTGCAATATTTGACAATAAAGAAGATTTGCTAGATTTTTCAAAAGCAAGAGTGTTTGGCTTTGAAATGGCTAGCTTGCTAAAAGATCCTGTTGCTCTTGGGCCGGTCTTGATTTATTTGTTTCATAGGATTAGTATATCGCTTGATGGCACTCCATCCATTATTGTTCTTGATGAAGCATGGGCGTTAATAGATAATCCAGTTTTTGCACCTAAGATAAAAGACTGGTTGAAAGTGCTGAGAAAGTTAAATGCTTTTGTGGTTTTTGCTACTCAGAGTGTTGAAGATGCAAGTAAAAGTGCTATTAGTGATACGCTTGTACAGCAGACAGCAACACAAATTTTTTTGCCAAATCTGAAAGCTACTAGTGTCTATCGAGATGTTTTTATGTTAACTGAACGTGAGTACATACTGATCAAACACACAGATCCAAGTACTAGATTCTTTTTAGTAAAGCAGGGAGTTAATGCTGTAGTAGCTAGAATAGATCTGAAAGATTTGGATGATGTGGTCAACGTGTTATCTGGACGTGCGGAAAGTGTTCTATTGTTATATGATATACTGAAAGAAGTCGGAGATGATCCAAAGATGTGGTTGCCTGTGTTTTATCAAAAGGTGAAAAATGTTTAAAACTAAACTGTCATTACTGTTAGTTGCGATATTTTTGTTAAATATAGATTTTTTGCTCTCGTATCCAGTGTTTGCAGATACAGTAAGTGGTACTGACAAAACGGAATTTGTTAGCAGATTTAATTCTACTGGCAGCTTTAGTCGTGCTTCTAATCCTGACTGTAAGGCGTTTGAAACAGCTGCAGCAGTTGCTGGGATAGCAATTGCTATTGGTGCAATATTTACTGGTATTGTTTTGATTGTCTCTTCTGCTGGTTTATTTACTGCTCTTGTTATCGTTGGAATGATAGCTGCAATTGTTGGGGTTTGGAAGGCGATAGGAGGACTTGTTGTTTGTGAGCATAGTTTTGTTAAACACCCAGTTGCACGTGATCATGATGGAAAGTATAAAGATTTCGAATTCTCAAAATCAGAATACTCAAAATATTCAGATTGCACAAATAAGAATTATCAAAAGGAAGATGAATATTTTAAATGTTTTGATGGGGCAAATGGATCAATAGAAGTAGGTAGAAAAATAGAGAAGGGCATTTTAAACTCCATACCTGACCAAAATACTGGTGGTTATTACTGGCCAAAAAACGGTGTGCAATACAGTGAATATATAGAAGTATGCCATAGAAATCCTTTAACATTTAGCAGATTGTTTTGGTTAGATACATCAATAAAAGCAGACTTTGATGTTAGAGAGAAGGACACTGGATATGAAGGTGGGTCATGGTCTCCAAAAGTTGATGGTGATCTGGAATGTAAAGTTCTTAAAGCAGGACAAAGCGAAACCATACATGGGTCAACATTCAAGGCAGTAAAAAAAATGGACAGATTGTGTGTGGAGCTGGCAAGTGTGAGAATGCTTGGTATCAAAATGACTCCTTGGCCGCAAGGGGTTGATATGGGATGCACAGAATTGCCACCTGACCCACTTGCTCCTATGTGTGAAAAATCTGTGATGATATTCAAAAATAAAGATGGTACAGGTGAATATGAGGAAGATCTTAATGATTCTAAAAATAAGGACAAAGATTACAAAACTATTATAAGGGAAAAGAAAGGAGAGGGAAAAATTTTTGTAGGTTATAATAATGCCAGTTGTTTTAGCCAGTATGTCTCTGAAGCTTGCTACAATCAAGCGGGAAGTAAGTCATTATCTCCTATTCCTATAACTTCTATGATAGTGCAATGTATTAAGGAGTCGTTAGATAATTTAGTGGCAGGTATTGATTCAAGTGGTAACTTACTTACAGACAAAAATGGACATGCTAAGGGTAGTTTTTTGTCTGTAGCACAAAAAAGACTGAAGAACACTGTTACTGCTATCTTAATTTTAGCTTTGATATTGTTCTCTATAAAAGTTATGTCTGGTGGAGTGCGTAGTCCGCAAGAAATGTACATGTTGATCATTAAATTCGCTTTAGTGATTTACTTTACGACAGGTAGCACTATGTCTCATTATTACGGGGAATTAACAAAACTTTCGAACGGCTTATCAGAAATAGTGCTTAAAGCTTCATCTGAGAGTAAAAATATATGTAATTATGAGGCAGGTAAAGATTATGAATACGATCGTGCAGGGCAGAAGGTATCCTACAGTTATCTTGCACCTTGGGATAGGCTTGATTGCAGAATTTTATTTTATTTAGGTGCCCCTTTAGATGGAATTGGTGGCAAAATTGGTACTGGAGGTGTTGCAACGTTAGCGGTCTTGCTTGGCGCTGCTCCTGTCTTGTTAGTTGCAGGTTCGGTGATTGGTATTATTTTCGCTGGTGGACAAATTTTAGTAGCTCTTGTCTGTATATTTATGGCCATTTTGATGATGATGGTTATTTTATGGATGTGCTATGTATTTATCTTATCTTTAGTTGCGCTTAGTGTAATTATCATCTTATCGCCTTTATTCATTCCTATGGTTTTGTTTCAACATACTAAAGGATATTTTGATGGTTGGCTAAAAGAGTTAATTACCTACAGTTTATACCCAGTTATCCTCTTTGCATTTCTATCTTTTATGTTCATAGCATGTGATAAAATCTATTTTAAAAATTTAAATTTTAAACTGGACGAGTCATATAAAAATGAACAACCAGACAAGTCATATGAAAAGAAACAAGCAGAAATCTCATATAGTAAGAAAAAACAGTGGTTTAAATTGAAAGATGGGGAATGTGATAAAAATGAAACTACTCTCGCATGTATGATGCAAAATTATAGCTTTAAAAAGAGCAGCATACTTGGTCTATTCGACTTTAGATACATGGAGTTTGGCAGCTCTCTAATCGGAGAATTATTAAAATTGTGTTTAGTATTATTCCTCTTTTACCACTTTTTAAACGTTCTTCCCGGCATGGCTGCTGAGCTTGCTGGTAATCACAGAGCAGCACTTGGTTCAGGTAGCACTCCTGCACAAATGGTGAATAAAGCTTTATCTGCTGCCAAAGCTGCTGCTGGAGGTGCTGGTCAAGTTGCTGCTGCGGCTGTAAATAAGGCAAGAGGGGCTATTGGAGGAGGTGGAGATGATAATAAGGGATCGGGATCTTCCTCTAGTGAATCTATAAAATCAGGTGGAGAGTGAGCGCAGGTGAGTAACAGATGTTTGAACATTTGAGCAACCAAAATTTGGTTAAGCTATGCATAAGTTTTGTGATACTCTTTTTATTATCTGGGTGCGGGTGTATTAAGCCAGAAGATTCATCAGGCTTGCGTGAGAAATTGGATATAGTGTCAACAGAGCAGAAATGGGTTGATTCTGGAGTCTATATTTCGGATAAAATAAAAGTAACAGAGATTAATATAGTACCTAATAAGGTTAATTTTTGTTCGCAATATAAAGATTTTGCAATTGAACCTGGAGTAAGAAACGTTACATTACCGTTTGCGCTTAAAGCTGGCGATGCGATAAGCTTTAGTGTTGTTGGAAGTAAAATGTGTAAAAACAATAATGGCATGGTCACCTGCAAAAAAATTGACGAAAATTGCAGTGAAGGGGAAAAGGAGTATTTTTCACATGTTTTAAATCAAGAGAAGTGTCAAGGTGAAATATGTCCTAATAAATATGAAATAGGCAATGCACAATGGTTAAATGGAAAAGAGTACTGGTCTTCAGAATTAGATCAAAGTGAAAGAGAGGAAATTAGAAATGTCATCGACTCTATAAAACAGCAAGGGGAAAATGTAGACTGTAGCAAGCTTTCAGAGAGCAGTGCAAGTAAGATAGATACGCGCATTTTAAATTTACTCTGTGGACGTATATGTAAATTTTCTTTCGGCAGCGGAGAAAAAGGTTGCGTATATATTGAATACAATAGTATAGAAGGTGAGATATTCAATACTTTAAATTCTAGAGGTGAATCTGTTATTGCTGAAATTATTGATAACGTATTAAAGGAAAAACGGGTAAAAACTGACATTACACTATTACGTGTTCACATGGATAATGAGGAATTTGAACACATTCCAGGAGGCGGTATATGTATTAACTGTGATCATAAGATAGATCGTAACCATCCAAAACCAGAGTTAACTTTTAGTTTAGGTGATGGTAAGGGCAAGGGTGGTTTCAATATAAGAGTAACGAAGAACCATAGTCTAAAAAACAACTTATATATACATGTTTCTGATAAGTTTCCTGAGCACAATCCTGGTGAAATTCTGGGGGATATACCTGTGGATATCAGTGAAGTTCATAATACTGAGTATATGGAAAGATTAAAAGAAAAGCTAAAAGACAAGAGTGGCACTATATATTACGGAATAAGAGATCATGGCTGTGATTATAAGAAAAATGAGGGTCAGTTTAGTATTAATCTTACAACTAAAGAGCCACCTGTAAGAACTTTTAGTGCGATATATAATTTTTTTGATGAAAAAGTAAAAACTGCATTTTTCGGTTCTAGCTACAAAGACACTAACGCGATTCACTCTGATACTAGCCCTGTGAAGTCTCTTTATCAAAGTTTTGTAGCATCAAATAGAACAAATACCATCAGATCTACAATAGTGTCGTTATTAGTATTATATATAGTTTTATACACCCTTTATTACTTTTTTGGATTGTCTCATGCTTCTATATATGAATTTTTAATTATATGTGTAAAGATAGGAGTTATTACCCAATTGCTGAACGATAACAGTTGGAGTTTTTTTTATAACAATGCATTTTCTATTTTTGTTAATGCTCCAAAACAGTTAATAGAAATAGCAAATTTCAGAGGTACAACATCAAATGTTTTTGAATTTCTTGATTTACCGCTCAATAGGTTTTTATCAGCACACTCAGTGTTACTAATAGTATCTCTTATATTCTCCGGTCCTTTGGGTATTGTATCGTTTTGCTTGGTGATTTGGGGTTTGATAACAGTGAGCTTATCGATGTTTAACGCCTTATTTTCTTTTATCACATCTATAGCAATAGTTGCATTATTGCTTTCCTTGGCGCCTCTTTTTATTATTTGCCTTCTATTTGGATATACTAGACAGATGTTTCACAATTGGGTCAAAAATTTAGCAAGATTTGCAATTCATCCGGTAGTGCTTTTAATTTTTATATCATTAATAAGCCAGGTTATGGATTATATTGTGTATTCGGTCTTTAATTTTGAGGTCTGTCCTACATGTATACTTAATCTTAACTTAAAGATTTTTAATCCTTGTATTATTTATGGTTATGCTTCCAAACATGCACCTAATATCACCGCTATGATGGCTTTTGTGATTTTGGGACATGCTATGAAAGCTTTAGTTGAGGCATCTTCAACAATATCTGATTCGTTGTTTGGTGTTTATGTGGCAAGCGAACCAGGAAGGCAATATCAGCAAAGCTTAATGGGAACAGTAGGTTTAGATGAACAAAGTATCCAAAGAAGAGCAGGTCAGCAATCTGGTACACCAAGTCGAAGACCTCAAATACCACAATCAGCTCAAAGATCAGCACCTAAAATACCGACAAACACAGGAAATCAATGATGAGCAGAAAATCATTATTATTGATACTATGTCTTGTAATTACTGGCTGCACAATGGATTGTGTTGAACCTGGGCTGCAGAGCAGAAATACTAGTGTCAGTATAGATGTTCCAGTTCGTGAAGCTGGCGAAGGAGTTAAAATTCATTGGGTTGATTCTGGTCAAGTAATTAGCAAGGATGAGAAAATCAAATTTACTCTTGGTGGGTCAGTAAATTTTTGTCCTCTTAAAGAAGGGAAAAATCCAAAGAGAGTACTTGTGCCCGCTGTATTTTGTGCTAATGATTTAATACCAAATTACAGTAATAAGTTAACTGATAATGCTAGTCTTGATGAACGAGAAATATGTGGGGATATAGGCTTTGGAAATAATGAATTCTATAGCAATAGACGTTATGTAGATACTGGAATTAAAGCAAATCCTGGTGATAAGTTAAGCTTTAGCTTAGTTCCCAGAGAGATAACGATTGATTATGACAATCCACAAGGAAAAGGTATCAGTTTTGATGATAATTGCTATAGAACTGAAAAAGGGGATGAAAAAGATAGAGCTACAATAAGAGACATGCTAAACGGAGGAAAGTTCTTTTGTGGAGAAAGTGGTAAAAGAACTGTAGTAGAATTTCCGCCGCTGAATAAAGAAGAAATGAATAAAAGAAGAGTGCTAGTTGGCAATGGCTACACTCCATATGATAATAAGGTACATTTTAATAAGGATTATATTCAAAATTCATGGATAAATGGTGCGTTGTTAGATCTACGACGAACTAAAATAGGACTGAATGAATTATGTAATGGGAAAAGGTGTGATTTTAATGAGCTGAACAAATACAGTTCTTATGAACTTAATTGTTACTATCAGAATATATGTTACAACGCAAAAGGTATAGGGGAGAATTGCGTCTCTTCTATAAGGTATGAGAAGTATGATAAAGGAAATACATGTGACATGTATTCTCACCTTAAACGTATTGAGGATGAACTAAAAAAGATTGAAGAAAATAAGAGGGATTCTAAGCAGATTGACATTAATTTAATATCAAATTCTAAATTAAACTTCAAAGAGGACAGAGGAGATATTTCTTGGGCCGAAGCTCTTGTTGCAAAAATTGGCGATTTTGATGATCAGGATACTGCTAAAGGTATTCAATGTTTTCCAAATGAGAAAGGTGCGAAAGGAGATAATGTATGTTCACAGATTAATTATAAATTTGAAGATTACTCTCTGAGATTAAATCATGATTATAAAATAAAAGGTATAACACCTGGTAGTAGTGTGATGCTTGCTATAGCAAGTAATGGCAACTACCAACTTCATAGAGGTGGATATCATGTTGAAGTAACTAGATCATGTAACTTTGATGGTGGTAAAAAATTGTATGTGTACTTAGGTGATAATCCGCCAAGGGATCCATCTGCTCGAAAGACTAATGATTTCAAAAAAGTAAAGAGGTTGGATAAAATAACAGAGGATAATGTAGACTATTACATAATAGATGGAAGTCATTTGGTAAATGAAGAGTCTAAGAAAATATATTTTGGTATTAATGTAGAAAACGTAGAGAAAGATGATATTACGGACAAAGATAGCAAATATTATGAAGATAACAAATACACAGTAAATTTATTTTTAAAAAGAAAAATAAACGATTTTATTTCATCAACTGTAAACAAGATTTTTGATTTCATAACAGACGGGAGTGAAGACGGAATTAAAATTCCATATGAAGGATATAGAAAGGGGCTTCTACAAGGAATAAGAGCTTTGCTTATTCTATACGTTATATTTACTGTTGTTGGCTATATGCTTGGAACAATACAATTAAGTAAATTCGATTTTATTATAAGAATATTCAAAATAGCATTTATAGCTTTTGCTTTTAGTGATAGAAGTTGGGAATTCTTTGGTACAACTTTGTCTGGGCTTTTTGTTGAGGGTAGCATTTATTTAGTTGATAGTTTTTCTGGCTATATAGGAGAAGGAGGTAAAAAATTTGCATTCTTAGATTTAACAGCCGGAGTATTATTTACAGGAGAAACATGGCTGAAATTTTTATCTTTAATGCTATCAGGACCTTTTGGCTTTATTGCATTTTTAGCAATACTTTATGCTACTTTTGTGTTTTTAAGATGCATTATTAGTGCTACGTTTAAGTATGTAATATCTACTGTTTTAGTGGCATTTTTATTGTCATTGGCACCTTTATTTATCGTATTTATTCTATTTCAACAAACTAAAACATTATTTGATAATTGGATAAAAACGCTGGCTCATGTTTCATTGCAACCAGTCATTTTATTTTCATCCTTGTCTCTTTTAAACCAGTTAATGTATTCAGTTCTATACAACCTCACAAATTTTTCTGCATGCTATCAATGCTTAATTAGTGTAAATTTTTTATCGTATGATCTGTGTCTTATGAAATCAATATTACCTCTTGGGTATAGTCCTGGTACTAGTGTTGATGTTGCGCTCAGTACTGGAGAAAGGGCTGGTGGGCACTTTGCAGCATTACCTATAGATCTAATCCAGGCATTTATATATCTCATCATTGCTAGTGCAATGGAAGCTTTTGTTTCTATATCAGAAACTATGGCGCAGGCGTTGTTCAGCTCTGGTTATGGAGTTGCTCAAAGTGTTAGTCATATTTCTAGGAGCGCATCACAAGCTATGCTGTCAACTGTTGGCCTTGATGATAGAACCCAAAATATGATACATAACATCAAGCAGGGAATGAGTAAAGATCGTAGCAAAATTGAAGCTAAATTGCCTGATACACCAAAGCAAGCAGATGGGAAAGGGAGTGCTGGCAGAGAAATGAGCAAATCTGAAACACTAAGCCAGCCAGATAAGCAAAAGGATTCTGATAAAACAAAAGGACAAGTCAAGGAAGATTGATGAGATATATGGAGTAACTAATTAAAAAGATATTTGAAGTAAGGTTTTAGAAATTTATTCTGTATTGGAAAAAGTTTAGGTATGCAATCACGCTTAGGCAAATGTTGGTTTAGGTTATTAATTTTGGTAATCTGTGTTCTGGTTACAGGTTGTAGTAAGAATGATATGCCTTTTCCAAGATGTATATCTGCTGATTATTTTGGTCCTGAACCCATTGCAATTGGTGCTCATTTTCCAATCGGTCATGATGCGTTTTTTCCAGAAGGTGAAAGTGGAGAACCTATTGATCCTGAAACCGGAGAAATCAATTATGGTTTTCACCCTAATCAAGTAGTGAAGTGGAAGGATACCGGCCTTGAAACCAATGGAGATAGTTTAGTAGTACGAGTAAATGGTGCATGGACATCTTGGAGCAATAGTAATAAGAAGAAATCTCAAAGTAGTTATAGTTTGGAAAGTTTGGAGCAGTTAAAATATGCAACCAAATTTGAAAGAGGGAAAGGTGACAACAGTCTGCCTGACTTTCACTTAGTTTGTAATGATTATAAACCTAGCATACAAAAATTTTCAAGTAAGCCTAAAGAAAGTTGCACTGTAAAGTGCAAGTGCATTAATGAAGATGATAGCGCAAATACAGTATCACGTGGTGCTCCATGTTGGTTTACTAACGGCCATGGTGCTTATCTTTTATTTAAAAGGCCTAGCGATTCTAGTCCTAACGAAAATTTAAAATCCATGCGTAACCCTGAGTCTCCTACTGTACATCTAGGTTACAATTCCGTAGCGGAAGATGGAAGTGGGCTTTTTACTTTAGACAGAGATAACACCACATTACAGGACAGGAGTTGTAATACGGTGAGGTTAGAAAAAGGATGGAAAATATATGTAAAGATATTAGATAGATATTATCTAGATAATGCAGGTGGCTACTCTTTTGAATTTTTGAGCGGAGTGCAGAAACCAAGTAACTTTGGATTTTTTGATTACATTTATAACTATCTAAAATGTGTATTATTGATTAACGAAAATTGTAAAAAGCATTTTGATAGCAATGATCCTGCAGCTGCACAAGCGATATTTCAAAATATAGCTGAAAAAAGTACGAGCTTTCACAATTTTGTTCTTTCCTTGCTTGTTCTATTTATAGTGATTTCATCGCTTCTTTATCTTTTTGGAATGATAAGAGAAACTAAGCATGATATGCTCATCAGAATGATGAAAATCACTCTAGTAATAGTGCTTATATCTCCTGGAAGTTTTAGATTTTTCTATGATCATTTTCTTGTTTTATTTGTTAAAGGTCTTGAACAATTGATAAGCATAATTACTAATTTTGCTCCCAACATGAACACCGGAGGTAATTCAAACGTTGCTCAAGGAAATGAAGCTAAATTGTTTAGCTTCATGGAGGATATGTTTAATAAGTTTTTTGCTTACTCTGTTTGGAAAAAGTTTGCAGCATTTTTACATTATCAAATGTGGGCAAGTCTCCTTATGATACCGGCAATTTTTATAGGGATTGTCTTATATTTCCTGCTGTGTATGTATGCTTACATAATATTCCTTTCTGGTTTTATGGGTATAGCTTTTCTTGTAGCTATAATGCCGCTATTCCTAATCTCTATTTTATTTTCACCACTGAAAAGTCTATTTGAGGGTTGGATAAAATTCTGTATTAGTTTCTGTTTGCAATCAATTATGATATTTACCCTGCTGTCATTACTTGCTGCGATGATAATGAATACCTTTTATAAACAGTTAGGCTTTACTGTGTGCTATAATAAATGGCTTGAAATAAAGTTATGTGCTCCAAAATGGGTATTTGGTGGTTTTTGTATAATTGATAAAGAATACTTTAGCTGGACTCCAGGGCAAATTTTTGTACCTTATGCTATTGGAGAGGCTTCTACATTGAACGTAGATAAGAATATAGAAGGTATAGAAAAACTAAGCAGAATAGGTGGTACAGTAAAGTTTACTGGTGGCGCTGGATATATCCCTCTTCCACCAGATTACATTAATAAAGGTTTTCGTTATATAGATTATCCTTTCTTTAATCCAATTCCTGGAACTAAAGATAATCCAGCAGACCACTATATTGCGGAAAGTGATATGATAGTTAGTAATGGCTGTAGTGCAAAAGATCTAGTACGCTTAACAAATAGTTTATCTCATGCATCAGAGAGGGCTGACATTATATTACTGATCAACAATATAGAGAAAAGGATAGGTGATGTTAGTGAAATAATAAAACGCTACTGTCAAGATATAAATAAATGCAATAGTTATAGGGAAATAATTAATGAAATAAGATCTTTAGTGCGGAGTGCGATAAAAAAACAAGGTTGTAGAATACTGAAACTTCATGATTTATATAAGGATCCCAACAGTGAATACTGTCAGAAATGTAAAGATTGTGAGGATTGCAAAAATTATAAAGAAAATAGTGATTACCAAAGGGTGCAAGACATACAGAGAGGTTATTTAATCAACGCAGGAGAGATCTTTGTATTGTTCTTGCTTTCGTTTTTGATGTTTTCTTTGAAGGAGTTTGTACAACAGATGGGCTCAAGCATTGCCGGTGGTGGGTTTGGTGTTTACAATATATCTAGTATGTATCAAGCATCACCTGTGACTGGTTTAATGCAGGGATTAAAACAACAGATGCAAGATAAAATTGGTGGAGGGCTAGAGTCTTTAGGTAATTGGGCTACTCATGTACCGGACAGATTAGCTGGAGGTACAGCTAATTTGCTAGGTAGAATACCAGGAGTTGGGGGTGTGCTGAAATATGCTATTAATGTGCCACGTAAGCTTGTAGGTGCTACTATTGAAGCAACAAAATTTGCAACATCACCTAAAAATGATGTTGATAAGCTTGAGGAAAAAATCTACAGGGCGTTTGGAATTGATAAAGAAGATATTGCACATAGAAGAATTGATAAATATTTAGAATATTATAAAGGATATGTAGGATCACATTTGGGCTATACAATAGAAGATGCTATGAAGTTTACTTGGGAACATGGTCTCGACTCTATAGGAAACCCTGCTACAGGAGAAAAGGATGGTTACCAGCATAATCTACTCTATAGAGCAAAAACATATAGACGGGAATTTCTTGAGAAGCTTCATGATTACACTATCGGCCGTAAGAGAGAACCAGAAGAAGATGAATCATCAAAAGAAAATAAGCCTAATCAATCAAATCGAAAATTAGGTACGGAACCAGAAACCCTAAAAAACACTACAGAAGCTATACGTGCCGGAGAAGATAGAGAGCGTCAAGATAATGAAAGGAATGAGAACATAGAGAATGATGAAGAATCGTAATTTCAAAGGGCTAAGTTATTATGGTCTTCAGCAAGACGAAGATGGTAATATCAAGTTAAACGATTACAATGATGTTTTAAATGCGCGCAGAGCGAGGGTAGATTTGTTACTAGATAGCACTAAGCAAGGTGATGTTAGTCTTTCAAAGCTAAATAAAGCTCTGAATGAGAGACTTATAGATGATAAAGGGCTATCGTCAGAATTTGACAAAGAAGACAAAGAAATTGCACAGAAGGAGCTTAAGATGTTCTCTATTTTAGACGATCTTGATAATCTTGCAAACATTGAAAGTGAAGATCTATTAGAGGTTAGTTTGTTACTATCAGATCTTAGTTTTATAGAGAGAAATATTGTGTTGAATGCCGATCAGAGTTCTGATCTAATAGGGTTCAAAAATCTATTTATAGAAAAAAAAGCATCTGGTGAGGAATATAGTGATGAAGAGTATCACAATTTCCTCGATAGTATAGAGAAAATCAATACTTTAATTAAGTTAGAGTTAGAAAGTAGAATTGAAGGGATGGGTCATGATGAAAAAAACAACCATGATGATTTACAAGACGAGATTGGTCGTGCAATCAGTATAGAAAATAAATCAAAGAAAAGCGATTGATCTTGCGTTCCTCCACAAGCAACCTTCTTTCTATTAGACTGCTGAAGCTATGTTGACATTAAATGTGTATTATAAATAATTAGTTAACTTCGAACTTGTTTTATATGTTACGTGTTATTGCGGGTAAATATCGTGGAAGAAAAATAACTACAGGCAAGAATTTAGCTGCACGGCCCACTATGAGTAGTGTCCGAGAAGCAATATTTAGTATACTTTCTTCAAGAAAACCTATTTATAACCTAAATGTACTTGATTTATTCTGCGGAAGTGGCTCTTTTTCATTTGAAGCACTTTCTCGAGGTGCTAAACATGCATTCATGGTAGATTCAGATTATTACAATTTGCAACTGCCTAAAAAAACAGCAGAAGATTTTGGAATTACGAACGATATCACGTTAATTTGTTGCAATGCTAACGGATTACCAAGACCTATTTCAAAGTGCGATATAGTTTTTATGGACCCACCTTATAATATCAATCTGGTTAACTCAACTTTAGACGAGTTAGCTCACTCAGGCTGGTTAAATGATAATGCGTTAATAATTCTAGAAATGAGGAAAAATGAAGGTTTTGAGTGCAATAAAAACTTCAATATAATTGTGGAGCGTACCTACGGTATTGCAAAAATAATTTTTCTTTCTTCACTCACTTGAATTTCTTTTGTAAACATCTATAGCTAAGCTAAGTAAGATTTTTCCGAGGACTGAAAGAAAAAATCAATTCGTTTTGGTGGGAATACGGTGTGTAACAGCAAATCAATACGAGTTGATATACTAGAAGAAGCAGTATGGAAAGAAATGAAGATGGTACTCAAAGAACCAGAGGCAATGACTAAGGAATATCAGCTCAGACTCGTAAAACATGAAAGTACGCAAGCAAAGGATTAACTTGAAAAGCGTGCAAGTAAAATAGAACAAGGTATAGAAAAATTAGCTTATGTATATGCAAGGGGTCATATAACGAAGGAAAAGTATGACTTAGAAGTTGAGAGCATGGAAAAGGAGTTAAAGGAATCAGAGATCAAAGGGAAGAAGCTATCGATGAAAAGAGTCTACAGAGAGAATTAGATTTTATCACAAACAGTGTAGAAAGTTTTTCCTCTGAGAGAGCTTAATCAAGCAGACTATGAAACTAAACTTGATATAATAAGAAAGTTAGTTCAACGCATTGAAATTGACGATGATAACGTACATATAGTGTTTCGATTGAAAGAACTTACTCTCGAAAGGCAAAAAAAAGTGTTCAACATTGTATCGGGATGCCAGTGTCAGCTACTTGCATGACATCCTCTTGCTTCTATAGGTGTCTTTATCTCGTCTACTTTATTTTGCCACACAGATACAATGGTTTCACATGCACTTGGTAGGCTATCTATTTTGACAAAGAAGGACTACCAACACCTTCAGCGTTTGCATCACTAAACTTACTTGCTACTTTATCAATAGTCCAAACGAGTGGCGTAACAACGAGCGCAGCAGCCCAAATAACAGCACTAACAACATAACTCAAAACTGTGTTAACAAACTGAGCTAATGCACTACTATGGACACGTGCCTTACCTGACAACATGGATGAATAATCTATCAACGATTTTGTACTGTACTTAAGATCACAACCATCTGTTACTTTCGCTAACCCTTTTGCCGGCCAATATGATAGATACGCCAATGCTAGATATAAAGGTTGTAGGGCTATATTAGCTAATGTATAAGTAGTAAGATAAGTCAGAGAATGACACCTCAAACTACCAAAAGCTACATTTTTCACTGGCTCAATAACACTATTAATATAATAAACGGACTTATAGAAACTATTTTGTGGAACTTCGTTACCTCGAACGCTTTTGGTAGGAACATCTCCGAATTTAACATATTTCTTAAAATTACTATATGAACTTGACATATTACCCCTCTAAAAATAAAAAATAATTACCTTGTCAGTATAGTTCATTTTAGAATAACTGCAATAAACATCTTACAAATTATGTGTTGCGCAAAAGCACATATTAACATACCATCGAAAATAAAGAGGTCAGCATGAGTTTTACTTTACCTGAGTTGCCATATGATAAAGCAGCTTTAGAGCCTTATATATCTGTAAAGACATTAGATTTTCATTATGATAAGCACCATAAGGGATATTTAAATAAACTCAACGAACTGGTTGAAAACACAGATTATCAACATATGGAAATTGAGGAATTAGTAACGAAAGTTCATGGAAATAATAATACAGTTCCTATTTTTAATAATGCAGCACAAGTTTGGAATCACACTTTTTATTGGAATTCAATGAAAAAAAATGGTGGTGGTGAGCCTAAAGATGATGGTCTTCTAGCAAAAAAAATTCAAGATGATATTGGTGGCTTTGACAAATTTTGTGAAGAATTTTCAAATTATGGAGTAAGCCAATTTGGTAGTGGATGGGTGTGGTTAGTGCTTGAAAAAGGAAAACTCAAAATCACTAAAACTCCAAATGCGGATCTACCGCTAATTTATGGCCAGGTGCCACTACTTACTATGGATGTATGGGAGCATGCATACTATTTGGATTGCCAAAATCGCAGAATTGACTACATAAAAGTTTTTCTTGATCATTTGATCAATTGGGATTTTGTAGAAGAGAATTTAAAGAAGAATATATAAGATGAATATACCACAAGTAACAAAACTAGATAATGGTCTGCGCATAATAACTGAGCGAGTGCATGAAGTTGATTCCGTAGCTTTAAATATACGAGTTGGTGTTGGCAGTAGAGCTGAAAGTGCAAGTCAAAATGGAATATCTCATTTCCTAGAGCACATGGCTTTCAAAGGAACAAAGACAAGAACTGCTTTTGAAATTGCAAAAGCTTTTGACGATATAGGTGGAGCCTTCAATGCCTGCACCGGTAGAGAAAGCACCAGTTATTATGCAAAGGTTCTTAAAAAAGATATAAAAACTGGCATTGATATATTAATAGATATATTAATGAATTCTACATTTCCAGAGGATGAATTGGAACGCGAAAAGGGTGTTGTAATACAAGAGATTTTTCAAACTAATGATTCACCGAGCGATATCATTTTTGATAAGTATTTTGAAGCAGCTTATAAAGATCAACCATTTGGTAGATCAATCCTGGGCACGCAAGATACTGTCAAATCTTTTACTCGAGAAGATCTGAATAACTACATAAAGGAGCATTACTTTGGCGGAAATATGATATTTGCTGCTGCAGGAAATGTTGAGCATGAGGAAGTTGTTCAATTAATCAAAGACTTTCTCTCAAAGATTCATTCAAAAGAGCTGAAAAAAAGCGAGAATGCAGGTTATACCAGTGGTGAGTATCGAGAGCATCGTAAATTAGATCAGGTGCACTTGTTAATTGGGCTACCTAGTGTTTCTCGTGATGATAATAAATATCACACATTTAAAGTGCTTGATTCTATACTGGGAAGTGGCATGTCATCACGCCTGTTTCAGGAAGTAAGAGAAAAGCAGGGTCTTGCTTACTCCATTTACTCATTCAACTCTAGCTATGCTGATACGGGAATGCTTTCGATTTTTGCTGGTACAGATAGTAGTAATCTAGATAAGCTTTTAAAATCCATAACGACAGAGCTAAAGAAATTGTCTACAGATGATTTAAAGGAAGAAGAAGTAAATAGAGTAAAAGAACGAGTAAAATCTCAAATTTTAATGTCACGCGAAAGTGTTAGCTCACGTGCTGAAACATTAGGACACTACTACGGTAACTATAATAAATACATCAGTAAAAATGAATTAATAGAAAAAATTAGTGCTGTTACTATTTACGATATAAAAAAAGCAGCAGAAGAATTGCTATCTCAGCATGAGAGAATTACTTTAGCTGCGATTGGAGAAATTAAGTCACTGCCAAGTTACGATAAAGTTGTTTCTATGCTTAGTGTACTTTAATTATGTTGCTTATGCTCACTAAAAAGTTCAATGAATGGTTGCAAAATCCTTTCTATAAAAAGTTTGCTTTCTGGTTCATCGCGTATACCACTAATCATTTTATTGAAAGTTTTTTCGCTGTTTTGTAAAAATAAATAGCTTTCTACTGATTGCACAATAGACAAGGCAGTTAAAACTCCTCCTATCACTAAACAAGAAGCTATAGCAGGTACAGTACCCACTGCAATTCCAGTTGCGATTAATGATAAACCAGCTAAGAGTGTAAAGGCTGAAACGCAAAACGCTATTTGATGTTTTTCTTTATTTTTAACCATAAATGCCTCACAAAAATTATATTTCTAGTATATCCGTATATATAATGTACTGTCAAGTTTTTAAAGAAGATTAAAAAATGCAACGCACATGTGCAAAATATGAACTAGGTATATAATTCACAATGCAGCGGTATTTCACTAATCCAATTATTTTTTTCCTGATCTAGCCTATCATTCAATATTGCTTGTCTTATTGATTCCATCAACTTATTCATGAAGAAAACATTGTGAATGGTAACGAGTGTATAAGCCAGCAACTCTTTAGCTTTCAGTAGATGGTGTATATAGGCTCTTGAATGTTTTCTGCAAGTAAAGCACAAACAGTCATTTTCAATTGGGTTATCATCTAGTTCGAATCGTTGATTTCGCAAATTAATATGCTCTTTACGCTTTGAAGAAATAGAATCTCTGTTTTTTACTTTAACAAGCGCGCCACCATGTCTTGCGAGGCGAGTTGGATGCACGCAATCAAATGTATCAACTCCAAGCTCTACTCCACGAAAAATGTCTACAATTCCACCAATACCAAGCAAATGAGTAGGCCTATCTTTTTTTAAATGTTCCATAGTAAAGGAAACTACATCATACATCTGCTCTTTACTTTGACCAAGTGATCCACCTATTGCTTGACCAAAAAATGGCAAATCGTTGATAAAATCACAACTTTCTCTACGCAAATCTTGATACACTCCGCCTTGACTAATTCCATAAAGCGCCTGTTTGCCATCATTATTTTTTTCAAACTTATTTAAAGAACGTTCAGCCCATCTATGGCTCATGAGCATTGATTTTCTTGTGTATTCTTTACTGACATGGAATGGAGTACATTCATCTAAAACTAGGATTAAATCTGCACCTAATTTTTGTTGAATTTGTATCGACTTTTCAGGAGTTAGACAATAAGTTTTACCATTTATGTAAGAACGAAAAATTGCCCCATCCTCGTTAATTTTGATCAGAGTTTTTTGCTTCTGTCTTATTCCCTTTATTTCTTCCGAAACTGACCCGTGCCCTAAACTAAATATCTGGTATCCACCAGAATCAGTGAGCATTGGCCCACTCCATCCCATCATCTTGTGCAAGCCACCAAGCTTTGCCACAGTATCCTCTCCCGGTTGGAGCATTAGGTGATAGGTGTTGGAAAGTATTATCTGAGTACCTGCTTCTCTGATTCTCTCGATATCTGCAGCTTTAATAGCAGCTTTGGTTGCACAAAATATAAATGCTGGTGTTTCTATACTTCCATTTGGAGTTTTGATCGTTCCAACTCTTGCAGAACCTGATTGCTTAGTTATCCTAAACGAGAACTTTTCCATCTATTTACTTGAAAGTTCTGCTATGATATTTTCCACTTTTTCAGGAGTGAGGTTTTCATAAAAGTCATTATTGATCTGCACCACAGGGGCATTAACGCATGCACCAAGACATTCAACTTCCTTTAAAGTAAATAGATTATCTTTAGTAGTTTCACCGATATTGATTCCTAGTTTCTTTTTAAAGGTATTTAACACTTCTTCGCTATTGCACAACCAGCAAGGAGTTGTTCTACAAATTTGTATGAGATATTTACCTACTGGTTTTAAATTATACATGGTATAAAAATTTGCCACTTCATACACGCGAATATGTGGAATATGAAGCATGTCAGCAACGTAGCGCATGGCAGATTCAGGAACCCATCCGCATTGTTCTTGAACCAGGTATAGTAAAGGCATGACGGCACTACCTTCTCTACCTTTAGGATACATCTCTATAGACTTTTTCGCTTTTCTGAGGTTGTCTGATGTAAAACTAAACTGCTCTTCTTTCTCTTTCATCTAATAAAGTTCGTGTAAATCTCAACAAATTATACTTGAAGAGTTAACAATTGCAATTGTTGGTTTTTTGAGCTCTACAATATTATATCTGTAGAGTGGGTGCATTCAATTTGTGAATTCTTTACTGCTACTCATTTTCCATATTTCGCTTTGCAGATTATAAAGGTATTAATTTCTTAATTTTAGTTAAAATTTTATTGACGTTACATATAGAAATAATCATAATAGCGTTTTATTAAAATTTTAAATATAATTATGTCTATATTAAGTAGATTATTTAGAGTTAATACAACTACACTGAAAGTTAAAGAAGCGATAGGTTTTAACCCAGTAAACGTAGGGTTGATTGAAGGAAATGGAGTTACTTATGGACTCAGCTATCAAGATAACGGCAATGGAAGCAGTAGAGTAAAGTTACTTATTAGTCCATTATATCAATCGAAAACATACGAGTGTGATACATGTGTCAACGTAGCAAATGAATTCAAGGGCCAATTATCTCCCACACTAATAGAAAATTCAGCTGAAGTAGATAAAGTTGGAGTTATTTTTCCTACAGAAGAAACTAACAAAGAAAGAAAGTGCATCAAAGGCTTAACATTCAACACTTACGAAATCAAGCATTCAACTAATGCTCCCTTAGTTGAATACGTAGGAAAAGTAAAATTATACAAGAACATTGATATAAATAATCTTGCAAATGAAGACAATAGTTACTTTCAACCAAAAGCAGTAAAAGTTGATCATGGTAATATTGTTGTAATTGCTCATAACTTAAAGGATCAAGCTTTAGTTTCTTGGTATTTACAATCAGACACGAATGGAAAATTTAAGATTCTGCGTGAAAAAAACGGTCTTACAGAAAGAAAATTATTCAAATTTTATAATCCAGGGCAATTAGTACTAGATGAAAATACGATGCTTTATGCACAGATGAGCAAAGAGATTATTGGGAAGCCAGAAGTAAGAACAAATATCTTTAAATTCGACTTGATTGACGTGGCTCAGAAGCTGAAAGATAGAAAAGAAGATGAATGTTTGCTTAAGAAAAATTGTCAAATAGATAAAGCATCATCTACTATCTATAATCCAGGAAAAATAAACTTTTTACAGTATGTAAGACGAACTGAAGGTGATGATTTAGTTGCTTTTCTTGCGAAAAAACAATCTTCTAATACGCAAGAATTGCATTTAGCAAGGCTTGCTAAGAGAGGACCAAAATCAAATTTTACTGTTTGTGAATGTGAAGATCCTATAGAACAATTGTATGTTAAAGACAATGGTCAAGGAGGTTTTATCGTCACTGCGGTAAGTGGAGAGAGTATTATAACTTTTAATAGAGAGAGCTCTGGAAAATCTTCTGAAGCAACGATAATACCGACAAGCAGTATCAAAGCTCTCAGTGATTTTGTTAATATCATTAACGGCCAATTGATGCCTAGTATTATTTCCAGCAGTACTGTGGCTCCTATAACTGTTACAGAGACGGTTGTGACTTCTAAGAAAACGACGACTGCTGCAATTACTAGCACAACAGAAACCGACACTGTAAAGACTACCAAATTAACAACAGAAGCATCAACTATCATTGTACCAACTTCCACAATGAGTAAATCTTCAACAGAGTCAACAACTCAGGCAAGTACAGTAACAGTGGAGTCAACAACAGTAGCATCAACTACCACTGCACCTACTTCTACAACGAGTAGGCCTTCAACAGAGTCAACAATTCAAACAAGTACAGTAACAGTGGGGCCAACAACAGTAGCAAAAACAACTACTACTCCACAAGCGACCACAGTTGCTACAACGTCAACTAGTGTGCCTTCGGAAACTGAGACAAGTACTGTAAAATCTACAGCAGCGACTGTTGAGTCAACTTTTACAGCAAGCAGTACTACGATGAGTAAGCCTTTAACAGAATTAACAACTAAGATGAGTACGTCATCAGAACCAACAACAGTAGCTGAAACTATTGCGACCTCACAAGCGACTATGATTACTACAATGCCAACTAATGTGACAACAACAAACTCAGAGGCAACTATACAAACAGTATCCACTATATCAAAGACTGGAACAAAGGTAACAACTCCTCTGTTCACTACAACTTTACTTCCTCAAACTACTCCTTCACCACAGCCCGCTCAGCTTGCTATAGAGTCTAATAGGGCAGGAATGATAGGTGGGTCTTTGGTTGGAGCGATAATAAGTATTGCTGGAATTATAGGATTCATAACATACAAATATGTTAAGGGTCGTAATTCTGCCCCTGTGTTAGAACTAACTAATTTCAATGATAGAAGGCGATCATCTTCAAGTGGCAATAGCGATGAAGAAATTTTTATCGCTAATAACAGAATGAGACATATATCTATGCGAACTATGGATCAATCTGAAACAGTGCTAAACAGTATATCGGTGGAGAGTAGTAGTCGGTCAAGAAGTAGCTCATCGTCTTCAAGCGGTGGACCAGGATCTTGACTGACTGAGCTAGAGTCTAAAAGTGAAAAAAGCTTATCTTGGGATAGCGATGATGTACCGGAATATCACCTTTAGCTATTTGTCTGAATGTTTTTAGTATGTAGACTGTTAGGAAATTTTCTTTTGCTTTTATGATTTTAATGTTAAAGTATAATTCCTAGGTGCAATAAGTAGCTGCTGTTGTGTGATAAACACAGCAGAGGAAAGTCCGAGCTCCAAGAAAAGGTAGTGACGGGTAACGCCCGCCGGAGGTAACTCCAGTTATAGGGCTACAGAAAATTACCGCCTAAATATTATTAGGTAAGGGTGAAAAGGTGTGGTAAGAGCACACCATAACAATGGCAACATTGGTAGTCAAGTAACCAACACTAGGAGCAAGATTAAATAGAAGTAGATTTTATGTTTTTCTCATATCTACTCGGGTAAATCGCACGAAGTAAATGGTAACATTTACTCCAGATAAATAGCTACATAAACAGAACTCGGCTTATATTTCACCTAGGCAATGCATGAATGTCAGCCATACTATGTAAATGTATCAAACATTTCACATACCCTGTACGCTCAATTTGACCACCTATATTCCTTTTACTTCTTGGCTTATCTCTTTATTTTATTTCCTTTTGAACTTAACAAAGCTTGAATTTTAACCGAGCTTTTCCTTTAACTAGTCATTCTCTATCTCTAAAGCCTTACTTTCTTACCTATAACTTTTTAGCTCCGCTTCCAACTTTTCTATCTTTTGTTGCAAATCTTTGTAAAGTTCTAAAAGACTGACCACGTTACCTCACTTTTAGGATTAGTTTTTATCTTACTAAATCTACCTTTTCGCTTCTTCAATCAACAAGTAAATAAAGCATTTCATGCGCTGTCCTTGACTTGTTCTGCTTGATAGTCACTACTGCTTTCGCTTATATTAACACTAGAGTATTCTTCATCGTCAACATACTCTTTTAGAACATATCCTCTACCCCAAACGGTTTCTATGTGGCTTATTCCGTCATTTGCACTTTCAAGTTTTTTACGTAATTTACACATAAAAACATCAACTATTTTGTTGTCTGAAGGTTCGTCCAAGCCATTGTAAAGATGGTTTAAAAACATTTCTTTTGTCAACACTGCTCCTTTACGCAATGCCAGCAATTCTATCATGGAATACTCTTTGTTAGTAAGGTGAACTGTTTTGCCTTTTACCTCAACAATCCTGTGATCAAAATTGATATTCATATTACCAATCTTTATCACTGATTCGGGATGGCCTTTAGTACGTCGTACTATGGCCTTAATTCGAGCTAATAATTCGCTCTTGTGAAATGGCTTGGTTAAGTAATCGTCGGCACCATACCCAAGTCCTTTAGCTTTATGGTTGGCAGCGGAGATACACGAAAGTATTAAAACAGGAACTTTGATTTTTGCACTTCTTAATCTTAACAGTATATCATATCCATCAATATCACCAGGCAGGTGTATATCTAGAATAACTAGATCGTAACAGTCTCCACCCGAGGAAACCATATTATTGTTATAATCTTGTGCAGAAGTAACAACGTCGCAAAAATGTCCATCAGAAGTTAAGGCATTAACTACAGTCCTTGCACTTACTTGATCATCTTCAATTAATAATATACGCATATTTTACACCCCATAAATAATTTATAATTTTAGTAATATATATAACCAAGGAAAGTAACAAATCAAATTTTTATTAATGAATAATAGAAATTACACTTATTAATTAATAGTTAATGTGTCGTTCCAAAATTATACAAATAGATCTAAAATACAATAGATATACTATAATAATACTATTTTTAGTAAATATTGAATAGAAGCTATTTTTATTAAAAGAATACTTAGGTTAATAGATATTTAAACTATTTTATACTTTTATGTTATATTTTTAATTTACTTATTCTACAGTTTTAAATTATAAGTAATACTTTCAGGAATATTGAGTGGTAATATCAGTTTTAGGTGCTGGCGCATGGGGTACAGCAATTGCGATTTCATTAAGTGGTAAGAAAAATGTAATTTTGTGGACTCGCAATAAGGCCATATTTGAATCAATTAAAGAGAAAAGAGAAAGTGACAAGCTACCTGATTGTCCAATTTCTGATAATGTATCAGTAAAATTAGCTATTGAAGATGCAGTGAATGCTTCAGTAATAATTCTAGCTGTTCCCACTCAGTCTCTAAGGGAGATATGTCATCAATTGAATGATTGTAACCTAAAAAAAAATGTAGCAATAATTTTGGCTTGTAAGGGAATAGAAAAATCTACATTAAAATTACCTAGTGAAGTAGTCAATGAAGTTTTACCTAATAATCCTCTTGCTGTTTTTTCTGGTCCTAGCTTTGCTATAGAAGTTGCAAGAAAATTACCATATTCGATGGTTCTTGCATGTCAAAATGAAGTATTAGGTTTAAAATTAGTATCAGAGCTACAGCAAGAAAATATTAAATTGTACCTTAGTAGCGATGTTATAGGAATACAGGTTTGTGCAGCGTTAAAGAATGTTTTTGCTATAGCATGTGGGGTTGTTCTAGGTAGGTTTGGGTTTAATGCTCATGCAGCATTAATTACGAAAAGTATGAGTGAAATTAAGGCTTTATACTCAGCAAAAGTTGGTGACGGCAATGTAGATATAAATACACTACTTGGACCAGCATGCTTAGGCGATTTGGTTGTGACATGCACATCATTAAATTCAAGAAATCTATCTTTTGGATCTAAAGTAGCTAATAGTAATGGTTCTAGTGCTCAGCAGATTTTATCAGAAGGTAAGTCGGTAATTGAAGGTTTTAACACTGCTAAGTCTGCATTTGATTTAGCAGAAAAGCTAAAGATAAAAATGCCCATATGTGAAGCGATCTATAGATTGCTATATGAAAATACTTCTATAGAAGATACTATTTCTGTTCTTGTAAATTAGTTTTATATTTCGGTATATTGTGAAATTTTTATATAAATTAATATCAACATGGTGGCTATCTGGCACGGTAAAACACATGCCAGGTACTATAGGCAGCTTGGCTGCTTACCCAATTGTTCCTATATTACTCAATGACAGAATTTTAGGTACAGCAATTATTTTTTTTTTATTCTTAGTTGGATTATGGTCTACAGGCAATTATATACAACATTACAAAGCTCCGCATGATCCAAAAGAGGTAGTAATTGATGAAGTAGTTGGTCAATTGCTGACAGTACTTCTAGTTTCAATATTATTAGAACAAGAAATGAATAGCTCTGTATTGTTGGTGTGCTTTTTCTCCTTTAGGTTTTTTGATATAATAAAAGTGTGGCCTATAAATTTGATTGATAAAAATACAAAAGGTCCTTTAGGTATTATGCTAGATGATGTTGTAGCTGCAATTTTAGCCTTTGTTTTTATAGGAGCCTTTTATTGTTTATTGTTGATTTATGCAGAATAAAAAAATTTGTTATTCAAGCTTAATTATTCAGAACCTAAAGGATTATATACTTTATGCAACGAATTTGTCCAAGTGGGAAATACATGACGAATTTGATAATGTTATATTTACAGTAAATGGTACCAGAGAATCGTTATTTAATTTTGTGTTTTGTGAAGATCAATGTACTGAGCTTTCCATATGCAGAACTCTAGATTATCTCAAAGCACGAAATATAGAAGCAACATGGATAATAAGTCCACGTATAAAAATAGGGGGTATTTTAGAAAAATGCGAAATAAAACACGTTAACGCACCAAAAAAAGTTTTACTCAATATAAAAGATTATTTTTTGCCTGATGATGCTGTTCCAAATTTGAAGTTCAATGTTGTAAATAGTAGTGAGCTCTTAGAGCAATTAGATTTACACACTTCTAAAATTTTTTATCATAGAATTAGTATTGTTAGCACATTTTTTCGCCAATTATCGAATTATGATGATAAGAGCTCAAGGTTAAGATTTTTTCTTGTAATGCTAAATAACGAAATTGTTGGAACATGCGGTCTTTATATTCAAGACAGCATAGCTGGTTTTTATAGCGATGGAGTTTTACCAATTTACAGGGGTCGTGGAATAGGAACTCAAATGGTTCTAGAAAGAATAAAGATAGCTAGGCAATTTGAGTGCAAATACATAGTAGCACATTGCATGAAACCTTCTGTAAACCTTTATAAGAGATTAGGCTTTAGGGTATTGGGCAATCTTCACTTATATACCTCTTCAGTACAATCTCTTTGCTGAGAGGTTACAAATTTTTATATTTGTTTTAGAATACTATGTTTTTTTTGTATGAAATAGTTTTACTACTAATTCTAGTATTCTTCTTTTTCTCATATTCTAAATTAAAAATTAGTAATAAAATTAAGGACTTACAACATCAAAATGTTATCATAAATAATTTAATAGATACTGTGAATGATGGATTTTATATTTGGGACGCAAAAAAACGTATAGAAAAATTTTCTCCCAATTTACTAATTTTGCTTAATACTGTTTTTTATTCATTTAATGAGTTTGTAAATTTTTTTGAGCAATCAGAAAGCTTAATTAAAAGTTTTGCTGAGGCAAAGGAAATAAATAAATCTTTTACTCTAGATTTAAAGTCAAAAGACAGTGAGGTTTATTGCACATGTTATGGTAAAAGCATAATAGATTATTCTAATAATGTGATTGGTGTGTTGTTATGGATAAGGAATATCTCCGATTATAAGATAAAAGCTAATGAACTTGAGTTAGAAAATAGTAAGCTTATGCGAGAATTGGAGAACTATAAAAAAATTTTTGACTCTTTACCATTTCCAATACTGAAGTACAATAAGAATAAAAAAGTAAGGTTTTATAACTTATTTTATGATAAATATATAGGCAGCTCTAAAAAATTTACTGTTGCAAGTGGCTCCTATAACGTAAAACCAGGAGAGTGTGTAATAACTTACAAGAACGAACCTAAGGTTTTTAATTTTGTTGAAGTTCCAATGCAAAATTCTAATAGCATAGTAATGTATGGAAAAGATATTAGTGATGAAAAAAAATTACATACTGAGCTAAGCAATTGTTTAGCTGCACAAGAAAGTTTGCTTGAGAAGCTATCGATTGCTGTAGCGATATATAGTAAGAATCAAAAGCTAAAATTTTATAATAATGCTTTTATAAAAACTTTTCAGTTTGATCCAAAATTTTTGGAGTCTTATCCAACTTATCACGAGATTATGCTTCACCTATTTGAATCTAAAAAGCTTTTAGGAAAAAAGGATTTTCAAACTATTAATAATCAAAGACATGAGTTGTTTAAAAGATTACTGGAATCATATGGTGAAACAATACATTTCATGAATGGAAGAACGTTTAGAGTATTAACAATACCCTATGCTTCAGAGGGTCTACTATTTTCTTACGAAGAGTGCCAGAAATAACACTCAAATTCCTTCTCTCTCTACCATAAGCTGTTTTACTTTCGCTATCGCTTTTGCTGGGTTAAGCCCTTTCGGGCAGGTTTTTGTACAATTCATTATTGTATGACAACGATACAACTTAAATGGGTCGTTTAAAGAAGCAAGTCTTTCTTCTTTCTTATTATCACGACTGTCAGCAATCCATCTATAAGCTTGTAGTAATACCGCTGGCCCTAAAAATTTATCACCATTCCACCAATAGCTTGGGCAACCAGTCGAACAGCAAGCACATAGTATACAATCAGACAGACCATCCAATTTTTTTCTATCTTCAGGAGATTGAAAGTATTCTTTATTTTGTAAGGCAGATTTATCTGTTTGTAACCAAGGTTTAATCGATTTGTATTGCTCATAAAATTGGCTTAGATCTGGAACTAGATCCTTTACTATATACATATGAGGTAGTGGATATATTTTTACTTCACCTTTTATATCATGTATAGATTTAGTGCATGCAAGAGTGTTGGTACCATCAATATTCATTGCACAAGATCCGCATATTCCTTCTCTGCAAGAGCGTCTAAAAGTTAAGGTTGAATCTATTTCATCCTTTATTTTTATTAATGCATCAAGTACCATAGGGCCACAATTATCCATATCGATAAAAAATGTGTCTATTCTTGGATTTTTATCATCATCAGCAGACCAACGATAAATTTGAAATCTTCTAATATTTTTTGCTCCAGTAGGAGTAGGATAAACCTTGCCCTTTTTATTAACTTTAGAATTTTTTGGTAAAGAAAAATGAACCATATTGCTTACCTTTTACAGCTAAAACCCCTTTTTTGTAAATAACATATTTTGGTATTATCTACCATACTTTTCCTTTTCAAATTCAAGCAAAGCTAAAATCTTGCTCTCTAAACTTTTCATTATAATTTCTTCATCTTCTTTTTCATGATCATAGCCAAGTAAATGCAGCAATCCATGAACTAACATGTGTGCAGTGTGAGTGAGGATAGATATACAGTACTCATGAGACTCTCTTTCTATTGTATCTACTGCAATTGCTATGTCTCCTAGATCACATTCACTAGATAACTGTTCGCATGGAAATGATAGTACATTAGTTGGCTTATCTATTTCTCTAAACTTAAGATTAAGTTGATGTAGCAAGTTATCATCAGCGAGAGCTATTGATATATTTGGTTTATAATGATCTATTTTTAATTCTTTTAGAGAAGCATTAATAATATTTAATACAAAACTCTGTGGGTCCTTCGTAATACTATGCCACCTCTTATCAAGAATGCTCACTTCTAACATTCGCTCATCCTTATTATTTCATTCCACTCAGTCTCTAAAACTGGAGAAACTGATAAACGTGATTGTTTTAATATAACCATATTTTTCAAAAGTGGGTTTTGTTTTATACTGTTTAACGTCACTTGGTTACTTAAAGGTTTCAAAAATTTTACATTCACTAGTCCAAATTTGGAATTATAAACATGATAATACTCCTTTAATACTTCAACTATTCCAAGTATAACTCTCTCTTTACCTGTATGATAAAAAAATGCAAGATCGCCTAATTTCATAGCTCTCATGTAATTTTGAGCTTGATAATTGCATACACCATTCCACTGCGTCACCTGCTCCTTTCCCATTTTTTGCCACGAGTATTCACTTGGTTCTGACTTTAGTAGCCAAAATTGCATTATTTTTTTCTTCTTAAATAAGCTGGTATATCATAAACATTGCTGCCCCACTTAACTCTTTCATTTGTTTGCTCAGTTGAAGCATATTCTTTTGTTTCTGATATTGGAATTTGATTATAAGGCCATTTAAAAATTTTTTCCTCTGCTGGGATCTTGTTTTGATTAACAGATGAATTGTCGTTACAGCTATCAATGCCAGTTGCAAGAACAGAAACTCTAACTCTTCCCTCCATCGCCTGATCAAAAGTGGCACCAAATATTATATTTGCATTTTCATCCACTTCTTCACGCACTCTATTGGCTGCAGAATCAACTTCAAATAGAGTCATATCTCCACCACCAGTAATATTAATCAATATTCCTTGCGCACCTTTCATTGATACATTGTCAAGCAATGGATTAGATATCGCAGCCTCTGCAGCACTAATTGCCCTATCTTCTCCTTCTGCCTCTCCAGTACCAATCATTGCTTTACCCATCTCACTCATTACTGTTTCTATATCAGCAAAATCAAGATTAATCAGTCCTGGCATGATCATCAAATCAGTTACTCCTCTTATGCCAATATGCAGAACATTATCGGCGAGTTGAAATGCGTCAGCAAATGTAGTTTTCTCGTTAGCAATTCTAAATAAATTTTGATTGGGAATGACAATAAGTGTATCTACGTATTTTTGCAACTCTTCAAGTCCAAGCTCTGCAATGCGCATACGTCGCACACCTTCAAAACCGAACGGCTTAGTTACAACTCCAACAGTCAGTATCTTTTTTTCTTTTGCTCCCTTATCTTTAACTACCGCTCTTGCTTCTCTGGCTGCCTTTGCAATTACCGGTGCAGCACCTGTTCCAGTACCACCACCCATCCCTGCTGTGATAAAGAGCATATGGCTATCTTTTATATGCTCCATAATTTCATCAATTGATTCTTCTGCTGCACCTTTACCAACATCAGGTAAAGCACCAGCACCAAGACCCTTAGTTAAGTTGATACCAAGTTGAATTTTTTTATCACACAATGACTTCTCTAACGCTTGAGCATCGGTATTTGCTACGACAAAATTTACCCCTTGCAAATTGGATTGGATCATGTTGTTTACAGCATTTCCGCCAGCACCACCCACTCCCACAACAGTAATCCTTGGGTGCAATATGGGTAATTCTGGTAAACTAAGGTCAATTGACATTTAAATTACTCAAATATTAGTGAATTCACTTGATAACAAGTTACTGCTTTTTTAACAATATGCAAACATTTTTCATTTTGACATACGCAAACAGTAAACAAGATTTACTTATTCTTAACATTGTTAATCAGTAGGTATAATAATTGCAGGCTTTCAAACAGCACTACTTAGAATGCAAAAAAAAAATTGTGAAAAAGGGATAGAAGCCTATCCCTTTGCTTTGTCAAAGTTACTTAGAGAATGCTTTTTGCTCCCCCAACTGCTGAGACAACAGTCTCAAAGAATGTTGTACGGACATTTTCATCATTACTAAATTCTAGCTTATCACCATTAGCTTTAGGCTTATTACCATCTTCTTTTACACAAGCATTAAGTACACCTTGCTTTACTTTCTCAATTTGACCCGCCTTACTACTGTTCATATATGCATACACAGGTGCAGTTATTAAAGCTGCTACTGCAGCAAGAACTACCAAACTAGCAATGAGTGGATGAGCAACTGCAAATGCAGACATTGCAGTAATAGCAGGACTAACAAGTGTTGCAGCTTTTGTTCCAACTGTACCAACAAAAGTTGCATAAGCTGGACTTAAGAGATAAGCAGCTGTAAGCGAGGCTACTGCTATAACTGCTAAAGAAATACCAATTGTCTTGCCTTTATGTTCTTTTACGAGATCCCAACCTTGCACAGGAACTTCTTTAGCTGCTGACCAAAGCCCTTCACTTCTGTATTTATTTTTTATTTCTTTTTCCTCTCATAACTTTACTCCAAAAATATTAAAATTTCACTAATGGCAGTATATGGCAAAAAAAGTTTTCTGTCAAGCAGATTAATTTATTTATACATTCTTATTCTGTAATTCAGCGCTTCTGCGATGTGTGCTCTTTTTATTTTCTCACTTTTCGCAAGATCTGCAATGGTTCTTGCAACTCTTAATATGCGTGTGTAGCCTCGATTAGAAATATAATTTTCTTTCAGTACGTATTTTAGCAATTCTAACCCTTCCTGATCTGGTTCAGTGAATTTATTTAATGCTTCACCACTGACTTCTGCATTGCAACGAATATTAAATTTACTATAACGCTCAGTTTGAATTTTTCTCGCTGCTATCACCCTTCCTCTTATAACCTCGGTACTTTCTCCCTCCACAGAGATTTCAGGAGAAAGTATGCTAACGTTTGGCATTTCAATGCATATGTCTATTCTATCAAGCAAAGGTCCTGATATTTTATTTCTATAATCTGTGCCGCATTTTGGAGCTTTGTTGCACGATCTACTTGCATCACCTAAATAACCGCACCTGCAGGGATTCATTGTAGCTATAAGTTGAAAATTAGCTGGATAAGTAATGTGAGCATTTGCACGTGCAATAGTTACCTTTCTATCTTCAAGTGGTTGGCGTAGAGAATCAAGCACAAGCCTTGGAAATTCAGGTAGCTCATCAAGAAATAACACACCATTGTGAGCCATGGTGATTTCCCCAGGCTTTGCATTTTTTCCTCCTCCTATCATCGCTGACATCGAGCATGAGTGATGAGGTTCACGAAAGGGACGAGTTACTTTAAATGTTTCGTTACCGGCTTTTGTTATGCTAGAGATAATATTAACATCAATCATCTCTTGTTCAGTCAAATCGGGTAATAGCCCTATAAATCGCTTAGCAAGCATTGACTTTCCAGTACCAGGAGGTCCAACAAGAAGCATATTGTGTCCACCTGCTGCTGCAATTTCAGCTGCTCTTTTTGCAACAACTTGACCTTTAATATCCTTTATATCTGGAACTGAATTTTTTTCTTTGGGTGCAGCGCTATAGTTAAAAGTTACCGGCTGAATTAACTGCTCACCCTTAAAATGTCTGATAATATCGGTTAATTTCTCTATAGCTAGAATAGAAACATTCTTTACCCATGAAGCTTCTACTCCATTTCCCCTTGGGCAAATTACTCCTTTATTTGCCTGTTTTGCATTGATTGCTGTTGGAAGTACTCCTGAGATTGGTATGACTCTGCTGTCTAGTGCAAGCTCGCCCATAATTATATAAGACTGAACTTTTTCAACTGGTATCACATTCATTACAACAAGTAATCCAACAGCAATAGCTAAATCATAATGACTACCTTCTTTAAGCAAATCCGCAGGGGAAAGATTAACTGTGATTCTTTTTGGAGGTAACAGAAGATTGATTGAATTTAACGCTGCTCTGATACGCTCTCTGGATTCTGCAACAGTTTTATCCGGCAGTCCAACAATATTGACTGCCAGTACAACATTGCATAATTCTATTATGGCTATTTTGATCAAAATTTGCAAGACTTTTTATGCGAAATACTATATACAAGTGATTGTGATTGATTTCAATTTGATGAATTAACATTCTAATAATATTTTGCTTAGTCTGCCAATCCACTTGATCAAGCTTTGATTCAACACTTGAGGAAAAGTTTTTCAAGCTATCTGTAACAAGGCTCAATTCTTGTTGTAGTTTTTTTTGATCAAGCGTTCTTTCTTTCTCTTCTTCAATTTCTTTCAAATGCTGTTTCATTGTTGTGATTCTTGGTTCAAATTCTTCTTGGCTTATAAACCCTTTAGCATAGCTATCAATAAATTTTTTGATACTTAATCTTAACTTACTTTCTTGCTTTTCACGTGTTTGATTATGTAAAGGTTTTTTGTTCTCTGATAATCTACGTTGATATTCATTTGCAATCCTATCTGGCTCTTTCAAGATACTCTTGACTTCTTCCCATATAACTCCATCTAATATATCAGTGCGTATTGATTTATTATCGCAGATTTTATTGCCATTGAATTTGCTAGAGTTTGTACCAGAGCAACGATAGTAATAATATGTCGACTTTTTATGAACGTGGTTTGTACCACAATAAGTATATTGACAACGTTGACATACCATTAAACCTTGCAATAAATATGTTTCTCTTCTTTGTCGTACTCTTGCTCTTTGCCTATTTTCAGTTAGTTGTGCCTGCACTGAATCAAATAAATGCTCATTGATTATTTTTGGTACTGGAATATAAGTCCAATTCTCTTTATCACTATTAAAGCGACCACTTTTAAGTTTACCACAAGTTCCTTTTTTTGATTTTTTTACTTGTGGTTTTGAGCATGTCCTAGTTTTACCATAAGCTGCTTGTCCTATATAAGCAGGATTTTTTAACATGTTCCAAATAGTGCTCCTTTTCCAATACCTTTTTCCTGTTCGTGTTATTACCGGTATCTTATTCAGTTCATGTACAACTTCTCCTATACTTGCTCTTTCTTGGCCAACCCGACTAAATATTTTACGCACTATATTTGCCTCTTCTTCATCAACCTCAAATTGAGCACTTCCTTCACCTACATGTTTTGCTATGTAGCGATAACCGTAAGGCGCCCTACCCATCACACTTATACACCCAGCTTTGGCCGCATGAAGTTTACCTCTACGGTTTCGTTCCATAATCTTTGCACGTTCATACTCTGCTATTGCTCCCTGAATCTGTAGAAATAAATGGGAATCCGGATTATCATCAAACTTATGATTCAAAAATACTATTTCAGATCCAGCCTTTTTAAACTCTTCGAGTAAGATCATTTGATATGAAAATTTACGTGATAGCCGATCAGGTGAATGAATATATATCTTATCAATCTTACCTTCTGCTACTCTATCACGTAAATTTTCTAAGCCAGGACGTTCTAAATTTGATCCACTATAACCATTATCGACAAACTTATGCTCATCTAATAACTCATGTCCATCGCTACTAATGCGACGCTCCAATTCTACAATCTGACTCTCTATCGTATTCTCCTGTGCTTGTTGTCTTGATGAAACTCTTGCATATAAGCTTACTGTTGTCATTTTCTTTCACCTCCTTTATTTTACATTTCAATAATTGTTCATAAGCATCTGCTAGATATGTATCTGCCAATCGATTAGGCTTATAACCCCAATAAATAGCCAACTCTCCTTTTTGCATGTTTTTCTTCCTGTGAATTTTTTTATAGGTTAGGAGACTTCTATTAAACTAAACCAATGCACACCTTATGTCTCGTTTAAGAAAGCTATCTAGTTCACACAAATTCTCCCTAATAAATATACAAGATTTGAAGAAATTATGTCCAAAAAATCTTTGCCTAAATCATCATATTATGTATAACATGGCTTATTTAATATGTTATGGAGATTTATCCAAGTCATAAATTCTGGGAGAGCGACTTAGAAGTTCCTGTTAACCTTTTATTAGATCGTTTTCAGGATTCTAATATACGTCAGTCTTGGTTAGATTCCCTTTCTGGTAAACAACTGAGCATTATTTTTCAGCATTGCTTTAAAAATCATTTAAATGGACAACTTTTTCAAGACGGAGACTACGATGATAGATCCACTCAACAAAAACGTAAGATACTTGCCAGTTACTCTGACTCTCTTTTTAACTATTATCTCATTAGCTACTTTGATCGTACGAAACTTGAAGCTACAGTCAGTGAAGTAGCAAGATTTGCCCTCACTCAAGAGTTAATGAGATCGTACCTGATAAAAAATAATACTAAGTATGATAAAAGATCCTTGTTATTTTTACTGTTTCACATAAATTGTGAACTTCTAAAATCTGTCTATCACTTTGATAAAGTACAAAAGAGAGGTTTCGTATCATTTGCTCTACAGAAATCACCAAGACAAATAAACACTTCATTCAAGGAATTTATGTCACAAGAAGCTGTAGAGCAGATACTGAAGTTTGAAAACCAATTGCAGGGTTTTTTCCATCATCAAGATCGGATATATATGTTTGTACGTCGAGGAAGTGACATGGATTTACTGCTTAATTCAAACAAAGTTGTTCATGGCCATAAACCTGAGTGGATGATTTTAGATTTTTCGATTGATGGTACAAAGGTTAATCTCTGTGCTAAAAATACCAATAAAGCTGTGGAAATAGCAAATAGTATTGTAAGTGGTTATTTTAACTGCGAATGTACTTTTGTAAATATACAGGATAAGAACTTTCTACTACAAGTGCATAAATTCCTTCAAGCATGTATAGAGGGTTCTGACCCTAATATTTGTATATTTGAGTTAAATTTTAAGTCAGATTATTTTAAAAATAGTAATACATATCTTACTTTAAGTGTAAAGCCGTACGATCCTATTGCACCAGAGTTACATATTTTAAAGCCGTCTATTGGCAACATACTACAATCTATTCAATCAGCTAAAGTAATGTTCCAAAACAAAAAGGTAACATTTTCTTTCAAATCAAGTGGGGAAATTTATTATTCAGAGCATCCGCTCAATAAAAAAGAAAGAGAGGACCTGAAGAAACATATGGAACAATCTTATGGTCTTAAAATCCTTTCACGAGCAAATTGCTGATCTTTTAAGTTCAAATAGTTCTTGGGTTAATCCAAGTCAAAATCACATTAAAGCAGCAAGATACTTATTTGATCTTGGATTGATAAAAATGCAAGAAAGGTACTATATTGTTTGCTCTCGTGAAGAAGATCATCTTGATTGGCCAAATGTAATTGATCCAAGTTGTAGCAATGAGATTTTTATCGATCCAGACTTTGATGAAGCATGTGATGACGCTATTTGTGAAAACTGTTCTCGTCATATTTTGCCTAATACTTATAAAAAACAGAGATTTCATCTCTTATCCATATACTTAAATATAGAGAAAATCATAGACTGGTTTGAAACAAAGTTGAATGATTCAAGACTTATGTGGGAAAAAGTGGAAAAAGGAGTTTATTATATTTGTAATCAAGGTCGTATTGTAAATCTAATAATCCTTGATTTTTGTACTGATGCGATATTTTTAACTATAGATAAACTTAGAGTCCATCCGACAGTTCTCATCACTCTAAAAAAAGATATACCAAATCTATTGCTGAATCTATATGTAGTGCCAATGGTGAAACTGTTTTGTCAGCTTAAGACTGTAACTGAGATATTCCAAGAGGCAGATAAAAGAGGAGTACCAGAGGTGGTAGAAAATACTTCTTTGCAAGTTTTACCAGCTTCATATATTTCGCTTAAACGTGTTGAACCAATTATACCAACAAAACTTTTGGAGTTACAAGTAGTTAAAGGTATGGTATATGTTAATAGTATTGAAGTTATAAATAAAAAAGCTGCATCATGCCTTAATATTTTTCGAATATTGTTCAAGCAATTTTTACATGACTGTGAGAAAGAATTACCACCTGAAAAACATACACTTCTCAATATTAATCAGTTAGAAAAACTCTTGGGACTTAGTTTAGAAGCAGATTTAGAACATCAAATCAGAAAACCATTAAACAAGATGCAAAAAACGATCAAAGCTACATTGGCTGAGAAATTAGGATTAAGTATTGAACGTGATGATGTAATACAAACCCTTGGTTGGCAAAGATCATCACATGGTTATCGTATTAACCCTTTTACTTTGACTATAAAAAAATAGAGTTTTTTGTTATCAAAAATAGTTTTTTTCAGCTCCATGAATAAATTTTCCCACTCCACGTGCAAATGGTCCTGTTTTAATATCGAGCCATTTATCCTCTTTTGAACCATTAGCCATTCCTTTAACTATTTGCTTTGCCTGTAAAAGCTCTTGCACTATACGCTCTAATCTATCTCTTCCCATACTATGAAAAACTTCAGGCAGTCTATGTCGTTGTTTATGTATTCCTGCACTTCCTGTGTGAGTAAATGGATGTCCTGAAATAGCAGCTCGCGCAATTGAATCAATAAGATATATTTTAAGATCTTTATCGCTAATATTTTGAGCTTTTAATTGTTCAGTGATGTCTTCCAATAGCCCTGTTTCTTCATTTCTTAGGTAAGTGCGTATGGTACGATCAGCCAGGCCATTTGCTTTAACAACAGCTCCATAAAATAGTGCATTTTGTCTTGGGATTTTTCTAATTGACCTAAAAATCATTGGTTTAGTCATATCTTCAACAGGCCAAAAAGCAAAAGAACACCTGACTCCATTTACGAGAGCAGAAGTGCCTCGAATAGCATCTCGTGCTTGCTCTACTGTTGATATAGGCTTTTCTCCCTTCAGCTTTCTCATATGATGTGCAGTAATTATTGAAGCTCCAGTGCTACATGCTAAATCAGATAATAAACACATGAGATAATCCCCTACTGCTGGATCAGCATTTAAATCTGCATGAATGAAAGAAGCAAGGGGATCAAATATAATGAGCTTTAAATCCTTTATCCTGCTCAGCTGCTTCATTACCGACTCAAATTCTGGAGAGATTTCTACAACTTTACCGCGAACGTTCTTAAGTATGGTAAGAGATCCTCCGATGTTTGGTAATGGTACAATAAATAGCCTACCTTTATATTTCAATCTCTCGCATTTTGGATCAAGTCGTTCTAAGCGACGATGTATTTCATTTGTATCATCCTCCGCAGAAAATACCACCACAGATCCATGTTCAGTAACAAGTGGACCAAATCCGCATACCTGATCTATGCTACCTGCAACCTTGAGGGCTAGGTCAAGAAGTAGCATACCTTTGCCTGTATCTCCCATTGCAGCCAAAATGGAGGTTACACCCAAAGGAAATAATCCTTCAACCAAGAATCTTTGCTTTGGTACTGGGCCTACAAAACGCTCTACGCTCCAGCTAAAAATATCAAGTGGTGGTTTAATAATTATTTTTCTTGAGTTTTTTTCGATAAATTCTTCAATATTTATTCCCTCTAACACACAATCAGCAGCATCCCAACTCTTTGGTTTATTCGGTGGAATCTTAAGCGTAGCAAGTGATGCAACACCAAGTTCTAAAAGTCTCTTTTCAGCGTTTTTGGTATATTTATTACCTGCTTCATCGTTGTCTGGCCAAATAATAATATGCTTGCCCTTAAGCGGAGTCCAATCTGTTTTATCAATAGGCGCATTTGCTCCAAACATTGCTGTTGTTGCAGTTATTCCTTTCTCTATAAGTGCTTCTGCGCATTTTTCTCCTTCAACCAGAACAACCTTATCAGATTTTAAAATACCTGGAATGTTGTAGAGTGGCCTTATTTCTGGCTCTTTGAATCTTTGTTTTTTAACATCAAATGGTTTAAACTGTTTTTTCTCTAAAGGAGGATCATAACGGTAGACTATTACAATCAATTGGTTATTTTCATCGTAGTAGTTCCAACTACAAGTTAAGTATTGTTCTAAATTTCTCTGTTCTTTGAAGTTGGTTTTTCCAAGCCATTCACTTATTGAGAGCATTACTTCAGGAAACTCTATTCTCGCATTCTTCCCGTGTACCGTTGCCCAAAGATCAATAATGTCACCACCTTCTCCAGTTGCAAAATCTTTCCATAATCCGGCTCTTTCGCCTGTTAACTCTATTACAGTACTTTTGCCCTTGTTACCCTGTACATCACCTACATAAAACTTATCACCACGAAATGTCCCTCTTGGTAAAAGATGAAAAAGACAAGATCTGATGTTTTGCAAAAGCTGAGTTTTTAGCTCTAGCATAGTGTCGGTTTTTGTGGATAAATTAAGCCGTAGCTATAACTTTAGAGTTCTGCCAACGCCCATTTACTCTGCTAATGAATTTTGCTGGTATTGATTTACCGTTTCTTAGCTCATATACTACTTGCAAGACATTTGTACGTTTATTTGGTTGAAACATTACCATACCAGATGTATAAAAACTTCTTAAAGCATTAGCACCAATTAAAGCTTGAAAAGGACTTTTTGCGAGTGTAGCTGTGGATACTTTTCTGGTATGACGTGTAATAATGATTCCAGCCATAGGATTAATTACAGAACGTAGTTTTTCTACTCTGCTTTGCAGGCCAGAAAACATATTTTCATAGTCAAGAGAATCCAAAACGATAAGATCTATCGTTTTAAATTTTTCTCCTATTATATCTTTTATTCTCTCTATACCTTCATCATTTAAAGTTAATCTCATCTTTGTAGTAACAATCAAGTTTTCCTCTGCTAGATTTGGCAGCCTTTGATTAGTTATGATTTGTTGTATGCGTTCCCTGATATAATTGTACTCCATCTCATTTTGCAGATAGATTATTTTTAGTGGCCTTGCTGACTTCATCTTAAGAAACGACACTCCTGCTGCAAGATGTGCAAGCAAAGAGAGAAGAAAATAACTTTTGCCAACCTTTGGCGTACCACCAATGACTAAAAGACCACCTGGAGTGAGAATTCGTGGAGCTATTATATCTTCTGGTATTGGTGATTGATCACTTAAGTACTGCTTTACAGAAAATATTTTTTCTTCTCTTTTCCGCCCTTTTTTTTCTCCACTCTTTGATTTTTTATTGAGCCACTTTCTAGCAGAATATATATCACCCTTAATTAAAATCCAAAGATCAATAATATCACCACCAGTTCCTTCAGTAAAATTACGCCAATCACCAGCTTCCTTACCTACTATTTTAACTGTAATTGTATTTCCATTTAAGTCTCCAATATAAGTTTTTTCTCGGTAAAACTCACCATTTGGAAGTAGGTAAGAAACACACTCCTTGATATTATCAATCAATAACATCTTTAACTCTTTTTGCTTTTTAGACATAAAATTCCCATACATATTTTTCATACGTGTAAAGTTGAGATTAGCTAGCTCACAAACAGTTTCAAAAGATTTTGAATTCAGCCAATTAATTGCTTCTTCTCTTAGCTTTGGGTTTTTTCCTACTGCGTCCTGAATACCTCTAGTAACGACAGCAGACCAAAGCTTTTCCTCGTCGTACTTCAAAATGGTACTCTGTCAATTTCATAATTTTTGCGGTATTCTGGAGTAACTACCGAGGCAATTTTGTTCTTCTCTCCATATTCATCAGTTATAACACCTACCTTTACTGTAAACTCTAAGCCATTTAATTCTGCAACTGAATTTAACTTACGAGCAAGGATTGCATTTTCTGAGTTATCATGTGGATGAATGTCACGTGCCGATTCCAAGATACTGCGAAGCATAGAACGACCCATTTCTCCCCAAGTATCTTCTGCTTTACTACTTTTAATACCAATTATTTGATAAATTTTGTGCTTTGCGTATGGGCCTTCAATAACGGTAAATTCTGTATTTAAATAAATGCTACCGGTAGTGGGGCTTTTAGTAAACCAATGCTCATAACCTCCAGGCTTGATTGTCATTTTTACTTTTACTATTGTCCCTTTAGGTATCAATCTACTTTGCGGTTTTACAGTGTTAAAATCAGTTAATAGGTTTTGTAACATATATCACTCTCCATGTTTAAATTTTAAAACTTGCTTTTAATCTTTGTAAGCAGCTTACCTAAGTGTGGTTCTTCAACCATACTCAGGCGTCCACTACGGTCCTTAGCTGGGTATCCCCAAGGGTTTAAAGTGTGGCAAACAAAAGAGCGCTTCTCCGTTCCATCATCTTTCTTGATTCCAATCATACTGATTACTTCGTCAACTATCCCAGGAATTTCACTAGCAGTTTTAGCCCCTTCGCATTGAGGTAGCCAAATTGGACGATTGAAATCATCGAGATATTGACCTAAAGTGCCAACTATGATGATGTCTTTGTCTCTGATGTGTTGAAATTGATTGAGCCAAGCCATCATTTCCTGAGCAAGTAATCCATATGCAGCTCTCATGTCCTGTTTTCCCGATCTCTCAGAAAAAGCCTCAGGTTGCATTTTTGCCCATAATAGACATAAACGTGAAGCAACGGTTATACTATCTACAAAGATGCATCGGTATTTAGAAAACTCAGGGAAAAGATCTTTGTACTTACCAGATACATGTTCATGGTGTCTTTGGCTATATGCTTGATCAGACTTCAGCGCAGGATTAGGCCCCCCTATAAGACAAGCAATATCTCTAGCTTCATTCCAAGTGCGAAGACTAATTGAATCTCCTTGCCAATCTTGAACAGCAAGAAGCCCTGCTTCAAAATCAAGGCAAAGTGTTGGTTCATCTACGGTCTTTAGGAGACTTGTTTTACCAATACCATAAGGACCAAAGATGACCATTTTTACAGTTGATATTGTTTGCAATCTTTCATTATTATTCAAAATTTTAAGAACCATTATTTATCCATGCTACGATGTATATATATACAAGAAAGGCAAAAATTTTGTTCAATTTTTCTTTTTGCCTTCGTAGTAAATAGGAGAAAGTTTGGCACGTATCTTCTTGATAATATTGTTTAAAGTGGTTCTTGAAACGTTGTTCATTTTGGCAACTTCATGTAAGTTAAAAAATTTAAGTTGCTCACATATATTTTGCCATTCCTTTGGTAAAACCGAGATCATATAGTCTACATCAATGCGTTTTGTTATTTCACCCTCAAGTAGCTCTGTTACATCAATGCTAATATAGTTATTGATATTACGTTTTGCACATTGCTGTTTCTTTAACATGTTAATAGCTTTATTTTCAGTTAATCTTGCTACAAAGGTGTTAAAACTACTTTTATCTTCATCATACTGATCAAGACATGGCCAAATTTCACAGAAGAGTTCTTGCTCAAGGTCTTCGTTATTCTCATCAATAAAGCACTTGGCAAGTTTTAGTCTATAGGCTTGGTATTTTACGTTTTTAACAATTATAGCTATATTTTTTAATTTCATGGTTTTCCCTAAAACAAATTAATGCTTTAAGGATGGAAGTTATTAATGCCCTTATGTAGGACAGGAGCAAAAATAAATAATACTGATGCAATTTTTAATCTATTGATATTCTATTGTTTTTTTTTGAGAATAATACTGATACAATTTAAAATAATACAGTTCAGGTTTTTGGAACCTATTTTGAATGGATTTCAATATTTTTAAGAATGGGTAGCTCAGGCTTCCTAAAGTTATATTAAAAACATATAAGAATTTCATATTTTGAAATTCAATATCACCTAAAGAGCTAAAAATGTGGATTTCGCTATTAAAAGAATAGCTTAAATTTTTAAGAGGAAAATAGTTGAAAAGTATGCTCTCTATAACCTTAAGTTCCGTTCCTAATTACTGGCTTCCTAAATCAGGAATTAGGAAGCAGGAATCTAGAATTAGCCTGTATGGCGGGTTTTCACCATGCGTTCCTAAAACCGTTCCTAGGAACGGCATATCTGAAGTCCGCCAATATGGAGGATTCTAGCTTCCTGAAACCCTTATATATAATATATATATAATACATATATAAAAATATACACATATATAAAAACATATAAAATATAAGAGTAGAATAATAAAAACCTCTAAAAGTAGAGAAACCCGTTTGAAAGGTCTTCAAATTCAAGAATTATAAAAAAAAATTCCTAAAAATTTGAAGATTTTTTGGACGAAAATTTTTCAAATCTTGTATATATATGTACACAACAATTGAAAGGCTTGGTAAACAAACTGGCTGTAAAAGAGTTTTTATGTTAGTTGTTAAATTTCGAAAATTAAAGATTTTTTGGACGTAATTTTTTCAAATCTTGTATATATATGTACTCGGCAATTGAAAGGAAATGCTCACCCTAGATCTTGGCAAACAAACCGGCTGGACTATTTTAAATGATGGAATAGTGCAAAGTGGAAGTAAGAGTTTTCATGTTAGCAGGTTTAGTGGTGGTGGAATGCAGTTTTTAAATTTTCGTAATTGGCTTAATTCACTTAAGTATAAATTTCCAGGCATTGAAGTTGTATACTTTGAAGAAGTGAGAAGACACTTGGGAACTGATGCTGCACATATCTATGGAGGGTTTTTAGCACACCTTTCTGCTTGGTGTGAAGAAAGTAATATTCCCTATCAAGGTGTTTCGGTTAAGACTATTAAACGTTTTATAACTGGCAAGGGCAATGCAAGTAAAGCTGATGTAATTGAAGCAGTGCAGGAAAAGGGTTTTTGTCCAACAGATGATAATGAAGCAGATTCTTTAGCATTAATGTTCTATGTTATGAATTTTAGTAAAGATTTTAATATGTTGGAAATATCATAAAAAGTGGGTCCTTTTGGCCAAGCTGGAGGGTTTGGTGGTCCCGACCTCGGGCCTTCTTTAGCGTTAGATATATTTCAAATGTTAACTACTTACGAAATTATAGCTGAGCAGTGCTAAAAAAGGAGAAAAAAAGGTGAGAATTACGCAAGCAGAATGGGCAAGGGAAAAAGGGTTTTCGAGGCAATATGTCTGTTCTTTAGTAAAAAAAGGAATAGTTGAGCTGGAAGATGGACTTATTGACCGAGAACAAGCAAATGAAGCGGTAGCAGCAATAAGAGATCCAAGTCAACCACTTAGGAGAAAAGAGCGCGGAGAAACACTTTCAACGATATTGCTAAAAACGCGAATAAAAAATGAAACCGAGCGTGGTAAACTTTTGGAAGCTAAAGTGAAAGCTGAAATAGGCAAATTTGTGTCAATTGAAGAGGTAAAAACTGAAGCATTTAACGTAGCAAGAGTTGTCCGTAATAATTTGCTTAATATTCCAAATAGAGTTTCAGCACTGCTTGCATCACTGAGTGACACTGAAAAGATTCATATGGCGCTAACTGAAGAGATTACAAACTCATTACAAGAATTATCTAATACTAAATTTCAAATATAAAAAAGATTTTGAATATAAAATGACTGATAACTTAAGTTTGGAGTTAATAAAGTGTCTCATTAATCAACCTGGATTAGATGTTAATGTCAGAGGATTAAATGGAAAGACACCACTACATTGTGCTATAGAATTTGATGAATTAAGCATGGTGGATTTATTACTCACGAAGAAGAATATTAATCCTTTTGTGGAGGATAATGAAGGTAAAACATCTCTTGATTACGCCAAAGAAGGGAAAAAAGCAGAAATATTACAAGCGCTAATTAATAACAAGTACGGGTCAGAACAAGATAGCTTACTTCATTTAGCTGCAATGATAGGTGAAGTTAATGCAGTTAGATATTTGATCAGAAAAGGTATTGACGTTAATGTACGAAATGCTCTGCATCATACTCCATTACATCTAGCAGCAGGCATAGGACATGAAAATGTTGTCAAAATTTTAGTGAAAGAAGGAAATGCTGAAATAGATGTCTTTGATGCACGAAATCAGACACCAATGCACTATGCAGTTAATAACAAAAAGCTGGAGATAGTAAAGTTACTACTGAGACTAGGAGCAGATGTGAATAGCGCGCGCATGGGACAAAACTCAATGAAATTGTCACCTGTTCATATAGCTGTAAGTAATACTAATTACGATGAAAGAGACTTATGTCTTGATATCCTCAAATGCTTAATAAAGGAGCCTAATGCTCAAGTAAATTTGCAGGACTACGAAAATAAAACACCACTACATTATGCTGAAAGACTGAAAACAATAGAAGTTTTACTAACGCGAGAAGATATAGACCCTCTGGTAAAAGACGATAGCGGTAAAACACCATTTGATTACGCTAAACCTGAGATAAAGAAGGCTTTGATGAGTAATAAATACGGTTCTGAAAAGAATAGTCTACTCCATTTAGCTGCACAAAGAGGAGAAATTGAGATTGTAGATGCAATTTTAAAAGAAGAAATCAATATTGATATTGTAAATAATAAAGGTCACTCTCCGATTTACCTTGCTGCAGAAAGAGGACATTTACATGTAGTAAAATTACTACTGAAAAAAGGAGCAAATTATACACCTGTTCTGCACTTAGCAATCAAATCAAATAATTTGGAGTTACTTAAAGTTTTATTTACTGAAAAAAATGGGTCATTGCTCTGCAGAGATACCGTTATTAATTTTCCAACCCTTCATAATAAATATATAGCACAGAGAGAAATAGCAGATAAAAGGACGAAAAAACATAATAATATTATCTGCATCTATACTACATTCAGCGCAATAGCAGTAGCAGTATATATAGGGTTGATAACAACAACAATAAGCAGTGCAATCATTTTTGCAACAATAACAGGGATATTTGCTTTTGTTATAGCAATAATGGTAAGTGAGATGAGCAAAAGATATATAGAAAACGAATTTCAGAAAAAGATGTTTATGGAATTGGAGGAGTGTGGAGGAATAAACTCTACTGTTAACAATATTGAGATAGAACCAATTATGAGTAGATGCAGACAATGATATACGCCACATCTTTTTCTGAAGGTTTAAAACCAGATCCAGAGCTTAAAGTATCAGAGTGGGCGAATGAGTATCGAGTTTTAGCGCCAACTGCAGCATCAGAGCCAGGTAAATGGAGAACAGAAAGAACTCCTTATTTAAAAGAAATCATGGATTCACTATCTCCTTCTTCACAGGCTGAAAAAGTAGTATTCATGAAAGGAGCGCAGATTGGAGGAACAGAAGCTGGTAACAATTGGATTGGCTATATTATCGATCAAACACCAGGACCAATGCTAGTAGTACAGCCAACAGTTGAAATGGGAAAGCGTTGGTCAAAGGGAAGATTTGCACCGTTAATAGAGAGTACGCCATGTTTAAAGAGTAAAGTAAAAGACCCAAGATCAAGAGATTCAGGGAATACTGTACAAAGTAAGGAATTTCCAGGTGGAATAGTTGTGATTACTGGAGCAAACAGCAGTGTAGGTCTCAGGTCTATGCCAGTAAAGTATCTCTTTCTTGATGAGATTGATGCTTATCCAGGAGATTCAGGAGGAGAAGGAGATCCAGTACTGCTTAGTATTGCTCGAACTAATACCTTTGCAAGGCGAAAGATTTTTTTAGTGTCAACACCAACGATTCATGGAATAAGCAGAATTGAGAAAGAATTTGAAGTAACAGATAAGAGATATTTTTTTGTACCATGTCCGCATTGTAATTACTATCAAGTTCTAAAATGGTCACAAATAAAATGGGAAGATAAAAATCCAAATACAGCACACTATATATGTATAGAATGTGGTAAAAAGATAGAAAATCATCAAAAGACAGGAATTCTTGAGCGTGGAGAATGGAGAGCTACAAATCCAATAAAAGGTGAGAAAAAAGGATTTCATCTTTCAAGTCTTTATAGCCCAGTTGGCTGGTATAGTTGGACTCAAGCAGTAGAGGATTTTCTCCATGCGAAAGAAAGTGAACAATTACTGAAAGTTTGGATAAATACTACGCTTGGAGAAACCTGGGTAGATAAAGGAGAAGTACCGGACTGGAAGCAATTATTTAACAGGAGAGAATTTTTTCAGATTGGCACAGTACCAAAAGGCGAAGTAGTTCTCACAGCAGGAGTAGATGTTCAAAAAGATCGCTTGGAAGTAGAAGTTGTAGCCTGGGGAAAAGGCAGAGAAAATTGGTCAATAGACTACCGAGTATTTGAAGGAGATACAGGAGGTAGGGAAGTATGGGGAAAACTCTCTGAGCTCTTAAATCATCATTTTATCGGTGAAAATGGGCTTGAGTATATGATAAGCATGATGGCAGTAGATGCAGGATATGCGACACAAGAAGTATACAATTGGGTGAGAAGTCATCAAGGCTGTGGAAGAGTAATGGCAGTCAAAGGTGTAAATAAAGCACTAGTACCACTTAGCAGCCCAAGTAGAGTAGATATAACAGTTGGTGGTCAAAAGCTAAAGAGAGGAATAAAGCTCTGGCCAGTAGGAGTATCGATATTAAAATCAGAGCTTTTTCAATTACTTAATATTTTAAAAGAAGAAGAGGGAAAAGCTCTACCTGGATACTGTCATTTTCCTGAGTACGCACCTGAATATTTTAAGCAGCTAACAGCAGAGCAGTTAGTCAGCAAGGTAGTAAAGGGATACACCAAACAGGAGTGGCAAAAGGTAAGAGAAAGAAACGAAGTGCTAGATTGCCGAATTTATGCGAGAGCTGCATCTATTGCGCTTGGAATTGATAGGTGGCAAGAAAATAAATGGAATAGTTTGAGTGGAAAAATGGAAAGTAAAAAACCTAAAAAAGTGAGACAGAGTAAGTGGTTGGAAAATGTATAACGAAGAGTATTTAGTTCAAATTGAAGAAGCGATAAAGAAGCTTCAGAGTGGCGAAAGAGTAGTATCAATTGCATATGGTGATCATGTGGTGAGATATGCTGAAGTTCAGATAAATGATTTACTAAACTTAAGACAACGTATTAAAGCTGAGCTAAAGATTGTTGGAATGAAACCGAAGAGAAAGATTGTTTTTTCAACGAGTAAAGGAATTTTATAAATGCTGCTAAAAACCTTCAAGCAATTATTTAACAAACCAAAGATAAAAAGCTCAGCATGGGATGCAGCAGGCTCAGGAAGAAGATTTTTTCACTTTCAACCAGAGTTAGGAAGTATAAACAATTTGCTGTCTCAAAACCTTGAAACTTTACGTAGTCGATCACGTGATATGGTGAGAAAAAATCCATATGCAGCAAATATCATTGATACGATAGTGAGTAACTCTATTGGGACAGGAATAAAACCGCAATCAAAAGCAAGAGATGGAGAATTTCGAAAGAAAGTACAAGAATTATGGCTAAGATGGACAGATGAAGCAGATAGTAACGGAGTAAGTGATTTTTATGGATTACAAGCTCTAGTATGCAGAAGTATGATAGAGGGAGGAGAATGTTTTGTACGCCTCCGAAATCGTAAACTCGAAGATGGATTTTCTGTACCATTACAACTGCAAGTACTTGAGTCTGAACATTTAGATAATAAAACAAATCAAACTTTAGGAAATGGTAATGTAATAAGAAACGGGATTGAGTTTAACAGGCTTGGGCAAAGAGAAGCATACTACCTATTTAAAGAACACCCTGGTGAAAGTATGTTTGGAGAATCAGTGAGAGTGCCAGCAAATGATGTTTTACATATTTATAGACCATTAAGACCTGGGCAAATCAGAGGGGAGCCTTGGCTTTCTAATATACTGCTGAAGCTTTATGAGCTTGATCAATATGATGATGCAGAGCTGGTGAGAAAGAAAACTGCAGCAATGTTTGCAGGGTTTATTACAAGACTTGATCCTGAAGCAAATATTTTAGGAGAAAGTGAAAGTAATGAGCAAGGAGTAGCACTATCTGGTTTAGAGCCAGGAACAATGCAGCTTTTAGACCCAGGAGAAGACATAAAATTTTCAGAGCCGTCAGATGTAGGAGGAAGTTATGAAGCGTTTATGAAACAGCAACTCAGGGCAATAGCGATTGGTACAGGGATAACATATGAGCAACTAACAGGAGATTTAACCGGTGTTAATTATTCATCAATTAGAGCAGGATTAATAGAGTTTCGTAGGAGATGTACAATGTTACAGCATAACATAATGGTATTTCAGTTTTGCCGTCCTGTATGGGATAGGTGGTTAGAGTTAGCACTACTTTCTGGAGAGCTAGACATAGGTGAAGAATGGACAAAGGGAAAAGAAGGAGCAAAAAAAGAAGTAAAATGGATACCACAGGGATTTGATTGGGTCGATCCGCTAAAAGATCAGCAAGCACAGCAAATGGCAGTAAGAAATGGATTCAAGAGTCGAGCGGAAGTAGTATCAGAAATGGGTTATGATGTAGAAGAAATTGACCAAGAAATAGCAGAAGATCAAAGACGTGCAAGTGAACTGGGCTTAAGTTTTGATTCTGACGTTACGGCCAATCAAGAGGTGATATGAAACAACAATGGCTAAACAGATGTGTAATGGTAGAACCAAGGAGTTTTGAGTTACTGTCACTACAAACAGGAAAGCAGCCTATCTTTAAAAATATAAAACATGCAGTAAGAAATAGTGAAAGAGGAATAATACCGATACATGGCATTTTAACTAAAAAACCTGGTGCATTTGATGAAATGCTCGGAATGACATCATATGAGCAAATAGAAGAACAAATTACACAAGCATTAGCAGATAGTAGCATAGAGACAATTATACTGGAAATAGATAGCCCCGGAGGAGAGGTAAACGGTATATTTGACCTAGCTGACTTTATTTATGAATCAAGAGGAAAAAAGAGGATAATAGCGATAGCAAATGATGATGCATATTCTGCTGCGTACGCTATAGCTTCTAGCGCTGAAAAGATTTTTCTCACCCGCACTTCAGGAGTTGGGAGTATAGGAGTAATAGCAAGTCATATAGATCAAAGTGGATTTGATGAAAAATGTGGAATAAAATATACCACAGTGTTTGCAGGAAGTAGAAAAAATGATTTAAATCCACATGAGCCAATAACTTCTGAGAGTTTAGAAAATCTAAAAAGCGAAGTGAATCGTTTATATGAAATGCTGGTTGAGCTAATAGCACGCAATAGAAACCTTTCTGTAGAGGCAATCAAATCAACAGAAGCAGGGCTATATTTTGGCGAGAAAGCAGTAGAAATAGGTCTTGCAGATGGAATTACAATTCTTTCAGAGTTTAAATATATTAATAAAAACAGGAGTATTACTATGAACGAACAAACTATAACTGACCTAAAAGAAGAAACTAATAATTTAACTAAGTATCGTACTGAAGTTCTTGAATTAATACGTTTATGTAATATATCAAAGATGCCAGAAAAGATAGGAGAATTTATTGAGCAGGGCGTAAGTGTTGAGCAAGCAAGGGAGGTTTTAATGGAATTACTTGCAGAGCAAACGAAAAAGACAGAGATACTGAGTGCAATACCACAGAATTCAGGAGAAGAGTTGATGATGCAGGTAGCGAAAAGTCGTAGGCATTTAAAATATATAACAAAAGGAGAAAAGCAAAATGAGTACTATAACCGAACAAAATAATCTAGGTGACTTATTAAAGTATGAGGCATCAAGCCTGTATTCAAGAGACTCAATAGCAGTAGCTAAAGGTCAAAATCTTAAACTTGGTACAGTTGTTGGTCGTGATAAAGACAACATGATTAAGGTAATAAATCCAACTGCCACAGATGGCACACAAACAGCGATAGGTGTAATAACAAGCGATGTAAATAGCAAAGATGGAGATACTAAAGCAGTAATAATTACTCGTATTGCTCTTCTTGCCGATCATGCAATTGTATGGCCAGCAAATATCACTGAAGAACAGAAAGCTGAAGCAATAAAGCAACTTGAAGTACGAGGGATCATTATCCGCAAGGGAGTTTAACTAAAATTAATAAGAAAAAAAGGAGAGAAAGAAATGCAAAATCCATTTACAAATACAGCATTTAGTATGACGGCACTAACAAATGCGATGAATATATTGCCGATAAATTATGGACGTGTTGAAAATTTAAATTTATTTCCAAGTAGGTCAGTAAGATTTCGACATATTACTATAGAAGAACACAACGGAGTATTGAGTTTACTGCCAACACAAGTACCCGGAGCACCAGCAACAGTAGGAAAAAGAGGAAAAAGAAAGGTAAGAACATTTACGATTCCACATATTCCACATGATGATGTAGTGTTACCAGAGGAAGTACAGGGAATAAGGGCATTTGGATCAGAGAGTGAACTTAAAGCGCTGGCAGATGTAATAACGGACCATTTGCAATTGATGAGAAACAAACATGCGATAACGTTGGAACATTTGCGGATGGGAGCGCTGAAGGGAATAATTTTAGATGCTGATGGGTCAGAATTATTAAATTTGTACAACGAATTTGAAATAACACCAAAAGTAGTAAATTTTGCACTGGGAACAGCAACAACAGATGTAAAACGTAAGTGTCTGGAAGTATTGCGGCACATAGAAGATAATCTAAGTGGTGAATATATGACAGGAATTCATGCTTTGGTAAGCCCTGAGTTTTTTGATGCACTTACTTCTCATACTAAAGTGAAAGAAGCATATGAGAGATGGCAAGAAGGAGCAGCGCTAAGGAATGATATGAGGTCAGGATTTACGTTCTGTGGCATAACATTTGAGGAATATAGAGGGCAAGCAACTGACCCTGAAGGAACGGTGAGAAGATTTATTGACAAAGATACAGGGCACTGTTTTCCAGTAGGAACAGCAAGCACATTTACAACATACTTTGCACCAGCAGATTTTAATGAGACAGTGAATACTCTTGGACAGCCACTATATGCAAAGCAAGAACCAAGGAGGTTTGATAGAGGGACTGATTTACATACGCAGTCAAACCCTCTGCCAATGTGTCACAGACCTGGGGTATTAGTCAGGGTTGTTGCAACATAACAACACAGGTAGAGCAATTATAAAGCAGTGTGAGGTAGAAGAATGCTTTACCTCTTCTTAGCATGTAAATGTTAGTATATAACGGAGAAATGTGCAAGAAAATATTAAGCGATTATTTAAAGATTGTTTTGCCCATTTAGGAGAAGTGGCTTTATATAAATCAAAGGATAAGTCATATATTGTACAGGTATTAAAGCAACAGCCAGATAAATTATACGAGATTGGTGAAGGACAATTTGTGGGAGAGATGCTTTTTCTTGAGGTAAATGTTTTTGATGTACTGAGGCCAATGGTGGGAGATATTTTTGTTATTGATGGCCGTAAATATAAAGTATATTCTCCACCACTGCGAGATAATTCAGGAATAGTATGGAATATAAAATGTACAGTACTTGGAGAGAAGGATGTTTAACATTGAGGTTAATGAAAATATTGAGAGAATTATTCACAACATTGATGCTAACAAAGCCAAAATAGAATTGGCAGCGGTAAGAGCGCTAAACAAAACGGCATTATGGTTAAAATCTCAGGCTGTCCGAGAAATCAGTGAAGAAAAGCAAATTAGGCTAAAAGTAATTAGAAAAAGACTAAGAATTATCAAGGCAAGGAAAAGCACTTTGAAGGTTTTAATTAGAGCATATCTGTATGATATAAATATAAAACAAGCAAAAATAAGAACAGCATTTAATGATGCATTTATGGCAACGATGCCAAGAGGCTATCGTGGTATTTTTAAACGTGTAGGAAGAACAGCACTACCGATACAGGAGGTTAAACTACCACTTGAACCTGAGGCTTCAAGGATAATAGAAAATCTTGTTAATTATGAAGTTGAAAGGATATTTGAAAAATATTTTACACATAAGTTATTTTATGACGGCATTTTGGACTAATTTACATGAGGCAATCTGTAATACGCTAAAGGCAGAGATACCAGCAATTCAAACTTGTGAGGTTTATCCAGCAATAAGGAAAGAGTTAGCAGCTCCAGCGGTATTTATAGAATTGTCAAGTCTAGAGCAAGGAAAAGATCCAGGAACAGAGGAGCTAGCGCTGAGAGCAAAATTTGAGGCACGAATAGTGATCGATAGCACAATAGAAAATGCCCCTATTATTGTCAGATCATTAGCTGCTGAGGTTGCCAGAGTAGTAAATAAAAATACTTGGAACGTGAAAAATGTTTCACCAGGAGAATTTATATCAGGAGGAGGAGATGATTTTAGGCCAGAGCTCGATGCATATTTAGTGTGGATGGTAGACTGGGCGCACGAATTGCATGTAGGGCGATCGATTTGGGAAGTGAGTAAAATAAAACCTCATTTAATCGATGTGAATGTTGGAAAGTAATTTTGCAATTTCAGAATTGCGGAGGAAATTGGCCAACATTGTCCGTATAGGCATTGTCGAAAAAATAGATTATGAAAAAGCTAAAGTAAAAGTTAAAATAGGTGAACTTGTAACAGATTTTCTTCCATGGATAACAAATAGAGCTGAAAGTTGGTCACCACCAAATATTGATGAACAGGTAATAGTATTATCACCATTGGGAGAATTGTCTTTGGGGGTGGTGTTACCGGCAATATATCAGGAAAAATACCCTCCTCCAGAGAATAAAAAGGAAGTAAATAATGTAAAATTTCAAGATGGGACAAGATTTACATATGATAAAGAGAAACATCATTTAGAGATTGAAGTAGTAGACAAGATAACACTGAATGTTGGGGAATCAAGTGTAGAGATAACAAAGAGCGAAATAAAACTAAAAGCAAAAAGAGTAAATCTAAATTAGGGAAAGGAATGAATAAATCAGTTATACGCCTAGGAGATCACTGTGAAGGAGCGTTGCTGCATTTTTGTATAAGTGGAAGCAGAGATGTATTTATAAACGGAAGACCTGTCTGTAGGCAAGGAGATAATTTTAGTGAAGGAAAAGTAATGACACAAGGGTCGAAAGCAGTGTTTGTAAATGGCAAAGCCATTGCTCGTACTGGTGACCTAATTTCCTGTGGAGCAATAGCAGAAGAAGGGAGTGATAACGTTTTTGCAGGGTAAATAATATGCGTGGTATGAGTTCTGAAACTGGTAAAACAATAAGTGGTATAGAGCATTTAAAACAATCAATAGTTGATATTTTAACTACGCCAATTGGCACTCGTGTTATGCGCCGAGATTACGGATCAAGGTTATTTGAGCTGATTGATCATCCAATTGTACCTGGTTTTGCACAAGAACTTTATGCAGCAGTTGCAGAAGCATTAGAAAAGTGGGAGCGTCGATTTAAGCTTAAACGTGTACAAATAACAGAAATAAAAGAAGGTAAAGTAACTCTCATTTTAGAGGGAACCTATCTACCAAATGGAGAGCCGATCCGCCTTGATGGTATTATAGTATAAGGTAGTAGGATGAAAACACCAAATATTGTCGAAACATTAAAATTTGAGGAAATCTTTTCGCGAATGAAAGAAGAGTTAGTGCGTCGGAATGCAAGTTTTTCTGCACTAACTGAGAGTGATCCAGCAATAAAGATACTGGAAGTAGCAGCCTGGCGTGAACTTTTGCTTAGGCAAAGGATTGATGATGCAGCACAGGCAAATTTACTTGCTTTTGCAAGAGGTAATGACCTTGATCACTTGGCTGAATTTTATGGTGTGCTGAGAAAGGAGTCAGAGAATGATGAATCCTTAAGGAAGCGGGTAAAAGCCAAAATTGTTGGTTGGTCAACAGCAGGGAGTAAGGAGCATTATCGCTATCATGCATTATCTGCTGACACGAGAGTAAAAGATGCGCAAGTGGTATCACCTATACCAGGAAGTGTACAGATTTCAATACTTTCCACAGAAAATGGTGGAGTACCTTCAGAAGAATTGCTAGAGATCGTCAGAAATCACGTTATTCGCGATGATATTCGTGTATTAACAGATACGCTTACAGTTATTGGCTGTGGTATTATTCCCATTACTATTCATGCTAAAGTGCATATTTACCCTACTGCATCCAAAGATGTTATCGAAGCTGCAAAGGAACAATTTATCAAAGATCTTGAATCTGCTAAAGGTTTAGGGTGGAATGTTACCAGATCATGGATTATTGCCCACCTCTTTATAGAAGGTATGCAGAATATAGAGCTTACAGAGCCGATAGAAGACATCGTCGTGCAAGATAATGAATGCGTTACTTTAAATAATTTAAGTGTTAGGTAAAAATTGGTGATACTTCCTCCAAATGCTTCAAAGCAAGAGCAAATACTTACAGACATAATTAATTATTCTTTTGATGCAAATTCTCTACGGGGATTTAAATTTAACCCACAGACTGAAATGTTGCCGTGGCTAGTAGCGGAATACGGCTTGGGAGAAATTTTATCCTGGGGTAAGAAAGCTACTAAGAGTGTATTAAAAGAATGGGTCTTAGCTAAGCAAAACGGAATAAGATTTCAACGTTTGCGCGGTACACCACAGTCACTGAAGATGGCGCTGAAGTGGGCAAACATTGATAATATTACCATTCAAGAAGAACCACCAGGAGAGCATTTTGCTGAATTTCAAATTGGCATCTCTGATGTTCCTAATGACTTTTTTGTCGATAGTGTAATTGCTCTGGCAAAACTTTCTGCACCGGTAAGATCTCGATTAATGCGAATATTCAATGACTATTACAATGCTCAGCGGTTTATGTTAGATGAAAGTATTTTTGGAGATCTTCTTTCAGACTACTCAGGTGTAAAAATAGCAAAAGAAGGACCAGTATTATCGTTTGGAAGAAAAAACTCATTTGAGCTGAAAATAGGAAATCCAAGATTTAAATTTGGCACTTTTAGATCACATTATGATAGAAGTTACAGTAATGATTTATATAGGTTAGATGTTGCAACATTAGGAGAGACAGAGCCTCACACGAAGAATTACAACGGTACATATGAAAGAAATCATGAGTGGTACAACTTAGAAGCACTATATCCTCTACCACAGAGTTTATTGCCAGAAATTAAGTTTGCTAAAGCATTGATAGTATTGTCAGATAGTTGGAATTTAGGGGATATCAATGCTTGTTTTGCATCAACTACTTATGAAGAAATAGAGCATACATTTCACTTAAGTGAAGATAAACTTTCTGAGCAGATTTGGAATTTTCAACGTACACCAATTTTAGAGCGATTTAGTATAACTTATTACTATGAAGCGAAGAATTTTACTGATCAAAAAATAATAGAGTCTAATTTAGTGGAATATCACGTTGATTGTAAAAATGATTCAGATTCAAAACAGAAAGATCCCATTCATGAGCTAGAAAATTACGTAGCAGCATTCTATCTAGGTATGGTTACTTGGCATGAACATCGCCACTTACATCGCCCTTGGAAAGATTTTGATCCTATTATTGCAAAAAAATTGGACGTTTTTTCTACGGATCTTGTATATACATAATATCAACTGCACAATCAACTATGTCAGTACTCACACAATCAGGCAGAGCAGCTATTGCTGCGAGCATAAAAGAGCAACCGATACATCTTGCTTGGGGATCTGGAGATTCTACCTGGGAAAGCAGCTACAAAGTTGAAAAAACTTTTGCAGCAGGCGGCAAGATAAGTTTAGATCACCACACTATTAAAGATGTAAAAGTTTATACAGGGCAAACAATTTATCAGTCAAGCATAGATTATATAGTTGATAGTAGCTCAGGCACTATTGAGCGTGTAGAAAATGGTGCAATTATAGCAGATAGCGTAATCACTATAGAGTACACTCAAGACACACCACCGGAACTAATTACTTCTGCAACATTAATTAAGGAAGTTGGACGTCGTGTTGTTGATGAGATACTCTTTTGTACTGGTGATGATGATGGAGAGCTTCTAACTCCCACAGGTAGGTTTAAACCCTCAAATGTACCAACCAATAATTTGTACCTTAAATTTACTTTCGATTTCACGGATGCAGCAAATCAAGTTATCAGGGAGCTTGGGGTTATGGTTGGTACTAAAGTAAAAAAAGAATTACCTAGAGGACAGAGATATTTTGAACCTCAAGATATAGAAGACCTTGGAATTTTGTTAGTTTTAGAACACACCGTACCACTTATCAGAACAGCTGCAACCCGGGAAACTTTTTCATTTGTTGTAACCTTTTGAATTTTTCTAGCATAAAATGACTTTAAACGCCTATTATAACCGCTTTAATCCTGACAAAGAATACGAAAAAAGCTTGTTCCTGGCAGGAAGAGGTTTACAGTCTGCAGAATTAAACGAAACTCAGGAGTATGCTCTCTCTAAGCTTAAAGGCATAGGCGATGCAATATTTCGTGATGGTGATGTTATAACAGGAAGCAATTGTATTATAGATAGAGAAACTGGTAAAGTTACGCTTGAATCAGGAAAAATCTATCTTCGTGGAGCAGTTAGAAAAGTCGAAAAAGAAGAATTTGTTATTCCACTGAGTACCACAGTTCGCATAGGTGTTTATTATGTAGAATCTACGATTACAGAACTTGAGGATGAAAACCTTCGTGATCCTGCTGTTGGTACAAGAAACTATCAGGAAGTAGGAGCTGCAAGGCTTAAAGTTTCTACCATTTGGGGTTATCAATCTGAAGGTGTTTCTTCCCCTTTTTCTGTAAATGGAGAATTTTACCCAATTTACAATATTGAAAATGGAGTATTGATAGAACATTCACCACCACCACAAGCAAATATAGTAACTACTGCGCTTGCTCGTTATGATAAAGAAGCAAATGGTTCCTACGTCGTAAATGGTCTTGAAGTAATGTTCCTGCAAAAGGAAGAGGGAGAAGGAGGAAAAAAAATATTTGTGATTAATGAGGGCAAAGCTCATGTTGATGGCTATGAAATTGAGTTACCTCACAGTATTCGTGTTTCTTTTGATGAAGATCCGGATATAAAATCAGTTGAATCAGAGCCACATACTTTTCAGCCAAATAGCCAAAGAGTAATGGAACTGAAGGTTAATGATTTTCCAATAAGTGAAATCAAAAAAGTAGATATAACTGTTCAAAAAACTATTACCATTACTCACGGTTCATATTCAGGAGCCATTGATCCGATACCTGACTCTGCAGTACTTGAAATTATTCAAATTAAACAAGGCAATGTTATTTATGAAAATAGTATAGATTACAAATTAAACGCAGGAAACGTTGATTGGTCATTACCTGGTAAAGAGCCAGCTCCTGGAAGTAGTTATCAAATAACTTACCGCTGTCGTACTCATGTAAGCCCTGAAGATATAAGTGAAGAGGGATGTAAAGTAAGAGGTGCCGTTGATAACAGCTTGGTTTTGATTGATTACACCTGGAAAATGCCCCGCTATGATTTAATTACTATCGATAGCAAAGGAGCAGTAAGGAGAATAAAAGGTATAGCTCACCCTTGGCGACCATCAATGCCTAAAGCACCTAGCGGACAACTTTTGCTCTGCTACATTCATCAGACATGGAAAAACGGAGAAAAAGAAGGGGTAAAAATAGTGAATAATGCTATTCATGCTGTACCGATGAATGAGCTTGAAGCAATGAAAAAAGGAATAAATGATCTTTATGCTCTTGTTGCACAGGAACGTCTACGCAATGATGCAAATTCAAGAGAGCCAACCACGAAAAAAGGAGTATTTGTTGATTCGTTTTTTGACGATGATATGCGTGATCAAGGAATTTCGCAGTCTGCAGCGATAGTAAACAAGGAACTAATTTTACCAATAGATGTAACTATTGCTGATATTGATGGAGGAGAAAAAACTTATTTGTTGCCGTATGAACTTGAACCGGTACTGGAGCAGCTTTTACAGACCAAAGGAGAAAAGATCAATCCATATCAAGCTTTTGATCCAGTACCGGCACAAATTACTCTAAATAAAAATATAGATCACTGGACGGAGGTAAAAACAAATTGGAAAAGTCCAGTAACAAGAGTATTTAATGTTAAAGAAACGACAGAGCTGCTGTCAAGTACTTCATACGAAACTGAATTTATGAGAGAAGCAGTACAGAATTTTGAAATTGAAGGTTTTGAGCCAGATGAAAAGCTTAAGGAAATAAAATTTGATGGCATTTCTATTATACCTATGGCATAGAGGAAAAAAAAGTGGAAAAAAGAGCTAACAACCAGGGAAAATTAAAGGGAAAGGTGAAAGTACCAGCAAATATTCCAGCAGGTACTAAATTAGTACAGTTTTATGGGGATAAAGGAAGCTATGGAGAGGCAACTTATACTGGTAAAAAAACTATTACCATAGAAGAGAGAAGAAGAGTTATCGCAGCAAGAAGAGTTGATCCTTTAGCGCAAACATTTACTCTGAATGAGAGTAGGCACATAGGAGGTCTAGATTTATGGTTCACAAATAGCGGCAAAAAACGTGTTGTTGTGCAGATTAGAGAAACAGCAGTGGGAATGCCCTCACAAACTGTCATTGCTGAAAGTTATATTGAGCCAAAAGATATAAAGATAGATGGCACAGCAACACGTATTACTTGGTCACCAGTGTTTTGCCATGCAGGACAAGAATATGCAATAGTTTTACTTACCGATGATTCAGAGACAACAGTCAAAATAGCAGAACTTGGCAAATATGATGCAGTAAATAGCCGTTGGGTAACAAGTCAGCCATATCAAGTAGGAGTATTACTCTCATCTAGTAACGCAAGTACTTGGACTCCACATCAGAACTTAGACTTAACGTTTCGGCTTTTGGCTGCAAAATTTAGCGAAGTTTCTCACATTATTGATCTTGGCAAGGTTACTGCAAATAACGTATCAGATTTAATTGTTTTGACGAACGTCGAAAAAGTAGCATTTGATACCAATGTGGAATTTATCTTAACAGATGAAGAGGGAAAAGAGAACTTTTTGTCTGATAATTTGCCACTTGCACTGCGTGAAAGATTATCTGGAGAGCTAACAGTAAAGGCAAATTTAAAAGGGTCAAAAGAAAAAAGTCCAGTGCTATATCCTGGGTTACAGCTAGTTATGGGTAATATAGGGGAAAAAGGAGATTATGTTACAAGAAGCATTACAGCAGGAGCTAACACTAAAATTACCATAACATATGATGCGCTAATACCTGGCACTGCAGACATTAAAACTTATGTAGAGAAAAACGTGGGAGAATGGCAATTAGTAAATTTAACATCAGGAAAACCAATTGGAGAAAATTTGGTAGAGAGAACTCATGTGCTGACAAACTTTAATGGCAATGAGACAAGGATAAAATTAGTTTTAAGTGGAACAGTTGTTTATCGCCCTAAGGTAAAAAATCTCAGAGTGATTGTCACATAATGACTGTTGACCAAGCCAAACGAGGATATCCACTGCCTCATCCAGAAAATATTGCAGTTCAAGATGTGGTACGTATTCGAAGAGCTATAGAAAAAATAGATGAAGATATTACCGAAAGAGAAGATGAGCATAATCAACTAAAAAATAATTTTAAACGATTTAGATTTGAAACTTTTTTGAATTTTTGGGAATGAAAGAAGCAATATACCAAAGGATAAAGGATTTAGCAGCAAACAGTACACCTGATCAACTGGCATATCTTGCAAAATCGCTGGAATTGATAGCAGATAAAAAAGCTATTTCCAACGTTGTGCAGATGACTGAAGTAAAAGGAATAATTGATGCACTACAAAAGAGGCTTAAGGATTTAGCAGCAAACAGTACACCAGATCAATTAGCATATCTTGCTAAAGCATTGGAATCAATAGTCGACAAAAGTGCAGTTTCTGAAATTGTACAGATGACTGATGGTAAGCTAAAAGAGCTTCTTGATAGTGCAAAAAAACACTTAACTGATCTGGATAATAAAAAAGCTAGTTCTTTAGCAGTGATCTCTGAATCAGAGAAGCAGTTATTAAAGAGAATTGATGAAAAAGGAACAACAAATTTATCGCTACTTGATACGAGAAAGAATGCCAATATTGCAGCAATAAATAGCATTAGTAATAGTCATAAAGATGGTCTTAAAGGTTTAGTAGAAGATTTTCGTGCTGTTAATAATGTACCACCTGGCTCATCAATTATAGGAGAAATAGAAACTCGAATTGAAAACATCTCTAATGAGGTAAAAACTCGGGATGAACAGTTAAAAGTGTCTCTTATAAATGAAATAAGAAAGCGCAACATGGTTGAACCAGGGTCATTACCTTTCTTATTTGGTGTACTTGGCAGAAAAAATAATTATTTTGGCCACGGAACTTTTACGACAGAGCTTGGAAAGTGGAGTAGTGATATAACAAAAACTGACTATATGTTACAACTACTAGCAGGTAGCCATACGTACAATACAGATTACGTTAGTTTTTATCGGCCAAGACAACTAAGTTTTATAGAGGGAAGTAAAGGAACATTTATTTACGGAGAGTTATGCACAAAAAGTTTTTCTGGTAGTTATGATGAGATATACTATTATCCGTATGCTGCACTTGGAGTAGTATTTGTAAAAAATACAACCAATGTGAACATAAATAAGACAATAGAATTTGTTGGATCATCGTATTCGAGTACGGAGTATGGGGGAGCAGGATTATTTGTGGGAACTCCTGATAACACTAATTCTAATAAATCAAGTATTTCAAAAATAGTATGGAAAAATGTTTACCAATACATGAGTTCTGATAGCAAGTTAGCTGGATCTGGTAATGTGGAGATTCCAGCAGGAAAAACAGTTGCAATATTACTTTACACATCATCTTACCTGTATTCCAGGACACAAGTTAGTCAAGGTATGCTTGCATCAAATTATGTACACAACTATGGTCAATTTATTCAGTGGGGGATTTATAACATACGTAGCAATGTTCTAACTACAGGACTTGAAGTAGATGTGGAGAGAACGCTAAAAGCTTGGCAATGTCCAGGATTATCTAACACGTATGAGATTTGGAGGTAACAAACAATGTCTATCTACATTAGATTTGAAAATGATAAACAAGTAGAAACAACAACACTTGAAAGCAAGCCAACTGAAAATGATTGGTATGAAGCACCAGAAGATTTTGATTGGCAAAAAAGCTATTGTTTAACAGAAGGAGGCAAAATTGCTCAGCGGAATCAAGAAGATATTGAATTGGAGTTACTACAAAATGCGAAGTTTTCTGCACTTTCTAATCTTCATGCTTATTATGATAACTATACTCACCAATACTCAGGATATTCTCATCAGAAGTCTAAGTCGTACGAAATACAAGCAAAAGCCGCAGAGAACATTTTAGCAGCACCAGAATCTATAGACAAAAAAGATGCAGAAATTATAGAGCCATTAGCAAAAGTCCGAGGAATTTCAGTAGTAGAAATGGCAAGAATAATTCAGGAAAAAGCAAAAAGAGCGAAAAAAGCAATAATCAAGTGCGAAGAATTGGTGGATATAGCTGAAAGGGAAATCGGTGAAGCTAAAAGTAAGGAAGAGCTGCAAACTTTGCTAGATGATTGTAAACAAAAAATGCAAGAAAGTTGAAAAGGGGAAAAAGAAATGACAGAACAGTTTCTACATGGAGTAAATGTTATCGAGGTTACCTCAGGAGCGAGGACAGTACGAACAGCTAAATCATCGGTAATTGGAGTAATTGGTACTGCACCTGATGCTGACGGGCAAAAGTTTCCACTAAATAAACCAATATTAATAGCAGGAAGCTTAAAAGAAGCAGCAAAACTTGGTCAATCTGGGACTTTGCCTTCAGCTATTAATGCAATTTTTTCCCAAATTGGTGCAACAGTAGTAGTTATTCGAGTTGAGGAGAAAGTAGAAGAGACGCTCAGCAATGTCATTGGTGGAGTTAACGAAGAAACTGGAGAATATCAGGGAATTCAAGCGTTCTTAAGCAGTGAAAGCATAGTTCATGTTGCTCCAAGAATATTAATTGCACCTCAGTTTACTCATCAGTTACCTGAAATAGATGGAGTAAATCCAGTAGTGAGTGCTTTAATTTCCATAGCAGAAAAATTAAGAGCAATTATTGTTGCAGACGGACCAAATACTAATGATGAAGAAGCAATAAAATGGAGAAAAAGTGTAGGCAGCTCAAGAGTTTACGTAGTTGACCCATGGATTAAGTTATTTATTGAAGGAAAAGAAAAAATCTTGCCATCGAGTCCATTTGTAGCTGGTTTAATAGCTAAGATAGACAGCGAGCAAGGCTTCTGGCACTCACCTTCAAATAAAGAAATAAATGGTATTGTTGGAACAAGCAGGCCTATTGATTTTACGCTCGGTAATACAAATTGTAGAGCAAACCATTTAAATGAAAATGAAGTAACAACGATAATTCATCAAAATGGCTATAGGCTTTGGGGAAATAGAACATGTTCAAATGACTCAAAATGGGCTTTTTTGTCAGTGAGAAGGACTGCAGATTTAATCAACGATAGTCTACTTCGAGCTCATTTATGGGCAGTTGATCGCAATATTACCAAAACTTATATAGATGATGTGATTGAGGGGGTAAATTCTTATCTTGCAAATTTAAAAGCGCAAGGGGCGATTATTAGCGGAAAATGTTATGCAACTCCAGAGCTCAATACACCAACAAATATTGCAAGCGGAAAAGTGTCTTTTGATTTTGAGTTCACGCCACCATATCCAGCTGAACAGATTACTTTCAGGTCACACCTTGTGAGTGGCGCAATATTGTAAAAGGAGAAAGAGAGATGTTACCAAAGATCCTAAAGAATTTTAACGTATTTGTTGATGGTCGTGGCTATGCAGGAAAAATAGATGAAGTAACCTTGCCAAAACTTACCATAAAAACAGAAGAATACAGAGCTGGTGGTATGGATATTCCAATAAATATTGATATCTTACTATTACCCACAAATATAAAGTTCGTGAGCAAGTCGCCATCCTTCTGCTAGATCAAAGAGACGTCTCCATCCTTTCCAAATAGTAATGGGGCCTGGTTCTAGATCATTTTTTCTAGCCAAATGTCCTCCAAGTTGAGCAATCCATGAAACAGCTTCTTTTATAGTAGGAGTTGCATTTGAACATGGTTTTCTATGTATTTTTACATATAGAACTTTCCATTCTTCTTCGGCTAATAAGGTAGTACACGGTAATGTTGGATCAGTTCTTGCAATTGTTGTAATAAAGAAAATTCTCCAAGCAATAATACTCATTACTGTTAAATATCGCATCAACCTTTCTGCTGTTCCAAGCCTACATTCTTCAACTTTGAGACCAGATTTTAAAATTTTATGTAATATTTCTATTTTCCATCTAAGACAATACCACCTAACTTTTTCAACAGCTTCATCAAAGGTATTGACTGGAAGATTTGTTAAAAGCATCCACTCTAGCGGATTTGTTTCAGAAGGAAAGTCTTTTTCAACAACGTAAACTGCATAGTGTGGTAATTTAAGTAATTCTTCTGTCTTATGCCTAATACTATTCTTAGATGGATGCATAATAAACTTTCCGAATCTAACTTCCAAATGTGCTGTTCTTTTTGGCTTATTATCTTTTGCAGGAACTTCAACTTTTACCGTACCTGCACAATGAGAGGATTTAATAAATTCCCATAACTTCTGCTCACCTTTTTCAGGATATCGAGATTTTCTATTTACTGCCCTATCTTTGGAAGCTCTAACTAACACTGCCGAATTAAGATTATATGCAAGCTCAAAAAACTCATATATATCTGCTTCTCTATCGCATATGGTTATAGTCTCAGTTTGAGTTGAATCAATAATGTTGTTTGTGTTGCTTAAAGTTTCTAACCATTTTATACTCTCTTTATCTTCAATGCGGATACTGTCATTGTTCTTTTTTTTTATGTTTTCAGATTCTTCAGGTCTTGAATAAATTTTTTGATCTAGTATCCCTAGTACCAAACCTTCTATACTAACAGCTAGAGCTGTATGCATTATAATACCTTGACTATGTTTTCTTGTAATAACTCCCAATCCACTTGTTTTTTCATGGTCTGTGTATGAAATATAACTTGTATCTTGGATCACAAAAATTTTTTTATGGGCTTTTGTTCTTTCAACTGTTTTAGCAACGTGTGAAGCTAGAATATCGCCTTCTTTCACGTTCTCATTTTGAAAAAAACGATATGCTGCTTTTGCTTCTGACCAACTTCCACACGCCTGATTGATTGAGCTTTCAGGTAAACTTGTAAAACTATCAGCAATATTTACTAATCGGTCAGTTAACCTTTTATCTCCAAGTACAGCATCTCCAAATTCATTTTCAGCCCATTCATTATTCCTGTTTGCCATTTTTTACCCTCAATGTTTGCAAACTTTAATGTTGTAATACTTTATTTTTATGTCCATTTATATTTGTGGGTAATAGTAAGTATTGATATGGGCATGGAAAAGCTTGAAGCAGATTTCACTTTTTCTGAATATGACTCTGAGCTCTTTAGACTTTTCGGATTGATAAACAATAATGCTGTTTCTCTTACTTTAAGAGGAGGTTTGCAGGGAAGTAGTGATGCCGAATCAGTAGTAATTAACTTAAGAGGGCTCTTTAAGGAACTTGATTTTGGTAACTGGAAGGCTGCTGAAAAAGCAACACTAAAATGTATAATTGCTGCCAACTATTATAAGCTTACCATTGATGGCAGAGAATTGATTGAAATTGACGCTGAGAATATGATTCGCAAGATCGATGGTGTTGATCAAATGACTTCTATGCGCACAGCTTTAGGAATTTAACTAAAAGGGTAAAACAATGCAAAAAATTAAATTAACTGAACCAATAAAAATCGATGGAATTTTAGTTTCAGAGCTAACTCTACGCCGTCCAAAAGTTCGAGATCGTTTAGCTGTTGAACGTATGGGTAATAGCGATGCAGAGAAAGAAGTAGCACTGATTGCAAATCTTGCAAGTATTTCAAGAGAAGCAGTAGAAGAATTTGATTTAGCAGACTACAATAAGATTCAAGAAACGTTACAAGGTTTTTTGTCTCAGCAGAAGAATTGAGGTTGAGCATATTATCACTTAGCTCAATGGTTGGTGGTGGAATCAATCAGTGGCTTGATATGGATATTGAAGAATTTATTACTTGGTTTGAAAGTAGCGGAAAATTATACAAATGAAGGCAATTTCTATAGTAATTGGAGCAACACTGCAAAGCAGTTTTAATAGTACGATAGCAGGTAGCACGAAGCAACTTTCTCGTATTGGTAGTACGATAAAACAACTTGAATCATCAAGTAAATCAGTATTCAAGTTTAAACAATTAAGCCACGATGCTCTGCTTGCTAGGCGTTCTTGGAATGAACTAGAAATAAAAACAAAATCTCTTGCTCAGCAGATAAAAAATACAGGAGCACCAAGTAAGAGCCTGCAAAACGAGTTTACAAGGTCTAAAACTGCAGCGCTGAAAGCTAAAACAGCTTATTTACAAAAAAGAAGTGCTCTCCACCATTTACGCACGGAGTTCAGTAAAAGTGGTAGAGATATAAAATCTCTTATTGGAGATCAAGTTAAACTTGGCTCTTCTATTGAAAAGCTTAAAAATAACTATACAGCTTTAAATTCCGTAATGCAAAAACGTAAAGGAGTTTTAGCACAAAGAGCAAATTTCAAAGCTCAAATGATGGATGCTGTGGCACTTGGCCTCACCCTTGCAGCACCACTTAAGGCTGCAATTAGTTTTGAGAGTGCCATGGCTGATGTAAAGAAAGTTGTAAAGTTTGAAGATACAGATGTAAATGGCTTAACAAAACTTGGGGAAACATTAAAGGAAATGTCGCGTACAATTCCGCTATCTGCGGCAGAACTTGCGCAAATTACTGCAAGTGGTGGTCAACTTGGTATTAAAGCTAAAGATCTTACGACTTTTACAGACACTGTGGCCAAAATGGCAACTGCATTTGATATGTCAGCAGAAGAAGCAGGAGACGCTATTGCTAAACTTTCTAATATTTATCAAATTGAAATTGGTGAAATGAAAGGCATTGGTGATGCAATAAACCATATCTCTGATAACACTGCAGCAAAAGCTAAAGACATTGTTCCTGCATTAAACAGAATCGGTGGTACAGCAAGGCAATTTGGCTTAACTGCAGTAGAAGCGGGAGCTTTAGCAAGTAGCTTCATTAGTCTTGGTAAGACCCCCGAAAAAGCAGGTACAGCAATTAATGCGATGCTCAGTAAGTTGCAAACAGCAAGTAAGCAAGGTGGCAATTTTCAAAAAGCTTTTCAGCAGCTAAAAATAAATGCTAAGGAATTTGAAAAAGCAATTGGCAAGAATGCACAAGGCACATTAGTTAAGTTTTTAGAAACAATTGCAAAACTAGGTAAGCAAGAACGTTCTAGCGTTCTTTTTGATCTCTTTGGTCTTGAATATCAAGACGATATAGCACTACTCATTGGTAGTCTTGACGAGTACAAAAAATCTTTACGATTAATAAACGGGGAATATAAGGGCTCAATGCAAAGAGAGTTTGAAAATAGAGCAAATACTACAGCAAATAATCTTCAGCTACTTAAGAATTCAATAGCAGAAGTAGGAATGAATCTTGGTTCTGTATTATTACCACCTTTAAATTTTACTGTTAATCTTCTGAGGTCAGCAACTACACAAGTAGCACTTTATGCCAAGGAATATCCAGTATTGACTACAGTAATCATGAGTACTACTACAGCGTTGATTAGCATTAAAATAGCAGCTATATCTCTTGGCTATGCTTGGACTTTTGTAAAAGGTTCCTTATTCGCTTTTTTGTCTACTTGGAAAATGTTTGGATCTGTTATTACTTTAGTAAAAATAGGTCTTTCTGCAGTTTTTCCAGCAATTATTGTTGGATTTAAAGCATTGACAATTGCTTTAATGAGTAATCCTATGGGACTCGTTATTGGCGGTCTTGCTGTTGCTGCAACTTTGATAATTACCAAATGGCAAGTGGTAAAGAACTTTTTTGTTACTATCTGGGAATCAGTGAAAATTGTATGGAAATCTTTTTCTGATTGGGTAGGAAAATTTTGGAATAATATTACTCAGCCCTTTAGAACAATCAGTAATCTGTGGAATAAAAGAAATGAGTCTAAACTAGAAGTTAAGTCTGTAAATAACGTTATAAGTGATTCTCTTAAGTACCCCATTGCGGCACACAGTAAAGCTGTAGAGAATAAAACTCAAAATAATCACTTCAGTATTAATATTCATTCAACCCCTGGGCAAGATACACGTAGCATTGCTGATGAAGTAATGGAGCGAATTAGAGAGCAATTTAGTGGCGCACTTTATGATATAAATTAAATTATGCTGTCTCTTGGTCCATATAGATTTTCATTAACTGAGCGAGGTTTCACACGCAGGAATGAATATCGCTGGCCTGCACTTGAGCGTATTGGAGAAAAGCCATTACTTCAAAGTATTGGTCCTGGAGAGGACGTTATTGAGCTTGCGGGAGTAATCTATTCAGGAGGACTGGGGCAAATAAATAATATGCGAAATTTATCGAAACCTCTTTTACTCATTGATGGCCAAGGTAACATTTTAGGCCATTTTGTTATTGTGAAAATAGAAGAAACGCAGAGATATTTTTTTCCAAATGGTGAAGCAAGAAAGATTGAGTTTCACTTAAGTTTGAAGCACTATGATAACGTGTTGTCAGACGGATCACTAAATAATCCAGTTGATGATATACAACTTGATAATGATATATTACAAAACTAAGGAAAATGATATGTTAGATTTAATCTGCTGGAACTACTATGGATTCAGCTCAGGAGCAGTTGAGATTGTGTTAAGAGCTAATCCTGGGCTTTCAGAGTACGAACTTCTTCCTGCAGGATTAATCATTAAACTTCCTGTTATTCAAAAAGAGACACAAAAGCAAGTAGTAAAACTATGGGATTAAAATGACACCAGACTTTAGTATTTCAGTAGAGGGAATTTTAATCACTGAGTTGATAAAAAGTCGGTTAGTATCAATGCATATTACTGATGAAGCTGGAGTAATAAGTGATACTGCTGTAATTCATCTTGATGACCGTGATTCATTATTTGAAATTCCTAGAACTGGGGCAAAGCTAAATATTTTACTTGGGTATAAAGAAACTGGCATTGTGCCGATGGGAGATTACATAGTGAATGAAATTACGCTACAAGGCCCGCCACAAGGACTAAAAATCAAGAGTCATGCAGCGGATCTAAAAGAGTCATTAAAGGAACAAGTGTTTAATGAGTGGCATCAAATCACCTTAAATGATTTGGTAAAAAAGATTGCAGACAAACATGGCTATCAAGCTAAGGTTGCTGCAGAGTTTGTAAATATCATGATATCACATATTGATCAAACTGCAGAGAGCGATATGCATTTTTTAACCAGGCTTGCTCAAATTTATGGAGCAATAGCAAAACCTGCAGGAGGATATTTACTGTTTGTTTCAAAAGGAAAAGCAAAATCAGTTACCGGAAAAACTTTAAGCACTATTACTTTAACACCTAGAGATATTACAAATTGGAAAGTAAAATTTAATGAGCGTAATCAATATGGCTCGGTTATTGCTTACTGGTATGATTATGAAAAAGCAGAGACAATAACGGAAAAAGTAGGTGATCAAGAACCAAGCTATATTTTGCGAGATATTTATGCAAGTAGTGATTTGGCACAAAGTGCAGCATCTGCGAAGTTGAATCAGCTGATGAGTAATGCAGCAACACTCAATGTCACAATGCCAGGAAATCCTGAATTATTTGCTGAAGCAAAGATTAATCTTTCTGGATTTCGCAAAGGAGTTTATGGTAAATGGATAATAAATAGGGCTGAGCATGTAATTGATAACCTTGGCTATCGTACTATTGTTACGGGAATAATTGATAGTTGGAAAGTAAATTGATAATTTCCTCATAGATATCTTCTTTATTATTGTTTAATTCCTCTACAGCAAGATCTAAAGGAGTTTTTTTATCTTTGTTTTTAGCAGAAGGATTTGCTCCATTTTTCAGTAGAAATTTAGCAATTTCCAGATGTCCTTTTCGTACAGCATAGTGCAGAGCTGTCCAGCTAAAAGCATCAGTAGTATTTACATCAATGCCTTCTTCAATTAGAAATTTTACGACTTCTAAACAGCCTCCGCTTGTAGCATAGTGTAATGATGTTGCACCAAAATGATGAGTAGCATTGATATCTACTACATTTTTTATTAAGGATCTTACAGTATCTAAATTACATTTTTCAGCTGCAGTAGATAATGTTTCCAGATCATTGCCACTTGCCTTACTTTTTATTGGCACATCTTTTGATAATTGGTCTGTACTAAAGTGCTGATACAGAACAATAACGCATATTATCGGTATTATTGAACTTGTTAACAATTTCCAAAAAAGGCTAGATTTCATGTTGATTATATTATTTACATCGCTTGTTTAGTGCAACTAATTAACTTTATTTTAGAAAAGATTTTTTGGACGTATTTTTGATGAATCTTGTATATGTATATATACAACTTTTCCTTTAAAAAAGATGACAAACACAGGAAAGATCCCTGTAGCAGTAATTGCTACTATGGTGATACAAACAATAGCATTGATCTGGTGGCTAGCTAAGCTCGACTTAAGAGTGCATATGCATGATAAATTTATAGAGCAAAATCAAAGGACTACAGAAATCATCTATCGCCTTGAAGAAAGGGTCAAAAACCTTGCTGAGGAAGTTAATGAACTTGAGCAGAGACAAAAATAAAAAAGTGGCAAAGTATATTTTATCTGTTGATGGAGGTGGAATCAGAGGAATAATTCCTGCCATTATTCTAGCAGAAATTGAATCTAGGACAAAAAAGCCAATTTCCCAGATTTTTGATTTAATGGCAGGCACCTCAACCGGTGGGATTATTGTTGCTGGACTTTGTAAAAGCAATAAACCTCAATACTCTGCCAATGATTTAGTTGGACTTTACCAAGAGTATGGAGCTTATATCTTTCAATCATCATTTTGGAGAAAATCAATTGCTTCTTGGCTGAGTGGTTCTCAGTACTCGTATAGAAATATGGAATTTATTCTCAACAAATACTTTGGTGAAAGTACTATGGCCGATGTTGCAAGTAATCTACTGCTCACCAGTTATGACATTCACAATAGTTGTGAATTTTTCTTCAAAAGTTGGAAAGAAAAAAACATTAAGTTGAAAGATGCACTCAGAGCTACAACAGCTGCTCCAACGTACTTCACACCAAAACGTCTGAAAATTAGCCAAACAGAGAGAGTGTTGATAGATGGCGGAGTGTTTGCTAATAATCCAGCAGCTTGTGCATATGCAAGTGGCAAGAGATTATTTCCAAATGATGAGATTATACTGCTATCAATAGGCACTGGTGGAACAAATAGAAGTATAAAGTATGCTAACTCAAGGAGATTTGGCAAAATAGGGTGGATCAAGCCACTACTGAATGTGATGTTTGCTTCTGGATTGGATTGCGTTGATTATCAACTAGAACAAGTAATAGATGATAAATACATAAGAATACAATCGCAATTGAAAGTAGCATCGACTGAGATGGACAATATTACACTCAAAAATATCAAATTTCTTCAGCAAGAGGCAAGTAAAATGATAGAGGATAACCAGAAAGTGATAGACAAATTCTGCAAGCAAAATCCAAAACTATAACTGAGCTAGAAAAACGAAATAAGCGAGTTTCTAGTATCTACTTTAATAAATTTACTAAAATATTTTTTTAATATTATATATTGAATACAGAAGCACAAGAATTTCATTCAGCAATGCAGATAATTAATTATGTAATTACCTTTGTTGATATTTTAATATATTGTATAGAAATCAGTAAACTAATGTTGCTTTTAATTCAGGTTAAGTTTTGGAAGCGTGATTTTCAAGTTCCTCAATAGATAAATCTGTTATTTTAGAAATAGCATCAACAGAAACGTCCAACATACGTAGATTATTTGCAACCTTTATTGACTCTGCTTTGTAAATCGGGAATGTTGCTACCAAATGTTGACATTAAACTTTATGATATGAGGTATCTTTGATGTTTTTACGCTACTAAATTCATGATATCCATCTCTTGGCGATTTAAGCCTATTTTTAGAGTATTGATAAAAAGACGATAAGACCCCTTCTACATCTAAAGCCTAAAATGCAATTCTCAGATGATCTCTGACAGACGTTTTTTTCATCAACACATTCAAAACAATAAAAAGATTGAATATTTCTTCACAATTGTGTATAATTATTAATGCTTTGGTGCACGTAACGATTATACTTTAAAAAGAATGTTGGCTACTGAGAAGAATGAAGACATCATCATCAGCGAAAAAAAAGGGGCAAAAACAGAGAAAATTGACGTAGCTACTTAAGGCAGGTGTCTCTATTGCAGCTGAGACAACTGATCTACTCATGATCAAATGAAGAAGTTATAAGCGTAAGACTAAGATGTTTCTGAATTTTATAATTTTCATTTAAAAACTCTACAAAAAATTGCAGCTGATCCAGATTATTAGATATTCTATTAGTAAACATAAAGGCCTCGCATGAAGAATTTATGTAAAATATAGTATCTACAAGTTTTTAAGCAAGATAAATCTTCTTCTTAAAAAAGATACTGTAATCCAATCTTTACACCACTACATTTAGCAGCAGGAAATGGTCAGTTGGATTTAGTCAACACTTTATTAGGAGAAGGTTTAGATATTAATTCAGAGATTAAGTACGATGGCTTTACGCCACTGTATTTTTCAATTGCAAAAAATCGCTTAGAGATGGTTAACTTTCTTATTGCTCATGGAGCAGATGTAAACCATAAGACCATTCTAGGCTTTACACCTTTAAGTTTTGCATCCCAGCAAGGATATTTAGATATAGTCAACACCTTGATTGCAAATGGAGCAGATCTTAGTACTAAAACAGATAAACTTAATACACCTTTACACCTAGCAGCAGAGAATGGTCATCTAGATATAGTAAATGTTTTTATTGAAAAGGGATTAGATGTTAATGCTGTAAATAATGATCGAGCAAGACCTTTGCATTCTGCAGTACAAAATGGTAACCTCGAAGTAGTTAAAGCTCTTATTTCACAAGGGTCTAATATTAACGCTGGATCTTCAGGCATAGGTAATCATAAAGTTGATGCAAACATTACACCCTTACATCTGGGAACACAAACTGGTAGGTTAGATATAGTTAAAGTTCTGCTTGAAGCGGGAGCAAACGTTAATGCAAAAACAGATGATAAGATTACACCTCTACATTTAGCGTCTCAAAATGGCTTTTTAGAGTTAGTAGACATTTTACTAAAAGCAAAATCTAATGTTAATGCTAAGGATTATGAGAATCTTACACCTCTACATTTAGCAGCAGAACGTAATCACTTTGGAGTAGTTAAGTCTCTTCTTCTCGTAAGGGGAATTGATGTTAATGCTAAGGACCACGATAATTCCACAGCTTTACATATAGGATCTCAGAATGGTCACTTAGAAGTAGTGAAGCTACTAATAGAGAAAAAAGCCAATGTTAATGCTAAAAAAAACGAAGGTTTTACACCTTTGCATCTAGCAATTCAGCAAAGTCATTTCGAGGTGAGTGATTTTTTAATTAAAAATGGAGCAAACATTAACACCGTGGATGATCAGAATTGGACTCCTTTACATAATGCAGCATATAATGGTTTTTCTTTAAAAATAGTAGAGAGCTTAATTGCAAAAGGAGCAAATATAAATGCAAAGATGGATGATGGTAGAAGAGCTCTACATTTGGCAGCAGAACATAATCACTTGGAAATAATGAATTTCTTGATTGAAAATGGAGCAGATATTAATGCTCTAGATAACAGAAGTTGGACTCCTCTACATTGTGCAGCATATGATGGTAATTTAGAAGTTGCTAAATCTTTGCTTGATAAAGGAGCAGACATTAATGCTAAAACAGTTAAAAGTACTACACCTCTACACTTTGCAGTAGACCATGATCATTTAGAGGTGGTTGAATTGCTCTTAGAAAAGGAAGCAGATATTAATGCTTTAGATCACACAAATTGGACTCCTTTACATTTTGCAGCAGAAAAAGGTTATGATCAGATAGCAACCGTTCTATTGAAACATGGTGCTGATGTAAATGTAAAAGAAAATCAAAATAAAGGCACAGCCCTACATCTTGCAGCTCAATATGGTCATCCTAAGGTAGTTAAAACTCTTATTATAAATGGAGCGGATGTTAATGCAAAAATGGATAAAAATGCTACGCCTTTACACTTAGGGGCACAAATTGGTAATTTAGATATAGTTAGGTCTCTACTTATGAGCGGAGCATACTTTAATGCTAGAGCTGAAGGAGGTAGATATGTTTTACCATTACACTTTGCGGAAAGAAGAGGAAACCCAGAAGTAATAAAATTACTAAAATTGGTTGAGAAGTTATTTAAGGCTATAGAAGATAATAATTATTTAGGAATTGAGAGTTCCATTAGAGATGGAGCAATCATTGATTCGAAGAACGTGGATGGAAGAACGCCATTACATTATGCTGTTAATAATGGGCACATAAAAGTTGTAAATATCTTGCTAGCAAATGGAGCTGATGCTACTCAAGTTACTAACAAGGGTAATACACCATTACACACTGCTGCTTCCAAAGGTCATAAAGAAATTATTGAAGCTTTGTTACAACGTGTAAGCCACAATAAATTGAGTGATTTTATTAATGCTAAAACTACTTCTAGTGGTACTACATCACTTCATGTTGCAGCTAAAGGTGGCTCCTTGGAAGTTGTAAAATCTTTATTAAAACATGGTGCAATTTATAACATCAAGAATAAAGAAGGTAAAGCACCACTTGATCTTTCTCGAGACCAAAATATTACTAACCTATTGAAATTAGTAGAAGAGCTGTTTGAGAATGCAAAAAATGGTAATGTTGAAATTATCAGTAAGCTGAAAGCAATAAAACCTGATGAGCGCGTAGCTGTAACAAATGCTCGTAATGATCAAGACAAGTCATTAATCCAGGTTGCAGTAATCAATAAACACTCAAACCTTGCAAGTAGATTATTAGAAATATTAAAAAGTCCAGATCAGAGTTTACAAGATGTCAGCGTAGAAAATCGAGTAAAGAGTTTAAAGTTATAGCTCTCTTAAATGAAACTCTAATGAGGGTGCCAAGATCTAGAAAATATACAAAAATTTTGTTACAAAATAGTGAAATTTAGGAGGATTTTAAAAATATGCTAAATAATAATATTAACAAAGAATTAGAAAAAGCAGTCTATGAACGAAACTTAGAAAAAGTTAAAGCTCTTTTGTCTGCAGGTGCTAATGCTAACCTTAGAGTAGAAAGGAATAGAGATACGTTACTTCATACTACTAGTAGTGTAGAAATTACTAAAGAGCTTTTGTTAGGTGGTGCCGAAGTCAATTCAAGAAACATGTATAGTGAAACTCCACTACATTCTGCTATAACACTGGGGAAGGAATTAGAATTAGTTAGAGAACTTCTGAAACATGGTGCTGATGTAAATGCAACAAACCGTAAAGGCAATACTGCACTGAACCATGCTGTAAAAAAAAGTGGTAAAAATCTGGAAGTAGTTAAAGAACTATTAGAATATGGAGCTGATATTAATATAAGAAATCGTGAACGACGGCTTTATGATAATTGTTCCACATCTTTAGATAACGCTGTAAGTGATCTAGCATGCGCTAAATTGTTGATTAAATTTACTTTAGTAAGGAACTTCAATAAGGATTACGGAAAAATTATTGACTTATCTCCTTATAAAGGATGCAGTAATTACAGTAAATTATCAAGTTATCTAGATGACTGTGTTTGTGAAATTCTTCAAATGAAAACAGATGAAATAAAAGATAGCCTTCCACTATATGAATTTGTTACAAATAACTTCAACATACATGTACTATATAATAATCAATTATCTGTAAGACTAGCAAAAATTGATTATTCCATACGCTATCCTATATATAATGATATCATATTAGATAAGGTAAAACCTTTTTTAGAAAGAGCAGATTTGTTAAATAAGTTAAGTAAGATACAATTTTATACTAAATTAGATGTGGCAGATCAAGATGCCAAAGAAAAGAAAATTATTCTGGATCATGATTCTACATATAATATAACTGAATATCTATCTAATGATAACTTGTTAAACTTTATAGTAGCGTTTGATGATTCCAATAAACGTACTTTTCAATCTTTAAGTTCCTTAAATAATCTCGTAGAGCCTGGTACAAGACTTTATGAAACTTCTATAAGTAATGATACCAAACGTGCAAGATTAGAATAAATACATTTTTTGTCAGTACTAGAGTTTTTTATGAACAACAATTAGTCGTATGGTTCCAGAGAGGTGATACATAAGAGATTGCTATAATGCCAAAACACTAAACTTAGTGCTTTTTTATGTAAGTTGATCATCATTTCTCTTTGTTGTTTTCAAACGGGTTATTATTAGTAGGTGTTACTAATAATTTAAACAACCAACACATTTCCCACACCCAAAATCAAATGTTGTGAAGGCTTTTCGTCCTGAAATTGCAGGATTAGTAGATATTCTCTCAAAAATATTTTATTAACAAAAGATGCTATTTTAATTTTTGCCATATTAAGTAAACTTTGCTATTCTAATACTGGTGTAAATATATCTCAGAGAGGGTTTATGCATGTACCTAAACAACAAACCAGTTTTTATCAAGAAGATAAACAGTTTTTATCACGTTCTTACACATCAAAAGAGGAGTTTATTAGAGAATATAAAAAGCTCTACCGCAGAAAAGCAAAAGCTGAAGAACTTTATCTCCTGGTTTTAACTGAACTCGAAGAGGCAATATCAGATGGTAATGTCGACAGCTTAAAAAAATTAAGCAATTTTATTGATTACATAAGTGATGCAGAAGATCAAGTAACTTTGAGAGACTATTATGATAATGCTAACAATCCTGTTAAGAGTACTAACTTAGTTATCTTAGCTTGTAAACACAATAAGGTAAAGATTTTAGAATACCTACTTGGCAATAATAGTAAAATTCTCAGTAATTTATCTGTTGGCATCAGAGAAACTACTATATTACCAGATGATGAGGATGAAACATGCCATAATGCGTTTTATTATGCTATACGTTCAGGTAATGTTGAACTTCTTGATACACTCATTAATAAATGGCCAGGTAATTATTTTGCTGTTCATTTCAGGGAATTAGATGAAATTCTTTCACGAGCTTATGAGGAATTAAAACTAAAGAACGTATTCTTGTCAGAAGAGATAGAAATTTTTGTTGAAAATAAGTTGATAAACCTCCGTTTTTTCTCTAGTGCTTCTGGACAAGATCAGAATGTGAAGAGTTATCTTAATAACATAAGAGAGCGGATTGAGTTAGTACTTCAAAATATTAGCCTGTTAAAGGCAGAGTATTCAAACACAGAAAAAGTAGATGAAAAGTTTTTATTCATAGCAAAATTTATTGCACAAAATATTCATATATTAAAGCGGCAGTTGAAATCAACCTACGATAGACTACCTTGGGAAGAAATGGAATTTTGTTTGATCAGTTTTGTTTCTTCTCACATAAAACGACAGGAAATGAATCTATTCTATAATGCCACATTGAATAAAAGTAAAATACTAGACCACTTGGAAAATTTTGCAAAGAAACTTAAAGAAGAAAAAGATATTATAGAAGGTGTGGACATTGGTAAATTTGCTGATCTCCCGAAGTTAAAACGTGAGAGGGTTGTTGCAGAGATCGTTAGCAATTATCCTCAATTTGGAGAGTTGTATAGCGATTATCAACAAATTAGGGATATTCATTCTTTAGAGAAAATAAGTGATTATATAAAGTTGGCATTATCAGCTAATCCTAAAGAAAGGGAAGGACAGTTAATTATTACAAGGGTTTTACAGGTTATTGGTGAATATTTAAAAAACACTCTAGAATCTCCCAAGTTATCTAGCACTACAAGCGAGCTTCTTCTACTATCATTACCAAAGAACACAAGAGAAGTCATTATAGATTTACGTAACTCACTATCACATGCTTACTCGCTCTCTAAAAGAACAGAGATTGAGGAAAATACAGATGTTAACTTTTTTATTGGTGTTCAAAATGATACTAAAAGAATCGATAATGTAATTACTGATATTCTTTACAATAACAAGATTAAAATAGTCATAATATTGCTAAAGAAAATTACCAGTAGTGAAAACTTAGACGAGATAAAAGAAGTTGCTGGAATATTTAGTAACGTTGAATTAGATGAAATGATTACAGAGAGTTTTAAAGTGATGGAACATGATAAGCTTGAAAAACTCATAAAAGAATTAAGCAATAATATAACTGAAAAGACGAATTATGAAAAGGAGCTGTTTAATAAAATTGATAACATAATCAATTTTGCAAAAACTAAATCAAAAAATATCAGAACTGATTATGTTACGGCGTTTATATCATTAAAGAGCTTAGATGTTGGTTTGAATGACAATAAGATTGACCATAATGTTATTAGAGGAATAAAATTCTTTGCTAATAAAACACTAGAGAATATTCCTTCCCAAATAGAGTCTCACAATCTTAAAGAAATAGCCGAACTATCAATGAAAATTTCTCATAGTGTTAGGTCAAGAATACAGGATGACAACCTTGATAAAGTAAATAGATTAACTTGTGAGATTTTTTACATTGCTGAACTTGGAACAGGTGACCTTAAATGGATTGAGGAATTAAGAAACAAGTTGAATGAGAAAGGTTCGTTTATTCCTATACATAAACAAAGGAAGGCTTACAACATAACAGAAGAAAAATACAATAACCAGCTTGAACTGAAGTTATCTGAACTGAAAAGTATTTTGAGGAATAACGCATTAAGTGGCAAGTTAACTGAAAAGCTTCCTTCCTACAAGAGGAATAAAAAGTTGCAAGCAGTAGTAGAAATGCTTGTTCTGGATATAATGTCAATTTTAGGTAGATCAGAGAAGCATCTAGAAAACAATCTACTTTTTTTAGATGATAACACTCCTTTATTAACTGGAAAATGTTTGCGTAATCATTTAGCACACGATAATACCTTAGTTGATGTATTGTTATCTGATCCCTCAATAGCAGTTATCTTGAACGCTAAAAAACTTATTTCAGAAAATGTAATAAAAAGTAAGAAGAAAATTGGCAAGTCGGTAAGAGATGATCCTTCCAAGCTGAAAGATAAATACGATCAAAACCTTATCACTATTACTAATCAGGAAAAAATGTTTGCTGCGTTGGAAGAAGGAAATCTTGAAGACTTAAAGAGTTATCTCAAAAAAGGAGCAGACATCAATGCTAGAAGTATTAACTCATGGACTACATTACATTTTGCTGCTAAGGGACCTAGTCTTGAAATTATAAAATTTGTTCTTAATCAAAATTTAGACGTTAATGTTAAAGATATTAATGGTCAAAGCCCACTACATATTGCTGCTGCATATGGAAGGAAAAATATTGTGGAATTTTTTATAGGAAAAACAGGTGTATATGTTGATGATCTAGATAATAGTGGCAAAACATCACTACATATTGCAGCTAAAAATGGTCACAAAGATGCTGTTGAAATTCTACTAAAAAATAATGCTAATACTAATACCAAAGATATAGCTGGTTTTTCACCTTTACACTATGCAATAAAAAACAATCATATTGATGTTGCTAAGATTATGCTGGAAAAAGAAGCGAATGTTGACATCAACGAAACTATGGGTGGCTTTACTTCACTACATATAGCTGCAGAAAGTGGTTATCTAGGGCTAGTTAATTTTTTACTGAAAAATGAGGCAAATGTTAATGCAAGAAACGATAAGGAGGGAATACCATTACATACAGCAGCACTAAATGGCCACCTAGAAGTAGTGAATGCTTTAATTCTCAAAGGAGCCGATGTTAACTCCAGAGTTATAGATGGTTGTACACCATTACACTATGCAATAGAAAACGGTCATGAAAAGATAGCTAATATTTTATTGAAGCATGGAGCTAATGTTAATGTTGTTGACAAAACCTATAATAACACACCTTTGCACTACGCAGCAAAAGATGGACATGAGAAAATTGTTAAGGCTTTACTGACAAATAAGGCAAATGCTAGTATTGCCACTGTGGAAGGTATAACCCCACTACATTTTGCAGTGCAGAGTGGCCACTTGAAGATAGTTGTTGCTCTTCTCGAGCATGGGGTTAACATTCGCGCTAAAGATAAAAATAATGCTACGCCATTACACTATGCAGCAGAGAGTGGTCATAAGGCAGTTGCTGAGCTTTTAATAAAAAATGGAGTAGAAATCAATGATAAAGCCAATAATAATCTAACACCATTACATGTAGCTGCTCTGAAAGGTCACAAAGATATTATTGAACTCCTAATAAGAAATAAAGCTGAAGTTAGAGCTCAAGATATTAAGGGTAGTACACCATTACATGCAGCTGCGATGAATGGTAGCAAAGATATTATTGATCTTCTAATAAAAAATAAAGCTGAAGTTGATGCTAGAACTAATGATGGCATGACGCCATTGCATGTAGCTGCTCTAAGTGGACATAAAGACGCTATTGCTTTTCTAATCAAAAGTAAAGCTGAAGTCAATACTAGTGCTAATTATGGCCTTACACCTTTACATGCAGCTATTGTGGGAGGTCACAAAGATATTGTGAATCTTTTAATAAAAAATAAAGCTAAAGTTAACACAGAAGGTATTGCAGGTAGTACACCATTACATGTAGCTGTGGAAGGAGGTCATAAGGAAATCGTTGGAATTTTGGTAGCAAATAGAGCCAGTGTTAATGTTAAGAGTAACAACCTAACACCATTGCTTTCTGCTATTAAGCATAATCATAAGGAGATCGTTGAAGTTCTTGTAGAAAATGGAGCTAGTGTTAATGCAGAAGGTGGTGAACCTTTATCATTAGCAGTACTCGCTGGTTATAGGGATATTGTAGAGATTTTGCTAAAAGACAAGGCCCATATTGATATAAAAGGTCCTGAAGATGCTACACTATTACATTTGGCTGCTAAAAGAGGACATAAGGGGATAGTAAATGCTCTGATAGAAAGGGGAGCCAATGTTGATGCTATGACTATTAATAGTATAACACCATTATATCTTGCGGCACAAGAAGGCCATGAAGAAATTGCTGAAGTTTTGATAGCAAACAAGGCTAATGTTAACTTTGTAAATGTTGAAGGTACTCCACTACATATAGCTGCAGGACACGGCCATGTTAATGTTGTTGAAGTCCTATTAAGTAATGGAGCAAAAGTTAATGTTAAGGATAATAAGAGCAGAACACCTTTAGAATTAGCAGTTGCACATGGTCATTTGCAAGTGGTTAAAATGTTACTGCAGTATAAAAAAGTAGATATGAATGCTAAAGGCAATGATGATTGGACTATACTGCACATTGCTTCACAGGAAAGTAACTTGGAAATGGTAAAATGTCTAGTAGATGAAGGGTCTAATATTAATGCTAAAAATGCCTCTGGATCAAAGCCTATACACATTGCAGCTAGAGAAGGTTATAAAGATACCGTAGAGTTTTTCCTTAGCAAGGGGTTGAGTATTAATGAGCTTGGTACAGCTAACCAGACATTACTACACTATGCTGCAATGAAAGGTCGGTTAGAAGTTGTAAAGTATTTGATAGCACAAGGTGCTGACGTTAATGCTAAAGATACTAATGGCTTAACCCCTATGCATATTGCTGCTAATTTTGGTTATAAAGACGTTATTGAAGTTTTATTAAAAAATGGTGCAGTTTATAACGCTGTTGACAAGCTTTGTAGAAGACCATTAGAAATGACTAACGATAAAGACGTTATCAATCTATTAGCATCAACTGAGAAATTATTTGAGGCTGTAAAACGTAATAGCTCTTCAGAGGTTGAGAATTACATTAAAGCAGGAGCGTTTGTTAATGCCAAAAATGCTGATAGTGTAACACCATTATATTATGCTGCATGGAAGGGCTATGATGGAGTTGTCAATATTCTATTACAAAATAAAGCTAATCCTAATGTGGTTGGTAACAAGGGGTTTACTCCTCTGCATTATGCTGCTAAGTTCTCTCACTTAAAAGTTGTAAAGGCCCTATTATCTAATGGTGCAGTATACAATGCTGTCTCTGACAGTGGGAAAACACCATCAGATTTTACTGTGGATAAAAGTATAACTAGCTTATTTAAACTAGTCAGTGAATCATTTAAAAAGGTTAAAGATGGTAATGCTCAAGTTATTAATGACCTAAATAAGATAAAGGATATTGATACAGTAAAAGCAGTGATGAGTGCTCGTAATAGAGAGAACAAAACGTTAGTAGTTGCTGCAGTACATAGTAACTTTTCAAAAGTCGAGCAGTTGAAGCAGATATCGCAAAGTGACGTATCCGCTCAGATTGATACAGCTTTAGTGCTCTTGAATCAAGGCAATTACCAAAAAGCCTTAAGTATTTTCAGAAGCGCATTTGAAAGAAGAAAAGAAATACTAGGACCAGACAATCCTGGTACTTTAGATATTCAGACATATATAGCCAAAGTGCTATATAAGCAAGGAATTTACCAAGAAGCTTTAAATATGCTTAAAGAGATTTTTCAGAAACAAAAAGAAATGCTGGGTTTAAACGATAAGGATACTTTAAGTACAAGAAGTACAATCGCTTTAGTGCTGCATAGACAGGGGAAAGATGAAGAAGCTTTTAATATTTATCAAGAAGTCTATCAGAGACAAAAGGAAATACTAGGGTCAAATCATTCAGATACCTTAAATACTCAGTTTCACATGGCATTAGTATTAGATAAACAGGGAAAATATGAAGAAGCGTTAAATATCAATAGGGCAGTTTTTGAAAAGAGGAAAGAAACACTAGGTACACATGATCTAGCCACTGTGAGTGCCAAAAATAATATAGCAATGGTACTAGCTAACCAAGGTAAATACGAAGAGTCCTTAAAAATCTATAAAGAGGTTTTTGAAAAGAAGAAAATAATTTTAGGTATTAATCATGCTGATACCTTGAGAACGTTACATAACATTGCTGGGGTACTCTTCAATCAAAATAAATATCATGAAGCCTTGAAAGCTTTTCAAGAGGTTTTAAATATCCAGAAAAAAGCTTTACAACAAAATCACCCAGAAACCTTGAATACTCAATACAACATAGCAAATGTACTTTTTGCTCAAGGGAAATGGATCAGCGCACTTAAAGTCTACAGAGAAAGTTTAGATCAAAGAAAAGCTGTTTTTGGACCAAGTCATCCGAGTGTTTTAGATATTTTAAAAAAGATAGAGATGATTAATTTTAGATTTAAGCTTGAGGGTAGCGAAGCATCAGAGGTTCTCCAGCATCTGCAGAAAGATATCAACATTGCTGCTAGTAAAGGTGATATACGAACTGTTCAGCGTCTGTTAAAAGATGGAGCTGATGCCAACGATAAAGATATTGATGGAAGAACACCGTTGCATTACGCTGTTAGCAATGGACACATAGATATTGTAAACATCTTACTAACAAATGGAGCTAACGTTAGTCAAGTTACTAATAAAGGTAATACACCATTACACACTGCTACTTCCAAATGTTACAAAGAAATTGTTGAGGTTCTGTTACAACATATCAGTCGTGATAAATTAAATGACTTTGTTAATGCTAAAACTACTTCTAGTGGTACTACATCACTTCATGTTGCAGCTAAAGGTGGCTCCTTGGAAGTTGTAAAATCTTTATTAAAACATGGTGCAATTTATAACATCAAGAATAAAGAAGGTAAAGCACCACTTGATCTTTCTCGAGACCAAAATATTACTAACCTATTGAAATTAGTAGAAGAGCTGTTTGAGAATGCAAAAAATGGTAATGTTGAAATTATCAGTAAGCTGAAAGCAATAAAACCTGATGAGCGCGTAGCTGTAACAAATGCTCGTAATGATCAAGACAAGTCATTAATCCAGGTTGCAGTAATCAATAAACACTCAAACCTTGCAAGTAGATTATTAGAAATATTAAAAAGTCCAGATCAGAGTTTACAAGATGTCAGCGTAGAAAATCGAGTAAAGAGTTTAAAGTTATAGCTCTCTTAAATGAAACTCTAATGAGGGTGCCAAGATCTAGAAAATATATAAAAATTACAGTGGACTTTACATCTTACTAATTATAAATTAACTTACTACCTAATCAATTCCTGAGTTATGTATGAGTAACATTTTGATAATATTAGCAGCAGGAAAGAGCAGTAGAATGAATTCTGAATATTCAAAAGCGTTGCACCAAGTGGGAAATCTTACTCTTTTAGAACATATAATTTCTAATGCAAAATCGCTGAGTCTAAAAAGCTTATCAATTGTTGTTAACAACTCCCTTCTAAAAGATTTAGAAAACTTTGATACTCTAAAAAGTATAATCGATCAATACAATATAAAACTAATAATTCAAGAAGATATTACAGGCACTGGCACTGCAGTTAAAATTGCTCTAGAAAATCTGGAGGAGTTATCTGATCAAGACATAGTTTTAATACAGTATGGAGACACTCCTTTTATATCTAGCGATACAGTTATGAAAATGACTGATTGTTTAAAGTATAATAATTTAGTTCTTCTTGGATTCAATAGTCAAGATGAACAATATGGAAGATTAGTAATTGATAATTACGGCAATGTTCAAAAAATCCTAAAAAATGGAGATAAAATGCTTCTTGCAAACTCTGGAATAATAGCTTCATATGCTAAAGATCTCTTTACCTTAGTAAAAGAAATAAAATTTAATAATTCGACCAATGAATATTGTCTTAATGATATAGTACCCATTGCAGCAAACAATAACTTGAGTGTAGGTTATGTAGTTTCTGATGAAAGAGAAGCAATGGGAGTAAATAATAAAGAGGATTTGATTAAAGCCGAACACTATTTTCAAAAAAAAAGGCAGCCAACTTTTCTTTCATAACTACATTTTTTTATTCATTAATTTAAGTTGACATTTATTTTATACTTGTTTTATAATACCTTTTAATTCTTACTTGTAAGATAATTGGTACGACAAATTTTCCTAGTTGTAGTGAGAGGGTATACATGGGGATATTAATAACAGGTGCTGCAGGTTTGATAGGGTCAACCTTGGTGAAAAAGTTAGAAAACCAAGGCCATGAAGTAATAAGCTGCGATATTAGGTTTCGCGATAATCCACTCAGTTTTTTTTCAGAAGATATAGTACCACTACTTGCTCAGTGTACAGGAATCATTCATCTGGCTGCAATTTCTAGAGTTATACATGGTGAACTTTATCCTACACTGTGTCAAAAAATTAATGTTGATGGTACAATGCGGTTTTTAGGGTTATGTAAGTCACTTCCAAATAAACCGTGGTTTATATATGCAAGTAGTAGGGAAGTTTATGGAGAGCAGAAGGAACTGCCAGTTACAGAATCTGCTAGTATCGATCCAATAAATAATTATGCCAAAGGTAAAGCATTTATTGAGGAACAAATAACAAGTTCAAAAGATTTTAATGTAGCAATATTACGCTTTTCAAATGTATACGGTGGTTTACTAGATCATAACAGTAGAGTAATTCCTGCACTCTGTATTAATGCATTAAGAGGTGATCCAATTAAAATAGAAGGTAAAGAATGTGTTTTTGATTTTACCTATTTGGATGATGTTATAGAGGGTATATGCTTAACTGTTAAATATTTACAAAGCGAAAAATCTTCCCTTCCTGCTATTCATCTTACTACTAATAGCCCATGTACTTTAGAAAACTTAGCAAAAACAATATTAAAAGTCACGAAAAGTGATTCTAGAATTGATTTTTATCCTCCAAGAAATTTTGATGTAACTAAGTTCCATGGTGATTTTACTAGAGCTAAAGAGCTACTTGGTTGGTCTCCAAAACATTCATTAGAAGTAGGATTAAGTAAATTTATAAAAAGTCTACAAAACAATACACAACAATATCCTAACAATATAGATATGGTAATATATGAAAATATTAAAAGTTATTCATGGTTACCCTCCTTATTATAGTGCTGGTTCAGAGGTTTATAGCCAAACTCTTGCTCATGAACTAGCAAATAACAATGAGGTACAAGTATTTACTAGGTATGAAAATAGCTTTTTACCTGATTTTTATTACACTACAGTCCTAGATCGTAGTGATTCCAGAATCTTACTGCATTTAATTAATATACCCATAGCTAAATATCGTTACAAATTTATCAATGAAGAAGTAGATATACAATTTAAAAGAGTAATAGATAACTTTCAGCCAGATCTTATACATTTTGGTCATCTTAATCATCTATCAATTACTTTACCAGAAATTGCTTTTAAAGAAAATATACCTACAATTTTTACGCTACATGACTTTTGGTTAATGTGTCCAAGAGGAAGGTTTATTCAACGTAATTCTGAAGATTTATTACAGCTTTGTGATGGACAAAAGGATCAAAAATGTGCAACCCAATGTTACAAGGGATATTTTACAGGAGATGAAGAATTCCTGAATTCAGACATAAATTATTGGGAACAATGGGTTGCAACTAGAATGAAGCACACAAGGAAAATAATAGACTATATAGATTACTTTATTTCCCCATCGAAATTCTTGATGGACAAATTTACTCAGGATTTTAATGTTCCGATAAACAAAATTTCTTATCTTGATTATGGTTTTGATCTCAATCGTCTTAAGAATAGAAATAGAGCACAAGAAAAAGAGTTTATTTTCGGTTATATTGGTACTCATACTCCCGAAAAAGGTATTGATCTATTATTGAAAGCTTTTTCTCACTTATCATCTAAAGTAAAACTTAGAATTTGGGGAGCAGCAAGAGAAGAAACTAAAGCCTTAAAAGCGATTGCCAATCAGTTTTCACCTGTTGTTAAAGAAAGAATAGAATGGATGGGAAGTTATGATAATAAGAATATAGTTACTGACGTATTTAATAAAGTCGATGCAATAGTCGTTCCTTCAATTTGGGGTGAAAATTCACCGTTAGTAATACATGAAGCACAGCAACTTAGAATACCAGTTATAACAGCCGATTATGGTGGCATGGCAGAATATGTAAGAGATGGACTATTATTTAAGCACAGAGATGCAAGTAGTTTGTCAGAAAAAATGCAAGTCCTATCTACAGATCAGGAGTTATATAATAAACTTACCCAAAAAGGCTATCCTTATACTGAAAATGGAAATATACCTTCTATAGGTGAGCATACTGAGAAACTTAACAAGATTTACCGTAATGCTATTGAAAAGAAAGGCAAATCAGTAGCTGTGAAACCTGGTCCTTGGAGAATTACTTTTGATACTAATCCAGATTACTGCAATTTTGCTTGTATAATGTGCGAATGTTTTTCACCATACAGCAAAGTTAAAGAAGAGAAGAAAGCTAAAGGAATAAAACCTAAGATACTGTCGATAGAAACTATCAGAAAAGTAATTAAGGAAGCAGCTGGCACACCTTTAAGGGAAATCATTCCTTCTACTATGGGTGAGCCTTTAATGTATAAAAGCTTTGATGAAATAATCAATTTGTGCCATGAGTTCGGCCTTAAGCTTAACCTCACAACCAATGGTTCTTTTCCCATTAAAGGAGCTAGAAAATGGGCTGAACTATTGGTACCAATTTTATCTGATGTTAAGATTTCCTGGAATGGGGCAACTAAAGAAACTCATGAAAGAATCATGAAAGGTTCAAAATGGGAAGTAGTGACAGAAAATTTAAAAACTTTCCTTGAAGTTAGAGATAAATACTTTAGCGATACAGGTGAAAGGTGTACCGTTACTTTACAATTAACATTTTTGGAAAGTAATTTACATGAACTCTATGACATAGTTAAGATGGCCATAAAAAATGGCATAGATAGAGTTAAAGGACATCATCTTTGGGCACATTTTGAGGAAATTAAGGATCTATCTATGAGAAGAGATGAGTTAGCAATTAGTAGATGGAATACAGAGGTGAGAAGGTTATATGAGCTTAGAGATAATATGCTATTACCAAATGGTAAAAAGATAAAATTAGAAAATTTTACAATTCTTTCTCAAGAAGGTATTAAGGATTTGGCTCCAGGTGGTCAATGCCCATTTTTAGGTAAAGAAGCATGGATAAACAATGAAGGAAAGTTTAGTCCTTGCTGTGCTCCAGATGAACTCCGTAAGACATTAGGAAATTTTGGTAATGTTAATGAGGTTAAACTCGAGGAAATATGGCAGAGTAGTGAGTACCTAAGCTTACAAAAGAATTATTTAAATTACAAATTATGCAAAACATGCAACATGAGAAAACCTTTGATCAATTAATCAAAGATAATCTTAGATCTATTAAAATTTCACCGTGTGAGAGCTTTCACGAATTACTAGGAAATCCTTTGTATGAAAATAGGTTTATAAAGGTTGGTAAATTTCATGAGCCCGGTCTTGCACCGGTTTATGATCAGACAGGTGCTTATCATATCAATGTAAGAGGAGAAGCAGTTTATCATAATAGATTTCTAAAAACTTTTGGATTCTACTTTAATAGAGCAGCCGTAGAAGATGATACAGGGTGTTACCATATTGATTCATTTGGATGTAGAGTATACAAACAGTCTTATCAATGGATTGGAAATTATCAGGAAGATGCTTGTGTAGTTAGAAGACATGATAAATGTTTTCATATTAATTTAAATGGCAACAGGATTTATCAGGAGGAATATGATTATGTTGGAGATTTTAAGGATGGTATCGCTGTAGTCTATAAGGATGGTAAAGCTACACATATTAATCATCATGGAAAGTTAGTACATAATAAATGGTATAAAAAACTTAATGTTTTTCATAAAGGTTATTCTATTGCAGAAGATCAACATGGTTGGTTTCATATAGATATTAATGGTGATCCTGTTTACCAGCAGAGATTTAAAATGGTAGAAGCATTCTATAATGGGATGGCAAAAGTTGAAACTTTTGAAGGTGTGTTAGGACAAATCGATATTACCGGAAATGTAAAGTTTAATATTTTTGATTTAGGTAAAGAATCTCAAGTGCATAGGATTTCTGCAGAACTTTCAGCCTTTTGGAAAACGTACCTAACAAACGTTGCTATTGAACTTGATTTGTTAAATATTTTACCTGCAACTGTGCCGTTTTTATCTAAAAAGTTAAACATTATCGTACCAAATCTAGAAAGGCTGTTAAGGGCGTTGTGGGAAATAGGGTTTATTGATTATGATAAGGACGAGGACTTATGGAAACTATCATCAAAAGGTAAGTGTTTTAAGGAAATACCATTTTTGCCAAAAGCAGCAACAATGTGGGCAAGAGTTGCCGCTGAAAAGAATTGGTTAAATATTGCCGATATACTAAAACAGAAGTCAATCTCTTCATTTGAATCTTTTAAGGAAAGAGAATCATCAGAAGATAAGAAAATAGCGTTTTACCAAGCATTGCTAGGATATTCTAGGTTTGATACTAAAGAGTTTAATTCTAGGATTAATATAGATGGTGCTAAGAATATATTGCTATTTGGTGTACACTCTTTATTTCTTGCTTATTCTGATATACACAATAAAGGTTCCATAGGCCTATATAACGAACATAAAGTGCCAAGACAGTTAGTAGAAAATTTAAAAGTCAAACTTATAACTCAGGAAGAACTATCAGCTACAAATTATGAATTAGGTGTCTTTTGCCGCTTTCTACAGCATTATGATGATGATAAAGTATTATCTTATTTAAAATTGGTCAAAGGAATATCTCGTATTTTATTGATAGAAACTATTTTAGATTACCGCTCTCCAGATGGAGGCTCTGTAGATATTAATGTAATGGTTGAAACAGGAGGTAAACTAAGAACATTAAGCAATTGGGAAAAAATACTCAAACAAGTAAAAGGATTCAAAATTTTTGCTGTTATACCTTTAACAGATTACTTATCAGTTATTGATGTCAGGTGTTAATCATATGGAAACATTACAAAAAAATGGTTTTTTTATTATCAAAAATCTGGTTCCTTTAGAGCTAATAACTCAGTCTTTAAGTGATATAACAAATAAGATATCAAAGCTATCCCAAGAACTAAGTGTTTCAACTTCTGACTACTTAAACTGTACCGGCAGATGGGGCACGTCATCTCAAGTAACTAGAATTATCTCTCAAGCATTAGATGAAATTATTAAAAATTACCTTGAAAAGTCACTTCAGTGTCAGATACTGCAGAAAAAATCAAATGTTATATGTAAAACTGCTGATTTAATAGATGCAGTTCCCTTCCATCAAGACATCTCCTATAGTTTCAATGATCCTTACCACTTTTCTGTTTGGTTAGCTTTGAATAATGTAAGTGAAACTTCAGGTGCACTGCAAATTATAGAAAACAGTCATAAATGGGAAATACAGCCTTTAGTTGATTTTTGGTACCCATATTTTTTTGATCAGTACTCAAGTAATCGGGAAAATTACAAAATTAAGTCACTACCTATTTCAGCAGGAGATGCGATAGTTTTTGATTCACGGTTATGGCATGGTAGTGATAAGAATACAGATGCTAAAGATAGATTTGCTTATGTAACAAGGTGGATTGTAAAAGATCAAGATCTTCCCTATGTGCCAAAACCTCAGCCTTCAGTTTTTGGTATACTCAATTGTGGTGGGTTAACAGAATCTATACTGAGAGAATGCTTGTCATTATTTTGCTACCAGGAAAGTATAAAAGTAAAAAACATGGAAGAACTTATCAAGAGCTGGTTAGCCTTTATTACAGACACAACTACAAATATTTCTGAGATCGACACTACTGAGGCTAAGCGAGATTTATATAAGCTACTTATTCTGAATCGAGCATCAGCACTACATGATGCTGGAGACATCTCAGGAAAAATATACAAAAATTTATGGTTTTCACTACTTGTATTTCTCAATAAAAAAGTCAACGTAGTGGAGCTAGCATTATAAATGAACAGAAGTAGAGTTGATAGCTTCAAATGTGTATTGATGTTCATCTTGAATATAGCATCTAAATTCAAACTTAATGTACTTATAATGTCTTTAGTTGCCCTGGTGGTAGCTGTTGATTTGTCTTTTAGAAAGTATTTAGTAAAAAATATTCTAGATACAGCTGTAAAATATCAGGAAGGTAATGTAATTGAAAATCTTTTATTACCTGTAAGCGCTTATCTTGGTATGGCATTACTTATCACTACTGCTTTTAGATTCTATGGCTATTTTGTTGACATTCAAATGTTTACCTTAATGCGTCAAAAGATAGCTGATATATCTTTTTGTAGGCTACTCCAACAAGACCATTCCTATTATCAGAACAATTTATCTGGAAGCTTAGTACATAAGGTCAGTAGCTTAATGGATAGTGTGATAGAGTTAATAAGATTGCTTATAGATTGTTTTTTCGGTTACAGTATAGCATTAGTCTTAGCTATTTATACCTTATCATTAGTAAACATAAAGTTTGCAATCGCTACATTCACTTGGGTAAGCATTTTTATTTTAGTCTCGATTTTCAGCTTTCGTGTGCTTACTGAATTAGCTGATAATTACTCTAAACAAAATTCACAGGTAATAGCTAGTATAGCAGATAGTATTTTAAATGTTATATCAGTAAGGTTATTTTCTCAGCAAGCACATGAGAGACACAAATTTTTTCAAATATGCAAGAAAAGAACTATTGCAGAGAGAAAATTACAATGGGCATACTTTTGGCTTTGGTTTATATACGGCTATTCATTTGATATACTCCAAGCAGTAAACTTGTATTTTTTAATTCATGATTATCAATTGAACAAAATCGCAATAGGAGATATTGTTCTTGTACTTGGAATTAATATATCGATTATAGAGTTTCTTAACCATCTAACTAGGAATCTTACCCAATTTTCTACTCATTTCGGCAAAGTTTCAGATGCATTGCCAATCTTGACTACCGTACCAGAAATTCAAGATAAGGAAAATGCTAAAGAATTAAATTTATTAAGTGGAAGAATAACGTTTAACAATGTTTCTTTTTCTTATGAAGGTCAGGAGCCATTATTTCAAGATTTCTCAGTTACCATTAATCCTTGCGAAAAGGTAGGTCTAGTTGGTTATTCTGGAGGTGGTAAATCTACTTTTATAAACTTAATTCTAAGGCTATTTGATGTTAAAAAAGGTAATATACAGATTGATAATCAAATAGTATCAGAAGTTACACAGAGTTCTTTGAGGCAACAAATATCTGTAATACCTCAAGACCCATTGTTATTTCATGATACTATTTTAGCAAACATCATATATGGTAAACTTCAATCTACTATCGAAGAAATAATGAGAGCTGCAAAGCTGGCTGGTATTCACGATTTCATTATGACTCTACCAGATCAATATGGAACTACAGTTGGAGAAAAAGGCATCAAGCTATCTGGAGGAGAAAGACAAAGAATAATAATAGCAAGGGCATTTTTAAAAAACGCTCCAATATTATTTCTCGATGAACCAACTAGTCAGTTAGATTCTATAACAGAAAAAACAATTCAAATGAGTTTATTCAAATTGATGAAAAATAAAACTACGATTACTATAGCACACCGTATTTCTACACTTTTACACATGGACCGAATTATAGTATTTAACAAAGGAAAAATTGTCCAAGATGGTAAACACGCTGAATTAGTTTCTAAGCAAGGTCTTTACAAGGAACTTTGGAATGCTCAAATTGGTTGTTTGAATGGCAAGAAATAAGATGGAAAAAATTATTGATCTGAGAAGTGACACTACAACTCTGCAGAGCTCCAACGTTATACATGCAATAAGTAATGCAACTGTTGGAGATTTTGCTTATGGTGAAGACAAAAGCTGTAATGACTTATCAGAATATTGCAAACAATTATTCAAAGTAGAAGAAGCATTATTTGTAACCAGCGGTATGCTTGCAAATAGATTAGCCATTGCCATTCAAACAAGTCCTGGTGATGAACTAATAACTAATTATAATTATCACATTAATTTTTTCGATAGTGCAGGCAATGCAAAAGTAAATAATATCGTATTTAATTGTATTAGAAATAATAGCGGAATCTTAGATGTTGATGAAGTAGAATATGCTATTAATTCTAAGCCGAGGTATAAAATTTTTGCTCAGGTGAGTCTTGTTTCTATAGAAAATAGTATAAATGGGTTTAATGGTAAAATTTATCCTTTTGAAAAACAAGTCGAGTTATATCACTTTTTAAAAGCTCACAATGTAAATCTTCATTTAGACGGTGCAAGAATATTTAATGCTCATATCGAAACAAATATTGCTTTAGCAGATTATGCTAAATATGTGGATACAATGAGCTTTTCTTTTACTAAAGGACTTGGCGCTCCTTTTGGTTCAATGCTTATGGGTAAAAGAGAGATAATTGAAAGGGCTAAAAAGCTACAGGTTTGGCTAGGTAGTGGTTATCATCAGATAGGGTATTGTGCTAATGCAGCAAAATACGTACTACAGAATAATATCTCTAGGCTTAAAGAAGATAATAAGCTCGCTAAATTGTTTGCAGATAAGATTAAAGAAATTCCACACATAAAACTGGTACTACCTTATCCAGAAACTAATATAGTAAGCTTTAGTATAAAAGCACTAAATGTAACTAATGAGGTTTTCTTGAGTAAGTGCCAAGCTTATGGTTTATTGCTTTTTCCTTGGCTCGAGTCTCATATAAGAGCAGTTACCCATCTTGGCACAAAGGAAACAGACATCATGAAAGCTGCTGAAATTATAAAGGAAGTTGTGTTAAATTTAATATGAGAATAAAAATAGATTTCTTTAGCGATTCAAACACTGACCCTTCAGCTAAAATGAGGGAAGCGATGGCTAAAGCAAAAGTTGGAAACGAAGCTGCATGTGAAGATCCAACTGTGAACGAATTAGTGGCAACCGCATGTAAAATATTAGGTAAACCTGCAGGAATCTTTTTGATTTCAGGAACGATGTCCAATGTAATTGCTTATAAAGTACACATTCAAAGACCTGGTGATTACTTGCTGCTTGATGAAACTTCACATCCGCTCATAGTACAATCTGGCTTGATCGCAGCCCAGGCACATGCCACTCCTTTGCCCATCAAAGGTACGAGAGGAATATTTACTGGAGAACAAATTGTTGAGTTTATTACTCGTCCTAGTTTAAGAAATATTCCGAGAGTTGGGCTTGTTTCTATCGAACAAACGACAAATTTTGGTGGTGGAGCTGTGTGGCCTTTAGAATATATTCAAGAGATCTCAAGTCTCTGCAAAGAGAATGACGTATTCACTCATTTAGATGGAGCAAGACTGTTCAACGCTTGTGCTCATACTAAAATATCTCCAAAAGAGTATGCAAGTTATTTTGATTCGGTATTCATTGATTTTAGTAAAGGATTAGGTGCTCCAATGGGCGCAATATTGCTTGGAAGTGAAGAGTTTATTGAAAAAGCTTGGTACTATAAGTTTCAAATTGGCGGAGGTATGCACCAAGCTGGCATTATTTCAGCTGCATGTTTATATGCTTTACATAATAATATAAATTGTTTAGAGGAAGATCATAAAAAGATGCAGCACCTTATAGAAGGCCTAGACTCCATAGATCAAGTTATAATTGATATCGACCTATACAAAACTAATATAGCGTATTTTTCATTACGTACTAATTGTATATCTACTCAAGAATTAATAAACGTACTAGTTACAAATTATGGAATTAGAATGGCTAACATAAGAGGTAAAATCAGAGCTATAACACATAGAGATATAAGCTATGAAGATATTAATACTACTGTATCTGCTATAAGAAAGATACTAAGTAAGTAATTTTCTGCACTAATTGTTTGCAAACTTCTTGTCAAACAATATTATACCAATATAGTATTATGCTAGCATCTGCATAGAGCTATTTGGGAATAGGTGTGAACTTTGTCTTCTTTCAATATTTGCTATTCTTCTGTGGATATATGCTGCTTTATTTATCAAGACAAAGTATACCAATTGCTCTACCACTGTTAATAGATACTGACCATGTAAAATTAAGCTATTTTTTTGCCTGCTTTTCTTTTTTTTATGGAGTATCAAAATTCGTTAATGGAATAATCATGGACTCCAAAAATAATCCATTATTTATGTTTGGGCTATGCAATATTGCAACTGGATTATTAACCATTGGTATAACTTTATCATATAATAATCTAACTTTATTACTGTTAACATTAATATTATTAGCTTGGACACAAGGGTTAGGTTGGCCAGCTATTACCAAGTTTATGGTTACAAACTCTAGCATCTCTTCAATTGCATCATCATGGGGAGTTATGAGCGCATCTCAGCAACTTGGTTCTTGTATTACTTTAATTGTATTACCAAGTATAATTAAAATATATGATGCAAAAAGTGCATTTTTGTACTCTGGTCTCTTATGCTTACTTTTTGGAATTTATATAATATTAAAAGCATATTACAAAGAAAGTGCCAACTTTACTACCTATTATAAGGTGCAGAAATCTCAAATAGGTATCAAGGTAACAAGTTCCATATGGTTTCTATGTTGTGCTACTTTTTGTGCTTATATTATAAAAATGGGAATCTTCTTTTGGTTTCCTATAATTTTAAAGAATAAATTACAAATTTCTCTTGTACAATCCTCACTAATAACAGGCGTATATGATTTAGGTGGAATCCTTGGAACTTTAATAACAGGAAGAATTAGTGATATGTACTTCTTTCAAAATAGAAGCTTGCTGGCATCACTTTATATGTTGGGTATAGCACTCACTTTTATTGCAATGAACTTTGGTCAAAACATAATTCTTATGAACCTTGGTGCAATCTTATCAGGATTCTTTATATTTGGAGTGCAAGTACTGACAGGTGTTATAGCTGTAGAAATTGCTCCACAAAATAATGTATGTGCAATTGTAAGCTTAACAGGATTATTTGGGTATATTGCAAGTTCAATATTTTCATGCGTGCTCTTAGGAGTACTTGTTAAGCACTGTGGTAACAGTATTATGTTTTCATTTTTTTCCATTTGCTCTGTTGTTGCACTCGTTTGCTTTTCCATACTATCAAGCAAAGATCTAAAAAAACTAAGTAAAGCGGTGTAAAAAAAATTTCTCAACAGTTAAACTTTGTAGATAGATTTTTTACCCAAGGAATAAACATGGTAACCATATCTTAGTAATAGCTCGCTATCTAATAAATTACGGAAATCAAAAACATTAGGTGCAGCCATAATACTCTTTAAACTTGCAAAATCTTGATTTTTAAATTCTTTCCACTCCGTTAACAATAACAAGGCTTCCGCGTCCCTTGCAGCCCCTATAGCATTGTCCGCGTATTCTATATCCTTTAGAACTTGCCTAGCATTATCCATCCCCATTGGGTCATATGCAGTAATTTTAGCCTTGTTATTCACTAACAATTGTGCAATATCTATAGCTGGGCTATTTCTTACATCATCAGTACCAGACTTAAAAGTTAGCCCCCATATTGCTATTTTTTTATTTTGGACTCCATTTAATACATATTCTACCTTTTTAGCAATGTTTGTTATATGATTATAGTTAGATTCTTTAACTGAATTTAAAATTTGTAGCTTAACATTGTGGTCTTCAGCAAGCCTTATTAAAGCTGACAAATCTTTAGGAAAACATGATCCTCCAAATCCTGGACCAGCTTTGAGAAATTCCTTACCTATTCTATGGTCCATTCCCATACTGTTAGCTAAAAGGTCAATGTCTGCTCCTAATAGCTCACATAAACCTGCCATCTCATTGATAAAAGCAACCTTTGTTGCTAGAAAGGCATTAGAAGCATATTTAATCATTTCAGCAGTAACTGTATCAGTGACTATTAACGGAATATTCTTATCTATAAATGATCTATATATAACTTCTAGTTTTGCCCTAGCTAGCTTAGTTTTTACTCCTATTATTATCCTATCTGGGTATAAAAAATCTGATACTGCAGAGCCTTGCTTGAGAAACTCTGGATTAACTCCCAAATCAAAGTTATAGCCCTTATTAGATAAATAATTATGTATATTTTCTGCAGTACCAGGAGGAACAGTTGACTTTATCACTATTAAGCAATCTTGATTAACTCTCTCAGAAACTTCACTTACTGCATTATATACATTCTTTAAATTTGCATTTCCTAGGGAGTCTGATGGAGTATCTACAGTTATAAATACTACTTCTGTATTGGGATTTATTTGAAAATACGAATCGAAAAATCTTATCCTTTGTGACTTTATATTATTCTCTAAATAATCTGCTAATCCAGGTTCATATAGAGGAATTTTCCCTGATTTCAAAAGTTCAATCTTCTCAGTATTTATGTCAATGCAATCAACTTTATGGCCCTGCTCCGATAACATTGTACCAGATACTAATCCTACATACCCTACTCCTATAATAGTTATGTGCATTTTATTATCACCTTAAAAATATAGCTTAGCATCTAAAATAAATACCATTAACAATTATAAACTTTTGTTGTTACATTATTTTTCTTAATTGCCTTACCTTCCGAATAAGCTATAAATAAGGTTGATGGTATTAATATCAAAGTACCATATAAAGCACTTTTATCAGGTAATTCATTAAATATAACGTATGCTACTATTGCAGAAATTATTAGCTCTATGTATCTATAAGGTGCAAGTGCAGTAGCATCAGTAAGAGCAAAAGCTTTTAACATGAAGAACAGAATTAGGTTTGAACTTATTCCTAAAATCAGCAGTAATACTAACTCCAACAAGGAAGGCATATGCCAATAAAATAACAAAGGTGGAGTAGAAAAAATAGTTGTCGTTAGAGCTGAATAAAATAACATACTTATTACTGACTCTTTTATCACAAGTTTCTTATTAAGTATGTCTAATATAGCAAAGATTAACGCAGATACAATAAAAATAAGAATTTTAGGATTAAAGTCTTCACTATGAGCTTTGGTGGTAATAGCAATACCAACAAAACCAATAATAGTTACTATCCATCTTTGCCAAATTATATTTTCGTTTAGTAAAGGGATTGCAAGAAGTATAACAAATAATGGTATAGAAAAACTTATAATCGTTGCAGTTACTATGGGGAAAACAGTCAACCCGTAAGTCCATAAGGTCATTCCACAAAACAACAACCCACCCCTGGTTATTTGAGTAGATATTTGACTTGTTTTAAAAGTTTCTATTCCATAGTAAAACATAAAAGGTACAAGGGTAATAGTGGTAAACAGAAAGCGGAAAAAAATTATTTCAAAACTCTGAAGATGTAAACTTAGATATTTTGATATAGTATCATTAGCTACACTACTAAGTAAGCTAAGTATAAACCAGATAACCCCAAACAAATAAGCTCTCAATCTGTAATCCATAAAGCTTCTGATTTAATAGATACGATGTACTCATATAATTTTACTACAAAACTAATAATATAAAAGTTTTCTGATGTACGTCCCCAGAATGTGATCGTAAGGGTTCATTATAAATAATTCGGGAAATTTCGTCTCTTTAGACATATTAAGAGCTATGTAACGAACGTTTATATTTGTGAGTAATAGTAAGGCTCAAGGTAAGGAAAATGCTAGTGAGGTAAAGTAGAATAACGTTAATTTGATAATTTAAGCTCATTCCCTCTTGCTACATCTCTCTTTAATATCTCCTCTTTTGCAGCAGGTCTATAATTACTGCTTAAATTTAGGTGCACACTAATTTTTCGATTTATATATTATTCTAATGCTTGTATAATACCTTCATTGAATATTTGATTTTGAGGTAATTAGATGCCAAAAAGTAAAACTAAACGTGGAACGGAAGATTTGAAGGGTAATGCAGGCCCAAGCAAAAGATCTCGTCTCAGTTCTGATCCTAAAAAAAATAAAGAGATTATCTCTAGCAAAGTAATAAGTAAGCTGAAGGATGTTGTTAAAGGTGATAGAACTTCAGCTATTGAGGAATGGGTCAAGGCTCACCCTGTAACAGTAGAGGGTCTAACCGTTGAGCAATCGGACCTCTTATGTAATGCGTTTCGTGATGAATCTTGTTGGTCAGGTGCGACACTAGATGTTGCTAAATTGGTAGGAGAATTAGCTAAATCAGGTGTGTTGAATCCATTTGCTATATATAAAATAGCATGTATTGAGTGTGTAGAGAGTGAAATTAAGCAATTATTTGACAAGGCGTTAGAGTCTTTTAGATCTGACTTATCTCATAAAGGTGCATGTGAGGAAGATAGGAATTTAGCTTGCAGTGATAAGCTTGCAAGAGTTGAATTGTTAAGTTCCATGGGAAGACGTGATCCTGTTTTCAATTTCTGGATTGATCAAGAATCAGGTAACCTTAGAGAAAATATAGAAGCAGAAGATGGATTTAATAAGGCTGTAGATTTCAAGTGGAGTAAGGGAGTGGAACACTTCTATAATCGTCTGTGTTCTGAAGAAAAATTAGTGAAAGAAGAGAGAGAAAAATTGCTAGTTTCTGCTATTGCAAAATTATCTCCATTGCAATCTAGCTATAAACTTGCTTCTACCTTAAGTTCCCTTCTAGGTAAAGTCATAAGCGCAAAAGTAGATCATAAGTCACTACTTGGGCTACCGAATAAGAAAGATAGGGGTGTGATCTATCGTCCTCTTAGTTACTTAGTAGAGCACGGTTTTCTTTGCACAACTAAGTATGTTATCCAGTACTTGAGCGAGGGATGTTCAAGATCTGAAGTAGAGAAAATGCTTTCACCTAGAGGATATGCACATCTTCTCTCATCGCTTTCATTTGTTGTAGTTTCTAAAGATTATGACTTGGATAACAGGAATGAAGCAAGGTCAGCTATTAGCAGTCTTTGGGAATCTAGTGTATTTAACCAAAATAAAATAAATGTTGTCGATCCTTTTAAAGATAGGATTGCTTTTGTTGCAATGGAAAATGCAATTTCAAATTTGATTGTAGATCAGGAGAACAGCAAGGATACTCAAAGTGCTGGCGATGGTGAAAAAGTTGATTTGGTCTTGAGTATTTTAAAGTTTGCTAAAGATTGTTGTTCAGACAAAAGCTTTAAATCATTAAAAGAGAGGATAGCAAATAGTTTAGATAAAACAAGGAATTCTAAGATGATAGATGCAACTAGCTCCTGCAATTTAATAGAAGAGTTGTGTAAGTCAGCGAGAAATTTGAATTTATTCTCTGCTAGCACTGAAGGTCCTCAATCTACGTTAGTGGGTACTAATGTTAGTATTTCGCCTGCTGCAGTTGTTAACAAATAGGAGTATTTATGCATGGTAATAATGAAGATCGTGAATTAGTTAGGGCTTTATTAAGTGGAGGTTGTGATGAGTTTAGTAGACAATTTGTAGGTTTTTTAAACAACTGTCCATCTTTTTTGCATTCGGCTAATAAGCCTGGCTTTTTTCCTACATTCTTTTTTGGTATGTTTTCTACTGCACATGATGCAGGTATATTAGTTGAAGATGAAAGAGTCTATTTTCGTTTTGACAATTATGGAAATCTAAAAGTTGCTGTTCTCACTAATAAAGAAAATAGAAGAATAGTCAGGTGTTATACTGTTGCTGATAATGAGAACAGCCCTGGGTCAAGGTTTAGTGCAGAAGAGAAGCAGCAGGTAGAAGAGAATCTTCCACAAGAATTACAGGAAGATAAGGATCTGGATTGGGAAGAGTATAAAATATTTCGGTTTGGAGAAGAATGTAGGTTTATTCATGAAATAGATAGATTTCCTCAACGTGATGAACCTGGAGCTCCAATTTTTCATGAAATTAACCCAATCAGAGAACAAGGTGAATTGTTAGACCTGATGAGTGAGTTGGCAAATGATGATACAGGAGAAGTGCGTACTAATGTTAAAAGAATTTTGGAATATGTTATTGATATCCATGATGAACATGAAGATAGCTTAGTGTTTCGTGCAGAGTCTGATTACCACGGTTTTCTGTGTGGGTTTTTAGTAAATTTTAGATACCGAGCTGTGGCTGATTTCTACCCAGAGCTACTTATAGGAAAAGGTTATGCAGATGTTGTTTTGCTTGTTCGTGGTGTTGATCAGACAAATGATTCGGTTCCAATTATAATTGAGTTGAAGGTTGGTGATGAGGAAGGATTAGAGCAAGCTAAAGATTATGCTAAAAGTTGTTCTGTTTCGTCTTTGCCTATTCATACCTCATCACCAAGTGCTGTTTGTGTAGCGTTAAATTTTCAATTACGTGGAGGTGCTGGTCTCCGAACTTCTGTGCAGGCCTTTTCAGAAGGTGGTCTTTCCTTAATACCGGGTTTACTACATCCTCATGGAAATGGAGTTAGGGGAAATGTAAAACGTTTTTTACAACCCATAGCATCAGAGTTCACTCAATCGCCTCATTGTAACACTTTTTCCTGTACGTCATCGTTTGTTTTTGGAAATGTTTTATCTACAAGGAGGGACTTAGAAACAAATGATGGGCGGGAGGTAAGGGTTACCAAGTATCTATTTAACCACTCTCAGGGAGAGAAAATGAAACGTACAGGTGGTAGGGGAGATGCAGCAGATATTGTAAGCCATGCGTTAACTTTAGCTCTATTTTTATCAAATATTGGTTTTGTTGTGCTTCACATTTTTCGTCGTTTAAAGTGGCAGACTTTACCAGACAAAGCATTGAACCTGTCGTTACTGCCTCAAGCCACAGATGATGCTAAGGTGCGTCAAGTACTTTGTGAAGTAGATGTCCAGGGTCATCTGGAAGTGGCTTCTGCAAAGAAATTCGAATCACTACGTGCTTACTCACGTTCTCATAGTGAAGGTTATTTCGAGGGAAGGTTTTCAGAACAAATGGGTAATGTTAGGAATTTACATCAACTTGCAGATCAGTTGATGAGTGCTGAGCCTAATTTTGGTAATGATGGTAATGTTAATGGTGAGTACAGGGCTAGGTATGAAGTTTTATTTAATGAGATTTCTCGTCTGTTGTCTCCGTTATTAAATGGAAACCGTCTACTCGTGAACAATGAAGCTAAATTTCAGGCTTTGTTGCGTGGGATATTTCAAAGTTGCGATAATCCTGCCAAGGTAATTATTGAGTTCCAGCTACAGAGAGGAAGGAAAATAGACCTAGTATTATCAAAATCTGCGGAAAATGATGATACTCATCCAATTGGAATAGAGTTGAAGTATGCTAACACCGCAGAACAAGTTGAACGAAAAAGGGTGGAGGCAAATCGACAGTTAAGTGAATACGAATTTTGTGGAGGATGCAAGCGTATTACTGGGGGAGATGCGATGGTTTTGTTATACGCTATATTAAATGCTGTAGGACAAGAGCAGGATCTGATATTGATTGGTGGGCTTCGTAGAGCATCTGGGTTTTCTAGATGACTTGTAACTAATAAAAGTACCAAAGATAAGGTTGTTTATGGGTAAAATTATGCATTAAGCTAGAGTACGTTTGAGTAAGGTTGGAGAAAAAGCAAGGTCTTTGAGCAAGAAAATTTGATTTATGTTTTCTTAAGTTAAAGTTAACCTGATGAAGTTTGCATAATTTATTGTTGGAGTTTTTTTGTTCTATTTTTACTGTAAGTTCAATCTGCTCTATCTTTGGTCTTTTTTTCTTAGTTTTGCGGCAAGTCTAATATTTTTACTACTTAATGGAATAACTTGCAGAAAGTGGAGATATAATGCTAAGGCAGAGGAGCTCAGACAGTTATCTTAAACAATAAAGAAATACTAAAGGCAAAAGATACGCTTGCGTAGTTCGAAAGCTTTCTATAGGATAAGCCTCACCTGATTTACAAATAGAATTGTTATGTTAGATGTTTGCTATTTATTCTTAAGCTCATTTTAACAGCATTTTGCTTTTTTTAGTATGTAGGGGTTTTCTAGGAATTATCCTACTGAATTCTATGATATTATTTTTTGTAACATTGTTATACATTATAATGCACCCATTTGTCTAGACCATTTTTTTCAAAGTGATCCGATTTTTAAAATGAATATGTTGATAAATACGTCGACACACATTTAAAGTATTTATCAATATATTCATTTACTGTTTATGATAATAAAGATCAGCAGGAACTTTATAATGTAGAGTCTGATGTCGCCTTCTATAGTTATACCAAGAAACAAAATCATTTATTATAAGATTTAAATCTCTGATACTATTTGGTCTATAATAATATATAGCTTCTTGCTTTAAAGTTCTCCATAAGCGCTCAACAAATATATTGTCGAAGCAACGTCCTTTATGGTCCATACTGATTTTAATATTAGCACGCTCTAATTCCATAATAAAGTTGTAGCTAGTAAACTGCACCCCCTGATCACTATTAAAAATCTCAGGTTTACCTTGTTTTAGAGCTTCTTTGAGAGTATAAAGGCAAAATCCAGCATCGAGATATGGTGATAATGAATGAGCAATAATATAGCGACTATACAAGTCCATTATTGCCACAAAATAGATAAACTTACCTTCTACCATAATATATAGTAGCCCATACCTGATTAACTCTACAAATAATCAAATCTTTGAGTAAATAAGGATATATTTTATGCTTTTTTTCTTTAATACTTGTATTACATCTTTTTCTACAATACAGCCCACTAATCTTCATTTTTTTCATAATTCTTAAGATTTTTTTGTGATTGACTACTACTCCACTCGCTATGATCTCAGCAGTAATTTTACGATATCCATAACGGCAATCAGAAGCCAAATATACTTCTTGAATCAAATTTCACTTTCGTTATTAATTATAGGCCTATAATATAGGCTAGATCTGCAAATCCCCAGTAAATCAGCCTGTTTCCTAATTGACAGATCAGAATCTTTTTCTATAAATCTTACTCTATCTTTTTTGCTTATTTCAGTAATTTTTTTTTCAAATAACTATTTTCCACTGTCAATTCTCCTATTACTTTATGTAAACTTTCTATTTCTTGCGCTAAGATTCTTTGTTTTCTCGCACTTTCACTTTCTTCAACAAATAGGTCTTTTAACCTTGCCAATACTCTATCACGCCAATCATATAGATTTGTTGATGGTATTTTATATTCACTACATATCTCAGCTGTGCTTCTTTGATTTTTTATTGCTTCCAAAGCTATCTTTGCTTTTAACTCTGGTTCATATTTTTTTGTTGCCATACTTTTACCCCTTTACTTTCCTACTCGGATCAACCATTTTTTTTTGGTCTAGTTTATGGGGTGCATTATAGCACAGCCACCTTGACCAAAAAATCATCCCCCTATCGCGTTCTTATCATTATGCCTTATACGCTGTATTACACCTTCAGATATAGTCATTGCTAACCTCCAACATCCTTGCTAATAAACCCTCGCTAAAACTGCCGAAAAGACTTTATAAGTTAATATTCTAAATCTCAATATTTTATGGTGCAGGTTTTTATTTTTAAAACATTATACTTTGTGTAGGGTATAACTACACGCATCAAAGTGAAAGAAAAGCAAAATGATGAAGAAAATGAAAGTTTAAGTTTTCTTCAACGACTCAAGGAGAGAATTTATGCTTTAAAGCCTGTATTAGCAAGAGCCTTAATCACTAAATGAACAATGTCACGCAGAGTTTCATCCTCAATTTTTCTATATTCCCTCACTAGCCTTGATATTTCTTCGCTGCCTACATCGCTATGGAAGGCCTTATCATGTAAGTCTTCAGAGGCTTTGGTAAAAAAATACGACATATCAACCGATAGTACTTCTGCTAATTTATATAACCTATCAACTACAAGCCTAATCTCTCCGCTTTCATATCCTTGTACATGCTGAAATGAAATTTCAAGCTTTTTTCCTAAGTCTCTTTGACTAAAACCACACATTAGCCTTCTTTTCCTTATTCTTTCCCCTATTTGTTTATCGATAGGATGTTGTATAGTCATTTTACGTATCAGGTAATATTAACTATGTATTATCACTTTGAGAAAAAGATTTTACCAATATATAAACTGCACTACGTAACCTTTTGCTCTTAATTTCGTTATATCCTTTGACTAACTTTAGTATTTCTTCATCATAAGCTTCATGTGAGTCAGTGTGCATATCAGTAAAAAAGTTAGCAACATCTATCGATAGTGCTTTTGCTAAATCATATAATCTACTGGCCAAAACACAATTTGAACCATTTTCGTACTTTTGTATCTGTCTATACGAAACACCTATTCTCTTTCCCAATTCGGTCTGTGTCAAAGCACGATCTAACCTAAGTTGTTTTATTTTTTTACCTAATTGCACTTTTCACCTCTTATTCAAATTTACAACAAATTTTATGAAGTGGAAAAAAAGCTAGCAAAGTAATTGCTTTAATAATTTCTGCCTCTCGCTAATTAAATCGTTTGGCCTTACGTATTTTTTCTCAATTTCCCTCATCTCTTTTTCTCGTTCTGCAATGCTATTTCGTATTACTTCAGCCGAGTATCTGCTTTTGCCACTTGCAAACTCTGATCTTAATCTTCTAACCTTGTATTCGAGCTCAGCAAATCTTTCGTGTTGCTCAAGAAGTTCTATCATATGACTAATTTCAGAGTTTAGCTTTTTTTCCTCAACATCTCTTACAATAAAAGAAAGTAGAAGCTTATCTATTTGGTAATCAATATTTGGTTGAGCAGCAAATAGATCAATTATGGCTTTTACGTCAGTAGGATTTGTAACTAGTAAGTTAAAATTACTACATAAAAAACTATAGAACTTTATCGTCTTCTCAAGATAATTTTTCATATCTTGTGATAATTGCAATTCTTTGTGAATTCCTGACAGCAATATTTTCAATTCTTCCAAGTATTTCGTGTCAAAATTACTTACTTCTGTAGGTGAAAGGATCATTAGCAGCTTTTTTACAAGCTCAACATCATTTAACTTTACTGCATTATAAAGAGCTTTTTCTTTATCTTCTTTTAAATCATAAAGCTCTGATGAGTTATCTATGCTGAATAGATATTCAGTATTTCCTTGAGGAGAGTAGATTAAAATGTCCACTTCTCTTAGCGGGTGATCATCATTAAACTTTTCTAGTAACTGCTTATCGGTAGTTTCCTCTATTGCTACAACTGCTTTGCTTACCTCTTTCAACTTTGCAATATCATCTCTTGAGTTTTCAAGTATATCTTTAGCCTTGTCTAGCAGCTGCTCATATAGAACTATTTTTTCTTCATCATCAAGTAGCTGACAATGCTTTTTCAGCTTTTCAGTAGAGTAAGATAGGATATCCATTTTTTTCAATTTTACGATTACGATACCCCATTTTTGTTGAAACTGAAATAATTTTTATAGGATGTGTTTTTCTAGTGTAGATGCCCGCAAAACTTGTTATTATAATATACAGTAAATCAATAAGTCGTATAATATTAACAATTAAATAATATTTATCACGATATGATCGAATAGTAATGAAATTAAGTGAGGGTTACAATGAAAAAAATAAATGGTAAAAAATTGTCTAGTAAAATGTTAAAAGCGGTAGAGCGAATAGCAAAAGAAGGGTTATTACCTAATTTTATAAAAGCTGCTCCAACAGCAAATAAAAAGATTAGTAAATTACCTGTCTTAACATATCCTGAGGAGCTCAATCCATTTCGATCAGCTTTATGCAAGATAAGGCTAAGTGAATATGAAAATGTGAAATTAAATGAATTCTTGGAAAAAGCTATTGCAGCTGAAAATCTAGACAAATTAAGTAAAATCGTCGATGAAGCTTTGGATTTAGGAATAAGAGTAAACGCTCGCAACGAAGATGGCTTTAGCTTCACTAACGTTACAATGTTTAAGATGTATCGTGATGAATTCAAAGAAAATAAACAAGAAGATATAATCAGAAAGTTAGCCTTACATGGAGCAGATTTTAATGTACAAGTTGATAAGAAAATAGCTGAAATGTATCAAAAAGTGCAAAAAGAAATTGAGCCACAAATATATAGTAGGCTCAAGAAACTTAGGGAAGTTGGAGAAGACGCTACTATAGAAGGAACTGTTGAAGATGTAGAAATCGATAATAAGACCTTCTATATTGAATTTTCACATAGCTGCATAGTTGATGTTGCCAAAGTTGTAGAAGGTGCAAAAAATTTGGGCTTAAGTAAAGGAGACTTAAACCTTGGCGGTAGTATCATAAAAATAGGTGATGGTGAAGTTGAGGTCAAAACTGGGAAAGACGGTAAAAGAAATTACGTAGATATATCCGATAACAGCGCTTTTACAGTAACACTTTGCACTAGCCTAGGAGAGCTAAATTTAATGGTATATCATGACACAGAAGACTATCATCAAGTACAAGTTGAGGTAGAAGATGAAGAAATGTGGAACGAGTTGCAAGAAATAGGAGAAATCGTAGGAAAGGGTTGTTTATTTGGTGGAATGTCTGTTAAAGAAGTAGTGGAAAAAGGCAGCTTTACTAGATGTGGAAGGTGGGGCGACCAAAATTCTAAAAGTAGTGAGACCTTTTCTTGGGTGAGCAAATTAAAAGATACCAAAACGACATCTTTAGGACGTTCTTGATTGGTGGCTATGTTTTTACATAGCCATAATTATTGCAAAGTAAAGTAGTTCTTGAAATTTAATCAAAATTACCATAAAAAATTTACCTTAACTAGCATTGCTTGTAGAAGTGGATTGAAGATATATTCAGGCAATATTATTTATTGGCAAGCGCTTTTATCACTGAATGCACAATATCACGCAACGTTTCATCCTTAATTTTCCTGTATTCCCTCACTAGCCTTGATATTTCTTCACTACCCACATCGCTACAAAAGGCCTTATCGTGTAAGTCTTCAGAAGCTTTGGTAAAAAAATATGACATATCAACGGACAAAGCTTCTGCCAAATTATACAATCTATCAATTACAAGCCTTACCTCTCCAGTTTCATATCCTTGTATATGCTGAAATGAAATTCCGAGCTTTTTTCCTAAGTCTCTTTGGCTAAAACCGCATATTAACCTTCTCTTCCTTATTCTTTCACCTATTTGTTTATCAATAGGATGTTGTTCATCTTGTACAATCATTTATTAATATATTAACTGAGGTATTGAAGCAATACTAACTCTCATTGTAACTTTGAGAAAAAGATTTTACCAATATATAAACTACGCTACGTAACCTTTTGCTTTTAATTTCATTATATCCTTTGACTAATTTTAGTATTTCTTCATCATAAGTTTCATGTGAGTCGACATGCACATCAGTAAAAAAATCAGCCACATTAATCGATAGTGCTTTTGCTAAGTCGTATAGCCTACTGGCCAAAATTTGGTTTGAACTATTTTCGTACCTTTGTATTTGTCTATACGAAACGCCTATTTTCTTTCCCAACTCAGTTTGTGTTAAACCACAGTATAATCTAAGTTCTTTTATTTTTTTGCCTAATTCCACCTTTCATTACTAATTTTAGCTGCTCAAGCTTATATTGAATTTTTTAATTTATGAAGTAGAAAAAAAGAAGGAAAGTTGGAGAACTTTCCTTCCGGTCTACAGATTACAATAAACCACTATCATAAAAACTAAAGTGGCTCTTCTGTGTTACGATTATGTGATCTATTAATTTCATTCCTACATTTTCGCAGGTTGCAGCTAATGTAAGTGTGTTATCCTCATCCTCCTTTGATGGTTCTGTATCTCCACTTGGATGATTATGTGAAATTGCAATAGATGATGCATCGATCAGTAATCCCTGTTTGATTATTTCTCTCACATATAGAGGTACTCTGTCTATAGTTCCACAGTCTTGAATATACTCGTATATCAAATGACCACTTCGATCTAAGTATATTACTCGCAAGCTTTCCTTTCGTGACTGCCCTATTGCTGTTTTAAAGTATTTTAGTAGCTCTTCTCTGTTATCAAGAATCGACAGCTTTTTTAACTTACCTTTCAGTATCCTATCGAAAATCTCTTTCAGACAAAAGATACTTGCTATTGCTCCATCATTCATTCCTGTAACATTTTTTAGCTCATGAAAGTCAGCGTTAATTACCCTTCCTAAACTACTAAAGAGCTCTATTAGCTTTTTGGCCACTTCTCTTCCTTCTTCACATTCAGATAGAGTACGTTCCAGTAGCTCATGGTCAAGTAAAGACCTGCCTCTACTTGATAAAATGCGAGTTTCCAATTTTTCTTTTCTCTCACTATTATTCATAAAAACCTCCAAGGTCAACATTATATACAAATTCAACGCCAACTTTCTGACGCAGTAGTTCTCGAGGAATAACCCTTTTGAACTCTAAATTTGCAATGTTGTCCTTGTTGCTTTAAAAGCTGGAATACCATTTGCCATGTGAATTTGTGCATTAACATTTACTGTGCTGGTTCCCTGAAGTGCAACGGTATTTATATTTGCAATCATACTATATTATATAAAGTTATTAATATAATATATTGACAAAGTAACGAAGTAAACAGTAGCTGTTAAAAGTGGTTTAATTTAGCAAAAAAGTGTAGTACTCTATCACTTTGCTGATTATATATGTTTATAAGAATAATCACTTTTCTTTTGCTATATTCAAGCGCAGTTTTCTGTAGTGATTGTAACTTTAACTTACCATATCGTGGGCTCAATTGTGATTTGGATCTATCATATAAAAATTTAAGTAATATAAAGAAATTATTGAATAACAACGATAAGTTCGTTGCGCTTACGTTTGATGATGGTCCATCTTATAATAGATCAGGAGATATTATTAATATTCTGGAGAGCAATAAAACAAAAGCGACATTTTTTTTGCTTGGTGAACGCATAAATAAAAAAACATCTAAAATAGTAGAAAAGATCCATCAAGCAGGTCATGAATTAGGTAATCATTCTTGGTCGCATAGGAAGTTGACATCACTTTCAAGTGAGGAGCAATTGCAAGAACTGGAAAAGACAAATGTGGCAATTAAAAATGCAACAGAACAGAATGTAAAATGGTTTCGTCCACCATATGGATGTCACAATGATAATTTGATCGAAAATACTAATCGATTAAATATGTATTCCATATTATGGACAGTCGATTCTCTGGATTGGCAAGGTGATAAATCAGAGATTTTGGTTGAAAGAGTTTTAAGCAATGTACATAATGGAGCGATTATATTGTTCCATGATCACGATAACAAATCAAATACAGTTGAAGCTTTACCTCAGATTATTGAAATACTAAAAAAATCGGGTTACAAACTTGTTACCTTAAGTGAGTGGGAAGAAAGGGTTTGTGATGTAGTGAAAGCTAGAAATATGCCAATAAAAGGAGAAGGAGTGCATTCTAAAGGAATTCTATGTGGACAAAAAACAAGGTCTTCAACCGCAGGGCATTCATATTAGGTGGTATTCAGCTTACTATTTCTGCTATTTTTAGTTATAGGTTGTATACTTTACAAGTACGAGATAGACAAAAATATGAAGTGCTATCCAATAATAATAGGATAAAAGTTGTTACTATTGTGCCTAAACGAGGCAGGATTTTGGATAGGAATAGCGTTGAACTCGCAGTAAACAAAATTTCGTATATTGTTTTATTTGATGGGCAAAAAACCTTTACTAGGGAAGTTGATTTGCAGATGTTATCAGAAATTAAACCTGATGCAACAAAATCATCAGATACAAAAATAACTGCTCTTTATAAACGTTATTACCCGTTTGGTTCGATATGTTCTCATATAATCGGATATACAAAAAGACAGCAAGACATAAATGAAGCAGGGGTTAGTGGAATTGAATATACATATGATCATGTATTAAAAGGCAAGACCGGAAAATCTGAGCAGGAAATAAATTCTAAGAAGCGTATCATGAGAGAGTTATCTAGCATACCGCAGCAAGACGGACAAGATATACAGCTGACAATTGATGTTGATTTACAGAAGAAAATTGCAGAGATATTTAAAGACCACCAAGGTTCCACAGTGGTAATTGATGTGAATAACGGAGAAATTTTAGCATTATATAATTCACCTTCTTACGATAATAATCTTTTCACTAGCAGATTATCAAATGAAACTTGGAAAAATTTAAACAATCCTTCATTACCGCTTGTAAACCGTGCATTATCATATCAAATTCCACCTGGTTCAATATTTAAAATAATAGATGCGCTTGCGGGTTTAAAAGATGGAATAATAACACCAGAAGAAAAGTTCTCGTGTAGGGGATATATGAAAATAGGTGAACGAAAATTTCGTTGCCTAAAAAGCAAAGTCCATGGATATGTATCTTTAAACGAGGCAATGGCCTTCTCATGCAACACTTACTTTTATAATATAGGAAAAAAAATAAATGTAGATTCTCTACTAGAAATGGCTAGCAAATTTGGTATAGGAAGTGGACCATTAATTGGAATGTTTAAGGAAGAAGCTCCGGGATTGTTGCCTGATGTGGATTGGCGTGCACGCAAGCTATATTCAGAGTGGTATTTAGGTGATACCATTAACTTAGTTATAGGACAAGGGTATTTACTTACAACGCCATTACAGCTTGCAGTTCTTGCAGCGAGGGTTGCAACAGGAAAGGAGGTAATTCCCCACATTGAGATGAGTAAATCAGGGCAAGACTTTCTTGATATTGATGTGAATCATGAGCATCTTAGTGTGGTTCGAAAAGCTATGTTTGACGTGGTGAATTCTAACTATAGAAAAGGACTAGGCAGTATACAAATTGCTGGCAAAACCGGAACACCAGAGATAAACTCTAAAGGTGAAAGTCATAAATTGTTTATCGCTTATGGCCCCTACCATGATCCGCGCTATGCAATCTCAGTGTTTATAGAACATGGTAAAACTCCACGCCAAGATGTTGCAATTGCTAGTGAGATATTGCAATATATGCTTGAAAAATGAACTTATGAAATTGCCATATATGTTACTTGTAATTTATATATTCAAATCAGAGCTTTGAGGTTAAAAAAAAGAAACGAAAATTGCATAAACCTTTTCAATTTAGTGCTTTAATGTTTCTGATGAAGGGAAGGTATTATCCTTATTTTCTATGGAGGTAGACACACTAATTTCGTTATTATCATCAATTGAAGTAATAGGGTGCATCAAAGCAACTTTTATAACTTCATCAATATTCTCAGCAAAAATTACATTGATTTCTTCTTTTATATTTGCAGGAATCTCTTGCATATCTTTCTCATTTTCACTTGGTATAATCACAGTTTTGATTGATCCTCTTAGCGCAGCAAGCAATTTTTCTCTCAAACCCCCAATAGCCAACACTCTACCACGCAATGTTACTTCACCTGTCATAGCAACACTTTTGTTAACTGGTATATTTGTCATAAGAGAAACAATAGATGTACATACTGCACTGCCAGCAGAGGGACCATCTTTTGGCACAGCACCCTCAGGTACATGCAAATGTATATCATTATTTTGAAATTTTTCGGGTTTTATACCGAAAAATAAACAATTTGATCGCACATAACTATACGCAGCTTTTATAGACTCTTGCATAACCTCTCCAAGCTTTCCTGTGTATTTTATTTCCCCCTTGCCCGGAATTAGGACTGACTCTATCATTAAAATATCACCACCTGTTTCAGTATAGGCAAGACCAGTTACTATCCCTACCAAACTCTCATTTTCTGCAATGCCAAAGGTATACTTACGTACCCCTAGATAATCTTGTAAATTACCAGTCTCTACGGATATTTTCTTATTTTTATCAGTTAATATTGCTTTAACTGCCTTTCTCATGAGTTTTGCAAGTTCCCTTTCCATGCTTCGCACGCCGCTTTCACGTGTATATAAACGTATCAACTCGTATAATGCTTCATTGGTTATTTCCCACTCCTTCTGATGCAAACCATGCTCTTTTTTTAATTTTGGAATAAGGTGATGTGTAGCAATACTGATCTTCTCGTCTTCGGTATACCCAGATAATTGTATAATTTCCATCCTATCACGCAAAGGATGCGGTAAATTTAAGCTATTTGCTGTGGCTACAAACATTACACTTGAAAGATCAAACTCAACTTCCAAGTAATGATCTGTAAAATGTTTATTGTGCTCAGTATCCAAAACCTCAAGTAATGCAGATGCAGGATCACCACGCGAATCAGAACCCATCTTATCTATTTCATCAAGCAGGAAAAGCGGGTTGCATGAATTAGCTTTTTTCATGTGTTGAATGATTTTACCAGGCATTGAGCCAATATAAGTTTTCCTGTGTCCTCGTATTTCAGACTCATCACGTATACCACCAAGAGATATGCGAACAAAATCTCTTCCTACTGCTTTTGCCATAGACTTAGCTAAAGAAGTTTTACCAACACCAGGTGGTCCAACTAAGCAAAGTATAGGACCCTTTATCTCTTTTACTCTCTTTAATACTGCTAAAAATTCTATTATTCTATCTTTTACTTTCTCTATGCCATAATGATTTTCATCTAAGATTTTTTTAGCCGCATTTAAGTTAATTTTTGCATCTTTGTACTTTCCCCATGGCAAATCAAGCAACCAATGCAAGTAACTAGATATAACTGTTGCTTCAGGAGAAATGGGATTCATTTTCTTATATCTCTTTAAGTCAGTTATGGCTTTCTCTTTTGCTTCCTCAGAAAGCTTTGTTTCATTTATCTTTTTTTCAAATTCATTGAGTATATTCCCTTCATCTCCATTTTCAAACTCACCTAATTCTTTCTGTATAGCTTTTAATTGCTCATTAAGGTAGTAAACTTTTTGAGTACTTTCAACCTGTGATTTAATTGTCTTATACAAGCGGTTTTGTGCACTCAAAATACTTATTTCTCTCTCAATAAGAGCAAAAACTTTTTTTAAACGCTCTTTTGGGTTATAAACTTCAAGTATGTTTTGCTTGTCTGATACCTTTATATTTAAGTACGAAGCTATCATATCTACAATTTGATTAACCTCTTTAACTTGATCAATGGGGTCAATAATAATCTCGGGCCGACTTTTCTTGCTTAGTTTACACCAATTGTCAAATGCATCTATAACAGAACGCCTTAAAGCTTCTAAATCAATATTATCTTCATTTTCTCCATACTCATAATGACCATCTAACGCTACTCTGGCCTCTAACAAAGTGTGAGAGCTAATATATTCTATAACTCTTCCCCTTCTTACCCCATGAATCATGACTTTTACTGCATTGTCAGGCAGTTTTATTAATGGTTGTATAATGTTTGCTAACACACCTACTTCATAAAGATTCTCTGGCTCTGGATTATCAATAGAACCATCTTTTTGTGCTATGAGAAAAATCTCGTTTTGGTGACTACTGCTACTTATTGCATACTCTAGTGCATGAACAGATTTTTCTCTACCTACGAATAAAGGCAACATTATATTTGGAAAAATTACTACATCTCTTAGAGGTAATACTGGTAATACAGTAGAATTAAAGTTTACAGCACGTCCAATACTCATAATATATGCCTCAAATTAATCATTAACCGTTATAACACTACCCTTATTATTATGATTAATCGTCACTTTGCCTAATTCTACCATTTTCTTAGTAACCGTTATAGTGCTACCTTCAAAACCTCCGTTGCCGGATATATACATAACATCAAGCAAAAGTGACTCTAAGATAGCACGTAACATCCTTGCACCTGTTTTATAGCTTATAGCTTTTTTAGCAATAGCTGATATTGCTTCATCTGAAAACTCAAGGTTTACTTTACTAAATGCAAGCAATGCTTTATATTGTTTTACTAGCGCATTTCTTGGCTCTGTCAACACATGTATTAAATCTTCGTGATCCAGCTCATCTAGAACAGCAGTTATTGGAACTCGTCCTACAAATTCGGGTATCAAACCGAATTTGATTAAGTCCTCAGGTTGAGCATCGCGTAAAGCATTTTTTTTCTTTTGTGCTTTAGACTGACTTATATCTGCTCCAAAGCCAACTGATGTTCCCTTTTTTCTTGCCTCAATAATTTTATTTAGGCCTTCAAAAGCTCCTCCACAAATAAATAGTATATTACTAGTATCTACTTGTATAAACTCTTGTTGCGGGTGTTTTCGCCCTCCTTGTGGCGGAACATAAGCAACTGTACCCTCCATAATCTTAAGCAGAGCTTGCTGGACCCCTTCACCTGAAACGTCACGGGTTATTGAAGTGCTTTCAGATTTTCTTGTAATCTTGTCTATTTCATCGATAAACACTATACCATGCTGTGCCTTTGCAACATCATAATTTGCAGCTTGTAATAGACGTGACAACACGCTTTCTACATCATCACCTACATAACCTGCCTCAGTCAAAGTTGTCGCATCGGCCATAGCAAATGGCACATCTGAAACTTTAGCAAGTGTTTTTGCTAGCAAAGTCTTACCAGAACCAGTAGGGCCAATAAGCATTATATTTGACTTCTCAATTTCAATATCACTTATAGAATGAAGTTGCACCATGGATTGACAATGGTTATACATAGCCACAGATAAAACGTGTTGCGCATGTTCCTGACCTACAACATGCTTACTAAGAAAAATTTTTATATCTTCAGGTTTCTTTAGTAATAGCTTCATATCAGATATATGATCTGAATTAAAAGCTCTCTCTTTCTTTTGACTTATTGCTTTATGGGATAACTCTATGCATTCATTACAAATGAACACCTTTAAACCATCTGAAGAGTTAGTAATCAATTTATCTACTTCGTTTTGTGCCTTGTTACAAAAAGAACAGTAGTGTAAATCATTATTGTTATCCATTAAACTACCTTTTGTTTAACTTTAATATTTTCAATCTTCATATCTTTACGCTCAGCTATTACTCTGTCAATTAAGCCAGTTTTCATTGCTTCTTCAGGATCCATGAATTTATCTCTTTCCATCATTTCTTCAATTTTTTTTAGTGAATTTCCAGTATGTTTTTCATAAATTTGATTTAATTTTTTCTTAACTCGCAAAATTTCATTAGCATGTATTTCTATATCAGTTGCTTGCCCATGATAACCACCAGATGGCTGATGTATCATAATTCTTGAATGAGGTAGCGAGTAACGTTTACCCTCCGCACCAGCTGTAAGCAACAAAGAACCCATAGATGCAGCTTGACCTATACACAAAGTTGAAACGTCTGGATTTATATACTGCATTGTATCGTAGATCGACAAACCAGCAGTTACAACACCACCTGGTGAGTTAATATACATACAAATGTCTTTATCGGGATTTTCCGATTCTAAAAATAAAAGCTGTGCTACTATTACGCTGGCCATGTTGTCTTCAATAGGGCCAGTTACGAAAATTATTCTTTCTTTTACTAGCCTTGAATATATGTCATAAGCCCGCTCACCGCGACTAGTTTGTTCAACTACAATTGGTATAAGAGTCATACCTTTTCCTATCAAATATTATCAAATAATTCCTTTAATTCTTTCACAGAAACAATCTGTTCTTCTTTACTAGCTTTTTCTATCATATAATCCGTCACTTTATACTCAAGCGCTTGCCCTCTAACTAATTCCTGAAATTGTCCATCTGATTTAAAATGTTTAAATACCCTGTCAAATGATACATCTTTACTGACATATTGATTTACAATAACATTCATAATATCACTTTGAGTTAATGATATTTCATGTTCTTTACTGAACTCCATGAATAGCATTGCAAGCTTTACGCGTCTTTCAGCTTCTTTACACGAATCATCTTTAGCATTCAACTCTCTTTCCACTCTCTGCTGTTCCTGTTTTACTACTTCTATAGGCAAATCAAAACTATAACTAGCATCCAAACAATCAAATAGCTCTTTCTTAATTAAGAGATCTTCCATTTCTTTACACTGATTATCAATTACTTCTTTTACATGATCTATTAGCGAAGAATGATCTTCAAAACCAATTCTCCTAGCTATTTCATTATCACTTTGCAAATCTTTGGCAATCTGAATGTCATTAACTCGAACAGAAAAAGCAGCCTCCTGTCCCGCAAGGGAAATTACCTGGTAATCTTCAGGAAATCTCAACTTAAAGCTTTTTGTTTCCCCTTTTTTCATGCCAATTAATTGATCTTCAAAACCATTTATAAATGTTCCAGATCCTAAATTAACAGTAAAATTTTTGCCACTTCCACCTTGAAAGAGCTTATTTCTAATTCGCCCTTCAAAGTCAATTATCAGTTTATCCTCGTTTTTTGCTTGATAAGAAGCATCATCAACAGAGACAAAGTTAGGAAATTTTGTTTTTATAGAATCAATAAATTCTTTTATGTCTCCCTCTTTGATTTTTGCCTTAACTTTCTTCAAATTTATTTTATCAAGATCTATTACTGGCACTTTTGGCATCGATTCAAAAGATAATTTGTACAGAAAGTCACCTTTTTTATCCTTTTTATCAAGGTTTGGTAATGACATAATATCAACCTTAGGATGGATGTGAGACTTAACTTCGATTTTTTTCATTAAATCACTTGAGCAATAGTCAATCGTATCGTTTATCACATATTCCAAAGCTTCGTTTTTATAATTTGTAATAACAAGATCGTAAGGCATCTTTCCTGATCTAAATCCAGGAAATTTTGCATTCTTCGCTATTTCTTGTAATCTAGAGTTTATCTTTTGTTCTATATAATCACTACTAACTGTGATTTCATACTCATACTTTAGTTTATCTACACTAAGTTCCTTATAGGTATATATATTACTTAATGTATCTGCTTCGACTGCATTTTGAGGTATATTACTAGACATTACAACCTGTTATCAATATTTTATTTATGTTTTAATAAAGCCATTTTACCAGAATTTAAGTTAAATACAATCCTTAAGAACAGGTTCTTATACAAACAAAAGTGTACTTAGTGATTATAAATTTTCTCTTAAAACCTGAGTTACATGACTTTAAGTGCGGATAGAGGGACTTGAACCCCCACGAGCAAGCTCACCAGGACCTAAACCTGGCACGTCTACCAATTTCGCCATATCCGCAAGAGCCCTTCATTAACTTATAGATAACCACTTCTGTCATCTTATGCAATTTAAAGATTAGATTTTAGTACCACAGACTGAACTTATAATACTGGTTAACTCCACTATGAGTCTAAGCCTAAATTACTTTAACTAACACTATTAAGATAAGTACTGTCTTAGAAATATTCAAGGCTTATTCAATTTATAGTATTTACACAATAAAAAAAGCTTATTAATATTCTTTAATTAAGGCTCTAAACTCTGGAAATTAATAATGAGATTAATAGCAAGCTTCTTACTCGCAATTTTTCTGATTACACAGAGTGGCTGTACGACTCTTGTAAGTGGTATAGTGGTAACAGCAACTGCAGCGGCTACAGCAATAACAATGCAAGATAAATCCTTGGGAAACATTATTGATGATACAACTATAGTAATAAGAATCAATAAGGGACTCTTAAAACACGGACTGTTCTCATCTATAAAAGTTAAAGTGAGTGAAGGAAGAGTATTACTCATTGGAAATGTTGATAATCATGAAAAGCAACTCACAGCAGAGAAAATAGCTTGGCAGCAAAAAGAGATTAAAGAAGTGATAAATGAAATAAGAGTCACACCAATTAAAATGACTTCTATGCTAGATGTTACTGTAGATGGTATGATAACAGCAGAGATAAGCACGAGGCTTCTGGGAAAAAGAAATATTAAATCAATTAATTATAGCGTTAATACAGTTGATAGAGTCGTTTATTTGATGGGTATAGCTCAAAATAAGGCGGAATTAAAAGCTGTAATAGCAATTGCAAGAAAAGTAAAAGGAGTAAAGCAAGTTGTAAGCTATGTGAGATATAGACATAGCAAATTGCGTCATTGATGAAAATTTACTTGAGTGTTAGTACCATGTAGCTAAGCCATAAAACTCCTTTACAAATTTCGTCAGTTCACTCTTATGGTATGTATAACAATGCTACAGAAAATAATATCATAGAATTCAATAGAATAATTCCTAGAAAATCTCTACATACTAAAAAAAGTAAAATGCTATTTAACACTCCCAAGCTTAAGAATAAATAGCAAACATCTATATCTCGTGCGATATGGCGTTTTATTCCTGAGATTTTTTTACCAGCGTCATAGCCTTTTTCTTCATCAGTGTCTGCGTTCTTTACACTCTGAGTGTCAATTATGCAAAAGCTGATTTTTTCTTTCCAAACATTGTTTTGTCGGACCACACTAACTATTTTTTTTAACATGCACTCCAAAATACTTTTTTTTATTTCCTTTTACTTTTTCACTCCATTTTTGAAATAATCATAACAATTGCGCCGTTTTGGGAAACTCTTTTGGTAGCATCCTCCACTGATAACCACTTTTTAGGGCGTACAACACTCCGCAAAATATATTCATACAAATCAAGTTTTCTTGGTTTTGTTTTTTCCACAAGACTCCAGATCTGGTGAAATAATCTCAAACTTCTCTCGACTTATGTCACTTGGGTATACACTCCTCATATATCCTAATTTATACACTCTATTTCTTACTTTATGCCTTTCTTGAGATTATGAACAGGTTCTTAGAAAGCTAGCGTTCTACTAGTCATGTTCTTTATCTTGCTTTACAACAATGCATCTTTTCATTCCAGCCAAGTCGTATACGTATTCCTGAAAAGCCAGTCCATATAAGGGTATTATTTTGTCAATATTGCTCTGATCTTCGCCTATTTCCAGTATCGCAAACCCATCTTTTTTAAGGCACTTTTTCAATATTGGAAAAATACTCAGGTAACAGCTCAATCCATCGATACCACCATCAAGAGCAATTCTTGGCTCTTTTTGCACTTCAGCTTGCAGATTTTTTAACTTACTTCTTTTAATATATGGAGGATTGCTTATTATAAGATCAAATAAATCTCTACATTCTGTCCACGAATTTGGAAATATTTTAGCTCTGTTGAGAAGATTATGTTTCTTTGTGTTCTGGCAGGTAATTTTGTATGCTTCCAGGCTTTTTTCAAAACCAACTCCAATAGCATATTCATACTCACTAAGTACGGAGATCAACAAACAGCCTGTGCCTGTGCCAAAATCTGCAATTTTTATTTTTTGCTTCTTATTTTGGTAATATTTTAACACTGTTGAAATTACTGTCTCACTATCTGGTCTTGGATCTAGAACATGTTGGTTAACTATAAAATTTTTACTCCAGAATTCACGATTACCTATTATTTGCGATATTGGATATCTTTCTGCTCTTTTTTTTGTTAATTTCCAGAATAGAAGTTCTTTGTTTCTTGGTACCTGATTGGTGTGATTCATGATTGTGAATGATCTTTCTACTCCAAGTACGTACTGCATGATGATTTCACAATCCAAATGTGGTGATTCAATTCTATGTGATGATAGTAGCTTTGACCCTTCTTTAATTAAAGCGCTGATTGTTTTCATTATTCTAAAAACGTGTTCCTTGTATGCAAGAACAGCAAAATTGAGTATAGAATTTTGAACTTAGGGTAGCTGCATTAAATCTAAGTGTCAAGAGTAGGATTGTAAAAATCATCCGGCTTTACTGGTAATTCGGTTAGTTCGGTTGGTATTTTTGCATTAATGTTAGAAGCTCTTGGCTCTATTATAAGCATTATTTTCTGCATATTCTTTGATAGCCATCACAGTATATTACTTGTTCCATATCTATATTAATTCGACCACAGCAAGTGATAATTTCTTAATATTAAAACCAATATGCGCTTTAGCATATAATTATCAGTAGCTTTCAAAGCAATTGGGCTGAGATTATTAGAGTAGTAATGTTTATTTTTATATTGACTATTGAGGTTTATTATTTTATAACTAAGACTTAGTTATTTTCAGAGTTTTAAATTTACAGTATATGCCTACGATAAATCAATTAATATGTAAGGGTAGATCAGGGTTAACTCGCAAGAAGAAGGTGCCAGCTTTGGGAAAATGCAATCCTCAAAGAAGGGGTGTTTGCACTAAGGTATATACTACAACTCCTAGAAAGCCTAACTCAGCACTACGTAAGGTAGCTAGAGTAAAGATTAGTGGATACGGTGAAGTGACGGCTTATATACCTGGCGAAGGTCATAATTTACAAGAGCATTCCGTTGTTTTAATACGTGGTGGGCGAGTTAAGGATTTGCCGGGTGTACGTTATCACATAATAAGAGGTGCTCTTGATCTACGTGGTGTGCAAAATCGAAAGAAAGCCCGTTCGAAATATGGTGTAAAGAAATCTGGTTAAAATTTATGGCACGTCGTAATAAAGCAAAAAAAAGAACAAGCCCTGACTCTCGTTATGGTAGTGTCTTGCTTATGCGTTTTATTAATATAATTATGAAATGTGGTAAAAAGTCTATTGCAGAAAAGATTGCTTATAGTGCTTTGTCCTTAGCTGAAAAGAAAATAGGCAAAGATGCCTTATCAATTTTTGAAACAGCAGTAGAAAATGTTACCCCTTCTATAGAAGTACGCTCTCGGCGTATTGGTGGTGCAACTTATCAAGTCCCTGTTGAAATTCGTCAAGATAGAGCAATTTCTTTGGCATTAAGGTGGATTGCTAGAGCAACTTCTGCTGCTCGCAAAAAGAGTGGTAGAACTACTGTTTATTGTTTGCAGTCTGAAATATTAGATGCTTATAATAAATGTGGTGGTGCATTTAAGATGTGTGAAGAAAAGTATAAAATGGCTGAAGCTAATAAGGCATTTTCTCATCTTCGTTTTTAATATTAGCTGATTGATTGTGGTATGGAAGTTTTAATATCTAGGTATAGAAATATAGGAATAATGGCTCATATAGATGCTGGCAAGACCACCACAACAGAGCGTATTTTATTTTATACTGGTAAACAAAATAGGATTGGTGAAGTGCACGATGGTGCAGCTTCTATGGATTGGATGGAGCAAGAGAAGGAGCGTGGCATTACAATTACCTCTGCTGCAACAACATGTTTTTGGAATGATCATAGGATTAATATAATAGATACTCCTGGTCATGTTGACTTCACTATTGAAGTTGAGAGATCTTTGAGGGTTTTGGATGGTGCGGTTGCTGTATTTGATGGAGTTGCTGGAGTTGAGCCTCAGTCTGAGACAGTTTGGCGTCAAGCTGATAAATATAACGTTCCTCGTATCTGCTTTGTTAATAAAATGGATAGAATCGGGGCAAATTTTTATCGATGTGTCGATATGATAAAAACGAAGCTTGGCGCATCACCTTTAGTTATTCAGTTGCCAATAGGAAGTGAGAAAGATTTTAAAGGCATAATCGATCTTATTTCTATGAAAGCTATTATATGGCAAGAAGAAACATTAGGCGCTAAATTTTCTTATGAAGATATTCCTTCTGATTTGCTTGATAAAGCTCAAGAGTATCGAAATCTTTTATTAGATGCTGCAGCTGAAATGGATGATGAGGCGATAAATACTTACTTTGAATCTAACGATCTGCCAATTGATTTGTTGAAAAAGTGTGTGAGAAGCGGGACCATTAAAGGAAAATTTGTCCCTGTATTATGTGGGTCAGCTTTTAAAAACAAAGGCGTGCAATCACTTTTAGATGGTGTGGTTGATTTTTTACCCTCTCCTATTGATGTTGATGTAATTATTGGAACTGATCCTAAAGATTCAGAAAAGAAAATTGAGATCAAACCTTCAGAAAAAGAGAAATTCGTTGCTCTTGCGTTTAAAGTGATGACGGATAAATTTGTAGGTAGCTTGACGTTTATTCGTATTTATTCCGGTAAGTTAAAATCTAAATCTGCTGTATTAAATGCTGGAAAGAATGAGACTGAAGGAATTGGTAGAATGTTGCTTATGCATGCAAATAACAGAGAAGATATAAACGAAGCTAAAGTTGGTGATATAGTTGCCTTAGTTGGATTAAAGAAAACAATTACTGGTGATACTTTATGTTCATCTGATTTTCCTATACTATTAGAGCGTATGGAATTTCCTGATCCTGTTATTGAAATTGCTATAGAACCGAAAACCACCTCAGATCAGGAAAAATTAGGTGTTGCTTTGAATAGATTGGTTGCAGAAGATCCTTCTTTAAGGATGTCAGTAAATGCGGAGAGTGGGCAGACTATATTGAAAGGTATGGGTGAGCTGCATCTTGAGATTATTATTGATAGAATGAAGCGCGAGTTTAATGTTGAAGCTAACGTTGGTGCACCTCAAGTTGCATATCGTGAAACTATCACTAAATCTGTTGAAATTGATTACACTCATAAAAAACAATCAGGTGGTGCTGGTCAGTTTGCTAAAGTTAAAATAAAATTCGAACCTCTTGAGCCTGGTTTTGGCTTTCAGTTTGAAAGTAAAATTGTAGGCGGTGCTATTCCAAAAGAGTATATACCTGGAGTGCAAAATGGCTTAGAGTTGATAAAAGAAGGTGGTATAATTTCCGGCTTTCCATTGATTGATTTTAAGGCTACTCTTCTTGATGGTGCTTTTCATGATGTTGATTCTAGTCCTTTGGCTTTTGAACTTGCTGCTAAAGGTGCTTTTAAGGAAATGGCAAATAAAGCTGGTCCAAAAATGCTAGAACCTATAATGAAAGTGGAAATCATTACTCCTGAAGAATATATGGGTGATGTTATGGGTGATATAAATAGTAGAAGAGGCAGTGTTGTTGATATGCTGGATTTAGGTAATAATAGCAAAATAATTACTGCTTCGGTTCCTCTTGCAAATATGTTTGGTTATATAAATGTTTTGCGTTCTATATCTCAGGGAAGAGCTCAGTATAGTATGCATTTTTCTTGTTATGAACAAGTGCCACAATATGTGGTTGATGAGTTAAAGTTAAAGTATAATTAAAGGTTAGTAATTATGACAGCGATAGTAGAAGCATTTGGAAAGCCGCATGTAAACGTGGGAACGATAGGACATGTGGATCATGGGAAGACAACGTTAACAGCGGCGATAACAAAGCATTATGGTAATTTTGTAGCATATGATCAAATAGATAAAGCGCCAGAAGAAAGAAAGAGAGGGATAACAATAGCAACAGCGCATGTTGAATATCAAACAGAAAAGAGACACTATGCACACGTTGATTGCCCTGGACATGCTGATTATGTAAAGAATATGATAGTAGGTGCAGCACAGATGGATGCAGCGATATTGGTAGTGTCAGGGGTTGATGGGCCGATGCCACAAACGAGAGAGCATATATTGCTGGCAAAACAGGTGGGTGTTGGATATATCGTGGTATATATAAATAAAGCTGATGTTGCTGATGCTGATATGATAGATTTGGTAGAGATGGAAGTGAGAGAGTTGCTGAGTAAGTATGGATTTCCAGGTGATGAAGTGCCTATGATAGTTGGGTCTGCGTTAAAAGCATTAGAGGATGATAGTAGTGAGTATGGAAAGAAATCAATAGATAAATTGATGGAGAAGTTAGATGAGTATGTGGCAGTACCTCCAAGGCCTATAGATTTGCCGTTTTTGTTGCCAATAGAAGATGTATTTTCAATATCGGGCCGAGGGACGGTAGTAACAGGAAGAATAGAGAAGGGGGAGATAAAGACAGGGGATGAGATAGAGATAATAGGTCTGAAAGCGACGCAAAAGACGATATGTACTGGTGTTGAGATGTTTAAGAAGTTGCTAGATAAGGGAAGTGCAGGACTCAATGTAGGAATACTACTAAGAGGAACAAAGAGAGAAGAAGTGGAGAGAGGGCAAGTATTGGCAAAACCAGGGACAATAACCCCGCATAAGAAATTTAATGCGGAGGTGTATATATTGAAGAAAGAAGAAGGAGGAAGGCATACACCATTTTTTGGAAATTATCAGCCACAGTTTTATTTAAGGACAACGGATGTAACTGGGAGCATAAAATTGCTAGATGGAAAGGAGATGGTAATGCCAGGGGACAATGTAAGTATAGAAGTGGAGTTGCAAGTACCAATAGCAATGGATAAAGGATTACGTTTTGCGATAAGAGAAGGTGGTAGAACTGTTGGTTCTGGCGTTGTTTCGGAAATTTTAGAGTAAACTTTGAATTATAGGAGTGTAGCTCAATTGGTAGAGCGCTGGTCTCCAAAACCAGAGGTTGTAGGTTCAATTCCTATCGCTCCTGCATTAATATTATGGTAGAAATGTTAAAAAACCTGTATGTTTTTTTTTGCGATATAAAGCAAGAAATAAGGAGAATTGCTTGGATAAAAAAACAGCAGGTATTGTCATCTTTGTTTATTGTAATAACTGTTATATTATGCTTTTCGATTTTCTTTTGCTTCGTAGATTTTATGTCTCTTTACGTAATTAAGACTTTATTTGGAATTATTTATGGAATATAAGTATAAATGGTATATCATTAAAGTCGATTACGGGTATGAGAAGGATATATGCGAGTTGGCAACCAATACTGTTTACTTTAAGGAGGTGTTTATTCCTTATCAGACAGTATGTGATGTAAAATCTGATATAAAAGAGTTATGTGAAGTATATATATGTATGCATCTGTGTGATGAAAGCAAAAATATTTTGAATCAAATGACTGGGTTTTGTGGTGATGAGTCTGGTCATTTTGAGATGATTTCAGATGATGAGGTAATTTTAAAACGTAAGGAATTTAATAGATATAAGTGGTACATTTTAAGAGTTGCCTCTAATTATGAAGAGAAAGTGCGCCAATATATATTAGAAAATTCTATGAGATTGAATATTAATAATTATTTTAATAGGGTTTTTATTCCTTGTGAAGAATTAAGTGAGATGGATTTAAAATCTAAAAAAAATGCTAAACGAAGGAAGTCCTTTCCTGGTTATGTCTTTTTATACATGAATTTATGCGATGAGGTATTAAATTTTATTAATAATATACCAAAATCTCTTAAGGTTTATGGATTTTTGAAAAATGGTAATGTTCCAAAGGTGATTGAGGATAATGAGATTCGTTCAATGTGTAGTGCGCTTTACAATGCTCAAGAAACGAAAAAGTTGAGTTATGGTTATGAGAAAGGTGAAAAAGTAAAAATTAATGATGGTCTTTTTCAAAATTTTACTGGTAAGGTAGATATGGTAAATGACGAGAAAAAAATTATTAATGTTGAAGTATCAATCTTAGGTAAGCCAACAATAATAGAGCTTGATTTGGCTCAAGTAGAGAAAATAGAGGATTAATTATGAGTAATGTAGTTGCTAAGATTAACTTGCTTATGGAAGCTGGAAAAGCAGTTCCAGGACCGAAAATTGCTTCAGTACTTGGCCCGCGTGGTATACCTGTTCCTAAATTTTGTGAAGCTTTTAATAAAGCTACTAGCGCTGCTAACGCTAGTTATAAAGTAGGTGATTTAGTAACAGTGAGAATTTCCATAAAGGATGATCGCTCTCATGATTTTACTGTCAGCGGTCCGCCTGTGGCTTATTTGCTTAAGCAGGAAGCTAAATTAAGTAAAGCTTCTGGTAATTCTGGTAAAGAATTAGTGGCTAAATTATCTATGTCTGCTATCATTAAAGTGGCAAAGTGTAAGATGGTTGATATGAAAGTGGATAATGAAGATTCAGCAGTGAAGATGGTTATAGGCACTGCAAAATCTATGGGTATAGAAGTTGTGGAAGGTTAGGTAAATGAGTACATATAATGATAATTCTAAGCAATGTTTGGAGAAGGTTGTTGAGTCTGCTTCAGCAAAATTTAATGAATCAGTTGATATCGCAGTCAATTTAGGTGTAGATTCACGTAAATCTGAAGAGCAGGTGCGTGGTACAGTAGTTTTGCCTAAAGGTATCGGGAAGAATATTAAAGTAGCTGTTTTTGCTCAAGATAAACATTTATTAGAAGCTGAAAAAGCTGGTGCTGATATTACAGGAGGAGAAGATTTAATTGAAGAGATAAAAAAAGGTAGAAAGTTGAATGTTGATTGGTGCATCACTACTCCTGATTTCATGGCAAAAATCACTCCTATTGCAAAAGTATTGGGTGCTAAAGGGCTGATGCCTAACCCTAAATTTGGTACTGTGACTTCTAACATTGCGGAAGCTACTAAAACCATTAAGTCTGGTCAAATAAAATTCAGGACGGATAAAAATGGGGTTATTCATGGTAAATTAGGAAGTATTAAATTTGATATTGATGATTTGCTGGAAAATTTAAAAGCCTTTCTTAAAGTAATTAGAGACAATAAACCTGCTTCTGTGAAAGGAGTTTACTTTAAAAGCGTTTTTTTAAATTCAACTATGGGTAAAGCTCATAAAATAAACAAAGTAGAAGATATAATTTAAGGGAGCGAAATTGTGAAGCGTAAAGATAAGGATGAATTTATACAAAACATAATGAATGTGTTTGTAAATAATGATTTCTTAATATTGGTAAATTTCAAGTCTATGAATGTTAGCAATTCATTAATTCTTAGGAATAGTCTAAAATCTGTAATGGGTGGGATGTTAGTAGTTAAAAATACTCTAGCTTGCTTGGCTTTGGAAAGGACTGGTAAATTTTCTTATTTATCAGGTAAATTTTCTGGTTCTGTTGCTATTATATATTCTAGTGCTATAGTAGAAGCTGCAAAGTTAATAGTTGATTTTATTAATGCTAACAAAGAAAAAATGTCTGTGATTTGTGCGGCTCATATAAATGAATTGTTAACAGTGGAAGATGTTAACAAATTGGCTAAGCTTCCCTCTCTGGATGAATTGCGTGTTAAAATTATGCGTTTAATATCTTATGATATTCCTGCTCGGTTAGCATTGTCTATTAATTCATCTTCTATGAGGCTTATGAGAGTTTTGGATTACTATAGTTCTAAAAAATAAATTTGTTGTTAAATAAGGTGGTCAGTATGAATAATGTAACAAGTGATTTGGTTGATAAAATATTATCTTTAAATCTATTAGAAGCTTCTGAACTTGTAAAAGTTCTAGAAGAAAAAATAGGGTTGCCTAGTGGTTCTTTTCTTGGTGGAGCTGTTGGTGCTGGGGTGCCTATTAGTGATAATGCTAATGCTCCTGTTGCTCAAGAAAAAGCTGAATATAAAGTTGTAATCAAAGAGATTGATGCAAGCAAAAAAATAGGAGTGATTAAAGCTATTAGAGAAGTTAATTCTACATTGAATTTAAAAGAAGCGAAAGAATTAGTTGAGTCTTTACCCAAAGATTTGACTGCTAATGTTTCTAAAGACGAAGCAGAAAAAATAAAGCAAAAACTTATTGAAGCAGGAGCAACTAAAGTTGAGCTTGAATAAAATGTTAGTATATTAATTTTATGTTGATATAGCTCTTTTAATTAGTGAAGGTATTTTAATGGTTGATTCTTCTTATATGTGTGCTTCTAGTGCTTTTGTTCCTAGAGTTTCTTATTCCAGGTCGATTGATTTAAAAGATTCTTTGTTGGATTTGGTTAAAGTCCAAAAGGGGTCATATAATTCCTTTACTCCTAATAATGAGAGTAATGAAAGACTTGAAGCTATCTTTCATACAATTTTTCCAATATCTGATCCTTTGCATAGGGCTACTATCGAATTTTTGAATTGTAGGGTAGATGATCTTAAGTATAGTGAATCTGAATGTATAAAACGTGGTATAACTTTTTCTGCTCAGGTTATTGCTTCTATACGTCTTGTTATTATGCAGGATGGTGTTTCTCTTGAAAAATATCAAGAGATTAAAGAAGATGATGATCATTCTAAGCTTGCAACTGTTATAAAATCTGCTGAAGAGCAGGAGGTTCGCTTTTGTGAACTGCCTATGATGACTGATAAAGGTACTTTCATCATCAATGGCGTAGAGAAAGTTATCGTTTCACAAATGCATAGATCTCCTGGAGTGTTTTTTGATAGTGATAGGGGAAAAACTTACAATTCTGGCAAATTGATCTATTCTGCTAGAGTTATTCCTTATAGAGGTTCTTGGCTTGATATTGAGTTTGATGTTAAAGATCATTTGTATTTTCGTATTGATAGAAAGAGAAAGTTGCCAATATCAGTTTTATTAAAGGCTTTGGGCTTATCAAATAATGACATACTTAATAAATTTTATGAAAAAATAGAGTATATAAAACATAAAAGTGGCTGGAGAGTACCTTTTTCCCCTGATAAATTCAAGGGAGTGAGGCTTCCTTTTGATTTAAAGAATGTTGAAGGCAATGTGTTACTTAAAGCCAATGTTCGTATTACTTCAAAATTAGCTAAAAATCTATATGATAACGGATTGAAAGAGTATCTAATTCCTTATGATTCTATATGTGGTTTATTTCTTGCAGAAGATTTAATAGATAGTGCTAGTTCTACAAAAGTCTTATCTGCTGGTGAATCTATAAAATTAGAGGATATAAAAAAGCTTGAATTATTATCTATAGATAAAATATCAGTGTTGAACATAGATAATGTTTCTGTTGGACCTTACATATTAAACACACTTTTCTTAGATGAAAACATGTCTTATGAGAACGCTCTATATGAAATATATAAGGTTTTGCGTCCTGGTGAAGTTCCTGTTTTAAAGATAGTAGAGGAGTTTTTTCGTAATCTTTTCTTCAGTTCGGAATATTATGATTTGTCTAACATTGGTAGATTAAAACTTAACTCTTGCCTTGGGTTAAATTATGAGGAAAATTTAACTACTTTAACACATGAAGACATTATTGAAATTATAAGAAAAATAGTATTGTTACGTGATGGTCAAGGATCTGTAGATGATATTGATCATTTAGCAAATAGAAGAGTCCGTTCAGTTGGAGAGTTTATAGAAAATCAATTTAGAACTGGATTATTAAAATTGGGACGGGCAGTAGTTGATTCTATGTCTACTTCTAGTTTAGATAAAGTCTCTCCATCTGATTTTATAAATCCAAAAGTGTTAACCAATGTCTTAAGAGATTTTTTCAACTCTTCCCAATTATCTCAATTTATGGATCAGACTAATCCATTATCTGAAATAACACATAAAAGAAGGTTGTCAGCGTTAGGTCCTGGTGGTTTAACAAGAGAGAGGGCGGGATTTGAAGTGCGTGATGTTCATCCAACTCATTACGGAAGAATTTGCCCTATTGAAACTCCTGAGGGGCAGAATATAGGCTTAATTAATAGCTTAGCTATATACGCTCGTATTAATAAATATGGGTTCATTGAAAGTCCTTATAGGAAAGTAGTTAATAAGGTTGTTACTGATCAAATTGAGTATCTGTCTGCTATAGATGAAGGTTTATATTATATAGCCGATACCAGCGCAAAGCTTGATGAGAACAACTGCTTTGTTGATGATATGTTATACTGTAGGTATGCTGGTACCTTTGTAATGGTAAATAGTAATCAAGTAAGTTACATTGATTTATCTCCTAAGCAGGTAATATCGGTTGCTGCTTCTTTAATTCCATTTTTAGAAAATGATGATGCTAATAGAGCGTTAATGGGTTCAAATATGCAGCGTCAAGCTGTACCTTTATTGAAGCCTACTGCTCCTTTGGTTGCTACTGGCATGGAATCTTTCGTAGCTTCTGGCTCTGGTGCTGTAGTTTTAGCAAAACGTGGTGGCATAGTTGACAGCTCAGATAGTAACTCTATAGTTATACGTGCTTTTGACAAAGGAGGAATTAACTACTTGGATGTAGATATTTATCATCTAAGAAAATTTCAGCGTTCTAACCATAATACTTGTATTAACCAGAAACCACTGGTGCATGTAGGTGATTGTGTTAAGGAAGGTGATGTGATAGCTGATGGTCCTGCTATTAATAACGGTGAATTGGCACTTGGCCAAAACTTGCTAGTCGCTTTTATGTCTTGGCAAGGTTATAATTTTGAAGACTCAATCATTATTTCTAGTGAAGTTGTTAAAAAAGATCTATTTACTTCTATTCATATAGAAGAATTTGAATGTGTTGTACATGACACTCCTTTAGGGTCGGAAAAAATAACTCGTGCCATACCCGGTGTTAATGAAGAAAATCTTTATCACTTGGATGATAGTGGTATAGTAAAGGTTGGTACAAGAGTTGGTCCAGGTTATATTTTGGTGGGGAAAGTTACACCTAAGCATTCTCTTTCATTGCCTCCTGAGACAAAATTGTTAATGACAATTTTTGGTGAAAAGTCATTTGATTGTGTGGATTCCTCTTTATATACATCTCCAGATATTGAAGGGATAGTGATTGATGTGCAGGTCTTTACACGCAGAGGGGAAGAAGAAAACGAAAGGGCGTTTCTTATTAAACAAAAAGAGGCAAACGACTTTGAGAAAGAACGAGACCATATAATCAATGTTATTAATCAATATTTCTATGATGAATTAAGAAAAATTCTTATTAATTCTGGCTCTCAAGATCGAGAAAGTATTAATTTTATTGAACGTGAGGGATGGTGGGATATAGGATTGAAAAACCAATCTATTTCTAAGCAAGTTGAGAGCTTAAAAAAAGATTTTGATGAAAAAGTATCACATGCGATAGCAAACTTTAAGCGAAAAGTAGAAAAATTGCATGAAGGCTATGATCTGCCTCAAGGTGTGTCGATGTCAGTAAAAGTTTTTATTGCTGTAAAACATAGTTTGCAGCCAGGGGATAAAATGGCTGGTAGACATGGAAATAAAGGTGTGATTTCTCGAGTTGTTCCAGTAGAAGATATGCCTTATTTAGAAGATGGTACTCCTATTGATATTATTCTTAACCCTCTTGGCGTTCCTTCGCGAATGAATGTAGGTCAAATATTGGAAACGCATGTAGGTTGGGCTTGTAAAAAATTAGGAGAAAAAGTAGGCAATATTCTTGATGAGATCAATAAAATCAAACGTGCTTTTTGTGAGGCAATTAGATCTCTCAGTGATGATGATTTTGAAAAATTTGCAGCATTATATCTTGATAATAAAAAATTTGAGGATATTAATGATGATGAAATAACGGCTTCTATTTTAGATACGCCTAATAAGGATGAATTAAATAATGAATTGACTACATTAGTAGAGAATTATTTCAACTCTTGTAAAGATGCACACAGTAGTTTACGTCACTTCCTGATTGAGGTTTATAGTTGTGGCAGTAATTTATCTATTTGTAATAACATTCGCGATATTAATGATAATCACCTCATTGAATTTGCGTATAAGTTGCGTGATGGCATTCCTGTTACTGCACCTGTATTTGAAGGTCCAAAAGATGAACAAATAGTAAAGCTATTTGAACTTGCTGGATTGGATAACTCTGGGCAAGTTGTATTATATGATGGTTGCTCGGGTGAGAAGTTTGATCGCAAAGTTACAGTTGGTTACATGTACATGCTTAAGTTGCATCACTTAGTAGATGGTAAAATTCATGCGCGTTCAGTAGGACCTTATAGCTTAGTTACTCAACAACCTCTTGGAGGAAAGTCTCATTTTGGTGGTCAGCGTTTTGGTGAAATGGAATGTTGGGCATTGCAAGCCTATGGTGCTGCTTACACTTTGCAGGAAATGTTAACTGTGAAGTCTGATGATATTAATGGCAGGGTTAAGATTTATGAATCGGTAATAAAAGGTGACAGTAACTTTGAATGTGGAATTCCTGAATCCTTTAATGTCATGATAAAAGAGTTGCGTTCCTTGTGTTTTAATGTGGATTTGAAGCAAAATGACATAGTAATTGAAGATATATCTCATACTAACATCGCGCAATCTTTTAATGAGGTTAGCATTTCCATTGCTAGCCCTGAAAGTATTAAACGTATGTCTTATGGAGAGATAACAGATGTTTCAACTGCAAACTACCGTACATTCAAAGTTGAGAAAGGTGGATTATTTTGTCCTAAAATTTTTGGTCCTGTCAATGATGATGAATGTTTATGTGGAAAGTACAAAAAAAGAAGACATAGGGGCCGTATATGCGAAAAATGTGGAGTAGAAGTTACATCTTCTAAAGTAAGAAGAGAAAGAATGGGTCATATAGAGCTTGCATCTCCTGTTGCTCATATATGGTTTTTGAAGTCACTTCCTTCAAGAATTGGAGCATTATTAGATATGTCTCTTAGAGATATCGAAAGTATTTTGTATAGTGATAATTATGTTGTAATAGATCCTCTTGTTTCCTCTTTTGAAAAAGGTGAAATTATTAGTGAGAAAGCTTATAATGAAGCTAAAGATAGCTATGGGGTCGATAGCTTTATAGCTATGCAAGGTGTTGAAGCTATAAGAGAATTGCTAATACGCCTTGATTTACATGAAATTAGGAAGAATTTAAGACAGGAGTTAGAGTCTGTTGCTTCTGAAATGAGAAGAAAGAAAATTATAAAGAGATTACGTATTGTTGAAAATTTTATCAAGTCTGGAAACAGACCTGAGTGGATGATACTTACAGCTATACCTATTTTACCACCTGACTTGCGTCCCTTGGTATCGCTTGAAAGTGGTCGACCTGCAGTTTCTGATTTAAATCATCATTATAGAACTATTATTAATCGAAATAATAGATTGAGAAAATTGTTAAGTTTAAATCCTCCTGAGATTATGATTCGTAATGAGAAAAGAATGTTACAAGAGGCAGTTGATTCTCTTTTTGATAATAGTCGTCGTAATGCTCTGGTAAATAAAGCTGGCGCTACTGGATATAAAAAGTCTATTAGCGATATGCTGAAAGGAAAGCAAGGTCGTTTCCGTCAGAATCTTTTAGGAAAAAGGGTAGATTATTCTGGACGTTCTGTAATAGTTGTTGGTCCAACTTTGAAACTAAATCAGTGTGGATTACCGAAAAGAATGGCTCTTGAGCTATTCAAGCCTTTTGTTTACTCAAGGCTTAAAATATATGGAATGGCTCCAACTATTAAATTTGCTAGTAAGTTAATAAGAGCAGAAAAGCCAGAAGTTTGGGATATGCTTGAAGAAGTAATAAAAGAGCATCCTGTTTTGCTAAATAGAGCGCCTACGCTACATAGGCTTGGTATTCAGGCTTTTGAGCCAGTCCTTATTGAAGGTAAAGCAATACAGCTTCATCCACTTGTTTGTACAGCATTTAACGCTGACTTTGATGGTGATCAAATGGCAGTACATGTGCCAATTTCATTGGAAGCTCAACTTGAAGCTAGAGTGTTGATGATGTCAATTAATAACGTTTTAAGTCCTTCTAATGGAAGACCGATTATAGTTCCTAGTAAAGATATAGTGCTTGGTATATACTACCTAACTTTACAGCAACTTAAGAAGGATGATTTACCACTTTTTTGTGCTTTTTGTGAAGTTGAGCATTCCTTAAACAACGGTACTCTGCATATTCATTCTCATATAAAGTACAAAATGGAACACATCAATAGCGATGGAAACATTCAGTATAAAACTATTTGTACAACTCCTGGACGTTTAATATTATGGCAGATTTTTCCTAAACATGAGAATCTAAGCTTCGATTTAATAAATCAGGTATTAACAGTTAAGGAAATAACTAGTATTGTTGATTTAGTATATCGTAGCTGCGGTCAAAGTGCTACAGTGGTATTTTCTGATAAATTGATGACACTTGGCTTTGAGTATGCTACATTTTCTGGTACTTCTTTTAGTCGTTGCGATATGGTCATACCTGAAACTAAAGCTACACACGTTGATTATACAAGGGGTGAAATTAAGAAATTTTCTGCACAGTATCAAGACGGACTAATCACTAAAAGTGAGAGGTATAATAAAGTTATAGATGAGTGGTCTAAGTGCACAGATATAATAGCGAATGATATGTTAAAAGCGATATCTCTGTATGATGAAAATAGTAAGTACAATTCAATATATATGATGGTTAGCTCCGGTGCAAGAGGTTCTACTTCCCAGATGAAGCAGTTAGCAGGAATGCGAGGGTTAATGACCAAACCTTCTGGTGAAATTATAGAAACACCTATAATTTCTAATTTTCGCGAAGGATTAAATGTATTTGAATACTTTAATTCTACTCACGGTGCGCGTAAAGGTTTAGCTGATACTGCACTTAAAACTGCAAACTCTGGATACTTAACTCGTCGCTTGGTTGATGTATCTCAAAATTGCATAGTTACAAAACATGACTGTAAAACGAAAAATGGCCTTATTGTAAGAGCTATAGTTGAAGGTAGTACTATAGTTGCATCTCTAGAGAGTGTTGTACTGGGTAGAACAGCTGCAAATGATATATATAACCCAGTAACCAAAGAGTTATTATTAAAAGCAGGGGAACTAATTGATGAAGGTAAAGTAAAGCAAATCAACATTGCAGGTCTTGATGTTATAAAAATTAGATCGCCTTTAACTTGTGAAATAAGTCCTGGTGTGTGTTCTTTGTGTTATGGAAGAGACCTTGCAACTGGTAAAATTGTTTCAATAGGTGAAGCAGTTGGTGTTATCGCTGCTCAATCTGTTGGAGAGCCAGGTACTCAGTTAACGATGCGTACTTTCCATATAGGTGGGGTAATGACTAGAGGTGTTGAATCCTCAAATATTATAGCTTCTATTAATGCTAGAATAAAATTAAACAATAGTAATATAATTATAGATAAAAACGGAAATAAAATTGTGATAAGCCGTTCCTGTGAAGTCGTTTTAATTGATAGCCTTGGTAGTGAAAAATTGAAGCACAGTGTGCCTTATGGTGCTAAACTTTATGTAAATGAGGGTGAGTTAGTAAAAATTGGTGATAAAGTTGCGGAATGGGATCCGTATACACTACCTATTATTACGGAAAAGAGTGGTACAATATCTTACCAGGATTTAAAAGATGGAATTTCAATCACTGAAGTGATGGATGAATCTACAGGGATATCAAATAGAGTAGTAAAAGATTGGAAATTGTACTCTGGTGTAGCTAATTTACGTCCTCGTATTGCACTGCTTGATGATAATGAAAAAGTAATAACACTTTCAAGTGGTGTGGAAGCATGTTACTTTATACCAGTTGGTGCAGTGCTTAATGTACAGGATGGCCAAAAGGTTCATGCAGGTGATGTTATCACAAGAACGCCGAGAGAGTCGGTTAGAACTCGTGATATTACTGGTGGCTTGCCTAAGGTTATAGAATTATTTGAAGCACGTCGTCCTAAAGAGCATGCTATCGTTAGTGAAATAGATGGCTATGTAATGTTCTCTGAAAAAGACCGTAGAGGAAAACGCAGTATAGTAATTAAACCTGTAGATAAGCAAGCTTCTCCAGTTGAGTATTTAGTATCAAGAAGTAAGCATGTAATAGTTAATGAAGGTGATTTTGTGCGTAAAGGTGATTTATTGATGGATGGCGATCCTGATCTTCATGATATTCTACGTGTGCTTGGGTTAGAAGCGTTAGCACACTATATGATTTCTGAAATACAGCAAGTTTATAGATTGCAAGGTGTGCGCATAGATAACAAGCATTTAGAAGTGATCTTAAAGCAAATGCTACAAAAAGTAGAAATTACCGATCCTGGTGATACTATGTACTTAATTGGAGAAAATATTGACAGGCTGGAAATTGATAGAGAAAATGATGCTATGAATAACTCTGGAAAACGACCTGCTCATTATCTTCCTATTCTGCAGGGAATTACTAGAGCAAGCCTTGAAACTAATTCCTTTATTTCTGCTGCCTCTTTCCAAGAAACAACAAAAGTACTTACGGAAGCAGCATTTTGCGGAAAGAGTGATCCTTTGAGTGGGTTAAAAGAAAATGTTATAGTAGGAAGGTTAATTCCTGCTGGTACGGGTCTGATTATGAATAAGGTGAAAGCACTTTCGCTTTGTGAAAATATAGATAAATATGAAAAATATTTTGATATTGAGACTTATGACGAAAAATTGCTGAGTGATAATAGTTATCAATTACATTCTGATGAAGAAGAGAGTGTGGTGGCATCGCACTATGATCAGTCAAATTGAATATATCTAATGAGGTAGTATGTTTAATCTGTTTTTAACTAAAAAAATCGATTATATTTTCTTTCACCTCTGTGCTGTCTATTATGTTATTTACTCTTACACGAAATTCAGATGAGTTTTGAAGCCCGCTACTGTACCATCCTATATGTTTGCGGGCCATCTTTATTCCTGTATCGCTTCCATAGTACTCAAGAATACTGTCATAATGCTTGAGTATTATGCTTAATCTCTCTGAGGCTGTTGGCTCAGAAACTTTATTTCCACTCAAAAAGTTTATTGCTTGATTAATCAGCCAAGGTTTGCCGTAAGCACCACGACCTATCATTACTCCATCTGCCCCAGATTCTTTAAGTGCACTTTGAACATCATTCAAACTCTTAATATCTCCATTTACTATAACTGGAATTTTTACCTGCTCTTTAACATTTCTAACGAATTTCCAATCTGCTTGACCATTATAAAGCTGTGCCCTTGTCCTTCCATGTACAGTAATCATCTTTGCTCCCAAATCTTCTGCAATTTTTGCCAAGCGCGGAGCATTACGATTTTCGTCATTCCATCCAGTACGCATTTTTACTGTAACTGGCACACTCACTGCCTTGACTACAGCTTCTATTATCTCAGCAGCCTTTTTTTCATCACGCATAAGTGCTGACCCTGCGTAACCGTTTACAACTTTTTTAACTGGACAACCAAAATTTATATCTATGATTTTTGCACCCATGCCCTCATTTAACTTTGCAGCTTCCGCCATAACATCAGGCTCACAACCAGCAAGTTGTACAGCGGTTAGTTCATCGACTTTTGCTTTTTGCATGCTCTGGCGAGTTTGCATGATCATAGCTCTGCTTGCAATCATTTCTGAGACTAGCAAACTTGCACCAAGTTTCTTTACAATACTCCTAAATGGATAGTCAGTCACTCCAGACATTGGTGCTAAAATAACTGGAGAATCAATCGTCAAACTTCCTATTTGTAGGGACATAGGCTTTCTAGTCGCTAGAAAATGCATTTTTAACACTATTACAAGCTGCTATTATAACATCTTGCACAAATGAATTTGCTTTCTCTATAAGAGAAGGCTCTACCTCTACCACCTCGCACCTCTCATAATGACCAGGCGTTAAGTATATCGTTTCTTGTTTTTTATCACCCCACAACTCGTCATTTAATTTATAACTCTCACGATTAAATATCTGATTTAGTTGATCATCATTTATCATTTGTAGATTTGGCTCAAACTTTTTTTGCTCCTCGCTGTTGTTATCTTTATAGTAAACATTAATTTCAATATTAGCTAAAGAAGCTAATATACTAATTTCTTCAATAAAAATAAAATAACTTTGACTTTTTATTGCTTCAAGATAAGCTTGATAGAGTTCAGGTTTGTTAAGGAATGATTGTGTAATAAATTCGCTATTATACTGGGTATTGTATTCATTTTCACCAAGGCCATAAAGAGCTTCTGCATATTCTTTTAAATTATGTATAGCTTGATCGCGTGATATATTAAGTTTACTAACAGCTTTACTCACTAACTTTTCTACATTATCTTCAGCATTTTTAATTTCCTTATTCATTTGTTCAACCAACTTCCTTATTTTATCAGACTTACCAGTTAAATCGCCTGGCTTATTTAAAAACATATTAAAAACCTTTTCTAGCTGCTCCTTTAAAGGAGTTGGCATACTTGAATCACCTAAAGATTTAAATTGACTTAAAAATTTGTTCCATTCCATTCTCATATCTTGTGCTCTTTCAGCCTTATATTGACCGGAGCTGCTATCACCAAACACTGCATGAAAAAAGCAGTTTCCATCACCTGTAGTATTATATCGAACAATTTTTGTTTGTTTAGGTTGCTCACTTTCTATTGAGCCCATACTCACACCACTATCTGTAGATGGAGAATAGGAATTTCTACGTACCCTCTTATCCGAATCATTTGTTTGTCTTGATATAGTATCTAGTCCACTATCCAGTGATTTACTTCTTGTGAATTTTTGCTCTTTTGGACTCTTTTCTTCCTTTACAGTTCCTTTTTCATCAACATAACCTTTTACCAAGTAAAATAAAGGTTCAATAACCATCTTGTATGTCGCTGCAAGCACTATTCCCATTAAGATCCAAGCTATAGGGTTGGAGATGAGCATAGCAAGTGGTAAGGTTAAGAGGAAAGATCCCATTATTAATCCCAAACAGCCAATGGTAAATGTAGTCGCCAAATATATACAAAAAGCGTAGACAGCAAATCTTCCACTAGCCTTAAGTTTAGTGAAGTGAGTACTCTCTTTAGATTTATTGTATCTTTCTATGATGGCTAACATATTATATTTTACGTTTATCAATTCTAGCAAATTATGAAGGTAAAATCAATATTAGCATTTATATGTAAAAATATTGAGCATTCAAAGCTTTTGAAGTAGAGTAATGATGTTAGTAATAGCACAACATATGCATGATATAGAACATATACGCAAAAACCCTAAAGGATTTGAAAAAGCAATAAAAAGCAGAGGGGTGAAAGAATTTACTACAGAAGAAATATTAGAGATTGACCATAAAAAAAGATCACTGACTACTAAATTGCAAGCTTTAAATAAGCAACGAAACGAGGTCACGGAAGAAATAAAGAGGCTTAAAATGAACAAAAGCCCATGTGAAGAACAAGTAAAGTTATCAAAAAGCATCACAAGTGAGATAGAGACAATCAGCCTCAAGGAGCAAACAGAAAAAAATAAGTTAGTGGATATTTTATCTAACTTACCAAATATTTCTGCACAAAATGTACCAACAGGTGAAGATGAGAGCTCCAACGTAGAAATCAGAAAATATGGAAAGAGAAGAAAATTTGATTTTACACCAAAATTTCATTATGAACTCGGAGAAAGGTTAGGCTTGATGGATTTTGAACAAGCAGCAAAAATTTCTGGATCAAGGTTTACAATACTAAAAGGACAGTTAGCTAAGCTTGGACGAGCATTAATAAATTTTATGCTGGAAACACATGTTAATGAATTTGGTTATACTGAAGTGCATCATCCAGTTTTAGTAAAGGATAGGGCGATGTATAATGTTGGTCAACTACCAAAATTTTTTGATGATTCATATTTAACTACCGATAAATTAAGATTAATTCCCACAAGTGAAGTAGTTTTAACAAATTTAGTTGCTGACAAAATAATAGAAGAAAAAGAACTGCCTATTCGTTTTACTGCATATTCAGAATGTTTTCGTAAAGAAGCTGGTAGCGCAGGACGAGATACAAGAGGTATGATAAGGCAACACCAATTTGGTAAAGTGGAGTTGGTAAGCATCACAACTGAAGACCAGTCAAAAGACGAGCTTGAACGTATGACTAGTGTTGCTGAAGAGATATTAAAAAAACTAGAATTACCGTACAGAGTAATGCTACTTTGCAGTGGCGATATGGGTTTTGCTGCACAAAAGACTTATGATATAGAGGTATGGTTACCTGAGCAAAATAAGTACAGAGAAATATCAAGCTGCTCAAATTGCGGTACGTTCCAGGCAAGAAGAATGAACACTAAATACTTCTTAGAAACTGACAGAAAAACAAAAAAATACGTTCACACTTTAAACGGCTCAGCTTTAGCCATAGGAAGAACAGTTGTTGCCATAATGGAGAACTATCAAAATTCCGATGGGTCAGTTACAATACCAAACGTGTTGCAAAGATACATGAGTAATGATACTGTTATAAGCAAACAATAATTTTGACATATAGAAAAGCGAGGAAATAAAGATGAAGGTTCTGGTTATAGGTTCTGGTGGGCGTGAGCATGCTTTACTTTGGGCTTTAAAGAAGTCTCCTACCTTGACTAAGTTATATGTTACTCCTGGTCGCCCGGCCATGGAAAATTTTGGAGTTCTTGTGAATATAAATATTCAAGATTCAGTGGATGTTATACAATTTTGCAAGAAAGAAAATATAGAGCTAGTAATTATTGGTCCAGAGCAACCGATAATTAATGGACTTGCTGATGATTTAGCTGCAGAGGGAATAAATGTTTTTGCTCCAAGTCAAGCAGCTGCAAAACTTGAGGCATCAAAGTCTTTTACGAAGGAACTATGTAAACAGTATGGTATACCAACTGCAAAGTATGAGCGTTTTATTGATGAAAGGTTAGCTAAAAATTTTGTCCGTAGTAATAAAATAAAATTTCCGCTTGTAATTAAAGCAAATGGAATTGCAGCAGGGAAAGGCGTCATAATATGCCACACAGAAAATGAAGCTTTTTCAGCAATAGATTCAATGCTAGTGGAGAAAAATCTTGGTGAGTCAGGTGAAGAAATAATCATAGAAGAGTTTTTAATTGGAGAGGAAGTAAGTTTTTTTGCTCTTATTGATGGGTTGAAGGTAGTAACCCTTGGGTGTGCAAAAGATTACAAGAGAGTTGGTGAAAATAACGAGGGACAAAATACTGGAGGCATGGGGTCATACTCATCACCTTCGATTATAAGTAAGGAGATGGAGCAAAAAATTATCCAAAAAATAATATATCCTACAATTCAAGCACTGACTAACATGGGAACATCCTATAAAGGCGTACTCTTTGCTGGTTTAATGATTTGCAAAGATAGTCCAAAGCTTCTTGAGTATAATGTTAGGTTTGGGGATCCGGAAATACAATCTATGTTACCTAGACTTGATCCAAATTGTGATTTGTTAAAGTTGATGTTGTCAGTTGCAGAAGGCAAGTTAAATACAAAAATGGTGGAGTTTAATCACAAAACTACAGTTTGTGTAGTTGTTGCAAGTAAAGGCTATCCTGGTGATTATCAAAAAGGAGAGGTAATTAAAGGATTGGATAAAATTGAAAACATTCCTGGAGTGCTAGTATTTCATGCTGGTACTAAGCTAGATGAAAATGGTAATTGGATTTCCGATGGCGGAAGGGTACTAAATATAGTAGGAGAAGGAAACACTGTGGAAGAAGCTAAAAGTAAAGTGTACTCAGCATTAAATTTTCTAGAATGGTCAGGTGGGTTCTTCAGGTATGATATTGGTAGTTAATTTAGCTCATGCAGAAACGAAAAAAGTCACTTTGCAAGCAGTAAACTAAAGAAAAACATGATATCTGTTCAGATTCATGTGAAACCAGTGCTTCTTTTCTTGTCATGAAAGTAGCTGACACTGGGATCCAGGTTGATGAAAGCACACTAGCATAGAAAGTGGTTACAACGTTTTCGATGAGATTATATGGAAAACTGGATTCCAGTGTCAAGCACTGGAATGACACCGTCTATTATGCAAATTACCTGCTAATTGCAATGTTCGTACAGATGTGGGTCACGCGCTGGAATAACACCCTTGGTGATAACAACTAAAGAAAAACATCAACTAGGTTTATAGTCTATCACTACTGTTTTTGCAATTTTGTCATTAAGGAACTGTTTATGCTTATCAAATGTTGCAAACAATATGATAATAATTGGTAAAATTATAAATAGACTAGAAATACTCAATATTGTATAAAAAATTATAAAATATAACACTCCAAAAGTTCCTGTTCTGATTATTGTTTGTGTTATAGTGATTTTTTCAAGTGTATTTTTGTCTTTTATATGCATACGAAGCAATAATTGTCCCGGAGTTCCGCCGAATTCTATTATCGTAAATGCATAAAATGCTAATGCCAATATTAGCGCTGTTACATTAAGAATTGTTGCGTTGTCTGAAATTATTTTAACCGCATTGGGTGTTAAAGAACCTAAGGTACATCCAACGTTAAATCCAATAAAATACTTTATCGCCGTTAATAAAATATGATCAAACGCAAATGCAAAAATGCGTCTCGTAACTCTTGCATAACTTATTTTAGTATCCATACACTTTCCATATTTTGCAATGCTATAACCAGTATAAAAGTTCATTATTAAATAACCGTAAATATGCTATTTTAGCAACATTGACCCACTTTATTATTTGAATTAACATTAAATCATTTACAGTTAAGGAAGTTATGTCAACATCAGTCACAGTTGCGTATGGTGATGGTATCGGACCAGAAATTATGGAAGCGGTGCTGTCGATATTGCGTGAAGCGAAAGCAGAGATCTCAATAGATATTATTGAAATAGGGGAGCGTGTTTATAGTAAGGAATGGTCTCATGGAATTTCTCCGAGTGGTTGGGAATCTATCGAAAGGACAAAGATATTACTCAAATCTCCAACAACAACCCCTCAAGGTAAAGGGCACAAAAGCTTAAACGTTGCACTCAGAAAGAACTTAGGGCTGTATGCAAACATTAGACCATGCATTTCGTATCACCCTGTTATAGAAAATAAATTCGATAAATTTGATGTTGTTGTAATACGCGAAAATGAAGAGGACGTTTACACCGGAATAGAGCATAGGCTCACTGGTGACTCGTACCAATGCACTAAAATTATTACTAGATCTGGCTCAGAAAAAATATGCAGGTATGCTTTTGAATATGCGAAAAAACATAACAGAAAGAAAGTAACTTGCCTGACTAAAGACAACATAATGAAAATGACTGACGGCGCTTTTCATGCAGCGTTTGATCGTATTGCAAAAGAATATCCGGATATAAAGGCGGAACATTATATAGTTGATATTGGAATGGCACGTGTTGCCACAGAACCCGAGAATTTCGATGTTATAGTAACTGAAAATCTATATGGCGACATATTATCAGACATAGTAGCACAAACCTCAGGTTCTGTAGGGCTTGCAGGAAGTAGCAATATAGGTAATGAATATGCAATGTTTGAAGCGGTTCACGGCTCTGCTCCTGATATTGCAGGAAAAAATATAGCTAATCCTTCTGGTCTTTTAAATGCCGCAGTACATATGTTGGTCTATATTGGTCAAGTGAGTACTGCAAAACTAATCTACGATGCATGGCTCAAGACTTTGGAAGATGGAGTACATACCGCTGATTTATATAAGGAGAAAAAGAGTAAACAAAAGGTTGGAACAAAAGAATTTGCAAAAGCTGTTATAGATAATCTAGGGAAAAAACCCACAACGTTATCTGAGCTTATAATTAGCAGTGATTCGGATAGTAAAATAAATAAAGTACAAGACAATTACGAACAAGATTACAAAGTTAAAAAGCTAGTGGGTAGTGATATAACGCTTGCTTGGGACAAATCCAACAATTTTGATCAAATAGTTAGGTTATTTGAATCGAGTAATCTGAAAATGATAGCAATATACTCAAAAGGACTTGCAATTTGGCCAGGAGGCTCAAAGTCTTCAAGTGACCAAATAATCTGCAGGTTTATTGCAAATAATGAAATTACAAATAGTGATGTGAATAACTTGCTAATCAAATTTGAGGAACACAATTTTGATGTGGTGAGAATGGATAAGTTGTATTTGTATGATGGGAAAGAGGGTTTCTTCTCTTAGTGGTTGCTTGATATTTTTATGCTTGTGTGAAACATTAAATATATTATACTAATAGCATCGTGTATTTATGTGAGGTGTAGTAATGAGTCAACATTTTAAGTTAACTGGTCAGGAGTTTTATGATAGTAATGGTCTGTTTAACGTACTAGAGATAAAAGCTGAACAAATTGTAGGTAAAGATTATCAAGCTCTTAGCAAGTTTCTGAAAAAACAATATAATAAATTGATACTTGTAAACCATCCTGACAAAGGTGGAAACAAAAATAGATTTGATCAGATTTATAAAGCTTATCAAGAGCTAAAAAAGTACATTAAACCTTTGGAGTCAGGAAATCCTTGTGTTAAAGTCAGCGTTGATGCTGAAAGTAATGGACGTTTAACGGCAAGAGAGTTTCACTATAGGAGAAAGTTGTTTAACGAGCTAAAAATCAGTGAGGAAGAAGCTGTAGGTAAAGATTTTGATGGGTTGATTGCTATACTAAAAAGAAATGATTGTTCGTTTGGAGAAGACCTAAAAAGCTATAATGAACTTCAGGCTCAAATAGAGAGGATTTTGCTAAATCCAAATTTAGATAATTTTCAGAGGAGTGTACAAAGTGCAAAGTTAATGCAAGAGTTATATCAATATATAGCAAAGCCAAGCATACAATTATTCAATTATATTACTCCTCTAAAAGAAAAGAGAAGCCTAATTGAAGAAGATAAAAAGACATTAGCATTGAAATTTATAGAGCGCAAAAATGCTCTAATGTTAGTACCAAAAATAAGTTTTCTGCCTTTAGCTATATTAACTACAATTACTATAGGTTGCTATTTTTCATGGTGGATCATAGCACTTAATATCATTATTAATAACGCCTCTCGTTTATTAGTAGGTCATTATATGAAAAAGTATGCCAATTCAGAAATTTCTACTGATGAATTCATAAGTAAGATGAGCTATATCGAGCTAAGCAGTAAACTTCTTATCAACTATCCTTTAGCTGCTTTTTCTGTTTATTTAGTTACAATAAATTTCATTGCTAATGGATTAACTGTTGGTGGAGCTGTACTTGGTCCACTATTGTTATTGGCAGTATTAATTGAAATGTTAGCTCCTGTTTTCTCAAAAGGCTGTGAAATATATGCTGACAAGCACACAAAAGATTTACTAGAAGAGGATCCAAGAGATAGAGTGCAAAAGGAGACTGATCTGTTAGGACGGTATGATCCACGAAGGCTATTAATGCCGATAATTATGCCTCTTGTTAGAAAGTGTTTTGCAGAAGTGGCAAGCAAATTTGCTGAGAGGAATTTTGATGAGGTAAAAACTGATATGTCTGATGTTAATACTGAAGGACTATCTAATCCTCAAGCAATTGAATTTGCACAGCAAACAGTATAGTATAAGCTTTTAGCTCTATGCATGGACTCAAAAAAAGTAGAATTAATATTTGAAAAATTTCAACAGTCAAATCCTGCGCCAAAAATAGAGCTAAATTATACCAATCATTTTACGTTATTAGTTGCAATAGTTCTGTCAGCGCGGACGACCGATATAAGTGTTAATAAAATTACAAAGGAGCTATTTAGTATCGCTGATACGCCAGAAAAGATGTTGAATCTTGGGCAAAGTGAGCTGAGAAAATGCATAAGCAGTATTGGTTTATATAATTCCAAAGCAAAAAATATAATCGGGCTCAGCAAAATATTGATTGAGAGGTACAATAGCAAAGTGCCTACTAATTTCGATGATTTGGTATCTTTACCAGGGGTTGGGAGAAAGAGCGCTAATGTGTTCTTAAATTCAGGGCTTGGTATTCCAACATTGGCAGTTGATACTCACGTTTTTAGAGTGAGCAATAGAGTTGGGCTTGTGAAAGAAAAAGATGTACTTAAAACAGAGCAGTCTCTTTTGAATGTAGTGCCAAAAAAATACCTACTTTATGCTCATCATTGGCTAGTTTTACACGGTAGATACATTTGCAAGGCACAAAAACCTTTGTGTGAAGCGTGCACAATTCATGATTTATGTGAGTTTGAATGCAAGAGGTATAAAGTCTAGCACAACACTTCGATATTTCTTACTTTTATCATCCAAGTAGCTGATCTCTATGATGGTGTCAACCGAGTAGCTTACACTGGGATGGCTTTGTTGCATCGCTTATCGGATAGTGGGTAAAGCATAAAAAATTCATGAAACTACCTAAAACTTAGCCATGCCAATATCAGTAAATTTATTGAGTAAGTAACATTTTATTAGCAACTCTTTTTCTCGATTTACTTCAGATCTATTTCTAAAACTAAACCCAAATATTTGCTTTAATCTTGAAAAAAATCCTTCAATATATGACCTTTTTCCATAAACTGCTTCCTTCTTCCACTCTTTCACACCGTCTTTACCACATAATCTAATGGCAGCATTCCTTTCAGCCATATAATCCAATTTTGTATGCTCCGCTGCACGATTTTTCGGTAAAATTTTGTCTTTATATCATATTTTTTGCACAATTTATAAAGCTTGATAGGCTCTGTCTGCATATAATGCTTTTATAGCATGCTGAAAGCTGAGCAAGTCGCAAGCACCATAATGGTCGGAGTAGGCACCATTGCTATATTGTGCAGCTATAGCTTTTTTACTATTTATACTCAATATTACGTGTAGCTTTCTTACCTGTTTATAACTGCGATACTTCGCTATTTTCCTTACTGTGACCAGGTGTATTATCTGATACTTGTACTGTCTATGGCAATTTCAATATCTTCCATATTGTTTTTATCAACTCTGCAATCATTGATCTTAATATTGAAACCTTCTTGAAGCCTGCGAATAGCTAATGACTGCTAACTACTTGCTGCAAATATCCTTTTATAAACCCTACCGTTTGTCTTAAGCCAATTCTAAAGAGACTAGCGACTATATGCACTAAAATCACAACTTTATTACTATAAATATAATTTCCACCTCGCATTTTGGGGCTATTTTCGTACCAATTTTCTATTGCCTCATTAATAAAATGAAAAATATTTCCTCTTTCTTGCAGAAATCTGTTATATCCATGGCAGTTACTGACTCTCATTTTTTGTGACATATTTTTCTTTCGTAGGTTAAATGCCTGTTTTATAGTGAATTTCGTCAGTAACTTCCAGTTCTTTTTATCTGAGCTATGCAACAAAGCCCACTGGAATCCAGTCTTTCTTACCAACAAAAACTTAGAATAACTTTTGTTCTTAAAAAATTTCTAGATTCCAGACTCATGTTTCAATGTTAAACAAGGTACAATAGAATTGAGTAGGGTAATTTCTAGGGAATTATTATATTCTAGAAAAAGTAAAATGTCATCCAGATAGGCTAATGTACAAGGTAAGCTGAATGTCTATAAGGAAAAACAGCAAGGCATTTTAGGATTTGCTATAAATCGCATCAGGAGCTCAAGAGTACAGCTTACAATTACAGATAGGTATAGTTGAGTTTAAAGTAACTACATAAATTTACTACAATTTTCATACCTATAAGCTGCTATGCAACAAAGCCCTGTGTGGGTATAATTTTGACAGGATACAAAGCTTAATGGAGAAAGTTACGAACATCAGTGAAAAACATGGCAATTTTATTCTCATTTGCAGCTGCTATCACGTCTTGATCTTTCAATGAGCCACCTGGCTGAATTATAGCTGTAATTCCATGCTTTGCACTTTCTACTATACTATCTGGAAATGGAAAAAATGCATCTGAAGCAAGCGCTGCGCCTTTACATTTTTCACCTGCTTTTTTTACTGCAATATTCACACTATCTATTCTGCTTGTTTGTCCTGCACCGATGCCAATAGCACAACCGTCTTTTGCTATTACTATTGCATTGGATTTTACATGTTTACATATTTTCCAAGCAAAAATAAGATCTTCCTTCTCTTTTTTTGTTGTAGTGCATTCTGTCACTCGGTTTATTTCTTCTACTTTTACTGTATGGTTATTATTTTCTTGCACTAAGAACCCGCCAACAACATTTTTGATTTGATATTTTGCATTTTGCTGAAGAGATTGATGAATAATCACTCTTAAATTTTTCTTTTTTTGTAAAATTTTTAGTGCCTCTTTGTTTACCGATGGTGCTATCACCACTTCCAAAAATATCTCGTTTAATTTCTCTGATAGCTTGAAATCTATCTCCCGATTGAAAGCAACTATTCCACCAAAACTGCTTATTTCATCACATGATAGAGCTTTTTCATATGCTTTTAAAGCACTATCACTAACAGCAGCGCCACATGGATTATTGTGCTTTATTATCACTGCTGCAGGTTCTTGAAACTCAGAAATTATGTTAAGTGCAGACTCTATGTCGACTATATTATTATAGCTCAACTCTTTTCCATGTATTTTCTCCAGTGGATACTTGCTAAATTGATTGCTATAAAATGCAGCTTTTTGATGAGGATTTTCACCATATCTGAGTCCTTGTGCTTTACATCCATATAAAGTAAAAAACTCTGGTAACTCATTGCTTTTACCCTGTGATAAAAACCAATTGTAAATATTAGAATCATACTGTGCAGTCAGAGCAAATGCTTTAGTTGCTAGATGTTTTCTATATTCTAATGTTGTCTGATTGTTATTTTTGATCATCTCAGCTTTCAGTGTTTCGTAATCTTGAATGCTAGAAATCACTGAAGTGAAATGAAAGTTTTTTGCTGTAGCTCTAATTAATGCTACTCCACCTATATCTATTTGTTCTATGATTTGCTTCTCACTTGAGTTGCTATTAACCGTTTTCCAAAATGGATATAAGTTAGTTATAAGCAGATCTATCGGCTTAATTTCTAGATTCTGCATTTCCTTTTCGTGCCTTTTTCGATCACAGAGTATTCCTCCATGAATTTTAGGATGTAAAGTTTTCACTCTGCCATCTAGTATTTCTGGAAATTGTGTGTAATCTGAAACTTCTTGCGTTTTTATTCCCGCACCTGATAGCACTTTATAAGTATTCCCTGTTGAGAGAATTTCTATTTGTTGCTGCATCAAAAACGATGCAAGTTCAATTATATTTGTCTTATCGTATACTGATATTAAAGCTCTTTTAATTTTCATATGGAAGGTTTCTTAAGATTATATCTAAGAAAAGAAAATTTGTCTATATATAGCTACTACGTCATACCACTGCGGTATCTCGTTGTAGATTCCGCTAACAAGCACATAGCTGTACGAACATTGTGATACAAGAGATCAAGAAAGATGTCATCCTAGTCCCCAGACACTGGGATCCAGAAAACTTCACTTTAAATGAGCACACCAGGTAATAGAAACTGGATTCCAGTGTCAAGCACTGACCATCTACTACTCAAATTACCTGCAAATTGCAATGTTCGTACACCAAAACGCGGTATCTTGTTGTAGATTCCGCTAACAAGCAGCGGAATACCAAATTGTAGAAGTTGCTTTAGCTCTCCTCACTCTCCTTTCAAAGTAGTCTATTCTATAAATTTTTTTGTTAAACTTGATTTTAAGCCACGAACAAAATCTTTAATATCGCAAGGATTTCTTCCTTCCATTTGTACAACTTTAGGAATTAAAGTACCACCTTTTAAACTTATATGCATATTATCATTAATGATCTCACCTTGTCCTGAAGTGAAGGCTTCAAATTCAGCATCAAGTATCTTGATACGTTTATTCTCTACCTTAATGAATGCTTTTGGATAAAATGCTTTAACCTTTCTATAAGCAATTTCACAGGTGTCACTTGCGTAAATTTTATAGTCTTTTACTTTGTCAGCATAGCACGCATCGTTATCGCTCTGTTTTAAGGGAACTTGCTTTTCAATTTCGTTTAGTACTTTCAGCAGTAAATCACTACCTAATTCAGACAATTTATCATACAACGTCTTATAATTATCGCTTTTTTCAATAAGAAATTTTTTCTGTTTTAAAATAGGGCCAGAATCTAATCCTTCATCTAGCTGCATAATGCTAACTCCGGTTTCTTGATCTCCGGCTAAAATTGTGTGCTGTATCGGAGCTGCACCGCGCCACCTAGGCAGCAATGATGGATGAATATTAATACAACCATATTTGGGAATATTTAAAATTTCTTTTGGAAGTATCAATCCATACGCAGCAACAACTGCAACGTCTGGCTTAAAATTTCCAAACTTTTCTTGCTCTATCGAAGATTTTAAAGAGGCAGGAGTACATACCTCTATGTCACTTTTTTCAGCAACGATGTGTACTGGCGATTTTGTTAACCTCTGCCTACGTCCAGAAGGCTTTGGAGCTTTGGTATATACTGCTACTACTTCACTCTGTAATTTCAATAGTAAGTTTAACGCACCAACAGCAAACCCCGGTGACCCCATGAAAATAATTCTCATGTTTTCAGGTGTGTTTGCTTTAGGAATTTTCTGCTAACTTACTACTTACAGTTTCTATTAATTTAGCAAAATCATCCTTATGATTAACAGCCATCTCAGCAAGAATTTTTCTATTCAAATCAACTCCAACAAGTTTAAGACCATGCATAAACCTACCATAAGTAAGTCCATGTTCTCTTGCCGCTGCATTAATACGTATTATCCACAAACCACGAAAATCACGCTTGCGATTTCTTCTGTCTCTATAAGCATACTGTAGTGCTTTTTCAACCCTTTGTAATGCAATTCTATAACAATTCTTTGCCCGTCCTCTATAACCCTTTGCTAATTTTAATACCTTTTTATGACGAGCATGAGTAGCGGTTCCACGCTTTATCCGAGCCATTTTTATCTTACCTCCATTTTATTAAATACCATAAGGCATATAAAGTTTAACTATACGCGAGTCAGATTTATTGAGAATCGTTGTACCGCGTTGATTACGAATATTAGATTTACTTCTTTTTACCATGCCATGTCTCTTACCTGACTGAGTAGAGATGACTTTACCCTTAGCTGTAAGGTGAAAGCGCTTTTTGACAGAAGATTTGGTTTTTAATTTTATTTTCGTCATATTCTAAACAAATTTACAAACATCACTATTTAGTTCTTTATTAGTAATTAAGTATGAGTATAGATAACTTTATTAAAAAATCAAATTAAAATTGTATTTTAAAGCAGCTTGAATGTAATCACACCCAGTATATGTGTTATACCTTCTTTATCTCCAATTGGCAACAATACTTGCCTCATTTTAACACTTTCACTTTCTTCCTCTTCGTTAATTGAGCATTTACTCTCTATTACAGTCTCAAGTTTATCAATAACTGCATCTATTTTATATAACCGCAAAAATGGTGCATCAATTGCATACTTATCATCGATGTACATCTTTTTTTCAAAACCATAGAATTCAATAGCTTTTTCTCCTGCATTTTCACAAATATAACCTCGATCTTTAACTTCAATGATAAAACAATGCTGCCATGACTCCATGATTTCTGCAGTGTCTATTTCATGTCTTTCTGGCCATTCTCTATCTGATCCTTTTATATCACTCCAATGTTGAGTAACTATATTCACTATTCTTCTTTCTTTGCCTGCATAATTTTCCATTCGAAATTCCACATATAAAACACAGATATGAGGTAAATTTATCGTGAATGTATTGATTTTTTCTTACTAAAGGATGTAGATTATTGAAAATTCTCATCCTGTTTACACAACAGGTAATGATAAATTAAGTATAATAATTAGAGCATAAAAATTATTAAATGAGGAAACTGTAAAAAAATAATAAAAAAATTCTATTTTTGCAATATTTTGGCTAACGAATAGAATTAGTTCCACTTTCTAAAGTTATTGCACTTAATAAATAACTAGATGGAGTTTCTTCCTTAGCACTACTATGGCTTTTATTTTTTCTATTATAAAACCAACATTTAAATGGTACAGCTGCTACCAAAGCTACTGTTACTGCTAACATACCTACTGTGAACACTATATTATTTTTCTCGTTTGAAGGTGTTTCCAATAATTTAAACTCTCTCAAGTTTGTATCATGAATCATAGGATTACCCAAAATATTCGTCGTATTTTGAACACTTTCTATATTTCGCATTGTAATTCCATTGCTAGCGTTTGATTTTTTCATTTCTTCCATTACTTGTTTTAAGTTTGGTAGTTCTGCTGTTGTATTTTCAATATCACCAGCTTCCAGCTTTTGCAAGTTCTCATTACTCAAAAACTCTTTGAGATACTTTTCATAAAACTCTTTGGCATTATATCTTTTATAACTTCGTATTTTTCCACTCTTGAGATCAGAAACAATATCATCAATCATCACTTTTGGATTTTCTGCATGCACTATTTCTCCTTCAGCAACAAGAATACGATAAGATGTATCGTCAAGCATACATACATACTTAAGTTTTAAATCACCTCCTCCCAATAGAAAATATATTGTTCTGTTTTGTTCTACATCTCGCAATTCTGATTCAATACTAATCCATCTATTCCTTTTTTCCTTATTGATTGATCTTTTTTTTCCTACAGTATTTTTAAATCTTCTTGACATATATGACCCCCAAGCTGACCAATATTTCCTTATGTATAAAAGATAAATTATTTAAGTCCACATCTTTTCACTAAGATTTTTATATTTTTATTATACTAAATAATACATATATTAATATCTGAATTTCTCATTGCAATTTATTATACCTTAGTAAAAACGATATAAAATTAGAGAAAGAGTTATAAAATTTTTTGTAAGACAGGAAAATTTCTTCTCCTTTGGTTCCAGAGCATATAAGTGCTGTAAGAGCTAAGTTGATGGCACTGTTGTGCCATCAAACTCTGGAATCTTACTCGACACTAATCTGAGAAGATAGATGTGCTACCGATGTAGCATTGCTGAGCAAAGATTCTATTTCTGATGTAGATCCGGAATGCTCAAGTTGAGCTTGTTCAGGAAGGTTTTTCATCGCTTTTTCAACATCGTAGCTACCTTCCCTATTTTTTCTATGCCATACAAAGTATCCTAATCCTGCAAAAGCTACTGCTAGCACTCCACCAAATATACCACCAGCAATCCCTGCTATTCCTATATACTGTCCTCCATTTATTTCGGGTAATTTAGGCCCTTCCACATCTGTGCTATTAAATATAGAATGATCTAACACTTCTTGTGAATTACTATCAAAACGGGAAACACTACTTATATCTTCAAGAGTAATTCCATAACTAGCATTTGATTCTTCTATTTCATTTATTACGTCATTAATCTCTTTAGTAGTTACTTTGCTTGATGCAAAATCGAATTCTTGTTTTGTTAAAGAAGCTGATTCGATAGTTACATCTTCCTGCATCTGATAATCAATTTCTTCAGTAGTAGATTCTCTCAATTGGCTATTTTCATCAGTTCTTTCTTTTAGCTTTTTTGAACTATCCTTACCCAATTCATCTACAAGGTTTTTTAGATATATTTTCTTAAATTCTCTATAATTATATTCTTTACTTTTTTCTATTTCTCCATTCTTAAGACCTAAAATAATTCCATCTATTGTCGATTCACGAATTGCTTGAGGAATGTCTATTGAATTTACTATTCCTGTAACCAAGCCTATCTCAGCTGCTCTAGAAGATATAGAGAGGTCTTTTACTGTTAAATTCTCTCCTTTAATTAAAAATTCTACCCTTCTGTTTTGCTCTATACTTTCCAAGTCAGATACAATTCTAATTGTTGGACCATTCATCTCCTGCTTATTTGTTGTTTCTCTCTTTCGCATCCTATTCTTAGTGTTTTGGAATTTTTTTGGCATTTCACACTCCTTAAATTAATTAACAAAAGTATTATTTGAATTAACAAATACTTCTCTATGTTAATGGATAAAATATTTAAACCTATATCTTTTTATTAAAATTTTTATGTAAAAGTTACTTTTATTATACTAAGTAATATATATATTAATATTTAGATTGATAAATTGATTTTACTTCTGTTACAACTTATTATGCATAGATAACCTCAGTAAAAACGATGAAGCTAAACGAAATTAGAGAAAGATTTATAAAATTTTTTGTAAATAATAATCATGAGCAAGTTCCTTCTTCTCCTTTGATTCCAGAGCATGATCCAACACTCATGTTCACAAATGCTGGTATGGTACAGTTCAAAAACATCTTTACCGGCACGCAAAAAACTGAAATGAAACGTGCCGTCTCAAGTCAAAAGTGTCTCCGAGCAGGTGGTAAACACAATGATCTTGAAAATGTTGGCTATACATCTCGGCATCACACATTTTTTGAAATGCTCGGAAATTTTAGCTTTGGTGATTACTTTAAAGAAACTGCGATAGAATTTGCGTGGAAATTTATTACTGAAGAATTGTCTCTTGATAAAAACAGACTATCCATAACTGTTTACCACACTGATGATGAAGCATATGAAATTTGGCGTAAGATAAGTGGCTTTTCAGATGATAAAATCATAAGAATTACAACAGATGATAACTTTTGGAGCATGGGCAATACTGGTCCATGTGGCCCATGTTCTGAAATCTTTTACGATCATGGAAATTCCGCTTTACATGAAGACGACAGAATTGTTGAAATTTGGAACCTGGTGTTCATGGAATTTAATAAAGATGAAGAAGGTAATTTACAAAAATTACCAAAAAAATGCATCGATACCGGAATGGGCCTTGAAAGAATAGCAGCTGTTATGCAGAACGTTCATGATAACTATGATATTGACCTATTTTCTGCTCTGGTAAGTAAATCGCAAGAGTACTGTGGAAATACGGAAAATAAAGTAGCTCATAAGATTATCGCAGATCACCTTCGTGCAGCTGCATTTCTCATCGCAGAAGGAGTGCTTCCTGGAAATGAAGGAAGAAATTATGTACTACGCAGATTGATCAGGAGAGCAGCACGTTATATCCACCTACTTGGATATAATGATTCTCTATTGAACCTTGTTTTTCCTGCACTCATAGATGGCACAAGTTTGGCTTATATGGGAGATGCTTATCCAGAGCTAATCAGAGTTAAAAGCTTAATAGAAACAACGTTAAAATCAGAGGAAGAAAACTTTAAAGACACTTTAATGAAAGGCATTAATCTCTTGGACAAATTCACTGCAGATTTAAAATCAGGTGACACTCTATCTGGAGAATCAGCATTCAAACTATATGACACTTATGGATTTCCTTTGGATATCACACTTGATATTTTGAAAGAAAGGAAAATAAATTTTGACCAAAAAGGTTTTGATAATGCAATGAAAGAGCAAAAAGAAAGAGCACGTGCTAATTGGACTGGATCTGGTGAAAAATCTGTTGAACAAGTATGGTTTAATTTAATCGATCAGTTTGGCAAAACGGAATTTGTTGGTTATGAACGTGATGAAGTAAAGGATGCAACAGTACTCGCAATAATTTCCTCTAAAAATGAAGTAATTGATTCTGCAAAAGAAGGAGAAAAGATAACTATTATACTTGATAAAACACCTTTTTATGGAGAGTCAGGTGGACAAGTGGGAGATATTGGAAAGTTCCTTCTTGTCATCCCAGTACTTGATACTGGGATCCAGATTCCAGCGTCACGCGCTGGAATGACACCAGATTTAGGCGTAATCATAGTGGAAAATACCAACAAGATTAATGACCTATATTTACACAGATGTATAGTGGAGTCTGGTTCAGTTCGTAAAGGTGATACAGTTACAGCTAGTATTAACAAAAAAAGAAGACAAGACTTAAGAAGAAATCATTCAGCTACACATCTTCTACACTTTGCACTCAGAAAAATCTTAGGTGATCACGTTACTCAAAAAGGTTCTCTAGTCGCACCAAATAGACTAAGATTTGACTTTAGTCACAATAAGCCAGTCACTCAGGATCAGCTGTCTTCAGTAGAAGATATAGTAAACTCTCTAATCAGAGAAAATCTTTCTACGTCCACAAAAGTTCAAGGTATGGATGAGGCAATAGACGAAGGAGCGATGGCCTTATTTGGTGAAAAATATGGTGATAATGTTAGGGTTGTAAAAATTGGAGATTCAAAAGAATTATGTGGTGGTACACACGTGGAGCGTACCGGAGAAATTGGTTTGTTTAAGATAGCAGCAGAATGTTCCGTTGCATCTCGAGTAAGAAGAATTGAAGCTTTAACCGGTCAAGAAGCAATTAATTATGTACGCAATAACGAAATTAGCTTAAAAAAAGTTGCAGAATGCGTAAAAGCACCAGTAAATGAAATAATAAGTCGACTCAGTATTTTAAGCCAAGAGCGCAAAGAATTTGAAACCAAAATAAAAAATCTTTATAAAAAGATTATCAGTGTAGAAAATATAAAAAGTACTGAAATAAATGGAATAAATTTCGTAATCCACACTTTTACTGACGTTCCAGGAAGTATCATAAGGGAATTTGCTCTACAGCAACAAAAACCGAAAACTGTAATAGCCTTCATGGTAACAGAAAAGGATAAAACAGTTTTGATTGTCAAAGTAAGTAAAGATTTAACTAATAAGATCAATGCAAAAGAGCTAGTATCTACTGTAACCAGAAGGGATTGCGGTGGAAATGCCGAACTTGCCCAAACAGGCTGTGATAACAATAAAATAGATGATGCCATTACAGCAATCCATAGCAAAATAACAGCTTGCAAAAACTAATACACCCTACTACCTCGATATCTTTTAACCGTAAACGAAGGTATTATGCAAATAGGGGTAGAGAAGACTTAACTGTCAAATGAGCATATCAGGTAATAAGAACTAGATTACAGCTCCATGCACTGGAATGATATCTAGGTCTAAAGTCTACATAAAAATCGTTTACAATCGGCGTTCAATGTGATAAGTTGAAAGCAGTTTATTCCTCGGTAGCTCAGTGGTAGAGCAGTTGGCTGTTAACCAATTGGTCGCTGGTTCGAATCCGGCCCGGGGAGCACTATTTTATACAATCTGTACATTTCACTTTTAGCCCAAAATTCACTACCTTTTTTTTGTCTCTTAAACAGACAAAACGTGTGAAGTTATATAGTTTTAAAGCCTTTACTGTCAAAATGCAAAGATGTCTGCGCTTCACTTAGCTTGCTATCTGGCTCCTCTCCTATTTTTCTTTTATTACATTTCCTTTTTAATTGAGGAAGGACATTTTTTGGCAATGTTTCATCAATACTGCAATAATTGTAAATGAGCGAAGTAAGACGCACCAAATTTCCACTCGCCAAAGTCTGTACATCTCTGTAATTAATGCTGTTATCATATACTTTAAGTGTAATAAGATTTTTAAGGTTTCCACTTGCTGCTAAAGCCTCTGCACCTTCATTACTGATTTCATTCCATCCTAAACTCAGTAAAATAAGCTTTTGAAGGTTTCCACTTGCTAAAGCTTTTGCCCCCCTATCGCCAATTTTATTATCATATAATTTAAGCTCAGTAAGACTTGTAAGATTTCCACTGGCTAAAGCCTCTACACCTTCATCACCAATTTCGTTTCCTCCTAAATCAAGCGAAGTAAGATTTATAAGATTCCCGCTTGCTAAAATCTTTGCACCTTCTGTACCAACATAACTGCAACTTAGATCAAGTGAAGTAAGATGAGAAAGCTGAGCTAATTTTTTTATAACCTCATAATTAATTTTTGAACATCGTAAAATAAGTCTTGTAATGTTTGTATTGTTTTTTAAAAAGTTTACTAATCTATCAACATTAATTATAGCACCTGATGTTGCTAAAGTATTATCCTTTACATATTGACTATAACTCATTTGACCTCACTATTAAAGCTATGCAAGTGTTTTAGTAAACACTTTAGCAACTGTCAATCACTTTAATAAAATATTTTATGAAAAACTTCATATACCATTGCCTCCAAGCAGCTTTTTCTATCTCTTATTTTAACACAAAAGTTGTGAGAAGAATTTGTTTTTGGTACCATTGAGGGTTTCGATGTTAACTTTTATATGAACTTTAAATCAGTCGTTTTATGTATACTAGATGGCTGGGGTAATGGAATAGAAAATAGTAAATACAATGCTATTAGCAATTCAAATCCACCTTGTTGGCAACATATTAGCTCTAATTATCCAAAGTGCAGTTTATCTGCCTGTGGAACTGATGTTGGATTACCAGAAGGCCAAATAGGCAATTCAGAAGTTGGTCACATGAATATTGGTAGCGGTAGAGTGGTAATGCAAAGCCTTCAGCGTATTAATCAAGCAATCGAAACGATAGAAAATAATGCAAATCTACAGAATTTTATTAATGATCTAAAAAGTAAGAATGGCATATGCCATATAATGGGATTGATATCAGATGGCGGTGTTCATTCGCATCAAAAGCACATTTCATCTTTAGCAAACAAAATATCACAGCGCGGAATTAAAGTTGTAATACACGCATTTTTAGATGGCAGAGACACACTGCCAAATTCAGGGAAAAGATGCATTCAAGAATTTACAGAAAGCATAAAGGAAAATGATATAAGAATCTCCACTATCTCTGGGCGTTATTATGCTATGGACCGTGATAATAGGTGGGAAAGAACAATTGAAGCTTATGAAGCCATCGCATTTGCAAAGGCGCCTCGTTATGATGATGCAGTATCGCTTATTGATGAAAATTACCAAAATAATATAACCGATGAATTTATCAGGCCCGCAATAATAGGAGATTATCAAGGTATAAAACCAGAAGATGGATTGCTATTGGCTAACTTTCGTGCTGATCGAATGATACAATTGGCAAGTATTTTGCTAGGCAAAACAGATTACGCTAAGGTAGCAAAATTTTCTTCAATTTTAAGTATGATGCAATATAAAGCGGACTTAAAAATCCCTTATCTCTTTCCTCCTGAATCTTTTGCCAACACTTTGGGACAGATAATAGAAGACAATAAATTACGGCAACTGCGCATTGCTGAAACTGAGAAATACGCGCATGTGACTTTCTTTTTTAATTGTGGAAGAGAAGAACCTTTTTCTGGTGAAGAAAGAATACTCATTCCTTCACCAAAAGTTAAAACTTATGACCTGCAGCCTGAAATGTCAGCCTTTGAGCTCACAGAAGAGCTTGTAAAAAAAATTTATTCTCAAGAATTTGCGCTGATAGTTGTAAACTACGCTAACCCTGATATGGTGGGACACACAGGTAATATAAAAGCAGCCGAGCAAGCTGTGCTCGCTGTAGATGATTGCCTTGCAAAAGTACTCAGCGTTGTCAAAGAAGTGGGTAATACTGCACTCATTGTTACAGCAGACCATGGTAATGTGGAATGTATGTTCGATGAAGAAAATAACACACCTCACACAGCGCACACTCTAAATAAAGTTCCATTTATTATATCTTGTGAAAATTTAAAACTGAGAGATGGAAAATTATCTGATATTGCTCCTACTATTTTACAGCTACTTGGACTCAAAAAGCCAAATGAAATGACAGGTAGTTCGTTGATTGTATAATTTTTCGTATTACTCTCTATTCACAACTGTTGTAGTTTGAGACACCGGAAGGGTGCTATTCAAACAGCCCCTTGTCGTTTAGGTAGCCCATTCGGTGTCATCTCAGTGCTTGACACTGGCTTCTTGATTCCTGGATTCCAGCGGGCTTTGTTGCACCACTCAAGGAAAGAACAGGCAGTTACTGATGGAATTTGTTATAAAATAGATATTTAGCCGACAAAGGAAAAATATGCCAATAAGAATGAAAGTCAGTAACTGCAATGAATATAACAAATTTCTTCAAGAAAGGGGAAATGTTTTTCATTATATCAACGATGCCATTGAAAATTGGTACGAAAATAGTCCAAAAGTAGCAGGTGGCAACAATGTCTACAGCGACAAAGTAGTGATTCTAATTCACATAATAACCTATCTATTCAGGATTGGTCTTAGGCAAACAGTGGGATTTATAGAGAAATATCTTGAGCAAATAGGGAAAATTTTGCAAATTATCAGCTATTCGCAGGCTTCAAGAAGGTTTAAAAAGCTTAATATCAAAATCAACGACTGCAGAGTTGATAAGAACGATATGGAAGATATTGAAATTGCTATAGATAGTACAGGTATCAGCATCTACAATAATATTCCAGGCCATAGTAAGGCAAATGGTACAGATAGAAAGTATCGCCGCTATGAGCAAACAAGATGTAATGCTAGAGATAGGTAGTAAAAAAGTTATAGCTGCAAAATACAGTAGTGGAGTTTATTCCGACCACTATGGAGCCTGTGATCTTATTGAAAGAGTGGATACCAAGTATAACATAAGCACGATATATGCAGATAGATCGAAAGAAGTTATACAAACTGTGCGATGAGCTTGACATAAAGACAAGGATTCCTCCGCAAAATAATGCAGTAGAGCATCCAAAGTTGGATTATATGAATGAGAGAAATTCTACAATCAAGCTCATAAAGTCATATGATGAAGATGGTATGAAGAGGTGGAAAAAAGAGATAAATTATTGGAAGAGATCTTATATAGAAAGTTTTTTCTCGCGACTGAAGCAAATATTTGGATTTAGTTTTAGGAATAAATCTGAGATTAATCGTGAGAAGGAACTGCTACTCAAGTGTTATTTGCTTAACAAATTTACTGAAATAGGCATGGCTAAGTTTGATATAGCTTCATGAATTTATTATACATTACCCACTATCCGAAGAGCTGTGCAACAAAGCCCACTGGAATCCAGAAATTTTTTGAGAACAAAAGTTATGCTAAGTTTTTGTTGGTAAGAAAGGCTGGTGTCTGGGCACTGGGATGACAGTAGTGTGAGATGGGGCTACTTGGATCTAATTTGCTATTCACAATCCAATTATTAACTTGTTTAAAACAAATATTGAATTTTTATTTTAATTATATAATAATTAAATATATCATTTAAGATTAAAGATGAGATTATGACAAGTGATCAATTACTAGCAGAAGTACTGAGTATAATTAACGATAAGACAGATTTAAATGAAGATAATATAATTCAGGAAATACAAGAAGAACTAGAGAAACAGAATCAAGATCTACATGAAGAGTGGAAGAAAGTTAAATTTGATGTAAATCATTTATTTAGTCAAGAACTTACATTGTTGCACGTAGCTGCTAGAGGTGGCTTTGAAAACGTAGCAAAAGTCCTGGTAGCAGGAGGAGCTGATGTTAATAAGAAAGATAGTAAGCGCGAGAAGATTCCTTTACATTTAGCTGCTGAAAATGGTCATGTTGAAGTAGTAGAATTTTTCTTAAATAAAGGAATAAGTGTTAATGTAATGGATAAAGAGGGCAATACCCCTTTGCATTATGCTGCAGATAATGGAAGTAGAAAAACAATATCAATTCTAATAAGAAAAAATGCAGATCCTTGGTTAAAGAATTTTCATGGTAAAACTCCAGTGAATATTTATGCATTCAAGCATCCTAATGGCTCTGGATACTTAATGCAGCTGAAAAAAGCGAAAATTCAAGGTTATATCGTTTTTGGCTCAATGTTGTTGTTAGGTGCTGCTATGGCAACATCAATTGTTGCGGTTAATTTAATTGTACCTGATGTGCCTGTATTAAAGGTGTTATTGTGTGTAAGTATTTTGTATGCATTTGCATCTATAGCTAAATATATTACGTACAAAGCGGCTGAATTGGATGCTAAAAATGAGATTAAAAACGAGCAAGATTCAAACATAATAAATATTGAAGAAGTGAGTGATGAAAAAAAATCGGTTAATAAAGCAACGCGCTCAAAAAAATTAAATGATCTTGTTTGTGCAATAAAAGGCTCTTCTAGAATAGAGATAGTTGATCCAGACAAGCAGAAAAAAGTAACACTTGATGATGTTATTGTTTCAGAGGAAGTAAGAAAAGAGTTAAAAATGATTTGTGGTCATATATCAGAGAAGAAGAAGAAAGCTCTTGAAATGCTAAGTTGCAAAATGCCAACAGGCTATATTTTATACGGTCCACCTGGAAATGGTAAAACTCTTATTGCTCGTGCAATTGCATGTGAAGCTAGTGCTAAATTTATTAGCGTTTCTGGATCTGAATGTATGCAAAAATATGCTGGACACAGCGCGCATTACATAAAAGATCTTTTTGCAAAAGCGAGAGAAAATGCTCCTTGCATAGTCTTTATAGATGAAATAGATGCTGTTTGTACAAAACGTAGTAATAGTGGACGAAGTGATGAAGAACACAACCGAATTGTAAATCAGTTTTTATGCGAGCTTGATGGTTTTAATCCTATAGAAGGCGTGACAATCATTGCTGCAACTAATCGTCTAGAAAGTTTAGATGAAGCAGTAATTAGATCAGGTCGCCTCTCTAAACATATTGAAATTCTTTTACCAGATAAAAGCCTACGTGAAAAAATATTGGGTCTTTATACGGAAAAAGTGCCAATGGCACCAGATGTAAATCTAGCAAAACTTGCAGAAGAAACTAATGGTTTTTCAGGAGCTGATCTAGAAAATTTGGTAAATGAAGCAAAACTTCATGCTGTAGATCAGATTTGCGAAGAAGAGTCAGAAGATGAAGACCTAAAAGTGACAGTGAACATGGATGATTTCAATAATGTACTTAAAGATCTTAAATCTAAAAAGGTTGAGGTTAAGAATGAGAACGAGGCAGTGAATGATTTTATAGAGTTTTGTAAAAATATTTCAAAATGTACAAGTTCGAGCAAAGATTCTTCTTACTTAGCTACATAGAAAACATATGGATCTCCTTATTGTAAAGCAGGAAAGTGATTCAGCAAATGTAAATGCAAAAGTAGAGATAGAGTACAAAAAAAGCAGGTAAAATTTAGTTGTGTTAGATAGATTTTGACTTTCTGCCCTTTTTCTTACCGTTTATCGCAAATCTCCCTAACGTTTATATCTCTCTTACAGATTCATTCAAACTTAATTAAGTGGGAGTATTGTTAATGCGAAAAGGGTTTAATTAAAATGGTATGGCGTGTGAGGAAGACATACATCAATTGGTAGAAAGTGGATTTGATATTAACTCAAAAGATGTAAGCGGAGTCACTCTCTTGCATAAGTTTACAAAAGAAGGCGATTTAGTTGGAGTAAAATCATTATTAGAGCACGAAGCTGACTTTAATGTTGTGGACAATGAAAATAGAAATCCACTGCATTATGCTATTATGCATGGACACAAAAAAATTGCTAAACTTCTTGTTAATCAATTGACAATTAATTCTAGAGATAAAAATGGATTTACTCCACTTCACCTTGCTACACTACAAGATGACACAGAATTAATGGATTTTTTAATAACAAAAGGCGCAAAAATTAATGAAAAAGATGCTGAGGAAGGCTATACTCCTCTTCACATAGCTTCATTATACGGTTCTAAAAAGAGCGTCCAGATTTTAATTGATAGCGGAGCAAATCTTGAATGTGAAGATAACAACTTTCGTACTCCTTTATTTTTGACCATTTATCAATGTACTACACATTATGAAAGTAGAGCAGAGATTATAGAATATCTGATAAAGAAAGGTGCAAACATAGAAGCAAAAGATGCAGAAAATAATACTACGCTTTTTCTAGCAGCATATAACAACAAAATGCAACTGGTAAAGCTTATTGTAAAGCAAGCAAAAGCTAAGTTAAAAGAGTTTATTTGCACAAAAAATAAACATGGTTTTGATGCACTGGATTGCGCTATTAAGCATAATAATAGGCAAATGGTAACATTTCTTGTTTCAAAGGGAATAGAAGCAGATGACCAAGATTGTAGCGGTAACACCAGGTTACATAAAGCTAGCTATAATGGTGATACTAAAGCAGTTAAGTTCTTATTGGAGCTTAAGGTAAACGTTAATGCCGTCACTAGATGCAACAGAACTCCTCTGCTACTTGCAGCTAAAAAAGGCCATGTAGAAATTGTAAGAATGTTGTTAGCAGTAAAAGCCAATATGAATATTTGTGATCAACAAGGTTTTACACCTCTGCATCTTACTATTCAAAAGGATTATTTTGATATAGCTCAGCTATTAATAGAAAAAGGGGCAATTAATTGTAGTAATGATTATACTGCAATAGATATGTTTATTGACAAGGCTCATAGCAAAAAAAATATTGAAGAAAATTACAAAAAATTTTGTAGGTTTTTGATGCTTTACTTGAAAGAGCTACATAGTAAACACAAAGCCTTTTGTGTACTTTCAATCCTAGCTCTAAGCTTAACAATTATAGGTTTACCATTTATTTTCAAGCCTATTATTAAATATAGAGAAAGAAGTAAAATATATAAAAAAATTAGGGCTATGCTGATTTATATTTAAGTATAACAGGAGAACTAAGCTAATATATGACATTATCTGCTCGATAAAAATGGAATTAAATGTATCCGTTTAGCAGAGTGGCAAAATAAAATAGACAAAACCATAAAAATAAATGGTGTCATGCAATTTGAGCTTCGGCATAGATCCCACATAAATTTTTTGGTACATATTTTTTCAACATTAATTTCGTATTCCATTCAAAGAATATTAATATTGGCATATAAGTATGAATATTATGCTAATATAATTACTTTTTAGGTATACATGGCAAATTTATGCCTGGAAACAGTTTTTCCTACACTTTCTTTATAAAAATCACAGGCGCCTGTTATTAGCTAAAGTAAAGGTCAAGTATCTGGAATTCTGGACATAAAATCCTCCTGTATAAAAAGATTAGAAAAAAATGCAGCGCACATATGACAGACCGCTGAAAAAGATACGCTACGTTTTTTATTGAAAAGTTAACTGAAAGTCTGCAGACAAAGATAGATTTTGAGCTCTTAAAATATCTCTAATTGTCATTATAATCAGATTCAAAATATGCGGAAGTAATTTTTTTTGACAATAGATTTCTTGCATAACCAAGTGTCATTCCAGCTGGGATCCAACTAAACACTTTACAACGTTTTTTGCGCGAAAAGGCTGGATGCCAGTGTCAGCTACTTGCATGACATCGTCTTGGATGAAAATCAGTACGTGATGCACCAAAAATTGTGCATCAAAAGGGTGTCATTTGAGTAACTTTTTTGTTGTCGTGCCAGTGTCAGCTACTTTCATGACACCTATTTGTTCCTATGATAGTCTTATCTGTCTATCTTATTTTGCTACTCTGCTGAACAGATACGTTTTTTTTACCTTTTTTATTCTGTAAATTTTTTAGTATTTGTATGTTTAACATAAGAACTACACAAGACTACAAATGGTGAATCAGCATTACCTTAAAGAGAGTACCCATATTTTCAGTTAACCTTAAAAATTCACTGAAGATCTTATTCTTCTGTTCATTACTTGCATTTTCCATTAAAGCTTGCGCTCTTTCCTTTATACCAAACAAATATAAAAATTCTCTTTGAGTTAAAATCTCACAATTTAAGTATTTTAATGAATCTTTTAACGCTTGAAAGTTTACAAGTGCAGTAATATCACTGTTACCAATATTTTCAAGAAAATTAGCATACTGATGCTGCCTTATCGATTGCAAAGTGCTCTTATATTCAGGATATACATAACCATAATCTATAATCAGGGCAGCTCCTCCGTTATTGACTATCTTATTCTCAAGTTTCTTTAATATTTCGATTCCGGCTAGGCATACTTCCACTACTGCACCATTGAAACCCCCTGTCATTCCAGTCTGGAATCCAGTTTTTGGTCTGGTTAAGCACTGGAGTGACAATGAAAGACTGCCATCATCTTGTTTTATTACTCTATTTTCATACCACTGCCCATCACGATAAATAAATTGGTCAATTGGAAGGGCGTCAAATAACTCATTTGCAAAAAAAATAGTTGGCTGATTTGGTAAGTTGTCGACATCTGTGTGCCAATTAATATCTAATCCCTTTAATTTTTCCTTTTGTATTTTCTGTAAAATAGGGCTTATCTCAACTAGATGAATGTCCATTGAGCTAAAAAAACAGCTATATTTTTTGGTGACTCTTATTACATCATGAATGAGTGTTCCTTTACCTGGTCCAAGTTCAACTAGAGAAAATTTTGATGGCTTTCCTAATTTTTCCCATGTATTCATTATCCACACTGCAATTGTTTCACCAAATAGCTGACTAATTTCAGGTGCAGTAATGAAGTCACCATCTTTGCCAAGTGGTAATTTATTCATGTAATAGCCGTACTCTTTATGATATAGAGCAGCGTTCATAAAATCACTGATAGATATTGATCCTTGGCTTTTATCAATTAATTCGTGTATATAAGTGAGCATATTATTAATAAACATTTAACTATAGCGTGCCATACTATAAAATAGTGGAGTATTTATATATATAATATAAGTTTAAAAACATATGAGTAGTATTCCTTTGGTTATGGACAATCAAGATACGGATTATGTTACCCTTATACCTCAAGATGATGGTATTGAATATAAATTTAAAGAAGCTATCAATTTTGTAGAAAATAAGGTTGTAAGTGCTGATGGATTAACTTTAGCGGAGGTATTTCAAGCATTGGTTCAAATGTTGAATGGTGATCTAGAGTTAGTAAAAAAAGTGTTAGCATATACTAATATTATGGTAAAGCATGGAATGAGGGTAGCAAAAGAGTCACAGCTAAGCAGAGCCGATGTTCGTCGAGCTTTAGAAGGCAAAGAAAGTGTGTTTAATAGGCAAGATTTTATCAAAAAACCACCTCTTGTATCTTCTATAAAATCGGTTAAAAAGAAAAGTAGAGGTCTTTAAATGGTTGAGTCTATAAAAAAATTTACTGTACAGTGTGATTTCAAAGGACAGAATGCACCTTTTGCAGTATATATAGGAAATCCAAAGGGTGATACTCATCCAATTCACCATCAAGATTCATGGCTTGCAAAGGAGCGTGGAGGAAACATTCCTAATAAAGTTAAAGAAAGTTTGCAAAAATTATACAAGCTGTCTCAAGAAAACGGGATCTCTTTTCCAGAATTATGCGCATATGCCATTACTATAGTTAGTAATAATGATAAAAAAAGTGACGGTAAGTAGTTAGATTCTCAATATTTCATTTATAGAAGTTTTTGATCTCGTCTTCTCGTCCACTTTTTTTACTATAACTGCGCAATAGGTTGAAATGTTGTTTTTAGGTGGAGTAGATCCTGGTACAACTACAGAGTAAGGTGGTACTTCACCATAAAATATCTTGCTTGTTTCTCTGTCAATAATTTTTGTTGATGCTCCAATAAACACCCCCATACTAAGGACTGATCCTTCTCTTATTATAACACCTTCGGCTACCTCACTGCGCGCTCCAATGAAGCAATTATCTTCTATAATGACTGGAGAAGCTTGAATGGGCTCAAGAACTCCGCCTATTCCCACTCCACCGGAAATATGGCAATTTTTTCCTATTTGTGCACAACTACCAACTGTTGACCAAGTGTCTATTATTGTGCCAGAATCAATGTATGCACCAACGTTGATAAAGCTTGGCATTAGAACAACATTTTTACCTATGTAAGCAGATTGGCGGACAAAACATCCAGGAACTGCTCTAATTTTTGAATGGTAAAATTTTTCTTCATTCCATTCACTAAACTTACTACCGATTTTGTCAAACCAGCAATTGGTGTTGTCTATTATTTTGCTTTCCTCAGTGAGGAAATGTAATAATATTGACTGCTTTATCCACTTATGTACTATCCATTCTCCACTTGATAGCTTTTCTGCTACTCTAATTTTACCACTGTCAAGTAACTCAATTACCTCTTTGATTATTAATCTTGCTTCGTGTTTTAGATTATAGTCGTTAAGTTTTTCTTTATCTTTCCAAATATTTTCTATCTCATCTTGTAATTTTTTAGTTGCAAATTTTTCATTTATTATATACATATTGATATCAAATTTATATTATTTTATACGTAAGCACTATGAAAATACAATGTCATAATTGTACTAAAACTTACTTAGTATCTCGTGGGCAAATAGGTGAATCTGGAAGAAAAGTGAAATGTACAAACTGCAATCACATGTGGCATGAGTATCTAAAAGAAATGTCAAGTGAATTGTGCCCTGCTGGTATACAAGAAAAAAAAGCTAACTGGAGGCAAAGTTTAACTCTAGCTTTTGCAACAGTTGCAGGGTTATGCGTTATAATTGTTGGTGGTATCTTTCCAGGAGAGGTAAGTAAGATATATAAAGCAGTTAGTTCATATAAAGATTCAATAAGCCATAAATTAGGATACAAAAAAGTGCAAACGGAAAATTCAAGTGCGAGAGAACTTGTTGTAAATGAGTTTTATCAAGATTACCTTTTTCTATCTAATTTTAGATCTAATTAAATAGGCATAAGTCATCAATGTTATGCAAATAACTACACTTATTCCTTTATGATAGTGTCATTCCAATTTCAGCTACTTTCATGACGCCCTATGGTTGTTATTACATCGTTTACTATAGATTTGTTTCAGAAGCTTACATCCAGAAAACTTGTATAGATTTTTTCTACTTCTGTGATATTATAAGCCTGTGATGATAAAATAAGTGGATATGGATAAGTCAGCGTATGAAATCATAGAGCATGAGTATGATGTGGTGATAGTGGGTGCAGGTGGAGCAGGGCTTAGAGCAACACTTGGAATGGCTGCAACTAATTTTTCAGTTGCCTGTATTTCTAAGATTTTCCCTACACGGAGTCATACAGTTGCAGCACAAGGCGGAATTAGTGCAGCCTTGAGCAACATTGCTGAAGATGATTGGCGCTGGCATGCGTATGACACAATAAAAGGTTCAGACTGGCTTGGCGATCAAGATGCAATAGAGTATATGTGTAAAAATGCTGCCAAAGCTGTGATTGAACTTGAAAATTTTGGTGTACCCTTTTCTCGTACGGAAGATGGAAAAATATATCAGCGTGCCTTTGGTGGAATGACAACTCACTTTGGTAAAGGAAAATCGGCTCAGCGTACTTGTGCAGCAGCAGATAAAACTGGGCATGCAATTCTTCATACTCTATATCAGCAATGTCTTAAATTTAACGCTGAATTTTTTGTCGAATATTTTGTAATCGATTTGATTATGGACAAAGGGACATGCTGTGGGGTGATAGCTTGGTCGCTGTGTGATGGTACGTTGCATAGATTTCGTGCACATTTTGTGGTAATAGCAACAGGTGGTTATGGACGTGTTTATTTTTCTGCAACAAGTGCACACACCTGCACAGGTGATGGTAATGGCATGGTGGTAAGAGCTGGGTTGCCACTTGAAGATATGGAGTTTGTGCAATTTCATCCAACAGGAATATATGGCTCAGGGTGCTTGATGACGGAAGGATGCCGCGGTGAAGGTGGGTACCTCGTTAATTCTCAGGGTGAGAAGTTTATGGAACGTTATGCGCCAAAGGCAAAAGATTTGGCTTCTCGTGATGTAGTAAGTCGAGCAATGACAATTGAAATTAGAGAGGGAAGGGGAGTTGGGCCAAAGAAAGATCACATGTACTTGAATATATCGCATCTTGATCCGGAAGTGATCAAACTCAGATTGCCAGGTATTAGTGAAACAGCAAAAACCTTTGCAGGAGTTGATGTTACTAAAGATCCGATACCTGTTATTCCAACTGTTCACTACAACATGGGCGGTATTCCGACCAACTATCATGGGGAAGTGATCACGTTGCAAAAAGGTAAAGAAGAAGTGGTAGAAGGATTATTTGCAATAGGAGAGGCAGCATGTGTTTCTGTACATGGTGCAAATCGACTTGGCTCTAACTCGCTTCTTGATCTTGTGGTTTTTGGTAGAGCTGCCGCGCTTAGGGCAAAAGAAAAATTGAAACCTGATACACCACATAAAAAATTGCATTCAGACTGCACAGACTGGATAGTAGATAGATTTAATAAAATGAGATTTGCTTCCGGAGAGTTCAAAGTAGCAAAAATACGAAGTGAAATGCAGCACACTATGCAGAAATATGCATCGGTATTCCGTGTTGCTGAAGTTTTAGAGGAAGGTAAAAAAGCTATAAAAGAAGTAGCAAAAATGATGCCTAACATTGCAGTTGAAGATCGTAGTATGATATGGAATAGTGATTTGGTTGAAGCTCTGGAGCTTGCCAATATGATTCCACAAGCAGTTATTACCATGGAATGCGCAGCTAATCGCGAGGAAAGCAGGGGTGCTCATGCTCGTGAAGATTTCCCTGAACGTGATGATAAAAACTGGATGAAGCATACTATAGCATGGCTTAAAGAAGAGAAAAGCCAAGTTAGTGTAGAAATTGACTATAAAAAAGTTGCTGAAAAAACTCTGAGCGATGAGATTGATTTCATCGCCCCGGAAAAGAGAATTTATTAGTTAACCCATCTGGTTTATTTATAAATTGACGTAGTATTGATACATAGCTCATTTGAGTAGCTGGGCTTTCTGTATGCTCCGATTGATTTGACGATCTTTGTACTTCTTGCTCTGCTGAGTTGTTAGCTAAATTTTGTTGTTCAGTAATATTTTCAGGTTGTTTTGCAGCTAGGTGATCATCTTTACGGCTTTGCTTATCGTTGGTTAATTCCTTAACAGACTTCCTAATGCCGCTAAGTCCCAAAGTGAATATCAGACAGACCACTCCTGTTATAGCTATGATGGGTAACGCTGCTCCAATTGCAATTTGTCCTTGAAAGCAAGAAAGTGTTACCATTGTAATAATAGTAGTTGCTACTGTGATTGCTAACAATACACTAGCTCTCCTGCCCGGATCAATGCATTTCCATACAACAGATGCTCCTTTTTTTACACCAGAACCTAGCTTTTTAATGCCTGATTGACATTTTTTCGAAGCAGTTCCACAGTGGTATTTTTCCTCAAGCTTCTCTTTTAGTTCTTTAGCTTTCTCCTGTGCTTTCTGTGGAGTGCTTGAACAATCTTTTAGATCTCGTAAAGTTAAATAGTACTTTTTAGTATGGAGTTCTGGATCTTCTAACCATAAAGAATCAGGGTTAGCACCGTTTTGTAATAATGCTGCACAAAACTTTGTTGTATTATCATAATTAGTTGCTAAATCAAAAATTGTTTCTTGCGATAGGTATTCGATACTTTTTTTTTCTGCTTTTTTCTTTAGTGCTAATTCTAGAGGTGTATTTCCTTGCCTGTTAGTTGCTTTTATAGCTTCATCTAATTTATCTTCAGATATTTTTCTTTCTTTTACTAAGGCTGATATTAATTTCAAGCATGTAACTTTTTGCTTCCCTCTCAGCAAGGCAATATGGTGTAAAGCATTATTGCCATTTGCATCTTTAAGGTTAATATCTGCTCCTTTTTTCAATAATTCCTTAAAAGATTTTTCATCTTTATCTTTAATTGCTAAATGTAGTTGATAATTATCATTACTATCTGGAGTATTTATGGTATGGGCTATAACTTCTTCAACTTTTGTTTTTATTTCTGGTTTTCGCTCAGCCAATTTCTCTAAAAATTTAAGATAGTATTCATTTTGCTTTTTAGATAATTTTTCTAAATCCTCTGTAGGTAAGCTTAGCTTGGCTCCATACTTTAACAATTTTGCAAGAAACTTAAGTGTGTTATCGTTATCTTGGATTGTGTGAGAATCATGTTTCCCTTTTATTATCTTGTTAATTAGTGCTACCTGAAAAGGAGTCTTTCCTTCTTGATTTTCACTATCAACAAGTTGTACTAAATTTTTCTCGTTAGCTATTTTTATCAAGGTATCTAGAAACTTAAGCTTTTGTTTCTTTTTGAGCGATGCAATAAGGTGTAAAATATTATTTCCTTTTTCATCTGTTATGCCACTGATATTTGTGCAATCTTTTAGGTATTTTCTAAATTTCCTGTTGTTTCCATTTTGGATTGCATTTAGTAATTGAACGTCATTATCAGAATCCGATATTCCGTTTATTCCATCTTCAAAATCGCTATCAGAATCTGATATTCCGTTTATTTCATCTTCAAAATCGCTACCGTAGCCACTGTCTTGTTCGCTGTACCTACTAAAACAACTTTTAGTGACTTCAGAAATTACTTGTTTTTTTGTTTCATTTGATATTCTTTTCGATCGTTCTATTACTTCACCTAGCACTGGAAGGAAACATTGGACATAATATCTGTGATATTTTTCCTGTTCTCTAAGCGATTCTTCTAATTTAGTTAATACTTCAGGACTAGCGCCTTCCTTAAATAACCTTTTACATTCCTTGAGTGTTCCATCTCGACTTCTTGGTTTTTCATGCTTATGTTTTTCTTTTTTTACCTTTCTCTCTATAATATTATACAATTGCTTGTCTTTTTTATCTTGTTTTTCATTTTTGTTTATACATTTGTCTAGTTTATTTGCATTACTAACTAATACACTTGAATCTATACTCATATTAAAACCTCAATATTAAAAGCTATTTGGCGTTAACGAATTGTATTAAACTTTTAAATTGAGCTAGATGTTATCGAAATATAGGTGAAAAGGCAGAAAACTAGTTTCTATTAGAAAATCTATTGTCATAGTCAAATCCCCACTTTAGCACTTGTCTACTATTTTAACTATTTTATCTTAAAAAATAATAAATGTGGCTAAACTGTGAAACGTGAATGCTGCTAAAAGAGATAAACAAATATTTTTATAGATCTTTCAAACTTGATTTTTCTTCTAATTTTTTAAGCATTCCTTTACTTAGTATTGATTTTATCTCTTCTACGCTTTTATCAAGATTATCATTAATTATTACGTAATCATATTTATTACTTTTACTTATCTCTTTTTGCGCTTCGGCTAATCTACGCTCTATTTCAATTTCATCATCACTATTACGCCTTTGTAGACGCAGTCTAAGCTCTTCCATTGAGGGAGGTAGTATAAAAACACTTACAACTTTTTCTCTTAAGATTTCAAACAAATGAAATGCTCCTTGCCAATCTATATTCAGTAAAACACTTATTCCACTGCTCAGGTTTTGTTCTATAAAATCTTTTGGTATACCGTAAAAATTCTCAAAAACTTTGGCATATTCAAGCATTTGACCAGCCTTACATAGTTCGTGAAACTTTTCTTCAGTAACGAAAAAATAGTCTTTTCCGTTTACTTCACCGGGACGAGGTTTGCGTGTAGTCATAGAAACAGACATAACTAAATCAGTTGATTGCTCAAGTAATTTTTCTGATATAGTAGTTTTTCCAGCTCCAGAAGGAGAGGATAGAATCAGTAGTATGCCCTCATTTTTTACGGTCATTTTTCTTTATTTAACAAGTACATTATAGAGCTTTTTTAAGACTTTGTATTTTTTAAATCAAAGTTTAAAAGACTAGAGCCCTCTAAATTAGAATTTGATAAATTGGCATCAATAAGAGAGGAATTATCAAAGAAAGTATAACGTAAATCGGCTTTTTCAAGATTTGCCTTATTCAAATTAACGTTTACAAACTTTGCTCTGCTTAATATTGAATTAGAAAAAATAGCATTTTCTAAATTCATATCTTTAAACTCAAAGTAAGAATAATTTACATCAAATTTTTCACCCTGCGATATTTTCTCTTGCAGATCTTTAATTGAAGTTATAGCACTCTCTAGACCTGTAATTTTGCTCTGTCCCTGATTGTCAATCATAATTGAATTATCAAATTTGCAATCTGTTAAATGAATATCAGCAATTGAACTTTTATATATGCTTGAAGAGAGGAAAGAGACATCACTCACTGTTGAATTATTCAAATTGCTAAGAAAAAAACTAGTCTTTCTAAAGGCATTATCATAAAACACGGAGGATTTGAAATCACTTTCAATAAAGTTTGAATTAGTGACTTTTGACTTAGACCAGCTCGAATTATCAGCTAATAATTTGAAGAATATTGAATTTTCTATCTCACTCGAATCCATATTATGGTGGGAAAGAGTACTATTATAAATTTGAGAGTCTTTAATTTTTGTCTTATAAATTGAAGTTCTAGAAAGATCTGAATCTTCTATTTTTGCAGAGGTAAACAATGAATGATCAAAGAACGAACCACTCATGTCAGAATTCACAACTTTAGTATTATGAAACTTTCCATGACAAATGTTAGCGTTATAGGTATTAACTTTATACAATTCACTAAAACTAAAATCAATATTAGATAAATCAGCATCCTGAAGGTCTGCTTCGAAAACATATGCATGTTTTATCTTAGAACCATTTAGTATAGATTTAATGAAGTTTGAATTATCCCCTTTCACATAGGAAATTTGTGAATTGCTTAAATTGGCTTTTTCGAAATTACTGTTGACTATAATGGAAGAATTAAAATAGGCGTTTGAAAGATTGCTACCTGTAAAATCCGATTTTTTTATTTCTGCACCATATATGTTAGCATTTTTTAATGAAGAAAATTGTACCTTGAGCTTATGTGCATCCACTCCAAAGAAACTTGCGTTGTCGAAATTATTTTTCTGCATAACAGTGTCGTTTATTTCACTATCACTAAAATTGATGTAGCTGGCACTTGAGTTTGATAAATTGGAGAAATTCATTTTTACATTCAAAAACTTGGTATGCAAACCAATTATATTACGCATACTTACTTTGTTGAGATTAGAATTGATAAAATCAGCATAACTGATATTAGACTGATCAAATATGATATCTGTTAAATTTGTAGAAGCAAATTTTGAAAAACTTAAATTTGTGCCTTTTATTTTAACGCCATGTAAATTAGCATTGGAAAAATTGGCACCACGTAAATCAACATCGATAAAAGACACATCTGATAAATCGGTGTTAGAAAAATCGGCACCAATTAAACTTACTCCATCAAAAATAGATTTGCTTAAATACAATTGACTAAAATTAGCACCATTTAAATTAGGACCAAAACCTTTCTTAAAATCTTGTGGTATGCTGGCTTTATTACACTGTACTAAAAATTTAGCAAAATCTTTTGTATTGTAAGATACGTATTTTACATCATGCAGAGCGCTTAAAAAATCATTGATTGCATCATCTCCATAGCATAAATGACCAACTAAAATTAATATCAAAAGTCTAATTATCTTTTGCATCACACGTGTTTTCTTTTGTTTTTATAGCAAAGTTATACATCTCTGAGTTTTCTTGATTGTTTATTTCTTTATCCTCTAAAAGGTATGGCATCATTTCGGCAATTGCGTTTATTATGTTGATCTGATTCCTTTCGATTGCTATTTCAATAGGGGACTTAAAATTATTATCAACTACTCTAGGATCAGCACCTTGTAATAAGAGAAAGCGAACTGTGTCTATTTGACCTTGTTTCACTGCATAAATTAGAGGAGTATCACCCAATTTATTTCTAAATCTTAGTATTTCTTGAATTGTTAATCCAATTTTTTCTAGCTTATTTATTACTCCTCTTAGACAAATTAAGTTGCCCTTCTTGATGCAGTAAAAAAATTGCTTACTGTAATCATCAGTAAATATAGTTTTAGGAAGGTGCTCATTTAGGCTATCATATTGTCTTTTATATATAGACTTGCTTTTATGTTTTTTTATTTCTTTGTTTAGCTTTGTCCATTTTTCGCTTTTTTCATTTTTTTTGTTCACAGGTGTTATATTGTCAGGCTGTTCTTCTTTCTTTTTCTCTGTTAATTGGCTTGTTGAAAGTTCGGTGTCTTTTTTGCTAATCTCCTCTTCAGGCTGTAGGTTTGTTTGATTATTGTGACTGATTTTCTTCTCTTCAGGTTCTTCTTTTTTTTCTTCTGATAAAGGGCTTGTTAGAGCTTTGGTATCTTTTATATTAGTCTCCTCTTCAGACTGTAGGTTTGTTTGATTACTTGAAGGTACTTCTTCATTGATTACATTTGTTGGGTCTGTGATTTCTTTGAGTTCGCTCAGAAGCGGAGAAGTTTTTTCAGCATCAGTGTTGCTTTTCGATACGTCTTCTTGATTTATACTGCTTTCATTTTTATTTTCTTCAGGCTGTTCTGCAGCAAGCAGGTTAGATATAACAATTAATAGTATGAAGAATGCTTTATATTTCATAAACATTGCAAATATAGGCTTAATTAAAATGATACTATAATCAAATGATTAATCTACAGTAAAAAGTGCTTTAGTTATTGTACAAGTATGATTATGTAAAAATTTATTTTTCTCTTTTATCTAGGTTTTATTTGAAATTGTCATTTGAGTAGCTGACATACAACTGTACGGACATTAAAGAAATCAGTATACAGCTGTATGAACATTGTGGTAATTTGCGTACTAAACAATGTCATCTAAGTAGCTGACACTGGGATCCATTTTCCATCATCATTAGAAACGTTATATTTTAGCATAACTTTTATACTTGCAAATTTAACTCGATGCCAGTGTCAGGCTACTTTCATGACATCTATCACTTTGCGTTTATAGTATTTTTTGCAAATAAATATTTGCTAAATTAAGTGCAAAAATTACTTGACACATTTTGTAGTTTGATTATTATTAGTGAAGATGAGGGTATTTTAGAGCTCGAAATTCACCTTATTCAAGTCTGCAGACTTTTCAACTAATCTCTCAATAAAAAAATATAGCACAGTCTACTTCAGTGCATACTTAATTTCTGTCATGAGGTGTGTTATATTTTTCTAAATCGTTTTTTATAGGAGGATCATTATGTCTAAAATTCCTTAAAATTAATTAAAGTTAAACATTTATTAAATAGTGCAGTACTGCCTTACGCGTTGCTAATCCAAACTTTACTTGCTGTAAAATAACACAATCTTCTATATCATTGCTAATCTCAATGCCTCTATTTATTGGTCCTGGGTGCATAACAATTGCATCGGGTTTTGCATGCGATAGTTTTTGTGCATCAAGTCCATACAAATGAAAATATTCTTTTTCTGAAGAATTATTATTCATGCGCTCTTTCTGCAACCTCAAGAGCATAATTACATCAGCATCCTTTATACCTTCAGTTAATGAATAATGAAGTGAATCTACTTCAGAAAAATGTTTACACATCAAAGCTGGTGGTGCAACTAAGCTTATTTTTGCTCCAAACATTTTTAGCAATCTTATATTTGATCTTGCAACTCTACTGTGCAAAATATCTCCACATATCACAATTTTGAGGTTTTTTATTTGCTTTTTATGACTGATAATTACGAGATAATCTGCAAGAGCTTGAGTTGGGTGTTCACTGCTTCCATCGCCTGCGTTGATTAGCGAGCAATTGACATGCTTTGCCAATGTATTAATAATACCACTACTTTTATGCCTGATTATCATATAGTCAGGATTCATTGCATTTAGTGTTTTTATCATATCTTTTAGATCTTCCCCTTTGTTAATAGAAGAAGATTTTATTGGTAAAGTTATAACATTTGCTCCAAGGCTCTTTGCTGCTATTTCAAAAGATGCGAGCGTACGTGTTGAATCTTCAAAGAATAGGTTTATGACTATTTTATTTTTCAGAACATGACTATTTTCAACTTTTTCTTCAAGGTATTGGTTGGCTAATTTAGTTATATTTTCTACATCACCGATTGTGAGGTCTGAGATATTTAATAAATTCCTTCTCTTGTCCATAGCTCCTTTTTTGAGCTTATTCTACTTTCTTAATTTCAATTACACAACTGTAAAGTAAAGTAGAAGGAAGCTATAAAATTTTATTTCCACTTACATTCATCTGCTATCATAACAGCCTCAAAGAGATGCTTCTCAAGCTCACTTATAGGCAGAGTACTTTGTAGGTAATTTCCCCAAGATTTTAACACATCAGAAGTTTCAATACCTTCAACAATAGGATATTCTTGATTTTTTTTAGCATATAGCTCTTGAGCCTGTTTGCTTACAAAAAACTCCAATAAAGCTATGGCATTTTCTCTGTGTTTTGCGTTTTTTGTTACTGCTGCACCACTAATATTCACCATTACACCATCACTCGGAAAGAAAGCTCCTAACTTTTCTGTGATATTCTTTTTATTTTCTGATGAAAGGATTCTTGCAAAGTAGTAGCTATTTACTATTGCAACATTGCCTTCACCAGCGGCTACAGCATAAATTTGATCTGTGTCACCACCGCTTGGTTTTCTTGCCATGTTGCTTACAATTCCACTCACCCATTCTTTTGTTTTTTCAAAACCATTTTTTGCAATCATAAAAGCGATCAATGATCGGTTATATGGACTTGTGGAAGAGCGTACTAATATTTTCCCTTTCCATTTTTCATTCGCTAAATCTTCATAGGTACTTAATTCCTTAGGATCTACTGATTCTTTATTGTAAACCAATATTCTAGCTCTTTTTGTGAGACCAAACCAATAATCTTCATTATCTCTAAATTTTGCAGGTATGGCATTTTTTAGAGTCTCTGAATCCACTTGAGATAAGAGCCCTCTTTTTTTGGCTAAAATCAAATTCACTGCATCTGCAGTTAAAAACAAATCAGCTTCACCACCATTTTCCATGCGTGAAAGCAATTGGGAATAATCGTCAATGATATAACGTACCTTAATGCCAGTGGTTTTTGTAAAATCATCAAACAAACTATGTACTAATTCTTCTTTACGTGATGAATAAACGTTTACTACTTGTGAATCATCAATTCCGCTATTTTTATATAAAAAATTAACGACTATCAATAAAGCCGCTACTAAAGATATAAATATTAAACCTTTTTTCATAAACAAACCCCTTCCTTGTCATCATCTCAAGCTATCAAAATAGCAAGGTCTTAGCAAGTGTAAATCTTCAAAACGTTGCAGTTACAGTACTGGAATAGCGATAAAAAGAAGTACGAGCCAGATTTAATTAATAATATAAGTAATATCTGGATGGCCACATCGTTCAGCAACTACTTGTAACAATTTTGAACTAATCTTTTCTTGACTGCTTTTTACAGTTTTAATAGCTGTTTTATTAGCTGTTTCATTAGGATTTTCACTATTAGCATCTTTTGTATCTAATAACAAGTAATCTTTAAAATCAGTTTTGCTCCAATGATGAATTGTGCAAGCTAAAGTGAAAAGCAGTAGAGTGCCTGAAATTGCAACGATTGGCCAGTAAATAGTAGGATTTGTGTATGAACTTACTATGTTGCTCAAACCACCTGTTGAATAAAGTGCTAAAGGGAAGGTTATGTTTCCAGTAATAAGAACTGTTCCTAAGATAGGAAGCCATATTCTATCATTGATTAATGAATTTACTTTACTCTTGTAATAGATTGGCTGGCCTGTAAGTTCTACGATGTTCGGATTACTTTTTGCTTTTTCTGGAAGAGAGTGAAACGTAAAGTAAACACGATTACCGTTGCTATATTTTAATACCAAAGATTTGATGCATTCCTCGTCTTTTGAAAGTGTATTTGATATCTCATCTAAAACTTCTTGAGTATCTCTTTTTGTGATCTTGTGCTCCTTAGTACGTACTGCTTGCATAAATTCCCACATAATTCCCAAGGCTAAACAAGACGCTAATACTCCGACAAATATAGTAACAGGATTTATGCTGCCGATGAATCCAATGAATTCTCTTTGCTTCACAGCTAAAACGATTGCTGTAATACAACACGCCGTAACAAGGCCTACAAAAGGCATTGTAACTTTCTTCTTTTGCATCGTATATTTTACTTTCTGTAAAAATCTGTTTGTCTTTTTATTATCTCCAAGGAAAGATTCTTCGGAGCCATTTGTGTGATATGATGGTGGAGGAGAAGGTGATCTGCTAACTGATACACTATCTGAACTCTTTTTTGGAGATTCTGTATTTTGCTCTATGGATGCATAAATAGGTTCTGAACTGTTCACATTCGATTCTTTTTGCCTTTCTTCATCAGAACTTGATTCGCTAGCCGAACTTGTATGTTGTAAAGTTTCATTTTCACCATTTGTTTTTGGCACTGTGCTTCTGCGTGCTGGTTTTGGTAGACTTGTTTTTTCTATTCCATCTTTTTCAGTTATTCTGACGTTTCCTACGTTTGCTGATCCAGGCATATTCGCTCCAAAATTAATTACAATGTTATGTTGATTACGTTATAATTATTAAGATATGGTAAATACTAATTTAAAGATAAATATGAAGAATTTAGTATAAAAATTGCTTATCAAAAATCCTCTCGTCTAATGAGCAATCTTTATCAAAAAGCAGAGTGACTGTGTTTTCGTGATCTTTCTGCATTTTTATCTGCGATATATCAGGAAATTCCTTGTAATCTGATACTACAAGTGCTGGACGATTTTCCACGTCGTTGATATCAATTTGCACTATTGTATCATTTGAGATTAACGCTCCATTCCAACGCCTTGGGTAGTAGCTATTGATGGAAGTCAGTGCAAGTAAATTTGAATTAAGTGGTAAGATTGGCCCACCGGCAGAGAAGTTATATGCAGTGCTACCTGTTGGGGTAGACAATATAATTCCATCTCCTCTGAATTTTTCTACTTTTAGCTTATCATTAATGGTAATATTCATCTCTACTATTTGATTTGCATTTCTAAAGACATACACTTCATTTACTGCGATGTAACGGTGTTTTTTGCCACTTATGTCTGTGGCTTCCATTTTTAGTAAAGTTAGCTGAGTAGGAACTGCATGTTCTATATGATCAATTAGATCTTCAAAGCATTTATTCATCAAAAATCCGACGTTACCGGTATTTATTCCATACACATGTATATCTTTATTTCCTATGACGTAGTTGTGTAGGGTGCGTAGCATAAAACCATCGCCACCAACAACTATCAGCAGATCAACTTCATGCTTACCTGCTTCTGCTATATTGATAAAATTGAGTTTCTGTATTAGTTTAGATACTTCCTGAGACTTGGGTAGCGAAGAAGCAATATAGCCTACATTTTTATATTTATACATGTTAAATAAAGAGGGGAGGAACTAAAAAAAACTCCCGTATTTATCATTAAACTTAGCTATTTTACTATCCTTCTCCCCTGAACCGCTTGTCAAACTTCCAGTCCATGCAGGATGAGTAAGAGGATCTCTATCAAGCTTTATTCTTTGACCTTCTTTTCCATAAGTGGAATAAGTTTCAAACTCTTGACCATCTGTCATAACTATAGTAACTTTGTGATAATCGATTTCTGCCATTGTTCTTACAAATTTCTTACCAGCTAAGATTTTAGTGAATCTGGTTCATTTGGTCAATCATTATTGTGAAATATTGACAAAAAATAAATAAAGTAGTATTATCAATGAAGAATGAAAAACTTTTTATGATTTTTGCTTTTCCTGGTCAGGGCTCCCAATTTGTAGGAATGGGAAAGAGTTTATATGATGAATTTTCAGTTGCAAGGAACGTATTTGATGAAGTAGATGACATATTGGGTAGAAAGCTGTCTCATTTGATTTTCAATGGCCCTATTGAGAAATTAACCATCACGGAAAACGCTCAGCCAGCTATAATGGCAGTGTCAATTGCAACGCTACGTGTTATGAAGCACGTATTTGGTGAATCTCTTTACAGCGTTCAGTATGTTTGTGGGCATTCAGTTGGCGAGTATACAGCGCTGTGTGCTGCAGGGGCATTGACGCTTGAGTCTGCAGTCAAATTGCTAAAAGTTCGTAGCGAAGCAATGCATGAAGCTTCACTAAAATGCAAAGGTGGAATGTTTGCTCTACTTGGAGCAGAAATAAGTGAAGTAGAAGGTATATTAAAATCAGCTCAAATTGATTGTGAAATTGCAAACGATAATGGTGGTGGGCAGGTAGTGGTGAGTGGTACTGCAGAGGCTCTTGAGGTCTTACCTGATTTATTCAAAAACTCAAGTGTCAAGAAAATGATAAAATTACAAGTTAGTGGGCCTTTTCACTCATCTTTTATGAAACCTGCTGATGAAAAACTTCTGGAATTTTTAAAAAGCATCAACATAACTCGCCCTTCGATTCCTTTTGTATCAAACGTTACAGCTAAGGAAGAAAGTGATCCAGAGATCATAAGAGCTTTGCTCGCTAAGCAAGTTGTAAGTAGAGTAAGATGGAGAGAGATGGTTTTATATATGATAAGCCATGGCACTAATAAGTTTGTTGAAGTTGGCCCTAACAAAGTTTTATCTAATCTAGTTAAAAGAATTGACCAATCTATCAGTGTGAAAAATATAGATAGTATTGGTGATATTAATAGCTTCTTTGATGAATCATTAATGTTGACAGCAAAAAATTTAAAAATTGGGTTAAGTTAGCATATCTGATTGGTGTCATTCAAGTAGCTGACACTGGCTCCTTTATGATGGTGTTATTCCAGTTACAACTGTACGAACATTATCTGTAGGAAGATGTCATTCCAGTGCTTGACACTGGTTTTTCATAATCATCAAAACGTTGTATTTAACATAAAGCAGCTACTTTTATACTCGTAAATTTAACTGGATCCCAGTGTCAAGAACTGGGATGACACCGAATAGGCTACTTGAATAATACCGAAAGAGCTACTGGAACGACAAGGTGCTACTGAATGACACCTCTGGGCACTGCCGTCATAAATCTGCTACTTTCTCGTGACGCTGGAATGGCTTTGTTGCACAGCTCTTCGGATAGTGGGTAATGTATAATAAATTCATGAAGCTATATCAAACTTAGCCATGCCTATTTCAGTAAATTTGTTAAGCAAATAACACTTGAGTAGCAGTTCCTTCTCACGATTAATCTCAGATTTATTCCTAAAACTAAATCCAAATATTTGCTTCAGTCGCGAGAAAAAACTTTCTATATAAGATCTCTTCCAATAATTTATCTCTTTTTTCCACCTCTTCATACCATCTTCATCATATGACTTTATGAGCTTGATTGTAGAATTTCTCTCATTCATATAATCCAACTTTGGATGCTCTACTGCATTATTTTGCGGAGGAATCCTTGTCTTTATGTCAAGCTCATCGCACAGTTTGTATAACTTCTTTCGATCTATCTGCATATATCGTGCTTATGTTATACTTGGTATCCACTCTTTCAATAAGATCACAGGCTCCATAGTGGTCGGAATAAACTCCACTACTGTATTTTGCAGCTATAACTTTTTTACTACCTATCTCTAGCATTACATCTTGTTTGCTCATAGCGGCGATACTTTCTATCTGTACCATTTGCCTTACTATGGCCTGGAATATTATTGTAGATGCTGATACCTGTACTATCTATAGCAATTTCAATATCTTCCATATCGTTCTTATCAACTCTGCAGTCGTTGATTTTGATATTAAGCTTTTTAAACCTTCTTGAAGCCTGCGAATAGCTGATAATTTGCAAAATTTTCCCTATTTGCTCAAGATATTTCTCTATAAATCCCACTGTTTGCCTAAGACCAATCCTGAATAGATAGGTTATTATGTGAATTAGAATCACTACTTTGTCGCTGTAGACATTGTTGCCACCTGCTACTTTTGGACTATTTTCGTACCAATTTTCAATGGCATCGTTGATATAATGAAAAACATTTCCCCTTTCTTGAAGAAATTTGTTATATTCATTGCAGTTACTGACTTTCATTCTTATTGGCATATTTTTCCTTTGTCGGCTAAATATCTATTTTATAACAAATTCCATCAGTAACTGCCTGTTCTTTCCTTGAGTGGTGCAACAAAGCCATTCCAGTGTCAAGCACTGATCTTCAATCTCCCTACATCTCTGCGTCACGCACTGAAATGACACCCTGAAGCTTTAGCTATAAATATTAAGCAAGCAAAAAAAGGCAAAAGAAGCCTCATGGAGATAGTTGCTCCACTCTTTTTACTTGATGCTGCTCAAGCAGGTCACTTGGATGTAGTAAAATACTTAGTAGAAATAGCAAACGCAGGTGTTAATTATGTAGTTAGTACTCTTAGTCTACCTCATTTTGACTATGAAAAAACTTCTCTTGGAAAAACTGCTCTAATGTTTGCTGCTAAAAGTAGTCATTTTGTATAGTTTTATCCAACTCAGACGTAGTTTAACCCTAGAATTTATCCTTTGCAATTGTAATAAGGTCTATAAACTACTGCAAATCCAAATTTCTATTTGATCTTACATTCTTATTGTAATAACCTCTATGGATCACACAGCATTAGTCGTGTATCTGAACAGATACTTTTGTACATGGATCAGCTTTATGTGTATCAATTCTGTCTACTTCAAGTTTCCAGCAAAACTACTTTCTAATGTATTGCTTTCAATCAAGTTCTTTGTTAAGCTCACTGTTAGTGGATGTCAATTATCTTAACATAAAAATCAAGGCAGCTTTAGGTATAAATACGAGTAACTCGTATAAGTAAAGAGGCTATAAGAAGTTTCTTACCATTCTATTCAAACGGGTTTTAAACTTTTGAAATGTCATGACATTGTTGATACGTTTGTCAAGAAACGACAGGGTATCTGCAAAATCTTCTGAATAATCATTGATAAAAAAAAGTATCGTACTTAAGTACACTCCAGCTAATATTGCTCTTTTTGTATAGTAGTTAAAATCTGTTGATTGATCATGAATGCCATACCAAATCGCGCTAACAGTTCTGTACAAGAGTTTACTAGAAAAATATGTATTTTGGGGTAATATAGAGAATGATAAAACATTTTTTAAAAACTCTCTGTAATTTTGTAACTTAGCATAGTTTGAAAGGCGTATTTGGACAGCTAACTTTATCCGCTCTCTTACCTTCATATCTTCTAAATTGGAATTCCAAAGTTCAGTTTCCATTGAGCTATTTAAGTCCTCTGCTATGTACTCCAAAGCACTATATATTCCATTTTGAAATTTACAAAAACTATTGGCTAGGTTAAGGTTCGTGCACACTTTCAATAAGGTTGCATCACTTATTCCTTCAAATGGAACAACCTTAATCAGCTCATCTACTATTAACTTTTGTTCCATACAATATTATACTAAACATCACATATAATTGTACCTGAGATTTTCAAACATTCTGCAAAATGCTTCACCGCGCTCTTCAAAATTTTTCCACTGATCAAAAGAAGAACATGCAGGAGAAAGTAATATCGCTACTTCTTCTTTGCTATTTATGGCCTCTTCAAAAGCCAGTTTAAATGCGTTTTCTAGATTATAGCACTTCATATAATCTATTTTGTTCTCCATAATGTTTGCAAAAACTTCAGTTGATTCTCCAATAAGAAAAGCTTTTCTAATCTTGGTGAAATGCTTGCTTAATGATTCTATTCCGCCTTTTTTGCTTTTTCCGCCAACAATCCAGTATATGTTTTTATAAGATAAAATTGCCTTTTCGGTCGATTCTGCATTGGTTGCTTTGCTATCGTTGATAAAAAGTACATTATGTATTTTGCCAAGAAATTCATTTCTGTGTCTTAGCCCTGGAAAGGATTTGATTTCATTGACAATAGTGCTGCTATCTACTCCAAGTAACTTGCACACAGCGTGTGCAGCTACTATATTTTCTACATTGGATACTAGGTTTACTTTCATATCACTCATTGATAAGTTGTGATTCTCTAGTTTTAGCGAGATCTCCTGAATCTCAGCACTCCTTTTGTCATCCAAGTAGCTGACACTGGGATCCAGATAATTTCGATCTATACCAGTAATCTGTTCACTATAATCAAGCAAATTGTTATCTGCCAATGATATTAGATCTCTTGCACTACCCTCTGTCATCTGGGTAGTTGGCAATGGTTTTTCTTTTCTGGTCACGCGCTGGAATGACACCAGGGAATATGTTACTGAAATTGGAATTTTGTTCCCAGTGAATTTATTGAATACATCAGCGGTAATTTTGTTATCACATCCTATCACGGCAATCTTGCTACTGTTTATCAGTTTTAATTTAGTTGCTATGTAGTTATTCATACTTCCATGTCTATCTATGTGGTCTGGTGTGATGTTTAGCAATACAGAAATGTCTACATTAATTTTATTTATTAGCTCCAATTGAAAAGAGGAGAATTCAATTACATAAATTTCTGCATCTCTTTCTAAATCCAAAATAGGCACACCTAAATTCCCGCCAATAGCTACTTTTTTCCCTGTGGATTTTAATATGTGCCCTATTAGTGACGTGGTGGTTGATTTGCCATTTGTTCCTGTAATGCCTATAACCTTCTGATTTGTAGTTTTAGTTTCAAGAAATAGCTCAATGTCTGATTTTATTTTGCAGTCAAAGCTTCTTGCAAGTTTTACTACCCAATGCGTTGGTATTGGCACTCCAGGGCTCAAAATTAGTGTGCTTATCTCATGCCAATTATACTCATTGGGATGAGTAAAGTTACACTCTTTATATATCTTTTTTGCATTTGCTATTTGCTCTTTATTATCATCCCATGCATATATTTTTGCACTGCTTTTTGTTAGAGCATTAATAACGGACAAACCAGTTTTACCAAGGCCGAAAACCGCAACACTTTGATTTTTGTATTTGTTTAGTTGCACTTCTAGATAACTTATGCGAACCATTTTATAAAGATATAATACAAATTATAATGACTTCTTCCATAGTTTTTGGCAGTGCTTAACTTTATTGTCATAACCTTAGCCAATAGAAAACTCCTTGACACATTTTGCCAGCTCCCTTGCCATGACAATAAGAGTATTTATCCTTTAGAATTAATTAAGAGAAAGTTTTTTCTCGACTTGTTGTATAATTTGATAAAAGTGATCAAAATCTAAGCTTGCACTACCAATTAAAACTCCCAATAGATTTGGAATACTGAGCAAGTTTCCTATATTTTCTGAGCTGACTGAGCCACCATATATAATGTGTTTTTTACCAGTACACAATTTTATTATCTCTATCACCTCAGCAATTGCGTCATTATTTGGCACATTTCCTGTTCCTATTGCCCATATCGGTTCGTATGCTATGGTATATTCACCTTGTGTTGGCAAACGGTTTTTGCATTGATATTCTATTACTTCTTTTGTTTTTTTATTTTTATAATCTTCTGAGTTTTCACCTACACAGATGATTGGGTGTAATCCTGATTCTATTGCTGTTTTCGATTTAAGTTTTATTTCACTATCTTTTTCATGAGCCCTTTCAGAATGTCCAAGTATTACGTAACTACATCCTAGTTCCTTCAACATTCCTGCACTAATTTCACCTGTGTAAGAACCGAACTCTTTATGATGGCAATTCTGTCCTCCTATTTTAATATTGTTGTTCAACTCTATATTGCTTGGAAATGATGTAAAAGGAGGGCAAATTACTAATTTAGAGGTAATTTCGTTGCTCTTGTTGTTAAGTTTGCCTATAAAGTTAACAAATGAAGAACGTGTTCCATTCATTTTCCAATTTGCTACTATTAAAAAAGACATCAATTTTTCTTATATGAATGAGAGTGCCGGCTGTCGGACTTGAACTGACAACCTACTGATTACAAGTCAGTTGCTCTACCAATTGAGCTAAGCCGGCATTAAATACACTGACAATATACAATTATTGATGAATTTTCGTCAACTAATTTTTAAAATACTGCATACTAAGATCATATGAAAAAATTTTTACTGAAGCCAAAAAAGAGTCTAGGGCAAAATTTTATTTTATCGAATGAGATAATAAAAAGAATAGTTGCCTTAGCTGGTAGCCTGAAAGATTTTAATGTTATTGAAATTGGTCCTGGGTATGGTGCGTTAACAAGAGAAATATTGGCATATAATCCAAAGTTTCTACTTTCTATAGAAAAAGATAGTAGTTTAGTGAAACATCACGAACAATTGCTAAATGAGCATCAGGGAAAATATAGAATTATAGAAGCAGATGCACTTAATGTTGTAGAAAAAGAGCTGGTAGAATGTCCAGTCAAAGTCATTGCTAACTTGCCTTACAATATCTCAGTAGCGTTATTTTTAAAGTGGTTAAATAATATAAAATTTTTTACGAATTTGACGTTAATGTTCCAAAAGGAGGTAGCAGAGCGTATTACAGCAGAACCTAATTCTAAAGATTATGGTTCCCTATCAGTGCTAAGCCAGTTACTATGCGACATAAAAAAGGAATTTGATATTGAACCTAAGGAATTTTTTCCAAGACCAAAAGTATATTCTTCAGTAATTACAGTAAAACCTTTACCCACTCCAAGATTTGCAGTAAATTTAGAAACCTTAACAAAGCTAACACGTGCTGTGTTCGCTCAAAGAAGAAAGATGCTGAGAAATAGCTTGCAAAGTATAACTAGTGATGTCTCAACTACTCTTGAGAATGCTAAACTGAGTGGAGACGAACGTCCAGAAAGCTTAACTATTGAGCAGTTCTGTTTGCTAGCAAATAATATAATTATGCGATAAATATATTAGGAGCTACATACCTCTTCTATCCTATTTTGATCTAAAAATAGCTGGAGCCAGGCTAATTTTGCAAAAGCTCTATTGCAATTTCATTAATTGGCGTATAAGCTTTAAATAAAGCATATGAAAAAAATGGAAGCTTGTTATTCGTTTGACGATGTACTTCTCTTACCGGCCTATTCTGATGTATTGCCTCGTGATGCAGACACAAGAACTTATCTAACAAATAATATAGAACTAAATATCCCTCTCATATCCTCTGCAATGGACACTGTCACTGAATCAGGCTTTGCAATAGCTATTGCCCAACATGGTGGAATAGGTTGCATACATAAGAATTTATCAATAGATGAACAAGTGTTAGAAGTAAGAAGGGTGAAAAAATATGAAAGCTGGATCGTGTATAACCCAATTACAATTTCCCCAGATAAAACAGTTGCAGAAGCAGTTTCATTAATGAGAGAGTATAATTATTCCGGCATTCCTGTAGTTGATCAACGCAAGTTAGTGGGAATTTTAACTAATCGAGATGTGAGGTTTATTGAAGACCAGAACATGAATATAAAAGTTTCCGAGGTAATGACAAAAGATAAGTTAGTAACAGTTCGAGAGCAGGCAGTAAATAGCGCCTCAGCAATGAAATTGTTGCATGCAAATAGAATAGAGAAGCTTTTGGTTGTTGATGAAAATTCTTGTTGCATAGGTCTAATCACAGTTAAAGACATCGAAAAATACAATAGATATCCAAATTCATGTAAAGACAGTAAAGGTCGACTCAGAGTTGCCGCTGCAATTGGTACTGGTAAAAAAGACGGTATAGAAAGATGTGAAGCTTTGGTCGAAGAAGAAGTTGATGTGGTTATTGTAGATACCGCTCACGGTCATTCCGAGAACGTTATCAGCACTATTAAGGAAATAAAAAAGATGTATCCGAATACGCAATTAATCGGCGGAAATATTACAACAAAGGAGGCTGCTGAAGCGTTGATTGATGCTGGTGTTGATGCAGTGAAAGTTGGAATAGGGCCAGGATCAATTTGTACTACCAGAATAGTTACAGGCGTTGGTATGCCACAATTCTCTGCGATCAAGAATATTGCAGAGGTTTGTAAAACAAAAAACGTCAGACTAATTGCTGATGGTGGAATAAAATATTCGGGAGATGTTGCAAAAGCTATTGCAGCTGGTGCTGATACTGTGATGATAGGTTCAATCTTTGCTGGTACTGAGGAAAGCCCAGGTGAGATTATCATGTATAAGGGTAGAGCATATAAGGAATATCGAGGAATGGGATCTATTAGTGCAATGAAACGAGGGTCAGCTAGCCGTTATTTTCAAGATTCAAAACTTGATTTAGTCCCACAAGGAGTAGAAGCAAGAGTTCCTTTTAAAGGTCCAGCTTCAGGAGTGATCTGTCAGTTAATTGGTGGGTTGCAAGCTGCAATGGGTTACACTGGCAACCGTAATATAGAAGAGATGAAAAAAAACTGCAAATTTGTCACTATTACTTCATCAGGGTTAAGAGAAAGTCATGCTCATGATATAATCATTACACAGGAAGCTCCAAATTACGCTTACCAAGCATCTAATTTATCATCTGATTCAGAGTAAATACAATCCCCTTTTGAGTGGGTCATTTCAACACTGGTACACAATTGATATTAATATTAAGAGTCAAAAAGATGTCATCTAAGTGGCTGACACTGGAAAATCGATTGTAAATAAACTGACTACATAAAATTTTTGATCAAAATCAGTGCTATAAGTTGGAATAGCAACTTAAGGTAGATTGCCAGCTTAATATATTTTGATAAATCCAAATTATTTTAGCTATAAGAGAGCTTTGCTTTTTTGCTCCATCAGAATTGGCTTACTTTTAGTGATTCATGGAGTTAAAAAAGTCAGCATTGCTCTTTGTTAAAAGTAATTTGTCACGTAAAAACTCCATTGCTTCAACAGATCCCATAGGGTTAAGTATCCTACGCAATACCCATATTTTATTTAGTATGGCCTTATCAACTAATAGCTCTTCCTTCCTTGTTCCGGATTTTGTAATATCAATAGCAGGGAATATACGTTTATCAGCAAGTTTTCTATCTAGTATAATTTCAGCATTACCTGTGCCTTTAAACTCTTCAAAAATAACATCATCCATTTTTGAACCAGTTTCTATAAGGGCTGTAGCGATGATTGTCAAAGAACCACCATTTTCAATATTACGAGCTGCTCCAAAAAAGCGTTTTGGTCTTTGCAGCGCATTTGAATCTACACCGCCGGTTAGAACCTTTCCAGACGAAGGAATGACTGCATTATAAGCACGTGCAAGACGAGTTATAGAATCAAGCAAAATCACTACATCTTTTTTGTGTTCAACCATTCTTTTAGCTTTTTCTATTACTATTTCAGCAAGTTGGACATGACGGTAGGCAGGTTCATCAAATGTAGAGCTTACCACTTCACCCTTTACAGAGCGTATCATATCTGTCACCTCTTCGGGTCTTTCATCTATAAGTAATACTATTAGTTCTATTTCAGGATGATTTGTAGCTATAGAGTGAGCCATTTGCTGAAGCAATATCGTTTTTCCTGTACGAGGTGGAGCAACTATCAATGCTCTTTGTCCTTTTCCAAGAGGTGTAACTATATCTACAGCACGCATGTTTATATCTTTTTTATTATCTCCGCTACTGTTGTTTTCAAGGATGAGGCTTTTTTCAGGATAAAGCGGAAGCAAATTATCAAAATGTACGTACTTTCTTAATTCACTGATTTCAGTAGAGTTTATACTGTGAACCTTAGTTAAAGTAAAATATCTTTCCTTATCACCAGGTGGCCTTATTTCTCCACATGCCATATCTCCTGTACGTAAATTAAACTTCTTTATTTGGCCATTGGAAATATAAACATCATCGGTACTTGGAGCATAATTTGCACTTGATGAACGTAAGAAACCAAAACCATCAGGCAATATTTCCACTACTCCACTTCCTGTGGTTATGCCTCCTTCTTCACTCATTTTCTTCATTAAACTGAATATCATTTCCTGTTTTAGCATCCTGCCATTGCCTTTACCACTAGTTGAAATTTTTCTTTCTTCAGCTAGCTCTAACAATTCTTCTGCTGTTTTCTCTTTCAATTCGCTCAGGTCCAATGTTTTCTTGTTTTTTTCATCACCTTCACTGGTCATTTGTTTTACTGCGTCAGCATTATGAATTTGTTCGCTTTTTTCAGGTTGACCTACAACCCCTCCTTTTGCTAAGACATCTTCATTGATTGTTGTCATAATCCTCCAAAAATTTTAATTGATGCTTACTAACCTAAAATGTGAATATAAAACAATAAATTAGGCTGAGCTAGTTTTCAGTGCGTATTTAGACTTAATTATTATTAAACTAGATACTTTACTTGCATTATACTGATAAAAACTAACAAGTCAAGTTAATTTAATATTAACAAAGTACAAGAATTTGAGAATCATCAATAGCTATTATTTATATTTTTTAATCTTTGTTTCTTCTCTTCTTCTACTTTCGCTTTTTCTACTTCCGCTTCTAAATTTTCCTGGCTACATAAACCAAGTAGTACAGGATCTTGAGGTTTGATATTGAGTATGTTATGATGAGATCTATCTCTTACCTGCTCAACTGTGTAATTTGTTGTACCAACTAGCTTAGCTATTACATTATTGTTCAAGATAGGAAATTTTTTTACCAAATAATAAATCGCATTAGGTTTATCTCTACGCCTTGCTGTGGAAGCAAAGGCAAGAAAGCTAATCGTCTTTGCCCTTTTTTTCATATTTTTTATAATCAAATTTGGTACACGATTTGGATTTTTTTTGCAATTATCGATTTCTTTTTCAGTAATTATTTCAGAAATAATAGGGTCATACTTTTCAACTTCTATTTCCTCATCAGCTATGTCTTGTACTTTTTCAAGGGATAACTTGCAACATTGTGCTATTTGATCAAAAGTTAAGCTAGTGTTATCAACCAACCAAGCAGCTACTTGCATGAGAAATTGTTCATTTCTATCTTTATTGTCTTTAGAAGATTCCATTGACATCGAAAAAACATCTCCCATTTTAATATTCCTTTGCTGTTATAGAAATAAAATATAAACCATTAAAACTAAAAAAGCATTAACTTTGTCATCCAATGGCTTTTTGGTTTATATTTCTTATCTCTTAGAACCTGTTCATAATCTTTTGAAGAGGAAAGAAGCAAAAGCAAATTTGTAGGCTAGTATTAAATTTACGCTCGCAATTTTTCCAAAGTCGCCTACATTTTTCCAACCAGGCAAAAGAAGATCTCTCAACAACCCATCTTTTTGGCAATACAGCAAAGGTGCTTCACCTCAACAGTTGCACCAATAGTTACTTTCATCTGTGTTGCAAAATTTTCTCCAGTGTAGCCTGCATCAACCAGTATGTTTTTAACTTCAGAGAGACTTTCTTTAGCATTTTTAACCATTGTCAAAGCACTGCTACGATCAGTTATTTCTGCCGTTGTTATATGAATTGCGTGTGTCAAACCTTGTGTATCAACTGCGATATGACGCTTTATTACTGAAATTTTCTTGCCAGCATCATAACCTTTTTCTTCAGCAGTATCGGTATTTTTTACACTTTGGGCATCAATGATGCAGAAGCTTGTTTTGGTATTTCGACCACTGTTCTCTCCAACCAATTTTTTTAAAGACAATTTCTAGAACATTTTCTCTATCTTCATTCGTTTTTTTACTCCATTTCTTGAAGTAATCGTAAAAATTTCGCCATCTTGGAAACTCTTTTGGAAGCATTCGCCATTGACAGCCACTTTTTAGTACATAAAGCACACCACAAAATAACTCATATAAACCTAATCTTCTTGGCTTTGTTTTCTTTCGCACGCTTTCTAAAATTAGTCTAATCTTTTCGAATTTTTCACAACTTATGTCACTTGGATATGTATTCCTCATACTTTACCTCATGTCAACTATACCTCATCTTACCATATTCAGAGATCACTTACAGGCTCTTAGGTTAATATAAGCTTCCATTCAATTTAATACACTACAATATTACATATATTAGCTAATTTGTTAATAGATTTACAAATATTAAATTATTGCTATTCTAAATTTAAGTGTTAGTTAACTAAGTTTACAATGAGTATTAGAAATTTTTTTACCAAGGCAATCGTTCTCCTTTTAGTTTGCTTATTAATCTTTATGGGGATTGGCAATCTTTTATCAAATGATGATGAAAGGAAAGAATTAGCTAAAGTAGGAAAGGAAGTTATAACATCAGATGAATATAAATTACTATATCAAAATTATAAAAAGCAAATTTCTGGATCTGATGTAAGTAAAGAACAAGTAAAAAAGCTGAAATATGATTTACTTAACGCACTTATAGAGCAAAAACTATTGTTTAACCTAATTAGCGAACTTGGATTAAAAGTTGGAGAAGAATCTATCAAAAGCCACATAAAAAATACCAAGTACTTTCAGGACGATAAAGGAGAATTTGACCATAATAAATTCCATCAAACTCTAAATAGCCTGCATATAACAGAAAAGGAATATATAGAAAAACTAGAGAAAATCCTGCCTGCAATGATGTTCATGACTTCGTTATTTAAAGATAATTATCCGGTAACTTTTGGTGAGAGTGTTGATGAGCAGATATACAAAAATCGCTACCAAACTAGAGTAGTTGATATTGTTAAAATAACTGAGAATGCAATTACAGACGTTCCTGAACCAGATGATCAAGCCTTACTTGATTTGTATGAAAGAAATAAGTCCAATTTTTATTACCCTGAGTATCGAACTGCGCAATACATTTCTCTGGATCAAAAATATTTTGAAGATCAAATCAGAATTTCAGATGAAGAGGTTGATAGTATAATAGAACATCAGGAACTTAAAAATCAAAGAGACATATTCAATGTGATATTTCCTACCAAAGAAAAAGCTGAAATAGCAAGAAGAGCACTTGAAGAAAGTAAAGCAAGCTTTGAACAAATAATAGAAGAGTTTAATAAAGTGAAACTCGATGAAACCAGAGTAAATAATATAACTAAGGATTTCTTACCTGAAAATATGAGAGAAAAGGTATTTGCTCTCAAAACAGGTGAAGTAAGTGAAGTTTTAACAAGCAATTTTGGATGGCACGTAATAAAGGTAGAAAGCATACATCAAATCTCTGATGAAGACTTGGTTGATTTAAAAAAAGACATAAGGTCAGTTTTAACCAATCAAAAGTCTTTTGAAAAAGTCAATGATTTCATAAATCAAGTGAATTATAAGATATACAATGGTGCAACGATTGAAGAAATCTCCAATAATTACAATTTACCTATACAAACCATTGGTCCAGTAGATGCTAGTGGAAAAGACCAAAGTGGTAATGAAGTAGGAAATTCCAGTGATTTCATTTCTTTCATTTTTTCACGCGAGAAAGATCAGAAGAGTTATTTTAAGGGTGTTGGAGATACTGTTGTTGGTGTAAAAATCAGTGATATCGTTCCTCCTAAATTACAAAATTTTGAAGAAAGTAGGGAATCAGCCATAAAGCTTTGGCGTAGTGAATTTATAAAAGAAAGAATGTTTAAAATGGGACAAGAAGTAGCAGTTCAACTAAGAGAAAAGACAGATTTGGAAGAAATGCAAGGTATAAAATTGGTTAAAGGCCGGCAAATACAACGCAATGAACAAAACTACCCTTTTTCTTTCATAGAAGAGATTTTCAATATGAAAACAACTAATTCGGTAACAGATCCTATTCAATACAATAATGAAATTATAATAGGCGTTCTAAAACAAATGCATTCATCAAATGGTAAATTAAACATGCTTGACACCGGAAAACGTGTGATGATATCGCTAAAGGAACAGTTAATTAGCTATCTAAAATCAAAGTATAGAGTAGAAGTTAATCATGCTATGATTGATGATATATAAAAAAGTTTATTATCTTCCTTTTATGAGTGATTAGAGGGGGCTATATTGTATTTTTAGGTAAAAGAGGTACAATTAGTTTGACTTGAGCTGTTTATTGTATTTAAATTGTAATTAATATATGAATAAAGGTTGACATGGCAGTTAAAATAAGGTTAGCAAGGTTTGGGGCAAAGAAACGTCCTTTTTATAGGATAGTTGTAGCCGACTCACGAGCACCAAGAGATGGGCGCTTTATTGAGAGAATAGGACAATATGATCCAATGTTGCCAAAAGACAATAAAAATCGTGTTGTGGTAAAAGCTGATAGATTAAAACATTGGCTAAGTGTAGGAGCGCAAGCAACTGAAAGGGTAATGTGGTTCATTAAAAAAGGCATAGTAGATTTAGAAACAGAATCGAAAAAAATAGAAAAGAAAAAAGTTGAGAAAGTACAAGGGCAAGAAGCATAAGTCCTCTTAAATGCTAAACACTGATTTAACAAAAAGTAGTAAATTAGATGATATTGTATCTTCTGATTTATTGGCTATGAATGACTTTATCTTCAAAAATGTCAATGATGAAGGTACTAAGCTTGCTACCGATATTACATCTCATCTTATTAATTCAGGAGGAAAAAAGATAAGGCCTAAGCTCATTTTTATTATATGTAAAATGCTGAATTACTCTGGAGAGAGTAGGGTCAACATTGCTGCATCGGTAGAATTTATACACAACGCTACTTTACTTCATGATGATGTGCTTGATGAAAGTAAGGCACGCCATGGAGTTGCAACAGCAAATAAAATTTGGGGGAATAAATCAAGCATTTTAGTTGGTGATCTATTATTGACCTTAGCATTTAGATGGCTTATAGAATGTGGGAATTTAAGTGTTCTCTCTATTTTATCTAAGGCATCTAATTTGCTTGTCAAGGGTGAGATAAAGCAGATGACAACGCGTTTTGACCCTAACACAATTAGGAAAAATTATTTTAATATCATTGGAGAAAAGACAGCATCTTTATTTTCTGCATGCTCCGAGGCTGCATCAGTAGTATCTGGAGCCACAAGTGACGAAACAGAGAGGCTAAGGAATTTCGGGTTTAATTTTGGCATGGCATTCCAAATAATTGATGACGTGCTAGATTATACTGCTAATCAATGCACTTTAGGAAAGCAACTTGGAAAAGATTTCTTTGAAGGTAAAGTCACTTTACCTTCTATTATAGCATATGAAAAAGGCAGCTCATCAGAACAAAAATTCTGGGAGAAATCTTTTTCTTCAGCTAGACACAATTTTGACCAAGCATTACAATATATTAATCATCATAATGCCATTCATGTTTCTATGGAAGAAGCTAAACACTATATTAATATGGCGCAAAGTAATATTGATACTTTTTCTGATTCTCTTTATAAAACTGCTTTGATTGACTTTTTAAATGCAAGCATAGAAAGACAAGGATAGCTAACGCTTGATATTTTTAGATTGATTGTTATATATTTATTAAGTTTGTAAGGGTGAATGATATGTCAGATAGTAATAAAGAGAAAAAAAAGAAATTTGCAGATATGGTCAGTAAACGAAAAGGGGATGATCAAGAAGATCAGCAAACAGGTGATTTAAGTGAAGAGCTTAATATATTAAAAGAACGTGCAGTTCAGCTTGAAGATCATTTACGTCGCGCTGTTGCGGATAATGAAAACGTTAAACGTATAATGCAAAAGCAAATTAGTGATGCAAGTGATTATGCAGTCACAAAATTTGCACGTGATATGATCGACTCTTGTGACAATTTAAAAAAAGCAATGGAAAACTTGAAAGATGGTGATCCTATTCATGAAGGAATAAAAGTGGCGCACCAAAAGATTGTGAGTGATCTAAAAAAACATGGAATAGAAGAAATAGATCCAATAGGTAACTCTTTTGACAGCAATTTACATCAAGCTGTTGTGGAAAGAGAAGATAATGAAAAAGAGCCTGGCACTATTGTAGAAGTACTACAAACTGGTTATACCATTAAAAATAGGTTGCTTCGTCCTGCAATGGTTATTCTTTCTAAAAAATCTGCTGATTGCGAAAGTAACTAATAAAACACTCAAGGTATGGAAGAAGTTGTCTTCTCAGGTATTCAGCCAAGTGGAGTATTACACTTGGGCAATTATCTTGGTGCAATTAAGCAGTGGATAGGCTTGCAGGATAAATATAAATCTCTTTTTTGTGTTGTTGATCTGCATGCAATCACAGCAAATAAGCTTCCCGCAAATGAATTAAAAAATAATATTTTTAAAGCAGCAGCAACTTATATTGCATGTGGAATAGATCCGGAAAAGTCGATTATTTTCAATCAATCCGCAGTTAGTGGTCATGCAGAATTGGGCTGGCTGCTAGGGTGCTATACACCAATTGGTTGGCTTAATCGTATGACTCAATTTAAAGATAAGGCTGGAAGCGATAGACAAAAAGCTTCTCTTGGGTTATATAGCTACCCAGTACTTATGGCTGCGGATATATTGCTGTATCAAACTAAATATGTTCCTGTTGGCGATGATCAAAAACAGCATTTAGAACTTGCACGTGATATTGCATCAGCTTTTAACAATCATTATAAATGTAGTCATTTCATCATACCTGAAATCTTAACTTTGGATTGCACATCAAGAATAATGAGCTTAAGAGATGGAGCAAGCAAGATGAGCAAATCTGATTCTTCAGAATACTCATGCATTAACCTTGACGATACAGATGACTTGATTGTCAAGAAAATAGAAAAAGCAAAAACAGATTCAATTCTAGGCTTTGATTTTGCTACTTTAAAGTGCCGTCCAGAAGTAAACAATTTGGTAAACATTTATTCAGTGCTTAGTGATTTAAATGTGGAAAAAGTGTGTGAAGAAGTGAATAAACATGATATGAAACACTTTAAAAAAGAGTTAGCTGACTTAATCATCAGTGTTATATCACCCATACGTGAGAAGTTGAACGGTCTTTTGAGGGATCAGCTCCATTTACATAAAATATTAAAAGAAGGTACAGAAAAAGCAGCAGAGATTGCAAATAACAATATAAAAAAGATCAAGGATATTATAGGGTTTGTTCAATAGGTTACAACTATTTCTTCCCATGGCTTTCAAATCGTGCAGCTATTTTCTTTACACTAACATGAGTGAGAAGAGGTTTTTTACTAACCGGAAGTTTAGAATCGGACTTTGCTGTTATGGGGTTCATTTTAGATCTTTTATTTCCTACCGGAAATGAGTGAGATTGGGAGGCAGTTTCTTGCGATGGTGCAGGATCTTTCTTCATACCGATATCTGCTTGTGTTGCAGGGGTGGCTTTGCTCTTAGCAACTTGATTTTGCTCAAACTTTCCTACTATTGACTTTACTCTACCGTCCTTCTTGCTATTTACTTTTTCTTTTATAATAACCGCTTTTACTTCTGATGATGCTTTATCAGCAGATTTTTTCAGGATTGGTTTACTTTCAGCTGATTTTTGCGAAGTCACTTCTACTATTATTGGTTTCGTGCTCACTTGTTGATCAACAATATCTAGCCTTTTAGGATTTGACAGTATTTCAGATTTATCTTCTTTAGTTTCTTGCTTAATTTCTTGATTGGTAGCGTTTAGCGCTGGTGGCTCTGGAGCCTGTCTCTTTTTATATCCTCTTCTTGTTCCTGCATTTTTCTTAGGTTTCGTTTTGTGAGTTGGCTCCTTTTTAGCTAACTTTGAGTCTTCCGAATCTTTTGTTGAAGATTTACTACTTTTCTCTTGATAATTTGATATTTCCTCATTTCCAGACTCTTCACTTAATGAACTTTCATAGCCTGAATCTTCAGGAGATACATTCTCTATTTCTGGTTTAAAGTGTACCTTTTTTGAGGCAGTAGGAGGTGGCGGAGGTGCCGTTGTTGGCCGTTTTATTTTCTTCATACCTGATTTTCCTGCCGGCTGTTTTCCTTTTTGCAGCTTAGGAGTATCTTCCTTCTGCTTTGATGTCGTTTTATTTTCCGTGCTTACTTCGTATGATTTATGTTCTTTATTGCCTTTTCCACTCTGTTTCGAATCTAAAATTTCTTTAAGTCCTTTCTTGAATAGATTAATTGTACTTAAAATATTTGTGTATTCGGCTGCTTTTTCTATAGTGAAACCTGATAATTCATCACCAACAAAATTTTTTATGTCATTATCATTAGTTGGAATATCTTTTCCCAAGACTCTATCTAATATCCCTTTTAATGTTCCAATAAAACCGAGTGGCTTTGTGCTCAAAGGTTCTACATAATTATTCAAGTCGCTATATATAACAAATTTGGCTACATCTTTTGCGTTGTTTGTAAAATTCTTCAGAGCTTGAGATAAATCTTTCAGTGTTTCATCATATTGTTCATTAATTTTTTTTGTATCCTTCAGCTTTATGACTCTTATCAAAGAATTGAGATTTTTATCATAATTGTCACTTTTAAATAGATCACTCATACCAATTACTGTTTATCGTTTACTTAAATATAAATTCAAAGTATTAAGACCGAGTAAATGTTATATGACTTATCCTCTGACTCATAAACGCTTGCGTTCCTTAATGTGCAAAAAATTTCAATAATCTTCAATCAGCAATAGTATAGAAATCCAAAAAACAAGTAGCTAACACTGGAATCTAGGAATTATGATTGGGCACAAGTTGATGAGTATAGTTGTTTTATGTTGAAATACAGCATTTATGGAAAGATTAGATGTCAGTCTAGAATGACACCCTTTCTGGAAAACTCGGATTACAGTGTTTGTATAACTTAATAATTAGAAACTAAAGGAGTTCTTTTTTAAAAAACTTAAGTTATACTTATAAGTATTTGATATCTTTTGTAGTGATTATGTCGAATTTAAGCTGCCTTTATGGCGATAATGTCGAATTTGTGGAAGAAATTTATAGCCGTTACTTGCAAGGCGATAAATCAATTGGAGAAGATTGGCACAGAATTTTTTCGAGCAATTTAGAAGTTAATAAAGCAGAACCCTGCAGGGCACAGAATGAAGCTAAGGTAGATGTTGATGATTTAGCAAATTTTTTCAGATTTTATGGTCACTTTTTTGCAGACTTAAATCCATTATCACCGCATGTAAATAAGGAAATAGATTATCAAAAATACTTGAATCTTTCTCCTACAAGTGACACTAGAATCTACAGAGATATTTACTGCAAGAATATCGGTTTTGAATTTATGCATATTTCCTCTTATGAGGAAAGAGTTTGGCTGCAGGAGAAAATTGAAAATCAGGTCTATACGCTAAGCCCTCAGGATAAAAAAGAAATACTAAGGCACTTGATTGAATCTGAGATGTTCGAGCAATTTCTCCATATGAAATTTCCTGGATATAAGCGTTTTTCTATCGAAGGTGGGGAGTCAGCCATTGTTGCAATTGAAAGAGTTATTAGTGATTCTGCAGCTTTTGGTATTGAAGAAATAGTTCTTGGTATGGCCCACCGAGGACGGCTCAATGTTCTAACCAAAGTGATGGGAAAAGATTATGCGGCAATGCTGTCTGAATTTCAAGGCAACCTTGCATATCCAAGTGGTCTTGAGGTGTCTGGTGATGTCAAATATCACCTTGGTTACTCTTCTGATCGAGCACTTGCTGGTGGTAAAAAAATACACTTAAGTTTATGTCCTAACCCATCTCACCTTGAGGCGGTAAATCCGGTTCTAGCTGGAAGAGTAAGAGCAAAACAAAATACGAGATCTGTGCTTGGCATATCAATTCATGGTGATGCAGCTTTTATCGGGCAGGGAGTGGTTGCTGAAACCCTGACTTTGAGCAACATTGAAGGTTATAAAGTTGGTGGTATCGTGCATATTGTCATTAATAACCAAGTTGGTTTTACTGCAAATCCTAATTGTGCACGCTCATCTTTTTATTGCACTGATGTAGCAAAATCAATAGAAGCTCCAATATTTCATGTTAATGGAGATAATCCAGAAGCTGTGAGTTTTGTTGCGAATTTGGCAATGGAGTATGTGCAGAAATTTAAAAAGGATGTGGTGATTGACATAATATGCTACCGCAAATATGGCCATAATGAAGGCGATGAGCCAAATTTTACTCAGCCACTTATGTATAAAGCAATATCAAAGCATAAAACTCCAGGCACGCTGTACGAAGAGAAGCTGACTGCAGAGAAAGTGCTAGGTAGCGATGAAGTAAGTAAATTACGCAGCGAATTTAGAACAAGATTGGATAAAAGCCTTACTGAGTCAACGACTTATACTCCGAAGAAAGCTGACTGGTTTGATGGAGTGTGGTTAAAACTCAGGAGAGCAAAGTTGAACGATTTGAGTGAATATTATACGGACTCTGGTGTTTCACCAGATGAGCTAAAAAAATTGGGTGTACACATAAATAGCAATATTCCAAGTAGTTTTAATCTCAATAATAAAGTCAGAAGAATACTTGATGGCAGAATAGACAGTATAAATTCCGGTAGCAACATAGACTGGGCAACTGGTGAAAGTCTTGCATTCGCGTCATTGCTTAAAGAAGGAATAGGAGTGCGCTTGTCAGGACAAGATTCTGGTCGCGGTACCTTCTCGCACCGTCATTCAAGACTTGTTGATCAAGTAACAGAAGAAACGTTTATTCCACTGAACAACATAAGTGAGAAGCAAGCTCGCTTTGAAGTTATAGATAGCGCACTATCTGAGTATGCTGTGATGGGTTTTGAATATGGATATAGCCTTGATTCTCCTTATTCACTTGTGCTCTGGGAAGGGCAGTTTGGTGATTTTGCAAATGGCGCGCAAATTATGATCGACCAATTTATCTCATCTGCAGAAACAAAGTGGTTGCGGTCAAGTGGTCTAGTTCTACTTTTGCCTCATGGTTATGAAGGGCAGGGGCCTGAGCATAGTTCTGCTCGTATAGAGAGGTTTTTGCAGCTCTGTGCAGAGGATAATATGCAGGTGGTTAATTGCTCTACTCCTGCGAATTATTTTCATGCTTTACGCCGACAAATTAATCGAGATTTTCGTAAGCCTTTAGTGGTGTTTACACCTAAATCACTATTGCGTCATAAAAGCGCAGTTTCTAACCTTTCTGACTTTGAAGGAAAATTTCTTACGGTAATTCCAGAGTGTAGAACAGGTTTAGTTGCAAGTGATAAAATACGTAAAGTTGTAATATGTAGTGGTAAAGTTTATTACGACATAATTGAAATGCTTGAAGCACAAAAAATAAACGATATAGCAGTAGTGCGTTTAGAACAATTTTATCCATTCCCGGCCGATAAACTAAACAATGAACTCGAAAAATATAAGAACGCTGAAATTATATGGTGTCAAGAGGAACCAAAAAATATGGGAGGATGGTTCTTTGTCAACCCATTGATAGAAGAGGTATTGTCTGGCCTCAATGCTCAAGCAAAAAGACCTAAGTGCATTGCAAGACCTGCTGCTGCATCTCCTGCATGTGGTTATGCTAATATCCATGCTCAGCAACAAGCAGAAATTTTGAAGCAAGTTGCGCAGGTACAACTGTACAAACACTGAGCGGCTTCAAGCAGACTTATTAATTAGACTCTAGCACTTAGATAACTTACAACAATCAAACCTTTTATATACTTATACAAATATAAAAAGACTTTTATTTTTTTATAAAAGTATAATATTTATTAACATTTTCATTTATTTTTCTTAATATAGTTAATATAGTTAATATTAATATTAACTATATTAAGATATATATGAAGACAGAAATATTTGAGAGGCTAATAGGGCAAACTAGACTACGCAGCGATAGCAAGGCTAAAATCATACGGTTAAATAGAGACAAAAAGGCTTTTATAGATGAGGATAAAAAGTCTATCGAATTAGCTGAGGCTATTTTTGCAGAAAATAATATGTTTCGTTTTCGTAAACCAGGTTCTGCTACGGATTACATTTTGCACAAACTAATAAATGATAGAAAGCTTCTCGAGGAAATGAAAGATAGAGGTACAAGTATAATACGTCTTTTTTCTTTGCTATCAATGTATCGTGGTCTTCCTAAGTGCTATGTTGTGAGAAAAGAAGGGTGTATTACTGAGTTTGGAATACTTACTTATATTGACGAATGTTTAGAATCAGTACCTTTAGAAGACTTTATACTTATTGAGTCTGCTTCGTACCTAGAGTACATTTTGTTTGAGAATGATGATATTAGAAATAGGTTAGCTGAAGATTTGACTGAAGATAAAACAAAATTAGATATTTTCGTAAATGGAATTTTAGCAATAAATAGCTCGAATTTAGTATTATCTTGTATCAACACAATCGAGGCTTTTAATGAGGAAGCTAGAAATTTTGTCAATCACATACAGAAAACCAATAGGATGGACTACCTCTTTAAGGAAAATGGTACAACACTTGTAAAGTTAGTTCTAAAAGAATTATTAAAACTTTCTATTTTACAAGAAAGAGAAAACACTACATTAGAATTTCCTCAAATTTCGAGTGTGGAACATTGTAATGGGCGATAGACTTTAAAATGTGCAAGGCTCATTTAAATATGAGCCTCAGTATCGCTTAACTTTTATGGAGCATACTTTAACTTTATTTCACTTCCACCAAGGGAATATTGTTCCAGCTATTGCTGCCATAGTTATCAATAGAAGCGTTTAGGTAATCTGTATCAAATCGTACTGGTACATCAAATTCGAAGCTTGCGGTGATTATTGTGCCTTTTGCTGGTGGTTTCATAAATGCTATTTCTCCAGTTGAATAATTCACTGAATATTTTTCTGTCTTTTCACCATCTAGGTAAATTTTTATTGTATCATGCACTGGCTTTTTAATAGTTCGTGTATGCTTGTCTTTTCCACTTATGTAAGTTTTCATCAGTTGAAAGATCGTTTTTTTATCGTCTCCTATGCCAATTTCTTGATTGATAACGGTAAAGTCTGACCAATCCTTAAAACGAAATCCTATTGCTTTACCTTTTCGTGCCTGAAAAAATGTTATGAGTTCTGTTAGCTGCTCGTTTGACCTAACTCCATAAGCTATGTTATACCTGGCACGTGCACGAGACCAATTGATATTGCGCTGCTCACAACCATTATGAGTTGTTACAACGTCAGTGGAAAATTCAGGTCCTCCAGTAGAGCCATAAGATATATTTTCTGGAAATCTAATTTCTGTAAATGACATATGCCCTCCTGTAAAAATAAAGTTGAGTTGATATAGATGAAGTAGGAAAGATCTTAAATTTTTGAAGCTGCTTTATCAATCAGGCTATAAATTTTAAATCCCGTTTCTTCTAGAAAAGTAAAGGTGTTGTTTTCTCCTACCTTACCTTTCAGTTCGTTAATGTCTTGATGACTCTGCGTTAACTGATATACACAAACACATGCAATGGCTAAAGCAACTCCAGCAAGACATGCTAAAGGCATTGGTTGAGTAAAAACAGCAGCTATAGCAGATGCTGTGAATGCTATAGCTGTTATTACAGCAGCTATGCTATAAATAGCTTCTCTTCTGTAACTATTGATTAATTTCTTTTCTATTTCCTCTTGTTGTGTTTCTTGCCCTTGTTGATGAGAAATAGTAATTACTGTATCTGTATGAATTGGCTCACTAGCGCTGGTATTAATTCTCTCTTTTTGTGTTTCATGATCTTGCACAATTGCTGATTTGCTAGTTCTGATATTATATTGTTCTTCTTGCTCTGATTGATCAGAAGCAGAAGCTTCTGTAACCTCACCAAAGATTTCTTCATTAGAAACTGATTGATTTTCTGTTATATCAGAAGGGATTTTGCTAAGAAGTGGCACAAAATGCCTCATGTAATTCACTACTCCTACAGTTTTTTTGCTACTATCTATCTCTAGTTGATTGAGATTTATATCTTGTATAAAAACTTCTGGATCATCATCATGTCCTGTAATTTTAGTTACCGTAACTTTTTGACTATCTTCCTCTATTGAATAAATATAAAGTTCCACTTTGTACTTGTCGCATATCATTCTCCCTTCAATCTCTGGACGACCCCATATAGCTAGAGAATTAGTTTCTGTAGACATATTTTTAATGTTGTTTAGATATTTAGAAAAAGACTTGGAATTATCTGGCTTAATAGTAACTTTTTCTCCTTTTTCTTTTCCATCTTCGCTTATTTCTTCTTCATCTTCGCTTATTTCTTCTTCTTTATCTTTACTTGTTTCATATTCGTTATAGTCTTCTAGTAACAAATCATTATCTGTGCCATATCTACTTTTCAAAATCTCTAAAATCTTCCCTTCTCTATCTTCACGATATTCCTCTAGTAACCAGCTGAAAAACTCCTCTTCTGTATATTTGGTTATTATTTCTTCACCTTTACACCAGTCTGTTTGTGCAGATATGCCTTTTTCATCTTCACTATTTCTTTCCTTCGCTATTACTTTGCTATCCAAATTTCCTTCACCTACAAAATATCCTCCTTCTTCAGCATCTCCTGTTATTTTTTTATAAACCCACGAATTTGCATTTGCTCTAGCATAATTTTCACAATCTTCTCTTAATGATTTTGCGGTAAAACGATGACCAGGTTTTATATTTAGCTCATTCAATCCTTGAGCCACGGAGTCAAAAAAGCAATCTCCTTCTGATATAGAAGCTCCTATTTTTAGCTTTTCAGGATAAGCTCTCTTTAGCTCATTCAATAAACTACTTCTTTTTGTTTTTTGTGCCCGAAATTTATCAACTAGTCTTTCTAGCCTTTGAGAATAAAAAGAGTCTAGATTCTTAAATAAAAATTGACTTAATTTTGTGCTTTTTTCGACTTGCCGAAAAAGAGCAATTGGTTTTCTGTTGAAATTTTTCATGTTATAACTCCAAAATAATGATTGTATTTTAATAGATTAATCAGCCTAGGAAGGCTAATTACTTAAGGTCGTGCTGTGTTGCAAGCAAACATCACCTACTTTTCTTGAACTAATATGTAGCCTATACATATTGTTACTTAGTATATCTTAACTATACTTAAACTCTCTTATGCTGTCAAGCAGGGAATTTATTAATCTTTTAACTCATCCACTTTTTTGCGTAGCACATTTAAATCAGTTGCTCCTACAAAAAGACTATCTCCAATTATCAAAAAAGGTGTACCGCCTACTCCTAAATTCCTTACTAAAAGTTTGCTGTTGTTTATCATTTGCTCAATTTTGTCTGCATTATTTTTCATAGAGTTATTAAAATCGTTCTCGTTAATCCCTATATTTTTCACTATACCTAATATAGTTTTATCTGAAAATTCTCCTCTGTGATCTAGTGCAGCATAGTGAAAATCTAAGTACTTTTCTTTATCGATAAAATAAGTTGCTAAAGCACCTTTTGCTGCCTTTAAAGAATTGTTACCAAGTATTGGAGCATCTCTAAAGATATACTTAATTTTGCCATCATTGATCAATTGTTTTACATCGTTCTTTATAGCTTTGCAATATCCACAAGAATAGTCAAAAAAACCTACAGCTATGATATTGCTATTTTCATTTCCCGAGTAAGGATAAGTGGAGTCGAATATTTCATTTTTATGCTGAGAAATTTTATTTTTGGTTGCATTAGCATAACTATTTTTAGCTGACTCTTCCTGGAGAGCTTTTAGAACTCTATCAAAATTTTTACTGATGTAATTATCCAATCTCTCACCTATATAATCATCATTTAAGTTCTGACTGCGGTGTGAAAGCCAATTGTTTATTACTGGTAAACTTGCTACTGCAAGTATAAAAATCAATAAAAATGGTATCTTAGACATATACTTAGTTAAAGAATACAAATATTAAAGAAATGCTTAATGTTAAAACATTTTTATCAAGAAATGCAAACTTTATAAAATGAAATTTAAGATATTTTTGTAAAGTTCATCATAAGATTTGGTGATGAAAAATTTTGCAGAGTAAGGCATTTATAAAGATTTAGATAGTCTTTACCGCTATTTCTAGCAAATTGTAAGCAAAAAAGTTGATTATCTTGTAATCGCTGCATATAATATCGGTAAGCGCGTCGCTAAGTAATATGAACACACTAAGTCTTACATTTCCGATAGTGTTGTTCGGATATAATAGAATGATTTTTCAATAAATGTAAGTAAAAAATGAGGTTTTTAAAAGCTGTCTTTAACTTAGCAATGTTAGCATTTTTTGTAGCTTCGACAGCTGAAGCAAGGTGGAGTAAGTACGAAGATGCTTCTGTCGAGGTTAAGTTTTCTAATGTTAACATTAATGTTAATAGAGATGGTACCTACGAAACGGAAGTAGAACTACAAGCAAAAATACTCAAGGAGTCTGGGCGTGATAGATTTTCTCTATACAGTCTTGTTTACAATGATGATAGTGCAGATTTTACTGTTTTAGAGGCTAAAACAACTTACAACGGAGAAGAATATATAGTAACTGAAGACATGATGGAGGATAAACCGCTGGCTAGCCCTAGCAAAGGTTTCGATCAGTTAAGGCAAGTAACCATCTCATTCCCTAAAATAGAAATTGGTACGGAAGTATATTTAAGATATAAGCAAGTTAACAAAAAGGTTCCCGTTGATAATTTTTATGGCTTGAGCTTTTCGTATTATGGGGATTATTTACAAGCAGAAAATACTAAAATCAATTCTGAATTGCCTCTAGAGATTAAAGTTAATGATCCAAGAAGCGTATTAGAAATTGCTGAGGAAAAAAAGGATGATGTACATTCTATAAGCATTGCTTTAAAGAGAGCAGTTTATGAAAACACAACAAATGAACCACATAATGGAATATTGAACATAAAACACAACACTTGGGTATCACTTTCAAGCTTATCTGAATGGGAGGATTTAGCTAAAAAATTAGCTCCTGGATATCATAGCGTCATCAATCAGCCGCTTCCTGCAACTTTTGAAGCTATAGCAGAATTTGCTGCCAATGAGAGTACCGATGAGGAGAAAATTAATGCAGTTACTTCTTTATTGAATGAAAAAGTTCAGTACATGGGAGACTGGCGTACAGTGTCAGGAAAATTTTTTCCGAGAGATTTGGAGAAAATTGCTGATTCTCAAGTCGGGGATTGCAAAGACTTTTCTGCTAGCACGGCTGCTATTCTGCAAAAACTTGGTTATAAAGTTCAACCTATTTTAGTTATGAGAGGAACTACTAGCACTTCTAATCCTGAAGCATTACCTAATATGGGTAATTTTAATCATGTGATGCTCAAAGTAACAAATAGAGATGGAAAAATATATTGGATCGATCCAACTAATACCGTCAGTATGGCACAGGGTATTTTTCCAGACATTGCTGATAGAAACGCTTTAGTACTCGATTCTGAGGAAGCGGATTACATAAAAATTCCTGCTGTACAAGGTGAAAATTCAAAAGTGATATCCCATAGTGAATTAACTATAGAAGATAATGTTGTAAATGAATATGGCCAGCTTACCGTGCAAGGGGAAGCAGCCTTAGGCTTAACAGGGGTTGGATTGTATTATTCAAATGAGCAATTAAGGGATTCTGTTTTTCGTATGATTAGTGGAGTATATCTTGATGAAGAAGAAAAGAAGTTCTTAGAATTGCCTGACCTTACTTTACGTAATGTAGAAGATCTTACAATCAAATATGAGTTTCAGCAAAAAAATAAGATTTTTAAGACAAATCTAGGACCTGCTTTGAATTTAGGAGATAATTGGCTTAATGATGTTGTCAATACAGCTTCTGACCAAGTGTCAGATCTTTTTATTGGTGTTCCTAAAACTAAGGAAAGCCATATGATAATAAAAGATATCAAAATTAAAAATTGTGAAAATTTGAATTTTGAAATAAATTCTCCTTGGTTATATGTAAATAGGTTCTGTAAATATCAAAATGATGGAACCGAATTTAGCAATTTAATAACCATAAAGAAAAGCTTTATTACCAATGAAGAATTAAAGACTGCTGAATATAAAAACTTAAAAAGCGAATTGGAGAATAATTTTTCTAGAGCCTCTATAATAATAAGTGAATGAGTTGTGCTGGGAAAAGCACTTCTTAAAAGGCTTAAAATTTTTAAAATATGTACAATAACTTACGCGACTTCATCAGAGCATTAGAAGAAAAAAAAGATCTAATTAGAATTAAAAAAGAAGTTTCAACTATTCTTGAAATGACAGAAATTCATCGTAGGGTTTTGTCAAACAAGGGACCAGCTATCATCTTTGAAAATGTTGTCACAGAAAATGGCAAAAATTCAATTCCCGTTTTAGTGAATTTATTTGGTACTATTGAGAGAATTGCATTCGGACTTGGTATAAATTCTGATGAATTAAGGGATCTGGGTAAACTTCTAGCATTTTTGCGATCACCTGAGCCACCAAAAACCTTCAAAGATGCTGTGAAAATGTTTCCTCTACTAAAAGTTGTATTGTCGATGCGGAGCAAAGTTGTGAGCAAAGCCCCATGTCAAGAGGTGGTGCTAACTGGGGATGAGGTGGATCTTAGTTTGCTACCTATTCAGACATGCTGGCCAAACGAGCCTGCACCGCTTATCACTTGGCCACTTGTGGTAACAAAAGGACCAACAGCAGACAAGCAAGATAATTTCAATCTTGGAATATATCGTATGCAGGTTGTGAATAAAAAAACGACTCTCATGCGCTGGCTTGCACATCGTGGTGGTGCAGGTCACCATAAACGGTGGAAGGAGAGGGGACAAAATATGAAGTTTCCTGCGGCTGCTGTGATTGGTAGCGATCCTGCAACAATTATTGCTGCGGTAACTCCGGTGCCGGAGACTTTATCAGAATACCAATTTGCCGGGCTGCTGCGAAAAAAACCACTTGAGCTTGTAAATTGTAAAACTATTCCTCTTCAGGTTCCAGCTCATGCAGAAATTGTTTTGGAAGGATATGTAAGTTTGGATAATTACCAAGATGAAGGGCCATATGGAGACCATACCGGTTACTATAATGCTGTTGAACAGTTTCCTGAGTTTAACATCACTGCAATTACAATGCGCAAAGATCCAATTTATCTCAGCACTTTTACTGGCAAACCACCTGATGAACCATCAATTCTTGGTGAAGCACTCAACGAAATCTTTGTGCCGATTCTTATCAATCAGTTTCCGGAAATAGTAGATTTTTATCTGCCCCCAGAAGGTTGTTCATATAGAATAGCGGTAGTGTCGATAAAAAAGGCTTATCCAGGGCATGCAAAAAGAATTGTTATGGGCACACTATCTTTTCTCAAACAGTTCTTATACACGAAATTTATTATAGTTGTTGATTATGATATAAATATACGTGATTGGAAAGAGGTGATGTGGGCAATGTCAACAAGAATGGACCCTGTGCGTGATACAATTACGATAGAGAATGCCCCAATTGATTATTTAGATTTTGCTTCCCCTGAAAGTGGTCTCGGAGGTAAAATAGGGTTTGATGCAACAAACAAACTTCCACCTGAAACCAAACGAGAATGGGGAAGAAAAATTGAAATGAGCGAGGAAATAATAAAGAAAGTTACAGAGAAGTGGAAGGAATATGGGTTGACAGATGATTAAACTATGATGTAGACTACCGCCGTGTATTTAGGTGTGGTTTGTGAGGCTTTTATATCTTTTATTTTTGTCAGCATGTTTTTCTCTGTATTACTATGTGGGTCCTACATTCTCGCCTTGCCCAAAAGCAACAGTTTGCTTCTCACCTGAAGAAGACTGTGCTGTACCGATAATCAGCGAGATAGACCAATCTAAAGAATCTATCTTAGTTCAAGAATATACATTTACTCTTGGAACAGTTGCAAAATCTTTGATTAACGCCAAAGAGCGTGGTGTTGATGTTAAAGTCGTCTTAGATAAATCACAACTCCATTCAAAATATAGTGTCATAAGCGAATTGTTTTCAAATGGAATACCGATTTGGATCGATAATAAGCCAAAAATTGCTCATAATAAGGTAATAATTGTTGATAATCAAAAAGTCATCACAGGATCGTTTAACCTCAGTAAGACAGCTGAAAAGGGAAACGCTGAAAATTTATTAATTATTGAAAATTATCCTGAATTAGTCCAGCAGTATGTGAAGAACTGGGAAATACGAATGTCACAATCCTATCAATATGCTCCCTAGATACTTGATATCAAAAAAAGTCTTTTTATTGATAGATTTAATTTCTTGTGATATAATAAATTAAAAGGTTTTAAGGGGTAGGTAATGGACTACATAAATGATGCTGCTGATAGTTACGCTGCCATTCATGATTTTTTTCAAAATAATGGTGTTGGAGATTACAAAGTTCAATGCAATTATGGTGGTGTACCGTATGCTACTGACAAATATGTACATTCTGGAGACAAATTTTGGAGCAATAATTTTATAGACTCACATTTTGGAAGGGAAATAAAAATGTATCCTCAAAGTGAGCTTTTAGCTAAAGAGTATGCTGGTAATACACTACCGGTTTCAATATCACTAGACAAGGATCTAATAAAAATAAAAGAATGTCAGAAAAAAACTAAATTTGTAGAACTAGAAGGGGAATCAGGTGATATAGTATATGATAAGCAAAAGCATATAAAGTGCTACACGACAAAGTTATCATATGACGATGTTTCTGTTCATAATAAAAACGAAGTTTCAATACTGAATATTAGATATGATGTGCCAAACGATCCAAGATACAGTTTAAACATAGCCTTCACAAAGGTTAATGATAATAAACCAGGGTTTTGGCAAAAGTTTAAAAATATGTTTTAATAGAGTAGCTTCTAAATCAAGGGGATTTTGTTGAAAAATGAATATCTACTTAATAATGAATTTGGTCAGTAGCTACTAAGTTTGTTTCATAGCTATGCAACAAAAGGTTTGTGCCCTCACGTTTATTCTCTGCAACACGAAAAGTTCGTACAGTTGTACATGCTATGTAGTAGATAAACTTCTACTATATTTTTTTATTCAACTTACCTCTTGTCTATTGAATAGATTTTGTATTAAACCTAAAATTCAACGCACCTAAATATATAAGCATTCCCAACAAAATCATAGGTATAGAAAGCAACTGTCCCATAGTTAAATTGAACCATAAATAGCCAATTTGATAGTCTGGCTCGCGGAAAAATTCAACCATAAAACGTGCTACTCCATACAACATAACTGCAACTCCAGTTGTTGCACCATAATACAATCTCATTTTGTTCAAGTAAAATAGTGAATTTACAACTACGAAAAGTAGCGCTCCTTCAAAAAATGCCTCATAAAGTTGGCTTGGATGGCGCAATAAATTATCACCACTTTCTGGAAATACCATACCCCACGGCATAGTTGTAACCCTGCCAAATAACTCTCCATTTATAAAATTACCTATGCGGCCTAGAAGTAAACCTATCGGAACTCCACAAGAAATTAGATCCAGTGTGTAAAATATAGGAATGTTATGTCTTCTACAGGAGATTATTACTGCAAGCAAAACTCCTATAGCACCGCCATGAAATGACATACCTCCTTCCCAGGTCTTTAGTATTTCGATAGGATTGCTTATATAGAGAACTGGATCATATATCAATACGTACCCAAGCCTACCTCCAAGGATAATGCCTATAATAACGGCTGTTAATAACGAATCGTAAAAATTCTTAGTAAATATTTTTTGATTGTCTAGCTTATGTAAATACCAATATGCAAAAACTATACCCAAAACATATGCTAAAGAGTACCAATATATAGAAACAGGACCGATGCTAAAAATAACTGGACTTAAAGACATATTTTACTACAAATTATTCTTAGACAATCTACTTTTCTCACGTTCCCACTCTCTCTGCTTTATGGTTGCTCTCTTATCATAGAGTTTTTTTCCTTTCACAATGGCAATTTTAGTTTTTGCCAACCCTTTATCATTAAAATAGATAGAAAGTGGCACAACAGTTATTCCAGAGGTTTTGATTTGACCAATTAGCTTATTTATCTCTTTTTTATGCAAAAGCAATTTTCGTTCTCTTTTTGGCTTGTGATTCTTTTGGTTTGCAGCTTTATACTCTGCGATATGCATATTGTTTAGCCATATTTCACCTTTTTTTTCAGTAACGTAAGCATCAGAAATGTTTGCTTTTCTTTCCCTTAGTGATTTCACTTCACTACTTAAGAGGATCATACCTGCTTCAAATTCTTCTAAGATAAAGTATTCAAACCTTGCTTTTCTATTTTCTGCAATAACTTCCATATCTAAAGATATCTTTAAGCTTCAATATATTACAGAACTTTTGGTTTAATTCATAACAAAACAATTATCTCAGTAAATGCAAGTTTGGTTAAAAAAGCTCCAATCTTCCTGCAAGTGTAATTTGTTCCACTCTTCCTACTGCCATTTCAGCCCTAGGACTAGCATTACCTGACAAAGAACTTATCACATCTTTGCAGCCCCATTCAATAGCAAAGTGTAAAGGAGCATATCTATTATTGTTCTGTTTACTAACATATGCCCCACTTTCAATTAAAATATCTCTTATACTTTCATGATCGCTAGCAAAATGTAAAGGAGTGCGTCCACAACTATCCCACACATTAACACATGCTCCATGTTCAATCAGAGTTCTTACTATGTTTTCATTATCACTTTCAGCAGCAAAATGCAAGGGAGTGCTTCTATAATTATCCCACGCATCGACGTATGCTCCGTGTTCAATTAGAGCTATTACTATGTTCTCATAGCCACTCTTAGTAGCAAAATGTAGAGGAGTGTGTCCATCATTGTTCTGCGCGTTAACATCTGCTCCACATGCAATTAGAGCTCTTACTACACTTTCATTCCCACCTTCGGCAGCAAGATGTAAAGGTGTACATACATCATTGTCCCACGCATTAACATTTGCTCCACTTTCAATTAAAATATCTAATATGCCTTTGTGGTTCCATTCAGCAGCAAAATGTAAAGGAGTGCATCCATCGCTGTCCCATGCATCAACATATGCTCCATATTCAATTAGAGCTATTACTATGTTCTCATAGCCACTCTTAGCAGCAAAATGCAACAATGTAGTTTCTACAGGATCTAGATCACTATGTGTAGTGAATATATGATTGATATTAAATCCACTATCTTCCCACCTCCGTAAATCAATTCTTTCTAATTTTATTTTTATTCGTTCAACTATGTTGTTCTTGCTTAAACCTGAAGTATCATTTATTTCTTCAAGCATTTTTAGAAAATCATCAAGCGTCATAATCTCCACTACTTATTAAAATAACTTGGTTATTATGTTCTTTGACACAAAAATCAAGAACTTTTTATTTTTCTAAAAAATCATTTAAGTTATACTCCAAATCATGAAAGTCAGGCAAAATATTAAGTTTTTTTCTCTATCATTTGTGATTTTGTCTTCTCTATGGATTACATTGTCTGGTTATTTTGAGCCTTTTTTTATTCTCTGTGGAGTATTTTCTTCTGTGTTCACATTGATTATCTTTAAAAGGTTAATTGATGCTGAAAGTGCCCTTAGTCAAATTCTAAATGATAGTGGTAGGCTGTTACTTTATCAGCTTATAAGTTATATACCTTGGCTAATTTACCAAATTATTTTTTCAAGTATTTATGTAACAAAAAAGGTGCTACGATTCAAATCTACAGTTGAGCCAATTGTTATTGTAAGAGAATGCATAGGACATAATGATAAGACCATTGCATTATTTGCTAACTCGGTTACGATTACTCCTGGAACTTTAACTATCAATGTTGAAAAGAAGCAGAAAACATATTTATCTACCATATGTTTGATAGATAAAGATCTTGAAAGTGGCATTTCTGAAATAGAAGGTAAAGTCTTAAAAATGTTACACCTAGTTAAGTAATTGCTTTAAATAAGTTAACAGCGTCTCTGTATTCTCTTCTTAGGCTTTCAAGCATTTCTTTTGGAAGGCTATCAATAACAGTAGAACATAAATAATTGTACAAATCTTCTAGCCTTGATATGTTATTTTTCTTCTTGCTGTTGAATTTGTACGGAAAAATGCCCTCCATAATTTCAATATCAACAACCTTATTTAAAAATGCATTTTCACTTGTTATGCTTATTCTTGTAAGTATAGTATTAATTTCAGGTTCATTACTCGTATAAATATCTGATAATTCTGCCATTTTAATGACGTATAAAGTTACTACTTTTGATAAACAATTATCAGAATATTCACAATTTTTTATTACCTCCCACTGAGTAACCTGAGACTTGCTTGTTTTTGCATTGCTTGGTAATTTATTCATTGAATTTTCTCCATTTAATTCAGTGTAGTAAATTATACTAATACTTTGTTAAATAAATAATAACGCAGCCATAAAAATATGCATTTATTTACCATAAATTGTATAATATTCCTAAAATGAAATGTTAAAGTTACTTCAAACTGAATGATTTCTTTAATTCCATGTTATTCAGCAGTGTAAAATATTGCTACACAATAGTATTTATTCTAAAATAAACTTTCCTTTTGAGCTATTTTATTAATATCCATTCTTACGGCTGCACTAAAATGAAAAAGATAAAACTCGGAATACTAATTTCAGGTAGAGGATCAAACATGCAGGCTTTAATAGAAGCATGTCAAGATCAGAATTTCCCTGCTGAAACTGTGTGTGTTATCACAAATAATAGTGAAGCTGGAGGCCTTAAAATAGCAAAGCAAGCAGGAGTTTCAGCGTTTGTTGTTGAAGATAAGCCACTTGATACTGATAAAATTCATGAAATACTTGTTCAACATAAGGTTGATTTAATTTGCCTTGCAGGGTTTATGAGAATTATAAAGGCCAATTTCCTGAATAAATGGCATAACAAAGTTATAAATATTCATCCCTCTTTACTTCCGTCATTTAAGGGCCTAAATGCTCAGGAGCAAGCTCTGAAAGCGGGTGTAAAAATTACAGGATGTACTGTGCATTATGTTACTCCTGAAATTGATGCTGGAGCCATAATCGCTCAAGCTACTGTTCCAGTGTTACCAAATGATGATGTTCACAGTCTCTCAGAGCGCATTCTAGCTGAAGAGCATAAGTGTTATGTAAAAGCAGTAAGATCAATAGTAGAAGGTATTAACTATTGACCTTGAGCGTTTCTTCCAACTTCAACAAAAAATAAATTTTCAGGATTCAGTAAAGAACTTGCCAGCTTGTTTACTTTTTCCAATTGAACATCATTAATGATATTTGCATAATTATTTATATGGTTAATATCACGATCATCTATCTGCATACTATCCAGTAACGTTGCTGTATTCGCATTATTGGATAGAAAAGAGAAGATAAGGTTATTTACTAAACTGGTTTTTGCATCCTTGAATAATTGTTCGTCAATTCCTTCCTCTTTTATTCTGCTAAATGTATCTTTTACTGCTGATATAGCTTTGCTAGCAGTGGAACTATCAGTACTCATAAATCCAGATATAATATTTCCATGCTTATTAGGAACATTACGTGCACTAACACCATAAGTAATACCTAGATTTTGTCTCAACTCTTTCATCAGTATTGAGTTTAGACTCATACCACCAAGCGCATTAATCAAAACACTAGCATTATAGTAATTAGGGTCTTCATATGCTATGCCTTTTTGAGCAAAAAGTATTACACTCTGTGGTATATCCATAAAAACGCTCTTACTTTCTGCAGGCCCAAATTCATTTTTTACAGATACCTTCCTAACTTTCGATCTTTTTGATGGTAACTTAGATAAATATTTATCGAGCAGCGTACTAACTTCTTCTTTTGTTGCACAACCAACAATACTAATAACGATATTATCCTTAGTAAAACTACGCTTTATGTATGTTAAAACATCGTCTCTAGTAATGTTCATTATAGTGTCTAGAGTTCCATATGGATCTCTTGAGTAAGGATGTTTTTTGAACAACAATGTATCTAACTCTTTTGCAGCAATAAAATAAGGGTCTTTTTCAAAATTATTAAAGTTTACTTTGGCTTTTTCGAATACTCTATTTAACCCCTCAGGATCAACTTTAGGGCGCATTATAGCATCACTCAGTAGTGAAATTGCATCCTCTAGATTCTCAGATAAAGTGTTTAATGAAACCCTAAATGCTTCTAAACCAGCAGTAAAATTTAAACTAATTCCTTTATCCTCAAGCTTTTTTACAAAATCTTTGGCATCATTTTTTCCTGCTCCTTCTTGAATTACAAGAGAAGTAAACCAAGCAAGCCCCTGTTTTTTCGCGTTTTCGTGTGCGTAGCCTGCATCTTTGAATGATATATTAAGTGAAACTTTTGGTAGATCATGGTTTTCAACAAATAAAAACTTAAATCCTTTATTAGTAGTAACCTCCTCTATATTTAAGTGACTGCTTGCTTGCAAATTAAAGCCTAGACAGAAAAAAAATAGAAATACATATTTACTTATCTTCATTATTACCTCCTTTTGGTAGCAAACGACCAACTAATTTATTAGTAGAAAAGATAGCGTGAACTTTATTATTTACATCCTCTAGATTGACATCATTAATTTTGCTATATGAAATGTCTATTTCATCAAGTGGAATACCTAGTGCTAGACGTGGTATATAAAACATTGCTATATTAGTTAAATCAGATAGATTATCAAGCTGTGCTGCTTTGTATTTAGACTTTGTACTTTGCAACTCTTCACTTGTTATTCCTTCAGAGTTAAAGTGATTAATAGAATTTTCTAACTCTCTTGCAACAGCATCCAAATTCACCCCGCTTTTTGGAGTTACCCGAATCTCAATGTAACCATTACTAAAAGCTAAGCTATTATAATAAGCAAACACTTCTACTGCTACATTCTTATCTAGAACTAAATCTTTATATAGCTTACTAGACTTGCCATTCCCCAAAACATCAACTGCCAAATCAACAGGAAAAGTTTCACTTATTTGCTCAAATAAAGGAACACTATAGCGAAAGTATAAAACTGGCTCTTTTACTTCAGTGCTTTCTAAAATTACCGATATATCTGCATTATGTATTGAATCTTGGTTCGGATAATGCTTCACTACAGGCTCAGCTTTAATTGCACCATATTTTTCCTTTGCTAATCCCACTACTTCTTCAAATTCTACATCACCAACAACGAGCAGTATAGCATTACCTGGATGATAATAGTTATCATGAAACCTTGTTATGTCATCTTGATTGTAAGTTTTAATATCGCTCTCCCAACCAATAACAGACCTACCATAACCATTACGATAAAATGCACTGTTCATTTCCTCCCATAGTAAAGCTTCAGGATTATTATCAAATCTCATCTTTCTTTCTTCTAATACGATATTTTTTTCTCTATCTATTTTGTCTTGAGTAACATCAAAATTGCCCATTCTATCTGCTTCAATTTCCATTGCTAGTGGTAAATCTTTTTTGAGAACTAATTCGTAGTAGCAGGTGTATTCTTTAGTGGTAAAAGCATTAAATTGGGCCCCAATGCTGCCCAAAGTGGATTCTATGTCTTTAAATTTTCCTGTAGTTTCAAACATTAAGTGTTCAAAGTAGTGAGCCAATCCTGCTTTGCCAATTGGGTCATCCATTCCCCCAACTTTATATATTATTGCATGAAAAACAGCTGGAATTCGGTGATTATGTACTACATAAACATCCAATCCGTTACTGAGCTTAGCATGCTTTATGATTTCAGCTTCCAAAGAAATCGGACAAATGAAAAAAAACACAGATAGTATAAAAAAACTAAAGAATTTGCGAAGCATTATTTCATTCCTCATTTTGCTTAGAGATAGACCTATCATATATATACCACTTATATAACAATGTACACATTCCACAAACTATAGATAGATCTGCTAAATTAAAGGCTGGCCAATACCAATCATTGATATGAAAATATATGAAGTCATATACAGCTCCCCAATAGATTCTATCAATTACATTTCCGATCGCTCCACCAATCATCAGAGAAAAACTAAGGTAAATTGACTTATCATTAGATTTATATATCAAGTATGCAAGTATACCAATTATTAATATTGAACATGCTGAAAAAAAGAAGCTGCCATGCGGCAGAGTACTACACATTCCAAAGCTAATTCCTGAATTCCAAACTTCAACTAATTTCATAAAACTAGTAATCTCGATTGACTCCCCCTCATCAATCAAAGAGTTTATATACAATTTACTTGTTTGATCGAATGATACTATAATCAATATAATAACTAAACATATCCTTTTCATAAGTTTATCTTTAACTGGTAAGCCTTCATTATATCACGGTCTATCTGTTTTGTTAACTCGTTAATACTATGGAATTTTTTTTCTGCCCTAATAAATTTTAAAAGTTGTATGTCAACCTTAAAATTGTATACATTTTCGTTGAAGTCAAATATATGCATTTCTACTATAGGTTTTTTTAAGTCCTTAAATGTAGGTCTCATACCAATGTTGACTACTCCATATAGCCAACTTGAACTATTTTCAGAAAATGCAACTTTGGCGTAATATGTACCAAGCTTAGGTTTTATCATGTAATCTTCTATCGGAATGTTTATGGTTGGAAACCCTATTTCTCTACCTCTACATGCACCTTTTGTTACAATACCAGAAACTTGATAAGACCTACCAAGCAATTTATTAGCAATTTCTATTTCGCCTTTTTGTAAACACTCTCTGATTGAGGAAGAAGAGCAAATTTTTCTATCGATTATCAATGGCTCTAATTTAGTTAAAGAATATTCATACATCTGAGAATATTTTTCTAGAGTTAATATGTTACCCAATCGTTTGTGACCAAAAGTACAACTTTCTCCAACAGTTATATGTTTAGCACCATACTTCTTTACCAAAATCTTACCAATGAAGTCATCGCAGCTAACCTCAGAAAAACCTCTATTAAAATTAATAATATACAAGTAATCTATACCATAGCTGCTGATTAGTTCCTTTTTTTGTTCTTGGTCTATTAACCTAAAATTGTTCCTACTAAATAAAACAGTTGATGGGTGAGGCTCAAAAGTTAAAACTGCAGAGGGTAATCCTCTTTCTTGTGCTACCTTCTTTAGATTGGAAATTGCAAACTTATGTCCTAAATGAACGCCATCGAAATTTCCGAAAGTTAGTGCCACATTATCTTTTATCCCTTGCTCACAGTTGTAAATAATTTTCATACAATTTGATATTTTATATATATTTTTTATATATAATAGTTGTATTTTATGAACTATGGAGATAAATCGTGAAAAACACTAAAGGAAAAGTTGTAATATATGTGAAGAAGTACTGCCCATTCTGCAAGAAAGCAAAAGAGTTATTGGATGAAAAAGGTGTGAAATACGAAGAAATTGATGTACTTAGAAACTCGGATTTGTTTGACGGTATAAAATCAAAATATAACGTCAGGACAGTTCCACAAATTTTTATTACTGATGAAAATGGTGATTATGTACATCATATTGCTGGATGTGACAAATTGATGGATCTTGAAAAAGAAGGAAAGTTGGATAATATGTTAAATAACAATGAAGATAGCATTAATGCAACAGCTTACACAAGCGGCAGTGATGAACACGAGGGATGTAATATAATACATAATGAAGATTTTATGTGATTTTTTTGTCTTACTGTTGCTGGCATACCCACTTTAAACAATTTTTAATGAATTAAAAATACAATTCATCTAGTGAGTTTTTTTAGTGGGAAAAAATGATAAAAAATATTATAATTGTTAGCAAAAACTTAATTAGTATTGAATTAATTAACAAACAAGATTTAGAGAGTTTCATCAAGATTTTCACAGTGCTTGATAAGCATATAGCAGCTAAAACTCTTTTTACAGAAGAAGTGACAATAGAGTATAAACAACACAATTGCATAGAAGTTGTTGAATTGATAAAAGATACAGGTTTTACATATCATGATGTTGAGAATGTGTTAAATCACCTAAGTAATCATGGAATGAAAGTACCAAGTAGCGTTATAGCAAGCACCCTTTCTTCTTCATACAATCACGCACTTGAGTCTAAGGATGTAGCATTTGCCTGTTCTAAAGGGTTGCCACAATTTTACATCAGGGTAAATAAGAATACCTTTATAATGACTCCTATAAGTGAAGAGAATCTGGAATTGAATTCGCAAAATAGCAAAATGCTTATAGAGTCATTAAAGAGCGAAAAAAGCACTTATGATTGCATAGTGGAAGAAAATATCATCAAAGTTATAGTGCATTCTGAAATACATCAGGCTATAAACTCGATTATAAAATCACTGATAAAGTCTTGCCTTTTAGCAAGAGATGAAGAAGAAAAATTCAAAGAGAAATTGAGACAACTTGCTTTTAAAGATCAAGCTTTCGTTGAGTATTCTAGCATCAAAACCATTCATAGATATCCGAATAACCATCCTCTGAGAAAGCATGAAAGTGTTATTAAAGATATAGAAAATATTTTATGTGATTTCATAATAAATGAGAACAGCGGGTTTGCTATAGAGCGGTTAAATAGACTGGGCTCAGAAGTCTCTCCAAATACTCCAAGAATCATCACTAAAACTATAGATAAGCTTGTTAAGTTTCACTAAAATGTTGTTGGAATGGTTTTAGCCAATGTCTACATATATCTGATTTTTACTGATTGAGTGGAGCAATTGAGCTGCTCTCTGTCATCCCAGCGTTTAACACTGGGATGATTTCGTTGTATGGTATCTTATATAGTGTTTTACAAATTCACATAGCTATTTCAAATTTACCCATATCAATGTCAGTAAATTTATTGAGAAAATATCACTTAGTTCTTTAAATTTATGTTTTTGAATATATATTAATCATTTATTTTCAAAGCCTCAATAAAAGCATTTTGTGGGATGTTTATGTTTCCTACAGAATGCAATCTTTTCTTACCTTTCTTCTGCTTTTCAAGCAGCTTCATCCTTCGTGTAACGTCTCCACCATAGAGCTTGGCTGTTACATCTTTTCTATACGGGTTAATCGTTTCTCTAGCAATAATTTTTCCGCCTACTGCCGCTTGAATCGCGATTTTATATTGCTGGCGTGGTATCAAGTCTTTCAAACGTGCACATATTTCACGGCCTCTTTTTTCTGCCCTGCTTTTATGAACAATGCAGGCTAACGCATCCACAGGTTCTCCATTAACTAAAAAACTTAATTTATCTATCTGACTTTCCTGATAATCGGATATTTCCCAATCTAAACTTGCATATCCCTTGGAAATTGATTTTAGTCTATCGTAAAAATCAAAAACAACCTCAGACAGCGGTAATTTATACTTCAGTAGTGCTGTTGTCGTATTACCAACATAAGATAAATCCTGCTGTTCTCCTCTCCTCTCTTCACACAGAGATAGAATCTCTCCTAAATATTGATCAGGTACCATTATAGTTGCAGTGATCCACGGTTCTTCCACTATTTCAATTTTTGTAGGGTCTGGCATATCGCTTGGGTTATGGATATTTAAAACTTTACCATTTTGTGTTTCAACTTTATATATAACACTCGGTGCAGTTGCTGTTAGATCTAAATCAAATTCTCTTTCGAGTCTTTCTTGAATGACTTCAAGATGTAGCATTCCTAAGAAACCGCAACGAAATCCATAACCTAGGGCATTTGACGTTTCAGCATCAAATGTAAAACTAGCATCATTTAAATGTAATTTTTCTAGTGCTTCCCTTAAATATTTAAAATCATCTGTGTTATTGGGAAAAATACTGCAAAATACTACAGGATGTACTTCTTTAAAGCCAGGTAATGCCTTGCTGCACGGCCTTTTCTCTTCAGTAATAGTGTCTCCTACTTTGCAGTCTGCTACTTCTTTCATTGAAGCAGTTATAAAACCAACTTCACCTGCTGAAAGTTCACCAGTCATAACTTTTTTAGGAGTGAAAATACCGATATTATCGACCTGATATGTAGCATTATTAGACATCATAACGATTCTCATGCCTTTTTTTAGTACTCCATTTTTAACTCGCACTAAAATTACTACTCCTAGGTAAGGATCATACCAACTATCAACTAAAATTGCTTGCAGTGGAGCATTTGTATCACCTTGAGGAGCGGGAAGTTTTGTCACTATAGCTTCAAGTACATCCTTTATCCCAAGACCAGTTTTTGCCGATATCAAAATTGACTCAGTTGCATCAATTCCGATTACCTCTTCAATCTGAAGCTTTATCCTTTCTGGATCTGCAGCAGGAAGATCGACTTTATTAAGCACAACTATTATCTCATGATTATTGTCAATTGCCTTGTAGACATTTGCCAGAGTCTGAGCTTCAACTCCTTGGCTGCTATCTACTACCAAAAGTGAGCCTTCACATGCGGCTAAGCTTCGGCTGACTTCATATGAAAAGTCAACATGACCTGGTGTGTCCATGAGGTTGAGGCAATATTTATTACCATTATTTGCAGTGTAATTGAGTCTTACCGTTTGTGCTTTGATTGTGATTCCGCGTTCACGCTCTATATCCATTGAGTCAAGTACCTGATTGGTCATTTCCCTTGTCTCAAGACCGTTACATTCTTCTATCAAACGATCAGCAAGAGTTGACTTCCCATGATCTATATGTGCTATTATTGCAAAATTTCTTATATTGTTCATAGATCTACTTATTTAAGTAGATCTATTTTACATTTTAAGTATTACAAGAGCAATTACTTATATCTCTCTTTGCTAAAAACATTAAGCTGTCCTTGCCAATGGACGGCAATGCTCATTAGCTGATGCTTGCTTCACTGTGCTACTTGGATCTTCTTGCTGTCTACACGTTTTTACTGCATCAGCAAGGCTTAGGTAAGCATCACCAACTTTAATCTTTACATCTTTATTTTTTTCTAAATCCGCATCAGTTGGTCTATCACTTATTATTCTAATACTATCATCACTGTTAGCACCTAATGTAATGCTACATTCCTTTCCGTCTACATACCAGTTAAACTTTATTCCATATTGAACTGTGGTACCTATATGATAATATCTAATCCCCTCATGTATTTTACCACTGATAAATTCTTTTTGATCTCCACTTGAAAGAAGAAAACCGGCAATATTGTTTTCTTTACAAAAATCACTATTTAAAAATTCGCTTACTTTAATATCTGTGCTTTTATTGTCTTCTTTTAGCTTAATTATTGTATAAAGAAGATCTGAATTACTATCCCTTTTGATTGACATCGCATCAATAGTGCCGTTTTCTATATACTTGCTAAACTCTGCTTTAGCTTTCTCTTCTAACTCTTTTTTCCTTGCTGCACTTTGTTCTTGTTGTTGCATGTTTTCTAGCACTTCTTTCATTTTTTTTTGGAGTGATTCGATATCCTGGATTAACCCGGATTCATCAAAGTCGAAGATCACGAATGCTTGGCCCAATCTTGTCTTCAATTCTTTAATTATGTTTACTATCTTTAAGATAGACTCTAAGTTTTGATAATGTACAATAATTTTTTGAGCATTTAGGCTACCCTTATTGCCATCCCAGTCAGAACTAATGTTATCAAATATTGAATTAAGTCCTTTATAAATGGTTATCAATTCATTTGATTCCTCTTTGCCTATTCCATTACTTTTAATACTGCTAATACAATTATTGAATAACTCTATCTCTTTAGAATCTGCAAATAATACACCATACAATTTTTTATGTGCTACTGCATCTTGTATCTTTTGTTTTAGTTTCTTTAATTCTTCTAATTCATTACTATTCATACATTTTACCTCATAAAACTATTTAATATTATATACATAAACATTAGGGAATGTTAGCACTTTCTATATGCTTGCGCACTTCCTATTATTCCTTTAACATAGCTGACACTTTTTTTGAATGAGAAATCACTTTATTAATCATATAATTCTCATGATTGTTATCTATTTTAGGCAGCTCATACAGATAATTCACCATTATTCCGGCTGACTGACTAATGCCTTTTTCAGAAGTATCAGCCATCCAGTTGATTTGTTTGATTGATGCACCATTGCTTAAATGAAAGTGTGCTACTGGATCATAAGCACCCCCACCACTGCTTTTAACCTTTAGCAAATAATGTGTACAAAGTTTCAGTAGGGACTGTTTTTCGCATTCAATGTTAGTTTTTATGCTTTCTAAAATTTCTGTACCTGATTGTTTTATATTAAGCTTACCTAATAAAGCTACGTCTTGATTTTTTAGCCATTTTGTAAATCCAGGAACTGGAGAAAGAGTTGCATACACTTTTACGCTTTTAAATTCTTGCGATAGTTTTTCTACGACTCTCTTTATTAAAAAGTTACCGAGGCTAATTCCAGATAAACCAGTTTGAGTGTTTGATATTGAATAGAATATAGCAGTACTTGCACTGCTTGGGTCACTTGAAGGAACTGACTCGTCCAAAACGTGTTGAATACTATCTGCAATCTCATTCATCAGTGCAACCTCTACAAAAATTAAAGGTTCATTTGGTATTTTGTAATGAAAGAAAGCAAAACAGAGATGATCAGAATCTAGTCTGTTTTTTAAGTCACCCCAAGAGGAAATTTTATGTACAGCTTCATATTTTATAAGTTTTTCCAACAATGATGCAGGTGAATCCCAGGTGATTTGATGAAGATCAAGTAGATCAACATCAACCAAAGTACAAAGTATACTTTTTAATTCGTTTTCTAGTGGACTTAGACTTTTATATTGATTCTTCAGCTTGAGTACATCAGAACGCATATCAACAATAAACTTAAGGCCCTCCGGTAAGGAGATAAACTGCTTCAATATTTTAGAGCGTGGTGATTCAAGGACTTTTATTAAGTCTTGTTCAAACTTATAGCTCGACTCAGAATCTTGATTTTTCTTATATACTTTCATTTCTTCATCTATTTTCGTTTTATCCGGATTGAACTTTTCTGCCAGGGTTTGTAAAAATTTTATTTGACCTGCCTCTGATAAACTCAAGTACAAATTACCAAGAGATACGGTGTTCTTACGTGCTGAGACTTCACCCCCCTTTGGGTTTAAGCATTCGTTCATCTTCAAGACTAAACTATCGACATCGCGACTACTACTTAAATCAGGGCCAATATTGCCAACCCATGACCTTACAGCATCTGCTACTTCACCTAATATTTTAAAAAATCCCTTTGTTGCTTTCTTATCTTCAACTTTTACTATATCAGTTTTTGCTAATGATTCTTTTGTCATATGTTCCTTTTATCGTGTATCTATCTTAATTTAAAGAAAAATCTTAGTCTATAAAGAAGGCATATATTTTCATGGTACAACTATTTTACAATCTATTTAAAATTTTCGTAAAGAGAGTTAGATTTTTAATTTCATTATTTCTCTTACAAAAGTACTTTTATTATAAAAATGCCCTTTTGCCTCTTTCTTTTCCGGGTAAGGCTGATTTTTTAATTACCTAGTCGAAGTTACTTAATTTTTACACATCTATTGTAAAGTACAAAATCTGACTTTGGAATGAAAATGCTAGCTGATGCTTGGACTTTATTGATAATTACGCTACTTGAAACTATACTTGGTATAGACAATTTAATCTTTATTTCTCTAGCAATAGATAAGGTGCCAAATCTGCTGAGAGAAAGAGCCCGCCTTATAGGTTTTGGCTTAGCGCTATTGATGCGTTTTGTAATACTATTTTTTACATCATATATACTATCAATGCAAAAGCCTATATTTCACGCTGTATCGCTAGATATCTCAGTAAAGGATTTACTTATGATTGCAGGAGGGTTATTCCTTATTGTTAAAAGTTCTATAGAGTTATGGAGCGAAATTTTTGTACATAAGGAGAACAAAACAAAGGCAAATGTTAAATCACAATTTTTTTTAGTTGTGCTACAAATTATATTAATAGACTTAGTTTTTTCGGTTGATTCAATATTAACTGCCATAGCATTAACTCACAATATGATAATCATTGCCATAGCATTTACATTTTCCATATTAGCGATGCTATTTTCATCAAATTATACCGCTCAGGTAATAAAATCCAACCCAAGCTTAAAAGTAATTGCCATTCTATTTATTTTACTCGTCGGTGTATATCTAACACTTGAAGGGCTTCACATAGAACTACCAAAAGCATATTTGTATTCTTCATTTATGTTTGCAGTGCTTGTGGAAGCTATAAGCAAAATAAAGACAATGCGGCCTTGAAATTATTTTGCACAAGGCAAAAGTCTAATTTTTATTCCGGTGTGTGACGAATATCTGTACGAACATTTCGATGTCATCCGAGTAGCTGACACTGGTTCTTTTTTTCTGGATTCCAGCGTTACGCGCTGGAATGACATTAAATAGTTTTCCTTAAAATTTGAGTTATGCAAGCAGCCTCTTTGGTGTGATTCGAGTAGCTGAAACTGGAATGAAATTATTGCTACTCCCACTCAATAGTTGCTGGTGGCTTGGAAGTTAAATCATACACAACTCGATTTACTCCGGAAACTTTGTTAACAATTATACTACTGACGTCTTGCAAAAACCTCCAAAATACTAACGAATGTTGATCTTTATTTTCAAATGGAAATGCATCAGCTGTCATGCCATCAGATGAAGTCACAGCCCTTAAAGCGCAAACATATCCGTATGTACGATTATCTCCCATAACTCCCACAGTTTTTACTGGTAACAGTACAGCAAAAGCCTGCCATATTTTATCATACAGATCATAATTTTTCATTGTGTTGATATATATTTCATCTACTTCTTGCAATATTCGTACCTTTTCTTCATCAACCTCACCTATGATCCTCACTGCAAGTCCAGGCCCAGGAAATGGATGTTGAAATATTATCTCATCTGAAAGCCCAATTTCTTTGCCAAGCAGCCTTACTTCATCTTTAAAGAGATAGCGTAAAGGTTCTACTAGTTTCAGATTCATTTTTTCTGGCAACCCACCAACATTGTGATGAGATTTAATTGTACTAGTGTTTCCTGAAGCGTGCCCTGATTCAACTACATCAGAGTAAATGGTGCCTTGCATTAAAAAATCCACATCACCTATTTTTTTTGCCTCTTCTTCAAATACTTCGATAAAAGTATTGCCGATAATTTTTCGCTTTTCTTCCGGATCAGTTATTCCCTTTAACCTACTTAAAAACAAGTTTGATTTATCAACGTAATTTATTGGAATTTCTTTTAACATAGCAGTGGTCTGGCTCTTACGCAATAACCCAGTATCGATAAAAATACAGTTTAATTGTTTTCCTATAGCTTTGTGTGTAAGAACTGCTGCAACACTTGAATCAACCCCCCCACTTACTGCAGCAATTACTTTTTTCTCCCCTACTAAGTTTTGAATTTTTTCCTTCTGTTTTTCAATGAATGACTTCATTGTCCAATCTCTCTCACAATTTGCAATATCTAAGAAATTAGAGAGAAGTTTACTACCATTTGTCGTAGGCTTAACTTCAGGATGGAACTGAGTGCAGTAAATCTTCCGCTGTTCGTTGGCAATTATTGCGATTGTTTGATTTATTATACCTGAGGCAATAGCAGTAAATCCTTGCGGTATAGTTTCGACACTGTCTGCATGGTTCATTAGCACATCGACTTCGGAATTAACGTCCCAAGTATCCTTTATAATTGGGGATTCTTTTAGTATCTTGATTTTAGTTTTGCCAAATTCCTGATTGAATTCTTTTCTTACCTTTGCCCCGAAATAATGACAAATGAGTTGCTGTCCATAACATATTCCAAGTATAGGAGTGTTTATTGTTTCGTTAAGTTTTATAATTTTATGTGCTACTTCACTTACTTCAGAGCAATTGTCATTTACAGATTGCGGTCCTCCAGAAAAAATAAATCCATTGAATTTTGATACTGTTTCGAAATCGATATTGCTTGGAAATATTTCACAGTAAACGCCCATTTCCCTGATTTGTCTTGCAATAAGCTGTGTAAACTGTGAACCAAAATCAATAACGGCAATTGCTGACAATGTGCTCCTCCATATTATTTAAAGCAATATTTGATAATAAAGAAAACAATAAAGTAAGTAAACTAAGACCTGTTTAAAAACTTTAATATATGACTAAAGTAACTTAAATTTACTGCAACAGATTTATGATTAAGCTGTCTTAATTATCATTCTGATACTCTCTTCTTATCATAATAGCAACCCCAACATCTTTCCTTAAGTTGATGCCATTGCCTGAACGGATACGTTTAATATATATATAAATTCCTATCTTTTATATCTAATAAACCAAGTGTTGGTACGATTGTTGCTTTCAGGAAGATGACGGTTTCTACTGTCTTAGCCAGTTTTTTTGACTTTTGATGCAATAAGTTTTGGTTATCTTTTCTATGCTCTATAAGCCCACCAATTACCATAACTTCGCCGCTCTTAATTTTTAACGTAGAGTGCATTTCTCTGGTTTCAATAATTGGAATGTCACTATTTAATTTCATTTTATTCTGTTGTGCGACATATTCTATATTTGGGTCTTTAGTGTAATTGTTAATTCTTGATAAGGTTGGGTGTATATCCATAAATATTTCGTTAGTATCAATGTTAATGCTTGGGTGGATTATTAACACCACACCTATTGGAGTGCTATTCATCTTGGTAATTAAGGCATGATTGGAGTTTCCGGTATCTTTCTGTATATCGGAAGTAAAATAGATATGGTTTTTAGTAAATGAAATCATTGCTTGCTGATTATTTATAGCATGTACTCTAGGGCTTGAAATTACGGTTGAAGTGCCAAACTTGTCTAAAGTTTTTACTAAATTTTCTAAATCAGAGTTCATTACCAGGCTAGTAATGGAACTATCTTGATTTGTTATAGATTTTGTTTCATTATGCAAATCATTTAAGTTGATACCAGAAAGGTATTTATCGTCTAATACAACTTCAACTATTTTGGCCTCGATCATTACTTGAGAAGACGCCAATTTCTTAACTTTATTAATATATTCTTCAACAGCTTTGTGAATATCTTTTCTAGCATTTAGAATAATGACACCAGCTTCTCTGTTGGATGAAAGAAATTCACCATCATCCACTCCATTAACATCCATTATTGCATTTAAGCCTTTTTCTAATGAACTCCATAAGTCACTGCTATATTGAGACTTTCTAACATTCCTGTCAGCATCGCTGCTTGTAACATTGCCACTAACGACAAAATTGCTTTGAGCAGAGTGTTGAATATTGATGAAGTCTACGTAATAATTTTGTGCATATGGCAAATCTTGTTCAATTCTAATTACACCATTATTCATTGAGTAACGCAATTTGGCGCTGTTGGCTATATTCTGAATTACTTCGTTTATGTTCTTATCTTTTAGCTTTAAAGTAATATTACCTGATATTTTGGGATCTATGTCTAAGTTAATGTCAGAAAGTTTTCCTATTTCAATCAGTAAATCCTTTACTGGTACTTTTTCATCAACATTAATCGAAAGAAACTGATTACTGGTTGTAAGATCGGGAAACTCTACCGGTAAAGGTATCATTTCTGGTATTGCTGGTTCGTTATTCTTCAAAGGAGTATTATATTGTTGCAACGAATAATCGTGCTTATAATTGTCTATATTAACAGAATGTTGCTTGTTAGGTAGATGTGTACAAGAAATAATGAAAAGGAGTATTAAACATTTTAAAATAGCCATGAGGGCAGCATACAAATCTATACTAATAGTTTTCTATAAAAATGTTAAAAATGTATTTAATTGTATCCGTTCAGGGGAGTGGTTTAAGAAATGATAGATAGGAGATTATGAAAAGGGTTTAGCCGCATGGAAGTGGGATGAAAAGAAGCACTGGTTTCACATGCGTCTGAACAGACAGCATTTTAAATTTGTCCTGTGCAATGTTTGTACAGTTGCGATAAAAATTACTTGACAAATTTTGACAGCTTTGTTATTTTGATAGTGAAGGTATTCTAGAGCTCGAAATCTATCTTCGTCTGCAGACTTTTCAACTTCATTAATTTATAATCTCTAGTTAAAGTATATTGGTATAGATAACTTCTATCATAGCTATATACATTTTTCTGAGTTTTTTTGTATTACTTAGGAGGATCATCATGTTTAAAATCATGGATTACGCATATCATTGACATAAATGCCTTAAAAGGACAAATGGTACCTACGTCCTCTTTATATAGATTATGTATTTGTTCAGATACGACTAAATTGTGTCTAGTGTAGAAAAAATTAGACAAATTCAGCCTTATATAGAACCAAATTCAACGAAAGTAGAATTATCCTCATTTTCATAATAATAAGGATTTGCTTCTTGCGTATTATTAACAGCAGTTTTTAATAGTACTTCCTTATCACTATTCCATGCAACTTTCTCCATAATTGGAATATAATCCTTACACTTTTGATTATCTCCACAATCCTTGATTTTACTATCATCATTTAGATAACGCTTCAATGCATCATAGTATACTTTAGTGTTATTACCCTCTTTATCTATCATTTGTCCTAAGGTATTAACAAGTATCAATGGTGCAACTTGTTTTGCTTTTACAACACTTGTTTCACTGGGCTCTCTAAAGAGATTAGGACATGCTCCTCTGGAAAAAAAGCTTTTGTTGAATTCTGGATTACTATGGTAAACGTTCGGGTAACAGAAACTCTTAATCTCTTCTTCTTGACACGCTAACTCTATTTGATCATCCACACATTTTTCACATTCTATATTACCAAGCCAGGATATTGAATTAAGATCCTCTGTAAAGGCAAATTTAAAATTTACTGCACCATAATTACCATTTGCTCCCTCTTCTATATATTTTGCAATCTTAGGATTACTGTACATCTCAGGATATAATTCCTTTAGTAAATCAGATGAACTAAAACCTTGACAACCTATCTTATTATCAACTTTATAAAAATGAGAATACGGCCCACAATTTTCATACTTGGAACAATCTGAGGTTACTTTTCGAGATGTAATTTCTCCATTTTCATTCTCTCCTTCATCGGTAACAGGTTCGCCCGTACCACTTCCTTTTTTACATTCTTCAGCTATTTTTTTATACCACTCAGTCTCTGCTTTTGCTCGCTTAACTTCCTCTTCACATTTCGTAAGCTTCTTTTCTACTAGTTCAAAATCCTCTTTTACTACGGAACTATTTGTAAATTCCTTCTCAGTCGTAGTTTCACCTTCAGTGATCTCATCTATATCCTCTTCACCATAAAAAAGTTTGTTGTTATATAAATAACTATTATTAATTTGGTCACTATAGGTGTTTTTTGACATCGGAACCTCCTCTACAGTCAAAATTGAAATTGTATTAAAATAAAAAAACTACAAATTTAATGTGAGTAAAAGAAACCACATTTCAAGAAACTTCATGGTAACTTAGGAGCTATTATAAGCTAAAGTAATTAAAAATTTAATAACTTGAATTATAAATATAGCATATCTATCAATAGAAATTTTCTTTCAATTTCTAACGTATCTTTGCTAATTTTGCATACAGTTCACCTTAGAGAGTCATGATTCTTCTACTTTCATGTGATTAATCACTATAATCTTGAAGTGTGGTTTGTACGTAATTAGTTCTGGAACTTGCTAATGGATGATTGCTCTACATTTTAATCTCTGTCGCTGTTCACAACATTACACTCTGGAACTGCATACCTAATACCGCATACTGATTTCTCTCTTTATCTTCTGCAAATTAATTAAATGAAGGGCATTAAGTATCCACACTACTAAAAAAAGTGTGGTACAAAATATAAACATTGCAATGAGTGGCAGCAGTAAAGAACCTTCTATTGCTACTCCACCTTTTCTAAAAATACTTGCTGGCTGATGAAGAGTAGACCATAAATTCACAGAAAATTTTACTATGGGAATATTTATAGCACTAAAAATGGCAAATACTGCTGATGATTTCTCTGCTCTTGCTTGATTATCAAAAGCGCTCCACAATGAAAGATAACCAACATACAGAAAGAACAAAATCAGCATTGAAGTAAGCCTTGCATCCCATACCCACCAAGTACCCCATGTTCCTTTTCCCCAGACGCTACCTGTGATTAAGCATATTGCCGAAAAGACTGTCCCTGCAGGAGCAGCAGCATGTGCCAAAACACTAGCAACGCTATTGTTCCACACCAATGAAATGAAACTGAGTGATGCAATGAGTCCGTATATTCCAAGAGCAAGCCATGCAGAAGGCACATGAAGATACATAATTCGTACGATTTCTCCTTGTTTATAATCTCCTGGGGAGAAGAATAATGCTAAGAACATTCCAATTAAAAAACATGCGAAACAAATAACCCCAAGCCAAGGTAGAGCTTTTTTAGTAAAAGAAGTGAAATTTGTAGGCTTTAATAAAAACATTTGTTTTGAGAATAATTGTGTTAAGAATTTATCAATTAGTTTGAGTTTTATCAACAAGATAGTTTTTCTATATTTACGTAGTATAATAAATTAGCACAATTTCAGTAGCAGATTGCTTGCTATTATTTTTAGTATAACGTTGATGACCCTTAAAAAGCTTAACCTACACTTAGTGTCAGATTCAAGTGGTGAAACTGTTATATCAGTTGCAAAATCAGCCCTGAAACATTTTCGTTCTGTAGAAACTATCGAATATGTTTGGTCTTTTGTAAAAGGAGAAGAGCAGATCGATAAAATTCTGGAGGAAATTGAGAGAAAAAGTGATGAGCATAACTTTGTTATATGCACTATTACTGATGATGGGCTCAGAAAATATCTAAAAGATAATTGTATCAAGTTAAAAATTCCATATCGAGCAATATTATCACATATTATTAGAGAAATCTCATCCTATCTTGAAATTGAAAAGGATGAAAAACTTGACCTGTATACTGAAATAAATAACGAGTATTTTCAGCGTATTGAGGCAATAAACTATACCATCAATCACGATGATGGACAAAATATTCAAGATATTGATAAAGCCGATATAATTTTGGTTGGAGTTTCACGCACATCAAAATCTCCCACCAGTATGTATTTAGCTTACCGAGGCTATAAAGTTGCAAATGTTCCTTTTGTTAGCGAGATACCCTTTTACGTCGACTTAGCAAAATTAAAAAATAAACTGACTATAGGAGTAACAATAGACGTAAGAAGGCTAATAGAAATACGCAAAAATAGACTGACTTCAATTAATAATGAAGGTAATAATATATATGCTGACCCTAGAAAAGTAGAAAAGGAAATTAAAGAAGCAGAGGAGTTCTTTAAGCAAAATAACTGGCCAATTATTGATGTTACGCAAAGGTCGATCGAAGAAGTATCAGCAACAATTATACAATATTTTAATAAAATTTAATCAATTGACTAACTCGCTGTAAGTGATAATAATGTAAGGTAATTCTATTCTTACTGTAGATATGAAAGTTAAAGGATCGCTAAAATCTCATCGTAACAGAGATAAAAATTGTAAAGTTGTGAAAAGGGGTGGTAAGGTTTATATTATAAATAAGGTAAAGCCAAGATGTAAAGCGCGTCAAGGTTCTTAGCTTTTTGTTTTCCTTTTTATGTCATATGTTTTTCATATGGAAGCATGGTTAGAAAGAAACAAAAACTGTTGCATAGCACTGCCCATTTCTTCTCTTACATTATATTTTGGTATTAACATGATTACAGGCAGACGTGGCTTGTTAACATTAATTAACTTAAAAAAAAGAAATTAATTACGTGCGTCAACAAGTCCATGAATTTTAGTTCCACCCTAAGCCCTCTTGAGCTTGAGAATTTTTTCTATATATAGGCTGAGCATGAATGACATCTGATCATCAATTATGCAAATCTTGTTGTGCATACTTAAGTCATTTTGCCAAAATTCCCTTTTTGCATCACCTTTTAAACCTCTTGTGTATACTTCTGTAATTGTGGTAAATTTTTGATCATTGGCAGCCACTTCTCCACACTGCTTCCATACATATTCTCAACTTCTTCTCGCTTTTACTGTGTATTCCTTTTGTGCTCTTTAAAACGGTACCTTCTATATATATATTTATTGTCATTAGGCTAAGTTACCGCTTTTTTTCCATTTTTATACTTCCTGCCCTTGATTAATTTGACCTGCTAACATTTTGTTTACAGGGCCTGCTATTAACTCTGCACAATTTATTCTTATGGTAAAAACTTCTTCTTCACTCTTATTTTTCCTTAACTTGACGCATATGGTTTGTTAAATACTCCCGTCTGTCAAGGAATTTCTACTCATGAAGGTTATGGCTTGGAAGATTACTGAAATTTTGAAAAATGTAGTCTACTTCTATATTCAAATATATCAAGCAGTAATTCAAAATTAGCTATTGTACCTTTTGCACTATTATATGCAAGGTTGAGCAATTCTCTGTCCTCATATAAATCAGCAAATTTAAACTCCATGCACCCTGATTGTTTTGTGCCTAGAATATCTCCGCTACCCCTCAGCATCATATCCTTTTCAGCAATATAAAATCCATCTTGTGACTCACACATAATCTTTAACTTTGAATACGAACTTTTACTGAGATTGTCATATAACAGTACACAAAAAGACGGTTTATTTCCTCGTCCTACTCTACCTCTTAACTGATGTAATTGCGATAACCCGAACTGCTCTGCATTCTCTATAATCATAATAGTTGCATCTGGTACATCTATGCCAACTTCTATCACAGTGGTTGCAACAAGCAGAGAAAATTCATTTCTCTTGAAGGAAAACATCACTTGATCTTTCTGCTCTTGAGTTAGTTTTCCGTGTATTATTCCGACTCTATCAAAAAATGTCTTTTGTAGTTCCTGAAAGCGCATTTCTGCTGCGGCAATATTGAGTTCTTCGTTTTCTTCTATGTATGGACAAATCCAATATGCTTTTTCGCCTCTATTTATAGCATTTTTCAGTCTTTGAATAATATCTGATACTTTTTTAACGTTCATAATAACGGTTTTTATTGGCAATCTAGATTTTGGTTTTTCCCTTAAAATAGAACATTCAACATCACCATACATAGCTTGCTGCAAGGTTCTTGGAATGGGAGTTGCAGTAACAAAAAGTATATCGGTATTTTCTCCTTTTCCTACCAACCGATTCCTCTGTATCACTCCAAATCGCTGTTGTTCGTCTATGACTGCGAGTCCTAAATTTTTAAATGTAACGTTAGCTTGAAATAATGCATGAGTACCAATTACTATATTTAAAATACCACTTGCAAGTTCGTTCATAATAATCTTTCTTTCCTTGCGCGCAGTTTTACCGGTAAGCAAAGCAACTTTTATATCAGTACAAGATAGAGCTTCTTCGATCCAATTATAATGTTGCTCAGCCAAGATAGTAGTTGGTGCCATTAGAGCTGCTTGCATGTTATTTTCTACCACATTCAGCATCGCAAAGAGTGCAACTACAGTTTTGCCACTCCCAACGTCACCTTGCAGCAGACTTACCATGCGGTATCTGGATTTTTGTCTTTCTGAGATTTCATCTATCGCTCGAATTTGATCATTTGTTAATTGGAACGGTAATTCATTTAAGACCTGCTCTTTGTATTTACTCAATATTATAAATTCTTTTCCCTCTTTTTTTACATGATTTTCCCTTGCAAGCTTTAGTGCCAACTGGTACGCAAATAGCTCATCATAAGCAAGTCTTTCTCTGCAAACTTCTGCTTCTGCGAGTGAGCTCGGTCTGTGCAATCTTATGATGCTTTCTTTCCAATTCAGCCATTTCTTTTGCTTGATTAATGTTTCATCTATCCACTCTGGCAAATCAGGCAAATCTTTTAGATTAGAACTTATTATGTTTCTAATGCTCTTGTTAGTAATACCGCGACATAATTGGTAAACTGGCTCTATGCAGGCTATTTCTTTAAATTGATTGATATCAGATAACATATAATCTGGGTGAGTAATTTGCCAATGTTCGGCAAACTTTTCAAGTTTACCACTGATTACTATATCTGTTCCAACTGGAAATAATTTATACAAATATTTAACTGAGTAATTAAAAAAAACTATAAATAAATACTGACTTTCACTTTCAACGATTATTTTATATGGCCTACCTCTAACAGTGGGGCGCTGGTGCTCATACACTTTTGCCATAAAAGTTGTAAATTCTCCTACTTGAGCATCAGGTAGTGATTTACTTCTATCCACATAACTGAGCGGCCTATAAAACAGCAAGTCCATTACTCTGTCTCCACCGCAAAGTTTAGGCAATATTGCGGAATGAAACTTTGGTATATTCTCAATTTTACTATTTAGAAAAGTCAGCACACTTGACTGCTCATCAACATTCATACTGTGTAAAACCGTTTATTCATAATAGAGCCTTACTAAAATCCTGTCACCCTATTATGACTGTCTATGTTAAGTATATTATTGACATATTAACTATTTTTATGTATTATTATACTATCAGCAATTCATATCAAAGTATTAACAATGAACAACTCTACACAGGAAAAAAATGAAAATCCAGTCGTTACACTAAAAGCTCAGGCAGAAAAGTTTGATTTCAGTAAGTTAAGAGCTCCAAGAGATAATAAAGAAGCAAATTCTGGTGAAGCTATATATAAAGATTTTGACAGAATGGACTTTGTTATTAAAGACAGAAATATAGACAAAATCTTAATTAAAGCGCTGGTAAACAGAAATAAGGAAGGATTTGATAAGATTTGGGAAGAATATTGTGAAGATCCGGAAATCCCTAGTGATAAAAAAACTGATCAATATAAAGAAGAGATTAAAAGATTTTACGATTTAGGCAAAGAACACACGCATCTATTACCGAAAGAAGGAGATAAAAACAAGAGTTATCGTGCATTTGCAAAAGAAGTTTTTAAGGAAATATTTGAATATGCCAACGCTCAGGTTCCAAGTGACTCTATCTTAGAGGAATTGGTTACCAATTGTAATCAGGCAGGGTATGAAGCTGGTGTATTTATAGAATCTCAATTTGCACTTAGCCAACATTCATTGAAAATACTCTCACCTAAAAAAGTTATAAATATCTATTATGTTGACCAAAATAATGTGAGTGTTAGATCTGATATGACATTACCAATACTCTCCCAAGAGAGTGATGTTCAATTAGGTGACAAGGTATGCGATCTATCCAGCTCACTAGAATTTACACTTGAATCTCAAGATGGGAAAGATGATGTGATATATAAAGATGGCAAATTGTCACTTACTGTGCCTAGAAAATTGAGAGATTACAAAATTGATGGCAGAAGTTTATTTGATACCATTAAAGAATATTTCTACAAATTCTGCGAGAAGTTAGGATTCAAGTTTGAAGTAGAAATAGAACACAATTTTGAAGGAGAAGATTCTTTATATGAAGGTGAGGAGTATAACTTTGAGGGAGAACGTCTTGTGTTTCAAGAACAACCTCAAAACTATATAGAAGATCCAGATGTGGATCCTCTTAATAAAAAACGTGAAATTTCACCTTGATAATATGTACTAGACGCAACTTAATCTGACAGAAAAACTAATGTCAATCTCTATGTTTGATGCTACTAATATTTTTCTAAAAAGCAATATGCTTGCTATCAAGAAAAGTCTGCATAGCAATATTTACCTAAATGAGGCCTTGTCTCAATTCCTAAATATAGCTGTGATTTTCTGGTTTATCATAGCCCATATCAGTCAAAATGCGCGATAATAGCACCATCAAAGAAAGATATATTAAAAAGATTAGCGGCAGTAATTGCAGTTTTCTCTGTTTGCCATAGCAACTCTTGAGTAGGTATCAGTAATAATGATAATCTATATATCTGCTATAAAACCTCGAGATCCGTAGAATAGGGCTGACTAAGGTTCTCATACATTCCTGTATGCTGAGAACATAAAAGCTCTTTTGATTCTATTCCTAAATCCTCAAGTATTTGCTCCTGTTCAGCTATAAGTTCTAATAGCCCTGTTCCACTTTCACTTACTTCACTTCGTTCAAGACACATAAGTTCTGTTAACTCTGCTATGTCTTCTCTAGAAAGCTGATTTTTTTCAGAAAAAGTTGCTTCACTCATATGGTCCTCTTTTTGATATAAAGAGTATCTTATACAAGAGAATAACTAAAATAATCTAAACTCTTGTGTCATATTTGTAGCTTGGTGTAGTTATATGGTACATTTCAGATAAGAGTACTGATTATCTAATTGTAGGAGAAGACCTAGTCAAAATATAAAAAAGCAGTGGAATTTGGGGTGGTAAATTCAGAAGTGTCTGAATAACTGTGTGAACTAAGTTCGGAGGAGAATAGTATCAAGAAAGGAGAAAATTATATGGTCTTACCTTTATTGATGTATTAATTGAGAAGAGTTCTTAAAAGTTAATGTTTTGTTAGTTGTTTCATACTAAAATAGGCATATATAAATAATTAGGAGAATGTTATGCGGTCTAATTCCAATTCACTTAATAAATACGGATATGTATCTGATGCAAATGGATTGTCTCACCAACAAATGGGAATGTATGATGATTTAGGAAGATATGAAGTTGCTGATGAAGATATGATGTACCAAAAAAACTATGGTATTATTGGTGATAGTTTAAAAAAAGTAACAAATCTGACTGGAGATACAGCAAAGAGTATAGCAGATTACCTTATTAAACCTGTTAGTGATCAGGTTGCAAAGCAAATCGTTGTTCCATTAGGAACGGAGATTATAAGTAAAATTGTCGTACCTATTACAAAGAAAGTTGCAGAACAAAATCAAGACATGATAAAAGAGCTAACAGATAAACTCATGGTTCGCGTGGAAGATTTTGCTCGGTTACAAATAGAAAAATTAAAAGAAGACGTAAAGCAAGAGATAACATCAATACCAGGTAAAGTTTTAGAGAAGATAAAACCTTCTTCATGGCTTCCATGGAAAGCAGAAAGTTTGGATGAAGCTTATTCTGACACTTATGTACCAAATGATATAGATGAATTTGCATGGTAGAGCTTCAAGGTTTAGCAAAATGTTTTTTGGTTTATATTCGCTTGAGGTTAACATCATTGGCCTTAAGCTTTTTTTAATGCTAAATGATCTTACTGTATATCTACAAATTCTTCCTGTGATTTTCAACTCTAGAGGTTATGCTTAAATTATAATATCTACCAAAAAAATAGTCATTTTGCTTGGATATTTGATATAATTTAGATCTATTAAAGCAAAAGCATGAATGAAGTAATAACATTTGGTTGTCGTCTAAATTTCTACGAGAGTGAGTTAATCAAAGAAGCATTAAAAAAAGCAAAGAGAGAAAATGTTGTTGTAGTGCATAGCTGTGCAGTGACAAACGAAGCAGAACGCCAAGTGAAGCAAAAAATACGTAAGATCTATAAAAACGACCCAAGTAAAGAAATTATCGTAGTTGGCTGTGCCGTTCAATTAGATCCTAAATCATATAGTGATATTCCTGGTGTAAGTAAAGTGCTAGGTAATCAAGACAAGCTAAGAGCTGAAAATTATCTACTAAATAATGATGAAATCTTAGTCAGTGATAACCAAGTAGAACCTATTCTCATTAATGGATTTGAAGATAAATCAAGGGCATTTATTGAAATTCAAAATGGTTGTAATCATAGTTGTACATTTTGCTCAATTACTGAGGCAAGAGGAAATAATCGATCTGTGCCAGTAAACAATATTATAGAGCAAATTAAGATTTTTATAGAAAATGGGTATCAAGAAGTGGTGTTTACAGGTGTTGATATTACTGATTTTGGTACAGATTTGTTTGGTAAGCAATCACTCAGTTCAATGATTAGAAGAGTTTTAAAGGATATACCACAGTTAAAGAGACTAAGACTTTCCTCTATTGATGTTGCTGAAGTTGATGATGAACTAATGGATTTAATAGCTAATGAGTCAAGACTTATGCCTCACTTACACTTGAGTCTACAGTCTGGTAATAATTTAATACTAAAGAGAATGAAACGTCGTCACAATAGAGAACAAGTGATAGAATTTTATCATAAAATGAAGAGCTTAAGACCTAATATAGCATTTGGCGCTGATATTATTGCTGGATTTCCAACAGAAACTGATGAAATGTTTCAGGATACAGTTGATTTACTGAAAAAAATAAATGTAGTTTATCTACATGCTTTTCCATATTCAGAGCGGAAAAACACACCTGCTGCACGGATGCCACAAATATCAGAGAATGTACGTAAAGAACGAGTAAAGCATCTAAGAGAAATAAATAAAGAAATGATGAGCAGTTTTTATCAATCTTTGCTCGGCACTGAGCAAAGCGTTTTGGTTGAGCAGAATAATATTGGTAGAACAGAAAATTTTGCATTAATAAAACTTACATCAAGAGTTCAAGCTAAAAGTATTGTGAAAGCTCATGTTAAAGGAATAGAAAATAATTGTTTAATTGGAAATATTATTTCTTAATTTTTGTACATTAAAGGAATATATGATATAGTAGTTATACTATAAGTGATAATTCATTTATGATAATTAGAATATCTATTGCTTTATTTTTCATCTTCGTTCCGTGTGTCTATTTTTTTATTACTTATATCAGTAACAATACACACATTGAGCAAGTGCAGCCCTTAAAATTAGAAACGGACAATAATGAAAGTGTGATACATTCTGAAGAAGTTACTGAAAAAGAAGTGCCAATAAAATGTCAAGAACTTGAAAGTAGTTCACCTTCTGTTTTCCAAGTAGCTAATCAGAAAAATATATGGCCAAGTATTGCAGATCAAGCTGAACCTACAAAGGAAAAATCAAAAAAACTTGATTTCTATGTTAGTGCTAATGGTGGTAAGATATATTCTGATAGCTCAGAAGTATTTGTGGAGGGTATACGTGCAATAGGAAAAAGAATTCTTGCTTTAGCTGAGGGCCGTTATGGTGGTTTTCTTTTAGACCTATTCTTAGGAGATGAAATTAAAAACATAAAAAAATTTAACGGTAAAATTGATTTTCAGTGGCTTAGCAGCATATCTGTAGGTTACTATGCTGGAGAAAATGGCCGAGTTGATTTTGAGACCATGTATTCTAAAGTCAATATTGAAGATAGTAACTCTCCTCCGGTATTTGATAAATCAGCAAGTGTATCTGCATTCTTATTAAATTTTTACTATAACCCTAATGTTCAAAATACTCAATTTGCTCCGTATATTGGTCTTGGTATAGGATCAACAGTTTTTAGATTAAAAAGGATTGATAAATCATCTAAAAATTTAATGCCACTGAATGTTCCTTGGCTTGTTTATCAAATAAAGCTTGGTGTTGATTACTCAGTAATTCCAGAAGTTAAAACCTTTCTCGGCTATCGTTACTTTAATATTCCAACACCTATTGCAGACGATATATCCACTCATAATATTGAAGTTGGTTTGATGTTTAATTTTTAGTAATAATATCTTTTCAATTCTAATATCCTGATTTCCATTCAGAAATTTGATAAATCTATCCATATCTTTAATCTTATGGCCATATCCTTTGTGATAGCCTGAAGATGGTTTCTGTTTCTTTTTTCCTTTTCTTCCACAAATATATTGGTTTTATGCTCACTAAATTGGTGAGCATGTTACAACGTTTTTGACGACGAAAAGACTGGATAGCTACTTTCATGACAACCATTTAGTTGTCTTTTCTCGTCTATCTTATTTTGTCACTCTGCTGAACAGATACTAAAGTACTAGCTTTTGTGGGTTGATGCACAATTCTATCAGAAGTTTTGTGACTATAATTGCAGAAAACATCGAGCATAAAACTCCTATCGATAAAGTGATAGAAAATCCTCTAATTGCTCCGCTACCAATAATGAACATTATTCCTGAAGCAATTAGTGTAGTGAGGTTTGAATCAAGAATTGTTTTTATTGCGTTTTTAAATCCTTCTTCAATGGCACGAGCTGTTCTTTTTCCTGCTCTTATTTCTTCGCGGATGCGTTCAAATATTAAAACATTTGCATCCACTGACATGCCAACAGTTAGCGCAATTCCAGCAATTCCAGGGAGAGTAAGAGTTGCTTCAAGTAAGGTAAGAATGAGTAGTATAGAGATTACATTAAAAACGAGTGCAACAGACGCTAATAAGCCTAATTTGCCGTAAGTAATGATTATAGATAAACCAACGGCTATGATAGAGATTATTGCTGCAATTTCTCCTGCTTTTATTGACTCTTCTCCAAGGCTTGGACCAATGTTTTTTTCTTCAATTATTTTAAGTGGTGCAGGTAGTGCACCTGATTTTAAAAGTATTGCAAGTTCACTCGCTTGTTTTTCAGTGAAATTACCGCTAATTTCTCCCTCTCCATTTAGAATAGGTTCACGTATTGTTGGTACAGTTAAGACTGTGTTATCTAAAACAATTGCAAAAGGCTTTCCTACATTTTCTTTAGTAATTTTTGCAAATTTTTTACTTGCTATGCTGTCGAATTTGAAATGTACTGTTGGTTTACCTAAATTGCCAAATCTAACTGATGCGTTAACTAATGAATCACCGCCTATTTCAGTTTTGCGGAATATCGGGTAGGAATTACCCAAAGAATCCTTGAGCATAATCGTAGTGTCATGATCGATATCTTGCATTTTAGCTACATTGGTGTTTGCCAAATGGAAGGCCAGCTTGGCTGTTTTGCCAAGCAGAGATTTTATCTGCTGAGTGTCTTCTACTCCAGGAACTTGGACTAATATCTTATTTTGTCCTTGTTTTTGCACACTTACTTCCTTAGTACCAAGCTTATCTAAGCGTCTTTGAACATTAACTATTGACTCTGAAACTACTTCATTGATTAATGAATTCTTATAATGCGGTTTATATGAAATGAAAATTGCAGTATTTTTTCTACTCAATTCTAAATTTGGGTTTATTTTATGTATTAACGTTGAAACTTTTTTGTAATCATCAATATTATTTAAAGTTACAACCACTTGTTTATCGTTTTTTGCGCTAAATTCAATCTTTTGTGTTAACAGACCTTCTTTTATTTCATCGGTTAGCATGCTTAGTTTCTCTTTGAAGTAAAAATCTAAGTCTACATTTAGAAGCAGAGATGATCCACCTTTCAGGTCAAGCCCTAAATTTATTCTCTTTTTTGAGGTAAAGAACTTATTATCAATAAAATTTGGCAGTATTATATATAAGGACAGCAAAAAAATTAGTAACACTGAAAGAGATTTAACTATTATCTTGTTTGGCATAAATTTAAACTATATTAGTGCATTGTAGACCGAATAGTTGCTAATCACAAGCACCTAAAAGATTAGGACCGCCTAAAGCCCTGATCTATAATTGATGGTCTGCGTTTGTTTTTCTAAAATATCATTATAAATCCATGAATGAGGTTCAGAGGTAGCTTTAAGATTCTCTATTTGTTTATTTTTTCTAATGCTATCAATCGGAAGGTAAATGCATAAACCAAGTATTGAGAAAGTAACTATGGTAGCTGGTATGTGAATAGCAAGAAATTCACTATAACTTGGATCTTTCCAACCGAGAGGACTAGATAGAGAAGGATGAGAGGAAAATCTGGGAATTGCTACTACTGCACTTAATGCTGTTAGAATAATAGCGACAGTAGTACATACAAGAGGTAAAATATTCTTTTTATTAAATCTGCCATTAGAATCTTTTAAAATATCAAACATACATACTCCTAGATTACTAAATGTTCGTGATACTAAGGGCTAATTGTAAAATGTTCAATAACTAAATTGGAGATAATAAAAAATGGGCATAGAATATAGACATATAATATGAAGGATATATGCTAGTTAAAATAGGTACGAGAGGAAGCGACCTTGCGCTCATCCAAGCTTTGGAAGCAAAACAAAGATTATTAGAGTCTTTTCCTAATCTATCCGTTGAGATCATTAAAATCAAAACTTCTGGTGATAAGTATGTTAATGTAAATCTTGCTGAAATAGGAGGTAAAGGACTGTTCCTCAGGGAGATTGAGGCTGAATTACTCAAAAATAATATAGATATGGCGGTTCATTCGCTAAAAGATGTACCTGCGTTTTTCTCGAAGGACTTAACAATTCCTTGTGTTTTAGAGAGGCTAAGTCCATGTGATGTATTTATTTCTCATAAATATAAGAGCCTAAAAACTTTGCCACAGCAGGCTACAATTGCAACTTCTTCAATAAGAAGAAAAGTTCAGCTGTTAAATCTCAGGCCAGACTTAAATGTAGTGCCACTGCGTGGAAATGTGACAACTAGACTGCAAAATCAGAATTTTGATGGAATGATTTTAGCTGAAGCAGGGCTGATAAGATTAAAAAAATATCACTTAATTACAGAGGTATTGCCACCAAAAGTCATGTTAAGCGCAGTAGGGCAGGGGACAATTTGCATTCAATGCCGAAAGAATGATATAAAAGTTATCGATCTTTTAGAGAAAATTAATAATAATATGTCTTTTATAAGGGCAAAATCAGAGCGCAGTTTCATGAAGACAGTAAATGGTTCATGCTTTACACCGCTTGCAGCTTTAGCAGAATATGTGAGTGAAAACATGCTACATCTTTATTGTATGTTAGCGGGCGAGAGAGTTATATACTTTACTGAACGCACTTCGTTTGTAGAAGATGCAGAAAAAATGGGTATGGATGCAGGATTAGAGTTAAAATCAAAATGCTTATAAGCTTACCTAAAGTATGTGGAATCTACCGTTATAATGTTTCAATGTCTAAAATGACTTGGTTAAATGTTGGTGGCCAAGCTGATGTACTATTTAAGCCACGTGACATTGAAGATCTAATGTGCTTGATAAAAGATGCGGAGTTACCAATTAGCGTTATCGGTGCAACATCCAACATAATAATTCGAGATAGTGGCATTCGAGGAATAACGGTGAAATTAGGTAAGGAATTTGCGTATATTAAATGTAAAGATAATAGCTCCATAGTTGCAGGTGGTGCTGCACTGCTTAGTAACCTTGCCTACTTTGCAGGGGAACAGCAAATTAGTGGGCTTGAGTTTCTTGCTGGAATTCCAGGAACAGTTGGCGGTGGAATAGAAATGAATGCAGGTGCATATGGTAGTGATATTGCGAGTGTTGTAAAATTTATAAGGGCAGTGAATCTAGAAGATGGAAATTTATATGAATTCTCCAGCGAAGAAATGGGATATTTTTATCGTGGACATAGTCTAAAAGGCAGGTGGATTTTTATTGAAGCTGAATTTAAAGGAGTAAGTTCAGAGTATGAGCTTATATTGCAAAGATTGAAAGAAGTTATTGATAAAAAAAATAAAAGTCAACCAGTAAGAGGAAAAACTGCTGGTTGTATATTCAAAAATCCAATAGGCTGCAAGGCATGGAAACTGATTGATGAATCTGGCTGCCGAGGATTAGATAATGGTGTAGCTAAAATTTCTAAGAAACATTGTAATTTTCTACTCAATTACAATAATGCAACTGCACTTGACTTAGAAAACCTTGGCAACAGAGTAAAAGATGCAGTAAAAGATAAATTTAACATTGAACTTGAGTGGGAGATAAGGGTTTTGGGTAGGTAACTTCTAACCTTCTCTAATATGACCTATTTCAATTGAGTACACTTCAATTTAAGTCCAAGGTACACTATTTTGCGAGGATAATTTATGCTTCCTTTGAAGAAAAGCATTCTTTTATTTTTTCAATTACCGGCTCTATAATGTAGTGATTTATTTTCTTAATCATAGGTTCTACAATCATATTTCCAACAATAAGGCCTGTAATTGGGGCAATAATTCCTATTGTCGCACCCATCAAAACTGCTGATCCTGTATTTAACATTACACCAGGAAAAATAGCACCTATAGCTGCACCAAGACCAATCCCGATTGCAGTGCTAGTAACGCCCATACAAAATATAGGGAAAATGCATTCTCGATTTACTTTATCTTCCTTATAATCACAATATGTAAGGTATGCGATAGATAATATTGTAGAAACAGCAGCAATAATTCCACCTATAATGGAAGGTGATAAAATTGCGAAACTTGGACCAAGACCTACAAGCACTCCTATTGAAATATTCATTCCCATTAATATTCCAACAAGGATTAACTCTTCTTTAGTTTTTTTATCCATACCCCTCCTTAACACTTAATTAATAATAAAATGTTACTCATCTTTACTTAACCTGTAAAGTTATCTTAACCTAATTTCAAAAATTATTGTATAATATCATTTTGAGGTTTTATTTTCAATGCGCAAACTTGCAATACTCTTTTCTATACTGTTTGCGGTAATTGCTTACTATTTAAACAATGAAGTAATATTTGAAATAGCAAAGCTATTTAGCGATATATTCATCAGTCTGTTGAAATTGATTAGCTTACCTTTAGTTTTTCTATCTATAGTGTCCACAATTTCAGGGCTTAAAGACTCAATTGAAATTAAAGTATTACTTAAGAAGACGCTGTTTTACACGCTGTTTACAACAATTGTAGCTGCATTTGTTGCGTTATCTTTCTATTTATTCATAGACCCAGTAAGAAAAAATTTCATAAGTAACACAATAGAAAGTGTGAGTGACAGCAACCACAATTACTTCTCATACTTAAAATCACTCATTCCATCAAATTTTGTGCAAGTTTTTCTTGAAAATAACGTTATTGGCAGCATATTGATTGCTTTTTTGATGGGTGGAGCTATTATTTCGCTCTCAAAAGAAAAACAGGATATATTACACCAAATATTCTCTGCACTGTTTGATACACTTCTTAAAATTGCTCAAGGGTTGTTAAAGTTTATTCCTCTTGCTGTATGGTCTTTTATCACATGTTTTTTATACGAGTTAAAAGGTGGCAGCGAATTCCATAGTCTTTTTTGGTATTTTGCTTGCATAATGTCTGCAAATTTCGTGCAAGCATTTGTGATTTTGCCACTACTCATGTGGTATAAAGGTATATCACCAATTCAAACGATGAAAGGTGTTATGCCAGCACTTACACTTGCGTTTTTTTCTAAATCATCTAGTGCAACGCTGCCTACAACCATAGACTGTGTGCAAAATCAGCTAAAAGTGCCAAAGAAATTGTCATCTTTTATTCTACCAATATGTACAACTATCAATATGAATGCGTGTGCTGCATTTATTTTGATTACAGTGATGTTTGTTGCAGAGATGAATGGGCACACATTTTCCTTAAGTGAGATGTTCATATGGATTTTTTTAGCTACAGGAGCTGCAATTGGTAACGCTGGAGTGCCGATGGGGTGCTATTTTATGGCAACTAGTTATTTGGTATCAATGAATGTTCCTTTGTACATTATGGGATTGATTTTGCCTATTTATACAATCATTGATATGTTTGAAACTGCAATAAATGTGTGGTCTGATATCTGTATAACGCAGATAATTAATAAAGAATTTCAAACTCAAGAATGATATTAGATAATACAATAATAAAAGAATTTGAAGAGGCTGGTGCGATTTTGCACGGACATTTTGTACTCTCGTCAGGGCTGCACAGCAACACTTACATACAATGCGCTAAAATTTTTGAAAATCCAAGCAGAGCAATGAACGTTTGTGAGCTATTGGCGAATAAAATAAGAAAAGAGCTTATTGAACCCATAGATTTAATACTATCTCCTGCGATTGGTGGAATAATTGTGGGTTATGAGATTGGTAGACAGCTTGGAATCCGAACAATATTTTGCGAACGTGTTAATGGTAAATTTGAATTACGCCGTGGATTTGAGATTAAACAAGGTGAGAAGATATTACTAATTGAAGATGTGATTACCACAGGTAAATCTTCACTTGAAGCAGTAAAATGTGCAGAAGAGAAGGGAGGTAAAGTTGTTGTTGAAGCTTCTTTGATAAAGAGAAGTAGTGAAACAAAACTACCTTTTTCTATTATATCTTTGATTGAACTGAACATTCAAAACTATAGCGAGAAAGAACTGCCAAGTGAGTTAAAACAATTACCCATAACGAAACCTGGGAGTAGAGAATATTTAACAAAGTAATTCTATATAGTATATTTTCTCTTGGTTTAGCTAAGGGTTTTATGGGTTTTTTAAATTTTGCCCATAAAACCCCTTTCATGATTAAAAATACACTAAATCTTGGTTTTCACATGTTTCATCTCGTGCAGCAGAAAACAATAAGTGTGTGATTCATATAGGTCATAACAACTGATTTGTCAGATTAAGTCTGAATTTTAAATAGTTAAGTAACGTTGTGTTTTTGAATTGACTTTAATCTTTGATCATGCTTGTAATTTTGCATGACAAAAGGCTCCTTTGACGGAATGTAATTTTTTTGCACTTCACTTAAACAAGGAATTGTACTTTCTAGCTCTTTATATTTTTCCCATGGAGTTTTCCCTTGAAGAGAGCTATGAGGACGTTGTCTATTATAATGGTTTTCCCAATCTCTGAGTTTAATTTGTAGGTCAGGATCCTTGATGTTAACACTACTGTAAAATTCATCTAAATCTGTACGCTGAGCTCTTTCCACTTTACCGTTTAAATGCGGGGAAAATGGCTTGATAGGACGAAATTTGATTTTCCATTTTTTCAAATATTCTTGCACCCCATAAGCAAAAAATTCCTGTCCTCTATCGGTTTGAATTCTTTGACAATGAAATGGCATTTTTTCTCTTAGTTGTTCAAGAAAATCTAGAGTGTTTTCTGCAGTACGTCTTGGGTACAATGTAACAACTTTATAACGTGTACAATCATCTATAGCGGTATACTGATAAAGTCCAGAAGCTATTTTGCATACATCCATCTGTATACGTTCTCCTGGTACTTTACAGTTGTAACGCTTTATTTGTTTGCGGTAATGACGTTTAATACGTAAAAGACTTACATCATATTTTTTGAAAACTTTGTGTATAGTAGCCAATGAAAAAGAGAGATCATGTAAACGTTTCAATTCAGTTTGAATACGTCTTGCTCCTAATTTTCTAGTTTTTCTTAAGTGGAGAATAAGTTGATCACTAGATATATTGGTTTTTTGTAAAGGTGAGGTTTTAGGCCTGCTACTAAGATTTTCTAATCCTTTTTCACCAAACTCCTTGTAACGTTTACACCATTTGCGTAAGGTAAAGCGTGAAATATTATAGTGCTGACATACTCTTCCTGCATGACCTAATTTTTTATATAGGTTTACCCAATTCAGGCGTAGCTTAACTTTAGAGTCCATTTACTTGCGGCTTTTATTGTTGATATACTTCCCACCATAATTGTAATAAGGTATATAAACTATCACAAGTACAAATTTCTATTTGATCTTACATTTTTATTGTAATAACCTATATGAATCACACAGCTAAACCTTTCTAAAATTGGCTTGTGTTTTAAATTCCAACGTTGCCCTGAAAGTTTATCGTTTCCCAATACAAATTTATTTCCTTCTTCTTCTATGCTATCAACCGGAAAGCACGCATTTGTTTCTCCTAAGTTCCAACTGTCCGATAATATAACTTGCGCTTTCGCAAACTTTATTTCTGGTAATAAGCTCTGTGGTAGTGGATATAGTGCTTTTAAATTGTACCACTGATGATTTCTTTCATAAATGCCTTTATAATCCCTTGTGTGAGGTTCTGTTTCCCCAAGTACTGCTACATCTAAGCGATATATGTCATTACTAAATGCTTGCTCATAATGGTTACGTAGATAACTCTCTATAACCTTAATTGATGTACCACTAAACCAAAAAAAATTTACTCTTCCAAACGATAATACTGGTCCATCTTTTTCAATTTTTATCCCTGAGTAATCCGATAACAAATTTCCAAAAAAGCTTTCATCTAATATAAACCTATCAACGTTATAGTGATCATTGAAAATCCTCATTAGCCGCGATCTTGCTGGTAACGATAGTTTTGCAAGTTCTACTACTGCATCTACAAAAAAGTCATTTGGAACATCTTTTATTCCTATCTGTAATTCAAAAAAGTGCTTGCCAGATGGCTCCTCAATAATTGTAATATCTTCTATATTCGCCCACTTTAGTGCTATTTTGAGTGATGCTGGAGTTCCTCTCAGTCTTTGAAATTTTACTCCTTCTACTACGGCTTTTCTTTTATCCTTTATCCAACGTAGAATTTCCCCCAATTCATATTCCTCAATCAACCACGGCAGTATTTCATCTTTAAGACTAAATTTAAATTCCCTGATGCAACTTGGATTAACTTTGTAGTCGATTGCTTCTACTAGCACTTTTTCTTGCTTTGTTGCGTTTGGCGGTAATAAACTTTTCATTTGCTTTTTCTTGCTCTAACTCTTTTGCTTATATGATACATAAGTAAACAAGAGATAGTTCTGACCTTGGTACGGAAATTTCCTCATTAAAAGTGTATCTGTTACTAAATTTGCTTAACGTAAAAACTGCTTGCCGTTACATTAGACATACTACTTCCAGGCTCATTGAGAGATACTCTGTTTTTTTTATTATCTTCTATTCTATGATTTCTACCACCGAGAGATACAATACCTTTGTTGGCAATGCAAATTATCATATCACCATCAGATTTTGTGAATATCTCTTTCTCCTCGCTTCTAGTATAGTTATGGCTATCATGCAACGCTTTTGCAATACTGTAAATGAGCTTCATATCACCATATGATACTTTTTCAATGCCAGCTCGTGTCAATGCTTTTAGGTCTGAACATATCCTGCTTGCAATTTGGTTAATAATAGCTTTTCTGCCATGCAACCCTCTTTGAATTTCCACAATATCAATCTCAATAATAGCTGTTCTGTCTTCCTTACTAAGCTTGATGTTGGGATGTTCTCTTTGCAGATCGTCAATTTCTTTCTGCTTCAGTTTACTTGAAAAGCACCTGGGTATTGAAAACGCAACAAATCCAGATCCAACTTTCAAGATCTTCATGCCCAACTCTGCACTGCTTCTTAACATTTCTGAGTGTAAACAAACCCTTGGATGGCCATCCACCACTTCTTTTAATGCAACTCTTGCATCTCTTTTAACCTTATCTGATGAATTACACCAATTACATGGATTAAACACATAAACTATTGCATGTAATGGCAAAAGTAGTGCTCTGCCTACAGCCCCGCAAAAGTTTGCATTTGATTGTTGTTCCTGTGCCATTAAAATACCCCCTAATGTTACCTATTTAAGTTTTGTATCCTCCACACATACAATATAATCTGAGGTAATATCGTGTCAATTGATTTACTGCTAATGTAATATATTCAAAAATATTATGAACTTCTTAAAAGTGCTTGCTAGTAAAAGAATACGTTTCAAATCCTATATTTCCTCTAATTTAACATGACTAAGAACTGCACACTCATTACCTAGCACCATAACATTCTCTCTTGGCTCGATTAATTCTACGTTTTCTACACCCTCTACAAATAAATTTGCTATTATCCAAGATTTTGTAACATTCCATCCCAATCTTTTGCTTGCTTCAAACTTCTTGATGAACTGCTTCTTGATTTCCTCCTTTGATATCACAGGACTTATGCTCATTCTGCTGTGAATATCTATTTCCGTAATATTGCAACCAACTACTGTTACTGTATCTGTTAAAACCCTTATATCATCTCTAGTAACCTGCTTTTTTACAATTTCTAGTAGCTCTTCTGACAATATGCCAGTTTGTGTTGATAAGATTGAAATTTGTACTTTTCCTGGTATAGGTGATTCTACTAGTGCATCTTTTACTCTACTATCTGCTGACAGTGCATGATATTTATAATATTCCTTACTTCCTCCTGTTGACCAACCTGCTATTTTTGCTTTTACCCTCTTTCTAAATCTTTCATCCTCTTCTTCTTTTTCTCTCTCTACTCCATAAAATTCAGCCAAATTATCAAGATCTTCTCCCTTTGCAAATTTCAGTAAATTACTCTTTACTGCTTCGTTCATCCTTTGTCTGAGCAAAAGTTCTCGCCATGCTGCTACCTCCAGAATCTTTATCGCTGGATCACTTTCCACCAATCCTGTAAAGCTTGCATCCCGACTCACTAACTCTTCTTTCATTCTGAAAAATATTTCCTCAAAGTTCAGTGGTTCGATAATATTTGGCTGCTGCATTTTTAAACAACTACTCCATTAATATTTATGAACTTACCTTCTGAAAGATAGACACCTTCTAAATTCAATGTTACTCTCCCTTCTTTTACTTCTGTTATCTTCACTTTCTCTAATTTAAACCTTCTCTCCCATTTTTCCAAAGCTTCTGCAGTTGCTGCATATATCTCAAGTGTTAAATCTCTATTTATTGGCTTATCCACCAATTCAAATAATCTTGACCCATAATCTCTCCTCATTATTCTACTGTTAATAGGAGTGGTCAGTATATCAATTATCGATTGCTTTAAGTGCTCTATTCCCTCTAATTCTTTCCCTGTTTTAGCATCCATTCCTTTCATATATTTTTCATGGATTTGACTTAATACTTGCATGTTTTTCACGTGCTATAGAAATAGCCTTTCTCAACTTCTTTTCAAGAATTTCTTTAGAAGGAAGCTGTGTTAAATACTGTGCAACATGAATATTAGAGCCTTCGAGTTCAAGATATTCTATATCCTCTTGATCCTTATCAGCACATAAAATAATCCCTAACGGTTTTTCTTCACCTGCTTTTCGTTCATTTTTATCTAACCAATTTAAATACCATTCCATCTGTCCTTTATAGGCTGGTTCAAAGCGACCTATTTTTAGTTCTATTGCTATAAGGCGTTTTAATCCTCTGTGAAAAAATAGCAGGTCCAAATACCTGTCAGTTGTTTTAGTACTCATCCTTTTTTGACGTGTTACAAAACAAAAATCATTTCCAAACTCTTGTAAAAATTTTGTCAATTCATCCAAGATTGTATTTTCTAGATCAGTCTCACTATAACTTGATGGCAATTCCATGAAGCTAAGGAAGTATGGGTCATGAAAAATGAATTCTGGTGCTAACATATTTTCTTCACGTAAATTTTTTATACTCCTTCTTATGAAATCTTCAGGTTTTTTTGCTAGTGCTGTACGTTCATACAACATAGTATCGATTTTACTACGTAGTGCCCTAACACTCCACCTTTCAATACGACACATTTCTATATAATAATTACGCTTCAGCTCATCAGAAATTGCAATAATTTCTACAAAATGTGACCAACTCAATTGTTGTGACAGTGTCGCGACAATCTCTTGATCAGGAAAGAATTTAGAAAATTGTACCATACGAAATAATGACGCTCTATCAAATCCACGTCCATATTTAATCTGAAGTTCTTTTGCAAGTTGAGAGATGATTTGCTTCCCATAATCTGCACGTTTGTGCTTTAGGATATCTTGATCAATTCTGGAGCCAATTTCCCAGTTTAACAATACTAGAGTAGAGTTGAATTGAACAGAAAGATAATTCTTTGCTCTATCTATTAAATCACTAATGTCTCCTAATAGGCTAGTAGTTATACCCATGTTCATAACCTTACTTTTGGTAAGTATAACAGATGGTTTATTTTTATCCTGAAAAAACATTATTACTTCCACTTATTACCTTGAAACCACAAGATACTGAATCCCCAACTCTTCCCACTCCAAACCCATTTGCAAACACTGTTTTTGATCCTTCAGTTAATACTCTACCTTCTGTAAAATTATCTCCTTTCCGGCAAACTGGCTTACCATTTACAAAAACATTGTTACTGCCACTAACGCAAAAATGTAGTGTTGCTTCTGCACAATAATCTCCTACTCGCACAACCGATTTATTCATCAATTAAGGTGTGTGATTCATATAGGTTATTACAATAAAAATGTAAGATCAAATAGAAATTTGTACTTGTGATAGTTTATATACCTTATTACAATTATGGTGGGAAGTATATCAACAATAAAAGCCGCAAGTAAATGGACTCTAAAGTTAAGCTACGCCTGAATTGGGTAAACCTATATAAAAAATTAGGTCATGCAGGAAGAGTATGTCAGCACTATAATATTTCACGCTTTACCTTACGCAAATGGTGTAAACGTTACAAGGAGTTTGGTGAAAAAGGATTAGAAAATCTTAGTAGCAGGCCTAAAACCTCACCTTTACAAAAAACCAATATATCTAGTGATCAACTTATTCTCCACTTAAGAAAAACTAGAAAATTAGGAGCAAGACGTATTCAAACTGAATTGAAACGTTTACATGATCTCTCTTTTTCATTGGCTACTATACACAAAGTTTTCAAAAAATATGATGTAAGTCTTTTACGTATTAAACGTCATTACCGCAAACAAATAAAGCGTTACAACTGTAAAGTACCAGGAGAACGTATACAGATGGATGTATGCAAAATAGCTTCTGGACTTTATCAGTATACCGCTATAGATGATTGTACACGTTATAAAGTTGTTACATTGTACCCAAGACGTACTGCAGAAAACACTCTAGATTTTCTTGAACAACTAAGAGAAAAAATGCCATTTCATTGTCAAAGAATTCAAACCGATAGAGGACAGGAATTTTTTGCTTATGGGGTGCAAGAATATTTGAAAAAATGGAAAATCAAATTTCGTCCTATCAAGCCATTTTCCCCGCATTTAAACGGTAAAGTGGAAAGAGCTCAGCGTACAGATTTAGATGAATTTTACAGTAGTGTTAACATCAAGGATCCTGACCTACAAATTAAACTCAGAGATTGGGAAAACCATTATAATAGACAACGTCCTCATAGCTCTCTTCAAGGGAAAACTCCATGGGAAAAATATAAAGAGCTAGAAAGTACAATTCCTTGTTTAAGTGAAGTGCAAAAAAATTACATTCCGTCAAAGGAGCCTTTTGTCATGCAAAATTACAAGCATGATCAAAGATTAAAGTCAATTCAAAAACACAACGTTACTTAACTATTTAAAATTCAGACTTAATCTGACAAATCAGTTGTTATGACCTATATGAATCACACAACTCATGACTGTTAGATATCGCATTAATCTTTCTGCTGTTACCAGTCTACATTCTTCAACTTTAAGGCCAGATTTTAAAATTTTATGTAAGACTTCTATTTTCCACCTAAGACAATACCAATTAACTTTTTCAATAGCTTCATCAAAAGTATTAACTGAAAGATTCGTTAAAAGCATCCACTCTAGTGGTGTTGATTCAGGAGGAGGATTTTTCTCAATAACTTGAACTACATAGAGCGGTAGGTCAGGTAGCTCTTCTTTATGTCTTAATCTTATATTGCCTCTATCTGGGTTCATAGTAAATTTTCCAAATCTAACTTCTAAAGATGCTATCCTTTTTGGCTTGTTATCTCTAGCCGGAATTTCAACTTCTACTTTTCCAGTACAAGGAACCCTTTCTATAAATTGCCATAATTTTTCTTCTCGAGAATACCTAGATGTTTTATTTACGTTTCGGTTTCTACAAGCTCTTATCAAAACCGCTGAATTAAGACGGTAAGCAAGCTCAAAAAAATCATAAATATCTGCTTCTCTATCACATACCGTTATAGTTTCTGTTTGAGTTGAATCTATAATTTCATTTGTTTTCTTTAAACTTTCTAGCCACTTTATGCTTTCTTTATCTTCAATACTAACGTTTCTACAACGTCTTCTTTTTTCTAGCTCTTGGTCTTCTTTAGATATAGATGGTCTCGAGTAAAGCTTTTGGTCTAGTATTCCTAATGTCAAGCCTTCTGTACTAATCGCAAAAGCTGTGTGCATCATAATACCTTTACTTTGTTTTTTTGAAACAACTGCCAATCCTCTTATTTTTTCATGTCCCATATATGAAATGCAACTTGTATCCTGAATCACAAGAATCCTTTTATGAGTTTTTGTTCTTTCAACAGTTTTTGCAATATGCGATGTTAAGATATCACTTCCTTTTACATTCTCATTTTGAAAAAAACGATAAGCTGCTTTTGCTTCTGACCAACTTCCACATGCTTGATTGATTGAACTTTCAGGTAAACTTATTAAACTATCAGCAATATTTACTAATCGATCTGTCAGTCTTTTATCTCCAAGTGCAGCATCCCCCAATTCATTTCTAGCCCATTCATTACCCTTGTTTGCCATTTTTATACCCTCAATATTCACAAACTTTAATATTCTAATCCTTTATTTATAAGTCCATTTACATTTGTGGGTAATAGTAAGGGTATAGGGACATAGCATCGCATGTAGAGGAGATGTATGACCACAAAATATCTGCAGCAGAAATATCCAATATCACCGACAAATTACTGCCGTTAATCAATGAATGGCGCAGTCGTCCACTGCAATCTGTATATCCAATAGTATTCATGGATGGCATGTTTTTCAAAGTCAAGGAGGACGGGCATTGCGTAAGTAAATGCATGTATAATATATTAGGCATAGATCAAAATGGCAGAAAAGAAGTACTAGGCTTTTATTTAGCCGAAAGTGAAGTTCTGGTTAGGAGTGTTAAATGACCTAAAAGAGAGAGGGGTAGAGGATATTCTGATTGCATGTGTTGATGGTCTAAAAAGTTTTCCTGCGGCTATAAATAGTGTATTTCCCAAAGCAGAAGTACAAATATGTATAGTGCATCAGATAAGAAATTCATTGAAATATGTATCCAGCAAAGATGTGAAAATTTTCATGAATGATTTGAAAAAAATATATCGTGCTTCAAGTAAAGAAATCGCTGAAAATTATTTGCTTGAGCTGGAAGAAAAATGGGGTGAAAAATATCCTTTGGTCATAAAATCGTGGCAAAACAATTGGGAAAATTTGTCTGGTTATTTTAAGTATTCTGGCCCTGTTAGAAGGCTAATTTATACCACCAATCCAATTGAGGGGTTGCATAGATGAATCAGGAAATTCATTAAAACCAAGGGCTCATTTACCAGTACAAATGCCTTGTATAAGTTGGTATATTGTGCTATAAAAAAAGTGGAGCAAAAGTGGATTATGGCTCTCCCTAATTGGGCTTTAACTATGTCTCAACTTGACATCTTCTTTCCCAACAGATTGAAAATTGAGTTGAACTAAAAATGCGGCTTGACACGCTTTTTTGAACATTCCCGATTAAGTCTAAACTATTACAGATAAATTAATCTTTTCTTCATCATTTATTTTAACAGTTACAAGCTTATTTTTACCATCACAAAAAGCACCTCCCGGCTCTAAATTAAAACGCATCTTCATCCCCCTTATTTTTATATCTACAATGTACAGCAACTATCATAATCCCCGACCATAAGCTCTTGCATTTACTCTGAGTAATTGATTTTTATTCACCCCCTCTAGAAAGCTAGATGGATTTTCCATTGTACACTCTGACTGTTTAATAGTCTTACCTGACTCTTTAAAAACACTACTATTTCTTTCGAAATATCCATTTTCTATAGCTGTCAAAACACTTTTTCCCCCTAACAGACAACTCTGCCCTAAACTTGATTTATTCTCTAACTTGTTAAATCTTACTTCATCGACAAGCCTCACCTCTATTTTATTACTATCTTTCTCACTAGGACATAGATGAATACTGATTTCTCCTACTTCGGTAGTAAAAGACATTCTAATGCTATCTCCTGATACGTCTGTGTAATTTCTACTTCCTCCTATATTTTCAACTCTAATTATACTTTTTCCAACTTGAAGTACACCAATGTTTAGATTTAAATCTTTAGCTTTTTGATTATTGAATATCTTTGCAACTTCAATAGTACTATTTTGTGGGTAATCTATACAAAAATATCCATTATCTATTTCTAGTTCAAAGTCATGTTTATCAATTTGCTCATTTTTACTTATAATACTTTCAAGTGCTAACTCCTTCAGCTTTGAAAGGTTTGCTTTTCGCTGACCTAAGGTATCTTTATCTGAACAAATTACGTTTACTACATCTCCATGCTCTTCATCGCTAAATCTGTTTAAAGATGCACCTTCTGATATTATCTGAAATATTTTTTTCTTGTGTAAAAACTCATAAATTCGAGTAGTGTCAGCAGATAAATATAGCTTTGGGAATGTGTCAGCTATACGATCTATCAAGGACATATCAGATTTATATGGAAAAGTGAACATTATTCCTTGTTTCAGTGCTTCGTTTATAACTTTATCAAGTTCTTTTTCGCACTCCTCATAATCTTCTTCGCTACCAGAGTAACCTAAAGTGTCCAGATAATCATGGATCTTATTTATTTTTTGCCAAATACTTTCATACTTTTCTTCTTCTCTTGTATTCGGTTTTACTTTCGCTAAAGAAAAAGAATCTTTTTGACGAATTAAAACAAAAGTATCTTTTTCTTTATGAATTATGGCTTCATCATAGAATAGTTGACTGTAACGCCTACCAAAACTTTCATCATAATCAGGGCAAGGGCTAACATTGTCACTTTCACTATCCGTTTCGTTCCATACTTCAATTGGGAAATCATTATTTTCAAGGTTTTCATCTTCACTTGTTCGGCAATTTTCTGTTTTTCCATATAGCCAGGTTGATTTCTGGTCATCGCTACTTTCATCGTCAGCTTCATTCCATACTCCAATCTCGAAATCAGTATTTTCAAGGTTTTTATCTTCACTTGTTCGATAATTTTCTGCTTCTCTATCTGGTAAGGTTGATTCTTGGTCATTATTATCAATAATATGTTTAATTTTCACTTCAGGTACAAACTGAAGCTTTGCTATTTCTTCTCTTACGTTTTCTTTGTTTATTTCATCTGCAAGAGACACTTCATTACTAATATAGAAATTTTTCTGTTTTAAACTTTCGTTTTCCTTCTGCAGTCTATTGAATTCTGCAAATAGTTCTTTATACTCTGATAAATAAATACAAAATTGATCTCTTACATCATTAAGCTCCTTCTCTTTTTCTAATATCTGATTTTCATAATCACCTTTCAAATCCTCTATACTGTTTATCAGCACTGTACTTTCTTTTCTTACTCTATTTAACTCATCTTCAGTCAAAACCAGTTTTTGCTGTAATTCTTCATTTATTTTGTCTGTTAACTGAATTTCATTCTTTGCCTCTTTTAATTGATTATTTAAGTTCTTAATTATATCACTTTTGTTCTGAGTTTCTAATAATAATATTTCTACTTTCTGTTTTAGCTGTTCGATGTCTTGATCATTTTCAGTTAAATTTCTCGTCCTTCTTTGTAATTCAACTTCAAGCCTTTTAATTTTCCCTTCTAGGGTTTGCATTTCTCTGGTAAGTTCACTTACTTCTTCGTAATACTCTTCTACTCTTTTCTTATAGTGTTTTTGTAACTCTACATTTTTTTTAAGATCAAAATTTTCTTGTTGTAGATTTTCTATTTTACTTTTCAAACTATCTATTGCTTGATTTTCTTCATTGCTAATCTCAAATACCTCTTCAGGAAAATCTTCAAATTCACAAGATGAATTGCCTTCAAGGTCGTTACTACCAAATAAATTATATTGTACTACCTGCTTAAAACTAAACATACCTATACCCCCTACTAAAATAAACAAGTAATATATTGTATGCGCTATATATAATAAATACAATCAATTTGAATATAATCTATACATTTTTTTTAAGATCAAAATTTTCTTGTTGTAGATTTTCTATTTTACTTTTCAAACTATCTATTGCTTGATTTTCTTCATTGCTAATCTCAAATACCTCTTCAGGAAAATCTTCAAATTCACAAGATGAATTGCCTTCAAGGTCGTTACTACCAAATAAATTATATTGTACTACCTGCTTAAAACTAAACATACCTATACCCCCTACTAAAATAAACAAGTAATATATTGTATGCGCTATATATAATAAATACAATCAATTTGAATATAATCTATTTACTAATTCGTATTGTGAATTTTTATAGAGTAGGTTTAGGTGTAAAATATTATAATACCATTAAAGCAGGTGAATAAAGCATAGTCTTTTTGAAAGGATAAATTTAATGAAAAGACCATACTAATTAGTGTTATAAGGAATTGAATTATTTACTTCCTCCAAAAAACATAAAAAGATCGTATATTTGTGAGAACACGTTGCGTAAAAATAAAATTCTAAAAATAGAAGATTTAAATTATTTCCATAAGCTTAGGCAAATTGGTTCGTATGTAAGCCTAGTGAAAGTAAGCCATTATAGCTGATTTTAGCGTATAGCAAAATCACTATATTAAAAAGTTCGTATGTATCGTTTGGTAGACCAATTCATTCCAAAACAAACTCTTCTCACACTGCTGATTTTGAGCGCCGGAAATGGTTATATTATTTAAATTTATTAACACTATATACTGTAAAGTTAACGGCTGCTCATTTAAGATTTTCCTTCAAATAACTTGATATGTAAGTTTTTTTTACACTCCCTTCACAACCGGTTACCTCTGCCTGCCACTTTTACCTTTGCTAAGATCAGAGATATTACTAGCTTTAGGATCTTCTAAGGTAGATTGTGGGTTACCAAAATTGCCTATATCACTAACAGTAAGTGACATAGGTGGTCCTTTCCCTCCTTGTGGTTGCTGGTGCCATACCCCATGCGTTGGATATTGGCGCTCTAAAAAACTTAATAGTAATTGACGAATTTCATTTAGCCTTTGACATGATATAACAACCCTTCTATTGAGTAAATGCTCCTCCTCAGGAAATTGGTGAATATTATCAATGTTTTGAAATTCTCTTGAGATTGCTCTTCTCCGCTCTTGAAAGTATTGTCCATTTCTAAGATTGTCTGGATCAACTATATTATCCAGGCCTGGAACATTTAACGTAAGAAGATCACGCATTTCATCTAACACACCTCTACCTTGTTCTCCAAGATCACCATTTCGTTGTAAAGCTTGACTAATATCTCTGGCGTTTTCTAATGCCCAGATACCGCAATTATGGCCATCTCTCTGCTGTACTAACGCATTGTCTTGCTGGTCAGCAAGAACATTATGGACTGGAACAGGAGCACCATTTACTATAAGATTGTTTAGCTTATCCGGAACGTTACCACCAATTGAACTAGCATAATACCCATAATACTTCCTATTTTGAAAGGCAATAGTTAATGTAGCCCAATGGCTGCCATCTATATTAACAATCAAATTTGATATCAATATTTCATTGTTTTGCATTTCTTTATTGCTAATATGATTTTGCAACTTTTGCAAATGATCATTTACCCACCCTATAGGTAGTGTGGCAAAGAGCACATTATTATGCAGAACAGGCTGTAAGTTATATAGTGTTGTCCTTGCAGCAGAACGTATATCCCTTTCTTGAAGCCAATAATGATAGTAACGATTATCTGTTGCAAAGTCTAGTGTGAGTATATCATGCACATTTTCTATCGAATTAAGACCCATTATATTATCTTGAATATGCAGATTTACTAGGGGTAAAATATCATCTTCTAGCCTTACAATTCTTTCTGTCCTTCCACCGGGTCCTGAAGCACGACTGGAGTCAAGTTTATTTCTATGTGAAAATATAAGGTCCTCTGCTCCCTGTGCACCTCTATTAAATACAGCATAAGATAAAATCATACTTCCACAAGTAGAAAGTAACCTACGTTCTTTCACTTCATTCGTAAATTTACGCATCTTCTGTTTTGCATTACTTTTCTGTTGTGCTACTACGCTTTGATCATTAGCAAATCCTAATATAAATCCAATTGAGTGAACATCTGAATCATTCTCTGTAGGTTGCCTTGATACTAGGAGATCTAATCTATGCTCTGCAACTCTTGTATTTACTCGCTCCACTATTTTTCCTACCATTCTTATATCGGAAATACATATTTGACTTATCTTGTACCTAGAAACTACTTTACAAATATCGTCACAATTATAAAACACACCATACAATATAGACCGAAACTTGTCCTCGCTATCTACATCTATTATTGCATTACCATTCATATTTTCTGGCATTAATACTGCAGAAATGTTTCTAAGTAATTCTTGATACTGAGCTTTATCTCGCCAGCCATCATTTAAAACTTGATCTAAGGCATTATACACATTTCCAGCATTAGGGACTTTCACAAGATTACCACCAATAAAATTATTTGCATTATTATTTTGGTAATTGTGATATAAACCAAGGTTACCTGTATGAATATTAAAGTAAAGTTGATTATTAAGTGTGTATGAAACTTCCCATACATGAACATTATTCCCATTCATATTAAGATCTTGTAAATTGATTGCTCCTTGTTGTCGTGCATCGTGAGCTCTAATATGAAGTATAACTATATCAGAACCTTCAGCATGAAAGACCATAGTTAAACATCTTAAACCCTCATCACCATGTCTAAATGTATACTTTGTTACAGGTGCTTCCCCTCCCCCTTCGAGTTGTAAATGGTGCCTATCAAAAACACTATTTCCAGAAGCGAACCCAATTATGCAATCAAATATTCTATTATAATTCTCTGCATTTCTTGGTATTTCAGCAGGAAGATGTTCAAGTAAGAAATCTCTAACATTTTCTCTAATGCCTTCATTCTCTACACACTCAAATAATCTTTGTACTAAAGGAAATTTATCCTGTTGAAGTTCTACTGTATCAACACTAAAAGGATCTAGATTTACATTAAAATTCAATCCAACACAAACAGTATGCTTTGATGTAGGTATAAATGAAGAATCGTATAACCTTTCAGCGTAGCCTATGGCACGGTTTAATGCAACATCTGACGGTGCCTTACATCTAGTAATATTAAAAATAAAAATATTTTTTCTCTCTGCTTGATGATGTACAAGAAAAGCAACGTGTGAATTTCCAATAGACAATTCAAGGTCGATATCTATTTTGTAGCGATGACTAAAATTTACTAAAAAACCTAATAAAAACCCGTGACTCTCAAATTTTTGATTGCGATTTTTAATATTATTTTTTAGCGCTTGTCTGTAATTACCATAGATGTGAGTGATGTATGGCAAAACTTCCTCGCGCATTCTACGTTCTACATTTTGTTTTTGGTTGTTTGCTAGTATTTCCATAAAGTTGTCAGTCCCTTGTTGACTTTGTACTACCTGTGCAAAATTGACTGATCTATCAAGTTGTCTGAGCTGATTTTGATTAAGTTGTATTCCTGCTATTTCCTTAACTGTCAACACACTGCGTGGCACACGCACATTAATCTCCCTAAGCCTATTACGTTCTATATGCCTCAGAAGGCTAACCTCAGACGCTGAATATTTAGCAAATCTATCTCTTTCACTAATCACCCCGAATACTTTTGCAATTGCCTTTCCCTGACTCTTGCCCTTTCCATGCATGTATACTTTGTATTGCTCAAAAATTAAGTCTTTTTTCCTTAAATTTGGATTTTGCTGTCTAATCTCTTGCACTAGAGCATTTCTCTCCCTTGTACTGAACCTTAACCCATCACTATTAGGACGATCAGAAATACTGTAACATCTGACAACTTGCTGTCCGTCACGATAAACAGCGACTTTTAGGTTCCCTGTATTTCTATTTCTACCACCTGTATCAATACCATGATTATCAAAACGAAAATACACTCTCTCATTTGCTTTTAAGATATTAGCATCATGTGCAGTAGCAAACATACTAAAAAAGAATACAGGAAGGAAACGACCTGAACCCACATGATGCGAGAAAGATGAACAACGATCTAAAAAAGATTCAAATTCTTGTCTAAAAGCTTCAAGATTTCCATCAACTAAACTTCTAATTAAAGACACAAAACATCTCCCTATTTGCTACAACGAGAAAAATCACTTACACCAATGGGTGAACTACTTAATTAACACTCAGCGTAAAGGCCCTTTTCCTCTTACGAGAACCAGAAGAAATCACACCAGGAAATTCAAGCTCGGGCTCTGGCTCATTACCGAGAGTATTAAATAAACTGTGTCAAACCGCATTTTTAGCTCAACTCAATTTTCAATCTGTTGGGAAAGAAAATGTCGAGCTGAGATATAGTCAATGCCCAATCATGTACAGGCATAGTCCATTTCTCCTCCGCTTTCTTTATAGCACAATATACCTGTTTATACAAGGCATTTATGCTAGTAAATGAGCCCTTGGTTTTGGTGAATTTCCTAATTTGCCTATGTAGCCCCTCTATGGGATTAGTAGTATAGATTATCCTCCTAACTGGGTCGGAATACTTAAAATAACCAGATAGGTTTTCCCAATTATTCTGCCAAGATTTTATAACCATAGGGTACTTTGTGCCCCATTTTTCATCTAATTCCAACAGATAATTCTCGGCAATTTCCTTACTTGAAGCTTGATACACCTTCTTTAAATCACTCAAAAAACTCTTTGCATCTTTACTAGCTACATACTTCAGTGAGTTACGTATCTGATGCACTATACACACCTGCACTTCTGCATAGCACTGATAGGCATGTAAATCACAGTGAATTTACGCAGCTAATTTAAATTTAGCCATACCTATATCAGTAAATTTGTTCAATAAGTAGCACTTAATTAACAGCTCTTTTTCACGATTTACCTCTGATTTATTTTTCAAGCCAAACCCAAATATTTGCTTCAACCTATAGAAAAAGACTTCAATATAAGACCGTGCTCCATACTTAACTTTTTTCTTCCATTCATTAATACCATCTTCATAATTCTCATATGACCTAATTCTACTAATATACTTGTTTCTTTCTGATAAGTAGTCAGCTAAACAAATTTTAGTATCCTTCCTAGGGCGAATAATAGGCACAATATTGTATTTTCTGCATTCTTTATACACACTTTTTATATCATAAGCCGCATCTGCTCGAATAGAACAAATGTTATATTTATCACTGACTTCTTCTAACATATCGCAGACCGGCAAATAGTCTACAGCAACACCACTAGTGTAGTTCATGCTTATTGCTTTCTTATCATTTATGTTTAAAACAACATGTAATTTTCTTACTTGACCATAACCACTGTATTTTCTTTTTCGAATATTAAGCTTACTATGCCCACCGTTATTATTGTAGATACTAACTCTAGTGCTATCTACGGCAATTTCAACATTTTCCAGATCGTCTTTATTGCTTCTATGGTCATCAATCTTCAAATTAAGCTTTTTAAATCTTCTGGAAGCTTGTGTATAGCTGATAATCTTAAGTTTTTTGCCTATTTTACAAAACCTACAGCTTGTCTCAAGCCAATTCTAAAAAGATATGTGTATTAAAATTACAACTTTATCACTATAAGTGTTATTGCCACCTGCAACTTTTGGACTATTTTCATACCAATTTTCTATGGCTTGATTAACAAAATGAAAAACATTTCCTCTTTTTTTGAGAAACTCGTTATATTCTCTCCAATAACAAAAATTGGTAATCACTTCCTTTTTTTGTATTATATTTCTCCTTAAGCTATTAAAATAACTTTTTTATAATAAGTTTTGTCAGATGAAGTTTAGTGTTAGTATCCCCTTTGAAAAAGGAGAAGAAAAAAAGTTCCTGAAATATGTAAGTAGGCAGCAAGGTAAAGGTGAGTGTCAGTATTTAAAGGATAAAAAAGAAGAAAGCAATAACCCGATTAAACTTAGGATTGCAGAAGTTGCTGCGATTGAGGGTAAGTACAACCTTGGCGTGTACGCTCGGCAGTATATTAAAAAAGGTGATGTTATTGGTTATTACAAAGGGAAAAATGTTAAGTCTGGTGAAGTTGTTGATAGAAAATTTTTGATGATTATGAATAAAAATCAACAATTAGACGCAACGTGTATTTTTAACTGGACACGTTTCTTAAATCATTCAAGCTTTTCTTGTAACTGTTATTTTGCAGAAAGCAATGATGGTAGGGCTATTCAAGTGCTAAAAAATATTAAAGAAGGTGAGCAGCTGCTCATTGACTACGGTGGTTCTTACGTATTTGACATCAATATCGTTTATTTACATCCAACTGATAATGATCTTTCATATGAGGAAAAAGTGGCTGCTAATAAGGGATATGAACTATTGAAGATAACGAAAGACACAGTTCCATTAAGCAGTATGAAGAAAATTTTCGACTTCGATGATTGTGATGAGATTTATTTAATCAAATTGCATAAACAAGTGCTTTTCCCAAAACTTCAAACTGAATTCAATAAAGGCGAAGTAAACGAAGAAGAGGTTGATTTGCCATGTTATTTTTTAAAAAATAAGAAATATTCTTCCATTCAACAACAAGTTACACCTTTAATGTTTGCTTGCTATAAAGGACTTATAAAGGAGGTGAAGTACTTATTGAAACACAATGCTGATCCTTTACGCAATACGCTACATGGAGGGCATAACTCGCTGATTTTTACAATTTTAGGCACTGCAGAGAATAATACAAAAAAAGAAATTTTTAAACTTTTAACAGAAAAAGTGCTCTCTTCTACACCTCGAGGTTATAAACATCTAATTGAGGAAGAAACAGACTCTCAAGGTCTGAGCATATTTGATTACATTTGTAAGAGCGATCTCTTAACCATTATTACTGATCCTCAAGATAAAAATTCTGCAAACAAAATTTTACTTAATCTTCAAACAAAAATTTTAAATGGCAATTTTCCAAATAAGTTTTCGAAAAATGTTGTAAAGCAAATAGATCTTAAGAAGCTCAGTTTTGAGTTGCCTTGTGTTAATTTCTACGATAAAAATTTCAATAGTAAAAATAAACGTATAAAAGAAGAAAATAATCGAAAAGCAACTTTAACCGCAAGTGAAATAAAAAGAGAACATTATAAATATGTTAAGGCTGAGGTTGATGTAATTCAAGCTGAGGAGATTGAAGGCTTGCTGAGGAAATGTGAATATAAACTTAATCATAATGAAATAATTGAGATGTATAAGCAAGTCTTTGCTCACTGTGCATGTTACTTAGATGCTGTGGACAGCTTAAAATATAAAAACAAAGTCGATAATTTATTAAATTTTTTTCAGAACAAGATTTCCTGGAAAGAGAAGCTATTGATATTCAGTTACGCTCTTCAGAATCTTAGTTATTGGCATGGACGTGACTATGATGGGGAGCCATGGAATTCCATTCAAGCCTTCAAATACCTAAAAGATAAGCTTGATACAGATGAATATTGTGCTATACGAGATAAGATGTCTGTTAAAAAGAAGGAAGAGTTTGATAGTATGATGGGTCATTTTACCGATGTTAATATTGATCCTGCTATCATAAAAAAACTTTACAAATAGTTAATAGTGTGTACTAATGGCAGTATGTGTTTTTTGAGATCTGTATCATGAAAGCGTGTATAGTAAGTTCTATAAAGTCCAATCTTGAAAATGGTAAATATTCAGATGCTTGTTCAGATTTTTACAGCGAAGGGTATGACAACGAAGTGGACTTTTTATGTTATATTTTAAGAGAAAAAAGACTTGATTGCTTTTTAGAACCCTTGTTACTCTTTTACAAGCGAGATCTTCCAAGAATTCTCAAAGTAGCAGATAAAAAAAATGGTGAACATTTTGTGTGCGTTGCATACAGAGAAAGAAAGTTGCATAGGGTTCTCGAGGCGATCAAGCTTGAGGTGGGGTCCTGTTACCTAAGGAGAGAAAGTTGCCTTTCCCCCCTCGGCTTCAAAACCGGACTTAACAGTTTCCCGTTATCCTTCATGGCTTTGTTGCATAGCTAGTGTTGGTTGAGGTTATTGTAAAAAGAAAAGCTTTTTAATATATGGCTACTAACGCATTTTGTTGTAAAACAGGCATTTTTCAAACAAGTACAACTTATGCCACAAAAAATGAGAGTAAGTAACCAAAGAGAATATAACGAGTTTCTCAAAAAAAGAGGAAATGTTTTTCATTTTGTTAATCAAGCCATAGAAAATTGGTATGAAAATAGTCCAAAAGTTGCAGGTGGCAATAACACTTATAGTGATAAAGTTGTAATTTTAATACACATATCTTTTTAGAATTGGCTTGAGACAAGCTGTAGGTTTTGTAAAAGGTTATATGGTACAAATAGGCAAAAAACTTAAGATTATCAGCTATACACAAGCTTCCAGAAGATTTAAAAAGCTTAATTTGAAGATTGATGACCATAGAAGCAATAAAGACGATCTGGAAAATGTTGAAATTGCCGTAGATAGCACTAGAGTTAGTATCTACAATAATAACGGTGGGCATAGTAAGCTTAATATTCGAAAAAGAAAATACAGTGGTTATGGTCAAGTAAGAAAATTACATGTTGTTTTAAACATAAATGATAAGAAAGCAATAAGCATGAACTACACTAGTGGTGTTGCTGTAGACTATTTGCCGGTCTGCGATATGTTAGAAGAAGTCAGTGATAAATATAACATTTGTTCTATTCGAGCAGATGCGGCTTATGATATAAAAAGTGTGTATAAAGAATGCAGAAAATACAATATTGTGCCTATTATTCGCCCTAGGAAGGATACTAAAATTTGTTTAGCTGACTACTTATCAGAAAGAAACAAGTATATTAGTAGAATTAGGTCATATGAGAATTATGAAGATGGTATTAATGAATGGAAGAAAAAAGTTAAGTATGGAGCACGGTCTTATATTGAAGTCTTTTTCTATAGGTTGAAGCAAATATTTGGGTTTGGCTTGAAAAATAAATCAGAGGTAAATCGTGAAAAAGAGCTGTTAATTAAGTGCTACTTATTGAACAAATTTACTGATATAGGTATGGCTAAATTTAAATTAGCTGCGTGAATTCACTGTGATTTACATGCCTATCAGTGCTATGCAACAAAGCCATACTGGATCTCGCCTCTTCATAGATAATAGCAGAATGTTTCTTACATATTGATCACTTATCGGATTACCTTGACTTTCCATAAGATGGTACAAGCCTCCACCTTCTAGGTGGAGAAACTTTAGTTTGTCAATGTCATAACTGTACTTTATAAAGTATAGTTATGACGGAATATGACAAAGGAAAACACACTGTATTTTATCATAGGTACCATATAGTCTGGATTACAAAATATCGGTACAGAGTATTAACTAAGGCTATGAAGGAGAGAATACGAACAATCATAGCAGAAGTATCTGAAGAAATGGAGATTAAGATAGAAAACGGAGTAATATCATCAGATCATTTACATTTATTCGTAGTAATACCTCCTCATATAGCTGTGAGTGATTTTGTTCAAAGAGCCAAAGGCAGGTCTTCACGCAAAGTTCAACAAGAATTTCCAGAGCTAAATAAAATGTACTGGGGAAAGCGTTTTTGGGGAAGAGGATACTTTAGTGCTACCAGCGGACATATCACAGATAAAGTCATTAATGAGTACATCAATAAACATACAGATGCACATCAGCCTCATTCTATATCTAGTATAAGATTGGAGTAGCTTTAGCTTCTCACCGCGCTTCCAGCGCTATATCCAACCTTTCGGCTCTCAGCCGATAGTGGTTGAGTATCTATCTCTTCTGGAGTAAATTGACCCTTAGAGAATGCAAGCTGTTTATTGAAAAAATCACCTATCTTATCCATTATACAATACCTAGATGCCATATCATACCTTGGCAGTGGGTTATCTATTCCACCTATTTTCTCTTCAGTCAATTTCTGACCTAAAAAAACATTATTTAACCTTGTATCCGACCAACAATTTTCATCTTGGAATATATTGTACAAAAACTGCAGCTTATCATCCTTAAAGAATTGCACATACTCCATATAGTTTTCTACCCATCTCTTGATAGCTAATTTCTTTTCAGCAACATTTGGATCTGTACGTTGAATAGAATCTTGCAATTTTTCAAGTACTCTAGCATGACGATCTGTCCATCTTGGCATTCTACCTCCTATATAAAAATATTTACTGCATTATGCAAAAGTTAGAATCAAATATCAACAATAAAATTATCAAGGATAAAAAAATTTTATGAAAAACATTTTCTATATTTAGGCATTCTATGTTTGACTGATACGTAGAATTAGTGAGAGAATCAAATAGGCCAGTAGCAAGAATAGTGGAAGAGTTAGATATAGGCTTTAATATATTAGACTAATGGATAAGGGCTCTAAAGGAGTTACAATACTTAGGCTTTTTCCTTAAGTTTTGAAATTTCAACTTTAGGAAGACCGGTAGATTCAGCTATTAAGTCAACAGATACACCTGCTTTAAGTAGGTTTTTTGCAACTTCAATTTCTCTTTCTTTTCTGCCTTTTTCCTGGCCGATTTGGATGCCTCTTTCTTCTCCAACCCTAAGACCTTCATCAAATTTTTGAGCTAAAGCAGCTATTTCATCCATTATACGTTTTTTCATTTGTTCATATGCTAGTAATTCTTCTTCTGACCAGTTAAACTTATTCATCTCTTCATAAGCTCGTTTTATTATTACATCACTACCAACTATCTTATCTAGATCCTCTTCCCTTGTTTCTCCTGCATATCGAAAAAAATAACACCATTTCTCTACTATATTTTCTAGTTGATCTTCCTTTGTTTTTGTAAATTTTGGTAATTCTATGAATACGAAGTAAAAATCCTTTAAGTCATGTTCAAAGCTATTTTGATCTAAAATGACATGATTAGATTTGTACTCAGCTTTGTCTGGAAAAATAATACAATCAGCAACAGCAATAAAGATAATTTCCTTGAGGTTATGATAGTCATCACCTTGATCAGCTTGACTTGAATAGGCTTTAGCAGCATAATATTGAGCACGCTTTTCGAAGCCCTTGGTCTTAGTGAACTGGTCAGGTAAGGAAGCAGTATTACTACTACCCCCTCCCTTAGAAACGCAGCATGCAGGTTTCCCCACACTACGCTTGAGCCCCTTATCTAAGTTCTTCTTTTCTAGAACCGGCTTGTCCTTCATGATTCCTCAGGAAACATCATTCTTAATGGTGACACCAACAGTAGAGAACCTTCTCTTGAGAAAGAGCTTGCTAACATTCTTGTTCGTTTCACTCTCTCATCAAAATACTTTTTCCATTTTAAGTCAAGGGGATTTGCATCCGCTCTGATTTTAACATGTCGTCTGATAGGTATATCAATCAGCTTAAGCAGTCTTAAATACCGTATCTCTTTTGGTTTGTTCTTGCATATGGGTGCAGCAAAAACCCATTGGCGTTGACCCATTACTTTGAAGTAACGATTCTTTATCCAACGTAATCCTTTACGAGGATGTCTTTTCTTTGCCCATTTCCATAAACTATGCCAAATTTCATTGTCGATCTTTCTAAACGCTTTTTTAGCACACACATGGTGATAGTAATTTCCCCATCCTCTCAGTAGAGAGTTGAGTGACTTAATTACTATAGCCTGAGTGTTCGCTATATTTGCTTTTATCAATGTACGTGCTTTATTAAGAAGTCTTTTAATACTTTCTTTCGAAGGTTTAATAATTAACTTCTTATTATATCTACGTACATTACAACCAAGAAAGTCAAACCCTGTTGTGATAGATGTAATCTTTGTCTTCTCTTCTGACAGAATTAAACCTCGCTCATGAAGAAAAGATGATACTAAAGGCTTAACTTCCTTTTCCAGTACTTCATGTGTGAAACCTGAAATAATAAAGTCGTCTGCGTATCTGATTACATTCACTCCACTTCTGATTTTGTTTCTTTTTCTACTGCCGAGTTTACCAAATCGACTTTCCAATAACTTTTCAAGTCCGTTTAAGGCTAAATTGGCTAGTATTGGAGAAATTATACCACCTTGCGGGGTACCTGCAGTTGTGGGATACAGAGTTTTTGATTCTAGGAAGCCAGCTTTTAACCAACTATGCAGAATTTTTTTCTCCATAGGAATATGCTTCATAAGCCATTCATGATTAATGTTGTCAAAGCATCCTTTGATATCACCTTCAAGTATCCATTGTAGTTGATTACGACTTGCCAGTAACAAATGACAAGCTACTGTAGCATCTGCACAGGATCTTTTAGGTCTAAAGCCATAGGAGTGACGATCACTGATCGTTTCAGCTATCGGTTCCAGAGCAAACAGATATAATGCTTGCATGGCTCTATCTTTTATCGTGGGTATTCCAAGAGGTCTTCTTTTGCCATTAGATTTACTGATATAAATCCGTTTTAGCGGAGAAGGTTTATATCCTCTTTGCTTTAACTGCTTTATTCCTTGAAATTTAGCATTGCAAGTTGACCATAGTTGACGATCTACACCTGCTGTGGTTTTTCCTTGGTTTTCAGTTACTCTCTTAACAGCCAAAGCTTTTCCGCTAAAAGAGCGTGTGAGAAGATGTTGTAAAGCTTTTACCTTACCCCATCTTCCTTCTTGGACAGCCTTAACAATACGTCTTTGTAGCCTCACAATAACTTTCTGGCATTTCTTCCATGGCAATTGCTTCCATGCTTCAAAGCTTTCGGTAGATGCACTTACGGGTTTACTTGTAATCATCTGCTTTCCTACCTTAAGTGGTTAACAAAGTTTCTTGTCACGAGGGACCAAATGGAAGTCTGCTCGTTTTCACGCGAATTAATGTTACAAATTCTATCCATTTCGTTACAAAATGGCATTCGCTTTCTCCATTCTCCTTTACCTGCACTTCCATCAGCATTCCTTGCGGTTTGCTTGCCATGTAGGCGAAAATACAGGCTTACCCTGTTTCTCCAGTCATACAACAGTGGGTTAGGTGGCTTCTCTATACCGGTGGAGTTATTATTTGCGTACATCTAGAAATGAAAAATGTAACTTATCCACATTACCTTTTGGTCAGAGCTTATCAGCATCTTTAGCTCTTTCATCGTATCGGTACTTATAAAGCTTCACTTACGTTCACCATACCACTAGCCTAGCCCTCCAACCACATGATGCTTGCAGTTTATGCCCCTCTCACGATTGAGCATCTTCTTTTTCAAGAGGAGGTTCATTGTCCGCATCGCTTGGCACCAACCGGTTGCCCGATTCGCACTGATGCGTAGACTCAGACGGCAAAACATCTGGTTTAATAAGTTTTAGAATCCTTTCAGTTTCTTTCTGAATGAATTCCTCTCCTTTTAAACAATATGACCGAAGACTTTCAGGTCGCACCATCTCAATCACGTATCTGGCCCCAGTGGAATCTCTGCACAGAACATCAACAATACTCTGCTTATCAGAGGCAATTTCAGGGTCCATAATGGTGCTAAGGAATTCAACTTCTTGTATAGTATTTATTTCAGTAAACCCCAAAATATCATTCAAAAAGTGAATAAGGATATTCTTATTTTTTTCAGTACCGAATATTTTCTTAAATGTTAAATCAAGCTTAGGATCTAAAAATTTTGAAAGAGCCATAGGGAATCGACTTAAAAAGCATTAATAATTATACACAATTGTGAAGAAATATTCAACGTTTTTGTGCTAAAGTCTATTAAAGTTAGCTAAATTTCAAGAGTTGGCAAAAAACTACCTTCATAGATGACCATAGAATGCTACTGCGCACCTTAGCTGTTTATTTTATCATCTTTTACAACTCCCTCCATAAACCCCAGCAAATGAATTCATGAGCTATAAAGAGCTTTAAAAACACTTATTTTGGGTGTGAGAGATTAACCTCCTAATAAAAATACAAGCCCAAAAGCTCAATTACGATTTACCTAATATCGTGAGGACAGGTTCATTAATCTCCCACACCTTTACATGATAAAGATCTTGAAACTTAGTGTCAACATTTCAGTAGCAAATTTATGTTAAATCTATATCCTGTCAATATGGACAAAAAGAAGGTTATAATATATACAGATGGATGGAAATCCGGGGCCTGGTGGATGGGCAGCCGTGGTGATGTATGAAAATAAAAGTATCTTTATCAAAAAACGCATCTCTGGAGGTGAAGAAAACACAACGAATAACAAAATGGAGTTAAAGGCTGTGATTAACGGGCTAAAGATGTTGAAAGTTTCTTGCAAAGTTGTTTTACACACTGATAGTCAGTATATTAAACAAGGTATAACAGAGTGGATCAACAAGTGGAAAACAAATGGTTGGAAGACAGCTGATAAAAAGCCAGTAAAGAACAAGGAATTATGGAAGGAATTGAATGAAATTGTCTTGCAGCATGATATTAACTGGAAGTGGGTTAAGGCTCACAGTGGTAATACCTATAATAAAGAAGCAGATAGACTTGCTAGAAAGAAATCTAAAAAGCTAAAATATAGAGATTGTGAGATCAAGAAATCACAAAAAAATAGAGGGAGCTCTAAGTTTTATAGATTGGAGGGAGTGTTATGGCAATAATTCTTTTAGACACAAAAACTATAAATCGTATAGCAGCGGGAGAGGTAATAGAAAGGCCAGCGAGTGTAGTAAAGGAATTAGTAGAAAATGCAATAGATGCTGGAAGTTCAGAGATAGAGATCAAAATAGAAAGTGGTGGGCGTAATCTTATAACTGTAACAGACGATGGAAATGGAATAGAAAAGGAAGATTTGGAACTTGCGTTTATGCGCCACGCTACTTCAAAATTAAGCGATAGTGAGTTAATAGAAATCAAACATCTTGGCTTTAGAGGAGAAGCTTTGCCTTCAATTGCAGCAGTAAGTAGAATGAAATTATCGTCTAAGGCAAGTGGAGCAAAGGAAGCATGGTCTATAAGATATGAGGGAGGAGAAAAAATAAGAGAGATTACCCCTTGTTCTTTGTTGCAAGGTACATATATTGAAGTTCGTGACTTATTTTTTGCTACACCAAATAGACTAAAGTTTCTAAAAACCGAAAGGGCAGAAACACAAAGTATTGTTGATATTGTGAATAACTTAGCGATGATTAATTATAGTATTGGGTTTACTCTCACTTCTGGTAATAAAAAGCTCTTAAAATATGTTAAGCAAACTTCGCTGTTCAACAGATTATGTGAAATAGAAGAAGAATTTCAAAGCAATTCACTGGAAGTTAAAGAGGAAGAAGAAGGCATCAAACTTAAGGGACACATCTGTAAACCTAATGTCAATCGTGGCAACTCAACTCAAATTTATACGTTTGTTAATGGAAGGCCAATAAAAGAGAATCTACTTGTTGGTGTAATTAGATATGCGTATCACGATTTTATTCCAAACAATAGGTATCCTTTTGCAGTGTTGCATTTAGAAGTACCATATGACCAAGTAGATGTAAATGTGCATCCAAATAAATCGGAAGTAAGATTTCAGAATAAAAGGCTAATATATGAAATAGTGAGAAGAGGGATAATAAAAACACTATCAACGAGATTTGCAGCGGGTGATCAAGGTATTGAAGAGGAGCTAATTTTTAATGATAGTAAAAGCCAAGAGCAGGTTGATAGTCAAGAGAAAAAAGATCAAAAAGAATTTTATGAAAAGAGGCCAAGTCTTTTAGAAAATCATTTAATGAAAGAATTCAATGCACCAGATGAAAGAAGGCAAAGCTTACCAGAAACGTTTAAATATGGAGAATCTCCAACCCAAAAGGGAACGATGGTTCTAGAAAAGAAGCAAATTGATTTGATAGAGGATCACCCTCTAGGATATGCACGCTGTCAGGTCTACAATACTTACATTATTGCTGAGGCTGGAGATAGGCTGATTATAGTAGATCAACATGCAGCCTATGAGAGATTGATATACGAGTGCTTAACAAGCATAAAAAGACAAAAACTTCTCATTCCTGAAATAGTTGAAATTAAAAACCAAGCTGGAATGGAGATGGTTAAAACTTATAAAGATAAGCTTTTTGAAATGGGTTTTGGTATTGAAATAGAATCAGAAGATAAAGTAAGGGTAAAAGAAATACCTGCAATCTTGGGAACAATAGATATAAAAGAGATGCTAGTTGATATAGTAGATAAGTTAATGGAAATAGAAGATACGCTACCAATAGAGGATAAGGTGAACAAAATATCATCCATAATCGCTTGCCACGGAGCAGGAAGAAAAATGAAATTGGAAGAGATGAATGAGATACTAAGACAAATTGAGAAAACTCCATATTCTGATCACGGAAGACCAACGTATATAGAAATGAAACTAAGTGATATAGAAAAATTGTTTGAAAGGAGATGAGTTCAGTTTGTCAAAAAGGTTGCCAATTAAGTATACGTAACAGCTCTTCTGGTTATGGAGTATAAAATGTGAAAAAAGAGAATAAATGCTCTAATTTTTTAGATTACAAAGTAATAGGACAGGAAGTAAGAAATCGTAGATTAGCAAAGGGCTATACTCAAAAAGATTTAGCAAAAAAAATCGATACAACATATCAGGTAATACTGCAATATGAAAAAGGAACACGCAGAATTTCAATTAAGAAGTTATATGAATTAGCAGAAGCATTATCAACAACTGCTAGAGATCTAGCTTGCGGACAAGAAGTATCAAATGAGGAAAAGTACGAGGGAGAAGAGGTATTAAATCTAGTAAGAAGACATAAAGAGATTAAGGATCAAGAATTACGTGAAACGTTTTATTTATTAACCAAATTCATCCGTATTAGTGAGGAAGAAAGTGGAAAGGCAGTAAAAGTAGAGGTGGCAAAGGGTTTAGTTAAGGAAGGAGTTTCTGCTCATGTTATCTCTCGAACAACCAATTTATCTATTGATGAATATGATAATGATGAGAAAAAAATTTCTATTCCGTATAAAGTAGGTCAAAGAATAAAAGAATGGAGGTTGAGAAGAGGATACACTCAGGAAGATTTAGCAAGTAAAGTGGGTATAATAAATCAAAGAATATATGAATATGAACAAGGACGAGCTGCTGTTTCACTTGAAATGTTAGATGAAATAGCAAAGGTACTATCAATTAGTATTACAGACCTACTTCCAGAAACAACAGAAAATGAGAATAGTGAAGCAGAGCTATCAAAGTTAATAGAAGAATACAAAAAGATTAAAAGCCAAGAACTACGTAATGTACTAATAAAATCTCTGTTTGAAAGTATACAAGTTTGCAAAGAGAAAGTGGAGAGAGTAGAAAGGATGAAAATTGCAAAGAATTTAGTTAAGGAAGGAATTTCTATCAATATTATTTTAAAAACAGTAGGCATCTCTTTAGACGAAATTCAACAAATTTAAAATAAAAAATCAGTATCTATTAATATCTTTACTTTTTGATGAAAAAATAAGTAAAAAAGATTGAAAAATTGATTTGACTTCACTCAAAAGCTATGGCCTTATGCCAAGACTGCTAAAAAATGGCAGTAAATATATAAAAACATTTTGTTATTAGTGAAGGGTAATTTTTATGAATAATAAGAAAGATCGTAGAGAAGAAATAGAATTCAGAGCATTAGAAAGCAACGGTAAAGCTCTACTTGATCGTGAAGTAATAGAAACGTTTCTAAGTGCAGTGCATGACAGGGAAGAAGCTCGAATTATTGCTAGAAAGCTAATAGATAGTTTTGGAATAGGAGGAGTTTTAGGCCAGGAAATAGATGACTTGAAAACTATAGAAGGGATAACTGACTCTACAGTAGCAGTAATTTTATGCCTAAAGGAAGCTGCAAAGAGAGTACCAAGAGAAGAGTTAAAGAAAGGACCTGTAATGGATAACTTGGAAACCATAGTAAAATATTTAAGGGTGAGTATTGGTTATTCGGAGGAGGAAAAGATGAAAATAATATATTTTGATCAAAAGTGCCATTTAAAGGGGGAAGAAGTGTTCACTGGTACAGTGGATAAGGTACCTTTTTACATAAGAGAAGTAACAAGAAAGGCATTAATAAGGAAAGCGACGTCAATAATAATATCGCATAACCACCCAGAAGGAAGGTTAAAGCCATCTGATGAGGATGAAGCTGTAACTAAAGACTTGGCTAAAGCTTGTCAGACTATAGGGATTAGGTTACTGGATCACATTATCATTACAAGTGTTGGATATTTTAGTTTTAAAGAGCAAGGACTGTTATAAAGCAGATGTTTGAAGTAGATGAAGAGTCTTACTTTTCATGAGTTATTTAGCTACTTGAATGAAGAAAGTATTTGCAAATACATTAATTCTTGTTTATAATTAATGAGAAAGTATATATTAAATTAATTATAAAGTAATAAAGTCGGTTATAGACTTAGTAAAATATATTTAATAGCGGAGGCTAATATGAGTAATAAAATAATTGTACCTTTTGATGATCAAGAAGGAGGTACTTACGAGTTAAACATTGATCTTGATAGATTATCAAAAGGTGAGGTGTTAAATGCGATTATAGGAATTGGTCGTACTAAGGAGCAATCCACCTTTGTAAGCAAAATTAATAAGGCTAAAAAGCCTGAGGAAATAGCACCTTTCCCTGGTAGAGAAGTTCGCGAAAACAAAATCAACTGTGGGAAAGGATTTGACTATGTTTATGGCACAAAACCTGCAAGTGATCAAGAAGATAAAAATCCATTTACCTCTGCCTTGCAAAAAATAAAGCCAAGTATAAGCGAAAGTGAAAAGTTGAGCTGGTTTAAGAGTGGAGTGGTAAAAGCAAAAACCCCAAAAGAGATGAACAAAGTTATAGATGAAGTAATAGGTGATGGAACAAGGCTAAATGCATGTAATGATGGGGAATGGAGTTTCTCAGAGTATGTAGTATTAGGTACACATTTTCATAAATTTGATAAGGTTGATCGTAAAAAGGTAATACGTAAATTAATGTTAAGCGGTGCAGAGTTTCATGATACTCTACTACAGAATAAACTGATAGGTGAAATCTATGATGAGCTACAACCAGAAGTTCAGCCACAGATAGATAAGCAACTAGAAGAACTAGAAAAAGCTGGCGAAAGTGCTGTTCAAGAAGGATCCTTAATAGATCTCGAGATAGACAATACAACATCATATATAGAATTTTCTGATAATAGCAAGGTAGAGGTAGCCAAAATACTGGAAGCAAACAGAAAGTTAGGAAGTAATATTTTAAAAATTGGTAATGATGCAGTTGAGGTTAAAAGCGAGAAGGGAGGTATAAGAAACTATATCGATATGTCAGATGAAAGCTCTATTATATTACAATTTCCTACAAGCATTGGTCAGCTAAATATTATATTGTACCACGATGTAAAAAAATATGATCAAGTACAAGTCAGAGTAGAAAACAAGGAAATGTGGGCTGAGTTACAAAAAAGAGGCGAAGAAATAGGAAAAAACTGCCTTTTTGGGGGAGTGAAACTTCAAGAAGCAGTAGAGAAAGGTAATTTCACTAGATGTGGCATATGGAATGAAAAGTATGCTATAAAAGAGATTAGCAATGATGAAGTATTGTCTTCATGGGTAAATAGGGTATGTGGAGGTAGTAAAGAAACCTTTAGGGAACTTTAATTCATTTATTTTAAGGTTCCAGAGTTTAGTGTGCCGTAGAGACACAAGGAATGTTCAAGTAAGAGCAAACTAAGTGCAAAAGCTACGCAATAGATGGGGGTGGGCCCCTCGGAGCCGGCTTACAAGAGCAGGCTTCAAACAACCATAAGCTGCTTTGGTAAAAAGCTAAGGTAGTGAGCGTTATGGAAAAGGCGCAAATATGCGTCATGTGTAAAATAGAGAGATGAATGAAAATGAACCACTGATAAAGTGTCGAAAGGAATTGGATGATGTCAAAACCAGGGGTTAGACTTAACCTGGGATAAATCTATCGGGAGCTTGTTTACTGGATAGATGGCGTCCGGCATAGAGGTGGCATGAATCTATTTTGGGCTATTGCGTGGAACTGCGGGAACCTGTCGTTTCGATGATAAGGGAGAAATCCAAGGAGCTGATCTCTGAGGATGAGAGTACCGATGCGGAAAACAGGGGCGGATCAGCTCGTAGTAGTGAAGAAGTTTCTGTAATGGAAATGGAGCGAAGGAGCTGAGTTATTTAGTTTTAGTTATTTATCAACCGAAAGGGAGGAGTTAATGAATAAAACAAAGTCTTTTGATATACCAAAGCAACTTATTTGGAGAGCTTATAAACAAGTATCGAAAAATAGAGGTGCTGCTGGTGTAGATGGGGTTTCGATAACAAAGTTTGAGGAAAATCTAAAAGATAATCTATACAAACTATGGAATCGTATGACATCCGGAAGTTATTTTCCAGAGCCTGTAAAAGCTGTAGCAATACCGAAAGATATGGGAGGAGGACAAAGAATTTTATGTGTTCCTTCAGTATCAGATAGGATAGCGCAAACAGCAGCAACAATGTATCTCGAACCGTTAGTGGAGCCAAAATTCCATGAGGATTCATATGGTTATAGATCGAATAAATCAGCATTGGATGCGGTAGATACAGCGCGTAAGAGATGCTGGAAGTACGATTGGGTGGTAGACCTTGATATATCAGGGTTCTTCGACAATCTGGATCACGACTTAGCACTTCAGGCTATCAAGAAACACACAGACTGCAAATGGGTCATACTATATGTTGAAAGGTGGATGAAATCCCCTATACAACTTGCAGATGGCAGTAAAGTAGTTAGGGATAAAGGAGTTCCGCAAGGAGGTTCAGTTAGCCCAATCATCTCTAATATATTCATGCATCATGTGTTTGATATATGGATGAAAAAGAACTATCCGACGGTACCATTTGAGAGATATGTGGACGATGCGATAGTGCACTGCAGAACAGAGAAACAGACAAGATTTGTGAAAGTAATGATCGAAGAAAGATTGGCTGAGTATAGGTTGAAATTACATCCTAAAAAGACACAGATAGTGTACTGTAAGGATGACAATAGGAGAGATGAATTTCCTAAACAAAGTTTTGATTTTCTGGGTTACACATTCAGACCCAGGTTAGCAAGAAATAAAATAGGGAAGCATTTTGTTTCATTTCTCCCAGCAATTAGCAACAAGGCCAAGAAAAAGATTACTACAACCATAAGATCATGGAAAATGCTACGAAATACGCATATAACATTAGAGGAGATATCAGGAAAAGTAAATCCAATAGTCAGAGGCTGGTATCAGTACTATGGCAAATTTTACAGAACTGAGGTCTACAAATCTCTAAAGAATGTAGAGCGGCATCTAGAAAAGTGGGTCAAAAGGAAATATAAGAGACTCAGGAGTCACGGAAGACTAGCAAGACAATTTCTAGGAAAGGTGAGAGATAGGTCTCCAAATATTTTCTATCATTGGACACTAGGTTTAGGGTCAAAAAGGCTAAATAATGGGAGCTGTATAAGCTGAGAGGTTTATGTACAGTTCTGCGAGAGACTGGTAGGGGAAGTTCCACTGGTCTACTCTCCCTGGAGCCTTTGAGCTATAGTAGAAAATATTATATATATGGTTTTTTGCGTGGAAAAAAGTCTAGATTATGAAGTAGGACAAAAAGTAAAAAGTTGGAGGTTAGAGCGAGGTTATACTCAGAAGGGTTTAGCTGAGAAAATTGGTGTAAAGTACTGGGTAATACTGCAATATGAGAAAGGGAACCGTAAAATTCCAATTAAGAAGTTATATGCTATAGCAGAAGCATTATCAGTAAATGTTAAAGGTCTAGTTTGTGGAGAGACGCTACCAAATGAAAAAAGATATTTTGAAGATAAAGAAATATTAAATTTAGTAAAGGGGTATAAGGATAAAGAATTAAGCGAGGTATTTTATTTATTAACCAAATTTATTCGTTTGAGTGAGGAAAGAAGCAGAAAAGCGGTAAAAATGGAAGTAGCAAGGGGTTTGATGAAAGTAGGAGTTTCTGCTCATGTTATCTCTCGAACAACTAACTTATCTATTGGTGAGTATGAGGAGAACAAAATTCCCATTCCATACAAAGTAGGGCAAAGGATAAAAGAGTGGAGATTGATACGAGGATATACTCAAAAAGATTTAGCGAATAAAGTTGGCATAACAAATCAAGGAATATACGAATATGAACAAGGGCGAGCTGCTGTCTCACTTGAAATGTTAGATGAAATAGCAAAGGTATTATCAATCAGTATCATAGATCTACTTCCCGAATCAGATGAGGATAGTGAAGCGGAAGAAAAGCTATCAAACTTGATAGAAGAATACAAAAAGATTGAGAGTCGGGAATTACGCGATATGCTAATCAAGTCTTTATTTAAAAGTATACATGTTTGTAGAGAAAAGGTCAGAGAGGAAAAGAAGATTGAAGTTGCAAGGAATTTAGTGAAAGAAGGAATTTCTGTTGATATTATCTTGCAAACGACAGGCTTATCAAATTATATGATTGAGAAATTTTTGTGATTTCATAAAAACTTAGCCAATGGTGGATTTTTTTGTGATAGAATATATGTTTGCTTCTGTAGGAAAAACAGCTTTTAGAGGATTTATCTATGATAATTCAGAGCATATTGGCTCAGCAAGCTACGAGCTGGGGAAAAAAATAGAAGGTTGTAGGATAGTACAAGGGTATACTCAGGCAAAATTAGCAAGCAAAATTGGTTTAACACATAAGGAAATACATAACTTTGAACTAGGGTGCAAGGCTATTACAATCAAAGAATCGTATATAATAGCAGGAGCATTGTCAGTTAATGTTATAGATCTACTTCCAGGACCAACAGTACTAAGAGAAAACAGTTGGTATGAAGATGAGGATAAAGAAATAGTCTATCTAACAAAAATACATAGAGAAATTAAGGATCAGGAATTACGAAAGAAACTGTATCCATTAGTAAGGTTTGTATATATTAGCGAAAAAATTAGTCAAGAAGAAGCGAAAATAGAAGTAGCAAAGAATCTAGTGAAAGAAGGAGTTTCAGTTGATATTATTTCCCAAGTGACTCGCTTATCTACTTATGAGTATGATGATATAGAGAAAGAAATTTGTACTGATTCTATACTCTACAAAGTGGGGAAAAGGATAAAAGAGCAGAGATTAATACGGGAATACACTCAGGAGGACTTGGCAAATAAAATAGGTTCAACACCTAAAGAAATACACGACTATGAACGAGGATATACAGACATTCCAATTGAAATATTATATAAGATAGCAAAGACATTATCAGTTAACATTAAAGCTCTTGGACTAACAGAATATGAAAATGAGCCAGTTTTGAGGTTTGTAGGTAAATGCGAAAAAATTGAGGATCAAGAATTACTGGATACGGTAGCCAGATCTTTATCTGAAGGAATGCAAACTGGTAAAGAAAAGGTTAAAAAAGCAGAGAAAATCAAGATTGCAAAAGATCTAGTTAAGGAAGGTGTTGCTATTGATATTATTGTGCGAGCAAGTGGCCTAACTGCTGATGAGTGTGAAAATTGAATTGTGTTAAACAATATATTAAGATGTAAGTAAAGATAGTTATATATTTAATATTTCTATACAGAATTTTTCTATCACTTTCTGATTGTCCTCTATCATTGCCTTTGCCTCCTGTTGAAGAAATTTGATATTTTTTGATGTAATGTTATCCATGTCAGCCGACGCTAGCTTCAATTGCGATTGTATTCTTACGTATCTATTGCCTATTACTTGATTCATCTGATAATTTACGCAGTCCAATCCAGAGGCAAACATCACATTTAACAAAGGTTTTATCCAGCCTATTTTTCCAAATCTCTTTGAATTGGCATACTCTATGCTTCTGTCTGTTCTTCCAGTACCTATCGATAACAGTAGAATATCATCATTTGGAAATAACCTCTTACCACTTGCATATGCACAAGCCGCTGGATTATTGGCAAACACCCCACCATCCACTAATACTCTGTTTATCTGGTTAATTTTTAGATGTTTTGGTATGAAATAAGTAGGTGCAGCCGTTGCAGCTCTGAGTGCATCTTTCAGCTTAATATTACCTTCTTTCCAGCTTTTGAAGAAAAATGGGCAGTTATTGTGAATATCGTAACTCGTAATCAACACATCACTTAAAGTGTTTTTAAGGATATCATCGCCAAAATATTTATCCAGTACAAATTCAATATTTTTATGTGGGTATTGTGTGCAATTAAGCCAAGAAAATATTGATCTTCTCAAAAATGAAGATTTAAAAATATATGACCCGTATTTTTGGTAAAGCTCGACTAAATCATTGGCTGAATATTGAGGGTTTCCTTGTTTATCTTTTTTACATAATCCTGCTATAACAATTCCACCGGTTGAGGTTCCTGCCACTAAATCAAAGATTTCAGCTATCGGTTTCCTTGCCCTCTTTTCTATTTCTGCTAGTATAATGGCTGGTATGATGCCTCTTATGCCTCCGCCGTCAACTGAAAGGATGTATTTTGCCATGGTTAGGTATTTATTGATTTTATTAACTTGTTCGCTTTTATCGGGATGTGTTTCCTGCCCAAAAGCCACAGTCTGCTTCACGCCTGGAGAAAATTGCACCAACCTAATAATTGATTCCGTAGACTATGCTAAAAAATCTGTGTTGGTTCAGGCATACCAATTTACCTCAAAGCCTATTGCTGAATCCTTGGTTCAAGCTAAAAAGCGTGGAGTTGATATTAAGGTTATTCTAGATGAATCACAAACTAGTTCAAAACATAGTGTAATTAACGAATTATTTGAGCACAAAATCCCGATATGGATTGACTTTAAACCAGCGATTGCTCATAGTAAAATAATGATTATTGATGATAACAAAATAATAACTGGCTCTTTTAATTTCACCTATGCAGCTGAATCAAGAAATGCTGAGAATCTACTGATTATAACAGGGGATCCTCAATTAGTTGAGCAATACATCGAAAACTGGAAGGATCGTCAATCTCAATCTGATCCTTATACACCAAAAGTAGAAGAATAATTACTTTAAATCAGCTTTAAGTTCATCCAATTCCTCAGAAAGATTTTTTACCCTTTCCTCAAGTACTAACACTTTTTCCATTAAACCATATTCAATGAGTTTATCGTGAAATTGTACCCTTGAGTCTAGCTTGGATAACCACCATATCAATGCTACGGTTTGGATTAATATGGTAATAATTACCGTAATTGGGATTTTTTGCTTTTTCATGTGAAAATATTAACTTGTTATGGATAGTTTTAGAAATTTATGTATAGATTATAGAAAACTTACAGCTTTAGTGATTACTTTTTGTTGATTCGTATTGATCCTCTGCTTTAGCAAGTAGCTTTATGATTTCTCTATATGTTTTGCCTTTGTTTTTATCATATCGCAATTCCACTACAGCCATATCTCTTGGTCTTCTTCCATCTCGATCTGTAGCTATAGGATTTGATCCTTTATCTAATAAGAATTTGACAATTTCTAAATGTCCATTATCTGCAGCATAATGTAGTGCTGTTCGCTTAAATTTATTGGCAGTATTTATATCAACATCCTTTTCTACTAAAAATTTTATAATTTCTAAACATCCTTTTTCTGCAGCATAATGCAATGCTTTTTCGCCAATATTTACATTATTTTGTATCAAGAGCTCGATATTTTCTAGGTCACAAGTTTCAGATGCAATCTCTAATTTAGTAATGCTATCTTTATATCTCTTTTCAGATAAGGAAATACATACGATTACAATACATACTGCTAGTGCTATTAATAAAATTAGTCTATTTTTATATATGATCGAATTTATGTTCATGTATTATATATTTATTTGGAATTAAATGACCATTTGCTTAAGTTTCACTTAAACAGCTTTGCTCACTGTTGCCTCTACTATAGTTTGATATCCTCTATTATTCAGAATATGTTCTGCCTTGCTAATTATCCATTCACCTTCAATTTCCTGACAAAATCCTGAAAGGCTGATCTTAGCTTCTGCAAATAATTCTGGATTACCAGGAACAGTTACATTTAAATTTGATGTACTACGTTTTAGTTGTTTTAACTTAGCTGCTGCTGCACTAATTGCTGATTCTGCGGTAGAGTAAAGCGTTTGCAGGGTATAACTTGGACCCTCATTTCCCACTTTCTCTTCTATAGTTTCTCCCTTTTCATAACTGTGCCATTTTGCAATAACAGATCCATATTTGTTACGCACATTAAAATTTACCTCCCAATTTATAATATCTTTAGGTGTTAATACTGTTGTACCTAACATCTTTCCAGTCGCTGATCTTGCTTCTCCCTTTGGAATAAAAATTATATATCCTCCTGCTGGTTTTACTAGTGCATCATATTTTTTGCCTAATCCTTCCAAAAAACTCATGTCGCTTTCATCTGCTTGAATGGTATGTGGTATAAATGTATTTTCAAATCTTTCAGCGACTTTACCTTCATACCCATGTTCTTGTGCTATTTCTTTAATCAAATCTTCCAAGGTAATGTCTTTCCATTCCTTTGATTTTCTTTCCTTTAATGATCCTCTTAAACTTGCAGCGTCACATTTTATTCTTAAAGTTTGTGGTGGACTTTGTATTGTAATTTGATTTGCCTTATATACCCCCATAGGTAATAAACCTGTTTCTTTATATCCTAGAAAAACCTGTAAATTACCCTTAAGTTCTAAAGCGCTAGAGTTATAACTAATATATATCTCAGCTTCGTCACTTGTAGTACCGGATCCATCAGTAACACGTAATAATATTAAACTCTTTTTTAAAACCTCTGTTACTGGGTTATTTTTTGCTACTATATCAAAGTCTGGCGTCATTCATCTAAAATATTTATGACAGATTCTTTCGATATTTTCTGAATTTTAGGAAGCTTAATTCTTAATCCAGCGGGCAAAAAGCTTGCGTATTCTGCAAGGCCTGGATTTTCAAGCAATACTTCCTCCACTGCTCCACTACTGTATCCATAATGTTTCCAGCAAATGTAATCCAACATTTCGTTTTCTTTCGTGTAATAATAAATCACTTACTGTAACTTTTTAACTTCAAAATAAACTCAACTTTTCTCGGTTTTCCATCAGGAAAAAATAATATCTGCTTTTCTTCTACATTAGTAATGACAAAATTTCCAAATACACTTCCTGAATTATCAACTAGAACGTGTGGTTCTTGAGTGTTACGTATATTTTTTAGCTGTTCTAAGCCATTACTCTGATAACGTGAATAAATCACTCCTGTTAAATCAATACATTCAATTCCTGAACCAATGTTTTGTAGCGACGTTTTTTCAATACATTCAATTGTATACCACCTTTTTTCTTTACTGTATCTTAGGCTTATTGGTTCAAGCTTACATTTTCCAAGCAACATCAATGTAACTCTTCAACTATATCAAAAAGTGCCCCACGTGCTTGTTCTCTAAATCGTTCTATTACTGCATCAGCAACGCTGCGGACATCTTCAGACTTAATGTTGATATTAAACGTTTGATAGAATGCTTGGTTATATACTTTAGATTCCCTATTTTCATATCTACTTTTCTTGAATGCTTTCTCAATTTCTTCTTGTTCTATAGCTCTTTTTTCTTCTATAACACCTTTAACTTTAAAACTCTCAAAATTGCCTTTACTATTTTCTGAAAATTGTTTAATAGCACTATTACTTGTCAATGGGTTTCCGTTACTGAAAATGCTATTTTTAGAAAGCTTATTAACAAAATTTCCATTATTTTCAAATTTTCTAATCGGGTTATTCTCAGCAAATATGCTACTAACTGTATTTCCCATCCATGAAAAAGCTTTTCCTATAGGTTCAATGAGTGATTTCCAAAAGCTAGAGAAAAAGTCTTTCACTTTTTGCCAGTTAGTTAGAACATAAGCTGCACCAGAAACAAGACTCGCTATTAAAAGTCCAATTGGGTTAGTCATTACAGCTAGTGTTATTGCTCTTAGCCCTGTTATTACTGCAGGGAAAACTATAGCTGATAAAAATGAAAATGTTGCCAATATCGTTGCTTTAAGACCAAAAATTGTACTTCCTAATAAAGTAATTCCATAGCCTACTCCCACTACTAAGACTTTCAAACTTATCAAAGCTGCTAAAGTACTCATGATTACTGTAGTTAAAGTTGGATATTTTTCTGCAAAAGAAGCTATACGCTCTGTTATTGCTTTCAAACTTCCAGCTACATAATTTAAAGTAGGCAACATCACTGACCCTAGATTCATTCCAGCTTCAAATACTGCATTTTTAAGTAATTGTAATTTATTAGCTGTAGTGTTTGCCCGATTTTCAAATTCTTTCTGCATTGAGGAGCGGTACTTTCCTTTATCAGCTACCTGTTCAATAGCTTTCTTATAAATGTCTAAGCTTCCTACTAAAAGAGCAATGTCATCTTGAAACCCAGCGCCAAATAGATTCATAAGAATACCGGCACGCTCTTGATCGTCTATTCTTTTTAAAGTTTCAAGGAATTGTAATATTGCCTCTTGAGGATTTTTTTTAATGGTTTGTTCGAGCTCTTCTATACTTGTTCCCATCTCATCTAATGCATCGTGAAATTCAGGACTTTGCTCTCTTGCAGTCTGTAGTTTACTAAGAAAGTTATTTATAGCAGTTGCTGCTTTTTCAGGTTGTTTACCTAAACTTATGAACGTACTTGCTAAGCTACTTGCTTGATCAACTTCTAAACCAAACTGTTTAGCATTACCACCAATTCTATTTAATGTAAGAACCACTTCTTGTGCTTTAGCAGCGGTATTGTCTGAGAGATGGTTTATTATGTTACCTACATTTTCCATACCATCAACTTTAATTCCATAGACGTTGGATATTTTCGCAATAGCATTACCAGCTTCTTCTGCCGACATATCAAACGCTGTGGTCATTTTGGCAACTACTGTTGTAAACTTAATAAGATCATTTTTGTCAATACCAAGTTGACCACCACTTGCAGCTATTTGTGCTAATTCTGCAGCTGACAAGGGTATCTCCCGAGATAATTTCTTTAACTCTTTAGCAAACTTTAATGCTTCATCTTTAGTGTCATTTTGCACAAATTTTACTACTTTCTTTACATCAGCCATAGCCGATTCAAAATCAACAGCAACTTTAATTGGCGCTGCAAGCGTTAGCCCTAGCCCAATAGTCTCTATAATTTGTGACTTAAAATGTGCTTTGCTTGCTAAAAAACTTTGGTGACTACGTATTGCAGACCCAAGCTTACCATACTTACCTTTTAGCACTTCAATAGAAGAACCAAGTTTATATTGATCACTTACTAATGACTTAATATTTCTTCCACTTTTTCTTACTGCTTCATTAAATGAATGCAAAGCATCTCTCTTTTTCAAATATGCTTCTTTTGCTTTTATTGCGGAGGTTTTGGCCTTGTCAAATTCTGCTTTTAAGGTTTTGCTCGGTTTCTCTATTGCCTTCATTTGTTTAGCTAAAGATTTTACTTGATCTTCAAAGCCCTTCCACGACCTCCTGCTAGTCAAAACATCATGACCCAACTGCTTAAATTTTGATACTGATTTTAAAGATGAGTCAAGCTTCCTTATGTTCTCACCAAGATAAGTAAGTTGATTACTACTGCCCTTTATTACAGTATTAAAACTGCCATCTAAAACAGCTCCGATTTTTATAGATAACGTTGACATTTAAGCTCCCTTGCTAATTTGCTCCATGAAATAAATTCACTAATCTCCATATCAAGAATGTGCTCAACTCCACCACCTATGATAGAGCCAAGCACTAGTATTTCTGATCTCAAGTTTTTTGGATAATCGGTGAAAAAAAATCCTTTAATACCTCTTGCACTTTTACATAATCAGCAATATCTAATTCTTCAATTGCTTCTTTTGCAACTGATGTCAGATTGGCAGTCAAAGTTACTTCCTTATTTAGGTCACTACCACTAATGCGTTCTATTGCCAAATAGTCTCTAACTTTTGGACGTCTAACGGTAAGTTCTGAAACAGAAATTCCATCAACTGTAATTGGGTTGTTTAGTGTTATAGTTTGCATAAAATTCTCCTATAAAAAATAAAATCTTGTAAAACATTTATAACTATTTGATCAACATCTAAAAAATATAATTCTAAAAATCTTCATATTCCAAGTACCGTCTGAAGTAGTGCCATCTGATCAACACCGTTAATCTTACGGATCATATTTTCAGCATCGATCTCTATTAATTCATTACCACCTATAGTAAGTTTATAATAATGCGCAGCTACAGTGCATTTGAGAGTGGCTTTTTCAGCAGGTTTCCAGCTACCAAAATCAAATTCTTTAAAAATGCCTCTTAAATTGATTATTACTCCTTCAATATCATTGCTACCACTACCTTGCATTCCACCACGGAGCGTCAAAGCTACTGAATTCCCATTTATCAGCCCAAATAGCCGAAAGAGCTCTGTATCGTATTCAGCAAAAGTGAAATCTGCTTCAATCTTTTCCATGCCCATATCAATATTTACTGTAATATCCATACCACCAGCACGATACTCTTCTGTTTTTATGGTAAGTTTTGGTAGGGTAATTTCATCTATTTTTCCTGCATAACCACGACCATCAACAAATACATTAAAATTCTTTAAAATCTTTGGTAACATCTCTTTCTCCCCTTTTTATAATATTGTACCACTCACAAGATGTGACCTGAAAGTAATCTGTTCTGCTGGATATGGTGGTGTAAACTCGAAATCAAAATACACTTTCCCGCTTGCAATGTTTGCCGGTGTATTGAGCTCTGGTGTTGCATAACATTTTCCACTGATAATCGCTCCTTGTGCTTTTAAATTGGCCAAATAAGAATTTACCCCCTCAATCACATCATCTATATAGGTTTTGGTAATATTGCGATCAACTGCCCATAAATGAGCTCGAAGTAAACTATCGTTAATTAAATCTGCAGTCCTTCTCACTGACAAAAAAGCCCATTTTGAGTCATTTGAACATGTCCTATTTCCCCAAAGCCTATAGCCATTTTGATGAATTATCGTTGTTACTTCATTTTCATTTAAATGGTTTGCTCTACAATTTGTATTACCGAGCGTAAAATCAATAGGCCTGCTTGTTCCAACAATACCATTTATCTCTTTATTTGAAGGTGAATGCCAAAATCCTTGCTCGCTATCTATTTTAGCTATTAAACCTGCTACAAATGGGCTTGCCGGTTTTTCTTCCCCTTCAAACACCTTAACCCATGGATCAACTACGTAAACTCTTGAATTACTGATGCTTTTTCGCCATTTTATTGCTTCTTCATCATTGGTATTTGGTCCATCTGCAACAATAATTGCTCTTAATTTTTCTGCTATGGAAATTAAAGCACTCACTACTGGATTTACTCCATCTATTTCAGGTAACTGATGAGTAAACTGAGGTGCAATTAATATTCTTGGCGCAACATGGACTATACTTTCACTGCTGAGAAATGCCTCAATTCCCTGATATTCTCCAGTCTCTTTATCAACTCCACCGATTATACTTTGAATAGTTTCACTTTCTTTGAGCTTTGAATCGCTGTTTTCACTTTCTTTAACTCGAATAACTACTACTGTTGCACCGATTTGGGAAAATATTCCATTTACTGCAGAAGGTAAACTTCCATTCTTTCCAAGTCTTGCTGCTTCTTTTAAGCTTCCTGCTATCAGTACCGGTTTATTCAGTGGAAATTTTTGCTCATCAGCTTCAGGTGCAGTACCAATTACACCTATCACTGATGATTTAGCTGCACGTACTGTTTTTGCTCCTGAGGTTACCTCAATAACATTTACTCCGTGCAAAAATTCTTCAACCATTTCTTTGCATCTTTTGTTTAAAATCGTTTAGTAAGTTCTCTACACTTTTGGCTTCTGCAATTTTCTTCTTGGTAATGTCTTCCAACTCTTCACATTTCATTATTTCTTTTACTGCTTTTTTTACTTTTTCTTCAATGATTCTTGCCATTTCAGTAACTGTAATACCACGTACTTTTGCTAATGGCTCTATAATTTCTGCATCTTTTTCGTCTATAGATTCTGGTGCTGCTAGAATGTTTTCTGCGGCTTTTGCTTGTATTTCGTACGACTTAAGCTTCTGATGAGAATATCCTGCGTATTGGTGAGTATAGTTATTATAATAAGTACGGAGACTAGAAAGTGCAGAAAGTTTTGCATTTTCCAATAATTCCAGCTCAATATCTTCCTTATTCCTTTCAACAATTTTCTCTCCTTCTGTTAAACAATAACTTTTTTGCCAGTCAAAATTCTTTGGCGCTTCATACCAATCATTTCCAATTGGCTTACTTTCAAGCGTTGTTGTTTCTACTTGTTTGTTATGTTCAAATCTAATATAAATTGGCATTGGTTTTCTCCGTTTTTAATTCCAAATTTTATGAGTGGCATCTAATCCTGGGCATTGCCAAGCTCTTAGCGTTCTCTCTACGTCCACCTCAAGTCCTGTGGTTAGAAAATTGCTGCGAAAGTTATATATTCCCCACTGAATAAATTGACCATAGATTGTGCTATACGTATGCTCACTTTCAAAGAACTCAGGTGTCTCACCAACTCTTTCACCCCCTGAGTGAAGATTGGATGACGTATAAAGTAACACTGTAACAGTTTTTCCTGCTGGAATGATTATGTTACCTGATGCAATAAATTCAGGACTGTTAATTTCATGCTGGTAAATACGTGCCCAAGTAATTCTCGAAATCTCTGACTTCCTTGTATTAGTTTTATCAGGTGTACCTATAAATAATCCTGCTCCTCCATAATTAACTTCATCTTTATACCACATTGCAGATCCAACAAAGTTTAGAGTTTTACTTATATCTACATTGCTTGTGTTTTTTACGAATATTACTCCCAATGCAGCATAAGGGTATTTCAGCATATTGAATTGCTCAGAAAATCCATCATACATGAATCTTGGGTATAATTCTCCATAGATAAATGTACCTTTGCTTCCCTCTAAAAAACTGAGTTGTCTTGGCCGATAAAAACTAACATAGCTTGTATCATATGTGTGAGTACCTGCTAGTAGTTGTAGCATATAGTCTGTTTTTGTTACATCACTACTCCACTGACCAAGCTCAGTTGTAAAAGTTCCGTGGCCAAAGTAATTATTTTTTCTACTTAGTACACCAAATAAAAAAGGTAATGCTCCAGGTTCAATCATATGACGATTTCTTACTTCTTTCATGATTGATGAGCCACTTGGTACATCATTAACAGTACGGAAGTTATTCACTAAACCTTTAAGACCATCTTTATGATCATCGCCAACACTGTTTATTGCTGCAATATTGGCATTCTTTCTTGTATCAAGTAGCGATAAATTTGTTGTTCCTTTTTCATCAATTCTCTTTAATAACTGCTTCTCTGATTCAGAGATCACTGCTAAAGAACTAGCTTTTTTATTATCCAGATCAGTTAAGTGTTTTTTTGCACTATCAAGAAGTTCTTTTAGCTTACCATCTGTCATCTGTACAATTTCAGAAACTGAACTTTTGCCGATTATTGATTCCAGTGCTTTAGCAAGATATGCTAGTTGATCTGGAGTACTGTTTTCTGCTAAATCCTTAAGTCTTTTTTGTAGTGCATCAATTATTCCTTTTACTTCAGTCATCTGCACAATGTCAGCAATAGCTTTTTTATCTGCTATCAATTCCAGTGATTTTGCAAGATATGCCAGTTGATCAGGTGTGCTGTTTGCTGCTAAATCCTTTATCCTTTGATGTAACGCTTCTATTGCTTCTTTCATTCCCAAAAATTCAAAAAAGTTTCAAATCTAAATCGTTTAAAATTATTTTTTAGTTGATTATGCTCATCTTCTCTTTCGGTAATATCTTCATCTATTTTCTCAATTGTGATACGGATACGAACAACATCCTGCACAGCAATATTTTCTGGATGAGGCAGTGGATATCCTCGTTTGGTTTGGTCAACAGTCATTATGTGACAATCACTCTGAGATTTTTTACCTTAGGGCGATAAACAACTGTTCCACTTAAAACTAATTTTATCCTTGTCTCATTAGCATTAAAGTTTGTCAGTACATGAGTTCTCTCCACCCAGCTTTCTCCAATTGGTTTTCCTGATGTTAAATTTACTAATTGCCAATCCACGTTTTTTTGTACATATGCTTTAACATCTGCAGTGCCAGGTATTAGCGCATCATACGTTATGGTGATTTTAGTGTTAGCTCCTGCTGTAATGCTTCTAGTTACATAATCTCCTTTTTCCCCTATATTACCCATAACTAGCTGTAACCCAGGATATAGCACTGGACTTTTTTCTTTTGACCCTTTTAAATTTGCCTTTACTGTTAGCTCTCCAGATAGTCTTTCACGCAGCGCGAGCGGCAAGTTATCAGATAGAAAATTTTCTTTTCCTTCTTCATCTGTCAGAATAAATTCTACATTGGTATCAAATGCTACTTTTTCGACGTTCGTCAAAACAATTAAATCTGATACGTTATTTGCAGTAACTTTACCAAGATCAATAACGTGAGAATTTTCGCTAAATTTTGCAGCTAGTAGTCGAAACGTTAAATCTAAATTTTGATGTGGAGTCCAGGTGCTTGCATTGCTAGATGAAAGTAATACTCCTACTTGATATGGCTGACTTGTTACCCAACGGCTATTTACTGCATCATATTTGCCAAGTTCTGCTATCTTTACTGCAGTACCAGGATCATCAGTAAGCAGTACTATTGCATACTCCTCTCCTGCATGGCAAAACACTGGTGGCCATTCTATACATGTTGCTGTGCCATCTATCTTTATATCTTTTGGCTCAATATAACTTTCAGCAATGACAGTCTGCGAGGGCATTCCCACTGCTGTTTCTCTAATCTGCACAACAACACGTTTTTTGCCGCTATTTGTGAACCATAAGTTTAGGCCTCCTATGTGTCTGCTCTCATTTAAAGTAAATGTTTGGGCTAAAGGGTCAATTCTTCTTGCTGCGATAACTCTTCTTCTTTCTTCTATAGTAATAGTTTTTTTACCAGTATAAGTTGTCTCTCCATAGCTTCCTTTATCCCCATAAAATTGTACTAATTTAGTACCTGCTGGAATATTAGCAGGAACGGTAAATCTTCCTTTTAATTTTCCCTGGTTGTTAGCTGTGAGCATATTTTTACCTCTTACGCAGTAGGCTGAATGAAGATACCATCGAACTTCACCTCCTTGAGCTTTTCATTTGGCTCAAAACCTTCGATCTCAAAATTCTGTACTGCTTCTCGCATAAATTCAGTTTCATAAGAATTACTTGACAATAGCTCTGTTGTTTCTCTAGTATTAAACACTCTAGTTACTGGACTTTTCCAATTCGTGGTAACCTCTGTCCAGTGGTCAATGTTTTTATTTAGAGTAATTTGTGCCGGGACTGGATCAAAAGCTTGATATGGATTGATCTTTTCTCCTTTGGTCTGTAAAAGCTGCTCCAGTACCGGTTCAAGTTTATAAGGCAAAAGATATCTTTCCCCACCTTTTTCAATATCTGCAACTTCTACATCTATTGGCAGAACTAGCTCTCTATTTACTATTGCTGCAGACTGCGAAATTCCTTGATCACGCATATCATCATCAAAGAATGAATCAACAAATATTCCTTTTTTGGTGGTAGGTTCTCTTGAATTTGCATCACTGCGTAGACGTTCCTGTGCAACAAGAGCATAAAGATCATTTATTCCTTTTTTCATTGCTTCAAGCTCATTCATCGGTACAGCATGAATAGCATTATTCACTATTTTTATCCCTTCTTTTTCTCCGTTTTTCCATGTCTGATGAATGTAGCAGAGCAAAAGTTGTCCGCTAGGTGCTTTAGGCATTGATGGTCGCCAAGGGTGAGCTATACCTTTTATTCTCCTTACTGCTCCTTTGCTATCGATAGTAATTAAATCAAAGCGGGGCATTTTCCAGGTGTAATCAATCAGAACCAAGCTGTTATCAACTGCTCCTTTTACTTTACATCCCTCTTCACTTATATCTTCAGGACTTACATGAGTGCGACAGTGGTAAGTTATTTGATAACTACTTCCAGGAGCTGGCTCTTTACCAGGTAATGACCAATCGACGTTTCCTGCGTTTAATTTGTAATCTATACTATTTTCATAAATAACATTACCTTGTTTAATTTGAATAATCTCAAGTACCGCAGAGTCAGGTATTGGATCAACAGCTCCTGAGTATGAACCGTGAGTAATGGTAATGGTTTTTTGAACGGTTATATCTACTTTTTTAATTTCACTTATTGGAAAATCATTAACTTTAAGTTCCATTACTCTTTGGCTATTTGGCTGAAAAGTATGTGGTTCTGATTCAACTGATTTTATATCCGGATCTTCATCAAAAGAAACACGAATACTGTGAGGAAGTTCAATCTCATAGCCATCAACATGAGCTTTGCCCTCATTAATCACAAATATTTTTTTCCCCTTTTCGTCCCCTTCTTCTCTCTGCAAACAAATTACTTCTAGACCGTTTACTACGTAAGATCCATTTGCTTCTTTATCATAACGAGCAAGAGCTGTAGTTACTATGTTTGCTTGTGGTGGCGGTGAATGTTCTATTAATACTCCATTTTCAATGTTATAAATTGGATAAAATTCTCCTTCAGAAAAACGTGGAGAAAGACCTTCTGCTTGATAACCCCAAATGGTGGAAACTTTAAGCCTTGCAGCGCCTACTTCTTGATAATTACGTGTACCAACTGCAGGATCACGAAGATTTTCGTCCTCAAGTTCTGTAATTGTAGATTCTAGATAATAAACACCTATGCGAACTGTAGTATTAAGCGGGATAACAAACTCTTTTGCCTCTACCTTTCTCACCGCTCCACGAAGATAGATTTTTCCTGACTCAAGTGTAACTTTTTCCCCATCTATGATGCAATTGCTTCCTGTTATAACATCACCATCACGAAATATTGCATCACCTATGCCTTTAAGCTTAGAGAGAGCATATTCTTGGGTTTCGTTTAATTCTGCAGATTGTAGACCTCTTCCTGCCAGGAACAAACTTTTTTCGTACTCTTTGTCAGGATTAAAGCGGTTATAATAGGCGTTTAAAGTCATTTTATGCTAGAAAAATTCAAAAAGTTACAACAAATGAAAAAGTTTCCCGAGTTGCAGATGTTCTGATAAGTGGTACGGTGTGTTCTAAAACTAACAAAATCCCAGGATTTTCCACGTCTTTTGGCTCGAAATATCTCTGTCCTTCAGGTAATCCTTCTTTTATTTTAGTACCAACCATAACCCCTAATTCCCGTATAACTTGATTTGCTGCGTCCGTGAAATCGAAAGTAAATTTAAGGTAGAGATTGTTGGTTGGTACAGCGGAAGATTTAAACCTTCCAGAAGGAGTTATAAGTTCGCCGTTTTCATCACCTTTGCAGAAGAGAACTTCGTCTGCAGTACGTCTGCCAAGTTCATTGAGTAGTTTTTGAGAAGTAATAGGCTCCGGTGGTGTGCTTTGAACGTACTCTATAGTAACTGTACTATTCTCTACAATAGAGCTATTTTCTGTGCGCTGAATAACACCAGTACTACTCTCAACTATATAATCTATACTTGGCTGATAAGTTGTTTGTCTGATAAAAATTTTTACGTCTTTAATGGGATGGTGATCAAGCTTGATTTCGCTATCAGCTGCAAAAGTTTTTTCTACTTTATGATTGCTTTCCCAACCTGCATCACCTGTTCCCCAGGCAAGATGTATCGGCTGCTCTTTTATACTTGCTGCTATTGCTGCTCTTCCTGATTGTGTAAGAATTGACACCTGTGATGAGTTTGAAAGGCTTATATAATATATATTCAGGATTTGGAAAATTTTTGTCCAAAAAAAATGAATTTTTGCCTAATTTTTTGTTGCAGTATTATTTAAAAATCGAACTGTATTATTCTCGAAAAAAAAACAATAGAATATCAATAGGTTAAAAATTGCATCTGTATTATTTATTTTTGCCCCTGTCCTACAAAGTGGACCTGTAAGTTCTCATCCTTAAAGCATTAATTGTTTTAGGGAAAAGTTATGAAACTAAAAACTGCCATAGTTGTTCAAAATATACGGTATCAAGCTAAGAGATTAAAACTTTTTGAATGCTTTGCTCATGAAACTCATGAAGATCTTGAGCAAGAACTTTTCTGTGAAATTTGGACTTATCTTGATAGATATGATGAAAGTAAAGGTAGCTTTAACACTTTTGTAGCAAGATTAACTGAACGTCGTGCCAATAACTTATTGGAGAAACAACTATGTATGAAGCGCAATATTAATAACTATGTCAATATTGAGAAAACAGAAGCTTTTGAAGATGAAGTAGCGAAACGTACTGATGTAGATTACATGATTTCAACGCTACCAAGAAAGATGCAAAAGATATGCGAACAACTCAAGTACTTTAACTTATATGAAGTTGCTAAGATGAACAACATATCAAGAACTACTTTAAATACTATGATAAGAAAAATACGTATAAAACTCTCTTCCATCTACTACAAGAGCAAAAAGAAAAATTGAACATAAATTCTACCTTTCCTGAATATATAACATATACCATTGAGGTGAATAAATGACTTTTAAAATTCTAAACAATAATGAAAGATTGAAAACAACTACAGGAATAAAAGTAGTAATTTTTGGTCCTTACGGTATTGGTAAAACCAGCCTCTTAAAGACTATAAGTGAACCAACACTATGTCTTGACTTTGAAGCAGGTCTGCTTGCTGTTCAAGATTGGCAGGGAGATTCAATTAGTGTTCGTACTTGGAATCAAGCTCGGGATATTGCCTGCCTAATTGGTGGTCCGAACCCTGCACTAAAATCTGATCAAGCGTATAGCCAAAGACACTATGAGCACGTATCAAGTAAATACAATGAAGAGTTTTCTAAATATCGATGTATTTTTATTGATAGCATCACTGTAGCATCACGTCTTTGTCTCTTATGGGCAAAAATGCAACCGGAAGCTTTTTCTGAGAGAAGTGGAAAGCAAGACATGAGAGCTGCTTACGGAATACTTGCGCAAGAGATGATGGCTTGGCTCAATCAGTTTCAACATATCAGAGATAAAGACATCATAATAGTTGGCACATTAGGTCAATATCTCGATGACTGCAATCGTCCAACTTGGCTACCTCAATGTGAAGGAGCTAAAACTGCTAGTGAGATTCCAGGGATAGTTGATGAGGTAATCAGCATGGTTGGAATCAAGAAAGATGATGGTACAGAGAAACGTTCATTTGTCTGTCAGACTATTAATACTTGGGGATACCCAGCTAAAGATCGCAGTGGCTGCCTGAATATGGTTGAGGAACCACATCTAGGTAAATTACTTGCGAAAATTAAAGCCAAAACTTTGGCTCCTATTGTTTAATTAAAAATTGGAGAATAATTATTATGGAACAAAGCTTTTTCAATATCGGTCAAAAAATTCCCTTTTTCAGCATAAAAGAGTATTTAAACGACAAAGCACCGATACCAGAAGATATAATCGCACCAAGGATTTTAACAAAAAGAGGTCTATTGGTACTAGGTGGCCCACCTAAAATTGGCAAAAGCGATTTTCTAATTTCATGGCTTGTCCACATGGCTGCTGGAGTTTCATTTTTGGGTATGACTCCAAGCAAACCTATGAAAATTTTCTATCTGCAAACTGAAATTGAATATGAATATATGAAAGAACGTTTGCAACAACTTCAACTGGATAACGAACTTTTGAATATAGCTGCCAATAACTTAATCATTACACCAAGAGTACAATTATCTTTCAGCAGTGAAGAAATAGATGAAATTAAAAATGTTATCAAAGAGCGTTTCAAACCTGATATTATTGCCGTCGATCCTCTTCGTAACATTTTTAACTCAAGTGAATATGGCAATGAAAACGACAATAGCGCTATGTTATTCTTCTTGCAAAAAACACTTGAAAGACTGAGAAATGTTATCAATCCAGATTCGGGCATAATACTCACTCACCATACAAAAAAACTATCCAAAAAAATGTTAGAAGAAGATCCATTTCAAGGCCTAAGTGGTGCTGGATCTTTACGTGGATTTTATAGCACTGGCATGGTGATGTTTGCTCATGATGAGGAAAGCACTGTCCGTCAAATAGTATTTGAGCTTCGTAATGGTGAACGTGTAGCAAATAAGCTTGTTGATAAGATAGATGGTCGTTGGAAGCTTGCAGACCAATGGAGTAACTGATTTTTACTTAATTTATAGGAGGACAATATGTTATCAGATTTTTTAACTGATTTTAATAACGCAAAACTGCAGAGCAATTTAATACCAAAAGGTACAATAGTCAAGGTAAAAATGGCAATAAAGCCTGGAGGTTATGAAAATTGGTTCACTAAAAGCTATGCTACCGGCAGCATCTATTTAAACGCTGAATTTACCGTCACTGAAGGTCAATATGCAAAACGTAAGATTTTTCAAGTAATTGGTATTAAAAGTGGCAAAGCAAGCGTTGAAGGAGAAGATACTTGGGGAGAATCTGGACGTTCTATGCTTAGAAGTATTTTAGAGTCAGCACGGAACATTCATGCAAATGACACTTCAGAAAAAGCAGTGATTGCTAGAAAAATCAACTCTATAGCTGATTTTAACGGGTTAGAGTTTACTGCAAAAGTTGGTATTGAAGCCGACAGTAGATACGGAGATAGAAACAGAATTGCTACAGTTGTTACTCCAGAACAAAACAATGGTATTGAATCTGACTGGTTGCCATTTTGAAGTACGACGAAGAGAAGCTCTGGATTGCTGTAATTGAGAGAGCTATCAAAGATGCAGCAGTAGAGCTAAAGAAAGAAGCAATTAAATGCAGAGTCTTTTGAAACTGTTTGTGAGCTAGCTAATCTCAGCTCTAAACGTATGAAAAGTATGTATGGGGGTTTTATGCAGAGAAAGGAAATAAAAGGATTATTGATTGATAATATTAAGGAGTGTGTACCTTACCTAATTCCAAACGGTAATTTTTATCGAGAGAGGACTTATGTTGGCAATTGTGATGGGGATACGATTACAGTTAAAATAGTGGGTAAAGAAGCTGGAAATTGGCGTAATTTTACTAAAGGAATCAGTGGTGATATTATTGATCTTTGGACTTTAGTTAAAGGTGATATAAATTCCGCTAAGAAGTGGTTAAATACTAAAGAAAACACAACAGAACATAAAATTACATCGTTTTCAGCAAGGCATTACTTGAATGATAAATCACCAATGCCAAAAGATATAATAGGCCCAAGAATTCTAACTCCAAGTGGTCTTTTAGTTATAGGTGGAACTCCAAAAATAGGAAAAAGTAATTTTCTACTTTCCATGTTAGTACATTTAGCTGCTGGAGTATCATTTCTTGGTATGAAGCCTGCAAGGCCACTTAAGATATTCTATCTACAGAATGAAATGGAATATAGAGAGCGCTTACAGAAGCTAAGAATCAGCAAGAAAATCCTTGATGAAGGAACAGAAAACTTAGTTATTACTAAAAAAGTACAGTTAACTTTGAATGTGGAAAAAATAAAAGAAATTATGTCGGAAAATCTCGATGTAAAAACAGTTGATCTTATAGTGATAGACTCTCTTTTTGATTATAGGAGTATGATCTCTTTTCTGCAAAATAGTATTGATGAACTACGCTCTATAACTAATCCTGCTGCTGGAGTAATAGTTACACATTACACCAAAAAAATGTCAACAACCACGTTAAAAAAGAATCCATTTCAAGCATTGAGTGGTGCTAATGTTTTAAGAAGTTTATATACATCTGGAATAATGATATTTAGGCCAGAAAGGAATACTCTGCAATTGATGTACGAACTTAAAAACGGCAAACCAATACCAACAAAATTCATAAATATGGTTAACGGACGCTGGATAGCTACAGCTTAACCAAATTTCTAAACTTTAAATATATTGGAGATTTTATGGATATCTATTGTGATTTTAATACTGCAGCTCCACGAAAAAATGCACCGTTAGTAGAAAAAGAACAACTTAAAGCTCAGCTTCTGTTAAATATCAGATCATGCCTTTCTTATCTATTGCCAAGAGGGATTTTTCGTGGTGATAAGTTTTATGTAGGCAATATACAAGGTGATAAAGGAAAGAGTCTAGTAGTAGAATTAAGTGGCAGTGAAGCTGGCCTATGGCATGATTTTGCAACAGGAGAAGGTGGTGACATTATCGACCTTTGGGCAGAAGTGCATAGAAAAAGTACTAGAACAGAGTTTACTGAAGTAATGGACTCTATAGCTGAATGGCTTGGTCATTTTAAAAAGATCAAAACTGACAAAACTGCAGGTAATCCAACTGCATATTGGGATTATTACGATGAAAAAGGCCAAGCTCTTGTTAGAGTATATCGTTATGATGATGATAGTGGAAAGAGATATCTTCCTTTTGATATCAAAAAATCCACCTTTAGTGTACCAGAGATAAGGCCACTATATAATATTCCAGGTATTTTAAAGTCCGATAAAGTTGTTCTGGTTGAGGGAGAAAAATGTGCAGAAGTGCTGATAGAGAAAGGAATAATTGCAACAACAGCAATGTCAGGAGCAAATGCACCTATTGAGAAGACAGATTGGACTCCACTTAAAGGTAAACACATTATTATATGGCCAGATAATGATGAACCAGGCAAACGATATGCTGAAAATGCTGCAAAAAAGCTGTTAGATCTTGGAGTTGCATCACTTGCTGTGCTTGAAATTCCTCAAGATAAGCCTGAGAAATGGGATGCCGCTGATTGTGTAAAGGAGGGTATAAGCATTGAAGAATTTTTAGCTTCAACTCCTTTACTTACTATTGATACCCCATCTACTGACATTCCAAATACTTCAAATATGAAAAGTTTAGAAAGATCTACAAAACAGCCGCTTAACATTTTAGACTGGAGTGTGAGTCGTTATTTAGGTTCAGTACCAATACAAAGGTTTCTTGTTGAAGGGTTATTTCCTTTAGGTGTTACCTCAATAGTAGCTGCTATGGGAGATACAGGTAAAGGTATGCTACTCCTTGACTTGGCACTTAAGGTTGCAAGTGATGCAGATCAGATATGTGGTTTTGGTTCCCTTGTTACAGAGCATGGATCAGTGGTGATTTTTTCAGCAGAAGATGATGCAGGTGAGATACACCGTCGTCTTGATCGTCTTGATCCTGGTAGCAAGAGAGCAGAATATCAAAATCGATTATTTATTATACCTATTCCAAATACGGGAGAGCCCTTTTCTATAGTGAAAAGCAACATGCGTGGTAAATGTCCTGAAACTTCAGATAAATTCGAAGACATCTGTGGACAATTAGATAAAATTAAAGATCTAAAACTAATAGTATTTGATCCACTAGTATCATTTGTCCATGCTAATATAAACTCAGATCCAGAAATGGGATATTACGCAATTGGGCTACTTGCAAGCTTAGCAAATAAAACAGGAGCAGCTGTAATTGTAGCACATCATATGAGAAAACCTAAGTGCAGTGAACCGATTACGACTGTGGAACAGGCAAGAGATGCGATAAGAGGTACAACTGCACTTGTTGATGGTGTGAGGTGTTCTTTTGCATTATGGCCTGCTTCAACAGAGCATCAGAATACTGTGTTTAATACATTAAAGGTTAATAAAGTTAATAATGCAGTATACCAAGGAGCTATAGTTAAGTCTAATGGAGCAACAGATAGGAATATAAGAACTTACTTACGCTCCTCAACTGGCTTGCTTGAGGATATATCTGAGGAATTTAAGCTTGGAAAATTATCTGATGAATACTTAAAAAAGATACTGATGCAAGCTATTGCAGTGTCAGCAGAAGAAGGTCATCCGTTTACTCATACAGGTGGACCAGGAGTGTTTCAACAACGGCATAGATTACCAGCTGCATTTCATGGTGTTAGTAGGCATAGACTTGAACGTTTAGCACAGGAACTATTAAACGAAAGAAAAATAGTAAAAGGTATGGCTACAAACTCAAAAGAGGATAAATGGCTTGATATCAAAACTGGTTCTTTTGCCAGAGGAGAAGGTAAGTTTAAGCTAGGTGCAGGAAGGTTTGAAATAGGTAACTTCTAAAAAATACTTAAAGCTCACTTATGAAAGTTTTGTGGGTTCATTTTGTCTCTCTGAAAGTAAGGTTTTAAGAACAAAAAATGAATTCCACACGACCAAATTTCCATGATTTCCGGAAAATTTATCAAGATTTGGAAATTAGAGTATATTCACACTTAAACTATTGAAATTCGTTGATTTTTAGCCATCTAATATAAGAAATATTACGTTTCCATTTCCAAAAAATTTAGCTAATTTGGTAATACTCAAACCCGCTACAGTGGCTGATTTCCACTTTCCGAGAATCTTATATATTATATATATATAAATAATAATAAATGATATAATAATAAACTAATATAAAATACAATAACTATAGTAATGGTTCATAGTAACTTTTGAGCAAAAAGAAAGAAGTTTGGAAAAGTAGTCACTAATAAAAATACAACACAGAGACAAAAATATGAAAAACCTACTATTGCATTTTGAACAACTTGAAAAAAAAGATGAAGGACCTAAAAGTGAAAGACAAATGCTTACAAAAGACAAAACAATTTATAATAGCATTTTAAAAAGACTCTATGACCCGAGGGTACAATTATACCACCTTGACCTAAAGAATGCTTATAACAGCCCTTAAAAGCCGATTAACACCATGTCTTAACTTATAAGAAAAACCTTATGTTAATTTTATCACGTTTTACTTTAGTTGTAAAGAAATTTTTTTAATGTATGACAGATTTGTATAGTCGATATTTTACGTAACTTATGGCGTTTAATTGGTTATTTAGTATCTCTAAAACTTAACGAGTTGCTTTTATAACCAAAGTAAAAGGGTTAATACGGTAACCATAATCTCTACGCGATGATCCAGGCCAACCAACTGTTTGAATCACATCATTACGTTCGATGTTTAGTCCTAACTTTTTGGCTAATGTAGTTTTTATTGTTCTTTGGATTGTGTTTAGTGGTTTTCTGATGTGATGTTCTGGATCTGCTTCTGGATCAAGATTTAGGCGCTTTTCTATTTCAGTTATGCTAAGCAACATGTGTTTTTCAGGAGGTAATTCTTTTTTACAATCATTCAAAAATTGTTCAAATAATACGCGCAAAACTTTCATACATGCTACAGCTTTCTTATTTAGAATCTCTATATTGTTTACGTAAAGTGAGCCCTCTATCAATTGCAACTTTAGTAATTCCTTCTCTTTAGAAGGTTCAATTAGATTAAGTGCAGTATGTAAGATTTGCATTGAAGTATTTGGTATGAACTCTAGTACTCCTCTTTGTGCTGCTTCTTGGAATACTTCAATTAAAGTCTTATGCTGAAAGAAAAGGTCAACCATTTTTACTATGGGCAAATCAAGAGGTATGTTTGATGGATTTTTTCTCAGTATTATTAATACAGTTGGATTAGCTTTAAGCTTATCTATCGTTAAGAATGTTGGATTGGTGCAAAAATCAAGAACAATGAGATTTACAAATTGACCTTGTCCACCAACATGATAAACTCCACTTTCCACTTTTTGCCACATAAAATTTGTATCACTTAGCTGACCTTCAAACCAATGCATGATTTTCTCTGGGTTTAAATATACAGATAAGCGATGAAATCTTTGCTTCTTGTAGGTATTAGGTAAAATATCACGGTTGCAATTTTCACAAATTATATTATCGCATGCTTCGTTAAAGTCCTCATCAATGAAAATCTCATTGTTACAGTATGGATCAACTATATTTGGCCAATCTAATTTATCTTGTCTACGAGAGCAGATAATGTAAGACCTCTCTTGCATCTTAATTAATTCAAGATCTGACAAATACCTTGCTGCTTTGATGTAATTTTGATTTGGGTTAACCCAAGAGCTGCCAGAATTAAGAAGATCAGAGATTTGCTCTTGGCAAGATTGTAAGACCATAAAATTGTTTTATGTATGCTTTAAAATCCTCTCTTTCCCTTTTATTCAGAGGATGTTCAGAGTAGTAAATTGCTATATACTCATCACTTCGCTTGAAAAATAAGCCTATCTTTTTGCCTTGAAATATTACTTTAATCGACTCTATCAATGGTACTATGTCTCCTACAAATGGCTTTAAAACATGCAATTCCGGTGCAATAGGATCATATGGAGCGACAGTCAAAGTGATATTAGTATAGCTGTAATTGAAACGATTTGACTGAAACTTTAACTCAAAAACACGAATATTTGAATCAGATTCATTAATACAAGTTTCTATAAATTTATGCACCTGTTCCGCGAAGTTTTTATCCTGCACATCTACAAAAATACATTCGCAGCCAAAGTAACAACTTGCAATGCTATTTGCTATTTCTATAGCTTGATCAATATTTCTAGCACCAAGATCTACCTGAGTGCCATTTAGTAGAAAATCCAAAATCATCCACTCTGCCTTATGGCCATGAATAACTTTGTTTGAATTTAACAACAAATCTATATCGCTAGCTTTGCGTATTAACACATATAAACGATTCTGATGATAGAAGAAACCTTGTAGTTGATTCTCGAAACTGTCATTTCTCTTAATGTTATCTTCTTTCAGTATTTGTTGTATGATTTCCTCTGAGATAAAGTCCTTAAATGGAGTACTTGGTCGTCTTGGTATTTTTTGTAAGGCAAAAGACATGAAACTCTTTCTTTGTATTTTTTCAAAGTGATAGACAGACTTTAAAAGATTGTAATCTGCATGAAACAGTAGAAACAGCAAAGACTTCTTATCATATTTATTATTATTTTTTACAAGGTAGGATTTCATGAGTTCTGTAGTTAATGCAGATCTTGCAATTTCACTGACAGTAACTTCTAGTTTTGCACGGTCAAAACAGGTAATCAAGTAGTAAGTAACGAGAGAATCGGAATAATTAGCAATCACTTTACGTTTGTATTGTACAGATGTATTATCGTAACTTTCATCATCAAAGAGTTGAGCATTTAATTTATCTTTAAAGGAGTTTTGAAAAATAATATTTAATTGCTTACCAGAAAGTGAATCTATCCAAGACTGACGTATTTTTGTATTGTGAAAACGGTCAAGCAAATGGTTAACAGGTACTTCTAAATCATCTTCCCAAAATTTACGATTTGGATAAATGTTCATAAGAAACTAACCACACCATAATAACATAATAGACTATTTAAATAGTTAAGATAGAAATCTGAAAGTCTTGACCAATAATTATGCAATGGCTGTTTACTGATTTTTAACCAAGTTTTTTCTAAAAAGTTTGCTTAAGAAGAAGATTTTTTGGACAAAAATTTTTCAAATCCTGAATATATATTATATAGCACTCTAGCGAAACAAACTCTGAATATAAATGTCAATCCTAACACTGGACCTTGGCAAGCAAACGGGCTGGGCAATTCTAACAGATGGAATAATTCAAAGTGGAAGCAAAAGCTTTCATGGTAGTCGTTTCAGTGGAGGTGGCATGTGCTTCTTGAATTTTCGTAATTGGCTTAATTCTTTGAAACATGAGTTCACTGCAGTGTATTTTGAAGAAGTGAGAAGAAATCTAGGAACTGATGCAGCGCATTGCTACGGTGGTTTTCTTGCCGTTCTATCTGCTTGGTGTGAAGAACATCATGTGCCATACAAAGGTGTTAATGTTAAAACTATCAAACGCTTTATAGCTGGTAATGGCAATGCAAGTAAAAGTGAAGTTATTGAAGCGATACGTGAAAAAGGTTTTTTGCCTAAAGATGATAATGAGGCCGATGCTTTGGCATTAATGTTCTATATCAGTAAAGATTTTAACATATCAAAAATACCATAAAAGTGGGTCCTTTCGGCCATACTGGCGGGTTTGGTGGGTTCGACCTCAGGCCTTCTTTAGCGTCAGACATATTTTGAATATTAACCTTTTAATTATTAAGAATTTAAATTATATGAATTTAGCAATCCACTACTATCCTGTTGAAAACCTCGTCGAATATAAGCGTAATCCTCGTAAAAATGATGACGTAGTAAATAGAATGTGTGCTTCAATCAGGGAATTCGGCTTTCGTATACCAATAGTTGCAAAAAGCGATGGAACTGTGGTTGATGGTCATTTAAGACTTAAAGCAGCAAGAAAACTTGGTATGGAAAGTATTCCAGTAGTCCTCAGTGATAATCTAAATGAACCACAAACCAAAGCTTTTCGATTGCTGGCAAATCAATCAGCTAATTGGGCAAAGTGGGATGATGAGCTTTTGAAAGTAGAAATTCAAGAGTTAGAAGATTTACAGTTTGACTTAAAAATGACAGGGTTTGAATTAGAAAAAGTTCAACATTTCCTTGATGATTTAGATAGTGAAAAAGAAGATCTTTCTGACTTAGTTGTTGATGACAAAAAGGTAGAAATAACAAAACCAGGTGATTTATGGATTTTAGGTGATCATCGAATCTATTGTGGTGATAGCTCTGTAGTTGAATCATATAAAGCGCTGTTAGATGATAAAATGGCAGACATTACTGTTTGTGATCCTCCATATAACGTTGATTATGGTAATAGCCAAGACAAAAAGATATTAAATGATAATCAAGGTGAAAAGTACGAACTTTTTCTCTATGACATCTGTTCCCATATTTTAGCATATACGAAAGGTGCAATTTACATCTGCATATCATCATCAGAGTTTTCAACGTTGCAAAAAGCATTTGAAGAGGCAGGAGGAAAATGGTCAACATTTATCATTTGGGCAAAGAATCATTTTACGCTAGGCAGGTCTGATTATCAAAGACAATACGAAGCAATGCTCTATGGATGGAAAAGCGGCAATAAACGTGAGTGGCATGGTGGTAGAAATCAAAGTGATCTGTGGTTTTATGATAAGCCAACGCATAATACACTACATCCAACGATGAAGCCAGTAGAGCTAATGGAGAGAGCAATAGTAAACAGCAGCAGACCAGGAGACATAGTACTTGATCCATTTAGCGGTTCTGGAAGTACACTGATTGCATGTGAGAGAACAGGAAGAATTTGCAGAACAATAGAGCTAGATTCAAAATTTGTAGATGTAACCATAAAACGTTGGCAAATATATACCGGAAGAGATGCCATTTTAGCCGGTACTGGTAAAACTTTTGCAGAAATTCAAGGAGAAAAACAGTAGGAAAAAAGTGAAAATTACACAAACAGAATGGGCAAGAGAGATAGGAGTATCAAAGCAATATGTCTGTTATTTAGTAAAGAAAGGAATAGTTGAGTTGGAGGATGGTTTGATCAATAGAGAACAAGCAAATGAAGCAGTAGCGGCAATAAGAGATCCAAGTCAGCCACTGAGGAGGAAAAATCCAGAAAACGAAAATACAAGTAACCTTTCCACGATGTTGCTAAAAACTAGAATAAAAAATGAAATGGAACGTGGTAAACTGCTTGAGGCAAAAGCTAGGGCTGAGATTGGTGAACTTGTAGCAGTAGAGGAAGTAAAAACTGAAGCATTTAATGTAGCAAGAGTTGTCCGTAATAATCTGCTTAATATTCCAAATAGAGTGTCAGCACTACTTGCATCACTGAGTGACACTGAAAAGATTCATATGGCGCTAACCGAAGAGATTACAAACTCATTACAAGAATTATCTAATATTAAGTTTTAAATAATGTCTGCTAACTTAAGTTTAGAATTAATAAAGTGTCTAACCTGGATTAGATGTTAATGTCAGAGGATTAAATGGAAAGACACCGCTACATTATGCAGTAGAAATTAACGAGCTTAGTATGGTTGCGCTCTTACTCAATAGGAAAAATATTAATCCACTGATCACTGATGATGATGGTAAAAGTGCGCTCTCTTGTGCAAGAAAAGATAGCTTACTTCATTTAGCTGCGATGTTGAATGAAGCAAATGCTGTAAGGTTTTTACTCAACAAAGGAGTTAATGTTAATGAGCAGAATGCTTTACTACATACACCGTTACACTTAGCATCAGGAGCTGGACATGAAGAAATTGACCTTACCCAGAAAAAGTAGACAGGTAGTTAAGACGTTTTTTTCATGAAAATGATGAATCAAATTTTTCAGGAATGCAATAGTTAATAGTAGAATGTCTACGTTGTTTGTTATAAAAAATTTCTATGTATTCAAATATTGCGGTTCTAGCTTGTTGTGCGGAGTGTTGTGAGGTATCAATGAGTAATTCCCTCTTTAGTGAACTAAAAAAGCTCTCCGAAACAGCATTATCGTAACTTTGTGACTCATGCTAGAAATAATACTTTTTGTATTCAGTAAAAATCTCTAATTTTTAGAGGTGTACTGTGATCCTTGATCGCTATGAAATAGTAGATTTTTAACGGGTTTGCGCCTATCAACAGCCATCAATAAAGCATCTATAACTAATTGCTTATTTATTGAATTACTCATTGACCAACCAACTACCATGCGTGAATATAAATCTATTATTGCTGCCAAATATAGCCATCCTTCGTTGGTGTTTATGTATGTAATCCCATATCTTGTTTGGCTGATCAGTGGTGAAATTCTGATCCAATATGTTAGGAGTTATAACTCTATTGTCTGTTTGAAGTTTCTTAGTCTTAAACCTTCGTCTAAGTTGGGCTTGAATGCCATTTTCCTGCATAACATTTTGCACTGTTTTGATGTTATAATTTTTACCTAAAACCTTTAATTCAGCGTGGAGCTCCGTATCTGCATTGTGACGCTTGATATATCTTTTGAATATCTTTTATGAGCTCTTCTCTTGTTGATTTTTTATTACTTTTTTCCTTAGAAATCCATTTATAATAACCACAAGCAGATACGTTCAAAAACCTGCATAGCTCTCTTATTTTACAGCAGTTTTCATGCTCTTTTATAAAAGAATATTTCACTCTTTTTGGTTTGCAAAATATCCCAGGGCTTTTTTTAAAATATCTCTTTCTCTAGTTACTCTTGCCAGTTCTTTCTTTAAATCAAACTTTTCTTTGTCGCAATGAGCTACTTTCCCTTTTCCTGGAAACGCATCTACTCCAGACATTCTATCATTGTATGTTTTTACCCATCTGCTTAATGAATCACCGCTAATACCCAAATCTCTTGCTATTTTTGCTGATGATTGACCTGTTTCTTTTACTAGTCTTATAGCTTCAATTTTGAATTCTGCTGTATATTCTTTTCTTTTTGTCATACTACACCTCTTTGAAAAAACGTTTTATTTTACTTCAAAAACGTCTTAACTACCTGTCTACTTTTTCTGGGTAAGGTCAATTTTTTATAACAAACAACGTAGACATTCTACTATTAACTATTGCATTCCTGAAAAATTTGATTCATCATTTTCATGAAAAAAACGTCTTAACTACCTGTCTACTTTTTCTGGGTAAGGTCAGTACAAAATTACGCAAAATAACTTATCTTCCAGAGTTGGTAGTTGTGATCTTCTACCATGGCACTTTTTCTGTTTTTCAAGTTTTTTCCACTCAGACCTCACTTTTTCCACCACCTTTTCAAACTCCTCTATAGTTAAACCTGTTATATTACGAAAGTTTCTTGGGTGCTTCTTCATTTTATAGTAACTAAAGCTCATTTTTTACCTTACTTGATCTGCTTATTCTTCTTCTACCTCTCTTACATCACTTTTTCAATCACCTTTTGCAGAAGGTCTTGAGATGAAAATAGTTAAGACCTATATTTGATATCACTATTATAAGAGCATGATGCTTTAAAGGAGTGGAAAACTGCTGAAGTTTTACAGCAAACCTGCATATAGCTGTTTCATACCAAGTTTCATTGGTAGTAGAACAAATGAAAAAGAGCTCTTTTTCCCTCTAATTTGGAGAGTTAAGCAAATTTATAACTTGTTCCATTTTTTTCCAATAGTGAATGTTTGGTATAAAACATTGTTAATTTAAAATAATTGTTGAAGTACTTATGATATTGGCTTACAATGAGCTGAGCACGTATGTTATTAGGTATAAAGAAATGGACAATAGTATAGTTCTCTTCTTGTTAAATTGTTTGAAGAACAAGCTTAAGTCGTTGTTCGATGTTAGTAGAAGTTTGAATGAACAGGTGGATCAATTGCAATCTGTAGCGCTAGCGACAAAAGATGAATTTATTCAAAAGTGTTCCAGTGATAATGATTTTAGAGCTTTATGGAGTTTGTGCTACAATCTGAAAGAATCCTCCGGGCTTGTGTCTTTCAATGCTGAGGATTTTTATAGGCTTGTTTCCTCTGGTGAAGCATTAGGATCAATACCACGATTTGATTCTAATAAGCAGGATTTTGTTAGTCTTTTGGAAAGCTTTTCTCAATCTATCAGTACTTTTTCTTCTATGGTAGAGGGTTTGGAGACTTCCATTGAGAAAGGGGATCGCTTGTACTCTTCCTTCAAAAAGCTAATCCATTCTGTCCGTGATGCTTCGTCAGATGTTTCTAATCTGCTCAGATTTGCCAAATCGGAAAGTAAGGAACAAGTCTTTCGTCGTGCAATTGATCTGTGTTTCCTGGAGATGGAAGGAAGAAAAGTACCTAGGGACATGGGTGCTACTTCTAGAGAGAAATCAAGTTCAGAAAGTAGACCATTCTCTTCCAAAACAGCTGGTAGCGATGAATATAGGACAGTACGTTTTACACGACAAGACTCTTCAAGTAGGAGTGAAAGTTACCGTAAAAGGTTGGATTCTGAAAACTATAAGTCAGTCTCTAAGGACACAGGTGCTATTTCTAGGGAGAAACTAAGATCAGAAGGCAGACTATCTTCGTCTAGAACAGCTGATAGCGATAAATGTAGGACAGCCTCTCTTACACGACAAGACTCTTCAAGTAGGAGTAAAAGTTACCGTAAAAGGTTGGATTCTGAAAACCATAAGTCAGTCTCTAAGGACACAGGTGCTATTTCTAGGGAGAAACTAAGTTCAGAAGGCAGGCCATCTTCCTCTAGAACAGCTGATAGCGATAAATATAGGACAGCGTCTCTTACACGACAAGACTCTTCAAGTAGGAGTGAGAGCTATCGTGAAAGGTTGGGTTCTGAAAACTGTAAGGCAGTCTCTAATGGTGTGGGTGCTATTTCCGAAGAGAAACCAAGTTCAGAAAGTAAATCATCTTCGTCCAGAGCGGCTGATAGTGATGAACATGGGACAGTGCTTTTTACACGACAAGACTCTTCGAGTGGTAATGAAAGTCGTGGAAAGGTGAGAAATAAAAGATGTGAGAGTTTTTCTGATGTTGGCAAGCCATATGATAGAGTAGGAGGCAGAAGTGGCCGTCAAGGTTTTGCGGATAGAGATCACTTTTCAGTGTACCAGCCCCCGCTTTATTTCAACCGTCCACCTGCATTACATCCATTTTTTAGGCCCTTTCACCCCTTTCCTAATCGTTTTCGTCCACCTTTTCAAGGCTTCCCATTTCCCATGTCACGTCACCAGTTCTTGCCTAGTTACCATAGCATGCCTAATCTTTCTAGACGTCCTAATGTTTTTCCTACTTCTCCTCCTGTTTCAGATATTGTTCATGGTAGTACTTCTTTCTTGTACGGTAGTAGTTCTTGCTCTAGAAATGTATCCCCTCTTGCTAGCTCTACTACTAGTATAAGTAATATTGATTCTGATGAAAATGTATCACCTGTTGCTAGTGTAAGTAATGTTGATTCTATATCCTCTCTTTCTGATAACGTTCCCTCTGGTATGTTACAGGACGCACAATGTTGTCAAGAATCTAAGAAGGATCTTGCGCGGTAAAATATCACTTATTGTGAAGAGAGGTCTTGTTGTTTCTGTTCTTGATTTTTTCAGTTAACCTTGTCTATGTGGGTTGAGTTGCATGATGAGCTTGCCTCTTTACATGTATTAACTGCTTCAAGGCATGTAGGATATTACTATTTTTGTATCCGTTCAGGAGATTGGCAGAATAGGATAGACAAGGAATCTAAAAAGATAACCATAGAGCAAAATATATTAAACCTTTTAGATGTATGGCCCCAGAATATGATGGCATGGATTAACTATAAACAACTCTGGAGATTTTGTCCACTTTGTACATATGAATTCAAAAGGTGTTTAAACCCTTGAGAGTTTTAAGTCTTTTCGCATAGTGATAGGCTATAACGAAGTTATAGAGATGCTCTTTAAGTTGTTGATGTGACTTATAGTAATATTTCTTGACTGTTGAATTGTGTTCTATTCAATAAGCTCAACCTGCCCATTAGTTGACTGGTGGCTGACTTTTGTTAAGCGATGTTCGATATTATTTTCTTCATAAACATGATCAAATATATGTTTGAAAGCATAATTATGGTGCATTGAATGGTTTGAGCATCTTTAGTGAATGAGCGTTTTTTCCACTTAACAATAGTTTTGGAGTTGAGGTTATAGTGTTTAGAGAGTTTTGCTATACTATCTTGTATTGCTCTAAGAACCCCAGTTATGGATTAGAAAACAGATAAAAGTAGAATTAATAAAGAGGGAAATAGGGTAAACTCAAGTATTTTAGCAATAATTTAAGAGGTTACCCATGAAGAAAGATATTTTACTGCTGCGTCGAGGATTTTTGTCGTGTAGTAGATGAAAATTTTGCAAATAAGTTCTTATCAAATGGCAAAAAACCAACCAGAAATAGCGCACTCAGAAATACTAACCATAATCCTGTTATACCACCAATCGCCATGTAAAAACTTCAAGGCTTTTTATCTTTGTTACCTTAAGTTACTCTATAGATCAGAATTTTCAAAGATGCCTTCATATCACAGATTTATTGCCTTAAAGCCGAGAGTTTTACGGATTACTTCTTCAATGGTTCTGCGAACAAGCGAAAATCTTCCTACATTGACACTTCTACGATTGCCGTTTGCCACAAAAAAAGAATCTCTAGGAACAAAGTTTTTGATGGTTTAGCAGAAATTGGTAAGAGCACGTGTGGTTGGTTTTTTGGCTTTAAATTGCACTTGGTGATTAACGAAATTGGAATCACTTACTCTAACCAAAGGTAACGTTGATGACAGAAAACCTGTGCCAACTATAACTAAAAGACTGACAGGACTTTTGTTCGGAGATAAAGGCTATATCAAGAAGGAGCTCTTTGAGGAACTCTTCGATAGAGGTTTAAAGCTTGTCACTAAAGTGAAAAAAGGCATGAAAAACGCACTAGTCTCACTAAAAGAGAAGATTTTATTGAGAAAAAGGTCGATTATTGAGACAGTCTTTGGTTGTTTAAAAAATAAATTTGAGCTTCGGCACAGATCGCCAATAAATTTTCTGGTACATATTTTTTCTACATTAATTTCATATTCCATGCAGTCAAAAAAGCCTTCTATTTCTAAGTTTTATTGCCTTGGTTAATCCATAACTGGGGTTTTAGTATTTTACCCAGGAGTACTGAAATGGCACGAACATCGACATTTGCACAGAAGTTGGAAAAGTAGTCAAGTTGTATCTATAATAAGTTAAGTACTTATATTTAGATCCTCATATATTATATTAATAATAGGTTAAAATGTATGAAATAAAAAGAAAAGGACTTGCTTTCTCATGCTAAAAAGGACATGACTTGAATAGCAGCAGGTAAATATAAGAAATTTGTCTGGCGCTAGAAAAGCTAATTTTGTGAGGTATGAAATGAGTTTTAGCAAGAGTAAGTTTTTTAAAGAAGTATCAAGTAACGGGTTTAAAAACATTAATAAAAGAAATGAAGAAGGAGAGACGATCTTGCATCAAGCAGTAGAAATCTCTGATTACAAAACAGTAAGGTTATTAATAAAAAAAGGAGCAGAGGTTAATGCAAGAGACAAAAATGGTTATACACCTCTGCACTGTGCAGTATTCGCAAAAAGTTTAGAAAATGTAAAAGTGCTGCTAAGGTCGGGAGCAGAAGTAAATGCCACTCAATATGTCACTGGATGTACGCCACTGCACTCTGCGTGCAAAATAGGAGGAGCAGGAGTTGAAATAATAAAAGAGCTGGTAAAGGCTGGAGCTGAAGTTAATCAACTGAATAAGTACGGAGCAACGCCAATGTATTACATATGGGAAAGTGAAAAGTATCGTCTATGTGATAGCAAAGAGAGTGAAAAGGCGAGTAAATTTTTGAGAGAAAAAGGAGGAATAACAAAAAGTAGAGAACTGACCTGCTATGGAATAGAGGGGCTAGTGGGAGAAATAGCAGACATGTTGAATGGAAGCTACATGCCGGAGCTAAAAATAATAGAGATAGGAGAAATAAGGAAAAGAGACAAATCACTAATAAAGGAGGAATGTCAAAATTTAGCAAGCAAGATAATAAGCCAAGTGAATGAAATGATTAATGAGACAGACTTAAGGTGGTAAATGGGTGGGGTAACTAAGATGTTCAATTTAAATAAGAGATTGGAAAAATTAAAGAAGAATTCATTTTATGTAATAAATGAAAAAGACGAAGGTGGTAATACAGTATTGCATCTAGCAGCACAATTCTCTGATGAAAAAGTAGTCAAGTTACTGATAGAAAGGGGAGCAGAAATAAATATAGAAAATAATAGCGGAGATACACCGTTACACCTAGCAGCATTTCTGGGAAAGGTAGAAAATATTAAGGCACTGATAAAAGGAGGAGGAGAAGTAAATGCTAAAAATGATGGAGGATATACGGCATTACATTGTGCAAGCATGATGAGCTGTGAAAAAACGGTAAGGGAGCTAATAAAAGCAGGATCAGATGTAAATACTAGAAATTATATAGGAAGGACGCCACTACACGGAGCAGTATTTATGAGGGAGATAAAGAACGTAAGAGCAATATTAGAAGCCAGGGGAGATGTAAATGAGAAAGATGATAAAGGATATACACCGATAGATTTGGCATATATGGGAAATAGCGAAGAGATCATGAGAGAATTAGTAGAAGGTTATGGAAGTTGATTGAGAAAAGGAAGAAAATGGTAGAAAAGGAAGTGTTGTTATTAGAGAGAAAATCGTTATCAGAACTGAGAAAAATATGGAAGAAGGTATATGGGGAAGAGGCACCTAAACATTCAAAGAAATATCTGATACCAAGACTATCATATAGAATGCAGGAGGAAGCATATGGAAAAATGTCAAGAAAAGGGTCAAAAAGACTAGAGTATCTGGCAGATCGACTAGAGAAGGGAAAAAGAATAAGTAGTGACAAATTGCCAGTAGCAGGAACAGAGCTAATATTAGAGAGAGGGGAAGAAACACATGCGGTAATGGTAACAGACAAGGGTTTAATCTACCGAGAAGAATTTTTCACATCATTGTCAGCAGTAGCCGGAAAAATAATGGGAATGAGTTACAACGGACCTTTATTATTTGGAATGCGTGATAAAAATGGAAGTTGAAAATGCTAAAAGAAGTAAGATGCACGATATATACGAGAAAGTCAAATGAAGACGGTCTAGAACAAAAGTTTAACAGTTTAGATGCGCAGCGAGTAGCATGTGAAAAGTACATAAAGAGCAGAGAGGGTTGGGTAGTATTGGCCAAAAGGTACGATGATGGAGGTTTCTCAGGAAAGAATTTAGAAAGACCAGCAATAAAGGAATTATTTGAAGATGTTAAAGGAGGAGAAGTAGATTGTGTGGTAGTGTATACTCTGGATAGGCTATCAAGGGAGACAAAAGACAGCATTGAAGTAACATCATTTTTTAGAAGGCACCGAGTAAATTTTGTAGCAGTAACGCAGATATTTGATAATAATACGCCAATGGGAAAGTTTGTACAAACAGTGTTATCAGGAGCAGCACAGCTAGAAAGAGAGATGATTGTAGAAAGGGTAAAAAATAAAATAGCAACATCAAAAGAGCAGGGATTATGGATGGGTGGAACTTTACCGCTTGGGTATGATGTAAAAGATAAAGAATTAATAATAAATGAAAAAGAAGCAAAAATAGTAGGGCACATATTTGAAAGATATTTGGAGCTAAAATCAATGGCAGAATTGGCAAGGGAGTTAAATAGTCAAGGATACCGGACAAAATCAGATATCTTTAAAAAAGCGACGGTAAGGAGAATAATAACAAATCCAATATATATGGGAAAAATCAAACATTATGAAAAAGAGTATGAGGGAAAGCATGAAGCAATAATAGAAGAAGAAAAGTGGCAAAAAGCGCAGGAATTGATAAGGAATCAACCATATAGAAAAGCAAAATATGAGGAAGCACTGCTTAGGGGAATAATTAAGTGCAAGAGCTGTGATGTGAATATGACACTGACATATGCAAAAAAGGAGAATAAGAGATATCGATATTACGTATGCAACAATCATTTAAGGGGAAAAGGTTGTGAATCAGAAAACCGAAATGTAATAGCAGGAGAAGTAGAAAAAGAAGTGATGAGGAAAGCGGAGCAGATATATGAAAATTGGAGAGAAAAGACCGAAGAAAAATGGGAAAATTTAAGTTTTGGAAAGCAGAAAGAAGTAGTGAAAAAGTTAATAAAGGGAGTAATGATAAGAGAAGATGGAATAGAGGTACATTCTGAGTCAGAGGAAACATTTATACCAATAAAAAAGAAAGGAAATAAATGCACAGTAGTAGAGCCAGAAGGGAAAACAAATAATGCACTACTGAAAGCAGTGGTGAGAGCTCACCTATGGAAACGTCAGCTAGAAGAGGGAAAGTATAGAAGTGTTAAAGAGATGAGTGCCAAAATTAATATAGGTACAAGACGTATACAGCAAATTTTGAGATTAAATTATTTAGCTCCAAAAATAAAGGAAGACATAGTAAATGGGAGACAGCCAAGAGATTTGAAGCTAGCTTATTTAAGAGAAGTACCAATGTTATGGAGTGACCAATTGGAGAAGTTTTACGGCTTAGAATCTCAATTTACAAAAGCAATAGGCAATGGAAAAGACTATGTGCCAGAAAACCAATACTTTAAAACAAAGAATTAAGGTAAACTAGTTTTACAGGAACTGATACTTAACTATGTAATAAAAATAGTGATAATCTTAAACATACATATGAAACGATTCCAGAACTCCAAAGTTATTGCGTAAGAACCTGATAGCCCTTCTCCCGCTGAATCATGTGGTGGGTCTGATAAAACCCCAACTATGGATTAGCCAGCAAAGAAAGGCATAGAAATAGAGGGCTTTTTCGACTGCATGGAATAGGAAATCAGAACAGAAAAAACATGAATTAGGAAATTTGTTGGCGATCTGTGTCTTGTGTGCTCAATCTCAAATTTGTTTTTCAAGGAGTCGAAAACAGTCTCAACAATCGATCTTTTCCTTAGTAAAATCTTCTCTTTAAGTGAAATGAGTACGTTTTTCATACCTTTTTTTACTTTAGTGACGAGTTTTAGGCCTCTATCAAAGAGTTTCTCAAAGAGCTCTTTCTTTATATAGCCCTTATCTCCAAACAAAAGTCCGGTCAGTCTTTTAGTGAGAGTTGGCACAGGTTTTCTGTCATCAACGTTACCTTTGGTTAGAGTAAGTGATTCCAATTTCATTAATTACCAAGTGCAATTTAAAGCCAAAAAACCAACCATATGTGCTCTTACTAATTTCTGCCAAACCATCAAAAACTTTGTTCTTGGAGATTCTTTTTTTGTGGCAAACAGCGATTGTAGAAGTGTCTATGTAGGCAATACCTGTCATTTTTGCTTGTTTGCAGAACCATTGCAAAAGTAATCCATAAAACCCGTGATTTAAGAGCGATAAATCGGTCATATGTTGGCAATTTAGAAAACTCAGATTTATAAAGTGGCAGATAAAGTAGGTAAAAAGCTTTGAAACTTTTGCAAGGGGATTGATGATATAATAGAATTATGGTGAGAATTTCCGAAGTCCGTTATTCTAGTGGGTTTTCTTCCTTTTGATAGGAGCATATTAGCAAAATTATCATCGACTGTGCGACAAAAATCCTCGACGCAACAGTAAAGTTCTGTAATATCTTTCTTCATGGGTAACCTCTTAATTATTGATAAAATACTTGAGCTTACCCTGTTTTCCTCTTCTTAGCTGCACTTTTATCTCTTTATTTAATCCATAGTTGGGGTGATAAAGGAAATTCTGTAGGTATCACAAAAGTCAATTCAATCAAACACAAAAGGCTATACCTATAAAAGAATAAACATCAAGAGAGAAAAATAATTTCTTTAGAAGAATCTCTAAATTATTAAGTCAACACTTATCCCCCTACTATTTCTTCTCACCTTGAGAGTATAGTTTATACCTAAGAAAATCTTACTTTGAAGATACATCAATTTTTTTACCCTCCAAGACCTTTCTTTTGTTTACTAATTTTAGTTGACTTCATTAACACACTACTATTTCTTTCGAAGCTCCCACCTTTTGCAGCTGGTCTAAACTATCGATTGGCCTCATAAGAGTAGATGGGACACCTGATTCTTTCACTACAAAATTTGATTGTTTAATAGTTTCAGCTGACTCTATAAGTATTCTACCGTTTCTTTCAAAACCTTTATCGTTAACAGCTTGTAGAACACTTTTTCCTCCTAAAAAGCAGCTTTCTCCTAGACTTGATTTATCTTTTAATTTGTTAAACTTCTCCTGGTTCTCTCCATCAAGCTTTACTTTTATTATATTACTATCACTAGGATACAGATGAATACTAATCTCGCCTACTTCAGTGGTAAAGGACATTTCAATGCTATCTCCTAAGACATCTGTATAATTTCTTTTTCCTCCTATATTTTCAACTCTTACTATACTCTCTCCAATCTGTAGGATGCTACTTTCTATACTAAAGTTTTCATTCACCTTACTATTCATAACCTTTCCAACTTCAACAATACTGTTTTTTGGCCACCTAAAAAGAACAAGATTGTTATCTACTTCTACTTGCAGATCATCATCTTGAACTTGTTCATTCTTATTTATTAAACCTTCATATGCGATACTTTTCAGTTTGTCCTTAATTTTTTTACACTCTGTAAAAATAGGCTCATCACTTCCCCACATAGTTTCACCTATCATTCTATCATTGTAAAAATCAGACTCTATTTTTGCACCTGCTAATAGTAGCTTATTGACAATATTGAATAAAGGTTCTAAAGCCTCTTCCCACTCATCTATTGCCTCTTCCCCATTGTCCTTATAACGTGATATAGTAGTAGGAGTTATACGCATAACACTGCTAGCATTAGCAATGTCAATTATTTTTTTAAATATAAAATTCGACACACTACGTTCATAGTGATCACAGCGTAAATTTAGCTTTATTTTTCTTTTCAAATGTTCATCTATTAAACGTTCCATCTTTTCTAGAGTGACCTTTGCAGAACTTTCGTATCTATTTTCATGAAACTCTTTCATTATACTTTCCATCTTGTCATGAAATTCATCAATCGAAACTTTTTCGCTTTCAGTTAACAGATTTGCTAAATTCATTAAAATTGAGTTCTCTGGAATAAAAGAACTTTCAACAACAGTATTGTTGTCTTCAACAACGGACTCATGCCAGTCATCAGTTTGTTCTTGATCTAACAATGATGGACTAGGCTCCAGAGTTTGCTGACCAAAACGTTCCATGTGCTGTTCTTCAGTAGCTAATCCACCATTTGCATGAACTTGCTTAGTTCCTAAAATATATTCTAATATCATAATCCCTCAATCTATAGATATATTATGTACATAATTAGCATGAATAAAAGCTAATGCAAGTATAATTTTTCTAATACCAATTTCCGTTAGTTATGAAACACATGAAAAAGAGCTGTTTTTGCCTATAATTGAGAAGTTAAACAAATTTATCATTTGCGTTCCCAACAATGAGTGTTGGTATTAGCTGCATGATGCATACGCTACTTTTAAATTTGATCAAACTTAACTAAAAAAGTAGTGATTTTCAATAATTTACCTACAATCTAATTCATAGTTGGGGTTAGAACAGTGTTACAGAACTTGATTATATACTAAAGCATAATCACTCTAGATGCAAAAGTGGTTAGCTGCATAATTTACCTAGCAATTTCTCCCCTAGAGTCAGAAACTCTTCTTAACTCTTCACGTTCTGTCCATTTGTTGTTAGACTCGCTTATTACTTCAGGATGCATTAATCCACCAGATCTAGCAAAAACACCTTGATCTATAGCTTCAATAACCGATAAACCTCCCAATAAGCAATTTTGCCCTATTTCTTCATGACTTGCTATTTCTTCAAATAGATCTTCATCGCTCACTTCTACTCTTATCAATTTTTTATTGTTCTCATCAGGATATAATCTAACTTCCAATTCTCCCAAACTAGTATAGAAAGTTAATACTATACTGCTGCCTTCTGTAAGATCTGTATAATTCCTTATGCCATCTTCAGTTTTAATTTCTACTTCACTATTACCAATCCTTACTATATTTCTTCCACACTTTACATCCCCATCTGTGAGACCTAAATCCCTTACCCCATCTGTTATCTTTATAATGTCTATTTTACTATCTTTAGAATATTCTAAGTAAAAAACGGAGTTGTCTACTCTTACATCTTTTAGCTCGCTATTGGTTGCATTTTTTGCGATTTCAATAAACTTATGAGAATTGCTAACATAATCTATATAAGCTTTTTTTAGGTTAGTTTTATGCTCTTTAAATTCTGGTGTCAGTGTGTTAGCATCAACTGTATTACCAAACACTGCCCCTTTTGATACTAATTGACATATTATATTACTAGCAACTTTAGGATTTTTTTCCAACTCACTGATTTTTTTCATCACATAATCGGTAAAAGTGTATTCATTACCTGAAAAGAAATCTTGTGAAAGAGAATAGTTTAATCGTACACCAGACTTTATAGCATCGTTTACAATCTCTTCAAGTTCAGCCATATTTTGAGCTTGAAACATCTTATCAGAAAACTTATTTAACTTCTCCTTTTGATTTGAGGTTAAATTAACGAGTAATTTGCTGACCTGTCCTTTCTTTTGCTGACGATAAATAATATTTTTATCATAATCTAATGCTCCTGCTTCTAGAAATATTTTTCTTAACTCTTGAGCAAGATCTTCATTGTCCCAAGCAAAACGTTCAACATATGAGAACACTTTTGACTCACCCATTCCGTGCCGAATATTTAGCACCACTTTTAGGTCTGAGTCTCTTTTATGCTTACTTAAAAACTCCTTTAAATTTTTAGTGCAGTCTGAATCTAGTGCAAGTAAGTCATACAATTCCTTATTCATCTTTTTCTGTTTATCAGTTAAAAATAATTCTTCTATATTATAGCAGAGTTTATTAGTTGCTATTTGTTGTGGAGTTTTACCCTTTCTACTTGTTATATTAGGGTTAGCTCCTTTTGAGAGGAGAGAGTTTGTATTATCGTAATGACCTTTGGCAGCAGCAAGGCATAATGGTGTTTTTCCTTTATTATCTTGTATGTTAGGATCTGCGCCTGCTTCTAAGAGTAAATCTATAGCCTGATTTCCTATGCGACGAAATCCACCAATATTTGCTCCTGCAATCGCATGCAATACTGTTGATTGAGATTCTCCTCTTCTTAGGTTAAGAATCACTTTTAAATCTTTATTGTTTTTATTATCATGTAAAAATTCTTCAAGGGGCTCAGTATTATCAAATGAACCACAGTTAGAAGCTAAACATTTTAGAGCACTAAGTAACTTTTTGTTTAAAATTTTTTGACTTGGCGTAAGATCATGGTCCAGAGCAAACCAAACACAAATTTGTTCACTTAATCCAAGTTTGCTATCTATCAAAGATAATGGTTCATTATAGTTTCTGACTGATGGTAAGTCTCCTGAGTACCACATATCATTCATCAGCTCATTTAATAAATGCTCTTTAGATGATAGATGTTCTATAATGGACTCATATTCGAAATCATATAGTTCTGATTTGGATTTTGGCTTTAGTAGATTGATGATAGATTTTACCATCCCAGTAGACTCACTCATACTTACCCCTTAAGCTAAGATATATGATATATTGTATGCGATATGTAACATTAAGTCAATAACCATAATCTTTTTACTGCTCACGTCGTTAAGCTTTTGTTAAGTTTTTATGGTGAGTAACAATGGAGTATATAGAGAGGTTAAAAGTTGCTTATGACTCCAAATTTGAGCTAATTTTACTATAAATCAACATGGTTAAGACCTATACTTGATATCACTACTATAAGAGCATGATGCTTTAAAGGAGCACGGAAACTGCTGAAGCTTATACAGTAACCTGCGGAGCCACTTCAGCAGAATAAACAAACACATGCCAGTATTAGTAGAGAATTATTTATAAGTCAACTAACTTTTTCAAAAATATTTTAGCAAGAACATCAGTGTTGTGAAAAAAAGTTCAAAACCTTCCAGCCTTGGTAACTATTTACACAATACATACTTTTAGCTCTTAGCTATCTAAGGAATTCACTGGAGATTGATTACTATAAATGTAATTCATATTATGCTTAGTAATAAATGTATCGGAAAACGAACTTTTAACAGCACTCCATGTACTCGTATCAGGATCATTTTGTTTTCCTTCTATAACTTTGTCACAAAACTTCCCGACAGCATAACCTACTTAAGATGACTATTTCTTAAGACTAGATCACTGATTAACTGCTCGAGATAGACCTGCTTGTTTAACATAAGGTTGTTGGAGACTACCTGGCTGTTGACCAAAAGCAACCACAGAGCTATGTCTTACATCTACCTCTACAAACTCATTACCAATTTTTATAAGGGAACCTTCATCTGTTGCACCTTTATTAAAAACAGCATATATCAGTTTCACTTTGCCAGCATCAGTAATTACCTTATACGCTTCACCTTCTTTATATCTTTTCAACTGGTCCTTAGCATCTTTTTCTTTTTTATCCAATTCTCCTTTCTTAGCAAATTTTAGCTCTATTCCAACTGGGGGGTATTCTTTTTTTTGATCAGTAGCATTTATAACCAAAATAACATCCAACTTCTCTCCACCACCTATTTGAAATTCAGTAATAACTTTTATATTATCTTCTCCGTAGCTACTAAATAAACCATGCAATACAGCTTGAAATGTAGCCTCATTGCTTATTAATGATTTGAAAGGATGTAGTATATGAGAAATTTCTTCAAATAGTTTTTTGTAATCATCATATTTACCAGATTCTATAGCTTTGCTCAAAGCTGCTTTAAATTTTTTATTTTCCACAATTCGAGTAAAATTACCTTGTAAAATTTCTTTACCTCTTTTGTATTTGTCCAATGAGTCATACGTATTTACTGTAATTCCCTTATTCTTATTACAGTACTGATCAAATGGATTCTTATTACTAGGCGTACTGTATAAGTTACAGGTTATTTCTTGTATCTTTATGTCATTGACGTTTTGAATTCTCCTAATATTTTCAATAGGAATTCCTTTATTATCTGGCACTCTCAATGCAAATTCATTTTTTTCATTTATGTTGAGTATAAGCACCTTCTTACCTAAAGTTAGCACTATAGTTGTAACACAATCCTCAATACTTTCTTTTGCTGCTTCTGGGCGTTTCTGTGATCCAGTAACCATTTTATCATTTTGATCATAAATAAAAATATGTTTACCTAACTTTTCACGCTTAATAATATTAGAAATAAGTACTAGCTGACCTAAGATCATTCTGCTGACATAATTAATATTATCACTTCCACCATTGCTCCAAACAATTCCATAGTAAAGATACTCTAGCTGTGTTCTTATCACCTCAGCATTCGCTGCTTCAGTGCCAAGTAACTTTTCTATTACAGAATTACCTTCTCGACTAAGAAAATTTTCTACATCAATTTTAACATTTTCGTGATGAACCATGTCAAAATTTAATCCTACACAAATAGCTTCATTAGCTATAGTAATCATTCTTATAGAGTTAGAAAAAGAGCCCTTAACATAATCTTGTGCTTGCTTCAATGCTTTTATCACTGTACTTATCTCACCAGTACCTGCTTTAAGCTCAATAATAATAGGAATAGAGCTTAGCGACTTATCAGAACCGCGCACAAGTAAAATAATGTCTGCGTAACCTTTTCCAGCAAATAATTCGAGATAAAGTTTTAGGTGAAAACGATACTTAAAATTTATCAAAAACCCAGCTAAAAACCCATGATGACTTGATTCTTTACCGCTAAATAGAGTTTCTTTTTCATATTTCTTATAGACATTTGTAATATAATTAAACATTCTTCTAGCGTTCTTTTTTACTTCTTCGAAATCTTGATTACTCAATTTTGAAATTAAGCTCTCTAGGTCTTGTTGGTCACGATCTTTTTCTATTTCTGTAAAACCTTTTTGTGAATAATCAGTCTTTTTACTAAAAGCTGGATCAACCTTTCCGTACTTTACTTCTTTTCCTGTAATTGTTATTTCATGCTCTTCTTTTTCTAGTTTATCAAACTCTGCTCCCATTTTCCATTTCTGTGCTATTTTTTCTAACTCTCCTTGAGAGAACTTTAGATGCATGTTACCATCAACTTGATCAGACATCGTTATACACTTAAGTCCCTCATTAGTTAATATAGCTATTTTTAAAGTTCTATTATCATCAAAACGAAAATGAAGTTTTTTAATACCAATTTTAGTAGCAAGTTCTGTGTCTAATACAGTAGCAAACATACCAAAAAAGAAACTAGGGAAAAAGCCTGGCTTTCCAACTGAATGCAAAAAAGAAGGAGATTGATTGATAAACGATTGGAACCTTTTTTGAAAATCTAGGAACTCGTCTTTTGATTTATTTCTCATTAACAGAAGCTGTACCAACTCAAGCGGCTTGACATTACTTGGCATATTACTCCTATTTGCTATGGCTTAAAGATTTTATATTATATGGGGTATCAGTCGTACTGAGACTTGACTGTGGCAAAGTATCACCAGCTTCACGCAAAATTGATTCTTTAGAAGCTTCTTGAGCTAATTTAGAAAATACTTGTTCTCCTAACTGCAATTTTTTACCCCCATGAAATAACTGAATTTTACTTAATACAGAATCTTTAACCTTTATCATCTCTTCACCACTCATTTCTTTTACGTGCTTTAATATCTTCCCTAATATTTCTTCTTTACTTACCCCTTGTCTACTTGGATCCACAATTAAATTTGCTATTGTATATGTAACTGAATAGTCTACAAAAATAGAGGAAATAGATTGCTCCCCGCGGTCTTGAGTTTTTAATTTTATTATACGTTCCCAAACATTCATCATACATTTTTTTGTTTCTTCAGACAGATCTGGATTCTTCAGTACTTGATCTGATAATGAAGATAAAAAAGTTGTGTAACGTTCACATTCAATCTGACTACACAATCGGATTAATTCCATAAAAGAATCAAAGTAATACTGACCTACTAGCACATTCAACACTGCATAATAAGTATTTTCCTTATAATCTCTATCTAGTAATTTTTTCTTTTGCTCATCATCCATTTTAGACAGGCAAAACTCTATGGTGTCTACTTCTTTGTAACCCTTTACTGCAGATAAAGCTGCTTCAATTAACAGATCATCTTTATCTTGACTAGAAATACTGGAATCATTGTGTAATTTATTATAGAAGAACTCTATACCTTCTTCCCAGTTTTTATTAGAATTTATCTGTATGGATTTTTGCAAACCTTCAACTGATTTATATTCGTTTAGTTTTCCAATCTGCTTATCAATAAGAAAAGACCAGAAAGCTTCTATAGGGCTAGTTTCTTCGATATTTTCCAATAATTCTCTTCTCAGATCATCATCAGATCCATCTTCTTCAAAGGCACTTCTCTTAAATCTCATAAATACTTGTTCAAATAATCCAGGAATCTTATCTTCTAGACAATATTTACATGCCAAGTAATATCTATCTGCAAGATCAAGCGGATTTTCTTTTCCATTTTTATTTTTTTCTTCAGTTAGCCTTTCACCAACAGCTTTATTCTTTAATTTTATTCCATCCCAACAAGAATTATCAGAGAATATATCAGAAAAAAAAATTAGTTTTTCCTCATCAAAATCTTCAATTAATTGAATATAAGCCCTCAACCATCTTTCTACTCTAAGGTGTTTTCTTGCTTTAACTTGATTATCGTCGCCTTTAATAGCACCTTTTAATATATCAAGTATTTTATTGTAATTGTGATCCAAACCAGATTCCATACCCGCAACCCCATTTTGTATTTTAATATAAACTTTAGTCTAGTAAATTATCGTTGCCAAGTCAATCTTTTTCTCCAAACCTTACCACTGCACAACAGGAAATTTCTTGAGAGCCAAGTATGATATTTTCATTCTAATAATTAATTATTATAAAACATTTTTATTTACGAAAAAATAGACCTTGTTGTAACTAAAGAAACGTCTATTTTAGTGCTGCAAAAATTTGAATTATTGACTCTTTCTAAAATTGCAAAAAAGGTCGTATATTTGCGAGAACAAGCCGCATAGAAATAAGGTTATAAAAATAGAAGGTTTAAATTATTTTCATAAGCTTAGGCAAAACAGTTCGTACGTAGGTTTAGTAAAAGTGAGCCAATATAGCTGATTTCAGCGTATAATGAAATTATTATCTAGAAAAGTTCGTATGTATCGTTTGGTAGTCCAATTGATTCCAAGAAAAACACTTCTCACCACCATTAGTTTTGAACACTGGAAATGGTCATATTGTTTAGGTTCTTAATAATACTTAATATTAAATTAACAGTAATCCATTTGAGAATAGCAAAAGACCTGCTGCAAAAGGTAATTGAAAAAGTGATGCGAGAGAGGTAGAAGAAGAATAAGCAGATCGAGTAAGGTAAAAAATGAGCTTTAGTTACTATAAAATGAAGAAGCACCCAAGAAACTTTCGTAATATAACAGGTTTAACTATAGAGGAGTTTGAAAAGGTGGTGGAAAAAGTGAGGTCTGAGTGGAAAAAACTTGAAAAACAGAAAAAGTGCCATGGTAGAAGATCACAACTACCAACTCTGGAAGATAAGTTATTTTGCGTAATTTTGTACTATCGCACTTACATAACACATAGATTTTTAGGGTGCCTGTTCAATATGCACAACGCAAATGTATGTAGGTTACTGAAGAAAATAGAGCCATTACTTGCCAAGAAAGTTACTATAACAAAAGATAGAAGTATGACATCAGAAAAAATACTAAAGATTCTGGCTGATGTTACAGAACAGCAAATACAGAGGCCAGAAGATAGTAAAAAACGGAAGAAGTCATATTCAGGAAAAAAAAGAACCAACACTATGAAAACTGAGATTGTTATCGAAGAAGATGGAAGAATTTTATCAGTGTCAAAGTCATATCGTGGTAGAATTAGTGATTTTCGCATAAGGAAACAAGGAAAATATCTACCACTCGATAGCATAAAATATGCCGATTCTGGATATCAAGGTTGGCAAAAATTGCAAAGTAATGTCATATAAAAAGTACCGTAAAAAGCCATTAATTTCAGAGCAGAAAGAGCATAATAGACGATTAGCATCATTTAGAATGAGAGTAGAAAATAAGATCCGTGAGGTAAAGATATTTAAGATTATGTCCCATGTTTACCGCAATTTTCAGAAAAAATATAACCTGAGGTTCAATATTATTGCTGGTATTGTGAATCTTAAGCACTCCTTTTAGTTAACCTTGATTTTAGTCACCCTCCTTCCCTTTTTTTATCGCTTGATTCGCAGCAGGTCTTATGCTATAGATACTCAAATTTATATAATTTAGTAACAGCTTTATAGTGTAAAGAAAGGTTAATATCATTGGGGGGTTTATGCAAATATCTGAGCTTACTACAGAAACTTCAACAACTATAACAGAGGTTTCTATTGAGAACCCAAACAGCGAATTATTTGATGCTGTAAAAAAGGTAACCTTGATAGAGTTAAGGAGCTTATAGAAAGAGGAGCCAGCATTAACACTAAAGGTAGTGATGGCAATACTCCTTTACACTTAGCTGCTAAAGTTGGTAATTTGAGTGTAGTAACCTATCTTGTGGGTGAAGAAAGAGCTGATATTTATGCAAAAAATCAATACGGACAAACACCTATATCTCTTGCTGCTAAAAATAATCACTTAGAGCATGTCTTCAAACCAAAAAATGAGCTAATTTGTGAAGTATAATAGTGATCATATTAAAGAAGATATTAGTTTTTGAAGTGAGGGGAGAATGCTCATAATCCTTGTTCATACGTCTCTTACTATTACCCACAAATATAAAGTTCGTGAGCAAGTCGCCATCCTTCTGCTAGATCAAAGAGACGTCTCCATCCTTTCCAAATAGTAATGGGGCCTGGTTCTAGATCATTTTTTCTAGCCAAATGTCCTCCAAGTTGAGCAATCCATGAAACAGCTTCTTTTATAGTAGGAGTTGCATTTGAACATGGTTTTCTATGTATTTTTACATATAGAACTTTCCATTCTTCTTCGGCTAATAAGGTAGTACACGGTAATGTTGGATCAGTTCTTGCAATTGTTGTAATAAAGAAAATTCTCCAAGCAATAATACTCATTACTGTTAAATATCGCATCAACCTTTCTGCTGTTCCAAGCCTACATTCTTCAACTTTGAGACCAGATTTTAAAATTTTATGTAATATTTCTATTTTCCATCTAAGACAATACCACCTAACTTTTTCAACAGCTTCATCAAAGGTATTGACTGGAAGATTTGTTAAAAGCATCCACTCTAGCGGATTTGTTTCAGAAGGAAAGTCTTTTTCAACAACGTAAACTGCATAGTGTGGTAATTTAAGTAATTCTTCTGTCTTATGCCTAATACTATTCTTAGATGGATGCATAATAAACTTTCCGAATCTAACTTCCAAATGTGCTGTTCTTTTTGGCTTATTATCTTTTGCAGGAACTTCAACTTTTACCGTACCTGCACAATGAGAGGATTTAATAAATTCCCATAACTTCTGCTCACCTTTTTCAGGATATCGAGATTTTCTATTTACTGCCCTATCTTTGGAAGCTCTAACTAACACTGCCGAATTAAGATTATATGCAAGCTCAAAAAACTCATATATATCTGCTTCTCTATCGCATATGGTTATAGTCTCAGTTTGAGTTGAATCAATAATGTTGTTTGTGTTGCTTAAAGTTTCTAACCATTTTATACTCTCTTTATCTTCAATGCGGATACTGTCATTATTCTTTTTTTTTATGTTTTCAGATTCTTCAGGTCTTGAATAAATTTTTTGATCTAGTATCCCTAGTACCAAACCTTCTATACTAACAGCTAGAGCTGTATGCATTATAATACCTTGACTATGTTTTCTTGTAATAACTCCCAATCCACTTGTTTTTTCATGGTCTGTGTATGAAATATAACTTGTATCTTGGATCACAAAAATTTTTTTATGGGCTTTTGTTCTTTCAACTGTTTTAGCAACGTGTGAAGCTAGAATATCGCCTTCTTTCACGTTCTCATTTTGAAAAAAACGATATGCTGCTTTTGCTTCTGACCAACTTCCACACGCCTGATTGATTGAGCTTTCAGGTAAACTTGTAAAACTATCAGCAATATTTACTAATCGGTCAGTTAACCTTTTATCTCCAAGTACAGCATCTCCAAATTCATTTTCAGCCCATTCATTATTCCTGTTTGCCATTTTTTACCCTCAATGTTTGCAAACTTTAATGTTGTAATACTTTATTTTTATGTCCATTTATATTTGTGGGTAATAGTAAGATACGTCTAAAATTGGAAAGCCAGGCAAATGTCCGTTCTACGATCCAACGTTTAGGAATAATCTGAAATCCTGTATCAACCAATTTCTTGGCAATTGTTAGCAAACATCCAGTTTCCAATAAACATCGATTTTGTAATTTACCTGTGTACCCTTGATCGGCAAAAAACTTTCGTAAGGTTGGGGCTTTGCATTTAGCCTGAGCAAAAAGATCTAGAGCACTATCGCGATCTTGAATACTTGCACTGTGTACTTCAGCAGCAATTACAAGACCCACAGTATCTACAATGATATGGCGTTTTCTGCCCTTTATTTTCTTTCCAGCATCGTATCCCTCTCGATCCCCTTTTTGAGTCGTTTTTACTGACTGGCTGTCTATTATTCCCACTGATGGAGTTTCATTCTTACCGATTATCTCTCTTACTTTTTTAACTAGAAAATCATGAATTTCTTGCCATATTCCACTTTTTTTTAAGCGCGAATCACAACTATACACGGTTTTCCATGGTGGAAAATCTTTAGGCAGTTGTCTTCATTGACATCCTGTTCTCATCATATAGCGGATTGCGTTAACAATTGTTCTAATACTATGTTTTCTTGCTCTGCCGGTCTTTTAAGGTTCAAAATATGGCTCTATTATCTTCCATTCTTTGTCACTTATGTCGCTTGGTACATCTTAAAATATATCTTATACCATACTTCTTAACTTCTTTCTACTCAGTTTCAAGACGGGCTCTAACAACCCCAACTTTGATTTTAGTATTTTTTCTTGTGTTGTACTCATATCTGACACTCCTTTAAAATTTGTTTATATTTTTATCTTACTTTATTACCCTGTCAGATTAAGTCTAAACTATTACATCTGCAATCTCTCCTATTTGACCTACCAACAATGAGTATTGGTATTAGCAATGGGATAAAAAACAAATAGCAAACACTGAAATTAAATAAGTACATAAGCAAAGTGCTCTAGTTCGTTTGTGTATCCCTATAACTATCAAGGGCTCTCTCTGCTTTTACATTATTTTGAATATTAGAGCTAGGTTTATCTCCTTTTTCTTTCTCATATAATGACCACCCACATAGTCCAATTACTGCAGGTACAATAAGTGCTGCTAAAAATATATATGTTTGTGTCACAAATGCTAATGCTATAATCAAAGCTGAAAGAGATGCTGATAAAGTGAAATACACAGTTGACCTGTGACGTTGAATGTTTTGTGTCTTATTTTGTACTCTGTCAGATTTCACATTTTCTCCCCTGTAACAATTTTTATCTAGCACCTTTTCATTAAATGCTCCACTAAACATTAACACAGTTTCTCCTAACGTTCTTCTAGTAAGATTTTCCTCCACTGCAATATTACCTCGTGCGGATAATGCACCATTACCAACGTATCCAACTCCCTCACCCATTATAGATTCTGCAAACTTTCCTTCTTTTGATACCCTACTTGGCGCGCTAAGATCACCATAATTAATAGCAATGCTTTTGATGCCACTGTCGCTTATCAGCTTATTTAAATCTTGAGTATTTCCAGTATTGACAAATATCCCACAAAATCCTGAGTATTTTCCACTATCTTGCTCTATTTCCTTAGCAGCTTCTATTTCTGCATTGACAAAAGCTATTTTTGCTTCTTTTTGCTCATCATTACTCAAACCACTCAAAAAAGCATTAGGTACCACAATGCTTAATCCTTCTTTATGTTTGGCAGCCATTAAGGCATTCAGTTTTACTACGTTTTTAAACTTATCTTGTAGCTCAGATTTTCTGCTACCTATTAACTTTCGACTTCTAGCAAAATACTTGTAGTCTAAGGTATTTCCTTTTAACTTAGGAAAAGTAGTATAATGAACAACGCTTTCTATAGGATCATTCAGCAGCTTTCCTGAATGATCTAAATGTTGTGTTACTTCAGCCCTTATAACTATATAAGAAGATTTTTTCTGTAGCTCTCTCCTATAATCTTCAAAACTTTTATATTTAGATGGTATTGTTACTCTTTTACCAGCCTTAAGAAGCTGAATATCATGCACTTCTTTTGCGCCAATACGATCCTTATCATATATTAAATCTATTTTTTGTTGTTTATTTTTAATCTCTTTTGCATATACTGTTTTAGTTGTGTTATCTATTACTATATCCGCATCCACTCCTTGTGTAAGCTGCACAATAGGGGCTAATTTATTATCAGTTATCATGCACTTCCCAGTGTACGGATTAGAACAACAGCCTTTTTTAGACCCTAGCCCAAACATTTCCATTAGTGGCCTTCGAATTTCATAATGCAATGAATAAGGAGTTGTGCAAAATGGAATTTCTTTTGTTTCTTCCTGAATTAGTCTAAGATTCATAACCTCCTCACTTTACACATTGTAGTATCATTAATGATAGCATTTTATAAATCAGGAGTCAAGCATTCCAAACAAATATAAGCTACATATACAAAGCACAAAGATTTTTGAAAATAGCTCTAAATAGAACTCTTGTATTGTGAATCAGATAGCTAAAATGCTGCTAGATAATGGAGAAAATGCTAACTTGAAAATCAGGATTGTGTACCATTACACCTTGCAGCTCAAAAAGGTTACAGAGAAATTGTCGAAATTCTGTTAAACAATAATGCAGATCCTGAATGGCTTTGTTGCATAGCTGTCAATAAGATGTAGAGATGGAAGGAATTTACAAGGCAAATTCGAAAAGAGGCATACCGATATCAGTAAATTTATTAAGTAATACCAATTCCCATTCCCACTATACAAAGAACGGATAGACAATAATGGAAAAAAAGCCATACTAAAGTAAGTGAAGTAGCGAGGTTTAAATGGCATTAAGATCAAAATTATTGGATGAAAAAGTGAGGAAAAGAAATGCTGAAGAAAGTAAGGAACAATGCATATGTTTCAAAAAAACTAAATGCTGTAATTGCGGCAAAAAAGCATAGTATAACGGCTGTAGCAAAAATATATTGCATTTCAAGAAGCGCACTAACTTCGTGGATAAAATTCTTAAAATTTGGCAGAGAAGAAAAACTGTTTGCTCCTCCACAACGCCGTAAAAGAACTAAATTAAATCAGGCTCAACTACAGCAAGTTGAAGCATGGATAGAAGAAAATCCTAATATTACCATTAAAGAAATGAGAATAAGAATCCAGGAAAAGTTCGGATTAAATATCAGCAAATCTACAGTACACCGCCATATACAAAAGATGAAATTTTCATATATTACACCAAGACCAGTACACAACGTACAAGATAAAAGTAAACAAGAGGAATTCAAAAAAAAATCTCAATGAAGTTATTGGCAAGTATCCAGAAAAAGAGCTATTTTTCTTTGATGAATCAAGGTTTGGCACACATTCGAAAGTTGGGCTCTGTAATATCTTTCTTCATAGGTAATCTCCTAAATTGAAAGAATTACTTGGAGTTTACCCACTTTCCAGCCTTTTTTCACTTCTTTCTAACCCATAGTTGGGGTTAATAGAATTTTTTTTGTGCCGTTAAACTTTACACAATTTTTTAGCTGTGTTTTATCTTGAACCGATAGAAAATCATAGTATATTGAGTATTTTAATCGGGTTAGGTAATGAATTACACTCTAATGCCATCACTTAAGCATAAAGCTCTTGTGGAAATAGCTATTACGTTATGGAATCAAGATGATGCCTGGGATTTAGCGTCAAAGTTTTACTTCTCATCACCAATCCTAAATGTCAGTGAAAGAAAAAGAGAATGGCAAAAGGTAGAGGATGAAGTGATAAAAAAGGTACTAAAACTTCCGCTGCCAGAATTGTTAAAAAAGGAACTATCAAGTTTTGTTGAAGCAATAGGTTGGCAGATACTCATATGGAAACAATATCATAAAAATCTTTTAGGTGGCAAAGATGCTAGAGCAAGCTTAAGCAAGCTTTGTTGGACACCACAAGGCACTATTGATAAAGAGAAAACAGCAAAGATATTAGTGCAAGATGAAAATTTAGATATTGCTAAGCGCTATAGATTAGCATGCACTTATTGTTTAGAAGATAACATTCTCACCCTATGGAAACAAATCAGTGGTAGGAAACTCTATGGAAAAGATCTTAGGAAAATAAGAATAAATGAATCACCTCTAGTATCGTTCTGGTCCCATCATATAGAAGAAGAAACAGCTCAGTTAGGCGATATAATAAGAAGATATTGTCAAGATGATAGTGTTACTCATTATGAGTATGCATTTCGACGTTCAGCAGTTAGTGGCAATGAAGCAGCAACCAGATATTTCCTACAAAAGTTAACTCCTGAAGAAAAAGATAAGGTCTTAGTAAGAACTGCAGAATATGTGGCAAAAAGACGTTGTGACTGTGTTAGTGAGTTTACAGATTTTTCCAGGGAGAATTATATTGATGTTTTGTGCTTTTTACTTTCAGAAATGGATAGAGAACAACAAATGGAAGTGTTCAAGAGCTGCTCTTATGAAGTGCTAAAGTGCTTTTTGGATTGGCCATGGCAGAGTTTTTTTATGGAAACAGCGCAGCATATGTGGGCTTTCCTTTCTGAAGAAGGTTATGATTGTTTATTGAGAGTAATCGTTAATAAGATGATAGATGGTAATAAAGATTACAATTATCAAAAGCTCTTTGGAATATTTTGGCAGCAAGGTCCTAGTACTCACACAAAACATGTAATAGATAAATGCGGATCAGGTGGGTTATTATTACTAGACTTATTTAAGGTTGAAGATGTGGAAAATATCAAACTGATCTTTCAAGATGCAACTCCCAAAGAGAAAGAAAGGCTTATTTTTTGTAGTAGGGGGCAAGATATTTGCCAAGATTTGATTTATGGTGATAGGGGGGGATTTATTGAGTTCTTCATTCGAGAATGTATATCATCAAAAAATGAAATGGTAAAATTTAGGGAGGAATTTAAAGAACGTATAACATGGTGTTGTTCAAGAGAGGAATTTACAAAGAGGAAAGATAAATGGGATAAGTTTTTTCAATTACTGGATAATCTTATTCAAGAAAATGACAAAAAGAGAGGAATAGAAGGAGAAGAAAGTAGTCCAGCAAAGAAACTTCGTAGTATAGAACTTGAGGAAGTGACACACAGTATGAAGAAATAGATAAGAAAATGCCAAGAGCAACAGCTGAAGCGAAACATATTGAACACAAGCTTGAGTTAATAGAATTATTACTCACTGAACCAATTAATCCAGGTAACAGTAAGGGTAACCCTGTTCTCTCAGTAAATTTCGATGCACCTAAGGGATTTGCTGAAAAGTTTAGTTTATTTCTTCGTGAAACTCCAAATATTGGTTCAACATCTAGTCCTGAGTTTTTTATTCATAGCATATTAGGATCGATTTTAACCCTTCCTAATAGTGGTCTAGTAGAAAAGCTTGGCATCAATAAGGTGTATATTAAGCGTACTAATTTGAAAGTAGAGGGATTGAAAAATGAGATTAGCATTGTAAAACTATGCTTTTTTCTTGAAAAAAGTGGAAGAAAACAAGTGGTTCTTAGAGCTTTTACAAATGATCAAATTACAGGTTATGGGGATTTAAAACGGAAATATTGTTATAATGATGATGAACTTAAAGAGATAGCAAAAACACTAGAGATCTCTGACATAGATAACACAGATATAAATGAGTATTCGTTTCATATGCGTACTGAAGAAGATTTAGGCAACCTGTCATTCGAACTATATAGAGAACAAAGAGATAGAGTAAAAGAAAAATTTAAGGATTTGGTGTCTTCTCCATCTCAAACTAGTGAATTTGAGGAGATCAATATAGGTCGGTCTACAAGTCTTGAAGGTGCATTTAAACAGCTTTCTGATAAGAGTATAGATCAAGTAATAGTTGGTATTAGAGAAATTTTTCTTGAACTGGCCGAAATATACAAAAGTAATCAGGGAAAGTTTTCACTGGGCAACTCAGAAGCAGCATATCATGGGTTTGTTTATGGAGCTTTAGCATTAAATTTTAAATATCGTTATGGTCTTAATTGTTATGTTGAACGTGCTGCAGGTAACGGACGTGCAGATTTAATACTTATGTCACGTACAAAAGATGCAAATGGTAGGATAAATCCTAAACCTGTTCCAGTAGTTGTTGAGTTTAAAGGAGAAGGTCATACTGCTGATGAAGCTATAACACAGATCAAGAACAAAGGTTATTTGTATAACCTCAGCATTAGAACTAAAGCAGAAGAGGCGGTTATAGTGGGAATTAGTTATGCTGAAGTAAAGACAGAACAAGCTAAGATTTTTCAATCCCAAGGTTTTGTGCATCAATTATTAGAAGGTGCTAAAGATTTTGATGGCAATGAAGCAAAGGAAAATTTAAAGGCAGAACTAAAGAACTTATATCACTTGATACCAAGTAAGGATAAAAACTATTTAAGCAAACTAGTGTTCGGACAGATTTTAGCTATGGATAGTATAGATAAAAATATTTTCACTTATCAGAATGAAGATAGAAGTATAGGAAGAGAGGCTACTACATTTCTACTATTCAATCAAGGGGAAGATAGAGCAGTAATATTAAATATTATAGAACGTAGTGGTGAATTAAGAGAACTTAGAAGGCAAAAGAGATTTGACAGTAATAAAATTCCTCCAATTGATGAACTGGATATTGATTCTGCAGTTAAAATCGACCTGATAATAAACACAGGAGTAAAGAATAACCTAGGTGGGTTTGAAGTAGGAGAAAGAAAAGATAAGTCTTATTTTCAGGATATAAATATAAAAGAAGTCTCTCATAACTCTAAAAATAGATACAAGGGTAAATTTGAAAGAATAGGGAATGTTGACGTAAATAGCTTAATTGAACAATTACGTGGAATTGATGTTGTAGACTTGCTTAAGGAAAGTAAAGATGAAGAGATGATGGGAAATAAGTTAAAAGAGTCACTATCTCCTTTAGTAGAAGCTTTATTGCCTTTTAAGGAATTAATAAAAAGAGAAGTGGACTTTCAAGCAATAATGCAAGGGTTATTGATAAATGGAAAAACGCAAGATGGTAAAGAGATTAAAGTGTATGTGGAATCTAATATATCTTCATTAGGGAAAATGGACCTGGCGCTATCTTTTACATATTTGCAAGGAGATGAATCTACTATTGAGGAAGATGAACCAATTATCATAGAATTAAAATGTGCTAATAGTAGTGTAAAGAAAAAATTAGGACATGCAGAAAAACAGATGAGTGACAAATATAAAATTCTTAGATCTTTTACTGATAAGAGAACAGCCAAGTTTTTAGCCATGGTTTTTAATCAATCTAGTAGGTCCGATAAAGATTTAATTACAGCAAGCATAAAAAGTATTGAAGTCTATCATACCACATCTCAAGGTGAGATTAGCTCTCCCGAAAGAGGTGGTGCAAGAAAAAGGCTAAGGCTTGAAACTGGGCCTCAAATGGAATGTTTAGAAGCTAAAAGAAGAAAAATAAGAAATATAGGCATGTACTGCATAGACTCACGTGATGAAGAAAATATTACAGAGGAAGAAAAAGAGCAACGTATTAAAGAGTTGTTTAATGCTAACAAGGTAGCGGAAAGAGTAAAGAATATTGAGTTTTATGATCAGCTTTTCAAAGTTTCTGAACGAATCTCTAGAGGTGAAGCTACAGACCAAAATGTTGAAGAAGCATTTATTGCAAAGGTTAAAAATGTAGATCTAAATTCAATAGACCCAGAGATCAAGGATATTGTAAAGGAGATGAAAGAAAATAAAGAAGAAATCAAAAATATTCTCAGAGGATATGGGGTAGCAGAAAAAATAGGGAAAGTAGCAGAAAGTGCAGGTTTTGCCTTTACAGTATTTTTAGTTGGTAAACATATAGCAAATGGAGATGTAGAAGGCCTAGGTTATGATGCATTAAATCTCTGGGTAATGCCAAAGATTGGTGAGAAAATCTCTGGAAAAATATTAGGATTAGGAGAAAAACTTGATTCTCAAATGCTAAAGGGGTTTGCCCCAGTTATGGGACCTGCTATAGGTAACTTTGCAGCATTTTTAGGGTTAGCAGAGTCGATAAAAGCTCGGGAAAGTGCAACGAATCCTGTAGATATAAAGATTGCTGACCTAAACATCGCAACTAACTCCATTTTTATAGCTGCAGATGTACCTGCGATTGTTACTGAGACAATGTCAGCCGTAGGAATAGAAGCTGGAGTAATGGGAGAATTTGCTGGTCCAGTTGGTACTGCTATTTCAGTTGCTGTTATTATTATATCGCAATTTGTAGAAGCAGAGCTTGAGGTAGAGAAATTGGAAGAGCACATAAATCTTACAGATCAGGAGAAGCATGATTTGTATTGGGATTTCTTTCTTGGTAAAAAAGTACCAGATTATATAGAAAATGATATAGAGGCAGAAAGTATATATAAACAATATGTATTAAAGCTTATAAGCCAATATAAAGGTAATTATGATAAAATAGTTATGTCGCTGCCTTATATATTGGTTACAAAGGAAAAGCGTGTTTATGGGGAAATACAACTCCTCAGAGTTTATTGTCGTACTAACACAAAAATAGTTGATACTAAGTTTGATTTTGGATTCAATACGAATGTTACATATCCATTTCATATCAGTGATATTAATTCTAGAGTGATTCCTACGAACATTGAAAGTTATAGTGTCGTTTGCGGACCACACGATAGCGATATTAAAGTACAAATTGATAATCCTCCCTGTACTGACTGTGTTGTAAATGGAATTGGCTCAGGATGTGATAACTTATATGATCATAGTAATGTATTACTAAATAGAACATTTGAAAAGTGGTTTTTACAAGAATACCCTAGCGACTGTTATAATGCGGTTATATACAGAAATAAGAATTTCCGTGGGTATGGAAGCGTATACTATATAACAGCTCAAAATGCTAATATTAATGTTGTTTTTCAAGAAAAGGATATTTTAAATGGTGATCGAGGTAGAAGAGGTAAGGTAGAAAATAGGTACTATTTTGAAAAGTCATTAGATAGTTGCAAGGTGTATAACTCAGGTAGAAATTTCTTTTACATAGCAGGGAAGTTCTCTTGTGATTTAGGAGCAGATAGACAAAAGAATATAGTTATAACACAAGGTAATCTTACTACAGATTCAATAAACATACATTCTATTATCGGCAGTAATAGAACTAATTATATAAAGTTCTCTAATGCAGATTATGTAGATGGTAAGGGTGGAAATGATATAATAACAGCAAAAAACTTTGCTACAATAAAAGGTTATTTTGGTGATTCTATTCACGGAAGTGGCTTAGTATTATTGCCGATAAATTTTAGTGATATAGATAAAATAACTCATGTTAACGACAGAACAAATATTTATAATAAAAGTGGAGATTCTATAAGTGTAGATAAACAGACATTAATAAAAACAGCAGATGGTTTGTTTGTAACTCCAACGAAAGTAGAGAGTAATACTGGAACAGTAGCAAGTCTACAAATAACAAAAAGCGTTGGTAGTGATGTTATATTAGATGATGAGTTAGATAAGTTGCAAACAATAGATAATCGGAACTTTAATATTACAAAGCAATTATCAAGTACTAATTATCGTAGTACTATAGGTAGTTTTAGTAATCATATTTTTTATCCTGATAAAGAGCACCATAATTTTTACTGGGAAGCTCCAAGTAATATAAACCATCTTTATCTTTTCGATGAAAAAAGTGCTAATATTACGATTGCTCAAGCAAATGGTATATTAGACTTTAGTCAATTAAATAGCACATTAAATGATATACAATTTGCAGAGAATAATGAAGGAGAAATAAAGATTAACAAAAGTAGACTAAATGTAACCCTGCTACCAGATTATAAAGATGTTACGGTAACATTTGATAGGGAAAAATATTATAAACTTCAGAATGGTGAACTAGAGCGTGATTATTGTTCTCATAGCTTAAAAATAGATGGAAGATTTAGCGTTAATGGTACTGATCTGTTAAATCATTATAATTGTTTCACATTTGATTCAGATAAGGTGCTTTTTTTAAAACTCAATAATGATTTGCTATTGTTATCAGATAAAGGAGCATATATCACAGATTACTATTCTTTTGTTCATAGAAACTGGGATTTATCTATAGAACTAAACAATAGAATTATAGAACCAGAAGAATTTGGAGAAAGAGCTGATGATTTTAGTTCTTTCAGGTATTATAAACCAGATGAACAAGGGTTACAGATTTATCATAATCAGCCTATTAATAAGAATGATATTGGTTTAGTTGATTTGAAAGGTAAGTCTATATTAGATTTCGATATGAAAGTTATGAATGATACCTTATTGCTATCACATAAAAATAACACTCTTGTAAAAGTAGAGAACTGGAATACTTATCAACCAGCAAGAGAAATGATGTTTGCTTTTAATGATACAATAGTTTCTAACTCAAAATGTATAGCTTCTACTTGCAATCCACAAGATGTTATAATGGACTTTAATAAAGAAAAACAGAAACAGTATTCTCAGCTAATAAAAACCTCAGGGCCTGAAGAAGCAAAGTCACTTATAAGAAAAGCTATCCAGGAGAATAAGTCGAACTTGCTTGAAGCTCTTCTTGATGGTATGAGAAACAGGGATGATAGATATACTCTTATCAATGCTAAAAACGATTTCGGCGAGACATTTCTGCACCTTGCTATCTCTCAGTGTTTTGTTGATAACGGCGTTAATAACCTAAAAGATACTAAGTTAAAGATTGTAGAGCTGCTGCTTAACAGTGGTATTGATGTTAATGCTCAGGATACCCAGGGCAAGACGTCTTTGCACCGCGTTGTCCTTCTAATGGGTTATTTAGTTCAAAATAATCATGATTTTAGTTTGTTACAACTTCTGATTTTTAAAAATGCTGATGTTAATATTCGTGACAATAATAGTAAGAAGCCTTTAGATATTGCAAGAGATAAAGGTTTCACAAACATAATTTCCTTTTTAGAGAAGGCAGAAAGAAGAAATGAATACGTTGCACCAAAGCATATACGTCATCATAAAAGACATGCTTATCATAGAGGGAACCGTCATCGTTATTCACCTATTGAAAAGACAACAAAAGCTAGAATAGAAGGAAAAGCTATAGTAGGTAAAATTGAGTCTATGATAGATGAAAAAAGTCCTACAGTAGGATATGATGATGTAGAGGTTATGGTAATAGGTGGCATAGAGATTGCTGCAATAAATAGAAAAAAAATCAAAGTGAATAAGGCAGAAGAGGTGCGCTATAAGAAAGCTACAAGCAGAGCAAGTGCACTATCTTCATGGATAAACAGTTTGTTCGGTTCAGTAAAAACCTCAATAGGTCGGTTATTAGATTCTAAACCTACATTGTCTGACGGAGTATCAAGTACTACAAGTCCAATCTCACAAGTTGATTCACCAGTAGATATAAACGGCACAATCATGTTACTTGATGTGCTTATTAGAAAAGTTACAGGTCAAAAATACATTTCTACAGCAGATCAGCACGTATCATTACTGGAAGCGCAGGGCTATGCATTAAATATTACAGAGGAATTTGAGAAAGTAGTAGAGCAAGCTGGATTAAAAAGTGGTGTGTCAATGCATCGATTAAATATTGATTTTGTGGAAATACAGAAAGAAGTTACAGGAAAAATCATGAGTGGTAAATTTGATGAGATTTCGGGGATTTTCAACTCATATGTAGAGAAAGCATGTTCTGGTAAAGAAGCTGGTAAATTAAGTCCGAAGAAATTTGAAAAGTTTATAGCTCAATTTAATAAGGGTCTGCTAAATCAATCAATAGAGCAGATATTACACAACAGAGATGGTAGATTAGAAGTTGATGGTACAAAAAAACAGCAGATAAGTTTAGAGCCTCAAAGTTATTTAAGTAATGCTTCAGTTCACAGCCATTCAAAGGACAAAGTATCAACTTGTCTTTCTGATGTAGGAGTAACCAAGCTTGGAAATACTTTGAGTAAGTAGATGAGAATATGGAAGGTATAATATGCCAAATAGTGAAAAGCTTATAATAGAATTTAAAGTGGAGGTGGTAGATCCCCTTAGCAAGTTTGATGGTTCTAATACTAACATGGATGAAGTAGGAATGAGAAGTACAAGACTAGAATTGGGAAATAAATGGTTAATGTACTATCAATATTAAACTTACGGTATATATCTTTAATATGTAAGGCTGAATAAGAGGGTAACGTTATGATAGTAATTTATATAATTCTATGTGCAATCTTTATAGCCATTTTAGACAGTTCACTAGATTCTTAATTAGGGGACATGTCTAACTTAGAAAAGGTTTTTATAAGTGTTAAAGTGAATAAGTAGGAATATTATGTTTTTTCTTTGAGTTGTGAAATTTCAGAATGAGAGAGACCGGTAATTTGAGCTATAACATCAATAGATACACCGGCCTTGAGTGAGTTTTTTGCTACTTCAATTTTTTCTTCTTGTCTACCTTTTTCTTGACCTACTTTAAGGCCCTCATCAAATTTTTGAGCTAAAGCAGCTACCTCATCCATTATGCGTTTTTTCATTTGTTCATATGCTAGTAACTCTTCTTCTGACCAATTAAACTTATTCATTTCTTCATAAGCTCGTTTTATTATTACGTCACTACCAACTATCTTATCTAGATCCTCTTCCCTTGTTTCTCCTGCATAGCGAAAAAAGTAACACCATTTTTCTACTATATTTTCTAATTGGTCTTCTTTTGTCTTTGTAAATTTTGGTAGTTCTATGAATACAAAGTAAAAATCCTTTAAGTCATGTTCAAAGCTATTTTGATCTAAAATGACATGATTAGATTTGTACTCAGCCTTATCTGGAAAAATAATACAATCAGCAACAGCTATGAAGATAATTTCCTTGAGATTATGATAATTATCACCTTGATCAGCTTGACTTGAGTAGGCTTTAGCAGCATAATATTGAGCACGTTTTTCGAAGCCTTTGGTCTTAGTAAACTGGTCAGGTAAGGAAGCAGTATTACTACTACCCCCTCCCTTAGAAACGCAGCATGCAGGTTTCCCCACACTACGCTTGAGCCCCTTATCTAAGTTCTTCTTTTCTAGAACCGGCTTGTCCTTCATGATTCCTCAGGAAACATCATTCTTAATGGTGACACCAACAGTAGAGAACCTTCTCTTGAGAAAGAGCTTGCTAACATTCTTGTTCGTTTCACTCTCTCATCAAAATACTTTTTCCATTTTAAGTCAAGGGGATTTGCATCCGCTCTGATTTTAACATGTCGTCTGATAGGTATATCAATCAGCTTAAGCAGTCTTAAATACCGTATCTCTTTTGGTTTGTTCTTGCATATGGGTGCAGCAAAAACCCATTGGCGTTGACCCATTACTTTGAAGTAACGATTCTTTATCCAACGTAATCCTTTACGAGGATGTCTTTTCTTTGCCCATTTCCATAAACTATGCCAAATTTCATTGTCGATCTTTCTAAACGCTTTTTTAGCACACACATGGTGATAGTAATTTCCCCATCCTCTCAGTAGAGAGTTGAGTGACTTAATTACTATAGCCTGAGTGTTCGCTATATTTGCTTTTATCAATGTACGTGCTTTATTAAGAAGTCTTTTAATACTTTCTTTCGAAGGTTTAATAATTAACTTCTTATTATATCTACGTACATTACAACCAAGAAAGTCAAACCCTGTTGTGATAGATGTAATCTTTGTCTTCTCTTCTGACAGAATTAAACCTCGCTCATGAAGAAAAGATGATACTAAAGGCTTAACTTCCTTTTCCAGTACTTCATGTGTGAAACCTGAAATAATAAAGTCGTCTGCGTATCTGATTACATTCACTCCACTTCTGATTTTGTTTCTTTTTCTACTGCCGAGTTTACCAAATCGACTTTCCAATAACTTTTCAAGTCCGTTTAAGGCTAAATTGGCTAGTATTGGAGAAATTATACCACCTTGCGGGGTACCTGCAGTTGTGGGATACAGAGTTTTTGATTCTAGGAAGCCAGCTTTTAACCAACTATGCAGAATTTTTTTCTCCATAGGAATATGCTTCATAAGCCATTCATGATTAATGTTGTCAAAGCATCCTTTGATATCACCTTCAAGTATCCATTGTAGTTGATTACGACTTGCCAGTAACAAATGACAAGCTACTGTAGCATCTGCACAGGATCTTTTAGGTCTAAAGCCATAGGAGTGACGATCACTGATCGTTTCAGCTATCGGTTCCAGAGCAAACAGATATAATGCTTGCATGGCTCTATCTTTTATCGTGGGTATTCCAAGAGGTCTTCTTTTGCCATTAGATTTACTGATATAAATCCGTTTTAGCGGAGAAGGTTTATATCCTCTTTGCTTTAACTGCTTTATTCCTTGAAATTTAGCATTGCAAGTTGACCATAGTTGACGATCTACACCTGCTGTGGTTTTTCCTTGGTTTTCAGTTACTCTCTTAACAGCCAAAGCTTTTCCGCTAAAAGAGCGTGTGAGAAGATGTTGTAAAGCTTTTACCTTACCCCATCTTCCTTCTTGGACAGCCTTAACAATACGTCTTTGTAGCCTCACAATAACTTTCTGGCATTTCTTCCATGGCAATTGCTTCCATGCTTCAAAGCTTTCGGTAGATGCACTTACGGGTTTACTTGTAATCATCTGCTTTCCTACCTTAAGTGGTTAACAAAGTTTCTTGTCACGAGGGACCAAATGGAAGTCTGCTCGTTTTCACGCGAATTAATGTTACAAATTCTATCCATTTCGTTACAAAATGGCATTCGCTTTCTCCATTCTCCTTTACCTGCACTTCCATCAGCATTCCTTGCGGTTTGCTTGCCATGTAGGCGAAAATACAGGCTTACCCTGTTTCTCCAGTCATACAACAGTGGGTTAGGTGGCTTCTCTATACCGGTGGAGTTATTATTTGCGTACATCTAGAAATGAAAAATGTAACTTATCCACATTACCTTTTGGTCAGAGCTTATCAGCATCTTTAGCTCTTTCATCGTATCGGTACTTATAAAGCTTCACTTACGTTCACCATACCACTAGCCTAGCCCTCCAACCACATGATGCTTGCAGTTTATGCCCCTCTCACGATTGAGCATCTTCTTTTTCAAGAGGAGGTTCATTGTCCGCATCGCTTGGCACCAACCGGTTGCCCGATTCGCACTGATGCGTAGACTCAGACGGCAAAACATCTGGTTTAATAAGTTTTAGAATCCTTTCAGTTTCTTTCTGAATGAATTCCTCTCCTTTTAAACAATATGACCGAAGACTTTCAGGTCGCACCATTTCTATGATGTATCTTGAACCTTGAGAGTCTTTACAAAGAACATCGACAATACTCTGCTTTTTAGCGGCAATTTCAGGGTCCAAAATGGTAGCTAAGAATTCAACATCGTGAATAGCAGCTAAGCCAGTAAAGCCTAAAATATCGTTCAGGAAATGAATGAGGATATCTTTATTCTTCTCGGTGCCAAATATTCTTTTAAATGCATAATCGTTGCGTGCGTCAAGAAACTTCGAAAGAGCCATGAGAAAGTAAGATAAAAAGCATTGATCATTATACACAATTGTGAAGAAATATTCAACGTTTTTATACTAAAGCCTATTAAAGTTAGCAAAATTTCAAGAGTTGGGAAAAATTACCTTCATAGATAACCCTAGTATGCACCTTAGACGCCCTTTTGTAGATCTTTTTATCAACTCTTCTATAAGGTATATTAAAATGCCAACAAATGGATTCATGATTTAGCAGCCTCCAAAGATACCTATTTAAAGTGTGAACTTCTTAGCTTGTCATAGTATAGGCATTTAATATACTAGTTCTCAACAAAGGTAACATATGCTAGCAAAATTTCTATCTGAAACTTTTAAAATGGCAGGTTATGAAAAAGAATGACCGTTAGCTATACTAATTCTTTAGATCACGAAGTAGGAAAGAAGGTAAGAAGTTTTAGGTTAGCAAAGGGTTATACTCAAAAAGATTTAGCGGGAAAAATCGGCGTAACGTATCAAATAGTACTACAATATGAAAAAGGAACACGAAAAATTTCGATTGAAAAGTTGTATGCTATAGCAGAGATATTGTCGATTGGTATTGTAGACCTAATTCCTGTATCAAATGAAAAAATCTGTTTTGAAGATGAGGGAGAGGAAATATTAAATCTAGTAAGAAAATATAAAACGATTAATGATCAAGAATTGCGTAAGATATTTTACTTATTAGCAAAATTTGCCCAAGTTGGTGAAGAAAATAGTAAAAAAACAGAGAGAATAAAAATTGCAAAAGGTCTGGTTAAAGCAGGGATTTCTGTTGATATTGTTTCACAAGCAATTGGCCTCTCTGCTGATGAATGTGTTGAAGAAAAAATAGGTTCTATATACTGCAAAATAGGAAAGAAGATAAAAGAATGGAGACTAGTGCGGGAATATACTCAGAAGGATTTAGCAAAGAAAATGAGTACAACACGTGATGAAATAAGCAACTATGAACAAGGAAGAACTGCTGTTCCACTGGGAAGATTATATGAGATAGCAAAGGCGTTATCGATTAATATCATGGACCTACTTGAACTAACAGAGGATGCAGATGATAAAGTGGTACCTAATTTAATTGAAGAATACAAAAAAATTGAAAGCCAAGAACTACGTAATGCACTAATGAAATCTCTGTTTAAAAGCATACAAATTTGCGAAGAGAAAGTGAAAAGAGCAGAAAAGATGAAAATTGCAAAGGATTTAGTAAAAGGAGGAATTTCTATCAATATTATTTTAAAAACAGTGGGCATCTCTTTAGACGAAATTCAACAAATTTAAAATAAAAAATCAGTATCTATTAATATCTTTACTTTTTGATGAAAAAATAAGTAAAAAAGATTGAAAAATTGATTTGACTTCACTCGGAAGCTATGGCTCTATGCCAATGCTGATAAAGCAGTAAATATTAAAAAAAAGTTTGTTGTTAGTGAAGGGTAAATTATATGAATAATAATAAGAATAAAGAAGAAATAGAATTCAGAATATTAGAAAGCAAAGGCAAAGCACTACTTGATCGTGAAATAATGGAAACATTTTTAAGTGCAGTACATGAAAGGCCGCAAGCTCAAGAAATTGCTAAAAATCTGGTGAATACTTATGCAGGAGTAGGAAGGATTTTAGGTAGAGAAATGGATGACCTGAAAGTTATAGAAGGAGTAACTGATTCTGCAGTAGCAATGATTATGTGTGTTAAGGAAACACTAGAAAGGGTACTGAGAGAAAAGCTCAAAAGTGAGCCAATAATGGACTTACAAGGGCTAGTAGAGTACTTAAACGTAAGTATAGGCCACTCAGAAAGGGAATGTGTAAAAATACTGTACTTGAATAAAAGGCGTCAACTAATTGGAGAAGAATCCTATATTGGTGAAATGGAAAAAGCACCAGTATACATAAAGGAAATTACAAGAAAAGCATTAATAAAGAATGCAACATTAGTAATAATGTCACACAACCACCCTGGGGGAAGTTTAGAACCTTCAGAAGAAGATCAAGAAGTAACAAAGAGCTTAGCAGCAGCATGTAGTACTGTAAGCGTTAGATTATTTGATCATATTATCATTACAAGTGGGGGTTATTTTAGCTTTAGAGAAAACGGATTGTTATAGCAGAAAGTATTTGCAAATCTACTCATATTAATTTATAATGAGTAATATAATGTATAATAACAAAGTTTATTGTACACTTAAAAAGTATTTTTAATATGAGGTTTATATGACTAGTAAAGATCAGAATAAAAAGACTAATGTTAATCACAAGAAAATATTTGGTGCTCTTGAAAGCGTTGATATAGAGCAGTCTAAATTTGTGAGTAAAATTAATAGCCAGAAGGAGATAAAACTGGAAGATACAATGCCTTTCCCTAGCAGAAACGTTCGCGAAAACAAAATCAACTATGGAAAAGGACTTGATTATATATATGGCACAAAACCTGTAAGTGATCAAGAAGATAAAAATCCATTTGCCTCAGCTTTGCAAAAAATAAAGCCAAATACAGAGAAGCTGAGCTGGTTTAAGAGTTCTATAGTAGAGGCAAAAAACGTAAATGAATTGCACAAAGTTATAGACAAAGTACTAGCTTCTGGAGCAAGGCTAAATGCATGTAATGATGGAGAATGGAGCTTCGCGGAATATGTGATACTGGGCACACATTTTCATAAATTTGATAAGGCTGATCGTAAAAAGCTAATACGTAAATTAATGCTAAGTGGTGCAGAGTTTCATGATACTCTACTGCAGAATAAACTGATAGGTGAAATCTATAATGAGCTACAGCCAGAAGTTCAGCCACAGATAGATAAGCAACTAGAAGAGCTAGAGGAAGCTGGCGAAAATGCTGTGCAAGAAGGAGAATTAATAGATGTTGAGATAGATAATACAACATCGGTGCGACCCGAAGTTGCGATTTTGTGATGGTTAGATTCCATCTTCCCTAGACATCAGGGATAATGTATGTCTCACATTTTAAAGAATGGCAACCTTTAGGATGCAAGCATGAGATAAAAGCAGGTAATGCTAAACCTTATAGCAAACTCCTGCAAACAGAGTTAGATATGGTTACGAGAGAAACTTATGATTGAATTGTCGTTATATTGAATATGCGAAATTAAGGTTGTTTTACGCATAGACCAAAATGGTATGAAGCATACGAGGAATTAAAGTTAGATGTCTTTGATTATAGATGTTCTCAGCTTCCGGTAAAAAGTAAGAACCTAAGTCTAACACGAAACAAAATCGTGAAACGGGATAACCATATAGGTGCTCTTATATTCATTTGAATGTAAGTAGGCAGCCAGCCATAAGCACTTACATTGGAGGGATTGTCCAAGAAGCTAATGCCCAAAGTAATATTTGGGATATGCAGACGTGGACACTATAATTTGGAGGGTAAAGTTGTGAATAGTAGTAAATATGTTATAGACCAACAATTTGTTAGGTATGAATGGAATACAATTCCTTGGCGTAAAGTTGAGAAATTTGTATTTAAGCTACAAAAGCGAATTTACCAAGCTGCAATATGTAATGATAAGAAGAAGGTACATAAACTTCAAAGATTATTACTCAATTCAATAAGTGCAAAACTACTTGCTGTCAGAAAAGTAACTCAAGATAACAGAGGGAAGAAAACTGCAGGTATTGATGGAAAAGCAAATCTTAATCATAAAGAAAGATTGCAATTAGCATATTCTTTAAATGTTAGAGAAAAAGCGAAACCATCAAAACGTGTTTGGATTCCAAAACCTGGAAAACCAATAGAATATCGCCCTCTTGGTATACTTACTATCTCAGATAGGGCAAAAGAAACACTTATGAAAATGGCACTAGAGCCAGAGTGGGAGGTAGGATTTGAACCGAACATGTATGGTTTTAGACCTGGTAGGTCATGTCATGATGCTATTGAAGCCATATTTAATTCACTGAATTGGAAAACAGCGTACTTTTTAGATGCTGATATTTCTGGATGTTTTGATAATATTAATCAAAATGCTCTGTTGGAAAAACTTAACACTACACCAACCTTTAGAAGAATTATAAAAGGATGGTTAAGAGCTGGAGTAATGGAAAACAGAAAATTTGAATCCACAAAACGTGGTACAATTCAAGGAGGGACGATCTCACCGTTACTTGCTTGTGTTGCATTAAATGGATTAGAACAATATATCAAAGAAACGTTATGGAGTGAACTTCTTCAATATAGGAAGATGAAATGTGGTGTTGCAAGCAGTAGAGAAGCAAAAAGCTCATTAAGTGTAATTTTCTACGCAGATGACTTTATCATCATACATGAGAGTAAGGAAATCATTCTGAAGGCAAAAATGATAGTTGAAGAATGGCTCAAAACCATTGGACTAGAATTGAAACCTTCAAAAACAAAGATTTCTCATACTCAAAATGGAGAAAAGCCAGGATTTAATTTTCTTGGTTTCTCAATAAGGCATTACTCTACGAAAAATAATAAGAGGGGTTATAAATTATTAGTCAAACCAAGTCGTGAATCCAGAAAACAGCATACACTCACTATAAAACATAAGATTAGAGGATTAAGAGGATCAACACAAGAAACAGTAATAAGACAGCTTAACCCAATTACTAGAGGGTGGAGCAAATATTATTCTTCGGTTGTGTCAAACAAGACCTTTAGGTTTATTGACAGTGTAATGTTTAGAAACATCTGGAAGTGGGCAGTCTACAGGCACCCAACCAAAGGAAAATACTGGATTAAAAATAAATACTTTAAAAAGTATAAAAACGATAATTGGCGATTTATGACAAATAACAAAGTTCTTCTTATTAAGCACGGAGATCATGCTATTAAAAGGCATGTCAAAGTGAAAGGAACCAAGTCTCCATATGATGGCGATTGGGTTTATTGGGGTAATCGTTTAAGGAAGATACTAGATAAACTACCAAGAGTAATAAAATTGTTGAAGTTACAACAAGGTAAATGTGGTCATTGTCAACTTTGGTTTAAAAATGATGATATCTTAGAAACACATCATATTGACCGAAACAGACGTAATAATATGAAAAAGAATTTATCCTTGTTACATGGACATTGTCACGATGAATTACATAGAAAGTGTGCATGACAAGCACCAAATTATAGAGGAGCCGTATGAGGCGAAAGTCTCACGTACGATTCTGAAGTCGAGTGGGGAGAGGCGACTTTTCCCACTTAGATAACTATATAGAATTTTCTGGGAATAGTAAGGTAGAGGTAGCCAAAATACTGGAAGCAAACAGAAAGTTAGGAAGTAATATCTTAAAAATTGGTAATGATGCAGTTGAAGTTAAAAGTGAGAAGGGAGGTATAAGAAACTATACCGATATTTCAGATGGCAGCTCTATCATGTTAGAATTTCCTACAAGCATTGGTAAGCTAAATATTATATTGTACCAAGAGGCAGATCAGGTGCAAGTGAGAGTAGAAAATAAGGAAATGTGGGCTGAGTTACAAAAAAGAGGCGAAGAAATTGGAAAAAACTGCCTTTTTGGTAGAATGAAAGTTAAAGAAGCAGTAGAGAAAGGTAATTTCACTAGATGTGGCATATGGAGTGAAAAGCAGAAGGAAGTAAGTGAAAAATTGTTTTCATGGGCAGACAAAGTACGTGAAAATAGTAAAGAAACTTGTAGGGCACTTTAATTTAAAGGTTCCAGAGTCTGGCTATTATATCTGGAGCCTTTGAGCTATAATAGAAAATATTATATGCAAGGTTCTTTTTGTGGAAAAAAGTCTAGATTATAAAGTGGGAGAAAAATTAAAAAGTTGGAGGTTAGAGCGAGGGTACACTCAGAAAGATTTAGCAGAGAAAATTGGTGTAAAATACTGGGTGATATTGCAATATGAGAAAGGGAATCGTAGAGTTCCAATTGAAAGGTTGTATGCTATAACTGAGGCACTATCAATCAGTATTACGGATCTTATTCCTGTATCAAAAAGCTGTCTTGAAGATGAAGAAGAAATATTAAATCTAGTAAGAGAATATAAAAAGATTAACGATCAGGAGTTACGTAAGATGTTTTGTTTGCTAACCAAATTTGTCCAAGTTAGTGAGAAAAGTAGTAGAAAATCGGAAAAAATAAAAATTGCAAAGAGTCTGGTTAAAGCAGGAGTTTCTGTTGATATTGTTGCAAAAACAATTGGTCTGTCTGCTGATGAATGTGTTGAAGAAAAAGTTGGTTCTATCTACTACCAAATAGGCAAAAAGATAAAGGAATGGAGACTAGTGAGAGAGTATACTCAAAAGGATTTAGCGGAGAAAATGAGTACAACACGTGACGAAATAAGCAACTATGAACAAGGACGCGTAGCTACTCCACTGGGAAAATTATATGAGATAGCAGAAACATTATCGATTAGTATTACAGATCTACTAACAGAGGAAGATGAAGGTAGTAAAGTGGAAAATGAGCTACCGAATTTGATTAAAGAATACAAAGAAATTGAGAGCCAAGAACTACGTCATGCACTAATAAAATCTTTGTTTGAAGGGATACGTATTTGTGAGGGGAAAGTGAGAGAGATAGAAAGGATTAAAGTTGCAAAGGATCTAGTAAAAGGTGGAATTTCTATTGATACTATTTTGCAAGCGGTAGGTTTATCTATTGATATGGTTTTAGATGGATAGCTCGTAAAAAAATTATAGCAATAAAGTTTTTTTCTTAAATGGAGGATAAATGTTTGTTTCTGCAAGCAATGTTAGTTACGGAATAGGGCAAAGAATAGAAAATTGTAGGTTAATGCGAGGGCATACTCAAATAGGATTAGCAAGTCAAATAGGTTTAACATACCAAGAAGTAAACAGCTATGAAGATGGGTATATTCCTATTCCAATTGAAGTACTATATATAATAGCAAGAGTATTATCAGTTGACGTTGTAGATTTATTACCTGAACCAGTAATAGTAAGGGAAGACAGCTATGAAGACGAGGAAATACTCTATCTAACGAAAATATACGAGAATCAAAAGTTAGGCAAAATAGTACCTTCATTAATCAGGTTTGTTCATATTAGCGAGAAAATCAATCAAGAGGAGGCAAGATTAGAAGTAGCAAAAAATCTAGTTAAAGAAGGAGTTTCAGTTGACATAATTTCCCAAGCAACCGGCTTATCTATTTACGAGTATGATAATACAGAGAGAGAAATCTGCACTGATTCTATATATTACAGAGTAGGGCAAAGAATAAGAGAATGGAGATTGATAAGAAGGTATACTCAAAAAGATTTGGCGGATAAAGTTGGTGTAACACTCAAGGAAATACACGAATATGAAAAAGGATATACTGAAATATCATTTGATAAATTATATGAAATAGCAGGGGAATTATCAGTGAATATTAAAGTTCTGCTGCCTAAAACAAGAGAAAGCAAAAAGCTATTGAGTTTAATGGATGAGTACGGAGAACAAGAATCATTAGTCAAATCTCTATCTGAAGATATGAAAAGTGGCAAGGAAAAAGTTAAAAAAACAGAAAGGATCAAGGTTGCAAAAAATCTAGCAAAGGAAGGTGTTGCTATTGATATTATTGTGCGAGCAAGTGGCCTAACTGCCGATGAGTGTGAAAATTGAATTGTGTTTAAGATATAAGTAAAAATGGTTAATATATTATCTATTCTAAACCCTTATTTAGCTCTGCAGAATTTTTTTGGCATTTCTACGTATCAAGATAAAACATCACAGAATTTATCGACTACTTTTTGATTTTCCTCTATTATTGCATTTGCTTCTTGCTGAAGAGATTTGATATTTTTTGATGTAATATTATCCATGTCAGGTGATGCTATTTTTAGTTGCGATTGTATACGTATATATTTATCAGCTATAACTTGATCAAGTTGGTAATTTACTGCATCTAAACTTGAGGCAAACATTACGTTCAACAGAGGTTTTATCCAACCTATCTTTCCAAATCTCCTTGAATTAGCTATGCTTCTATCTCTTCTTCCAGTACCTATTGATAACAGTAGAATATCATCATTTGGAAATAACCTCTTACCACTTGCATATGCACAAGCCGCTGGATTATTGGCAAACACCCCACCATCCACTAATACTCTTTTTATCTGGTTAATTTTGAGATGTTTTGGCATGAAATAAGTAGGTGCAGCCGTTGCAGCTCTGAGTGCATCTTTCAGCTTAATATTACCTTCTTTCCAGCTTTTAAAGAAAAATGGACGATTATTGTGAATATCATAACTTGTTATCAGTACCTTACTTAATGTGTTTTTTAGAATATCCTCTCCAAAATATTTATCCAGTACAGATTCAATATTTTTATGTGGGTATTGTGCGCAGTTAAACCAAGATAATATTGATCTCCTAAAAAATGAAGACTTAAAAATATATGCTCCGTACTCTTGGTAAAGCTCAACTAAATCATTGGCTGAATATTGGGGATTTCCTCGTTCATCTTTTCTACATAATCCCGCTACAACAATTCCACCGGTTGAAGTACCTGCTATAAGATCAAAGATTTCAGCTATAGTTCTTCTTGTTCTTTTTTCTATTTCTGCTAGTATAATGGCTGGTATGATGCCCCTTATGCCTCCACCGTCAACTGAAAGAATATATTTGGCCATGTTTAGATATTTATTGATTTTTTTGACTTGTTTGCTTTTATCAGGTTGTGTTTCTTGTCCAAGTACTACTGTATGTTTCACTCCTAGAGAAAATTGCACCAACCTAATAATTGATTCCGTGGATCATGCTAAAAAATCCGTGTTGGTTCAGGCATACCAATTTACCTCAAAGCCTATTGCTGAATCCTTAGTTCAAGCTAAAAAGCGTGGAGTTGATGTCATGGTTATTCTCGACGAATCGCAAGTTAGCTCAAAGTATAGTGTTATTAATGAACTGTTTCATCAAAAAATCCCAATATACATAGACTATAAACCTGCAATTTCACACAGTAAAATTATGATTATTGATGAGCAAAAAATCATAACTGGATCTTTCAATTTCTCTGACGCCGCGCAGAAAAAAAACGCTGAGAATCTACTGATTATAACAGGAGACCCTACATTAGTTGAGCAATACATCGAAAACTGGAAGGATCGTCAATCTCAATCTGATCCTTATACACCAAAAGTAGAAGAATAATTACTTTAAATCAGCTTTAAGCTCATCCAATTCCTCAGAAAGATTTTTTACCCTTTCCTCAAGTACTAATACTTTTTCCATTAAACCATATTCAATAAGTTTATCGTGAAATTGTACCCTTGAGTCTAGCTTGGATAACCACCATATGATTGCTACGGTTTGGATTAATATGGTAATAATTACCGTAATTGGGATTTTTTGCTTTTTCATGTGAAAATATTAACTTGTTATGGATAGTTTGAGGATTTATATAGAGATCATAGAAAACTTACAGCTTTAGTGATTACTTTTTGTTGATTCGTATTGATCCTCTGCTTTAGCAAGTAGCTTTATGATTTTATCGTAATGTTTGTTATTTTTATTGTGTCGCGATTCCACTACAGCCATATTTCTAGGTCTTCTTCCGTCTTGGGCTGTAGCTGTAGGATTTGCTCCTTTGCTTAGTAAAAACTCAACGATTTCCAAATGTCCCTTATCTGCTGCATGGTGCAAAGCTGTCCATCCCATATACCCACCTGTAGCATTTATATTTGCTTTTTCTTTCACTAAAAACTCAACAATTCTTAGACACCCAGAATCAGATGCATGATGTAATGCTGTTAACTTATTAATCTGTACGCTAGTATCTAACAAATTTTCTACTGAGAATTTAACAATCTCTAAGTTACAATTTTCAGATGCAATTTGTAATATTGTTTTATAATTATCTGTAGCTTTTGCTTTCATATAGCAATAAGTAATAATAACACATACTACTGTTACTATAAACCACCAAAAATGTAGCTTATTTCTTGAGTCTCTATTCATATTCAATACCTTTTTCAATATTAAACATTTGTTTTACTGATTTTTCTTTAACGTTGATGCTGATAACACAGTGCGATAACCTGAACTATCTAACACATGTTCTGCTCTGTCGATTACCCATTCACCATCTATGTCTTGATGAAATTCTAATAAGCTAAGTTTCGCCTCTGCAAATAGTTCTGGATTACCAGGCATAGTGATATCCAATACTGCATTATTTTGCTTTAGTTGTTTTAACTTAGCATTTGCTGCACTGATTGCTGATTCTACATTAGAGTAAAGCGTTTGTATAGTATAACTTGGACTACCAGTGCCAGCTGTTTCTGACATAGTTTCACCTTTTTCATAGCTATGCCATTTCGCAATTACCGAGGTGTACCTGCTCACTGTAAAGTGCACTTTCCAATTTATTGTGTCTTGAGGTCTAATAGCTGTTGTTCCTAAAGCTTTTCCAGTTGCCGACTTTGCTTTGCCTTTGGGAATAAAGAGTATATATCCGCCAGCTAGTTTTGCCATTGCTCCGTATTCTATTGCTATTTTTGTTAATAAACTTATATCACTTTCTTCTATTTGGTTAATATATGGAATCAACACATTTTCAAACTCTTCTGCAACTCTGTACCCATATCCATGCTTTTCTGCTATTTCCTTAACCAAGTTACCTAGAGTAATTTGATTCCATTCTTTGGATATTTTTTCCTTTAATGATAATTTCAAATTTGTTGCATGAGCTTTTATGAGTAAAGTCTTTGGTGGGTTCTGCACCGTAATCTCATTAACTGTATATATACCCATAGGCATCACTCCGGTTTCCCTGTACCCTAAAGAAATATTCAATTCATTCGGAATATTTAAGTTTTCATCTCTGTAATTAACACACACTTCAACTACGTCGTCTATTGTCCCAGATTCATCTGTAAGGCGCAATGATATAACTCTATCTTTAATTGATTCACATTTATCTATTATAAAATCTGGCTGCATTTATTCCCATACTTTTAATTTTGACTTTTGTAGAGGTTTTTCTGTTACAGGCAATTTAATTTTTAGTCCTACCGGTAAAAAACTTCCATGTTCTGCAAGGCCTGGATTTTTAAGCAATACTTCCTCCACTATTCCATCGGTAAATCCATAATGTTTCCAGCAAATCAGATCTAGCATTTCTCCTTCTTTAGTTAAGTAATATATAGTCATCTATAGCTCTTCAAACTCAAACTAAATTCAACTTTTCTTGGTAGTCCATTAGGTAAAAAATACATCTGCTTTTCTTCTAACCTAGTAATTACGAATTGTCCTAAAATATTACCTAGACTATCTACTAAAACATGCGGTTTTTCAGCTTCTTTCATATTCTTTAATTGATTTACTCTGTTGAGAATATTAAGGTAAATAACTCCTTCTATATCTACATTTTCCACTCCTCGACCAATATTTTGTAGTGACGGCATTTTATCGATACATTCAATTACACTCCAACGATTTTCTTTACTATACTTCAAACTTATCGGAGTAAATTTATATGGACCAAGAGATAACACAAATAAAAAATTTTAAAAAACATAGTTGATCAATAAAACGTCTCTACTGTATCAAATAAAGCATCACGTGATTTTTCTCTTATCCTTTTTATTACTTCATCTGCAAGACTACGAACATCTTGATTTGGCTCTGCTTTAATGCTGATAGTGTAATTATTAGTGATGTTCTGAGTTTTATTTTGTTCTTTATTTTCAAATTTACTCCTTCCAAAATCTGCAAATATCTTATCATTATCGCTCTCTGTAAACTTTTTCTCCTCAATAAGGCTTTTGATTCTGAAATTATTCTGATTTCTCTTGGAAAATTCTTTAATTATACTGTTACTTAGCAAAGGATTTCCACTGTTGAGAATATTACTCTTTAGGGGACTATGTACTGCTTTTACTTCAGTTTTTCTTTTTTCAAACTCTTTCAGTGGGCTATTCCCTAATACTTTTCCAAATACACTTTCCCCTATCCATGAAAAAGTTTCTTCTATGGGTTTTATTATCGATTTCCAAAAGCTAAAGAAAAAGTCTTTCACCTTTTGCCAGTTAGTGATAACAAGAGCTGCGCCAGTAACAAGTCCAGCAATTAAAAGCCCTATAGGATTACTCATTACAGCAAGCGTTATTGCTCTTAGTCCTGTTACTACTGCAGGAAAAACTGTAGCTGATAAAAATGAAAATACTCCAAGTAGGTTTGCTTTCAGACCAAAAATCGTACTTCCTAGCAATGTAAATCCGTATCCTAGTCCTACTGCTGCAATTTTTAAACTTATCAAAGCTGCTACAGTACCCATGATCGTCGTGGTTAAAGTTGGATATTTTTCTGCAAAAGAAGCTATATGCTCTGTTATTGTTTTCAAACTTCCAGCTACATAATTCAAGGTAGGTAACATTACTGACCCTAGATTCATGCCAGCTTCAACTATTGCATTTTTAAGTAATTGTAATTTATTAGCTGTAGTGTCTGCACGATTTTTGAATTCTTCTTGCAGAGAGCTTCCGTACTTTTCTGTATTAGCCAGTAACTTTATTGCATCCTCATACTTATTAAAACTTCCAGCTAATAATGCAATATCATCTTGATATTCCTGACCGAAAAGTTTCATCAGGATTGTAGAACGCTCCTGATTATCCATTTTCTTTAGAGTTTGAAAAAAGTGAAGTAGTGCTTCTTCTCCGCTTTCACTGATCCTTTGTACCATTTCTTCCGCGGTTATGCCCATTTCTTCTAGTGCTGCTTTGAATTCTTTTCCTTGACCTTCAGCAGTTTGAAGTTTGCTAAGCAGTGCATTTATAGCAGTTGCAGCTTTTGCTGGTTGTTTACCTAAACTAATAAAAGCATTTACTAAGCTGCTTGTTTGTTCAAACTTTAATCCAAACTGCTTTGCAGTACCACCAACTGTTGCTAGAGCTTCAACCATATCTTTTGCTTTAGCAGCAGTGTTATCTGATAAGTGGTTGATTACATTACCAACATGCTCCATTTCACTAACATCAATTCCATAGACGTTAGAAAGTTTAGCTATGGAATCACCTGCTTGCTCTGCAGACATATCAAATGCTGTAGACATTTTTGCTACTGTTTCTGTAAACTTAAAAAGATCTTCTTTCTTGATACCAAGTTGACCACCGCTTGCAGCTATTTGTGCTAATTCTGCGGCTGATAATGGTATTGTTCTTGACATTTCCTTTAACCCTTCAGCAAATTTAGTTACTTCATCTTTTTTATTATCAAACTTTACTACCTTCTTAACATCAGCCATAGCACTTTCAAAGTCAATCGCAACTTTAACTGGAGCTGCAAGCGTTAGCCCTAGCCCAATAGTCTCTATAATTTGTGACTTAAAATGTGCTTTGCTTGCTAAAAAACTTTGGTGACTACGTATTGCAGACCCAAGCTTACCATACTTACCTTTTAGTACTTCAATAGAAGAACCAAGTTTATATTGATCACTTACTAATGACTTAATATTTCTTCCACTTTTTCTTACTTCCTCATTGAATGAATGCAAAGCATCTCTCTTCCTTAAGTATGCCTCTTTTGCTTTTGTTGCAGAAAATTTAGCTTTATCAAACTCAGCTTTTAAAGTTTTGCTTGGTTTCTCTATCGCTTTCATTTGTTTAGCTAAAGATTTTACTTGATCCTCAAAACCTTTCCATGACCTCTTGCTAGTCAAAACATCATGACCCAACTGCTTAAACTTTGATACTGATTTTAAAGATGAGTCAAGCTTTCTTATATTCTCACCAAGATGAGTAAGTTGACTACTACTTCCTTTTATTACAGTATTAAAACTGCCATCTAAGACTGCTCCGATTTTTATAGATAACGTTGACATTGTACCTTCCTCGCTGCTTCATGCCATAAGATAAATTCGTTAATTTCCATATCAAGCAAAGGCTCAATTCCACTACCAATAATAGAACTGAGCTCGGTTACTTCTGACCTCAAGTTTTTTGGATAATTGGTGAAAAAAAATCTTTTAATACCTCTTGCACTTTTACATAATCAGCAATATCTAACTCTTCAATCGCTTCTTTTGCAACTGATGTCAAATTGGCAGTCAAAGTTACTTCCTTATTTAGGTCACTACCATTAAGGCGTTCTATTACCAAATAGTCTCTAACTTTTGGACGTCTAATGGTAAGTTCTGAAACAGAAATTCCATCAACTGTTATTGGGTTATTAAGTGTTATAGCTTGCATGTTCCTCCTTAAAAAGTTAATTAAATAAAAGTCTATATCGGCTTTTACATAACTAATTTCTTTGTATGGTGCTATAAATAGGGTTAGCTTTGATAAGAATCTTTCCTATGTTCAATTGAAGTAATAACTACTGTATGCTCTGGCGCATCTATGTAATAAAGTATACCTCACCCGTAGACTACGTTGCCCACTTAAGTTGTGCTTTAATGGCTTTCCAAGTCCAATTGGATCAACTGTTAGACGCTCCATTATTGCCTTCTTAATCATTAACTTTACTTTTGCTGGAAGAGCCGGAATGTCTTTCTTTATAACAGATTCTGAATAGTCTATATTGTAAGGCTTAATCCCAGAAGGCATCTTGATGTTTAACCCTCTTTTCTTTATAGCGTTCGTCAGCAATCTTAGATAATTCCATATCTTCAATTTCTTCTTCCATTAATTCAGTTAATAACTTTAAAACGGACTTGTCTTGAGATTGTGCTACACTAACAAGTAAACCAGTTAGCTGCTCTATGGAATTTGTATGAGCTTTAGAATCCATATTAACTATATACCTACAACTTCTTATATTTTAACATTTTTATGTAATTTTGTCAACCATATTAGATCCCTAGAATCGTTTGCAGAAAGGCCATTTGATCAACGCCATTTATCTTTCTAATCATATTTTCAGCGTCGATCTCTATCAGTTCATTACCACCTATCGTAAGTTTATAATAATGGGCAGCTACAGTGCATTTGAGAGTGGCTTTTTCAGCAGGTTTCCAGCTACCAAAATCAAATTCTTTGAATATTCCCCTGAGATTGATTACTACAGCTTCAATATCGTTACTACCACTCCCTTGCATTCCACCTCTGAGTGTCAAAGCTACTGAATTCCCATCTATCAAACCGAAAAGCCTAAAGAGCTCAGAGTCATATTCAGAAAAAGTGAGCTCTGCTTCTAATTTCTCCATGCCCATGTCAATGCTTACTATTACCCACAAATATAAATGGACATAAAAATAAAGTATTACAACATTAAAGTTTGCAAACATTGAGGGTAAAAAATGGCAAACAGGAATAATGAATGGGCTGAAAATGAATTTGGAGATGCTGTACTTGGAGATAAAAGGTTAACTGACCGATTAGTAAATATTGCTGATAGTTTTACAAGTTTACCTGAAAGCTCAATCAATCAGGCGTGTGGAAGTTGGTCAGAAGCAAAAGCAGCATATCGTTTTTTTCAAAATGAGAACGTGAAAGAAGGCGATATTCTAGCTTCACACGTTGCTAAAACAGTTGAAAGAACAAAAGCCCATAAAAAAATTTTTGTGATCCAAGATACAAGTTATATTTCATACACAGACCATGAAAAAACAAGTGGATTGGGAGTTATTACAAGAAAACATAGTCAAGGTATTATAATGCATACAGCTCTAGCTGTTAGTATAGAAGGTTTGGTACTAGGGATACTAGATCAAAAAATTTATTCAAGACCTGAAGAATCTGAAAACATAAAAAAAAAGAACAATGACAGTATCCGCATTGAAGATAAAGAGAGTATAAAATGGTTAGAAACTTTAAGCAACACAAACAACATTATTGATTCAACTCAAACTGAGACTATAACCATATGCGATAGAGAAGCAGATATATATGAGTTTTTTGAGCTTGCATATAATCTTAATTCGGCAGTGTTAGTTAGAGCTTCCAAAGATAGGGCAGTAAATAGAAAATCTCGATATCCTGAAAAAGGTGAGCAGAAGTTATGGGAATTTATTAAATCCTCTCATTGTGCAGGTACGGTAAAAGTTGAAGTTCCTGCAAAAGATAATAAGCCAAAAAGAACAGCACATTTGGAAGTTAGATTCGGAAAGTTTATTATGCATCCATCTAAGAATAGTATTAGGCATAAGACAGAAGAATTACTTAAATTACCACACTATGCAGTTTACGTTGTTGAAAAAGACTTTCCTTCTGAAACAAATCCGCTAGAGTGGATGCTTTTAACAAATCTTCCAGTCAATACCTTTGATGAAGCTGTTGAAAAAGTTAGGTGGTATTGTCTTAGATGGAAAATAGAAATATTACATAAAATTTTAAAATCTGGTCTCAAAGTTGAAGAATGTAGGCTTGGAACAGCAGAAAGGTTGATGCGATATTTAACAGTAATGAGTATTATTGCTTGGAGAATTTTCTTTATTACAACAATTGCAAGAACTGATCCAACATTACCGTGTACTACCTTATTAGCCGAAGAAGAATGGAAAGTTCTATATGTAAAAATACATAGAAAACCATGTTCAAATGCAACTCCTACTATAAAAGAAGCTGTTTCATGGATTGCTCAACTTGGAGGACATTTGGCTAGAAAAAATGATCTAGAACCAGGCCCCATTACTATTTGGAAAGGATGGAGACGTCTCTTTGATCTAGCAGAAGGATGGCGACTTGCTCACGAACTTTATATTTGTGGGTAATAGTAAGATGTCAATGCTGACTGGTATATCCATTCCACCTGCGCGATATTCTTCAGTTTTTATCGCAAGTTTTGGTAGGCTAATTTCATCGATACGACCAGCATAACCTCGACCATCAACGAATACGTTAAAATTCTTTAGGATCTTTGGTAACATCTCTCTTTCTCTCCTTTTTACAATATTACGCCACTCACAAGGTGTGACCTGAAAGTAACCTGTTCTGCCGGATATGGTGGTGTAAACTCAAAGTCAAAGTATACTTTTCCACTTGCAATGTTTGTTGGTGTATTGAGTTCTGGTGTTGCATAACATTTTCCGCTAATAATAGCTCCTTGTGCTTTTAAATTGGCCAAATAAGAATTCACCCCCTCAATCACATCATCTATATAAGTTTTGGTAATATTGCGATCAACTGCCCATAGATGAGCTCGCAGCAGACTATCGTTGATTAAATCTGCAGTTCTTCTCACTGATAGAAAAGCCCATTTTGAATCATCTGAACATGTTCTATTTCCCCAAAGCCTATAGCCATTTTGATGAATTATCGTTGTTACTTCATTTTCATTCAAGTGGTTTGCTCTACAATTTGTATTACCGAGCGTAAAATCAATAGGCCTGCTTGTTCCAACAATACCATTTATCTCTTTGTTTGAAGGTGAATGCCAAAATCCTTGCTCACTATCTACTTTCGCTATTAAACCAGCTACAAATGGGCTTACTGGCAAAATTTCTTCTTTTCCTTCAATAAATACCTTAACCCAAGGATCAACTACGTACACTCTTGAGCTGCCTACACTTTTTCTCCATTTTATTACTTCTTCATCATTGGTATTTGATCCATCTGCTACTATTATTGCTCTTAGCTTTTCTGCTATAGGAATTAAAGCGCTAACCACTGGATTTCCAGCATCTCCAGATAATTGATGAGTAAACTGAGGTGCAATTAGTATTCTTGGCGCAACATGAACTATGCTTTCACTACTGAGGAATGCCTCTATCCCTTGATACTCTCCAGTCTCTTTATCAACACCGCCAATTATATTTTTCAGCGTCTCTTCTTCTTTTAATTTTGGATCGCTGTTTTCACTTTCTTCAACTCTAATTACTACTATTGTTGCACCAATTTGGGAAAATATTCCGTTTATTGCAGAAGGTAAACTGCCACTCTTTCCAAGCTTTGCTGCTTCCTTCAAGCTTCCTGCAATTAACACTGGTTTATTCAGTGGAAATTTTTGCCCATCTGCTTCAGGAGCAGTACCAATTACACCTATCACTGATGATTTAGCTGTACGTACTGATCTTGTCCCTGAGGTAACCTCTATAACATTTACGCCGTGTAAAAATTCTTCAGCCATTTCTTTGTATTTTTTTCCTGAAATCATCGAGCAAAGTCTGTAGCTCATTTTCACTCTTGGCTTCTTCAATTTTTCTCTTGGCTAAATCTTCAAGCTCTTCACATTTAATTATTGCTTTTACTGCTTTTTTTGCCTTTTCCTCAATTATTTTTGCCATTTCAATAACTGTAATACCACGTACTTTTGCTAAAGGCTCTATAATTTCTACATCTTTTTCATCTTGGTCTGCTAGAATGCTTTTTGCGGCTTTTTCTTGTATTTGATACGATTTAGCTTTTTGGTAAGAATTTCCAGCGTATTCGTTAGTATAGTTATCATAATAAGCACGAAGATTAGAAAGTGCAGAAAACTTCGCATTTTGTAGTAACTCCAATTCAATATCTTCTTGACTCCGCTGAGCAATTTCTCCTCCTTCTGTTAACTGATAACTCTTTTGCCAGTCGAAATTCTTTGGCGCTTCATACCAATCATTTCCAGTTGGCTTACTTTCAAGCGTTGTTGTTTCTACTTGTTTGTTATGTTCAAATCTAATATAAATTGGCATTGGTTTTCTCCGTTTTTAATTCCAAATTTTGTGGGTGGCATCTAATCCTGGACATTGCCAAGCTCTTAGCGTTCTCTCTACGTCCACCTCAAGTCCTGTGGTGAGAAAATTGCTACGTATGTTATAAATTCCCCACTGGATAAATTGACCATAGGTATATACATTACCTGAGAGCACACCTTCACTAACTTTTGTTCTGGAATATAAATAAGACGATGTGTAAAGTAATATTGCAACTGTTTTTCCTGCTGGAATCTCCACATTACCAGATCCGGCTAACTTGCTATCAGAACTCGTGTATTGGTAAACATTTTTCCATACTATTTTTGAAATACTTGATTTATTAGAATTAGTGTTATCAGGAGTTCCCACAAATAATCCTGCTCCCCCATACTCCGTACTAGAATAAGATGATCCAACAAATTCCATTGTCTTATTTATGTTCACATTGGTTGTATTTTTTACAAATACTACTCCAAGTGCAGCATACGGGTAATAGTATATCTCATCATAACTACCAGAAAAACTTTTTGTGCATAACTCTCCGTAAATAAATGTTCCTTTACTTCCCTCTATAAAACTTAGTTGTCTTGGCCGATAAAAACTAACGTAATCTGTATTGTACGTATGGCTACCTGCTAGTAGTTGTAACATATAGTCAGTTTTTGTTATATCACTACTCCACTTTCCAAGCTCTGTCGTAAAAGTTCCGTGGCCAAAATAATTATTTTTTCTGCCAAGTACACCAAATAAGAAAGGTAATGACCCTGGTTCAACCATGTTGCGCTTTCTTATTTCATTTATAAGAGACACTTTTAACTGTTCATCCCGAGTTTTTACCTCATTAGAGATGTTTTCAATTCGAGTTTCTATTTCTCCTATAATTGATGAGCCAGGTGGTACATTATTAACAGCACGAAAATCTTCTACTAAACCTTTAAGACCATCTTTATGACTATTACTAATGCTATTTATTGCTTCAATATTGGCATTCTTTCTCGTATCAAGTAGCGATAAATTTGTTGTTCCTTTTTCATCAATTCTCTTTAATAACTGCTTCTCTGATTCAGAGATCACTGCTAAAGAACTAGCTTTTTTATTATCCAGATCAGTTAAGTGTTTTTTTGCACTATCAAGAAGTTCTTTTAGCTTACCATCAGTCATCTGTACAATTTCAGAAACTGCACTTTTGTCGACTATTGATTCCAATGCTTTAGCAAGATATGCTAATTGATCTGGTGTACTGTTTGCTGCTAAATCCTTAAGCCTCTTTTGTAGTGCATCAATTATCTCTTTTATCTCAGTCATCTGCACAATGTCAGCAATAGCTTTTTTATCTGCTATCAATTCCAGCGATTTTGCAAGATATGCCAGTTGATCAGGTGTGCTGTTTGCTGCTAAATCCTTTATCCTTTGGTATATTGCTTCTTTCATTTCCAAAAATCTAAAAAAGTCTCAAAATTAAACCGCTCAAAATTACTCTTAAGTTGATTATGCTCATCTTCTCTTTCGGTAATATCTGCATCTATTTTCTTAATTGTGGTACGGATACGAACAACATCTTGCACAGCAATGTTTTCTGGATGAGGCAAAGAGTATCCTCTACTTGTTTTATCATCTGACATTCTGCTAAGTGATAATGATTCGTAGATTTTTGACTTTTGGACGATAGACAACCGTTCCACTTAAAACCAATTTTATCCTTGTATCATTACCATTAAAGTTTGTCAGTACATGAGTTCTCTCCACCCAGCTTTCTCCAATTGGTTTTCCTGATGTTAAATTTACTAATTGCCAATCCACATTTTTTTGCACATATGCTTTAACGTCTGCAGTGCTAGGTATTAGCGCATCATATGTTATGGTGATCTTAGTATTAGCCCCTGCTGTAATGCTTCTTGTAACATAATCTCCAGACTCTGAAAGATTACCCATAACTAGCTGTAACCCAGGATATAGCACTGGACTTTTCTCTCGCCCTCCTTTTAGGCTTGCTTTTACCGTTAGCTCTCCAGATAATCTTTCACGCAGTGCGAGCGGCAAATTATCAGACAAAAAGTTTTCTCTTCCCTCTTCATCTGTTAAGATAAATTCTACATTGGTATCAAATGCTACTTTTTCGACGTTCGTCAAAACAATTAAATCTGATACATTATTTACAGTAACTTTGCCCAGATCAATAACGTGAGAACTTTCGCTAAATTTTGCAGCTAGTAATCGAAACGTTAAATCTAAATTCTGATGCGGTGTCCAGGTACTTGCATTGCTCGATGATAATAATACTCCTACTTGATAAGGCTGACTCGTTACCCAGCGGCTATTTACTGCATCATATTTGCCAAGTTCTGCTATTTTTACTGCAGTACCCGAATCATCAGTAAGTAGTACTATTGCATACTCCTCTCCTGCATGGCAAAACACTGGTGACCAAGTTATACGTGTTGCTGTGCCATCTATCTTTATATCTTTTGGCTCAATATAGCTTTCAGCAATGACAGTTTGCGAGGGCACTCCCACTGCTGTTTCTCTAATCTGCACAACAACACGTTTTTTGCCTTTATTTATAAACCATAGCTCCACACCTCCTATGTGCCTACTTTCATTTAAAGTAAACGTTTGCGCTAAAGGATCAACTCTTCTTGCTGCGATAACTCTTCTTCTTTCCTCTATGGTAATTGTTTTTTTACCAGTATAAGTTGCTTCTCCATAACTGCCTTTATCACCGTAAAACTGTACTAATTTAGTACCTGCTGGAATATTAGCAGGAACGGTAAATCTTCCTTTTAATTTTCCCTGGTTGTTAGCTGTGAGCATATTTTTACCTCTTACGCAGTAGGCTGAATGAAGATACCATCGAACTTCACCTCCTTGAGCTTTTCATTTGGCTCAAAACCTTCGATCTCAAAATTCTGTACTGCTTCTCGCATAAATTCAGTTTCATAAGAATTACTTGACAATAGCTCTGTTGTTTCTCTAGTATTAAACACTCTAGTTACTGGACTTTTCCAATTCGTGGTAACCTCTGTCCAGTGGTCAATGTTTTTATTTAGAGTAATTTGTGCCGGGACTGGATCAAAAGCTTGATATGGATTGATCTTTTCTCCTTTGGTCTGTAAAAGCTGCTCCAGTACCGGTTCAAGTTTATAAGGCAAAAGATATCTTTCCCCACCTTTTTCAATATCTGCAACTTCTACATCTATTGGCAGAACTAGCTCTCTATTTACTATTGCTGCAGACTGCGAAATTCCTTGATCACGCATATCATCATCAAAGAATGAATCAACAAATATTCCTTTTTTGGTGGTAGGTTCTCTTGAATTTGCATCACTGCGTAGACGTTCCTGTGCAACAAGAGCATAAAGATCATTTATTCCTTTTTTCATTGCTTCAAGCTCATTCATCGGTACAGCATGAATAGCATTATTCACTATTTTTATCCCTTCTTTTTCTCCGTTTTTCCATGTCTGATGAATGTAGCAGAGCAAAAGTTGTCCGCTAGGTGCTTTAGGCATCGATGGTCTCCAAGAGTGGGAAATTCCTTTTATTCTTCTTACCACCCCTTTGCTATCGATAGTAATTAAATCATAGCGGGGCATTTTCCAGGTGTAATCAATCAAAACCAAGCTGTTATCAACTGCTCCTTTTACTTTGCATCCCTGTTCACTTATATCTTCAGGACTTACATGAGTACGACAGCGGTAAGTTATTTGATAACTACTTCCAGGAGCTGGTTCTTTACCTGGTAATGACCAATCAACATTTCCTGCGTTTAATTTGTAATCTATACTATTTTCATAAATAACATTGCCTTGTTTAACTTGAATAATCTCAAGTACTGCAGAGTCAGGTGTTGGATCAACAGCTCCTGAATATGAACCATGAGTAATGGTAATGGTTTTTTGAACGGTTATATCTACTTTTTTAATTTCACTTATTGGAAAATCATTAACTTTAAGTTCCATTACTCTTTGGCTATTTGGCTGAAAAGTATGTGGTTCTGATTCAACTGATTTTATATCCGGATCTTCATCAAAAGAAACACGAATACTGTGAGGAAGTTCAATCTCATAGCCATCAACATGAGCTTTGCCCTCATTAATCACAAATATTTTTTTTCCTCCTTCTCCCTCTTCCTTTTGCAGGAACATTACTTCAAGACCATTTACGACATAGGAACCATTGGCTTCTTTGTCATAACGAGCAAGAGCAGTAGTTACTATATTTGCTTGTGGTGGCGGTGAATGTTCTATTAATACTCCATTTTCAATGTTATAAATTGGATAAAATTCTCCTTCAGAAAAACGTGGAGAAAGACCTTCTGCTTGATAACCCCAAATGGTGGAAACTTTAAGCCTTGCAGCTCCTACTTCCTGATAGTTTCTTGTACCAACAGCAGGATCACGAAGATTTTCGTCCTCAAGTTCTGTAATCGTAGATTCTAGATAATAAACACCTATGCGAACTATAGTACTCAGTGGAATAATAAATTCTTCTTTTTCGACTTTTCTAACTGCTCCACGAAGATAGATTTTTCCTGATTCAAGCGTAACTTTACCAGTTTCTCTATCTATAATACAATTGCTTCCTGTTATAACATCACCATCACGAAATATTGCATCACCTATGCCTTTAAGCTTAGAAAGAGCATACTCCTGAGTCTCGTTTAATTCTGCTGACTGTAGACCTCTTCCTGCCAGGAACAAACTTTTTTCGTATTCTTTGTCAGGATTAAAGCGATTGTAATAGGCGTTTAAAGTCATTTTATGCTAGAAAAATTCAAAAAGTTACAACAAATGAAAAAGTTTCCCGGGTGGCAGCAGTTCTGATAAGCGGCACTGTATGCTCAAGGACCAATAAAATTCCAGGATCTTCTATATCTTGTGGTTCAAAATATCTCTGTCCTTCAGGTAATCCTTCTTTTATTTTAGTACCAACCATAACCCCTAATTCCCGTATAACTTGATTTGCTGCGTCCGTGAAATCGAAAGTAAATTTAAGGTATAAATTATTGGTTGGTACATTTGAGGACCTAAACCTCCCTGTTGGAGTCAAAAGCTCTCCATTCTCATCACCTGTGCAAAAAAGAACTTCATCTGCAGTACGTCTACCAAGCTCATTGAGCAGTTTTTCAGAAGTTATCAGCTCTGGTGGTGTGCTTTCAGTATACTCTATAGTAACTGCACTATTTGCCGTGATAGAGCTATTTTCCGTACGTTTTATTACACCACTACTGCTATCAACTATATAATCTATACTTGGCTGATAAGTTGTTTGTCCTGTAAAAACCCTTACATCTTTAATAGTATGGTGATCTAGAGCTATTTCATCCTCAACAAAAACTTTTTCGACTTGATGACTACTTTCCCAATTGGCATCACCACTGCCCCAAGCAAGATGTAGAGATTGCTCTTTTATGCTGGCTGCTATTGCTGCTCTTCCTGATTGTGTAAGAATTGACACCTATGATGAGTTTGAAAGGCTTATATAATATATATTCAGGATTTGGAAAATTTTTGTCCAAAAAAAATGAATTTTTGCCTAATTTTTTGTTGCAGTATTATTTAAAAATCGAACTGTATTATTCTCGAAAAAAAAACAATAGAATATCAATAGGTTAAAAATTGCATCTGTATTATTTATTTTTGCTCCTGTCCTACAAAGTGCACCTATAGTTTCTCATCCTTAAAGCATTAATTGTTTTAGGGAAAAGTTATGAAACTAAAAACTGCCATAGTTGTTCAAAATATACGGTATCAAGCTAAGAGATTAAAACTTTTTGAATGCTTTGCTCATGAAACTCATGAAGATCTTGAGCAAGAACTTTTCTGTGAAATTTGGACTTATCTTGATAGATATGACGAAAGTAAAGGTAGCTTTAACACTTTTGTAGCAAGATTAACTGAACGTCGTGCCAATAACTTATTGGAGAAACAACTATGTATGAAGCGCAATATTAATAACTATGTCAATATTGAGAAAACAGAAGCTTTTGAAGATGAAGTAGCGAAACGTACTGATGTAGATTACATGATTTCAACGCTACCAAGAAAGATGCAAAAGATATGCGAGCAACTCAAGTACTTTAACTTATATGAAGTTGCTAAGATGAACAACATATCAAGAACTACTTTAAATACTATGGTAAGAAAAATACGTATAAAACTCTCTTCCATCTACTACAAGGGCAAAAAGAAAAATTGAACATAAATTCTACCTTTCCTGAATATATAACATATACCATTGAGGTGAATAAATGACTTTTAAAATTTTAAACAATAATGAAAGATTGAAAACAACTACAGGCATAAAAGTAGTAATTTTTGGTCCTTACGGTATTGGTAAAACCAGCCTCTTAAAGACTATAAGTGAACCAACACTATGTCTTGACTTTGAAGCAGGTCTGCTTGCTGTTCAAGATTGGCAGGGAGATTCAATTAGTGTTCGTACTTGGAATCAAGCTCGGGATATTGCCTGCCTAATTGGTGGTCCGAACCCTGCACTAAAATCTGATCAAGCGTATAGCCAAAGACACTATGAGCACGTATCAAGTAAATACAATGAAGAGTTTTCTAAATATCGATGTATTTTTATTGATAGCATCACTGTAGCATCACGTCTTTGTCTCTTATGGGCAAAAATGCAACCGGAAGCTTTTTCTGAGAGAAGTGGAAAGCAAGACATGAGAGCTGCTTACGGAATACTTGCGCAAGAGATGATGGCTTGGCTCAATCAGTTTCAACATATCAGAGATAAAGACATCATAATAGTTGGCACATTAGGTCAATATCTCGATGACTGCAATCGTCCAACTTGGCTACCTCAATGTGAAGGAGCTAAAACTGCTAGTGAGATTCCAGGGATAGTTGATGAGGTAATCAGCATGGTTGGAATCAAGAAAGATGATGGCACAGAAAAACGTTCATTTGTCTGTCAGACTATTAACTCTTGGGGATACCCTGCTAAAGATCGCAGTGGCTGCCTGAATATGGTTGAAGAACCGCATCTGGGTAATTTACTTGCGAAAATTAAAGCTAAGGCTTTTGCTACTGCTGCTTAAATTTCTACTCAAAGTTAACTTTTAGAGGTTATATATGTTACAAGACTTTTTCACCATTACTCAAAAAATTCCCTTTTTCAGTGTAAAAGAATACTTGGATGATCAATCGCCAATACCAGAAGATATAATCGCACCAAGGATTCTAACTAAAAGAGGTCTATTAGTACTGGGTGGCCCACCTAAGATTGGCAAAAGCGACTTTTTGATCTCTTGGCTTGTTTACATGGCTGCTGGAGTTTCATTTTTGGGTATGACTCCAAGCAAACCTATGAAAATTTTCTATCTGCAAACTGAAATTGAATATGAATATATGAAAGAACGTTTGCAACAACTTCAACTGGATAACGAACTTTTGAATATAGCTGCCAATAACTTAATCATTACACCAAGAGTACAATTATCTTTCAGCAGTGAAGAAATAGATGAAATTAAAAATGTTATTAAAGAGCGTTTTAAACCTGATATTATTGCAATCGATCGTGTGTCCAGAGAAGGCAAGTATGTTCAGTGGGAGGTAGACCCACCAGGATAAAAGTCGAAGTCCTGTAGCTAGGGTAGCAATGTGGAGGGAAAGCAAAATGTTGAAGCCTACCGACAACGTTATCATAGGATAATGGCGAATTACTAGGCCGTAGCGAAAGCAAACACATAGGTGGCCTCGAAAACGATAAGAACTGAAGGCTGAGCCAGCGGTCAATGGGCGAAAGCAGAATAGGCAGTTGAAAAACGACTGATACAATTGTTCTACTTCAGCGGGGTGGTAGTGATAGCATGGTAATGAGGACATACAAAGCAACTGGAGAAGCCCTCCTCATCCCAAGGAGAAATACCTTGGAGTGGTAGGTTCTATAACTGGAAAACAGGAAAAGAACAGAAGATGAGAGGGTGGCGGATGGGTGCGTAGTAGTAAAGAAGTGAGGTAACTCTCATGGAGCAAAGGCACCCTACTAGTAGAAATCTTTTAACAAAAAGGAAGGTAAAGGTAAAAATGATAAAAATGCCAATAAAATTACAAGACCTGAGAAGAAAGATATATACCAAAGCGAAAACAGAACCGGAATGGCGATTCTGGGGAATCTATGTTCACGTCTGCAAGATGGAGACACTAGAAGAAGCATATAAGCTGACAAAGAAGAGCAAAGGGGCACCAGGAATGGATGGGGTGACATTTGAATCGATAGAGGCAGAAGGCTTAGAAAAGTATCTTCAACAAATAAGACACGAACTAATAACCAAAACCTATAGCCCAAATAGGAACCGGAGGAAGGAAATACCAAAAGTTGGGGGAAAACTCAGAACGTTGAACATACCCTGCATCCGGGACAGAATAGTGCAAACAGCACTGAAGCTAATACTTGAACCAATATTTGAATCTGACTTTCAGGACGGATCATATGGATATAGACCTAGGAGAAAAGCGCATGAAGCAATTGATAAAGTATCGAAAGCAGCAATCAAAGGCAATACAAAAGTTATTGACATAGATCTGAAATCCTACTTCGACAATGTGCGACACCATATTCTTATGGAAAAGATTTCCAAAAGAGTAAATGATAAAGAAATCATGCACTTGATCAAGCTAATCCTCAAAGTAGGAGGGAAACGAGGAATAGCGCAAGGATCACCACTTTCACCACTAATAAGCAATATATACCTAAATGAGGTAGATAAAATGCTAGAAAAGGCAAAAGAGGTGACTAAAGAAGGAAAATATCAACATATAGAATATGCCAGATGGGCGGACGATTTGGTGATACTGATAGATGGCCACCAGAAATGGGAATGGCTAGAAAAATTAGTGTATAGAAGGGTACAAGAAGAATTAGCAAAACTAAAGGTAGAAGTAAATAAAGAAAAGACAAAAGTAACTAACCTAAAGGAAAGAGAGACATTCAGCTTTCTAGGATTTGATTTTCGAGAGAAGATCACAAAACAAGGAAAGTGGAGGGTACAAACAACACCACAGATGAAAGCGCGGACAAACTTACTTCAAAAATTGAAGGAGGTATTTCGCGACCACAAATCGCAACCAATATGGAAAGTGATAAATATCATTAATCCAATACTGAGAGGGTGGACAAACTACTTTAGGATAGGAAACTCAGGTCGAAACTTTAACTACGTGAAACTATGGGTAGAGAAGAAAGTAAGACGTAAATTAATGAAAGCTAGAAAAGCAAAAGGATTTGGCTGGGAGAGGTGGAGTAGCGAATGGATATACGAAACACTAGGTCTATATAAAGACTATAGATTAAGATATTACGTTCCGAAAGCAGCCCCAGTACAAGATGTTATAAACTTTGGTAAGAATCTGCTAGGAAAGCGTAGTGCGGGAAAACTGCATGCTGCGTTTGACGAGGCGGGAGCTGGAAACGTAAACATGGGAATTTTGGATTGAGGCCCAACATGAAAATAATGGATCAGCCACCAAGCCCTAAAGAGGCGCGCCAGTTCTCGACCCTACCTCTTCGCAACATCTTCAACTCAAGTGAATATGGCAATGAAAATGACAATAGCGCTATGCTATTCTTTTTGCAAAAAACGCTTGAAAGACTGAGAAATGTTATCAATCCAGATTCAGGCATAATACTCACTCACCACACAAAAAAATTATCGAAAAAGATGCTGGAAGAAGATCCATTTCAAGGCCTAAGCGGTGCTGGATCTTTACGTGGATTTTATAGCACTGGCATGGTGATGTTTGCTCATGATGAGGAAAGCACTGTCCGTCAAATAGTATTTGAGCTTCGTAATGGTGAACGTGTAGCAAGTAAGCTTGTTGATAAGATAGATGGTCGTTGGAAGCTTGCAGACCAATGGAGTTGATTCCTTTTTTTCACTTAATTTATAGGAGACAATATGTTATCAGATTTTTTAACTGATTTTAATACTGCAAAATTACAAAGTAATTTAATACCAAAAGGTACAATAGTCAAGGTAAAAATGGCAATTAAACCAGGAGGTTATGAAAATTGGTTCACTAAAAGCTACACTACTGGCAGCATCTATTTAAACGTTGAATTTACTGTCACTGAAGGTCCATATGCAAAACGCAAGATTTTTCAAGTAATTGGTATTAAAAGTGGCAAAGCAAGCGTTGAAGGAGAAGATACTTGGGGAGAATCTGGACGTTCTATGCTTAGAAGTATTTTAGAGTCAGCACGAAATATTCATGCACATGACACTTCAGAGAAAGCAGTTATTGCTAGAAAAATCAACTCTATAGCTGATTTTAACGGGTTAGAGTTTACTGCAAAAGTTGGTATTGAAGCTGATCGATATGGAGAAAAAAACAAGATTGCTACGGTTATTATCCCAGAGCAAACTGAAGTTGATTGGGTGCCATTTTGAAGTACGACGAAGAGAAGCTCTGGATTGCTGTAATTGAGAGAGCTATCAAAGATGCAGCAGTAGAGCTAAAGAAAGAAGCAATTAAATGGTTTGATTCAGAGTCTTTTGAAACTGTTTGTGAGCTAGCTAATCTCAGCTCTAAACGTATGAAAAGTATGTATGGGGGTTTTATGCAGAGAAAGGAAATAAAAGGATTATTGATTGATAATATTAAGAAGTGTGTACCTTACCTAATTCCAAACGGTAATTTTTATCGAGAGAGGACTTATGTTGGCAACTGTGACGGGGATATGATTACGGTTAAAATAGTGGGTAAAGAAGCTGAAAATTGGCGTAATTTTACTAAAGGAATTAGTGGTGATATTATTGATCTTTGGACTTTAGTTAAAGGTGATATAAATTCCGCTAAGAGGTGGTTAAATACTAAAGAAAACACAACAGAACATAAAATTACATCGTTTTCAGCAAGGCATTACTTGAATGATAAATCACCAATGCCAAAAGATATAATAGGCCCAAGAATTCTAACTCCAGGCGGTCTTTTGGTTATAGGTGGAACTCCTAAAATAGGAAAGAGTAATTTTCTACTTTCCATGTTGGTACATTTAGCTGCTGGAGTATCATTTCTTGGTATGAAGCCTGCAAGGCCACTTAAGATATTCTATCTACAGGATGAAATGGAATATAGAGAGCGCTTACAGAAGCTAAGAATCAGCAAGAAAACCCTTGATGCAGGGACAGAAAACTTAGTCATCACTCAAAAAATAAAACTAACCTTGAATGTGGAAAAAATAAAAGAAATTATGTCGGAAAATCTCGATGTAAAAACAGTTGATCTTATAGTGATAGACTCTCTTTTTGATTATAGGAGTATGATCTCTTTTCTGCAAAATAGTATTGATGAACTACGCTCTATAACTAATCCTGCTGCTGGAGTAATAGTTACACATTACACCAAAAAAATGTCAACAACCACGTTAAAAAAGAATCCATTTCAAGCATTGAGTGGTGCTAATGTTTTAAGAAGTTTATATACATCTGGAATAATGATATTTAGGCCAGAAAGGAATACTCTGCAATTGATGTACGAACTTAAAAACGGCAAACCAATACCAACAAAATTCATAAATATGGTTAACGGACGCTGGATAGCTACAGCTTAACCAAATTTCTAAACTTTAAATATATTGGAGATTTTATGGATATCTATTGTGATTTTAATACTGCAGCTCCACGAAAAAATGCACCGTTAGTAGAAAAAGAACAACTTAAAGCTCAGCTTCTGTTAAATATCAGATCATGCCTTTCTTATCTATTGCCAAGAGGGATTTTTCGTGGTGATAAGTTTTATGTAGGCAATATACAAGGTGATAAAGGAAAGAGTCTAGTAGTAGAATTAAGTGGCAGTGAAGCTGGCCTATGGCATGATTTTGCAACAGGAGAAGGTGGTGACATTATCGACCTTTGGGCAGAAGTGCATAGAAAAAGTACTAGAACAGAGTTTACTGAAGTAATGGACTCTATAGCTGAATGGCTTGGTCATTTTAAAAAGATCAAAACTGACAAAACTGCAGGTAATCCAACTGCATATTGGGATTATTACGATGAAAACGGCCAAGCTATTGTTAGAGTATATCGTTATGATGATGATAGTGGAAAGAGATATCTTCCTTTTGATATCAAAAAATCCACCTTTAGTGTACCAGAGATAAGGCCGCTATATAATATTCCAGGTATTTTAAAGTCCGATAAAATTATTCTTGTAGAAGGGGAAAAGTGTGCAAATGCTCTCATAGAGCAAGGTATTACTGCCACAACTGCAATGTCTGGAGCAAATGCACCTATTGAAAAAACAGATTGGACTCCACTTAAAGGTAAACACATTATTATATGGCCAGATAATGATGAAGCAGGTAAGAAATACGCTGAAAAATCTGCTATGAAACTTACTTGTCTTGGAGTTGAAGAACTTTGCATTTTGGAAATACCTAAAGATAAACCAAAGGGTTGGGACGCTGCTGATTGCGTGAAAGAAGGTATAAATGTTGAAAAATTCTTATCTTTAATTCTTCAAGTTCCATATGTGAAAAAACTATCAACTACCGAGGAATTCTCGAAAGTTCAAAAAGCAGGACGTTGCATTTCACTTTCAGCAATTCCAGTAATAAAGTATTTAAACGATAAATCACCAATGCCGAAAGACATAATAGTTCCAAGAATTTTAACTCCAGGAGGACTATTGGTGTTTGCAGGTGCACCTAAGGTTGGAAAAAGTGATTTTCTTATTTCTTGGTTATTACACATGGCAGGAGGAATTCCATTTTTGAACATGATGCCCACAAGACCTTTGAAAATCTTTTACTTACAAACTGAAATTGGCTATCACTATATGCGTGAACGTCTTCAGCAAATTAAACTAAATGAAGAACTTCTTGAAATTGCTGGATATAACTTAGTTATTACACCACAAGTGGAGTTACTTCTAAATGATGATAGTATAGAGATTATTGTAGATAAAATAGAAAGTTCATTTGGCTCGAATGCAGTTGATATAATAGCAATAGATCCACTACGCAATATTTTTGATGCCGGCGAGAATAGTAGTGAAAATGACAACAATGCTATGTTATTCTTTCTACAAGAAAGGGTTGGTAAATTGAGAAAGCTGGCTAATCAAGATGCAGGAGTTATTTTAGTACACCACACAAAGAAGATGCAAAAGAAATCATTGGAAGAAGACCCATTTCAAAGTTTTAGCGGTGCAAGCAGTTTAAGGGGATTTTATACTACAGGAATAATTATGCACAGACCAGATGAACAACAAAGTAAACGTCAACTAATCTTTGAGTTACGTAATGGCCACGCTATTGCATCAAAATACATTGATAAGATTAACAATAACTGGTACGTAGTTGATTATGAATCGCAAAGACTTGTGAACAAAGATTATGGCCAAAGGTTAGATGCAGAACGTTCGCGTAGGTATGATACTATTCTACAATTAATTTATGATGAAGCACGGAAGGGACGTCTATATACAATAAATTCGTTCTGTCAGGCATTTGAGAATAAAGCAGGTCTTGGTAGTCAACATTCGATCCGTGAACGTATTGATACTTTAGCTACAAAAGGCTATATAAAATTTAACAGAGAAGGTAAAAATGGAGCAAGAACTAGATATGGAGTACTTTGTGTTGCAGGCATGGAAAAGAAAAGTAAGGTATTTGATCACCAACTGAATAAAGAAGTGACAATTTATGAAAAGGTCTTACCAACCGACTATAAATCAACGGAGAATGGTAGCATTTTACCAGTTGAAAATCCGAATACTTGGGTTCATCATAGCATCTGCGATTAATAAAATTAAAATAGAAAATATGAGTTATTTCAGTCTTCGGATTTGCTCAGTTTGTCTTCAGAATTTGCTTAGTCTATGCAGACTGAATTTAGTAAGGATGAAAGAAATGCGAGATTTTCAACAACTTAGAGGGATTGTTGAATTTTATAGCTGCAGACTGAGCAATAGGGAAAAAGTTCAGGAATATAGAGGGTTTTGTTCAACTCTCAGTTTTCAGAATAACTCCTATTATTATATAATAATATAGTAGTATGACTTTAAAACATACTACTCTGTTCGTTTCTCTTTTACTTACAATAATAAGCTATGGAAAGCTCTCTTTCAAAGTTATCTGATAAAAGAAACGAAAGAAAACGCTCAGAAAAAACAAATGGCCCGTAATTGCGTTTTAAAGTCATCCTACAACTTCAGGGTACAATTATACCACCTTGACCTAAAGAACGCTTATAACAGCCCTTAAAAGCCGATTAACACCATGTCTTAACTTATAAGAAAGACCATATGTTGATTTTATCACGTTTTACTTTAGTTGTAAAGAAATTTTTTTAATGTATGACAGATTTGTATAGTCGATATTTTACGTAACTTATGGCGTTTAATTGGTTATTTAGTATCTCTAAAACTTAACGAGTTGCTTTTATAACCAAAGTAAAAGGGTTAATACGGTAACCATAATCTCTACGCGATGATCCAGGCCAACCAACTGTTTGAATCACATCATTACGTTCGATGTTTAGTCCTAATTTTTTAGCTAAGGTGGTTTTTATTGTTCTTTGGATTGTGTTTAGTGGTTTTCTGATGTGATGTTCTGGATCTGCTTCTGGATCAAGATTTAGGCGCTTTTCTATTTCAGTTATGCTAAGCAACATGTGTTTTTCAGGAGGTAATTCTTTTTTACAATCATTCAAAAATTGTTCAAATAATATGCGAAAAACCTTCATACATGCTACAGCTTTCTTATTTAGAATCTCTATATTGTTTACGTAAAGTGAGCCCTCTATCAATTGCAACTTTAGTAATTCTTTCTCTTTAGAAGGTTCAATTAGATTAAGTGCAGTATGTAAGATTTGCATTGAAGTATTTGGTATGAACTCTAGTACTCCTCTTTGTGCTGCTTCTTGGAATACTTCAATTAAAGTCTTATGCTGAAAGAAAAGGTCAACCATTTTTACTATGGGCAAATCAAGAGGTATGTTTGATGGATTTTTTCTCAGTATTATTAATACAGTTGGATTAGCTTTAAGCTTATCTATCGTTAAGAATGTTGGATTGGTGCAAAAATCAAGAACAATGAGATTTACAAATTGACCTTGTCCACCAACATGATAAACTCCACTTTCCACTTTTTGCCACATAAAATTTGTATCACTTAGCTGACCTTCAAACCAATTCATAAATTTCTCTGGGTTAAAATATACAGATAAGCGGTGAAATCTTTGCTTCTTGTAGGTATTAGGCAAAATATCACGGTTGCAATTTTCACAAATTATATTATCGCATGCTTCGTTAAAGTCCTCATCAATGAAAATCTCATTGTTACAGTATGGATCAACTATATTTGGCCAATCTAATTTATCTTGTCTACGAGAGCAGATAATGTAAGACCTCTCTTGCATCTGAATTAATTCAAGATCTGACAAATACCTTGCTGCTTTGATGTAATTTTGATTTGGATTAACCCAAGAGCTGCCAGAATTAAGAAGATCAGAGATTTGCTCTTGGCAAGATTGTAAGACCATAAAATTGTTTTATGTATGCTTTAAAATCCTCTCTTTCCCTTTTATTCAGAGGATGTTCAGAGTAGTAAATTGCTATGTACTCATCACTTCTCTTGAAAAATAAGCCTATCTTTTTGCCTTGAAATATTACTTTAATCGACTCTATAAGTGGCACTATGTTTCCTACAAATGGCTTTAAAACATGCAATTCCGGTGCAATAGGATCATATGGAGCGACAGTCAAAGTGATATTAGTATAGCTGTAATTGAAACGATTTGACTGAAACTTTAACTCAAAAACACGAATATTTGAATCAGATTCATTAATACAAGTTTCTATAAATTTATGCACCTGTTCCGCGAAGTTTTTATCCTGCACATCTACAAAAATACATTCGCAGCCAAAGTAACAACTTGCAATGCTATTTGCTATTTCTATAGCTTGATCAATATTTCTAGCACCAAGATCTACCTGAGTGCCATTTAGTAGAAAATCCAAAATCATCCACTCTGCCTTATGGCCATGAATAACTTTGTTTGAATTTAACAACAAATCTATATCGCTAGCTTTGCGTATTAACACATATAAACGATTCTGATGATAGAAGAAACCTTGTAGTTGATTCTCGAAACTGTCATTTCTCTTAATGTTATCTTCTTTCAGTATTTGTTGTATGATTTCCTCTGAGATAAAGTCCTTAAATGGAGTACTTGGTCGTCTTGGTATTTTTTGTAAGGTAAAAGACATGAAACTCTTTCTTTGTATTTTTTCAAAGTGATAGACAGACTTTAAAAGATTGTAATCTGCATGAAACAGTAGAAACAGCAAAGACTTTTTATCATATTTATTATTATTTTTTACAAGGTAGGATTTCATGAGTTCCGTAGTTAATGCAGATCTTGCAATTTCACTGACAGTAACTTCTAGTTTTGCACGGTCAAAACAGGTAATCAAGTAGTAAGTAACGAGAGAATCGGAATAATTAGCAATCACTTTACGTTTGTATTGTACAGATGTATTATCGTAACTTTCATCATCAAAGAGTTGAGCATTTAATTTATCTTTAAAGGAGTTTTGAAAAATAATATTTAATTGCTTACCAGAAAGTGAATCTATCCAAGACTGACGTATTTTTGTATTGTGAAAACGATCAAGCAAATGGTTAACAGGGACTTCTAAATCATCTTCCCAAAATTTACGATTTGGATAAATGTTCATAAGAAACTAACCACACCATAATAACATAATAGACTATTTAAATAGTTAAGATAGAAATCTGAAAGTCTTGACCAATAATTATGCAAGGGCTGTTTACTGATTTTTAACCAAGTTTTTTCTAAAAAGTTTGCTTAAGAAGAAGATTTTTTGGACAAAAATTTTTCAAATCCTGAATATATATTATATAGCACTCTAGCAAAACAAATTCTGAATATAAATGTCAACCCTAACACTGGACCTTGGCAAACAAACAGGCTGGGCAATTCTAACCAATGGAGTAATTGAAAGTGGAAGCAAAAGTTTTCATGGTAGCCGTTTTAGCGGAGGTGGCATGTGCTTCTTGAATTTTCGTAATTGGCTTAATTCTTTGAAGGACATTTCTGCAGTGTATTTTGAGGAAGTAAGAAGACACTTAGGAACTGATGCTGCTCATTGCTACGGTGGTTTTCTTGCCGTTCTATCTGCTTGGTGTGAAGAGAACAATATTCCCTACCAAGGTGTTAATGTTAAAACTATAAAACGCTTTATAGCAGGCAAAGGTAATGCAAGTAAGAGTGAAGTTATTGAAGCTGTAAAGGAAAAAGGATTTTCACCTAGAGATGATAATCAAGCAGATGCTTTGGCATTAATGTTCTATGTTATGAATTTTAGTAAAGATTTTAACACATTAAAAATACCATAAAAGTGGGTCCTTTCGGCCATACTGGCGGGTTTGGTGGTGCTGACCCCAGGCCTTCTTTAGCGTCAGAGATATTTTGAATATTAACTTTTTAATTAGTACAGTAATTATATGAATTTAGCAATCCACTATTATCCTACTCAAAATCTCATCGAATATGAGCGTAATCCACGTAAAAATGACGATGTAGTAAATAGAATGTGTGCTTCAATCAGGGAATTCGGCTTTCGTATACCAATAGTTGCAAAAAGCGATGGAACTGTGGTTGATGGTCATTTAAGACTGAAAGCAGCAAGAAAACTTGGTATAGAAAGTATTCCTGTGGTTTTAAGTGATAATTTAAATGAACCACAAACTAAAGCTTTTCGATTACTGGCAAATCAATCAGCTAATTGGGCAAAGTGGGATGATGAGCTTTTGAAAGTAGAAATTCAAGAGTTAGAAGATTTACAGTTTGATCTTAAAATGACTGGATTTGAATTAGAAAAAGTTCAACATTTCCTTGATGATTTAGATAGTGAAAAAGAAGATCTTTCTGACTTAGCTATTGATGACAAAAAAGTAACAAAACCAGGTGATCTTTGGATTTTAGGTGATCATAGAATCTATTGTGGTGATAGCTCTGTAGTTGAATCATATAAAGCGCTGTTAGATGATAAAATGGCAGATATTACTGTGTGTGATCCTCCGTATAACGTAGCATATGGTAACAGTCAAGAGAGAGAAGACAAAAAGATATTAAACGATAATCAAGGTGAAAAGTACGAACTTTTTCTCTACTACATCTGTTCCAATATTTTAGCATATACGAAAGGTGCAATTTACATCTGCACATCATCATCAGAGTTTTCGACGTTGCAAAAAGCATTTGAGGAAGCAGGTGGTCGTTGGTCAACATTTATCATTTGGGCAAAGAATCACTTTACGCTAGGAAGATCAGATTATCAAAGACAATACGAAGCAATGCTTTATGGATGGAAAAGTGGCAATAAACGTGAGTGGTATGGAGGTAGAAATCAAAGTGACCTCTGGTTTTATGATAAGCCAACACATAATACACTACATCCAACGATGAAGCCAGTAGAGCTAATGGAGAGAGCGATAGTAAACAGCAGCAGATCTGGAGACATAGTACTTGATCCATTTAGCGGTTCTGGCAGCACACTGATTGCATGTGAGAGAACAGGAAGAATTTGTAGAACAATAGAGCTAGATTCAAAGTTTGTAGATGTAACGATAAAACGTTGGCAAGTGTATACAGGCAGGGAGGCAATTCTTTCTGGTGCTGGTAAAACTTTTCAAGAGATTCAAGAAGAAAAAAAGGAGCAAAAAAAGTGAAATTAATAACACAAACAGAATGGGCAAGAGAACAAGGATTTTCAAAGCAATATGTCTGTTATTTAGTAAAAAAAGGAATAGTTGAGTTGGAGAATGGTTTGATCAATAGAGAACAGGCAAATGAAGCGGTGGCAGCAATAAGAGATCCAAGTCAACCATTGAGAAGAAAAAACTATTCAGAAAACGGAGAAAAACTTTCCACAATGTTGCTAAAAACGCGAATAAAAAATGAAATGGAACGAGGTAAACTGCTTGAGGCGAAAGCTAAGGCTGAAATAGGAGAGCTTGTAGCAGTAGAGGAAGTGAAAAACGAAGCATTTAATGTAGCAAGAGTTGTACGTAATAATCTGCTTAATATTCCAAATAGAGTTTCAGCGCTGCTTGCATCACTGAGTGACACTGAAAAGATTCATATGGCGCTAACTGAAGAAATTACAAACTCGCTTGAAGAATTATCTAACACTAAATTTTAAATATAAAATGTCTTCTCACTTAAGTTTAGAATTAATAAAGTGTCTAACCTGGATTAGATGTTAATGTTAGAGGATTAAATGGCAAGACACCACTACATTGCGCTATAGAATTTGACGAATTAAGCATGGTGGATCTGCTACTTACGAAGAAGAACATTAATCCTTTTGTAGAAGATAATGACGGCAAAACATCTCTTGATTACGCTAAAGAAGGAAAAAAAGCAGAAATATTAAAAGCGCTAATTAATAATAAATACGGGTCAGAACAAGATAGCTTACTTCATTTAGCTGCAATGGTGGGTGAGGTAAATGCTGTAAGGTACCTAATAAATAGAGGCATCGATGTTAATTCGCGTAATGCAATATTTCATACACCATTACATTTGGCAGCTGGTATTGGACATGTAGAAGTTGTAAAGATTTTAGTCAGAGAAGGAAATGCTGAAATCGAGGTTTTTGATGCACGAAATCAGACACCGATGCACTATGCAGTTAACAACAAAAAATTAGAGATAGTAAAGTTATTACTGGAGCTAGGAGCAGATGTAAATAGCGCACGTGTAGGACAAAATTCAATGAAATTATCACCTATTCATATAGCTGTAAGTAATACTAATTACGATGAAAGAGATTTGTGTCTCGATATTCTCAAATGCTTAATAAAGGAGCCTAATGCTCAAGTAAATTTGCAAGACTACGAAAATAAAACGCCACTACATTACGCTGAAAGACTTAAAACAATAGAGGTTTTACTAACGCGAGAAGATATAGATCCTCTGGTAAAAGACGATAGTGGCAAGACACCATTTGATTACGCTAAACCTGAGATAAAGAAGGCTTTGATAAGTAATAAATACGGTTCTGAAAAGAATAGTCTACTCCATTTAGCTGCACAAAGAGGAGAAATTGAGCTTGTAGAGTCTATCTTAAAAGAAGAAATTGATATTGATATTTCAAATAATAAGAGTCTATCACCGATCTATCTTGCTGCGGAAAAAGGGCATTTACATGTAGTAAAGTTATTGCTGAAAAAAGGAGCAAATTATACACCTGTTTTACATTTAGCAATCAAATCAAACAATTTAGAGTTACTAAAAACTTTATTTAAAGAAAAGAGCATCAAATTACCAGATGAGATAGGCAGATCTGTACCAATTTATTATAGGTGTATGGAGCATAGAGATGCAAAAGTAAGAAAATACAATAGTGCGATCTGTGTTTTTACCTCAGTAAGTGCAGTAGCAATAGCGGTATATATAGGGTTAACAGCAACAACAATAAGCAGTGCAATCATTTTTGCAACAACAACAGGGATATTTGCGATTATTATAGCACTAATGATAAGTGAGATGAGCAGAAGATATATAGAAAACAAATTTCAGAAAAAGATGTTTATGGAGATGGAGAAGTGTAGTTCTATTGTTGAGGAGTGTAGTTCTATTGTTAATGATGTCGAGATAGAACCAGTTATGAGTAGATGCATACAATGATATACGCCACATCTTTTTCTGAAGGTTTGAAACCAGATCCAGAGCTTAAGGTGTCAGAGTGGGCAAATGAGTATCGAGTTTTAGCAGCAACTGCAGCATCAGAGCCAGGAAAATGGAGAACAGAGAGAACACCATACCTTAAAGAAATCATGGATTCACTATCTCCGTCCTCGCCAGTAGAAAAAGTGGTATTCATGAAAGGAGCACAAATTGGAGGAACAGAGGCTGGAAATAACTGGATTGGCTATATTATCGATCAAACACCAGGGCCAATGCTAGTAGTACAGCCAACAGTTGAAATGGGAAAGCGTTGGTCAAAAGGAAGATTTGCGCCACTTATTGAAAGTACACCATGTTTAAAAAGTAAAGTAAAAGACCCAAGATCAAGAGATTCAGGAAATACTGTACAAAGTAAGGAATTTCCAGGTGGAATAGTAGTAATAACTGGAGCAAATAGCAGTGTAGGACTTCGCTCTATGCCAGTAAAATACCTCTTTCTTGATGAAATAGATGCATATCCAGGAGACTCAGGAGGAGAAGGAGATCCAGTACTGCTCAGCATAGCTCGTACCAATACATTTGCACGGCGAAAGATTTTTTTAGTATCAACACCAACGATTCATGGAATAAGCAGAATTGAGAAAGAATTTGAAGCAACAGATAAGAGATATTTTTTTGTTCCCTGTCCGCATTGTAATTACTATCAAGTTCTAAAATGGTCACAAATAAAGTGGGAGAACAATGATGCAAAAACAGCACATTATGTCTGCACTGAATGTAGTGGCAAAATAGAAAATCATCAAAAGACAGAAATGCTTGAACGTGGAGAATGAAGAGCTACAAATCAAACCTCAAGTAACAAAATAGCAGGTTTTCATCTATCAAGTCTTTATAGTCCTGTTGGCTGGTATAGTTGGAATCAAGCAGTAGAGGATTTTCTGCATAGTAAAGAAAGTGAGCAATTGTTAAAGGTTTGGATAAATACAACGCTTGGAGAAACTTGGGTAGATAAAGGAGAAGTACCAGATTGGAAGCAATTATTTAACAGGAGAGAATCTTATCAAATTGGCACAGTACCAAAGGGTGAAGTAGTTCTCACAGCAGGAGTAGATGTACAAAAAGATCGGTTAGAAGTAGAAGTTGTAGCATGGGGAAAAAGCCGCGAAAGTTGGTCAATAGACTACCGAGTATTTGAAGGTGATACTGGAAGAGTAGAAGTATGGGGAAAGCTTTCGGAGCTTCTGAGTCATCATTTTATCGGTGAAAATGGGCTTGAGTATATGATAAGTATGATGGCAGTAGATGCTGGATATGCAACACAAGAAGTATACAATTGGGTAAGAGGCCATCAAGGCTCTGGAAGAGTAATGGCAGTCAAAGGTGTAAATAAAGCACTAGTACCACTTAGCAGCCCAAGTAGAGTAGATATAACAGTTGGAGGGCAAAAGCTGAAAAGAGGAATAAAGCTCTGGCCAGCAGGAGTATCGATATTAAAGTCAGAGCTTTTTCAATTACTTAATGTTTTAAAAGAAGGTGAAGAAGCTCCAGCAGGATACTGTCATTTTCCTGAGTATGCACCTGAATATTTTAAGCAGCTAACAGCAGAGCAATTAGTCAGCAAAGTGGTAAAAGGATATACCAAACAAGAGTGGCAAAAGGTAAGAGAAAGAAATGAAGTACTAGATTGCCGAATTTATGCGAGAGCTGCATCTATTGCGCTTGGAATCGATCGATGGCCAGAGAGTAAATGGAATAGTTTGAGTGGGAAAATGGAAAGTAAAAAACCTAAAAAAGTAAGACAGAGTAAGTGGTTGAAAAATGTATAACGAAGAGTATTTGTTTCAAGTTGAACAAGCAATAAAGAAGCTGCAAAGCGGAGAGCGAGTAGTATCAATTGCATATGGTGACCATGTAGTGAGATATGCTGAAGTGCAAATAAACGATCTTTTAAACTTAAGACAAAGAATCAAGGCTGAGCTCAAGGTTGAAGGTCAAAAACCAAAAAGAAAGATTGTTATTTCAACGAATAAAGGAGTGGTATGAGAAGTTGCATGATAGAAAATGGATACCCAGATTTTCTAGAGCATTTGAGGTATATGATAGCTACCGCTACACCAGGTATGCTTATAAATGCAGTAATAGATTTGTCGCACTGGAATCAGGAGATAGATTTTAGATTAACAAAAGAAGATGGCATAGTAGGCATAATTCACAAAGCCACCCAGGGGGTAAAGTACGTAGATCCTGAATATACAAAAAGGAAAAAAGCCGCTGAAAAAGAGGAATTGCTTTGGGGTGCATACCATTTTGGTGTCGGGGAAAAAAGCGGCAAAGACCAAGCTGAGCATTTTCTCGAAACAATTGGTGATAGTTCAAATATATTGTTAGCCCTTGACATTGAGGAAAACAAAGATGGAAAAAGCATAATGCCAAAACAAGCAGAGGACTTTGTAAATAGGGTCTATTTAGTAACCGGACGTTTGCCGTTAATTTATGGAAGCCCTAGTTTTCTCAAGGATTTTGCCACCCCAACTTTAACAGAATGTCCACTATGGTTAGCAAAATGGGGAACAAAACTGACATTACCAATAGGATGGAGGAACTGGACTCTATGGCAATATACCGACGGTCAAACAGGAGCAAAGCCGCATGAAGTAGAAGGAATCGGAAAATGTGACAGAAACAAATTTAACGGAACTTTGAAAGAATTAAGAGAATTTTGGTTATCAGGATGTTAAAAACCTTCAAACAATTATTTGGCAAGCCAAAAATCAAAAGTTCTGCATGGGATGCAGCAGGCTCAGGAAGAAGGGTAATGTATTGGCAAGGAGAAGCAGGAAGCATAAATAATTTGCTTTCTCAAAGCCTTGAGCACTTGCGTAGCCGCTCTCGTGATATGGTAAGAAAAAATCCATATGCAGCAAATATTATTGATACAATAGTAAGTAACTCTATTGGAACAGGAATAAAACCACAATCAAAAGCAAGGAATGCAGAATTTCGAAAGAAAGTACAAGAATTATGGCTACGTTGGACAGACGAAGCAGATAGCTGTGGAATAAGTGATTTTTATGGATTACAAGCTCTAGTATGCAGAAGTATGATAGAGGGAGGAGAATGTTTTGTACGTTTAAGAACGAGAAGGCTGGAAGATAGATTTTCTGTGCCATTACAACTGCAAGTGCTTGAGTCTGAACATTTAGATAATAAAACAAATCAAACTTTAGGAAATGGTAATGTAATAAGAAGCGGGATTGAGTTTAATAGGCTTGGGCAAAGAGAAGCATATTATTTATTTAGAGAGCACCCAGGAGAAGGCTCATTTGGAGAGTCAGTTAGAGTACCGGCAAATGATGTTTTACATATTTATAGACCATTAAGACCTGGACAAATTAGAGGGGAGCCTTGGCTTTCTAACGTGCTTTTGAAGCTTTACGAACTTGACCAGTACGATGATGCAGAATTAGTACGAAAAAAGACTGCAGCAATGTTTGCAGGGTTTATTACGAGACTTGATCCAGAAGCAAATATTTTAGGAGAAGGTGAAAGTAATGAGCAAGGAGTAGCACTATCAGGTTTAGAGCCAGGAACTATGCAGCTTTTAGACCCAGGAGAAGACATAAAATTTTCAGAGCCGTCTGATGTTGGAGGAAGTTATGAAGCATTCATGAGACAGCAACTGAGGGCAATAGCAATAGGCACAGGGATAACATATGAGCAACTAACAGGAGATTTAACGGGTGTTAATTATTCATCAATCAGAGCAGGACTGATAGAGTTTCGTCGTAGATGCGCTATGCTGCAACACAACATTATGGTATTTCAATTTTGCAGACCAGTATGGAATAGATGGCTAGAGTTAGCAGTACTGTGTGGAGAACTCTGTATAGATGAAAAAGTGGCAAAAGCAGCGAAAGAAGAAGTAAAATGGATACCACAGGGATTTGATTGGGTGGATCCACTGAAAGACCAGCAAGCACAGCAAATGGCAGTAAGGAATGGATTTAAGAGTCGATCGGAAGTAGTATCAGAAATGGGTTACGATGTAGAAGAAATTGACCAAGAAATAGCAGAAGATCAAAAGCGTTCTGATTCTTTCAACCTTTTCTTTGATTCTGATGTCAGGACACAAACAAAATAAATCTCGTTTACTTTATGGAAATTTTACAAACCAACTGGCTATGTAGGCCGATGATGATAGAGCAAAAAAGCTTTGACCTGTTGTCGCTATATAACGGAAAACAACCTATCTTTAAAAACGTAAAACACTATGTAAAGAACAATATAGAAAAGACAGCAATAATACCAATACATGGAATTTTAACCAAAAAACCAGGAGCTTTTGATGATTTTCTAGGCATGACATCGTATGAGAAAATTCAAGAAGAAGTAGAAGAAGCATTATCAAACAAAGATATAAATACACCTACGACAATGTTGCAAATTTTTATTTTCCTTTCCATTATGTCCAGAAGAGTTCGGTAGCTCTTTTACGCGAAATACCACATTTACGTCCTCAAGGTTAATTTCAATTCTCTTGACCAATGTTCTGATAATATCACGTTTAGTTAACCAGTCTGCGTTATCAAGGTTTAACGTAATATTGGAAGAAAAGTCTTCTAAATTGGCCACAACCAGAGTTACCTCCTGTTCTAATTCCTTTTGATAAAATATCTTTTTCTTCTCTTCTTTAATTGTTTTTAAGCTTTGTTTCATTGCTTTAATTCGTGGTTCAAATTCCTCTTGATTGATATATTCTTGAGCATAACTATCGATAAGTCTAGCAATACCACGTTTTAATTTATTTTCTTGTTTCTCTAGCAGGTCACTTTTTTGATCCAATGATGATTTTTTTAGTTCTGAAAGCCTACGCTTGTATTCTTCTAAAATCCTGTTTGGATTTTTCAATAACTGCTTAACCTCTTCCCACACAGCTGTTTCTAATGCATCTGAGCGAATGGGTTTATTGTCACAAATCTTATTACCACCAAAACGGTAAGAATCTTTACCACTACAACGGTAATATGCATAATGACCACCTTCTTCTTCTCGTCTACTTCTCATGCAAGTTCCGTAACATCCGTAATTACAACGCTTACATATGACTAAACCTTGTAGTAAGTACTTTGCTCCTCTTTTTCTTGTCCTTGCTACTTTTCTATTTTCAGCTAATTGTTCTTGAACAATATCAAATATATCTTCATCTACTATATTTGGCACTTTAATATAAATCCAATTTGCTTTTTCAACAGGATAGACAGAGTGGTTACTTTTTGGCTGCTCACAAGAGCCTTTCTGTGGTCTTACTTGCTTTAATCTTACTCCTAACCTTCTTCTACCAAAAGCTGCTTGTCCTTTGTAAGCAGGGTTTTTCAACATACTCCAAATTGTACCTTTATTCCAGCGTTCTTTTCCTTTTTGTGTCTTAATGGACATAGTATTTAGCCGACGACATACTTCCCCAATACTTGTTCTTTCTCTGCCTATCCACAAAAATACTTTACGAACGACATCAGCTTCTTTTTCGTTAATCTCAAATAAAGCTTGTCCTCCTCCCATATGCTTATCTATATAACGATAACCATAAGGAGCTCCTCCCATTACATTTACATAGCCTTTGTTAGCTGCATAGATTTTACCACGACGACTTCGTTCCATAATTTTCGCACGTTCATATTCTGCTATCATACCTTGCATTTGTAACAGTAATTGAGATTCTGGGTTACCGTTAATCTCATAATTTAAAAAAACCACTTTTGCTCCTGCTTTTTCAAATTCTTCAATCAGCACCATTTGATATGCATATTTTCTAGATAAACGATCAGGAGAATGAATGTAAATCTTATCAATTTTACCTTCTGTTACTTTATCACGTAATTTTTCTAAATCAGGGCGGACTAAATGAGATCCACTGTAGCCGTTATCAATAAATTTATACTCACTTAACAATCTGTATCCGTCCAGATTAATTTGCTTCTCTAAAGCTGCAATTTGACTTTCTATCGTATTTCCTTCTACTTGTTTCCCCGAAGAAACTCTCGCATATAAACATACTGTTACCATTTGACCCTCCTTGAATCCCATTTTTATGTTTTAAGTTTTTTTGACTTATTTCCTTTGACACTACCTTTTCATAAGCATCTGATAAGCATTGTTCTGCTAACCGATTAGGTTCATAGCTACAGCTAATTTGGATAGCTAATCTCTTGTTTCTCATGACTTTTCCTTGAAATAATATGTTCATATCATTCCTTAAAGCCGATGGTTAATTGATTATTAGCGCTATAAGTAAATCGGACTCTTGGTTCTGGACACAGAAGTTTTCGAGAAATGGTTTTCTCTAGTTTTATTTTTATGTTTTTTGCAACATTGTCGGTAGTGTAGAAACTATTCTGCTTGATATAGATAGTTCAGGCGGAGAAGTAAACGGTTTATTCGACTTGGCTGATTTTATTTACGAATCAAGAGCAAAAAAGAGAATTGTGGCAATAGCAAATGATGATGCGTACTCTGCTGCATATGCTATAGCTTCAAGCGCTGAAAAGGTATTTGTGAGCAGAACTTCTGGTGTTGGCAGTATAGGAGTAATAGCAAGTCATATAGATCAAAGTAGGTTTGATGAAAAGCAAGGTATTAAGTACACCACAATCTTTGCTGGTAGTCGAAAGAATGATTTAAACCCACATGAGCCAATAACGTCTGAAAGTCTGGAAAGCTTACAAAAAGAAGTAGACCGACTATATGAAATGTTTGTGCAGCTAATAGCAAGAAATAGAGGTCTTTCAATTGAAAAGATTCGATCAACAGAAGCAGGTCTATATTTTGGTGAGAAAGCAGTGGAAATAGGTCTTGCAGATGGAGTTACAACATTTTTTGAATTTATTAACAAAGGAGAAAATACTATGAATAAACAAATTACAACTGACCTAGAAATTGATGACCTAGAAACTGATAATTTAACTAAGTATCGTACTGAAATTATTGAATTAATACGTTTATGTAACTTATCACGAATGCCAGAGAAAATAGGAGAATTTATTGAGCAGGGTGTAAGTATTGAGCAAGCAAGGGAAGTTTTAATGGAATTACTTGCAGAGAGAACGAAGAAGACAGAGATACTGAGTGCAATACCACAGAATTTAGGAGAAGATTTGATGATGCAAGTAGCAAGAAGTCGTGCGCAATCAGGTATTTAAAATATTCGCAGTATAATAAAAGTAGAAAGTAAAGGAGAAAATTTTATGAATTGTATAACTGAAACAAATAATTTAGGAGATCTTCTAAAATATGAAGCATCAAATTTATATTCACGAGATCAAATAATTGTTGCCAAAGGACAGAATCTCAAGCTTGGTGCAGTAGTTGCTAAAAAGACTGAAGATGGTTTTATTAGGGTCTTGAATCCAACAGCAACCGATGGCACACAAACCGCAATAGGTGTTATTGCAAGTGATGTAAACGCAAAGGAAAATGCTAAAGGAGTAATTATTGCTCGCGGTGCAATGCTAGCAGATCATGCAGTTGTATGGCCAGCAAATATAACTGAAGAGCAGAAAACTGCAGCAATAAAGCAACTTGAAGGACGAGGGATCATTATCCGCAAGGGAGCTTAAAAAAACTATTAAAAACACAAAAGGGGGAAAAATGCAAAATCCATTTACAAATACAGCATTTAGCATGACGGCACTAACAAATGCGATAAATATATTGCCGATAAATTATGGACGAGTTGAAAATTTAAATTTATTTCCAAGTAGGTCAGTAAGATTTAGACATATTACCATAGAAGAGCGAAACGGAGTATTAAGTTTACTACCAACACAAGTTCCAGGAGCACCAGCAACAGTAGGAAAACGCGGCAAAAGAAAGGTAAGAACATTTACGGTTCCGCATATTCCACATGATGATGTAGTGTTACCAGAGGAAGTACAGGGAATAAGGGCATTTGGATCAGAAAGTGAACTGAAAGCGCTGGCAGACGTAATAACTGACCATTTACAGCTAATGAGAAACAAACACGCAATAACATTAGAGCATTTACGAATGGGAGCGCTGAAGGGAATTATTCTTGATGCTGACGGGTCAGAATTACTAAATCTGTACAACGAATTTGAAATAACACCAAAAATAGTAAATTTTGCCCTTGGAACAGCAACAACAGATGTCAAGCGTAAGTGTCTGGAAGTACTCCGGCATATAGAAGATAATCTAAGTGGTGAATATATGACCGGAATTCATGCCTTGGTAAGTCCTGAGTTTTTTGATGCACTAACTTCTCATGCTAAAGTAAAAGAAGCATATGAGAGATGGCAAGAAGGAGCAGCGCTAAGGAACGATATGAGGTCAGGATTTACGTTTTGTGGAATTACATTTGAGGAATATAGAGGGCAAGCAACTGATCCTGAAGGAACCGTAAGAAGATTTATAGAAAGAGATACGGGACACTGTTTTCCACTAGGAACAGCAAGCACATTTACAACATATTTTGCACCAGCAGATTTTAATGAAACAGTAAATACTCTTGGACAGCCACTATATGCAAAACAAGAACCAAGGAGATTTGATAGAGGAACTGATTTACATACGCAGTCGAATCCATTGCCAATGTGCCACCGTCCGTCCGTTTTGGTAAAAATAGTAACAACATAGTAGAGCCCTCACGTAGAAAACTCTACTTATGGTTTTAATATGTGTTGAGTATGCTAAAAAAATATAAGGATGCAATATATTTTTAGAAGCCTTTAGAAGTGAATTTGAATGAATAGAAAATGGTATGCAGGAAAATGTAAAGAGGTTATTGAAAGATTGTCTTATCCATTTAGGGGAGATAGCTTTATATGAGTCAAAGGATAAGTCATATATGGTACAAGTATTAAAGCAACAGCCAGATAAATTATACGAGATTGGTGAAGGACAATTTGTGGAAGAAACTTTAGCGTTAGAAGTAAGTGCGTTTGATGTGTTAAGGCCAATAGTAGGAGATGTTTTTGTTATAGGTGACCGTAAATATAAAGTATATTCTCCACCGCTGCAAGATAATTCAGGAATGATATGGAAAATTCGAGCGTCAGGAGTATAAATGCGTACCGGTAGTATTATACAAAGTATAGATGCTGAAAGGAAAAAAGTGGAAAAAGCAATGGTGAGTGCATTAAACAAAACAGCAATATGGCTAAAATCAAAAGCAGCTAAGGAAATCAGTGAGGAAAAGAGAATAAACTTAGGTTTGATAAGAAAGAGATTAAGAATTTTTAAGGCGAAAACTAGCAGATTAGAAGTGTTAATTAGAGCAAATCTCTATGACATTAGAGCATCGACAATTGGCAAAATACAAAAAACAAGAAGAGGATCGAAAGTAGGAAAGCATGAGTTTATAGGAGGATTTGCAGCAGTTATGCCAAAAGGAAATAGCGGTATTTTTAAACGTGAAGGAAGAACAGCCCTGCCAATAAAGGAAATTAAGTTGCTACTAGAACCTGAGGCTTCAAGGATAATAGAGAATCTTGTTAATTATGAAGTTGAAAAGGTATTTGAAAAATTCTTCCACCGCGAATTAAGTTACATTACACCTATATGAATTTGCAAGATTTACATCAAGCAATCTGCACTAAGTTAAAAGAAGAAATATCAGCAATACAGACGTGTGAAATTTATCCAGCAATAAGAAAAGAATTAGTAGCGCCAGCGGTGTTTGTGGAACTAGCAAGTTTAGAACCAGGTAAAGATCCAGGTACTGAACAATTAGCTCTAAAAGCAAGATTTGAAGCTAGAATAGTAGTTGATAGCACAATAGAAAATGCTCCTCTCATTGTCAGATCATTAGCTGCTGAGGTTGCAAGAGTAGTGAACAAGAATACCTGGGAAAAGAATGTATCTCCGGCTGAATTTCTTTCTGCAGAGCCTGATGGATTTAGACCCGAATTAGATGCATATTTGGTGTGGATGGTTGATTGGAGTCATCAGCTTCATTTAGGTAAATCAGTATGGGAAGAAGGAAAAATTAAGCCACATACCATAAACGTAGGAAATATAAATGTTGGATCATAGTTTTGCGATTTCAGAGCTGAATAGGAAGCTAGCAAACATTGTACGAATAGGGCTTGTAAAAGAGGTAGATTATGACAAAGCAAAAGTAAGAGTAAAAATAGGAGAACTTTTAACAGATTATTTACCTTGGATAACGAGCAAAGCAGGAAAAGATAGAGATTGGTCTCCGCCAGATATCGATGAACAAGTAATGGTATTTTCTCCTCTTGGTGAACTATCATTAGGAGTAGTGTTAGCAGGAATATATCAGGAAAAATACCCTGCACCAGAGAATAAAAAAGAAATAAATAGTGTAAAATTTCAAGATGGGACAAGATTATTATATGATAAAGAGAAGCATAATTTAGAGATTGAAGTAGTAGACAAAATAACACTTAAGGCTGGGGGATCAAGTATAGAAATGACAAAAAGTGGAATAAAACTGAAAGCAGAAAGGATCGACTTAAATTGAACAAAGGAATAGTGAGGTTAGGAGACTACTGTGGAGAAGCTATACCACATTTCTGCATTAGCGGCAGTAACAATGTTTTTGTAAATGGTAAGCAAATTTGCAGGCAAGGAGATAGTTTTAGTGAAGGAAAAATATTAATAGAAGGATCTAAAACAGTATTTGCCAATGGGTTTGGTATAGGAAGAGTAGGAGATATAGTTTCATGTGGGTTTAAAGTAATTAGAGGGAGTTCTGATGTTTTTACAGAGCCAGTATGAAGGGAATGAGCAAAGAAACAGGTAAAGAACTAGAGGGTTTAGAACACTTAAAGCAATCAATAATTGATATACTGACCACTCCTATTAAGAGTAGAATAATGAGAAGAGATTATGGATCAAGATTATTTGAGTTAGTAGATAAGCCAATAAATAGGGATTTAACTTTGGAAATTTACGCAGCAACTGCAGAAGCTTTGGAAAAATGGGAAAAAAGATTTAAGTTAGAAAAAGTAAAAATAACAGAAGTGAAAGAAGGAAAAGTAACGCTTGACCTAGAAGGATTGTACTTACCAAGTGGAAAAAATATTCGCTTTGATGGAGTTGTGGTATAAAGATGGAGCAGCCTAACATTATTGAGCCACTGAACTTCGAAGAAATTCTGTCTCGGATGAGGGAAGAGTTGGTGAAGCGTGACGCAAGTTTTACAGCATTAGTTGAAAGTGATCCAGCGATAAAGATTCTGGAGGTAGCAGCATGGAGAGAACTTTTGCTCAGACAAAGGATAAACGAAGCTGTAAAGGGTAATTTACTTAAATTTGCGATAGGAGAAGATCTTGATAATTTGGCTGAATTTTATGGAGTAGAGAGAGAAAAAGAAGAAGATGACGAACGATTTAGAAAGAGGGTAAAAGCAAAAGTAAAAGGCTGGAGCACATGTGGGAGCAAGGAGTATTATAGGTATTATGCACTGTCAGCAGATAGTAGAGTAAAAGATGCACTAGTGGAATCACCTATACCAGGGAAAGTACAAATTTCAATCTTATCAACAAAATTATCCATAACTGGCATAGTGTCAGAAGAGCTACTAGAAATTGTAAAAAAGCAGGTTACTAGAGATGATATAAGGGTTTTAACCGATACAGTAACAGTGATAGGTTGCAATATTACGGAAGTAGATATCCACAGCAGAATGAGCATAAGTCCTTTAATATCAGAGGAAGAAATCAAGAAGCAGTTTATTGAGAAGTTTGAAGCAAGTAGAAGGTTGGGATGGAATGTTACAAAATCATGGATAATAGCAAACCTATTTGTAGATGGTGTAGAAAATGTGGAATTGATCGAGCCAAGAGAGGATGTTGTGGTGCTAGGTAACGAATGTGCAAATTTGCGAAATTTAAAGATTGAGTAATGCTATTACCCCCAAACGCAACAAAGCAAGAGCAAGCACTGGTTGATGCAACAGATTATAAGGTTGATCCGAGCTGTATCAGAGGATTTAAGTTTAGTCTTAAAGAAGAAACATTGCCTTGGATAATAGAAGAATATGGTTTAGAAGAAATACTGCGCTGGGTAAAAGATAGAAGAAAAGCCGTAATAGAAGGAGTAAAATTTCAAAGACTGAGAGGAACTCCAGCATCACTAAAAATAGCACTAAAATGGGCAAATATAGAAGATATTACAATCATAGAAGAACCACCTGGTAAACATTTTTTCGAGTTGCAAATAGGAATAAAGGATGTCCCAAATGACTTTTTTGTGGATGCAGTAGTAGAACTTGCAAAACTATCATTACCAGCAAGATCAAGGCTAATGAGGATTTTCAATGATCACCATAACGTTGATAGGTTTATTTTAGATGAAAGTTTATTCGGCAGCTTATTGTCAGACTATTCAGGTAGAAAAGTTGAAAAAGATGGACCAGTACTGTCATTTGGTAGAAAGAACACATTTGAGCTAAAAAGCTTAAATCCAAATTTTAAGTTTAGCACTTTTCGGATTCATTATGAGCAAGCATTTAGTAATGACATATATCGATTAGATGTAGCAGTACTTGGAGAAACAGAGCCTCACACAAAGGATTACAAAGGCATCTATGAAAGAAATCATCAGTGGTACAATTTAAAAGCACTATATCCATTACCACAGAGTTTATTACCAGAAATTAAGTTTGCCAAAGCACAGATTGTACTGTCAGATAGCTGGAAATTAGGAGAAATAAATGGGTGCTTTCCAGTAAGTAGCGTAGAAGAAAGAGGAAATAAATTTGTATTGGGAAGCGATAAACTTTCAGGGCAATATTGGAATTTAAAACACAAGCCAATTTTAGAAAGGTTTAGCGTTACTCACCACTACAAAATAGAAAACTATACAGATCAGAAGATTACAAAATATGGTTTAGCAGAACACAACGTTTACTATAAAAATGATTTAGAGCAAAAAGACTCAATACACGAGTTAGAAAAGCACATTTTAGTATTTTACCCGGGAGTACTGAAGTGGCATGAACATCGACATTTGCACAGAAGTTGGAAAGATAGTCGAATAATATCTCTAATAAGTTAAGTACTTATATTTAGATCCTCATATATTATATTAATAATAGGTAAAAGTGTATGAAATAAAAAGAAAAGGACTTGCTTTCTCATGCTAAAAAGGACATGACTTGAATAGCGGCAGGTAAATATAAGAAATTTGTCTGGCGCTAGAAAAGCTAATTTTATGAGGTATGAAATGAGTTTTAGCAAGAGTAAGTTTTTTAAAGAAGTATCAAGTAACGGATTTAAAAATATTAACAAAAAAAATGAAGAAGGAGAGACGATCTTGCATCAAGCAGTAGAAATCTCTGATTACAAAACAGTGAGATTATTAATAAAAAAAGGATCAGAGGTAAATGCAAGAGATAAAAAGGGTTATACACCACTACACTGTGCAGTATTTGCGAAAAGCTTAGAAAATGTAAAAGTGTTGCTAAGGTCGGGAGCGGAAGTAAATGCCACTCAATATGTCACTGGATGTACGCCACTACACTCTGCGTGCAAAATAGGAGGAGTTGAAATAATAAAAGAGCTAGTAAAAGCAGGAGCTGAGGTTAATCAACTGAATAAATATGGTGCAACACCAATGTATTACATTTGGGAAAGTGAAAAGTATTGCCTATGTGATAGCAAAGAAAGTGAAAAGGCGAGCAAATTTCTGAGAGAAAAAGGTGGAGTAACAAAAAGTAGAGAACTGACGTGCTATGGAATAGAGAGGCTAGTGGGAGAAATAGCAGACATGTTGAATGGAAGCTACATGCCGGAGCTAAAAATAATAGAGATAGGAGAAATAAGGAAGAGAGACAAATCACTAATAAAGGAAGAATGTGAAAATTTAGCAAGCAAAATAATGAGCCAAGTAAGTGAAATGATAGATGAGGGGGTGAAAAGGAGGGCTTAAAGAAGGGGTTTAAATTCAGAGAAAAGGTGAGGTAGGTCATGAGTAAAAAAGGAAAAGAGGAGTCACTATTAGAGAACTCATTTAAAAATATTTATGCAAGAGACGAGAATGGAAGAACAGCTCTGCATTATGCGGTAGACGCAAAAACAGTGAAGTTATTAGTCGAAAAAGGAGCGAATGTGAATGCTAAAGATGTAGAAGGATACACAGCACTGCACCTAGCGGTAACGGAGAAACGTCTAGAAATCGTGAGGGAATTGATAAAATCAGGAGGGAATGTAAATGCTGAAGAGTATGGCAATAAATGCACTCCATTGCACCTTGCATGTATGGTAGGAGAAAAAGAAATAGTGGAGGAGCTAGTGAAAGCTGGAGGAGAAATAGAGCAAGCGGATAAATTTGGAATGACAGCGATGGATTATGCGAAAACCAGTAAAGAAGTAACTGAAGTATTGAAGAAAGAAATAGACAGAATTGAAAAGCTATTTATGAAGAGCTGAAAATATGGAGAAAGAAATAGAAAAGAAAGTAATGAATTTAGAGAGAAAACCTTTGGGTGAGCTGAGAAAAATATGGAAGAAGGTATATGGAGAAGAAGCGCCTAGATACTCAAAGAAATATCTGATACCGAGATTAGCTTATAGAATGCAGGAAAAAGCGTATGGAGAAATGTCAAGAAAGGGGACAAAAAGACTAGAGTATCTGGCAGATCGGCTAGAGAAGGGAAAAAGAATAAGTAGCGATAAATTACCAGTAGAGGGGACAGAATTAATATTAGAGAGAGGTGAAGAGACGCATGCGGTAATGGTAACAGATAAGGGTTTAATCTACCGAGAAGAATTTTTCACATCATTGTCAGCAGTAGCCGGAAAAATAATGGGAATGAGCTACAATGGGCCGCTTCTATTTGGAATGAGAGATAAGGAGAAAGAATGCTGAAAGAGGTAAGATGTGCGATATATACGAGAAAATCAAATGAGGATGGACTAGAGCAGAAGTTTAACAGTTTAGATGCGCAACGAGTAGCATGTGAAAAGTACATAAAGAGCAGAGAGGGTTGGGTAATATTGGCCAAAAGGTACGATGATGGAGGTTTCTCAGGAAAAAACTTAGAAAGACCAGCGATAAAGGAATTGTTTGAAGATGTAAAAAAAGGAGAAGTAGATTGTGTAGTAGTATATACGCTAGATAGGCTATCAAGGGAAACAAAAGACAGCATCGAAGTAACGTCATTTTTTAGAAGACATCGAGTAAATTTTGTAGCAGTAACACAAATATTTGATAATAATACGCCAATGGGAAAATTTGTACAAACGGTATTGTCAGGAGCAGCACAACTAGAAAGAGAAATGATTGTAGAAAGAGTAAAAAATAAAATAGCAACATCAAAGGAGCAGGGATTATGGATGGGTGGAACTTTGCCGCTAGGGTATGATGTAAAAGATAAAGAATTAATAATAAATGAGAAAGAAGCGAAAATAGTAGGGCACATATTTGAAAGATATTTGGAGCTGAAGTCAATGGCAGAACTAGCAAGGGAATTAAATAGTCAAGGTTACAGAACAAAATCGGATATCTTTAAAAAAGCAACGGTGAGAAGAATAATAACAAATCCAATATATATGGGAAAAATCAGGCATTATGAGAAAGAGTATGAAGGAAAGCATGAAGCAATAATAGAGGAAGAAAAATGGCAAAAAGCGCAGGAATTGATAAGTAATCAGCCATATAGAAAAGCAAAATATGAGGAAGCGCTGCTTAGGGGAATAATTAAGTGTAAGAGCTGTAGTGTAAATATGACACTGACATACTCAAAAAAAGAAAATAAAAGGTACCGATATTATGTATGCAACAATCACTTAAGGGGAAAGAATTGTGAATCAGTAAATCGAACAATAGTAGCAGGAGAAGTAGAAAAAGAAGTGATGAGAAAAGCGGAGCAGATATATGAAAATTGGAGAGAAAAGACCGAAGAAAAATGGGAAAATTTAAATTTTGGAAAGCAGAAAGAAGTAGTGAAAAAGTTAATAAAAGGAGTAATGATAAAAGAAGATGGAATAGAGGTGAGTTTAGAGGATAAGGTGGAATTTATACCAATAAAAAAGAAAGGAAAGAAATGCACAGTAACTGAGCCAGAAGGCAAAACAAACAATGCACTACTGAAAGCAGTGGTAAGAGCCCATCTGTGGAAACGGCAACTAGAAGAGGGAAAATACGAAAGTGTGAAGGAGCTGAGTGCCAAAATTAATATAGGTACAAGACGTATACAGCAAATTTTAAGGTTAAATTATTTAGCTCCGAAGATTAAGGAAGACATAGTAAATGGGAGACAGCCAAGGGGTTTGAAGTTAGTTGATTTGAGAGAAATACCGATGCTGTGGAGTGAACAATTAGAGAAGTTTTACGGCTCAGCGTCGTAACGTTTATAAAAACAACATGAAAAAACATCGAAAAAAGTATGTGCCAGAAAATTAAAAAAGGTTATTGCAAAAGGAGCTACTACAAAGGGCCACACAAAAAGATGTTGAAATCGATATAGAAGAGCAAATAAATGTTACAAAATCAATTATGTAAAAATATCAATACAAGTGATGAAGATTTTAGCATATTAGGTGCAACAATGGTAGAAAATGATCCAATTTTAGCTGCATATTTTAATAGTAGACCTGGAGTGTAAAAGGCAGCTCAGCCAATTGTATGTCCCATATCCTCATTTTGTAGCCAGCTTAAAAACAATATAAAAGAGTATTCTTAGAAGACATTGGTACAATTTCCTTAATCTATAAATTATAGTAGTTTGTATTTAAATAATAATCTTCAACTTTTATGGCAAACTAGCAATTTTTCCCCTAGAATCAGAAGCCCTTCTTAGCTCTTCACGTTCTGCCCATGAAACCTTTTTGTTTTTAGACTCGCTTATTACTTCAGGATGCATTAATTTTCCAGACCTTTCAAAATATCCCTGTTCAATAGCATAGTAGACATAATAATCACCAAGTGCACAATCCTCGCCTAATTCTTCTTTATAACCTTTGAATTTTTCCAATACTTCCTCTTTATTACTCGCTTCTACTATAATTTTGCTTTTATCTTGTACGTCAGGATACAGTTTAACGTCTATCTTTCCCAAACTAGTATAGAAAGTCAGTACTATATTGCCCGTAAGGTTAGTATAATTTCTTATCCCATCTTCCGTTATAATTTCTACCTCACTTTCACCGATTGCTATTACATCTCTTCTAGATTCTATACTTCCATGAGTTAAATTTGCTTCATTTATGATTTTCGCAACCTCAACTACACTATTTTCTGAATATTCCAAATAGAGAATAGAGTTATCCACTTTTACATTTTTCACCTTGCCAGTAGTTGCACTTTTAACAATTTCCATAAATTTCAAACTACGCTTTGCATAACTTTCATAGGCTTTTACCATATTAGCTTTGTGGCTTTTAAACTCTTCTAGTTCATCAATGACAAGGATGCTGCTTATAGTATGTAGTACTACTCCTTTTGATACTAAGTTACATACTATACGACTAGCAACTTCTACATCACTTGCAATTTTGGAGTTCTTTTTTAATTCACTAATTTTTCTTATTACACAATCTGCAAAGCCATATTTACTCTCATATTTCTTGTCATATAAACTTCCTGACACAGCAAAGTTCAGCATTACTCCTGCTTCTATAGCTCTTTTTACAACTTGCTCTAACTCGTTCATGTTTTCGGCTGCATTGGCCATATCTAAAAAAGTTTTCAATTCCTCCCGTTGGTTTAATATTAAAATGTCCCATAAAGTGGAAGCTTTAGGTAAATGTTCTTTGTCCTTCCATCCTTTGTAATCAATTGCTCCTGCTTCTAACAGTAACCTTTCTGCTTCTTTAAAACGAATTTTATCACCATAACAAGCATCTCTAATCTTTTGAAAAATACGAGACTTTCCTTTGCAATCACGAAGATTTAAAATCTCTTTAAGACCTTCATTTCCTCTGTGCTGATTTAAAAACTCTCTTAGTTGATTAGTGTCAAGGCTATGACCGCAAATATCTTCTAAATGGCTTTTTGCTCTCATTTGCTCCTGAGTTAAAAAGATTTGTTCTAAAATATTCACTTCAAAAGGTTTTTTGTTAATAATTACAATATCTAGAGGAGTTTTTCCTTGTTTATCAGGTTGATTACGTGCTCCTTTGTTCAGAAGTAAAGGTATATTTAAAGTATTATAATAAGCAGCATAGTGCAAAGGTGTTTGTCCTTCACTGTCAACTATGTTAGGATCAGCTCCAGCCTTTAAAAGTAAAGTTATAAATGCTCCAACTGCCCAGGCCATATCTTTTTCTACTGCCAAACGCTCCATACTTTGTATTACATGCAGTATTGTCAACTTGGACTTTCCTCTTTGAAGATTGAGAACAATCTTTAGATCATCATTACTTTTGTTGTCTTGTAAAAAATTCTCAAACCTTGTAATGTTACAAAATGGAAAGTCTTTTAGGAGACTTAACAACGCCTTATTCAAATTTTTTTGGCCCTCTTTTAATAAGTCAGGTGCACCTGAAGACCACTCAGATATTAAATTATTGAATTCTTTCCTTTTTATAATAGAGATCAAAGAGCTGTTATCACTAAGCAGCAATGAGTATTTAAGTGATTCATATTCATCATCTACTTGCTCTTCTTTCTGTTTCGCTTCTCTCTTCTCCAAATTATCTATATCACCATCTTTAATGAGTGCAATTAAATACTTCAAAAATTCAACATTTCTATTTTCCAGTAAGGGACATGCTCCATTCTTCATAAGAATCGAGATCATTTTTGTATTTCGGCCAGCCAAGTATAATGGAGTCCTACCTTTTTCATCTACTGCATTAACATCAGCCCCATTATTTATTAGGTGCTCTACTATTTTTGTTTTGTTACCCAAGATAGCATAATGCAAAGGAGTACTTCCATCATTATATTTCTTCCTAACACTTGCCCCATTCTTTATCAGGACCTCTACCATTCGTGTATTTCTATGCAAGATAGCATAATATAATGGATCACGATCGTATATATCCATTCCATTAACATCAGCCTCTTTTTGTATAAGAGTCTCTACCATTCGTTTATTATTTTTCAAAACAGCAAGCTGTAATAGGCCAGATGTATCTATTTGTTTTAGCTTCTCTTCTACTTTTCTGAACACATTACTCTCACTTAAACCAACGTCAGTATCAATAGAAGCTAGTATTTCTTCCAACTTATCAAAACTCATAACTCTCCTCATTTTAAAACTCCATATTTTATTATTATATACTTGACATAAAAAACAAGAGCTATGTAACACTTACTCTTAAGGTGTAACTGGTTCTGGTAAATTTTGTCTCCCTATTTCATATTCATTTAGCTTAGTACTAGGCTTTAATATTGCATATGTAATGCCACTAGCAATGGCTCCAACTATCAATGCAGCAATAACTAATATTGATAAACTTATATGAGTAACAATACATCCAATGGTTACTGTCAACGTGGCTATTACACCTACAGAGAAACCGGTCTTTATTGCTCTTGAAGTTTCAGAATGCTTCTTTTTTTGAAAATTAAGATACTCAACAATATTTTTGTGGCCGCTTCTATCAGCTAAATCCAGGGGAGTATTACAATCAACGTCCTTTACATCAATAGTAGCCTTTTTTTCCTCTACAAGATATTGAACTATGTCTGAGCGACCCATTCTAGCAGCTTCATGCAACGCAGTACTGCCATTTTTGCTTTTTGCTTCAACGTTAGCCCCTTTGTCTAACAGAGCTTGAACTACTTCTAAGTGACCAGTTTCAGCAGCAATATGCAAAGCAGTACAGCCTTCGTTGTTTCGTGTTTCAAAACTAGCACCCTTTTCTAACAGACATTGAACTACTTGCAAATGACCACGTCCAGCAGCTTCATTCAAAGCAGTATCGCCATCCTTGTTTTGTGCATCAATATCAGCACCTTTGTCTAGTAGAGCTTGTACTATTTTTAAGTAACCCTCTCGAGCAGCAATATGCAAGACATATTTGAAACTCTTCTTTAGTATGTCAGCATTATCCATTTTATCTAATAGAGCTTGAACTACTTCTAAGTGACTATTTGTAGCAGCATAATGCAAAGCAGTTAAGTCATCATTTTCTTTTGCCTCAAAAACGGCTCCTTTTTCCAACAGAAATTTAACTACTTCTAAGCGTCCCTCGCTAGCAGCAATATGCAAAGGAGTTTCATTATCATCGTTCTCTTGGTTAATATTAATTCCTTTTTCGTCTACAAAGTATTTAACTATTGCTAAGCAACCGTTTTCAGCAGCAAGATGCAAAGCAGTATCGCCATTGTTGTTTTGTGCATCAATATCAGCATCTTTATCTAATAGAGCTTGAACTATTCCTAAGTGACCTCCTCTAGCAGCATAATGCAAAGCAGTACATCCTTCGCTGCCTGGTTCCTCAACACTAGCCCCTTTTTCTAACAGAAATTGAACTACTTCTAAGTGGCCATCTTCAGCAGCTATATGTAAAGGAGTGTCATTATCATCGTTCTTTTGGTTAATATTGATTCTTTTTTCATTTATAAAGTACTTAACTACTGCTAAGCAACCATTTTCAGTAGCACAATGAAGAGCAGTGCAGCCTTCGCTATTTTGTTCTCCAACACTAGCCCCTTTTTCTAACAGAAATTGAACTACTTCTAAGTGGCCTTCTTGAGCAGCTATATGTAAAGCAGTATCGCCATTGTCGTTTTGTACCTCAACATCAGCACCTTTGTTTAGTAAAGCTTGAACTGCTTCTAAGTTGTCATCTTTAGCAGCACAATGTAACTCAGTATTACCATTACTTTCGTGTACATTAGGATACATAATTTACCTCACTCTAAAAATCCATGTTTTGATTATTATACACTTGATATAATTAGCAAGAGTTTATTTTTTAGAACAGCAAATTTGTTGTATATAGGTGTAGAAAAATATCTTTTATTTCAAATTGGATAGAAAAACACTCAACTTAGTGTCATAAGGATTTCAATTATTTACTCCTTCAAAAAAGGTCATACATTTGCGAGAACAAGCCACGTAAAATAGGGTTATAAAAATAGAAAATTTAAATTATTTCCATAATCTTAGGCAAAACAGTTCGTATGTAGATATGGATGAAATGTGCTAATGTGGCTAGTTTTAGCGTATAATGAAATCACTATATTAAAAAGTTCGTATGGTACACTTGGTAGACCAATTGATTCCAAGAAAAACACTTCTCACCGTCCTTGGTTTTGGTTGCCGGAAGTGATCATATTATTTGAGTTTTTAATGATAAATAATATTAAGTTAATATAATTTGTTTGGAATGGTGAGATCATTTGTTATAACCTGGAGCCTACATGCATTCCAAAAGGATAATATGATTTAGAATATTATATAGCATGTGCGTAAGCTCAGACACAACACCGCCTAAACTTACGCCAGTTTTTTTTGAGATTTAACATCAAAGGAAAAAATAATTTCAGCCATTCTCCCCTAATAGAGTTAACTTTTATCAGTCAATCATTGAAGAGAAATTTAAATTCGCTGTGGAATGAGGAATGACATTACAAACACTTTTCAAGACGGTTCCTACACTGTTAATGCTACTTTTTGAACACTCAATAATGCTACCACAAGTATATTTCACACTACTTTTAACAACGCCAAACGCCGATTGCGATACATCCCAAACATGTACAGCATTATCAACAGTCGCTTTTCTCCGTGCTTCTCCTTCTTTAGAATTGTCAACATATACTCCTAATATTGATTGTCCTACTATTGCTCCTAAAATCCCTCCTGTTATTCCTCCTAACATCACTCCTACTATTCCTCCTGTTGCCATTGTTCCTGCTACTGCTGCTTTTGCTAACCTAGAAGCAGAATTACCTTCTTCTGAGTTTTTGTAATTTCGTACGTCAATTTCTTTCTCATCAAGTTGCTTTTTTAGTCTAGCAATCTCATTACTTTGTTGATTAAGTTGATCTTTTTTCTCAGCAATAGTGTTGTTTTTACTAATTGCAGCACATGAAAATGCAATAGTTACAAAAGAAAACACAGCAGCAACAACAATAAGTGGAAGACCAACACTCAAAGCTGCAACTGGAGCTAAAAAACCAATGTAAGGAGCCACAGTAAACACTCCTGATGCCAATAAAGCCGAAGTAGCCAAAGCACCACTCACAAGATAAGGTGCATTAGCTTTATTAAATATATTTTTCATTATATACCTCTATATAGTTAACTTATTATTTTAATAATAATATAAATAAATATATAATGCAATACTTTAAATTAATTAATAAACTAGACCTGCAGATTCAAAGAAAAACAATTTTCACGATCTTTGGTTTTTACTAATGTACATTAAAGAGTTAATACTAATTCATTTAAAAATAATAGAAAAATTTATGATTATTTTGTAATTTATTAATTAAATATCTTGATAAATTATCTAATCTCGTATATTATTAGAATATTAACACTGTATTTTAAAGGTAAAAACATGGTACATTCATCTGCGCAAATATTCACAAAGTTTGATAACGATTCAAAAAAGAGAAATATAGAAGGGCTAGAAAAGACTTACTTGGGAGTCTTGCTGTCAATTGAATTAAATAGAAAAACCTCTCAAGTTGCAAAGGACATTAAAGAAAAAATAGAAAGTCTGTTGAGTAGCAATGAAGGTGAAATACATGATAAAGTAACAATAGGTGAAAGAGAAATTGGTGTAACTTTAACGAAGAAGGAAGAAGGTACATACAATGTTAAATTTGATGAAAGTGCTTCTTCTTCGGTAGATATTAAAGATACGAAAGATTACACTGACAAAGATCTACTTACTTTGTGCACACAGCATGAGTCGACAATCAGCAGAGATAAGAAAGGTAATCACCATTATAGTGTAACAATCAAAGGTAAAGAAAAAAGTGCAACAATAGGTGGGCTTGGTAAAATTGTAATATTTCCACAACATTTATCTTACATCAAAGAAACAATAGACCACTTAAAAGAAGGTAAGAGTCCAACTAAAGAGTTTGCACTTGCAACAGGAACTGGAAAAACATTTATAGAACTACTTGTTGAATATTTGCCTGCTAGGCTAATGGATGTACCTTACATATCTCTAGCACCTAATGAAGATCTTGTAACACAGAAACGCGATGACTGGAAAAAAGTATTATCTGACTCCGATATTGAAGATATTGAGTTGAAAGAGATAAGCGGTGATAAAGGGTGCTCTATATTGAGCAGCGAAAGCTTGATGAAAAATTGGAATCAATTTCTAGAGGCAATAGGTCTTGGACAGCTTCCTGGTATTATAAAAGCTCTCAACATTGGAGACAAAAGATTTGAAATAAGAAATGGAAAAATAAATATAGATGGTAAGGATTTTGTGATTCTTGCGGATAAAATTCAGTTTGATAACAAAGAATATAAAATTCAAGGTGGTAAAGTTACAATTAATGGTCAAGAATTTGAGCTAAATATTGAAAAATCTATATCTCTGTCCTTTGATGAAGAGCACCGAGTGGCAGAGCAGGAGTTGTATAAATATCGTATGGGGCTTTTGTCTGCACTTGTGCCTACGCTGTTTTTAAGTGCAACGCCTTCAATAAGCACTCATAAATATATTAGAGAAAATGATGGTTTACTTAAAACTCTTTCTTTGACAGATAAAATGAAGTCAGGTGTGTATGGAGATTTAAATCTACAAGTTCATACAAAAGTAAAAAGTAAAAATCTAGCAAAGGAATACTCTAATGGCGTTGAAGAGTATGTAGATTTCAAGAAGGAAGAAAAAGATAAATATAGCGATAAAATTTTAACAGAAGGTGAGTTAAAAGAAGAAGTAGAGAATTATCTGTATAGAAATGTTCAAAGCGTAATTGGTGAACCAGCGTTGATTTTAGCTGAGTCAAATAAGCAGATAGATAACCTGAAAGAAATATTGCAATATGGTAGAAACGAAACCTTACCAAAGTTTAGTAAATCGAAGATTTATGATTTCTTAGAGCGAATGTTCGAACCTAAACCGGGCTATAAGTTAGTAACCCAGTCAAAAAAGTTTGCTCTCATAACAGAGCAAGTTGCTAAGCAGTTCAATATTACAAAAGAAAAAGCAGAAAAAATTGTGAAAGAATATTATGATTTCAGTGGCATTGCAGATTATTCTGTATTTCGCGTAATGCATGGAATAATTGAGAATACACTTTCATGCTTAACTGGTCTAAACAGACACGAGCTTGATGAAAAGAGGTGTGCAGATTTGAAAGGCTTAGCTGGAGAAGTTAAAGCGGCGTTAGATAATACTCATGATTTAGAAATATATGTTAAAGATCAAGGTGTTCAAAGCGATAAATTAAAGAAAGAGCTTGTTCAGCAAATGCAATCTGTAATTAATGTTCTAAAGGAAAATAAAGGCTCTGATTTGTTTATAAGGTTAATAAGAAATTGGAACCAAGATAAAAAACTTCACCTCTTGATGTCATCTAAAGAATTAGAACAAATTCCTGAAAAGCTGGTAGCTTTGCTAAGTAGAGGCAATTACTCTGTAGTGAGAGATTATCTTGAATATTATGGAGTAGAAGAAAGTAAAATAGATGACTTATGTGAACTGGGAAAAGAAGCATCTGCTGAAAGAAGAAAGTTTATGAATTCTTTAAGAGGGTTGAGTGATAAAGAACAAGATGAGCTCGCAAGATCTACACCTCTAGGAGGAAATGAGAAAAAACTACTTGAAGATCTTGGTGCAGTGCTTGGAATGACATTAGAAAATGGTAGTAAGTTGTTTTATGATTGGTGGCCCACACCTTCGTATTCTTGTAATGAAAGAGAACATCCATTAATAGCACTACAAGATTTTTGTTACGAAAATAAGCACAAAGTAAAATTAGAAAATTTAAATCGCTCAGGCAATTTATCTGTAGAAGATCTTAAGAGTAAGCTTTCAGACTATATAAGTGGCCAACCATTAGAAGAATTAGAGCTTGTAAGAGAGAAATTGTGCTCGAGTGATAATCAAAGCATATATGAAGATCTAATGAAGCTAGATACATACCATGCTAAGAAACTCAAGAAAGCAAGAACTCAGAAGGATAATCGGTCTATCAGTCATCATAAAAAAGGAATTTTAAAAGACTTAAACCAGGAACAGTTGGCTCAGTTAGCAATTGACTATTTATCAGAAGCTGAGCTAGGAGATTTATATCAAAATCTATTAGAAGAAGAAAATTATTATCATGCTTTGTGCCGCATGGGATTAGTTGGTAATGATGTAAATCCTACCAAGGTACAGGGATACAATGATATCAATTTACAACATGTTGGAATGCTAGTAGACCCAATATCTACTGACTTGAACAAGCCTGCACAACTTATTCAAGCTCCAGGTAGACTTAGATGCCTAAATTCTAATAGGCACTCTACATTCTTTTGCTATTCGAGTGGTGAATTGAGCTTTGACATAAACCTACTCAAAGAAGGAGATTATATTGAGGCTTACAATAAATCAGTAGTAAGATTATCAAATCAACAAGGTTATGGAAACAAGCTTGCAACAGAGATAATAGATTATATTAATCAGGAAATAAAGAACTTGAAAAGAATTGACGATCTGGCTGATAAAAGTATTCAAATTGCCTTAAATTTGTTTATAGAAGTTTATAATACCAATGGGCATGACTTAAATAAAAGTAAGAAGGAATTTATTGGTGTATTAAAACATGCACGAAGAAAGCTTAATAACTATGAAAAAGAGTTAAGGGATAATGAAGAAGATGCCACTCCAAATTTAGATGAACATGAACTACTGTTCTTTCCATACAAAAGAAGTGATACTTTGGGCGTAAAAATAATTAAAATACTATATAAGGCTCTTATCACAGCTAAGTATCTTTTGATCCGTTTCGAGTATTACTTGGAAACAAGGAGTACTTATAATGGTTTTTTAAAGAAAGTTAATGGATTAAAAAGTGATCCTAATGTGGATACTTATGCTCATATTATAGCAGAATATAGCGTTAAAAATGTTAAAGAGATTAATTTGTTAAATCAGAAATTTAATGAAGTTTATCAACAGAAAGAAAAAACACAGGACGAAGCTGACACTAAAAGCTTCAATAATTACTTAGAGCATATTAATGCATGTTTGAAACATCCAGTGCATCTTAAATTGTTTGATAAAATAATATCACCATTGATGAAAGGCGATTATTTACTCAAGTTACTTGATCAGATTTATCCAGGAGAAAACAATCAAAATAAAGTGGAGAATTTGAAAAAATTCAGGAAAAATTTAAAAGACAAATCTTTTCAATTCACAAAAGATGACTTAGGAGACATAAAACAGGTGCAATCTTATTTGCAGAGTATAATTGAAAGAATTGGAATGTATAATAATCATTATTATAGAGTAGAAGAGTACAAAGGTGATATTATTCCTGCTAAGTTATTGGATTATAGGGTTAATAGTAGATTTGACGTTATAGAGGACGAGAAGTTACAAAGTAGGAGAAATCTATACTTAAAGTGGCAAAAAGGTAGAGCTAAAAGTGTTTGTAAAAATGACTTAAATGAGCTAAAGGTTTTGTCACAAAGAGAAAATATAAAATTGGCAAAAGAAGCTGCAGATTATGTTATCTCTCCACTGCTTGGTGACTCTTCTCGTGCAGCAAAAAATAAGCAAAGCTCAGAAGAAGATAAAAAAATTATCAATAGTGTTGTTGATAAAGCAAATGAAGTTAAAAATGATCTTGAGAAAAACGTTAAGCCTTTTACTACTGAAGAAATTATTTCACCAAGCACTGAGTTTATTAATCCTATAGCAAAATTGAAAGACACTTCGAGAGGTTTATAGGAGGTAAGAAAAAGGGTTCTGTCGCATCTATAAATCCTGGTATGTAACATTTGTAGGAAAGTAGAAAAGAAGTGATATGATCATCTAAAAAAAAAGCAAAGATGTTTCGTATTAGTTCAAAATTATTGCCATATTTCAAAGGATTTAGCTTTTCAGCAGAGATAATAATGTTATCTGTATATATGAAATGTAGATTCTCTTTGAGCTATCGAGATTTGGAAGAAATGCTGAGTATAAGGGGAGCAAAAATTGATCATGCTACGTTACAAAGGTGGGTTATCACCACTGATAGATGAAGCGGTAAGGAAAAGGAAGAAGCAGGTTGGCAGTAGCTGGAGAGACCTACGTTAAATTAAACGGCAAATGGGTTTATCTATACAGAGCACTATTGGTAATACTGTAGACTTTCTGTTGTGTGCTCGTAGAGACAAGTCTGCGGCACTTGCGTTCTTTCGTAAAGCCTTTAGAGAGAATAACCTTCCTGGGAAAGTAGTAATTGATAAAAGCGGCAGTAATACTGCTGCTCTTGATGATTTGAATACAGAAATTTCTGAAGATTGTAGAATCATGGTTTTTCAAATAAAATATCTAAATAATATTGTCGAACAAGATCATAGATTTATCAAAAAACGAATAAAGCCAATGCTTGGTTTTAAGAGCTTCCACTCCGCAAAGATTACCATTACCGGCATAGAAAATATTCGTATGATTCAAAAAAGACAAATTATCGGGGCTAATGATAATGTTTCTACTTTTGAGAATTTTGCTATGCTAATTGCTCTATAACTCCCATAATCCCAGTTTAACGATCTTCTTGTACCACAATTTATAGATGCGACAGAACCTCTCAAATACCTCTTCAGGAAAATCTTCAAATTCACAAGATGAATTGCCTTCAAGGTCGTTACTACCAAATAAATTATATTGTACTACCTGCTTAAAACTAAACATACCTATACCCCCTACTAAAATAAACAAGTAATATATTGTATGCGCTATATATCATAAATACAATCAATTTGAATATAATCTATTTACTAATTCGTATTGTGAATTTTTATAGAGTAGGTTTAGGTGTAAAATATTATAATACCATTAAAGCAGGTGAATAAAGCATAGTCTTTTTGAAAGGATAAATTTAATGAAAAGACCATACTAATTAGTGTTATAAGGAATTGAATTATTTACTTTCTCCAAAAAACATAAAAAGATCGTATATTTGTGAGAACAATTTAAGCAAAAGCTGCGTTATGAAAATAGAAGCTTGAAATTTTTGCAACAAAGCCAAGTAAATTGGTTCGCATGTAAATATGGCTGAAGTAGGCTAATATAGCTGCTTTTACTATATAATAAATTGATATAAAGAAAAGTTCGCACGGATCTAGCGGTAGTCCAACGCATCCCAAAACAAACTCTTCTCTCACTAGCTAGTTTTGGGTTCTGGAAATGACTATACTATTTAATTTATTAATAGTATATAATATTAAGTTAATGTAATTTATTGTCCCAAATTTGGGAGAAAAACCCTGGACTTGAAGTCCATCCTTTTAAGAATATAATTTTAAGGTGAAAAATCTGAAAGAATGTGGAATATTATAGAAAAAGCAGTCACTCTGTATATATATCACATAGTGTGGATAACAAAATATCGATATCCAGTACTAGTTGGAGATATTGGAAAGAAAGCTAAAGAAGTTGTACAAGAAGTATGTGCAAATAATCAAGTAGAAATTATCAGAGGTAGAGTTGCGTCAAGTCATGTACACGTATACGTTTCTGTACCCCCATACTTAAGTATTAGTAAGTTAATGCAGTTAATAAAAGGAAAAAGTTCCAGAAAAATCCAGCAAAACTTTCCAGAGCTAAAAAAGAGATACTGGGTTGTGGGCAGTAGGCTAGTTTGTCAGGACTAGCGGAAATGTAACTGACGAAATGATAAAAAATTATATTGAAAATCACTCTAAAAAAGAAGATAAATTTGGTGACTTTCAAGTCGAAAGTTAGCATTCTATGCTCTCTCTCAATCTTTGGATTTTAATCCATAGTGGTTGAATAGCTTTCTCTTCAGCTAAAGTTAGCATTTTTCCTTCTATTTTTTTTACTTCATCTTGAGCTGCTTTTCTAGCTTCTAGTTTTAAATCGTTACCCATTTTAGATATTACTTGATTCGCAGCTTCTTTTGCTGTTTTGCTTATACCAAGAATTTTATCAAACATTCCTGCACGATACACTTGAGAGCCGAAGTTTGATTCGTCAGCCAAATTTTTGTAATTGTATTCTTTCATAATGTACTCCTTAATTTAAAAACTATACTAACATTAATATACAAGTACAAAAATTATATTAATATTAGTATTGCTTTTCAGGGCAGTAGTATAAATTTATAGTACCTTTTGAAAAAATTCATGACTTGACGGCAAAGAGCATTATATTGGTATCATGACTGACTTGGAAAAGATGAGAGAAAAACTGCAAAATCAAATTAATTATCATAATATCTTATATTATCAAAAAAGTAAGCCAGAGATAAGTGATGCTGAATATGATGAACTGAAAAAAAAGTTAGCTGCAATAGAGCCAGAAGCTTATGCAACACAAGATAGTGTTGGTGCTCCGCCTGATGAGAGATTTTCTAAGGTGGAACATCAAGAACCTATGCTTTCTCTTGAGAATGCTTATGATGAACAAGGTGTAGAAAAATTTTTGTCTAAAATAAAGAGATTTTTAATTGCAGATGAAATAGAGATATTATGTGAGCCAAAAATTGATGGATTGTCATTTTCTGCAATTTATGAAGATGGGAAATTTGTTAAAGCTGCAACTCGAGGTGACGGTTTTGTAGGAGAGGATGTAACTCACAATGTTGCAACAATAAAAGGCTTTCCTAAGTTTTTACAAGATGTGCAAGGAAGACTAGAAGTAAGGGGTGAAATATATATCAGTAACAGCGACTTTTTAAAGTTAAATGAAAATAATGAATTCGCTAATCCTCGAAATGCAGCTGCTGGTTCTTTAAAGCAATTGAATGCGAACATTACAGCAAAAAGGCCTCTTAGATATTTTGCTTATTCTTTAATTGGTGGAATAGAGAAAAGTCAAAGTGAAGTACTAGAAAAACTTGAGAAACTTGGTTTTTGCGTAAATGAGCATCGTTCCTTAACAAGTAGTTTGAATGGAATGCTAAAGTTCTATAACGAGATCTATGATTGTCGTTATAACTTGGATTATGATATCGATGGGATAGTCTATAAAGTGAATGATTTGGTGCTACAAAGTCGTCTGGGAAGTACACACAAAGCGCCACGCTCAGCGCTTGCATATAAGTTTTCTGCGATTTATGCGAAGACAAAGTTAAATAAAATATTTATACAGGTGGGTAGAACGGGGGTTTTAACTCCAGTTGCAGATTTGGTACCAGTTAATATTGGCGGAGTGCTAGTTAGCAGAGCAAGTCTACATAACCAAGATGAGATAAAACGTAAAGATATAAGAGAAGGAGATGTTGTAACAATTAAAAGAGCTGGAGATGTAATTCCTCAAATTGTCAAAGTAGATGAAGGTTCTCGTCATACAAATATGCCTGAATTTGTTTTTCCTGACATATGTCCTGAATGTGGTAGTAAAGTGCAGATTGAAGGAGTGGCAGTAAGATGTCCTGAAGAATTTAATTGCAAGGCTCAAATAGTAGAAAAACTAAAACATTTTGTGTCAAAAGATGCATTTGACATTGTTGGCCTTGGTGAAAAACAAATAAAGTTTTTTTATGATCTGGAACTAATAAGACAAATTCCAGACATTTTTATTTTAGAGGAAAGATTAAAAGAGTTTTCCTTAAAAGAGCATCATGGTTGGGGCGAGAAGTCAATAGCTAATCTATTAAGTGCTATACAAAGCAGAAGAGTAATCTCTCTAGATAGGTTCATATTTTCTTTGGGTATCAGATTTATCGGCCAAGTTGTAGCAGAATTGCTCGCAAATTATTATGTATCTTATGATAACTGGTATAATTCGATGTCATCAAATGATGTTGAGTTGGTAGGTATAGATGGTATAGGAGAAAAAGTAGCTGAATCTTTAAAATCGTTTTTTTCTCAGGAACGTAACATTAAAATGTTAAATGATCTTACTGCATATCTGCAAATTCTTCCTGTGAGCTCCAACTCTAGCGATTCTTTTTTGAATAACAAAATTATAGTGTTTACTGGTAAGCTACGTGCTATGAGTAGAGGGGAGGCAAAAGTAAGAGCTAAAGTTTTAGGGGCAAAGATCAGTTCAAGCCTTTCTACTAAAACTGACTATTTAATTGCAGGAGAAGATCCAGGTTCAAAATATAAAAAAGCAATGGAATTGGGTGTGGAAATTTTAGATGAAGAACAGTGGAACAGATTGTGCTAAACACAACTTAATCTGACGGGAATGAATTAACTGATAGAAGAATTGAAAACTAATATCAGACTCTTATTTAATACAATTGAACACTCCTTGCTCTTTATAAACAGTTATGCAACAAAGCAAGTTAAATAGCTAAGCACCCCTCTAATATATGATTTCTCTTTAACTTTTTCTAAATATGGACTAGGTAATTCTTCCTTATCTACAGATTCGAAATCATCTTTCTCAAGAAACAACTCATGTATTATTTGTGCTAGTATCATAAAGTCTTTCTTTTTAGGGGACCGAACAAAGCCTGGATATTGCTCATCATGTGCAGTTTTTTCATAAACAGATTGAATGAAAGTAGATATTCTTTTTTCTAATTTTCTCAAATTTTCTACCAATTGCTTTTCCCCTGGTAAAGGTATTTGAAGCTTTTTTTGCTTTAACACCTCCTTTTCTGATATGTGACCAGAATCGTTAATAAACTTACGTGTTATTTGCTCTAACCTTTCCAAGTCTATTTCTGTATTATAATAAGAAAGAGCTGGATAATTTTCATCTTGGCACAGCTTATTCTGATAATCAGAAGCTTCAATAAACTTATTTACTATTTCTTTTAATTTTTGTAAATCATTTAGCTCTTGATTGGAATATTGAATAATTCTTTCTTCTGGATAATGCTTGTTCAGCTTTGCAAGATATTTTTTCAGCTCCACCCACCACTTATATTTAGCAGATTTTTCTTGTTTTTCTATTTTATTGTCCCAAATTTGGGAGAAAAACCCTGGACTTGAAGTCCATCCTTTTAAGAATATAATTTTAAGGTGAAAAATCTGAAAGAATGTGGAATATTATAGAAAAAGCAGTCACTCTGTATATATATCACATAGTGTGGATAACAAAATATCGATATCCAGTACTAGTTGGAGATATTGGAAAGAAAGCTAAAGAAGTTGTACAAGAAGTATGTGCAAATAATCAAGTAGAAATTATCAGAGGTAGAGTTGCGTCAAGTCATGTACACGTATACGTTTCTGTACCCCCATACTTAAGTATTAGTAAGTTAGTGCAGTTAATAAAAGGAAAAAGTTCCAGAAAAATCCAGCAAAACTTTCCAGAGCTAAAAAAGAGATACTGGGTTGTGGGCAGTAGGCTACTTTGTCAGGACTAGCGGAAATGTAACTGACGAAATGATAAAAAATTATATTGAAAATCACTCTAAAAAAGAAGATAAATTTGGTGACTTTCAAGTCGAAAGTTAGCATTCTATGCTCTCTCTCAATCTTTGGATTTTAATCCATAGTGGTTGAATAAAATAATATAGCTTAATTATTAACTATATCTATGAGAAAATCAAGAATTATGTATTTTTTTATATTTTATATAGGATTATTAATATTCACTTTAGTTTCAGAAACATACTGCAAATTAGAATCATAAAAATCTTTAATGTTCATTTTTCCAAAAACGCAAAAAAAGTACCTACCTTTATGAAAACAAGCCTATAAAAATATGGTTGTAAAAATGGAAGCCTAAAATCATTGCAACAAAGTTAGGCAAATTGGTTCATATGTAAATTTAGTGAAAGTAAACCAATATAGCTGATTTCATGGTATAGCAAAATCACTATATTGAAAAGTTTATATGGTACACCAATTGATTCTAAAAAAAATGTTTTCACACTAACTGGTTTTGGGTGCTGGAAGTGACCAAATTACTTAAGTTGTTTAATACTGAATGAGTATAAATTTATTTTCTTCTACTAATCGTACATGGCCCAGAGTGGACAAATGGGAAGATTATACTACTAAAGATCTATAATATTAGAGCTCTGCCTAAAAAGTAAATTCATTAACTTTTATTCCACAACTTTGCAGTATTACTTATTTAATGATGAGATAAGAATTACGTATTAATAAATAATATAGGTTAATATAATAATAGAAATATTGACATATTAATAATATTATTATACTCTTAATATAATTAAGTAATTAAGAGAAGTTATGAGTATTGTATTGTTTTATGAGAAGTTTAATGATGAGGCTTTAGATAATGGTAAAACTCCTTTAAGGGGAAAGTTTAATGAAATAATTAAAGATTTAGAGGAAAATAACAGTACAAGCCAAGGGAATATAAAGTTAATAAAAGGTGATGGGAATATTGAATATTTTCGAGCTAAATTAAGTGATAGTGACAGATTACTCTTTACAGGTATAAAGATTGATAACAAAGATGCTTTTGTTATTTTAGAAGTAATTCTGAATCATGATTATCATAAGTCTAAATTTTTAACAAATAGAGAAAAAATAAAAAACATAGAAATAGTAGATAAAAACAATGAAGAAATTTCTGATAATGTAAGTACATTGGAGATTGAAGATGCTCCACAAGTTAGTTATCTCGGTAAATTTATTACTTTTAGTGCAAAGCAAGAAGATATAGTTGAAAGGGTTAAATTACCTTTAGTTATCAATGGAGCTGCTGGAAGTGGAAAGACATCAGTGGCTTTAGAGAGCCTAAAAAGGATAAAAGAGAAGTTTGAGGGAGGAAAAATTCTATATATTACCAAATCCGAAAATCTTGTAAAAGAATCGAAAAAGTTACTTGAATACGAATACTACGATGATGAGTTCAAGATTGCTGCTCCAGAAGAAATTGATTTCTTATCTCTTCATGAGTTTCTTGAAAAGCAAGCAGAAGATATAAAAAGAAAGAAGCCAATCAATAGAAGTAAGTTTTTTTTATGGTTCAACGAAATATGCAAAAAAGATAAATTTAAAAAGTATAAAAAAGACGGAGATAAAATATTCGAAGAATTTACAGCTGTGATAGGTGGAAGAAGCTTATTAGGAGAAGATGGAAAAGATAGGTATGCTAAATTAGGAGACAGACAATCTATGTTTTCTGTAGACGAAAGGAACAGTGTTTATGATTTTTTTAAAGAGTACAGGAAGTTTATAGAAAAAGATTCAGAGTATTATGATCCTAATCTTGTTACTAATAAGTGCATTACAGAAGGAATGTATGATGCGATTGTTGTAGATGAAGTTCAGGATTTAACTGAGAGCACATTAGATCTGGTGTTAAAGAGTTTAAAAGATGAGAATAAGAGTAACTTTTTACTATGTGGTGATGTTAATCAAGTAATACATCCTAGTTTTTTCTCTTTATCCAAGTTAAAATCTTTTCTTTGTCAAAATAGATATATAGTTGACCAAGGGTCAGAAGTTTTTTATACCCTTGAGAAAAATTATCGTAATAGCGAGCAAGTTATTGAATTTGCCAATCGTATACTACATCTTAAGAATTATTGTTTTGCTTCAGAAGATAAAATAACAGTAGACAACGCTTTTCTCATGAAGAGTGAGACTAAGAACAAAGGGAACGTTGGCTTTATTATTGATGATAAAAAAGAAGAAATAGCAAAAAAAGTAAATGAATCTATAAATTGTGCTGTTTTAGCTCTGGATGATGAAAGTAAAAAAAGTGCACGTCAGTTATTTGATACTCCACTTGTGTTTAATATACATGAAGCCAAAGGCTTGGAATTTAAAAATGTGATTCTTTACAAGTTTACATCATGTAAAGCTTATAATGAAATATGGAATATAGCATGTCCAAATAAAAGTGAGGGGGAGATAGATAATACTATTAATAGAATTCGTGATTCATATAACGAAAGGGAAGTTAACACTTCAAGAAATAAGGATAAGAAAGATAAGTCTTTGGAGAAATATAAATTTTATATGAACGCTCTGTATGTTGGAGTTACTCGTGCTGTTGATAGTGTATATATTATAGATGATGAGAGTAATTTATTGAAAATAATAGAGCCAAGGGAAGAAGGTAATGTAAATATTGAGCAAGAAGAATCTAGTCCTGAAGAATGGAGAAATAAGGCACTAGAGTTAATAGAGAAAGGAAACATAGAGCAACAAGCAGAACTTATAGCAAGAAAATTGCAAAACGAAGGAAAAAAAGAGTATGCTGAAGAGATTATGAATGTATTGAGAGCTAAGGGGTATCATGAAGAGAATCAGATCTTAGATAAGAACAAGTATACAAATTCAGTGTTAGAGAGTGATATAAGTTCTAGGTCTTCACAAAGCTCAGAACATGAAGGAAAAGATGATGATATTATCAAGCTTCAGAATGAAAATAATCAAAATAAAAAGAAGAAAGCTAAAAAATATCATCAAGTTCAAGGGGTAAAACCACAGCTTTCTTTAGAAGATAGTACTAATAGAAAACACAATAGCAAAAAGCCTCATAATGAAAAGCGTGAACAGAACCAAGGTAATGATCAGGAGAAGGAACCATTAAAGAAAAATAAGGAGTTACTGAATGTAATATGTAAAGATAATATAACACAATTTAAAAGAATGGATATATCCCAATATAGTGAAGAAGAAATATTCATTTTAGCTTTAGAAAAAAATAGTTTTAAAATAATTGAGTTATTAATCAAAAATAAAGATGCTTCGAAAAACTCTAACTTTTTGGCTGGAAAGGAAAATATTATTTTCTTACAAGCAGTAGAAAAAGGTTGTACAAGTCTAGTAAAATTTCTTCTAAAGCATGGAGCTGATGTTAATACTCGGAATGATATGGAGTATACTCCTTTACATTTGGCGGTGCGAGAAAATCATCAAACTATAATTACAATTCTTCTAGATTTCGATAAAACTGATGTTAACGCTAAGGATCTGGCAAAGATGACTCCTTTATATTTGGCAGCAGCAAATGGTCGAGCTGAGATAGTAAAAGATCTTCTAGAGTCCAAGAAAGCTGATGTCAACGCTAAGTGCATGCACAATATGACTTCTTTACATATTGCATCGTATAGAGGTAAGAGGAATGTAGTTAAACTGCTTCTGAATCATGGAGCTGATGTTAATGCTATGACTCAAAAAGGTCTTACTTCTTTACATTCTGCAGCAGAAAAGGGTCACACAGATATAGTTGATCTTCTGCTTGCTGACCCAAATATTAATGTTGGTTCTATAAAAGCTGCATCTATTAACAAGGAAAATAAAGAAGGCAAAGAAAAATTTTCTCAAAAATTGCGACAGGATTATAATTTGTTTCAAAAGGTAAAAGAAGCATCAAATGAAAAGGATAAGGGTAAGCTAGATGAATTGCTTGTAGAGATAGAAGAATTACTGGAATCAAAAAATAAACATGGTTTCAAACCAAGCTTAAACTACTCTCCAGATGGTAATAATGAAAATACGACTATTGAAATTGCTATTCAAGCTGGTGGAAAGTTATTAGATCTTTTATATGCTTATGCTAAGAAGAATATAGGTACAGACACTGAAATATTTAAACGACTCAAACATGCTAAAGAAAACTCTCAGTCTAAGAGAGATCTTTGTGATGTTTCTGTTTTAAAACATTCTACTCCAGATCAAGGCTTTTTGTTTAGTAATGGTTAATGCTTCCTTCTATAATGCAAAACCCATACTCACCCAACCCAATCAATTACTTGCAATCTGGATTCCAGTTTTAAGCTACTCGGATGACAGAGAAAGGGCTACTTGCATGAAATGAAAAGGAGCACCGAGCAGATCACTTCTTCACAAAGATCTTATCAGCAACACGCATATCAATTATGCTCCAATTGCTAAAAGTAAAGTCGGTTGTATTTTGCAAGTGGCTTAAATAATCCCATGCGCTATAAGGATTATCTTCAGGCAATTTTACTGTGGAACTGTCATCGAGTATGATATTCCATCTTCTATTTCCTACATAAATACAAGAAGAAATATGATCACTTAATTGAGTTTTTCTCTCTAGTATATCTTTAATGAATTTTAGATTTGATAACGAATTTTGTCCTTTGATTATAACGAGGTTATCTATCTGGTAATCATCTACGATTACTTTACCTTCAGAGTCAATTACTGAAGTCCTGTTATCATCTTTCCAAAGAGCAAAAGGTTTGTGTTCATTTACATCAATGCGTAAGGTGTTGGGTAAAATCCTATAAATTCTTACATGTTTTATCCATTCGCTTACAGATTGTATATTATCTGTTAGTTTTGAGAGTGATACATACATGATAGGTTGTGTTCTATCTACTAAACTTAGAATGTCCTGTTCATTTGTAAATTTGTTTCCAGTAACGGTTACTTTGTCGATTGAAAATCCATTGCTAATTAATAAGCTCGATAAGCGATCGTTACACCAAGTAAAGTAGTAATTGAATCGATTTGTTATTTTATCAAGTGAACTATAAAGTACTAGTGTAAGGAAAAGTGCAGTTATAATCATGAAAGCACACTTGCGCAAAAAACTCCTTTGGCTTCTAGTAACATTGTTCAACATCGGCTTGATCTCTAATATTCTTGTGGTGTAAACTGTCTTTGACAATAATTTTAATTAATTCATTAAAATCAATTCCTTTTGTCAATTTTGCAATTTCTGGTACTAACGATAATTCAGTAAAGCCAGGATGTGTATTAATCTCAAGCATTTTTAAAGTGTTATTTTGGGGATTATAACGGAAGTCTGAGCGGGAAACAGTTTTGCATCCTAAAAATTGATGAACTTTTAGTGCGTGTTCCAAGGTCATTCTATATATGTTGTCAGGAATTTTAGCAGGAAATATATGTTCTGCAAATCCATCTGTATACTTTGCTTCATAATCATAGAATTTATTTTTTGGTCGTATTTCCATAGTGCCAATTGCTTCATTCAGCAACACAGCAGTATGTAACTCTATACCCGGTATGTATTCTTCTATGATCATCTTTTCCATTATAGTAGAACTGTTATTTTTCAGCTCTAAGTAATCCTCATGTGAGAAAATCATGTGTACTCCAATGCTTGAGCCTTCGTTAATCGGTTTTAAGACGTACGGATAATCAACTTTAATATTATTTTTTAGCACATCTTCTCGACTAATTACATAACCTCTTGGAGTGTCGATATTAAGAGAATGGAATATATGCTTTGACATCACTTTATTCATAGCAACAGCCGAAGCCATAACTTCTGAGTGTGTATATTTTATACCTAAAATCTCCAGTAAACCTTGAATACAGCCATCTTCACCATAAGGTCCATGTAGAGCAATAAAAGCAAGAGCGGGATTAGTTTTTTTAAGCTTTTGAGCAATATTGCTATCAACATCTATTTCTATTGCATTATATGAAAGGCTATCAAGCGCCTTCTTTACTGCTTTTCCGCTCATAAGCGATATTTCTCTTTCGCAAGAAAATCCACCACTTAAAATTGCTATATTTGGAACCATAAGCACCCTAATATTTTGCTATATATCATATATAAAAGATACTTTTATCTTCAATAGAAAAAACGCTTTGAAAAATTCCACAGCTGTACAGATATTGAAACTTGCAGATGGTGTCATGCAAACTGGTTCCTTTATGATCAGACACCAGATTGCAAGTAAAACTGGAAGATCTTTTTCAGTAATATTCTTTAAAAATTTAATTTTGTAATCCACTTGATTTCCACTTTACATCTTTGTAATCAACTGTTTCTACACCTTCAATGTCATATTGATCAGCAACTACAGATAGTTCCATTTCATGATCTATTAAATAGTCTTTCTGCTAATTCTTGAGTGGGCTGCTTAGTAAACTCAACTAGCTTAGCAAAATGCTGTAAGGTTTTTTTACTGAAAGATACATTAGCGTTTGCCGTAAGTTTTACCAAAGTTCATGAGTAATTGTACAATATTTTCCTGAAATTTTCAATAAAGTAAACTTATCTGGAAAGTAATTATGCTGATATAAATATTACAATTTTATTAACACATAAATGCTACCGTGGCGTTAGTTTTTTAATTTAGGAGTATATTATGGTTATACCTACACAAAACTCGAATTCATTAACGTTTCAGGCACGTAACCTATCTCATATTTGCCACAAAAACTGTGAAGAGGCGTTCAATGAAACAGACAAACCTCTATGCAAGGCTAGATGTGACGTTTTCTTTCCAGTGCCTGAACCTCGTTCACAAATTAGTGAGAAATTAATAGATATTGCAAACAATCTCCGTTTTGAGAGTGCACAATTATCGTCTATGGCAGATGAAATAGACGCTTACAATTCAATGTCTATTTAATCAAAAAAATGTAAGTCTATTTTTGTACTCTATGACCCTAAATTTTCATCAAAATAAGCTGTCTTATCCTTTTTTTCTTTATACTCTTCTGCTGTATCTAGGGATTGCTTTTTAGCTGTAATGTTTGGCCATTTTTGCGAATATTCTACGTTTATATTGTAAAATGATTTAAAGATTTTTTGTTCATTATTCAGTAAGCCTTCATCTAGCTCTAGAATATCTCTTATGGAATCATCAGTTACAATTGCATCTACTGGACATTCAGGTATACACACTCCACAATCAATACACTCATCTGGGTTAATCACGAGCATATTTTCACCTTCATAAAAGCAGTCAACTGGACATACTTCCACACAGTCTGTATATTTACATTTTATGCATTTATCTGTAACAAAATGCGTCATAAAACACTGTATATTTACATTATCTTGGGTACACTAAATTGATAAGAAATTCAAGCCTTTTATGAAGATAAATAAATTAAATAACGAAGAATTAGAAATATGGCTAAGCTTGGCTAGAACTGTGGGACCAGTAAAGTTCTTTAGTATACTTAGAGCATGTGGGTCGCTATATGAAGTGCTTAAATATCTTAATAAGTTGACTAACAAGGATTATGGAATTCAAAATGCACGAGAAGAAATTAAGAATGCAGAAAAAATTGGAGCTAAAATAACACCAGCATGTGATCCAGATTACCCTGACATTTTAAGGAATATCTCTGGTTTTCCTCCTGTAATAACTACACTTGGTGATGTATCATTATTAAGTCGTGAGATAATTGCAATAATCGGTGGACGTAATTCTTCAATGAATGGAAGAAATTTTGCCAATAAGTTGGCACTCGATTTAAGCCAAGCTGGTTTCATCATAATTTCTGGGCTTGCAAGAGGGATTGATACTGCAGCAAACAGTGTAATATACAAAAATTACCCCACTATTGCTGTTACAGCAAGCGGAATTGACGTAGTATACCCAAGAGAAAATTTTGATCTATACAAAAAAATTACTGAAAATGGCGGATTAGTAATGACTGAGCTTCCATTTGCTACTAAACCAAAACCTCAGTATTTTCCTCAAAGGAATCGAATTATATCTGGTCTATCGCTGGGTGTTGTAGTGATTGAAGCATCGAAACGTTCTGGCTCTCTAATAACAGCAGATTTTGCTTTAAATCAAGGGAGAGAGGTATTTGCAGTTTCTGGTTTCCCTCTAGATTCACGCTGTAGTGGTAGTAATTATTTAATTAAAAACGGTGCTAAGCTTATCGAATCCGCTGATGACATAATAGAGAGTATTAGGTTTAGTTTACCTCCGCAGCAAAAAAACCTATTTAATGTTGAGCACTATGCTGTTAACCAAAAACAAGAAAAATTGCAACAGGCAAAATATGTTATAGTTGATCATATTAACTCTGTACCTGTTGATATAGATGAACTTATATTAGCAAGCGGACTTTCTGCCAACATAGCTCTAATGGCTCTTTTAGAACTAGAGTTGGAAAACAAAATAGAGCGTTCTCCGGGGAATAAAATATCATTAATTTTCTAGATTGCTTTAGTTATAAGTCCACAACCGTACAAACATTATGGTTTGAGTCCACCAAGAAAGATGTCATTCCAGCGTGTGACGCTGGCTTTCCGTAATCTCACTAAAAACGTTGTATTTTTACATAACTTTTATACTTACTAACTTAATATATAATCAGAATTCCTAGATTCCAGACTCATGCATCAATAGACCTGCTGCAAAAGGTAATGATAAAATGATGGGAGAGAGGTAGAAGAGGAATAAGCAGATAGAGTAAGGTAAAAAAATGAGCTTTAGTTACTACAATATAAAGAAACACCCAAGAAATTTTCGTAATATAACAGGCTTAACTGTAGAAGAATTTGAAAAGTTGATAGAAAAAGTGGGGAACGTTCAAAAAAGTGTGTCAAGCCGAAAAGAAAAGTAATAAATTGATATAAAAAATGAAGGTTTGAAATGAGTCAAGCAAATAGAACTACCGGATTAGTAGACTATAAAGAACTAGAATCAAATATTTTATCATCTATAGCTAACCCAAGAAAGGTTTAGCTATATGGCAAAATTGGTTATAATGGTATAATAAGTAATGAGAAAGAAGAAGATGCCAAGTCCATATAGTGAGGATCTGAAAGAACGTGTTTTCAAAGTAGTCGATAAAAAAACAATGACGATAAAAAAATCAGTCAAATATTCAAAGTGAGCATAAAAACAATATATTTGTGGAGGAAAAGGAAAGAAGAAACAGAAACCATCTTCAGGCTATCACAAAGGATATGGCCATAAGATTAAAGATATGGATAGATTTATCAAATTTCTGGATGGATATTAGAATTGAAAAGATAATTGAAGAATTTGGTAATATGTGTAGAAGCACAGTATATAACTACCTTAGCAAAGTAAACTATACATATAAAAAAACTTTTCTTTATCGAGAAAGAGAAACGCAAAGAGTTCATAAAAAAAGTAGAAGAAAGAAAACTTGATATACATAGATGAGTCTGGAATAGAGGACAATGAATTTTATGAATATGGGTAGTCTCAAAGAGTCAAGAGGTTATTTGCCCAGGGTTTAAAAGAAAGAGGGTAAGCATGATTGGAGCACTGAATGAAGGAAAAGTTAAAGCACCATGGATAATTGATGGCTACTGCAACAGCGAGATTTTTGATGCTTATGTAGATAAATGTACTTGTTCCTGTATTTAAACCTGGACAGACTATTGTTCTCGACAATGCGAGCTTTTATAAATCTGCAAGGACGAAAAATTTGATAGAAAAAGGGAATGTTCAAAAAAGTGTGTCAAACCGAATTTTTAGTTCAACTCAATTTTTAATCTACTAGGGAAAAAAATATAGAGTTGAGATATAGATAATGCCCAATCATGTACAGGCATCGTCCATTTTTCCTCCACCTTTCTTATAGCACAATATACCAGCTTGTACAAGGCATTTATGCTGGTGAATGCGCCCTTGTTCTTGGTAAATTTCCTAATTTGCCTGTGTAGCCCCTCGATGGGATTAGTGGTATAAATTAGCCTTCTAACAGGACCTGAATACTTGAAGTAACCGGATAAACTTTCCCAATTGTTCTGCCAAGATTTCACAACTAATGGATACTTTTCGCTCCATTTTTCCTCTAGCTCAAGCAAATAATTTTCTGCAATTTCTTTACTTGTAGCACGGTATATTTTTTTCAAATCATTCATGAAAACTTTTGCTCGATACGTATTTCAGAGAGTTCCTTATTTGATGCACTAGGTAATGTTCAAAAAAGTGTGTCAAATCGAAAAAAAGTAATAAATTGATATAAAAAAATGGAGGTTTGAAAATGAGTCAGAAAATAGTAAACAGAACTAACGGATTGGTAGATTATAAAGAGTTGGAAACAAATATCCTGTCGTCTATACGAGAAGGAAGACCGTTGACAGGAAAGGAGGGAGCATTAACGCCATTTATAAAAAGGCTGCTTGAAGCTAGTCTAGAGGGTGAAATAGAACATCATTTATCTGCTGGAAGTGAAGAAAACAATCGTAGAAACGGGAGGAATGGCAAGACTTTGAAGACAAGCGCAGGTTCATTTGAACTATTGACACCAAAAGACAGAGAAGGAAGTTTTGAACCACAAATAGTGAAAAAAAGGCAAACAAGCTTACATCCGGAACTTGAAGCAAAGGTTTTAAGCACATACGCTAGTGGCATGGGGTATAGGGCTTACTATTACCCACAAATATAAAGTTCAGTAGCAAGTCTCCATCCTTCTGCTAAATCAAAAAGACGTCTCCACCCTTTCCAAAGAGTAATGGGACCTGGTTCTGGATCATTTTTCCTGGCTAAATGACCTCCAAGTTGGGCGATCCATGAAACAGCTTCTTTTATAGTAGGGGTTATATTTGGGTATGACTTTACTTTATGTATTTTGACGTATAAAACTTTCCATTCTTCTTCAGCTAATAATGTAGTACATGGTAGTGTTGAATCAGTTCTTGCAATTGTTGTAATAAAGAAAATTCTCCAAGCAATAATACTCATGACTGTTAGATATCGCATTAATCTTTCTGCTGTTACCAGTCTACATTCTTCAACTTTAAGGCCAGATTTTAAAATTTTATGTAAGACTTCTATTTTCCACCTAAGACAATACCAATTAACTTTTTCAATAGCTTCATCAAAAGTATTAACTGAAAGATTCGTTAAAAGCATCCACTCTAGTGGTGTTGATTCAGGAGGAGGATTTTTCTCAATAACTTGAACTACATAGAGCGGTAGGTCAGGTAGCTCTTCTTTATGTCTTAATCTTATATTGCCTCTATCTGGGTTCATAGTAAATTTTCCAAATCTATAGCATTTCTCATAATAGTCCGAACAGGTCATAGGAAGGCAGAATCAACAGCACGACGAAAGGATTCGAATAGAGGAATGTTTTTCCTGGCTCTGTTTTTTATAGCAAACCAATAATGCTCAATTTTGTTGAAATCTGGAGAATATGGAGGAAGATATAAAATTTCTGCACCAACTCCTTTAGCAAATCTTATTAGACTTATGAAAAGTAGCATTATCAAGGATAACAGTTTGTCCAGGTTCCAAAATCGGTGTCAGAAACTGCTCAAACCATTTATTAAAGATATCCATATTGCAGTGGCCTTTAAAGGTTAACGGAGCAATTATTTTTCTTCCACTTAAGGCTGCAACCATGCTAATTCGTTGAGTTTTCTTTCCAGATTTTAGGGCATAAAACCGCTGTCCTTTCTGGCAATACCCATAGGTTCAGTGTTATCAATGCCAGACTCATCTATATACACTAATTCTTTAGGTTCTTTTGTTGCTATAACCTTTGAAAATTGAGCTCGCTTTTCTTCATTTCTTTCTTGATATCCGTAGGTCTTTTTTTTCTTGTGAATCCTATATTTTTAAGTGCTCGATGAATTGTTTGTCTACTAATATTGCCCCAGCATCTCTGACTGAGTTTTGCCACCTTGCTCATTTGCAAATTCGGCAAATGCATTCCAGTCGGTAATTTTATGCCACGCTTCCAAGCTTTTTTGATTGAAAATCTCCCGTTTTCTCACGTCTTTTCTTCCACTCATATAAAGTTGTTTTTCCAATCTTAAATCTCTTGGCAACAGTTTCTCCACTCTCTCCTTCATCCAATGCTTCCATTACCTTTTTCCTTAAGTCATAACTATATGCTGCTGGCATGCTTACCATCACTACTATAAATCCATATCTTACCTTTTTTGGACTATTATGAGAAGTGCTATAACTTACAAGATTATGAAAATAAAACACCATTACATTATGCTGAAAGACTTAAAACAATAGAGGTTTTACTAACGCGAGAAGATATAGATCCTTTGATTAGAGATGATAAAGGCAAAACACCATTTTGTTATGCAAGAGAAAGGAATAAACAAGATATAGTGGAAATTTTAATGAGTAGTAAATATGGAGAAGATAAAAACAGTTTACTTCATTTAGCTGCAAAAAAAGGATATGAGGAGTTCCTAGAAGAGATTTTAGAAGAGGGAGTTGAAGTAGATATTTTAAACAATAAAGGAGAATCAGCGATATATCTTGCAGCAATAAATAGACATTTTAATATAGTAAAATTACTGCTAAAGAAAAGAGCAGATGCTACAGATGTTTTTCAGTACGCAATAACAACAAATAACGTAAAACTGATAAAGTTATTAAGCAAAGAAAATATAGTTTTATTGTCCCAAATTTGGGAGAAAAACCCTGGACTTGAAGTCCATCCTTTTAAGAATATAATTTTAAGGTGAAAAATCTGAAAGAATGTGGAATATTATAGAAAAAGCAGTCACTCTGTATATATATCACATAGTGTGGATAACAAAATATCGATATCCAGTACTAGTTGGAGATATTGGAAAGAAAGCTAAAGAAGTTGTACAAGAAGTATGTGCAAATAATCAAGTAGAAATTATCAGAGGTAGAGTTGCGTCAAGTCATGTACACGTATACGTTTCTGTACCCCCATACTTAAGTATTAGTAAGTTAGTGCAGTTAATAAAAGGAAAAAGTTCCAGAAAAATCCAGCAAAACTTTCCAGAGCTAAAAAAGAGATACTGGGTTGTGGGCAGTAGGCTAGTTTGTCAGGACTAGCGGAAATGTAACTGACGAAATGATAAAAAATTATATTGAAAATCACTCTAAAAAAGAAGATAAATTTGGTGACTTTCAAGTCGAAAGTTAGCATTCTATGCTCTCTCTCAATCTTTGGATTTTAATCCATAGTGGTTGAATTGATATTCTAAAATACCAAAAGCAAAGTCCTTTCATACTTAGAAGTCCTTTTATTGAAAAAATGATAAGTATGAAAGATAAAAGAAATCTATTAGATGAAGTGTTAACGGAGTTCAACAACTTGATTAGCTCAGGTGAGTTGTATGAAAGCAATCATATAGGTTTTTATAAAAATCTTATACAATTATCTGTTGGGTATGCCTATCTTGGAAAAAAAGGGGCATCACAAGAACTTAAAAACATGCAAGAGTTACAGGAGAGAAGAATAGGGTTAAATCATCTTGGTACTACACAAAAAATGTCTACTGAAAGTGAAAGAAAAAAATGTTTAGAAAAGGAAATAGAGAAAAAATCATTTCTTCCACAATCCAAAGTAATTGATTTTGCTGTTGGTAATACTTTATATGAAGATAGTGTAAATCTATATTGTAGAAACAGTATAAGCTTTTTACACTATGTTGTCACTGCTAGCTCAGATATTATTGAATACCTTACAGATAAATGGGCTAATATGAATCTAAAATTCAGTAGTCTCTTAAATATTATTCCTAGCCTTTTAGAGCGAGGAGCTTGCATAAATCTACAAGATAAGCGTGGTAGGGGGGTTCTGCACTATGCTGTTATTGCTGGTCACCTAAATATTGTTAAATACTTTGTAGAAAAAGGAGCTAATGTAAATCTACAGGATAGAAATGGTGTTAGTCCTCTACAATACGCTGTTATCGCTGGTCGCTTAGATATTATTGAATACCTTTTAGAGCAAGGGGCTACTATGAATCTAGAATACAAAGATCTTTTGCGTTATTGTATTGCTATTCATGACCAAAATGTTAAAGCGCAATCAATTATGTCCTCAGGCCCTTGTTCTTCAGACTTAAAAGTGCAATCACATAGAAAACAACAGAAGACAACTATACATTTAGGTAAGTCTAAGAAAAGAAGATTAGAAAATACAAGTGCAATATCTAAGGAAAATACGCCGAATATACAACTGCTTCAAGATAACGTATCAGACACATCAATGCAATTTGAAGATCTTGATCATAGAATGCAAGGTGACATTTGTAATAAGTTAGAGGAAAAAGTTAATAGTCAATTGGAAAATAGTGACTCACAGCAGTTAGTTGACAATAGGTACTGGTGCATGCAATAAAATGAAGGAGCATAAGTGATAAGGTATCCGTACCTTCATTTAACAGAATGGCGCTAGATCAACACATTCCAAGAAAAACACTTCTCACGTCTCTTGATTTTGAGCGCTGGAAATGGTTATTTTATTGTCCCAAACTTGGGACAATAAAATAGCCTAAAGATACAATATCTATAAAAGTTACTTGTATTATCGATTTCATTTACTAATATATAATAAAATCTAATATGATCTTAAATTTAAATATAAAATAAGTAATTAACTTTATGGTGAAGGTAATAGATTATCTCAGGACAGATTCACAAGCAGTTAAGTTAGATAGGGAAGAAAAATCTTTTCAATTTAAAAATAGAATAAGACGTCAATATAACCCTAATGATATTAATATTGCCAAGTTGTTTCTTGCGATACGTGAGCATAGAACGGATAATCCTCAGCTAAATAAGATTAGTGAAATTGAAGGGTTACTTACTCAAGTAGAAAATATTAATGATATTGATCTCAATGATGGTGGTAATACACCACTACATGTTGCTGTAAGCAAAAATCATCAAGACATTGTTGAACTTCTTTTGAATGTGTCTGGTATAGACCCAAATATTAAAAATAATCAAGGTAAAACTCCACTAGATATTGCTAAGCAACAAAATAAGGGAGAGATTATTAGGACTCTAGAAGAACATTTAAAAAAATTTTCTGATCAAGTAAAAGGACTTTCTGCACAGGAGGAGGAAGTACATGAAAAGCTAAGAAAGTTTGTTGAAGATTTTGTTTTTATTTATGAACGCTCTTTATCAGAGTACTATAAGAGACTAGAAAATCAAAGAGGAAAGCAAGGTAAATGGGCTGATTTTGTTAATATGATAATATATATAGGAAAAGGTGGAACAGAACAAGGAGAAGCGGAATCAAAAGTAATTCCTCTTATTGGAATTAACATTCTTCGAGCAACAATATCCAGCATTGGTAGTAGTTATAATAGAGCAGAGCTTAAAAAGCTGATAGATCAATTGTATATATTTAAAAAGGATCCAATCAAAGTCAGGGAAGAGTTAGTAAAATCTGGTATTGAAATCTTTCAAAGTTTTGAGAGCCAATTTATACAAGTAACAGCAGAAGGAAGTTGGCGGAGAGCAATGACAAAATTAGCAGAAGATGCTGTGAATAGAGTGGTTGATTACTATAGAAAAAATACTGAAAAAGAGCTTTGTGCTTCCTCAATTACTGAGGGTATTATTTTTGGAAAATCAAAAAGATATAAACAAACCTACACTGGTGTTCCTCATATTAAGCTAGGACATACTTTAGAAAGTAAAAATTCATGGAATACTGCAGAAATATTTGATAAAGCGGGATTAGTAACGATAAAGAGCGATGGTCGTGCTGATAAATACTATAGGAGAATAGACGGAAAGAGTGATACTAGCAAATATGGCTATCGTCTTCTTTTGAAGTGGGAGTTGGAAAATAAAATAAAAAAATTCATGAAAGAATACAGTGAAGAAAATCCTCCCAGAGAAGAGTATAGGTATGTTTTAAAGTCAGATGGGAAAACAAATGAAGAATGGGAAGATGAATTATTGAATGAGATTAATAAGCAAGATCCGAAGTTAGTCGAAGAGAGGTTACTAAGCAAATTCAAAGGAGAAATGGAACAGGAAGCTGAAAAAAACTTCAATGAATTAGAGGATTATATAGGTAAGAATTTTAATGAGTTATCAGGTTACATAGAAAGTAATCAAAATGAGATTAAGGGAGTCTTTGATGAATTAATGAGTCAATATCAGGAAGCCAGTAGGCAACGTCACAAGATAGCAGATTCTATTGTAGAAGGAAGGAAAGAAAGTGAAAAAAGTTTCGAGAAAATAGATAAAAAGCTTGATAAGATATATGATGCAGTTGTAGCAAGAGAGCAAGTAAGAAAGCCTATTTGGTTTAATGTGAAAAAGCCAGTAATTTTGTTTGCTGGAAGAAGGGAAGAGTTAATTGACCTACATAATAAGATACAACTTAATTCAGAAAAAGTAACAGTAATATCACAAATAACCTCAATTAGCGGTTTAGGAGGAATAGGAAAAACTGAGTTAGCTAGACAATATGTTCAAGAATATAGTAAAGATTGTTATGACAACGTTATATGGATCAATGCTGAAAGTGAGATAGCTCTTGTTGAATCATTTACTCGATTAGCGAAGGATAAGCTAAAAATTGATACAAAAGATGCAAATGGAAAAGAAAAGGATATAAGATCTATCGTAGAAGAAGTTTACAATTTTTTTAGTAATAGTAAAAGCTTGTTTATTTTTGATGATGCCGAGAAAAGTAATTATTTGAATAAGTTTTTACCAATTCATGATTCATTACCGGGTGGTAATGGACCTTATATTTTAATTACTTCTCGTAATCGAGAGTGGGAAAGGGGGATAGAAGTTATTAATCTGAACGAATTAAAGTCAGAAGAAGCGATAGAATTTGTAAAAAAGGGCTTGATTATAGAAGATGAATCTCAAAATGAAAAGATAAAAGCTTTGGTAGAGAAATTACAACACTTTCCTTTAGCTATACAGCAAGTAATATCATATATTGAAGATCAAAGAGTTACTAGAAAATTTGATATAGATGATTACCTAAAGGAATATGAGAAAAAAGCGAAAGATTTGCTTAATTATGAAGGATTTAGAGGAATTGATAATAACTATGCAAAAACAACTTTCACAGCTTGGAAGATTACAACCGATAAGATAGCAAGCAATGAAAAGTATGGAAAATTAGCTTTAAGGATTCTTGATGTTATGTCTTATCTTGCACCTGACAATATTAGTAGAGAATTCTTTTTAGATTTGACAGGAAATAATGAAGAGGAATTAAGGTCTGCTGTTCGTTTACTTATAAAATATTCTATGGTTAATGGTGAACAAGAGCAAGGTGTGTTGAGTATTCATAAATTAGTTCAAGAAGTGACAAAAATAGCGTTAGAAGAAGAGGGTAAAAGCGAAGAAGTTATGAAAGAGACTTTCGAGCTACTCAGAGCAAGTTTCCCTTATGGTAGTGATAAACTAGAAGACTATTTAAAAAAACGAGAATTATTACCGCACTTAGAGGCATTTTTATCACGTATAGATAGTTGGTTAAAAAAGAACCCTCAAGATAAAGAAAAAATAGAAAAGGATTATCTTGAAAATTTGTTGACATGGATGAGTGATGGGTATTTTAATTTGGGTAATCCCAAAAGAGAAAAGGAGTTGCTAGAAAGGGTTTTGCCTATTTTAGAAAAGCATTACGGAGAAGATCATTTTGAAGTATTTAAAAGACTAGTAAATCTAAGCAACAGTTATCTAGTTTTAGGTGATTACCAAAGAGCAAAAGATTTGCTAGAAAGAGCTTTAAAAATTGAAAAGCAAGATTATGAAGAAGAGCGTTTTCAATTAGTTAGAACACTGGTAAATCTGAGTATCAGCTATCGAGCTTTAGATGATTATCAGACAGCGAAAGAGTTACTAGAAAGGGCCTTTCCCATTTTAGAGAATCATTATCGGGAGGATCATTCTTCATTAGCTCAAGTACTAATAAACCTGAGTATTGCTTATGGATCTTTAGGTGATTATGAAAGAGCGAAAAAGTCAATAGAAAGAGTATTCTCTATTTTAGGTGACAATTATGAAGAAGAGCACTTTGAGTCAGCTAAAATGTTAGTAAATCTTAGTATTGCTTGTAGAGGTTTTGGTGATTATCAGACAGCAAAAGAGTTACTAGAAAGGGCACTACCTATTTTAGAAAATTATTATGGAGAAGATCATTTTCAGGTAGCTATAGCTAAAACAAATCAAGGTATCACTTATATAGCTTTAGATGATTATGGAAGAGCAGAAGAGTTGCTAGAAAGAGCTTTGCCTATTTTAGAGAAGCATTATGGAGAAAATCATGTTGAAGTAGCTAAAATATTAGTAAATTTAAGTACCATCTATAGATACTTTGATAATTATCAAGGAGCAAAAGAGTTGCTAGAGAGAGCTTTACCTATTTTAGAGAAGCACTATGGGGAAGAGCATTTTGAAATAGGTATGATTCTGGAAAGTTTAGGCACTGATTATATAGCCTTAGGTGATAATCAGGAAGCAAAAGAGGTGCTAGAAAGAGCTTTATCTATTTTAGAGAAATATCATGAAAGAGATCATGTTGAAGTAAGTAAAATATTAGTAAATTTGAGTATCGCCTATAGAGGTTTAGGTGATACTCAGGGAGTAAAAAAGTTGCTAGAAAGGGCTTTACCTATTTTAGAGAAGCATTATGGAGAAAATCATTTTGAAGTAGCTATAACCTTAGAAGATTTAGCTATTGCCGATGGAGCTTTAGGTAATGTTCAGAGAGCAAAAGATTTACTAGAAAGGGCTTCTGCAATATATCAAAGGAGTAAAGTTGAAGAATGTTTGCCGAGTACGAGTTCATTAAGGAACAGAAGAGAAGCAAAAATTGGGAAATGTGAACTGTCTTGGGAAGACGTAGATGAATTCAATACAGAAAAAGATGAGAAAAGAGATTTTAGTAAAATTAAAATAGATAGTAAAAAGTTTATTGACTATATAAAAGATATACCAGAAGAAAAACGTTCTCAGCTAATTGAGCTAGCAGATAAAGTGCAAGTTAAGGGTAGGTTTAGCAATTTGGTCAATAGGCTTACCAGTAATCAGAAGGTCATGAATCATTTAAATAGAGTAAAGAAAATCTCTAGCATAACTATGCATGGAATGATAGCTAAAAATATTTTAGCTGACTTTTTAAACAGAGATTATCAAGGTGTAGCGATTAATGTTGGCTTTATTGCCGGTGGTCAAGGGTTTGCTAAAGTTGCTGAAGTTGCATCTCGTAAAGGATTAAATTTGCTCTCAGAAGAAAAGGTATTACTTGGTAGGTCTTTAAGAGTTGCATCACCTTTTCTTGCTCGAGGTACTTCTGCCTTTATTATTTATGATTTAGTAAATCAGGTAAAAGCATTTAAAAATGGTACAGAAGGAGCATTGGTTGGCGTAGTAGGAGATAGCATTTACCTGGGAGTTGACGCTGCAGAGATTGGGATTGAAGTTGCTGAAGGTTTTGAAGTATTAGAAGGAGTTTCATCTATTACTGGACCTATTGGAGCAGGAGTCGGCACTGCAGTATTTATTTACACTGATATTTATATGGCAGTAAAGAGAGTTGATAAAACTGATGAAATTATTCACTTAACTAGAGGAGAAAAATTTATTGAAGGTTTACGTGTATTTATAGGTATGCAACCTGAACAATATATAGAAGAGTTAATGGAAGAAAAACAACTTTATAACCAATTAGTTAAGCAAGGATTTGAGTATTTAAAGGAGTATAGTGATATTCAAAGCTATGTATTCCCTACTGGTAAATCAGTTGTGAATTCTTGTCGTACAGTGCCACACCAAGTAAGGCAGTGTGGTGGTGCTGGATTTGGAGAATTATGCATGAGAAGAATTAATGTTACACTTTACACTGAAGAATGCAAAGTTAAGTTTAAGATAGACTTAGACAGTAAAGTACTGCTTGATGGAAAAGGAACCGATATAAAATGGAGTAGAGCAAGGCCGAATAATCCAAGTGGTGGAAAATTGTTTTGTTTCTCGCAGGGAAATGACGAACCTGCTCCAAATTATGGGTCATATTTATGCGAAAATGCGATTGGTTTATCTAATAACAAGATAGAAGGATATAATCTAATTAATTTAGGAGAAGGTGAAGATTATGCCAGGGGATTTAAGGATAGTCCGAACGTATTTGTAGTGAATGATGGGTCTAAAGAATATTATGGGGGAAATAAGAATGATATCTTTGTTTTACAGGGAGATCTGATAGAAGGGTCCTTGTACGGAGAAGATGGAATTGATACCTTAGATCTGACTGGATTTGCTCAAGAAGCTGTGAGTGTGAATGTGTATTTAAATACAAATATTGGCACTATTGTGTACAACAGATATGGTTATTCTGGATTTCAAATTAATTCAGTAGAAAGAGTGCTTGGTAGAAAAGCTAAGGCAGATCATATATTTAGTGCATGTGAAACTAAATTCTTGGATGGTAATGGTGGTAAGGAAGATCAACTTGATTATTTGGAAATAAAAGATAATAACTGTGTCTATGATATACAAGTAATAGTTAGAAATTACACTGAAGTAAATAATCTAGCACTCAAAGGTAACTTTAACTATATTGTACCATTTCAAAAAGGTAGTGCATCTGTTAAATTACTTGCTAATTTCGAAAATAACCATAGGTTTATATTCGACTACTTGCTTGCTGATATTCAGAGTATTGATATTAAAGATCACAATAGTATAAAGTTCGATTTTTCCTCAAAAGTTGCAAATAGTAACTTTAGTATATCTATCTCATATAACATAATGAACAATATAATCTATCAATTAAAAGACAGTGCTGAAATAAAAGTAGGTAAGGAAAGAAACTTGTATGCAATACAGAATACTAATAAAACTATTGATGAAATTATAGAAAGTTACCCAGCTATAGCAAATAAACTCAATATGACTATCGCTGTTCAAGATGGTGATGAATCTATACTTGTTGGCTATGGGAAGTGTGAGGTAATTTACAATAATCCAATCTATAACAGTCACTTAATTGGAAATGGTGGTAAAAACATATACGTAATTACTATAGCCTCAGGTGAGCAAAGATATGAACATAATATTTTTTCTATGCCACAAATAAACATCTACAATCCTGATCAAGCAAGTTCTATAGATACGTTAGATTTACGTAACGTGATAAAAATAATACAAGATGATTTGAAAATACATATTAATCTGCCAAGAATTTTTCAAGATGGAAATGATTTGCTAGTTAGGTTAGAAGCAGAAATGGGACAAAGTTTTTTATTAGAAGTGCTAACAGTAAGATTAAAAGACGGTTTGGATTGGTATGAAAATCTTCATATTATCTCAGATAGTGCGCCTATGAAAATAAGTTCTGAATTAGAATTAAAGCCACTACCTTTGATCTTTGAAAAGGATAAAGAAATTATTGTGGTAACGGGTCAAGATGTGGAGAAAGATGCTGAGCTTATCACGCCTAGAAAAGGAGGAAACAATACGTTTGTTCGTAGTAATGGTCATGATCTAATAATAACTAATGCTTTTGATTCGACTATTACTAAAGATGATTTTTGCAGTATTACACTTAGTAAATTCTATAAAACACCTAAGATGAAAACGTTATCAATAAAATTTACTGATAAAGAGATAGTGTTAAAAGATTATGAGAAAGAAATAAGTACAGCAAGAGACGTTAATGTTGTGAAAAAAGAATATAAGGATCAAGTGTACGATGATGTGTTTACAGAAGTCATGTTATCTGATCAACCTCATAGACATAGGCAGCACATTAGAAACCGTAGAATGGTGAGTAGCAGTGCAAAACCATCTTCGTGGATAAATCATTTATTTGGTTGGGTAAAAAGCTCTGTGAGTGGGTTATTAGATTCGAGAGCTGCTCTACCTGAAACTTCAGCAAATTATTCTAATACATCTGGTACTAGCCAATTTAGTAGTGAAGTTTGTATCAGTAACAATTTTGGTTTAGGATTCTTCTTATTACAAAGTTTCCTAGATAAAAAATATCCTCTTCCTAAGTTTTGTTCTGCTACTCATGAAGAAGTGCTGGCTGATACACTTAATATAATGGAAGAATTTAAAAAGACACTTAAAAAAACAGCTAAACAATCTGGTGTATCAGTGAAAGGTTTTGACTTTTTTAAAGTGTATTCAGATATAGCAGGTCATGTAAGGAACGAAAGATATTCTAAAATACCAAGTACATTATATTCAGCCGCAGAAGAAGCCTATCCGGAAAATGAGAAGTTTTTGAGTATTTTAAAAGGCAATATTGAAAAGATGTTTGATAAGCAGCAGATAGTTAATGGTGGATATCAACCTAATGACATTGCTGATAATAAACCTAGAAGCTATTTTAATAACACAACAGTGGACAAAAAGCTACAAACCCCAGTTATGGATTATCCGAGTCAATAAAGCTTAGAAATAGAGGACTTTTTCGACTGCATGGAATACGAAACTAATGTTGAAAAAGTATGTACCAAAAAATTTATGGGGGATCTGTGCCGAAGCTCAAATTTATTTTTCAAACAACCAAAAACTGTCTCAATAATCAATTTTTCTCAATAGAATCTTCTCTTTTAAAGAAATCAGTGCGTTTTTCATGCCTTTTTTCACTTGAGTGACGAGTTTTAGACCTCTATCGAAGAGTTTCTCAAAGAGGTCCTTCTTCTTTATCTCTGAACAAAAGTCCTGTCAATTTTTTAGTCAAATTTGGTGTAGGTTTTCTGTCGTCAACGCTGCCTTTAGTTAGCGTAATAACTTGAACTTCGACTATTTCATTGATTACCAGATGCAATTTAAAACCGAACATAGGTAGTCTTTCCTATATTTGCCAACTCTTTGAAAACTTTATTTTTTGCGATCCTTTTTGTGTGGCAAACAGCGATTGCAGTTGTATCAATATAGAGTGATTTTTGCTTGCTCGCAGAACCACTGCAAAAGCATTGCCAAATACCATAAAACCCTGAGTTTTAGAGCAACAAATCTATGATACGAAGGGAGTTTTGAAAACTCAGAACTGTACAATAATTTAAGATAACTCAAGTAAAAAAACTTGAAATTTTTGCACAGCGATTGTGGTAAAGTAAGATTATAGTAAGTATTTCTGGCACGGTAATTTCAGGTATTCTTTTTGTTTTTTTGCCACTTGATAGAAGCTTTTCTGAAAGTTTTTCATCAGCAATGTGACAAAAATCTTCTATAAAACAGTAAAATATCTTTCTTCATGGATAACCTCTTAATTTTTGCTAAAATACCTGAGTTTAGTGTGCCGTAGAGACACAAGGAATGTTCAAGTAAGAGCAAACTAAGTGCAAAAGCTACGCAATAGATGGGGGTGGGCCCCTCGGAGCCGGCTTACAAGAGCAGGCTTCAAACAACCATAAGCTGCTTTGGTAAAAAGCTAAGGTAGTGAGCGTTATGGAAAAGGCGCAAATATGCGTCATGTGTAAAATAGAGAGATGAATGAAAATGAACCACTGATAAAGTGTCGAAAGGAATTGGATGATGTCAAAACCAGGGGTTAGACTTAACCTGGGATAAATCTATCGGGAGCTTGTTTACTGGATAGATGGCGTCCGGCATAGAGGTGGCATGAATCTATTTTGGGCTATTGCGTGGAACTGCGGGAACCTGTCGTTTCGATGATAAGGGAGAAATCCAAGGAGCTGATCTCTGAGGATGAGAGTACCGATGCGGAAAACAGGGGCGGATCAGCTCGTAGTAGTGAAGAAGTTTCTGTAATGGAAATGGAGCGAAGGAGCTGAGTTATTTAGTTTTAGTTATTTATCAACCGAAAGGGAGGAGTTAATGAATAAAACAAAGTCTTTTGATATACCAAAGCAACTTATTTGGAGAGCTTATAAACAAGTATCGAAAAATAGAGGTGCTGCTGGTGTAGATGGGGTTTCGATAACAAAGTTTGAGGAAAATCTAAAAGATAATCTATACAAACTATGGAATCGTATGACATCCGGAAGTTATTTTCCAGAGCCTGTAAAAGCTGTAGCAATACCGAAAGATATGGGAGGAGGACAAAGAATTTTATGTGTTCCTTCAGTATCAGATAGGATAGCGCAAACAGCAGCAACAATGTATCTCGAACCGTTAGTGGAGCCAAAATTCCATGAGGATTCATATGGTTATAGATCGAATAAATCAGCATTGGATGCGGTAGATACAGCGCGTAAGAGATGCTGGAAGTACGATTGGGTGGTAGACCTTGATATATCAGGGTTCTTCGACAATCTGGATCACGACTTAGCACTTCAGGCTATCAAGAAACACACAGACTGCAAATGGGTCATACTATATGTTGAAAGGTGGATGAAATCCCCTATACAACTTGCAGATGGCAGTAAAGTAGTTAGGGATAAAGGAGTTCCGCAAGGAGGTTCAGTTAGCCCAATCATCTCTAATATATTCATGCATCATGTGTTTGATATATGGATGAAAAAGAACTATCCGACGGTACCATTTGAGAGATATGTGGACGATGCGATAGTGCACTGCAGAACAGAGAAACAGACAAGATTTGTGAAAGTAATGATCGAAGAAAGATTGGCTGAGTATAGGTTGAAATTACATCCTAAAAAGACACAGATAGTGTACTGTAAGGATGACAATAGGAGAGATGAATTTCCTAAACAAAGTTTTGATTTTCTGGGTTACACATTCAGACCCAGGTTAGCAAGAAATAAAATAGGGAAGCATTTTGTTTCATTTCTCCCAGCAATTAGCAACAAGGCCAAGAAAAAGATTACTACAACCATAAGATCATGGAAAATGCTACGAAATACGCATATAACATTAGAGGAGATATCAGGAAAAGTAAATCCAATAGTCAGAGGCTGGTATCAGTACTATGGCAAATTTTACAGAACTGAGGTCTACAAATCTCTAAAGAATGTAGAGCGGCATCTAGAAAAGTGGGTCAAAAGGAAATATAAGAGACTCAGGAGTCACGGAAGACTAGCAAGACAATTTCTAGGAAAGGTGAGAGATAGGTCTCCAAATATTTTCTATCATTGGACACTAGGTTTAGGGTCAAAAAGGCTAAATAATGGGAGCTGTATAAGCTGAGAGGTTTATGTACAGTTCTGCGAGAGACTGGTAGGGGAAGTTCCACTGGTCTACTCTCCCCCTATTCCTCTCTTTATTAATTCTACTTTCTAATCCATAACTGGGGTTAATAAGATTACTGAACTTGCTAAAGGAGTTGGTGCAGAAATTTTATATCTACCTCCTTATTCTCCAGATTTTAACAAAATTGAGCATAATTGGTTTGCTATAGAAAATAGAATTAGGAAAAACATTCCTCTATTCACATCTTTTCGTCATGCTGTCGATTCTTACTTCTTATGATTTTTTTGGACTATTATGGGAAGGGCTATATTTTAACAGTTTTAAAGCTGAAATAAAGAATATAGGTGTAACCACCGAAAAAGACTTTTTCTTATCAAAAAAACACCGTAAAACCCCATCCTTCAGGGCGGGGATATAAGGCGGAAGCGGGTGTTGACACCGAATATGCACAAAAGCATAATAGATTTAGCGGCAGGGCATGCCGTGTTGTGCCTGTGGAGGGGATAGTGCATTTAGCCTCCCGATGAAGCAGGAACCCACCGAGATGATTCAGACTTCGGTCTGAACGTGGTAGGAATCCTTGCCCTTTAGGGCGGGGAGGATGTCAACACACGAAGGCACCTCCCCTTCCTTTTTAATAAAAAATATCTATATACCTATTATAATATACGTAAATGTATATTATGCAAAATATAAGCAAGGTTATGCGCTGCTTAAACTTCTCTAATTAGTGACACTCAACTATAAGAGTAGCTTGCATAGCAAAGAAGATACTAAGTATCTTCTTTTTTATAGTTTCATTAGATTTAGATCTGATGACAACTCAGATAAATCGTTCAGCCCTTCCTGGAGCTGAGACGTAATAGAATTTAATTGATCACTAAATTTTACATCCTGTTCAAAGCTCCAATCACTTTCCCTACATTTACTAATGCATGCACTACGTAGTTCGTTATTATCCTGATGACTTTTAGGACATGCGCGTATGCAATGGTAATATTGTTCATACGCTTCTTCTCTAGTATTATACGCAGCAGCACTTTTTGTATTACTTTTCATAATATTCTCCTTAATTAAAAAACTAGTATAATATTAACATGTAACTATGAATTTTATACTAAATATAGTACATCTTCTTTTCAGAACAACATAAAAAATCAAACTACCCATACCCTCTCCTAGCATTTGGTTAACCAGCAATCATTTATCGCTCTGCCGTAAGAAGTGTAGCCACTGCCAAGTATAGCCCTTCCCAGGTTTTGTTGAATGGCAAGGAATAAGGAGGAGTAATGAAAGGAATTTACGAGGCAAATTTGAAAATAGGCATACCTATATCAGTAAAGTTATTAATAAAATAGCATTTTAAAAGCACCTCTTGAGAGCGATTTACCTCAGATTTATTCTTAAAACTAAATCCAAATGTTTTTTTGAGCCTCAGGAAAAAACTCTCGATACGTGAACGTATTTCATACCTTGTCTTCTTTTTCCAGTGGGTAAGTTTTCCTTATACTAATGTTGTTGTTTCTTTCTGATAGATAATCTATATTGCTGCAGATTTTTGCATTTTTTCTTGGCTTTATGATGGGTTTCAAATTGTATTGATTGCACAACTTATATAAATTATCTGTATCATAAGTTCCATCTGCACGCAGAGACTTAATCTTATAGATATCACCCATTTCCTTTAGTATTTTAGATGCTATCATGTGAAAGAAAATTAGTATATCGAACTGCTATTGCCTTTTTGCTGTTTACGTCCAAAGCAACATATAGCTTTCTTATTTGATCTGTACCATTATACTTCCTTATCTTGGCGTTATCTTTGTTATGTTGAGTACTGTTACTATAAATATGCATTACAGTACTATCTATAGCAATTTCAATATTCTCTATGTCATTTTTATCTGTTCTGTGGTCACATAGTTTCAAATTAAGTTTGACGAGAAGCTTGTGAATACTTGGAGATTCTTCACTATACTTTGTAAATATCCTTTTATAAATCCAACTGCTTGCCTTAAGCCTATTCCAAATAGATTAACGACTATACGTACTGCAATAACAACCTTATCGCTATAAATCTCCAGGAATTTTTTCTGAACTTTCGTACCAGTTTTCTATAGCTTCATCGATAAAATGAAAGACATTTCCTCTTTTTTCTAAAAATTGATTATACTCTTTAATGATTACTGACCTTCATCTTCTTTGGCATATACTCTACACAATGTTCATTTCTTAATAAAGTAACCACTTTCTTTAGATTTTCTCCCTTTTTTCTCCCATCTCTACTCGCTATGCAACAAAGCCAACTCAGGTTACCTTACTATGTTGTCATCATCTTTGAGTAAGTAATGTTAATAAAAAATGAGTAAATGATCTATTTAATATTAAAAAGATGTTGAATATGGATAAATTGAGTCAAGATACAAAAAAAAAGCTGCATTTTTGGTGGCTTATAACATTAATAGTATGTATTATTGCTACCTATTACTACATGAAGTCAAAAGCTGCAGATAATTATAAAACGATATTACGCATTGCTTCTCAAAATTGTAACTTAGAAACTGTAAAATTCTCAGTAAAAAATTTATTAGATACTGATACACACATGCCTAAGTTAACTGCGTTACATTATGCTGCAGAAGGGGATATTTAGAGATAGTTAGGTTTTTAATAGATGAGGGAGTTAACGTAAACATTATTAACAAGTATGTAAGCACAGCACTACATAATATTGCATATTATGGTGATTTAAGGATTATCAAATTTTTGCTAGAAAAAGGCGCTAATCCTAACATTATAAACGATGATGGAAAAACCTAGAAATGTAGCTGTGTTAAGGTCAAGGCATAACAAAGATAAGCCCTACGATCAAATATTCAACCACTATGGATTTTAATCCATAGTGGTTGAATGCTGAATGACTTTAAGTTTAAAATTGAGAAAGTAGTTGTTATATATATCAGCAAGTATGAGTTAAATTTGTATTATGGACTTGAATAAATTTACCGAAAAAGCAAAAAGCCTAATCCAGAGCGCTCAAATGAAAGCATTGGGAGCTGGGCATCAGATTTTTATGCCTGAACATTTACTTAAAGTAATGCTTGAAGATGAGTCAGGTTTAGTTCAGGATTTGATAGGCACCTGTGATGGAAATGTTCAGAATATTTCTGATGCTGTGAGTAGTACAATTAAAAAGTTTCCAGTGGTTGGAGGACCAGGTAGTGTTGGACTTCAGCTTTCAAGAGAGGTAGCAAAAGTTTTTGATGATTCAATTGGTATTGCGAGGAGAAATAAAGACACATTTGTTACTGTTGAGCGGTTGTTGCAGGGCCTTGCTGCACAAAAAGATGAAATTGTAGGTAAAATTTTAGCAGAAGGTGGTGTAACACCGCAAAAATTAAATTCAGTTATTGCAGAAATGAGAAAAGGTGGCAGTGCAGACTCTCCAAATAGCGAGGAAAAATTAAATGCGGCAAAGAGGTATACAAAAGATATTACAGAGCTTGCTATGCAAGGTAAGCTTGATCCTGTAATTGGTCGTGATGAGGAAATCAGAAGAACTATGCAGGTATCGTTGAGGCGAACAAAAAATAATCCAGTACTGATAGGTGAACCTGGTGTTGGAAAAACTGCAATAGTTGAAGGTTTAGCAAACAGAATTGTTGCAAATGATGTACCACTTGGTTTGCGTGATGCAAAAGTTTTAGCTTTGGATCTTGGTGCATTAATTGCTGGAACAAAATTTAGAGGGGAGTTTGAAGAGAGACTAAAAGCAGTGATTAATGAGATTTTAAAAGCAGAGGGCAAAGTTATTTTGTTTATAGATGAGCTTCATACTTTAGTGGGAGCAGGAGCGACAAGTGGTGCGATGGATGCTTCAAATTTGCTCAAGCCTGCTCTTGCGCGTGGAGAAATTCGCTGTATAGGGGCTACAACTTTGGATGAGTATCGTCAACATATAGAGAAAGACCCTGCGCTTGCAAGGCGTTTTCAGCCTGTGTTTATTTCTCAACCGACTGAGACTGATACTATTTCAATACTGAGGGGTTTGAAGGAGAGGTATGAGGTGCACCATGGTATTAGAATCACAGATGGTGCAATAATCGCTGCTGCAACGCTTTCTAATAGATATATAACAGATAGGTTTTTACCTGATAAAGCGATCGATTTAATTGATGAAGCAGCAAGTAGGGTTAGAATTGAAATGGACAGCAAGCCTGAGGTTGTTGATGAGCTTGAAAGAAAGATTATACAGCTGAAAATTGAGTCAGAGGCTTTGAAAAAAGAAAGTGATGAAAACTCTAAGCAACGTTTAAAAAAGATAAATGAGGAAATTGAGAGTCTAAACAGTAAATTTGCTGACTTAAGCAGTAAATGGCAGATGGAAAAGAATAAAATAGCTAAAATACAAGAAACTGCTGAAAAATTGGATAATGCGAGGAAAGAGCTAGAATTGGCTCAGCGGAATGGAAATTTAGGAAGGGCAGGGGAATTGATGTATGGTGTGATTCCTCAACTTGAAAATGAGTTAAAAAATCAGGAAAAAGTTACTGATAGTTTCCTAAAGAAAGAAGTTACTGAGAGTGATATTGCAAATATTGTTTCAAAATGGACAGGCATTCCAGTTGATAACATGATGCATAGTGAAAAGGAAAAGCTCCTTAACATGGAAAATGAAATAGGAAAAAGAGTAATAGGGCAGAGAGATGCAATTGAAGCGATAAGTAATGCAGTAAGGCGCTCCCGTTCTGGTGTTCAGGATACTAATCGACCTTTTGGTTCATTTTTATTCTTAGGTCCAACCGGAGTTGGAAAAACAGAGTTAGCAAAATCTCTTGCCGAATTTTTGTTTGATGATCAATCAGCACTTCTACGCTTTGATATGTCAGAGTATATGGAAAAACACTCCGTTTCAAAGTTAATTGGTGCGCCTCCAGGATATGTTGGTTATGAACAAGGTGGCAGATTAACCGAAGCAGTAAGGAGAAGACCATATCAGGTAATTTTGTTTGATGAGATAGAAAAGGCAAATCCAGATATATTTAATATACTACTGCAGATTTTGGATGAAGGTAGACTAACCGATAGCCATGGCAAATTAATTGATTTTCGTAATACCATACTAATTTTAACTTCTAACCTTGGAGCTGAGATGATGCTAAGAGGAGCTACCGAATCTGTGAAAGATGAGGTGATGAAAATAGTTAAGTCAGCGTTTCGTCCAGAATTTTTAAATAGACTGGATGAAATTATTATATTCCACAGCTTAACCAAAGATGACATTGATAAAATTATAGATGTTCAATTCTCTTATTTACAAAAGATGCTTGCTAAGCGTAAACTGAGTATTAGTTTATCGCAAGAAGCTAAAGAACTAATAGCACAAACTGGATATGACCCTGAATATGGAGCGCGGCCTCTGAAAAGGGTAATACAAGAATGCATTCAAAATAATCTAGCTAAGTTAGTTTTATCTGGGGAAATAGTAGAAGGAGATGAGCTAATAGTGTATACTTCTGGTAACGAAATCTTAGTTAAAAAGATCTAGATTCGCTGTGTATTTTTGTTTTGAAAAATGTGTATAAATCATAATGTTAATGTTGAGTCTTTATTTAAGCTAGTTGATCAAGGGAATAAAAAAGAGAAAGAAAAAATTAAAGAGTTTATACAGTACTTTTATAATTTTGTTTATAATAGTGACCTAAAAGTCAACGATAAATTTCTTTTATACATTGCAGAAGATGCATACAACTTCATTCTTAAAAAAGAAAAAGAAGAAAGTAAATTGGCAGTAAGTAATGTAAATGATATTTCAGGAATAGAAGGCAATTTCACTATAATTAAAATCACAAATTATGACATGCCCTTTTTAGTGGATTCTGTCATTTCCACTATTAAGTCAAACGGTTTAACTATATGCTATTATAGTAACAGCATAATTAATGTTCAAAGAAAAAATAGCCTAATAGATAAAATTCATCTTTTAGAAGAAAGTAATGGAATCAAAGAGTCAGTAATATATGTAATTATTAAAGGCATAAGCGGTAGCTTTGTTGATACACTAGAAGAATCTCTACGAAAGACGCTAAAAGCAGTTAACTGCGTTGTAAAGGACTGGCAATTGATGCTCAAGAAGCTTCTTGAGCATCCGGCATTGGATGCTGGAGGCAGAGATTTTCTAGCTTGGTTGAAAAATAACAATTTTGTATTTTTAGGTTATCAAGAATACATTACTAATAAAGAAGGGAAGCTTGCTCTAAGTGGTAAGGAGAGCCTCGGGTTAATGAGAGCAAGTGAAGAGTACCAAAATTCATCAATTTTTTCTGAAAGCTTGAATTCTTTATACATACTAAGATCAGACCTAATCTCAATAGTTCATCGGCGTACCTATATGAATTGTATAGGAGTGAAAGAATTTAATGATCAGGGTGATGTAATAAGGGAACAGCATTTTTTTGGGCTATTTACTTCTATAGCAGAAGTGCAAGATATTCGAACTATTCCGGTAATAAAGGATAAGGTTACAACAATAGAAAAAAAGGCAGGATTTGTTCCTGGTGGCCATAACAATAAAGCTTTAATTTCCATTTTACAGGCATTTTCTTGTGACGAATTATTCCAATCAAATGAAGACGAGTTATTTGAAATTTGCACCTCGATCATGTCTCTTGCGATTAGACCAAGAGTCAAATTATTTTTGAGAAAGGTAGGGAACTTTATTAGTTGCATAGTATTGATACCGATGCGTTATGCTAGTGCAAGACTAATGTTTAAGATACGCGATATATTGAAAGATGAAACGAATGCAGAAAGTTCAGATATTTATAACAATCACATTATCAATGAATATGATTTGATGAAATTACACGTGGTGCTAAGAACCAAAAGCGCTAGCATTTTTGATGATGAAGTTTTGCGTATCGAAAACAAGTTAAGAAACATTACAGAAAAGTGGGAAGATCGTTTTATAGACAATTTATATAATACTTTTAGCACTGTTGAGGATATATTTATCCGCTATTGCAAGGCATTTCCGATAAGTTATCAAGAGAATTTTGAACCTCATGATGCGTATTATGATATGAAAAAATTGGAGATAGTGAGAAAGAAAAAAGTCAGCGAAGTTGATTTGAGGCTTACTCGTGACAATCTCAACTATCAATTGAAGGTTTACACTCCAAGCAACGGAGGCCTTGAATTGTCAAAGATATTAAAGGTTACTAAGAATTTAGGGGCTAAGATTCTATCTCATAATGGTTATTATATAGAAATCAACGGTGGAATATGGATACATCATTTTGTGTTGTCAAGAGTTGATGAATTAATAGACAACATTACTTTAAAAGAGCAGTTTGAGGTAACACTTGTAAAAGTGTTCAGCAAGGAAATAAAAAATGACTATTTTAACAGCTTGATCATTATTGCTGGGCTCAAGTGGAAGGAAGTGCTTCTGATTAGAGCGCTAAGCGCCTACCTAAAGCAGACATCATTTAGCTATAACCCAGAATATATCCAGAAAGTAGTATCAGAGTATCCAAAAGTAGTAAGGTATTTAGTAGAATTATTTCATTCAAGATTTGATACTAAAATAGATATTGATAGGGCAGAAACTACTAGCATTTTGATAGAAAAAATTGAAGAACTACTAAAAGAGATCAGCAACGTTTCAAATGATTACGTTTTGCGTTCGATATTTAACTTGATAATGGCAATTTTGAGAACCAGTTATTATCAAGATGATAAGCCATACTTATCTATCAAATTTGATTCAAGTAAAATAAATGGTTTACCTGACCCGCGCCCATACCGTGAATTGTATGTTTATTCAAACCTTTTTGAGGGAATACATCTAAGAGGAGGGAAGTTGGCTCGTGGTGGTTTGAGATGGTCGGATAGAACGGAAGATTTTCGCACTGAAGTTTTGGGACTCATGAAAGCCCAGATGACAAAAAATGCGGTCATTGTACCTGTTGGCGCAAAGGGTGGGTTTGTAATAAAGCAAGTTTATAAAGACAAAAACATTTTAAGGGAGAAAGGTGTTGAATGCTATAAGAATTTCATCAGAGGAATGCTTGATATTACTGATAATGTAGTTGATGGCAAAATAACTCCACCAGAAAATGTGATTAGGTATGACGAAGATGATCCATATTTGGTAGTTGCAGCAGATAAAGGCACTGCTTCATTTTCTGATTATGCAAACGAAATATCCTCTGAATGTAACTTTTGGCTCGAAGATGCATTTGCATCTGGTGGATCAGCAGGTTATGACCACAAAAAGATGGGTATTACAGCAAGAGGTGCATGGATTGCAGCACAACGCCATTTTTGGAGAATGAATAAGGATATTTACCAGGATACAACTGTTATTGGAATTGGAGATATGGCTGGCGATCTATTTGGGAACGGCATGCTGCTTTCAAGAAATATGAGTTTAATTGGAGCATTTAATCATATGCATATTTTTGTTGATCCAAATCCTGATGCGGAAAAGAGTTTCGTGGAGCGTAAACGGCTCTTTGAATTACCGTTTTCCACTTGGATGGATTACAATAGAGATTTGATTTCTCATGGTGGCGGGGTATTTGAACGTAGTAGCAAACAAGTAGAAATTTCTCAAGAAATGAAAAAGTGCTTTGATATAACGGAAGATACATTATCTCCAAATGATTTGATTCGATATTTGCTCAAGGCAAAAGTGGATTTCATATGGAATGGAGGAATTGGCACCTTTGTTAAGGCAAAAAGTGAAAGCCATGGCATGGTTGGCGATAAAGCAAATGATGAATTAAGAGTAAACGGTCATGATATTAGAGCTTCTATGTTTATAGAGGGTGGCAACCTTGGTTGCACGCAGCTTGGAAGGGTAGAATACGCTAAAATAGGTGGGTATATCAATGCAGATTTTATTGATAATTCAGCAGGAGTAATATGTTCTGATCTTGAAGTTAACATCAAGATTGCTTTTGTTGCAATTATGAAAGAAGGGGGAATTTTCTTGGAAAAAAGGAATGAAATACTGGCTAGCATGATAGATGAAGTTGCATCTAAGGTACTTGAAAACCATAACAGGATTGAAACAAAAGCATTGCTTCTTGAGTGCTTGCAAGCTAAAGAAAAGTTGGAGCAGCACCATAAATTATTACTCAGTTTAGAGAAATTTGGGCTGCTAAACCGAGATGTAGAATTTCTTCCAGCTGAAGAAGAGGTAGCAAGAATGTTAACTGATGGAGAAGGTTTCTGTTCTCCTCAGCTTTCTGTTCTGATGTCTTATGCAAGAACAGCAATAAAAAATGAAGTTATACACTCTGAGCTACCTGAAAAAGATTTTTTGTGCCGTGATTACTTACTAAATTACTTTCCACAAAGGATGGTAACAGAGTTCAAGGATTCCATATTGAAACACCAACTTTGTAGGGAAATTATTTCTACTTGCATTACAAACGATGTAGTAAATAGGATGGGCTGTATATTTATTAATAATTTGGTTGAGAGTACTGGAATTAAAGTACATGAAGCAGTTAACATATATATCGTTGTTAATCACCTATATAATTTAAGTAGCCTTTGGCAGAAAATTGATGAATTGGATGGAAAAATTGATGTTGATTCATATTTGCAAGTAGTGAGAAGTGTGCAAAAATTTATTGGTAGGGTATCATTTTGGTTAGTAAAAAATCTTGGTAAGCTTAATCTTGTAGAACTAGATGGTGTTACAAAATTTAGGGGTGCAATTGAAACTTTAGGCCATGATATTTTAGATGATCGCCTGTTAAAGATCTATAATCATGGATTAACCTCTTTGGTAGAGCTTAACATAAATAAAGATCTAGCAAAAAAGGTTGCTGATTTACGTATTCTTATTTATGCGCTGGACGTTATATCTATTGCTGAACAGACATCTTTATCAATCTTTGAAGCTGGTAGAATATACTTTAAATTAAAGTCGCTGCTAAGGTTTGATATGATTAGAACAATTGCTGTCAAGATTAAAAGCCATTCTTCTTATTGGGATCGCAGCTTAATTAATGATTTATTAGATGATTTAAGCAATTATCATCATAAGCTAGCTGTTAAAGTTATAAAAGCTACTGATAATCATATAGATAAGGTTCAAACTTGGGCTCTTAATGATAAGGATTATATAGAGCGTTACAATAGCTTTTTAGATGAGATGGTTGCTTCTAAACTTGATTTAAGTAAATTAATACTCATAATCAGGAGAATTAAAGTACTTGCTTCATAGGAAAAATGTTTAATATAGGTCTTTCAGAAATTTTAGTTGTAGCTTTAGTGAGTATAATTGTTTTTGATAAAAGTAAAGTACCTGTATTTCTTAATCTTATTAAAAATATATATAGGTATTTCTGGGTTGTAAAATCAAGAGTTAGGAAATTGTTGAAGGATACCGGAATTAAAGAATTATATGAAGGGCATAACGTTGAAAAAGTCAATTACATAATTGGTGAAGATGGCAAGCTTTATCCTACTTACAATGTAGATAGTACAAAAAATGACAGCAAAAATCCTAGTAGTAGATGATATACCATCTAATGTTAAGCTTTTGGAGGCTCAGCTAAAAGCAGAGTACTATACAGTTATTGTAGCTTATGATGGCGAGGAGGCGATAGATTTAGTAGCGGAACAGCAGCCAGATATTATCTTACTTGATGTCATGATGCCAAAAATGAGTGGTTTTGAGGTTTGTAAGAAGCTAAAGAATGATCCCTTAACGACTTATATTCCAATCATTATGGTAACTGCGCTGCATGACACTCATGATAGAGTGGAAGGAATTAATGCTGGTGCGGATGACTTTCTAACTAAGCCGATAGATGAAACTGCTTTATCTGCAAGAATTAAGTCTCTTGTGCGCTTAAAGATGATAATAGATGAGTTGTGCTTGAGAGGAGAAACTAATGCTGAGATTGGTGGAGTAGCAGAAAGCAGTATTATGGATTATTCTAATCAGATTTTTGATGCTAACATACTTGTTGTAGATGAGGACACCTTTCAAGCAGAGCAGATACACAATGTTCTAAAGCAACGCTTCAGATCAATTAAAATACTGCACGATCCAAAAGAAGCATTAAAGGTTGGTATTAAGGATAATTACGACCTGATTATTTCTGACATGCAGTTTTCAAAAACTGACGGCCTACGGTTGTGTTCTAAGTTTCGTAGTAAAGTAGAAACACGTTATACACCAATTCTGATCCTTTCTGAAGATTATGATAAAAGCAATTTAGTAAAGGCACTTGATGTAGGTGCTAATGATTATTTAACAGTACCTTTAGATGAGAGTGAATTAATAGCTAGGGTTAATTTGCAAGTGAAACGCAAAAGGTATCAAGATGCCTTGAGAATGAATTTATTTAATAATGTAGAAATGTCTATAAAGGATCCATTAACTAACTGTTATAATAGAAGATATTTTGATGCACACTTAAGAAATATTGTTAAGGATTCTGTGGAAAAAGATAGAAGTTTATCTCTTATGATACTTGATATAGATTATTTTAAGATGGTGAATGATAACTTTGGGCATAATGCTGGAGATGAACTTTTAAAGGAAATACAGAAAAGAATTTCTGAAAATATTAGAGTGACAGATTTATTAGCTAGGTTTGGTGGTGAGGAATTTGTTGTTGTAATGCCAGATACCAATGTATCAGATGCGTATACTATTGCAGAGAGAATAAGGAAAATTATTGCCAAAGAACCTTTTATACTTGTGGGTAAAAATACAACCCATAATGTAACTGTGAGCATTGGAATTTCAGCAATGCAAAGATCTGACCTTGATGATGTTAAAAAATTTATAGTACGTGCTGACAAATATTTATATAAAGCAAAAAACAGTGGTAGAAATAGAGTGGTTACTGGTTGAAGTTCTTTCAAATAAGTAGTAACTAAGATTCAAATGATAGCATAAAATTTCTCAACTCCGGAAATTTCGCATTTAACTGCAGAAATAGATATTTATTTAAAAAATACCCTGTAATTTTTAACCCTAGTCTGAATTCTTGATATGAGTAGCTATTTTGTAGGTTGTTATTGTATACATCATGCAACATCTGTGGAAAAGGTAGTAATTTATCTGCATAACAGTCACCTACTTTTTTTGACACTGCTCTACCAGTTTTTGGAGAAATAAATTGTAGATTTTCTTTCACACCTGTTACAGCACATTTTGATAGGTCTAACTTAAATCCAAGTTGCGTAAGAAGCAGAAGCTCTAAGTTAAGGTAATGACTTTGCCAAAACTGGCTATTATGTTTTATTACATCGATGAAGTGTCTAAAATTATCATATAACTTGATGCAGGATTCACTTTCTGGAAGCACTTTTTCTAATATAGACGAGAAAGAAACAATAGCAATGCTTTTTAACCTATCTTGAAAGAAATGATGAAATGGAGATTCAATCAATTCGCACTTTAAAAAACCTAGATTTTCAGGTAGCTTAGCACTCCATTCTGCATGTAATAGATTACTTATTTGAAACTTATAATTGCTATTGTTTGTTAACCTAGTTAATCCTCTGCACTTTCCATGATTTTTTGTAAATAGAGAAAGAATTAAATTTTTATCACCGTATTTTTTAACAGCTATAATAACACCTTCATCTTTCCATCTCATTCAGAGTATATTGACCATGTGATATTATAGAGATAATAAAATTAGTGTAGCAAATTTGAGTTTAAGTCAACTGAAATATATTGACTTTATGTGCAATATTAGCTTTAAACCAGTAAAACAAGCTGCTTAACATATGCGCCCTCTCTATTTTAATCATACTCTTCTTTTGTTTCTATGTTGTTTTTTGCTTTTTTCAATGAAAGCCCAAACGGATGATTCGTCAGTTATTCCTATACCACAAAGAAAAAAAGAATTAGTTGAGTTAGTACAACCGAGGCAAATTATTGAAATACAGGAAATTGATGAGGGTATTCCAATTCCCAAAAGAAAAAAGGGTGTAGAAAGAAAACTAAGAGAAGACATCAAAGAGGTGAAAAATGAAATAAGAGATAAGAAAAATATTGAGAACAAAGATGATGAATTGGCTGTAACAGAAATTATTAATTCTATAAGGGATAAACTGACAGAGTGTTGGAGCATTCCTGAGAGCATAGTTTATAAAGAAAATTTTAGTATAAAAATTAACTTATTATTATCCAGTAAAGGCGAGATCGTTGTAGCCAACGTAGCAGATAGTAGTTCTTATCAAAATAATCCTCTTTTTAGATCAGCAGCAGATAATGCAATGCGTGCAGTATATAAATGTAGCCCGTTAATTGGCTTACCTGCTGAGCAGCATCACATTTGGCGCGAAGTCACGTTAGATTTTATTGTCCCAAATTTAGGAGAAAAACACTGGACTTAAAGTCCATCCTTTTAAGAATATAATTTTAAGGTGAAAAATCTCAAAGAATGTGGAATATTATAGAAAAAGCAGTCACTCTGTATATATATCACATAGTGTGGATAACAAAATATCGATATCCAGTATTAGTTGGAGATATTGGATGGCTTTGTTGCATGGCTACCAATGAGAAGGTGTGATGTAAGGGATTTACGAGGCAAATTCGAATAGGCGGGAATGTTCAAAAAAGTGTGTCAAGCCGCATTTTTAGTTCAACTCAATTTTCAATCTGTTGGGAAAGAAGATGTCAAGTTGAGACATAGTTAAAGCCCAATTAGGGAGAGCCATAATCCACTTTTGCTCCACTTTTTTTATAGCACAATATACCAACTTATACAAGGCATTTGTACTGGTAAATGAGCCCTTGGTTTTAATGAATTTCCTGATTCATCTATGCAACCCCTCAATTGGATTGGTGGTATAAATTAGCCTTCTAACAGGGCCAGAATACTTAAAATAACCAGACAAATTTTCCCAATTGTTTTGCCACGATTTTATGACCAAAGGATATTTTTCACCCCATTTTTCTTCCAGCTCAAGCAAATAATTTTCAGCGATTTCTTTACTTGAAGCACGATATATTTTTTTCAAATCATTCATGAAAATTTTCACATCTTTGCTGGATACATATTTCAATGAATTTCTTATCTGATGCACTATACATATTTGTACTTCTGCTTTGGGAAATACACTATTTATAGCCGCAGGAAAACTTTTTAGACCATCAACACATGCAATCAGAATATCCTCTACCCCTCTCTCTTTTAGGTCATTTAACACTCCTAACCAGAACTTCACTTTCGGCTAAATAAAAGCCTAGTACTTCTTTTCTGCCATTTTGATCTATGCCTAATATATTATACATGCATTTACTTACGCAATGCCCGTCCTCCTTGACTTTGAAAAACATGCCATCCATGAATACTATTGGATATACAGATTGCAGTGGACGACTGCGCCATTCATTGATTAACGGCAGTAATTTGTCGGTGATATTGGATATTTCTGCTGCAGATATTTTGTGGTCATACATCTCCTCTACATGCGATGCTATGTCCCTATACCCTTACTATTACCCACAAATGTAAATGGACTTATAAATAAAGGATTAGAATATTAAAGTTTGTGAATATTGAGGGTATAAAAATGGCAAACAAGGGTAATGAATGGGCTAGAAATGAATTGGGGGATGCTGCACTTGGAGATAAAAGACTGACAGATCGATTAGTAAATATTGCTGATAGTTTAATAAGTTTACCTGAAAGTTCAATCAATCAAGCATGTGGAAGTTGGTCAGAAGCAAAAGCAGCTTATCGTTTTTTTCAAAATGAGAATGTAAAAGGAAGTGATATCTTAACATCGCATATTGCAAAAACTGTTGAAAGAACAAAAACTCATAAAAGGATTCTTGTGATTCAGGATACAAGTTGCATTTCATATATGGGACATGAAAAAATAAGAGGATTGGCAGTTGTTTCAAAAAAACAAAGTAAAGGTATTATGATGCACACAGCTTTTGCGATTAGTACAGAAGGCTTGACATTAGGAATACTAGACCAAAAGCTTTACTCGAGACCATCTATATCTAAAGAAGACCAAGAGCTAGAAAAAAGAAGACGTTGTAGAAACGTTAGTATTGAAGATAAAGAAAGCATAAAGTGGCTAGAAAGTTTAAAGAAAACAAATGAAATTATAGATTCAACTCAAACAGAAACTATAACGGTATGTGATAGAGAAGCAGATATTTATGATTTTTTTGAGCTTGCTTACCGTCTTAATTCAGCGGTTTTGATAAGAGCTTGTAGAAACCGAAACGTAAATAAAACATCTAGGTATTCTCGAGAAGAAAAATTATGGCAATTTATAGAAAGGGTTCCTTGTACTGGAAAAGTAGAAGTTGAAATTCCGGCTAGAGATAACAAGCCAAAAAGGATAGCATCTTTAGAAGTTATAGCACTTCTCATAATAGTCCAAAAAAGGTAAGATATGGATTTATAGTAGTGATGGTAAGCATGCCAGCAGCATATAGTTATGACTTAAGGAAAAAGGTAATGGAAGCATTGGATGAAGGAGAGAGTGGAGAAACTGTTGCCAAGAGATTTAAGATTGGAAAAACAACTTTATATGAGTGGAAGAAAAGACGTGAGAAAACGGGAGATTTTCAATCAAAAAAGCTTGGAAGCGTGGCATAAAATTACCGACTGGAATGCATTTGCCGAATTTGCAAATGAGCAAGGTGGCAAAACTCAGTCAGAGATGCTGGGGCAATATTAGTAGACAAACAATTCATCGAGCACTTAAAAATATAGGATTCACAAGAAAAAAAAGACCTACGGATATCAAGAAAGAAATGAAGAAAAGCGAGCTCAATTTTCAAAGGTTATAGCAACAAAAGAACCTAAAGAATTAGTGTATATAGATGAGTCTGGCATTGATAACACTGAACCTATGGGTATTGCCAGAAAGGACAGCGGTTTTATGCCCTAAAATCTGGAAAGAAAACTCAACGAATTAGCATGGTTGCAGCCTTAAGTGGAAGAAAAATAATTGCTCCGTTAACCTTTAAAGGCCACTGCAATATGGATATCTTTAATAAATGGTTTGAGCAGTTTCTGACACCGATTTTGGAACCTGGACAAACTGTTATCCTTGATAATGCTACTTTTCATAAGTCTAATAAGATTTGCTAAAGGAGTTGGTGCAGAAATTTTATATCTTCCTCCATATTCTCCAGATTTCAACAAAATTGAGCATTATTGGTTTGCTATAAAAAACAGAGCCAGGAAAAACATTCCTCTATTCGAATCCTTTCGTCGTGCTGTTGATTCTGCCTTCCTATGACCTGTTCGGACTATTATGAGAAATGTTATAACCCCAGCATTAACATGAGTATAAGTGTTGGTAGTGTGTCCAACAGCGAAGCAAGGGTCTCATCAAAATGTAAAGAAGTCTATGAACAAATAGAGGAAGAAATGAAAGCAAGCGAAATTTTGCATATTGATGAAATCAGTCACTACAACAAAGGCAAGTTGGGATGGTGCTGGATGTTTGCCAACAATAACGCAAGTCTTATGAAGTTAGCAGATACAAGAGGAATGAGGTTTTTAAAGAATAGTGCATTTTGTGATTACAAAAATCGTGTAATTACCGACAGATATGCAGTTTACAACTACTTCAGTGATGAAAAACGACAAATTTGTTGGGCTCACTTGTTGAGAAATTTCGAGAGGTTATCTCATAGCTGGAATAGTGAAGTAATGAGACTTGGCAATTGTTTAAAAGATGCAGCTAATGGATTATTTGCATTAAAAAATGCTTTGTCAGAAAATGAAATTAGTATTTCAAAGTTCACTAAGCAATCTAAAGAGTTGCGAAGATTTATGCAGTACTGCATGATAAAAATATCTTATATACTTGAAGCAAAAGGAGCTTCACGAACGGTAAAGGGTATTATAAAATCCGAGCCAATGATGTGGACATTTTTGGATGACCCAAAGAATATTCCATTAACGAATAATCATGTTGAACGACAAATACGGCGTTATGTTGTCTATCGTAAGAATTCATATTTTGCACAGTCAGAGCGAGGGAATAGATTCCTTGAGCGGATAATTTCTCTGTATCTCACTTGGAGACAAAAAAAAGTTAAATCCATTTCAAAACCTTTTATCTATTGTCTCTTAAGCCGCACCTCTGAACGGATACCCGTAATTGGGTTTTAAAGCGATTCTACAACCTCAGGGTACAACTATACCACCAAGACCCAAGTTACTCACATAGGGTAGCTTAAAACTCGATTATGAGGTACTTCTAAATTATCTTTTACCTTAAACTTTCACTTACTAGAAAGAGCCCTGTTCAATTTTATTATGTTTTTTATTCCTTGTAAAATATTTTTTCAAAAAAGTGAACAGTTTTTGTAATTTCGGTGAAACAAGAGCTGGTTTTGGAGGTCTTATTGAAATATAACGACTTTTATCTAAAATTCTTAAGTTGAGTTTTTAGGTAATCTGTATAAATAATTTGTAGATGAAGCTAAAGGAAAAAAGTTTTGCCATAAACATAAGCTACAAAACCCTCTCAATAATTCAAGATGGAGACAAAGATCTAAATTTATTTATTTACGTCTCTAATTTTATCTCGTATAATGGAGACAAAGATTTATATTTTGTGTTTTATGTCTCCATTATTTATTGGTAGAAAAACTGAGTTAAAACAACTACTGGAGCTTACAGAAAAAAATACTGCATCTTTTGTAGTAGTCAAAGGAAGGCGTCGTATAGGAAAAAGTCGTTTAATTCAAGAGTTTGGTAAATACTTCGAGCAATATTACTCCTTTATAGGTTTGCCACCAGAAAAGCATACTACAATGTCCTACCAACTTAATGAATTTTCTAGACAAGTTGCTAGACAATTTAATACATCTTTTGCTAGGTATGATGACTGGAGCGATTTACTATGGGCAGTTGGTGAACGTCTACTATCAGGAAAAACATTATTGCTGTTTGATGAAATTTCTTGGATGGGCTCAAAAGATCCAACCTTTTTAGGCAAAATAAAAAATTTTTGGGATACGCAGCTAAAAAATAATAACAAGTTAATTTTCGTTGTTTGTGGATCAGCTTCATCCTGGATCGAGAAAAATATACTTAGCAGCACTGGTTTCGTAGGGAGAATATCGTTAACTTTAACACTCGGAGAATTATCACTTTCTGATTGCAATGAATTTTGGCCGAAAAATATTTCAGCATATGAAAAATTTAAGGTGCTTGCAGTAACTGGCGGAATTCCAAAGTATTTAGAGGAGGTAAATTTTAAACATAGCGCTGAAGAAAATATTAAAAGGCTTTGTTTTACAAAAGGTGGGTTTTTAGTTGAAGAATTTAATCAAATATTCTCAGATTTATTCATGCGAAAAACGGCTTTTTATAAGCAAATAGTCAGAGCTCTTTCTACTGGAGCTAAAGAACAAGAAGAAATTTGTGCTACTTTAAATATCGTAAGACATGGACGCATTTCTGAGTATCTATATGAACTTGAGCTTGCTGGTTTTATTGCAAAGGATCATACTTGGAGTATAAAAACTGGTACTGATTCACGACTCAGGAGGTACAGACTTCAAGATAATTATTTAAGGTTTTATCTAAAATATATCGAAAAAGATCTAGGAAAAATTAGTCGTGACACCTATTCTATAGGGTTCTTACCAGAGTGGTATACAATTATTGGGCTTCAATTTGAAAATTTGGTGCTGAACAATAGAAAGAGTATACATAATATCTTAGGAATTGATAGAATAATAAGCGAGAATCCATTTTTTCAGAAAAGAACACGTAATAGTGCAGGTTGTCAAATTGATTATATGATTCAAACGAAGTTTAACACTCTCTACATTTGCGAAATCAAATTTTCAAAAGATAAAATTGGTCATTCAATAATACAAGAGGTACAAAAGAAAATAGATGCACTAAATCGTCCAAAAGGCTTTTCATGTCGTCCAGTCCTTATCCACGTTAATGATGTAAGTGATGATGTTATAGATAGTGGTTACTTTTCACACATAATTGATTTTGGAAAATTATTAAATTGTAAGTCATGGTTTTTCTGACTTTAAAATAGTGTCTTTTTAGTTTTTATGTTTATTCTTAACTTATAGAGGTTGCTTATGACTGATACTTTAACTTTAAAAGAGGGAGATATTGAAACTACTGCTTTTGATAATAGCAATTTTACTAGAGTATTACACGATGGAGAATGGTGGTACGTAATAACAGAAGTAATAGCTTTTCTGACAGGTAGTAAGAACCCATCTGACTATCTAAAAAAGATAAAAAGCAGAGATATAGGGCTTTCTGAAGGATGGGGACAATTTGTCACCCCCCTTGAAATTAAAACAAAAGGTGGTAAACAGAATGTTAATTGTACAAATGTTGAGGGGTTGTTTCGTATTTTGCAGTCTATTCCTTCCAAAAGAGTTGAACAATTTAAACGTTGGCTTGCAAAAGTCGGGTATGAAAGGCTACAAGAATATGAAAATCCTGAGCTTGCACTCAAACGAATCTATGCCGATTATGCTGCAAAAGGGTACCCTCAGGAATGGATACAAAAGAGAATAGAATCGATAGCTGTCAGAAATCAACTAACAAAAGAATGGGGTAACAGAAATATATCTGACCACAATAATAAGTATATTGAAGGTAGGGAATACGCAATATTGACAGACGTAATTTCTGAGGGAACGTTTGGAGTAAAAACAAAGCATCATAAGGAAATAAAAGGCTTGAGGAAACAACCACTAAGAGACCATATGACACCAATTGAATTAATTTTTAACATGCTAGGAGAACAGGCTACCATTGATGAAATAAAAGATAAAGATGCACAGGGCTATAATAAAAATTTAGAAGCGGCAAAGGAAGGAGGTAAGAACGCAGGCACAGCAAGAGAGGCATTTGAAAAAGCTAGAGGTGTGAAAGTCGTTTCTTCAGATAACTTTTTAAAGAGGATTAAAGATTAAAGTTCTCACTGGGAATGTTCAAAAAAGTGTGTCAAATCGAAAAAAAGTAATAAATTGATATAAAAAAATGGAGGTTTGAAAATGAGTCAGAAAATAGTAAACAGAACTAACGGATTGGTAGATTATAAAGAGTTGGAAACAAATATCCTGTCGTCTATACGAGAAGGAAGACCGTTGACAGGAAAGGAGGGAGCATTAACGCCATTTATAAAAAGGCTGCTTGAAGCTAGTCTAGAGGGTGAAATAGAACATCATTTATCTGCTGGAAGTGAAGAAAACAATCGTAGAAACGGGAGGAATGGCAAGACTTTGAAGACAAGCGCAGGTTCATTTGAACTATTGACACCAAGAGACAGAGAAGGAAGTTTTGAACCACAAATAGTGAAAAAAAGGCAAACAAGCTTACATCCAGAGCTTGAAACGAAGATTTTGAGCACATTTGCCAGTGGTATGAGCTATAGAGATATAGCGTCACACGTTGAGGAAATTTATGACCACAAAATATCTGCAGCAGAAATATCCAATATCACCGACAAATTACTGCCGTTAATCAATGAATGGCGCAGTCGTCCACTGCAATCTGTATATCCAATAGTATTCATGGATGGCATGTTTTTCAAAGTCAAGGAGGACGGGCATTGCGTAAGTAAATGCATGTATAATATATTAGGCATAGATCAAAATGGCAGAAAAGAAGTACTAGGCTTTTATTTAGCCGAAAGTGAAGTTCTGGTTAGGAGTGTTAAATGACCTAAAAGAGAGAGGGGTAGAGGATATTCTGATTGCATGTGTTGATGGTCTAAAAAGTTTTCCTGCGGCTATAAATAGTGTATTTCCCAAAGCAGAAGTACAAATATGTATAGTGCATCAGATAAGAAATTCATTGAAATATGTATCCAGCAAAGATGTGAAAATTTTCATGAATGATTTGAAAAAAATATATCGTGCTTCAAGTAAAGAAATCGCTGAAAATTATTTGCTTGAGCTGGAAGAAAAATGGGGTGAAAAATATCCTTTGGTCATAAAATCGTGGCAAAACAATTGGGAAAATTTGTCTGGTTATTTTAAGTATTCTGGCCCTGTTAGAAGGCTAATTTATACCACCAATCCAATTGAGGGGTTGCATAGATGAATCAGGAAATTCATTAAAACCAAGGGCTCATTTACCAGTACAAATGCCTTGTATAAGTTGGTATATTGTGCTATAAAAAAAGTGGAGCAAAAGTGGATTATGGCTCTCCCTAATTGGGCTTTAACTATGTCTCAACTTGACATCTTCTTTCCCAACAGATTGAAAATTGAGTTGAACTAAAAATGCGGCTTGACACACTTTTTTGAACATTCCCGATCGTGGTACAGAGTATTGTGGCAAGCCAGGAAATCATGCGTACCAGTTATATTTGGGAGTAGAAAATATTGATCATTCTAGAACCAAAGCTTACTCTCCACAGACTAATGGTATATGTGAAAGGCTTCATAGAACTATGCAAGATGAATGTTATAATATTATTTTTAGGAAAAAGATTTATAGTACTTTGGAAGAACTCCAGTTAGATATCGATCATTGGTTGCATTCTTACAATAGAGCTAGACCTCATTCCGGTAAATATTGCTATGGTAAGACTCCTATGCAGACCTTTTTTGATAGTATGCATATTGCTTACCAAAAAAATATTGATAACATTAAAACAGATTCTGATATCGGTTTTGACTTCGTCGATTCTTCTGTCAGTTAATTTATGCCTGTCAGATTAAGTCTAAACTATTACATAGTTTCACGCCACCTACCCAGTAAGCAAGTTCTTTGTAGATCTATCCCAGGAGAGATGGGAGCTCCTGGTTTTGACGTCGTTTCAGCCCTTTCGACACTTCATCAGTGGTTCATTTTCATTCGCCTCTCTATTTCGTACATGACACGTATTTGTGCCTTTATCCATAACTCTCACTACCTTGACTCTTTATCAAAGCAGCTTATGGTTGTTTAAAGCCTGCTCTTGCAAGCCGACTGTGAGGGACCTTTCCCTCATCTATTGTGCAGCTTAAGCACTTAGTTTGCTCATTTCTGATCTTTCTTTGTGTCTCTACGGCACACCCCATCCTTGGCAAACTAATTTTATTGTCCCAAATTTGGGAGAAAAACCCTGGACTTGAAGTCCATCCTTTTAAGAATATAATTTTAAGGTGAAAAATCTGAAAGAATGTGGAATATTATAGAAAAAGCAGTCACTCTGTATATATATCACATAGTGTGGATAACAAAATATCGATATCCAGTACTAGTTGGAGATATTGGAAAGAAAGCTAAAGAAGTTGTACAAGAAGTATGTGCAAATAATCAAGTAGAAATTATCAGAGGTAGAGTTGCGTCAAGTCATGTACACGTATACGTTTCTGTACCCCCATACTTAAGTATTAGTAAGTTAGTGCAGTTAATAAAAGGAAAAAGTTCCAGAAAAATCCAGCAAAACTTTCCAGAGCTAAAAAAGAGATACTGGGTTGTGGGCAGTAGGCTAGTTTGTCAGGACTAGCGGAAATGTAACTGACGAAATGATAAAAAATTATATTGAAAATCACTCTAAAAAAGAAGATAAATTTGGTGACTTTCAAGTCGAAAGTTAGCATTCTATGCTCTCTCTCAATCTTTGGATTTTAATCCATAGTGGTTGAATGAAGAATCTTTAAACCCTTTTGTACCAAATTTTAATGAAGCAAAAAATTCTTCTAATTCTTCAAAAGGACAACTATTTTTCTCTAATTTTACTTTTATAATATTGCTTAACATTGTAACTCCACTAACCGTTTTATACATGTAGCTTAAGACTATTTTAATAATTTATCAAGAAAGTTTAATTATTAATTATAATATTTAATAAAATAAATAGACTCTTTTACATTTCATCTGCAAGAATCTTTTCCTTAGTTTGTAAATAAAGATTTTCTGAATCTAATTGCCGCAGGTTACGTTTAGTAATATAATCTCATATTAAATAAAACTTTACCTAAGTTTATGCCAGACTCTACGTTAGTTTTAACAACTATTCTTATATTCTTCATCTTTACGTTGTCACTTTTTTTTATAAAAAGGATATTTGGATCAACGAACAAGAAGATAATAAAATCCTTCAGAAAAATTGCTCAGCAGATTAATGCGCTAGAGCAAGAAATGCAGAGCTTATCTGATGAGGATCTTGCTAGTAAAACTGCGGAATTAAAACAAGAACTGAAAAATGGAAAAACACTAAATGACCTTCTCGTACCTGCATTTGCGGTTGTACGAGAAGCATCACGAAGATTCCTTAACATGAGGCATTTCGACGTTCAGCTAATTGGTGGCATGGTTCTCCATAATGGCATGATATCAGAAATGAAAACAGGAGAAGGAAAGACACTCGTCGCAACTTTAGCTGCATATCTAAATTCTTTAGAAGGAAAAGGTGTGCACATCGTAACTGTTAACGACTATCTTGCAAAACGAGATACAGAGTGGATGAGTAAATTATATAATTCTCTTGGAGTTTCTGTTGCATTTATTACAAATAATTTGACAGACGACGAGAGAAAAAAGGCTTATAGCGCAGATATCGTATACTCAACAAATAATGAACTTGCCTTTGATTATCTACGAGATAATATGAAATTTTCTCAAGAAGATATGGTTCAGAGAGGCTTCAATTACGCGATAGTAGACGAAGTAGACTCTATACTGATTGATGAAGCGCGTACTCCGCTCATTATTTCTGGCCCACTTGAGGAAAATAATCAGATATATAAGCATATCAATAAAATAGTAATCAAATTAGTTGATTCTGACTATGAAGTCGATGAAAAGAGTAGAGCAGTGTTCCTCACTGAAAATGGCATTTCACGAGTGGAGGAATTACTAAAATCGTATAACATCATTCCTGAAAATTCCTCGCTCTATGATACTAGCAATATTATACTGACTCATTATATAGATCAAGCACTTCGTGCACATAAGCTGTTTACTGCTGATAAAGATTATATAGTGAAAAACGGTAAGGTGGTAATTATTGATGAGTTTACTGGGCGCATGATGGAAGGTAGGAGATATTCTGATGGTCTTCACCAGGCATTGGAGGCAAAGGAGAATCTTGAAATTCAGCATGAAAGTCAAACTTTAGCATCAGTCACATTTCAGAACTACTTTCGTATGTACAACAAACTTTCTGGTATGACAGGAACAGCAGTAACAGAGGCAGAGGAGTTTCATGATATATATAGATTAAATGTAGTAAAAATTCCAACTAATGTGTCTGTTAAAAGAATAGATGTTGACGATGAAATTTATGGCACAGAAAAAGAAAAATTTAGTGCTGTATTGAAGTTCATAGAAGAATGCCACAAACGCCTACAACCAATCCTTGTTGGTACGGTAAGTATTGAAAACTCTGAAAAACTTTCTGCGCTTTTGCAAAGCTATTCTCTTAAGCATTCAGTACTAAATGCTCGTTATCATGAACAAGAAGCGTACATAATAGCGCAAGCTGGAATACCAGGCAGCATTACTATAGCAACAAACATGGCAGGACGTGGAACTGATATTCAGCTTGGTGGAAATGTTGAAATGATTGCAAAAATAGAGCTCGAGAAAATAAAAAATGCTGATGAAAGAGAAAAAAAATATCAAGAAATAGTCGAAAGAGTAAAAAAAGATAAGGAAATTGCTATAAAAGCTGGTGGCTTATGTGTTATCGGAACCGAAAGGCATGAAAGCAGGAGAATAGATGATCAACTGCGTGGCCGTTCTGGTCGTCAGGGTGACCCTGGACTTTCTAAGTTCTTTCTATCACTTGAAGATGATTTAATGAGAATATTTGGCTCTGATAGAATGAGGAATTTTTTACAAAAAGTGGGACTAAAGAACAATGAAGCTATTCATCACCCATGGATTAATAAAGCACTTGAGAAAGCACAGAAGAAAGTTGAAGTTAGAAATTATGATGTGCGGAAGTCTTTGCTAAAGTTTGATGATGTAATTAACAATCAACGTAAGGTTATTTTTAAGCAGAGAAATCATATTTTAAACAATGAAATCAATGATTTAGTTGAAGTATATAGTGAAGTAAATGAGGATATAATAGAAGGTATAGTACAAAGTGGTTATTACGAAGATTATGTTGAAGATATTGCAAAAGAATTCCACATAAGATACGGGATAACGCTTAATCTAGCAGAGTTTTTGAATAAACAAGAAGCCTTGGATTATATAAATGACAAAATACAAGAATTTTTTACTGAGAAAGAAAAATATTTCAATAGTCAACAAACTACAGATTTGTGGAATACGATAGTGAAACAAGTGATGATCATGACACTTGATCATTTATGGAGGGAGCACCTTTCGGTCTTAGAGAGCCTAAGACAAAGCATAAATTTGCGTGCCATGGGGCAAAAAGACCCACTGAATGAATTTAAACGCGAAGCTTTCTTAATGTTTGAGTCGATGCTTGAAAAGTGGAGGGAGCTTACCATTCACCGCCTAGCGCACTTTAAGTTGCTAGACAATCAAGAAATAGGCAATAGGTCACGCTCTACTAAAAATAGCAGACTTCCAAAAGTTTCAAGAAATGACAAGTGCCCTTGTAACTCTGGAAAAAAATACAAACACTGTCACGGTGCAGTTGCCGTAGTGAATTAGTTGTTGCAAGCACATTATAGCTGCTATAGCTAACCGAAGTCAGATCTGCTCGAGCACTCTGAAAGACAAAATCAATAGCCGAATTAATATTGGGCCAAAAGGTTTGTAGAGACTTTCTTATGGCGTGCTTGATCAGAACTTCTCAATCGGATTCAAATCTCACTTTTACCCACAAATAAAAAAGTGAGTAAAATGGATACCAAATAAATTTGGGATTAAAATGAGTGAAGTAAGTACAAATGTGCAATATACTGATGGCTTAGGGGATAAATGGCTGGAAAGAGAGTTAAAACACGTTAATTTAGGAGATACAAGACTTCATAAGAGACTTATTAAAACAGGCTATTGTATAGAGGGTAAGGTGTCTGGATCAATTAATCAAAGCTGTAGTGGATGGAAAGAAGCTAAGGGTGCATACAGATTATTTAGCAATGAAAAGCTTAAGGATAAGGAAATTTATTCTTCCCATTACAAAGAAACTATGGAGAGAATGAAAGGAAATCAGTTTGTTTTGTCAGTTCAAGATACAAGTTATTTGGATTTTGACTCTCATATAAAAACCAAGAGGCTAGGTAGTATTTCTAAAGCTTATACGAAGCATAAAATGGGTTTACTGTTGCACAGTGTCTTAATAGTCAGCAAAGACGGATTACCTTTAGGTCTATCTCTCAACAATGTTGGGCACGTTCTATTAGGGAAAAAGAAACGGCACAAGAAAAAGCAAACAGGAAATACCGTACCTCCATAGAAGAAAAAGAAAGTTATAAGTGGATAACAGCTCTCAAAGAAAGCATAAACAACCTTCCTGCAAATGTATAACTTGTTACCCTTGGTGATAGAGAGGCAGATATCTTCAAATTTTTATGGATCACTGAGACATTAGGTAGTTTTTATGTAATCCGTAATCGAACTAATAGAAGATTTATCTGTACTGAAATTGGAAAAACAGATTTGCAAACACGCATCACTCAACTGCCAGTAAAGAAGAAAATTTCTCTAGAAGTTAATAAAGGTAGAAACCAAAGATCAAGGAAAACTAATATTGAAGTTAAGTATATGAAAGGCTATATACCTATCAGATCTTCTTCAATTTATGGATAAAAAGACACAGTGCATAAAATAAGTGATAAAATACCTGTATATGTGGTAAGTGCAAAAGAAACAAATCCTCCTGAAGGATTGGAAGCTATTGATTGGACTTTGCTGACTAATGTACCAGTTAATAGCACTTTAGATGCTATAGAAAGGATAAATTGGTATAAGCTAAGATGGAAAATTGAGGAGTATTTCACGGTTTTAAAATCAGGATGTAAAATAGAAAGCTCTCGTTTAACTACAAAGGAAAGGCTACAGAAATTAATTGCTATAAAGAGCATTATTGCATTTAAAATTTTATATTTAACAAAAGTCGCTTTATCAAATCCCATGGAAACCTGTACTAAAATTTTAAGCAATGAAGAGTGGAAGGCCCTTTTCATACGTGAGCATAAAGTAGCTATATTGCCAGAAGAACCTCCAAACATAAAACAAGCTATTATTTGGTTAGGAAAATTAGGTGGATTTATGAATAGAAAAAGTGATAATTTACCAGGGGCTATGACTCTATGGCGGGGCTATGAAAATCTTAAGGAGAGCATAGTTATGCTTCACATCATGACCTCTCAAAATTGTGGGTAAAAGTGAGGATTTAAATCTGGCGAGTATGGAGGTAAGAACAAAATTTTACACCCAATATTTTCAAGGTAATGTTCAAAAAAGTGTGTCAAATCGAAAAAAAGTAATAAATTGATATAAAAAAATGGAGGTTTGAAAATGAGTCAGAAAATAGTAAACAGAACTAACGGATTGGTAGATTATAAAGAGTTGGAAACAAATATCCTGTCGTCTATACGAGAAGGAAGACCGTTGACAGGAAAGGAGGGAGCATTAACGCCATTTATAAAAAGGCTGCTTGAAGCTAGTCTAGAGGGTGAAATAGAACATCATTTATCTGCTGGAAGTGAAGAAAACAATCGTAGAAACGGGAGGAATGGCAAGACTTTGAAGACAAGCGCAGGTTCATTTGAACTATTGACACCAAAAGACAGAGAAGGAAGTTTTGAACCACAAATAGTGAAAAAAAGGCAAACAAGCTTACATCCGGAACTTGAAGCAAAGGTTTTAAGCACATACGCTAGTGGCATGGGGTATAGGGCTTACTATTACCCACAAATATAAAGTTCAGTAGCAAGTCTCCATCCTTCTGCTAAATCAAAAAGACGTCTCCACCCTTTCCAAAGAGTAATGGGACCTGGTTCTGGATCATTTTTCCTGGCTAAATGACCTCCAAGTTGGGCGATCCATGAAACAGCTTCTTTTATAGTAGGGGTTATATTTGGGTATGACTTTACTTTATGTATTTTGACGTATAAAACTTTCCATTCTTCTTCAGCTAATAATGTAGTACATGGTAGTGTTGAATCAGTTCTTGCAATTGTTGTAATAAAGAAAATTCTCCAAGCAATAATACTCATGACTGTTAGATATCGCATTAATCTTTCTGCTGTTACCAGTCTACATTCTTCAACTTTAAGGCCAGATTTTAAAATTTTATGTAAGACTTCTATTTTCCACCTAAGACAATACCAATTAACTTTTTCAATAGCTTCATCAAAAGTATTAACTGAAAGATTCGTTAAAAGCATCCACTCTAGTGGTGTTGATTCAGGAGGAGGATTTTTCTCAATAACTTGAACTACATAGAGCGGTAGGTCAGGTAGCTCTTCTTTATGTCTTAATCTTATATTGCCTCTATCTGGGTTCATAGTAAATTTTCCAAATCTATAGCATTTCTCATAATAGTCCGAACAGGTCATAGGAAGGCAGAATCAACAGCACGACGAAAGGATTCGAATAGAGGAATGTTTTTCCTGGCTCTGTTTTTTATAGCAAACCAATAATGCTCAATTTTGTTGAAATCTGGAGAATATGGAGGAAGATATAAAATTTCTGCACCAACTCCTTTAGCAAATCTTATTAGACTTATGAAAAGTAGCATTATCAAGGATAACAGTTTGTCCAGGTTCCAAAATCGGTGTCAGAAACTGCTCAAACCATTTATTAAAGATATCCATATTGCAGTGGCCTTTAAAGGTTAACGGAGCAATTATTTTTCTTCCACTTAAGGCTGCAACCATGCTAATTCGTTGAGTTTTCTTTCCAGATTTTAGGGCATAAAACCGCTGTCCTTTCTGGCAATACCCATAGGTTCAGTGTTATCAATGCCAGACTCATCTATATACACTAATTCTTTAGGTTCTTTTGTTGCTATAACCTTTGAAAATTGAGCTCGCTTTTCTTCATTTCTTTCTTGATATCCGTAGGTCTTTTTTTTCTTGTGAATCCTATATTTTTAAGTGCTCGATGAATTGTTTGTCTACTAATATTGCCCCAGCATCTCTGACTGAGTTTTGCCACCTTGCTCATTTGCAAATTCGGCAAATGCATTCCAGTCGGTAATTTTATGCCACGCTTCCAAGCTTTTTTGATTGAAAATCTCCCGTTTTCTCACGTCTTTTCTTCCACTCATATAAAGTTGTTTTTCCAATCTTAAATCTCTTGGCAACAGTTTCTCCACTCTCTCCTTCATCCAATGCTTCCATTACCTTTTTCCTTAAGTCATAACTATATGCTGCTGGCATGCTTACCATCACTACTATAAATCCATATCTTACCTTTTTTGGACTATTATGAGAAGTGCTATAACTTACAAGATTATGAAAATAAAACACCATTACATTATGCTGAAAGACTTAAAACAATAGAGGTTTTACTAACGCGAGAAGATATAGATCCTTTGATTAGAGATGATAAAGGCAAAACACCATTTTGTTATGCAAGAGAAAGGAATAAACAAGATATAGTGGAAATTTTAATGAGTAGTAAATATGGAGAAGATAAAAACAGTTTACTTCATTTAGCTGCAAAAAAAGGATATGAGGAGTTCCTAGAAGAGATTTTAGAAGAGGGAGTTGAAGTAGATATTTTAAACAATAAAGGAGAATCAGCGATATATCTTGCAGCAATAAATAGACATTTTAATATAGTAAAATTACTGCTAAAGAAAAGAGCAGATGCTACAGATGTTTTTCAGTACGCAATAACAACAAATAACGTAAAACTGATAAAGTTATTAAGCAAAGAAAATATAGTTTTATTGTCCCAAATTTGGGAGAAAAACCCTGGACTTGAAGTCCATCCTTTTAAGAATATAATTTTAAGGTGAAAAATCTGAAAGAATGTGGAATATTATAGAAAAAGCAGTCACTCTGTATATATATCACATAGTGTGGATAACAAAATATCGATATCCAGTACTAGTTGGAGATATTGGAAAGAAAGCTAAAGAAGTTGTACAAGAAGTATGTGCAAATAATCAAGTAGAAATTATCAGAGGTAGAGTTGCGTCAAGTCATGTACACGTATACGTTTCTGTACCCCCATACTTAAGTATTAGTAAGTTAGTGCAGTTAATAAAAGGAAAAAGTTCCAGAAAAATCCAGCAAAACTTTCCAGAGCTAAAAAAGAGATACTGGGTTGTGGGCAGTAGGCTAGTTTGTCAGGACTAGCGGAAATGTAACTGACGAAATGATAAAAAATTATATTGAAAATCACTCTAAAAAAGAAGATAAATTTGGTGACTTTCAAGTCGAAAGTTAGCATTCTATGCTCTCTCTCAATCTTTGGATTTTAATCCATAGTGGTTGAATTGGAAAAAATGACAACTTTCCAACGTTTCATTTATTGAGCAATAAATATTTTGAAGAAAGGAAAATAGCAGACAAAAAAATAAAGAAATATATCAATATCATCTGTTTTTCTATAACAGTATGTGCAATAGCGATAGTGGGAATTTACCCTAACATTATAGCTGCAGTAATGGTGGGAATAGTTGCACTCATAGCTGCAATAGTAATGAGTAATTTAATTCAGAAGTATATAGAAGAAGCGCTTGAAAAGAAAATGTTTATTGAACTCGAAAGTGAGAAAACAAGTAGTCCTAATTTAAGTGATGTTGAAGTATCATCTAATGATGGTGAAGAGCTAGCAATATGATATACGCCACATCATTTTCTGAAGGTTTAAAACCAGATCCAGAGCTTAAAGTATCAGAGTGGGCGAATGAGTATCGAGTTCTAGCACCAACTGCAGCATCAGAGCCAGGAAAATGGAGAACAGAGAGAACGCCATACCTTAAAGAAATCATGGATTCACTATCTCCTTCTTCACCAACTGAAAAAATAGTATTCATGAAAGGAGCGCAGATTGGAGGAACAGAAGCTGGTAACAATTGGATAGGCTATATCATAGATCAGACACCAGGTCCAATGCTGGTAGTACAGCCAACAGTTGAAATGGGAAAACGTTGGTCAAAGGGAAGATTTGCGCCGTTAATAGAGAGTACGCCATGTTTAAAGAGTAAAGTAAAAGACCCAAGATCAAGAGATTCAGGCAATACTGTACAAAGTAAGGAATTTCCAGGTGGAATAGTAGTAATAACTGGAGCAAACAGCAGTGTAGGCCTCCGATCTATGCCAGTAAAATACCTCTTTCTTGATGAGATAGATGCCTATCCAGGAGATTCGGGAGGTGAAGGAGATCCAGTTTTACTCAGCATAGCCCGTACTAATACATTTGCACGACGAAAGATTTTTTTAGTATCAACGCCAACGATTTATGGAATAAGCAGAATTGAGAAAGAATTTGAAGCAACAGATAAGAGATATTTTTTTGTTCCCTGTCCGTATTGTAATTACTATCAAGTTCTAAAATGGTCACAAATAAAATGGGAAAACAACGACTCAAGAACAGCACATTATGTCTGCACTGAATGTAGCGGCAAAATAGAAAATCATCAAAAGACAGAGATGCTAGAACGTGGAGAATGGAGAGCTACAGAGGCAAAAGAAGGGGAGAAAAAAGGATTTCATCTTTCAAGTCTTTATAGTCCAGTTGGGTGGTATAGTTGGCAACAAGCAGTAGAGGATTTTCTGCATGCAAAGGAAAGTGAACAATTACTGAAAGTTTGGATCAACACAACGCTTGGAGAAACCTGGGTAGATAAGGGAGAAGTACCAGACTGGAAGCAATTATTCAACAGAAGAGAATTTTTTCCCGTAGGCACAGTACCAAAAGGTGAAGTGGTTCTCACAGCAGGTGTTGATGTCCAAAAAGATCGTTTAGAAGTAGAAGTTGTAGCATGGGGAAAAAGCCGCGAAAGTTGGTCAATAGACTACCGAGTATTTGAAGGAGATACAGGAGGAGGAGAAGTATGGGGAAAGCTTTCAGAGTTACTCAATCATCATTTTATCGGTGAAAATGATCTTGAATATATGATAAGCATGATGGCAGTTGATGCAGGGTATGCAACGCAGGAAGTTTACAACTGGGTGAGAAGTATGGCAGTGAAAGGTGTAAATAAAGCACTAGTGCCGCTTAGTAGCCCAAGTAGAGTTGATATAACAGTTGGTGGTCAAAAGCTAAAGAGAGGAATAAAGCTCTGGCCAGTAGGAGTATCGATATTAAAGTCAGAGCTTTTTCAATTACTTAATGTTTTAAAAAACGGGGAAAAAGAAAAAGTGCCAGCAGGATATTGTCATTTTCCTGAGTATGCACCTGAATATTTTAAGCAACTAACGGCAGAGCAATTAGTCAGCAAGGTAGTAAAAGGATACACCAAACAAGAGTGGCAAAAAGTAAGAGAAAGAAATGAAGTACTAGATTGCCGAATTTATGCGAGAGCAGCATCTATTGCGCTTGGAATTGATCGTTGGCCAGAGAGTAAATGGAATAGTTTGAGTGGAAAAATAGGAAGTAAAAAACCTAAGAAAGTAAGACAGAGTAAGTGGCTGGAAAATGTATAACGAAGAGTATTTAGTTCAAGTCGAAGAAGCGATAAAGAAGCTGCAAAACGGAGAGCGAGTAGTATCAATTGCATATGGTGACCATGTAGTGAGATATGCTGAAGTTCAGATAAATGATTTACTAAACTTAAGACAACGTATTAAAGCTGAGCTAAAGATTGTTGGAATGAAACCGAAGAGAAAGATTGTTTTTTCAACGAGTAAAGGGATCATATAATGATAAAAATCGTTAAAAGGAACCGTATGACAAAAATTATAGCAAAAGAATATACAGAATTTTTAGAGCAGCTGAAAGAACAGATTGCTACTAGTCGTTATAAAGCAGCACTAGCAGTAAATAGCAAACTCATTGTGCTTTATCACTATATTGGTACAGAGATCTTAAGGCGCCAAAAAGAACATGGTTGGGGTGCTAAAATCATAGATCAGCTAAGTAAGGATTTGAGAAGCGCATTTCCAGAAATGAAGGGATTTAGTGCTAGGAATCTTACTTATATGCGTCAATTTGCTGCAGAATATCAAGATACTGAATTTACGCAGCAGGTTGCTGCACAATTGCCTTGGTTTCATATTGTAGTTATTTTAGATAAAGTAAAAGATCCAAAAGAAAGACTATTTTATTTTCAAAAAGCTATAGAGCACGGTTGGTCACGTAGTATAATGGTGATGCAAATCGAACGTGAATTGCACAAACGTCAAGGAAAAGCTGTTACTAACTTCAAAGATAAGTTACCTTCTCCCCAGTCAGATTTAGCACATTATACATTAAAAGATCCATATATTTTTGATTTTTTGAGTATAGGAGATGACGCTCATGAAAGAGAAGTAGAAAAAGGTCTTGTAGGCCATGTAGAGAAGTTTTTGCTTGAGCTAGGGGAAGGATTTGCATTTGTAGGTAGGCAATTTCACTTAGATGTTGGAAATAAAGACTTCTATATTGATTTATTGTTTTACCATTTAAAGTTACGTTGCTTTGTAGTAATTGAGCTAAAAGACAAAGATTTCAAGCCAGAATATGCAGGTAAAATGAATTTTTATCTTTCAGCCGTTGATGATTTACTAAAGCACGAGACAGATCAACCATCTATAGGATTAATTTTATGCAAGTCAAAGGATAACGTGCTAGCTAAGTATACACTGAAAGACATAAATAAACCGATAGGGTTGGCAGAATATAAAATTACTGAAAATCTACCAGAGAATGTAAAGACAGCCTTGCCAACAATAGAAGAGCTAGAGGCTGAGTTATCCAAAGTTTCAGATAAGGAAAAGTAATGCTGTTAAAATCGTTCAAGCAATTATTTAGCAAACCAAAGATAAAAAGTTTAGCATGGGATGCAGCAGGGTCAGGAAGAAGATTTTTTCACTTTCAACCAGAGTTAGGAAGTATAAACAATTTGCTGTCTCAAAACCTTGAAACTTTACGTAGTAGATCACGTGATATGGTGAGAAAAAATCCATATGCAGCAAATATAATTGATACGATAGTAAGTAACTCTATTGGAACAGGAATAAAACCACAATCAAAAGCAAGAGATGGAGAATTTCGCAAAAAAGTACAAGAATTATGGCTAAAATGGACAGATGAAGCAGACAGTAATGGAGTAAGTGATTTTTATGGATTACAAGCTCTAGTATGTAGAAGTATGATAGAGGGAGGAGAATGTTTTGTACGTTTAAGAACGAGAAAGCTGGAAGATAGATTTTCTGTGCCATTACAACTGCAAGTACTTGAGTCTGAACATTTAGACAATAAAACAAATCAAACTTTAGCAAATGGTAATGTAATAAGAAACGGGATTGAGTTTAACAAGCTTGGGCAAAGAGAAGCATATTACTTATTTAGAGAACATCCAGGCGAAGGCTCATTTGGAGAATCAGTAAGAGTACCAGCAAATGATGTTTTACATATTTATAGACCACTAAGACCTGGGCAAATCAGAGGTGAGCCTTGGCTTTCGAGTATACTGCTAAAGCTTTATGAGCTTGATCAATATGATGATGCAGAGCTGGTGAGAAAGAAAACTGCAGCAATGTTTGCAGGGTTTATTACAAGGCTCGATCCTGAAGCAAATATCATGGGAGAAGGTGAAGCAAGTGAGCAAGGAGTAGCACTATCTGGCCTAGAACCTGGAACAATGCAGCTTTTAGACCCAGGAGAAGACATCAAATTTTCGGAACCATCTGATGTTGGAGGAAGTTATGAAGCGTTTATAAGACAGCAACTGAGGGCAATAGCAATAGGTACAGGAATAACATATGAGCAGCTAACAGGAGATTTAACAGGTGTTAATTATTCATCAATCAGAGCTGGATTAATAGGGTTTCGTCGTCGATGCGCTATGCTGCAACACAACATTATGGTATTCCAGTTTTGCAGACCAGTATGGAATAGATGGCTAGAGTTAGCAGTGCTTTGTGGAGAACTGAGTATAGATGAAAAAGTAGTAAAAGCAGCGAAAGAAGAAGTAAAATGGATACCACAGGGATTTGATTGGGTGGATCCACTGAAAGACCAGCAAGCACAGCAAATGGCAGTAAGGAATGGATTTAAGAGTCGATCGGAAGTAGTATCAGAAATGGGTTATGATGTAGAAGAAATTGACCAAGAAATAGCAGAAGATCAAAAGCGAGCTAATTCTTTTGGACTTTGTTTCGATTGTGACGTTAATGTGCCATAAAATACAATAAGGGGAGGAAGGTGATGTGGATAAATAAACCAATAATGGTAGAGAGAAGAAGTTTTGAACTACTATCATTATATAACAGCAAACAACCTATCTTTAAGAATTTAAAGCATTTTCATATAAATCCAAAAGGAATAGCAATAATACGTATTTATGGAGTTTTGACAAAAAAAACAGAAGCTTTTGATCATATTTTAGACATGACTTCGTATGAAAATATTCATGAAGAGATAGAGAGTGCTTTAGAAGATAAAAGCATAGAGACGATTCTACTTGACATAGACAGTCCAGGAGGGGAAGTAAACGGTGTCTTTGACCTAGCTGATTTTATTTATGAATCAAGAGCAAAAAAGAGAATTATTGCAATAGCAAATGATGATGCATATTCTGCTGCGTACGCTATAGCCTCTAGCGCTGAAAAGATTTTTCTCACCCGCACTTCAGGAATTGGGAGTATAGGAGTAATAGCAAGTCATATAGATCAAAGTGGATTTGACGAAAAACAGGGAATAAAATATACCACAATATTTGCTGGTAGTCGGAAGAATGATTTAAATCCGCATGAGCCAATGACGTCTGAAAGTTTAGAAAGCTTACAAAAAGAAGTAGGAAGACTATATGAAATGTTTTTGCAGCTAATAGCAAGAAACAGAGGTCTTTCAATTGAAAAGATTCGATCAACAGAAGCAGGGCTATATTTTGGGGAGAAAGCAGTAGAAATAGGCCTTGCAGACGGAATGACAATTCTTTCATCTATTAATAAAAACAGGAGTATTACTATGAATGAACAAACTACAAACGACCTAGAAACTGATAATTTAACCAAGTATCGTACTGAAGTTCGTGAATTAATACGTTTATGTAATTTATCGAAGGTGCCAGAAAAGATAGAAGAATTTATTGAGCAAGGCGTAAGTGTTGAGCAAGCTAGGGAAGTTTTAATGGAATTACTTGCAGAGAGAACGAAGAAGACAGAGATACTGAGTGCAATACCACAGAATTCAGGAGAGGAGTTGATGATGCAAGTAGCTAAAGCTAGAGCACAATCAAGTATTTAAGTTTTTTTATAACCGTCGGGTACAACAACTACAAACATGGCGGTAAACTAAAGGGAAAAAAGGAGAAAAGAAAATATGACATGTATAACCGAACAAAATAATCTGGGTGACTTATTAAAGTATGAGGCATCAAGTCTATATTCAAGAGATCAGATAACAGTAGCCAAGGGGGAAAATCTGAAGCTAGGAACAGTTGTTAGTCGTGATAAAGACAACATGATTAGGATAATCAATCCAACTGCCACAGATGGGACACAAACGGCGATAGGAGTGATAGCAAGCGATGTAAACGCAAAGGAAAATAGTAAAGGAGTAATTGTTACTCGTGGTGCAATGCTAGCAGATCATGCAGTTGTATGGCCAGCAAATATCACTGAAGAGCAGAAAGCTGCAGCAATAAAGCAACTTGAAGCACAAGGGATCATTATCCGCAAGGGAGTTTAAAAAACTATTAAAATATATATAAGGGGGAAAAGAAAGAATGCAAAATCCATTTACAAATACAGCATTTAGCATGACGGCACTAACAAATGCGATGAATATATTGCCGATAAATTATGGACGTGTTGAAAATTTAAATTTATTTCCAAATAGGTCAGTAAGATTTAGACATATTACGATAGAAGAACACAACGGAGTGTTAAGTTTACTACCAACGCAAGTACCCGGAGCACCAGCAACAGTAGGAAAAAGAGGAAAAAGAAAGATAAGAACATTTACGATTCCGCACATTCCGCATGATGATGTAGTGCTGCCAGAAGAAGTACAAGGAATAAGGGCATTTGGATCAGAGAGTGAACTGAAAGCGCTTGCAGATGTAATAACTGATCATTTGCAGCTAATGAGAAACAAACATGCAATAACATTAGAGCATTTGCGAATGGGAGCGCTGAAGGGAATTATTCTTGATGCTGACGGGTCAGAATTATTAAATTTGTACAACGAATTTGAAATCACACCAAAAGTAGTAAATTTTGCCCTTGGAACAGCAACAACAGATGTCAAGCGTAAGTGTCTGGAGGTATTGCGACATATCGAAGACAACTTAAGTGGCGAATATATGACCGGAATTCATGCCTTGGTAAGCCCTGAGTTTTTTGATGCACTAACTTCGCATAGTAAAGTGAAAGAAGCATACGAGAGATGGCAAGAAGGAGCAGCGCTAAGGAATGATATGAGGTCAGGATTTACATTCTGCGGAATCACATTTGAGGAATATAGAGGGCAAGCAACTGATCCTGAAGGAACCGTAAGAAGGTTTATAGAAAGAGATACAGGACACTGTTTTCCAGTAGGAACAGCGAGCACATTTACAACATATTTTGCACCAGCAGATTTTAATGAAACAGTAAATACACTAGGACAGCCACTCTATGCAAAACAAGAGCCAAGAAGATTTGATAGAGGGACTGATTTGCATACGCAGTCAAACCCTCTGCCAATGTGCCACCGTCCAGCGATACTAGTCAAGATCGTTGCAACATAGGTAGAGCAAATATAAAGCGGTGTGAGGCAGAAGAATGCTTTACCTCTTCTTAGCATATAAATGTTAGTATATAGCGGAGAAACGTGCAAGAGAATATTAAGAGATTATTTAAAGATTGTTTTGCCCATTTAGGAGAAGTGGCTTTATATAAATCAAAGGATAAGTCATATATGGTACAGGTATTAAAGCAACAGCCAGATAAATTATACGAGATTGGTGAAGGACAATTTGTGGGAGAGATGCTTTTTCTTGAGGTAAGCATTTTTGATATACTGAGGCCAATTGTAGGAGATATTTTTGTTATAGGTGATTGCAAATACAAAATACACACACCACCACTTAGAGATAAATCTGGAATGGTCTGGCGAATCGAAGCGTATGGGGTGTAAAATGTCTGTTCATATAGAAGTTGAGGTAATAGAAAGTGTAAATGCTAAAAGAAAAAAAATAGAATTAGCAATAGTGAGAGCGTTAAACAGAACAGCACTATGGCTAAAATTGAAGACAGCAAAAGAAATTAGTGAGGAAAAGAAGATAAAATTAAGTTTGATAAGAAAGAGATTAAGAATTTTTAAGGCGAAAACTAGCAGATTAGAAGTGTTAATTAGAGCAAATCTCTATGACATTAGAGCATGGACAATTGGTAAAATACAAAAAACAAGAAGAGGATCGAAAGTAGGAAAGCATGAGTTTATAGGAGGATTTGCAGCAGTTATGCCAAAAGGAAATAGCGGTATGTTTAAACGTGAAGGAAGAGCAGCATTGCCAATAAAGGAAGTAAAACTACCGCTGGAACCAGAAGGCTCAAGAATAATAAAAGACCTTGTTAATTATGAGGTTGAGAAAGTCTTTACAAAGTTTTTTGAACGTGAATTGAGCTATAAAGGATGAATTTGAAAGATTTACATGATAAAATTTGTACCACGCTGAAGAGAGAAATACCAGCAATTCAAACTTGTGAAATTTATCCATCGATAAGAAAAGAATTATTAGCGCCAGCGTTATTTGTAGAGTTTGTGAGTTTAGAATCGGGAAAAGATCCTGGAACAGAGGAATTAGCGCTGAAAGCAAGATTTGAAGCACGAATAGTGATTGATAGCACAATAGAAAATGCCCCTATTATTGTCAGAACATTCGCTGCTGAGGTTGCAAGAGTAGTGAACAAGAATACCTGGGAAAAGAATGTATCTCCGGCTGAATTTCTTTCTGCAGAGCCTGATGGATTTAGACCCGAATTAGATGCATATTTGGTGTGGATGGTTGATTGGAGTCATCAGCTTCATTTAGGTAAATCAGTATGGGAAGAGGGGAAAATCAAACCACATAAAATAGCAGTGGGAGAAATGCATGTTAGAAAATAATTTTGCCATTGCAGAGTTACAGAGAAAAGTAGCTAATATCATTCGTATAGGAGTTGTAAAAGAAGTAGATTGTGAAAAAGCAAAAGTAAGAGTGAAAATAGGAGATATTGTAACAGATTATCTGCCATGGATAACAAGTAAAGCAGGAAAAGATAGAGATTGGTCTCCGCCAGATATTGATGAGCAAGTAGTTATACTTTCCCCGCTGGGAGAATTATCTTTAGGAGTAGTACTTCCTGGAATATATCAACAAAAGTATTCTGCACCAGAAATTCAACCACTATGGATTAAAATCCAAAGATTAAGAGAGAGCATAGAATGCTAACTTTCGACTTGAAAGTCACCAAATTTATCTTCTTTTTTAGAGTGATTTTCAATATAATTTTTTATCATTTCGTCAGTTACATTTCCGCTAGTCCTGACAAAGTAGCCTACTGCCCACAACCCAGTATCTCTTTTTTAGCTCTGGAAAGTTTTGCTGGATTTTTCTGGAACTTTTTCCTTTTATTAACTGCACTAACTTACTAATACTTAAGTATGGGGGTACAGAAACGTATACGTGTACATGACTTGACGCAACTCTACCTCTGATAATTTCTACTTGATTATTTGCACATACTTCTTGTACAACTTCTTTAGCTTTCTGTCCAATATCTCCAACTAGTACTGGATATCGATATTTTGTTATCCACACTATGTGATATATATACAGAGTGACTGCTTTTTCTATAATATTCCACATTCTTTCAGATTTTTCACCTTAAAATTATATTCTTAAAAGGATGGACTTCAAGTCCAGGGTTTTTCTCCCAAATTTGGGACAATAAAAGAAGAGAATCCAAAGACTTTCTACCACTGGACATTAGGGTTAGGTCAAAAGGCTGAATAATGGAAGCTGTATAAATCGAGAGATTTACGTACAGTTTTGCGAGAGACTGACTGGGGAAGTTCCGCCGGTCTACTCTCCAAGATTTCACTTAATTCTACCAAGAGAAGCAGTACCTAATTCTTTCGCTTTGAATCTTTTATCTTTGCTTAGTAAGGGAAATGAGCTGGCTTTACCTATTATATTAAAATACCTTTCTTGCAGAACTGTATTTAAAGATTTTGGTCAAAAACTACAGGCTAAAATGGATCAAGATATAAAAGAACAAAACGATTCTAAAATTTCTCAGGAGATTGAGTTATGCAAAAAAGACATTTTAAATCTTCTCAATGGTGGTAAATCAGTATTAGACGTTCAATTGAAGCAGCGGTATAAAAAATACTATTCGTTAATAGATAATGAGATTGAAGAGTTAAAGACTCAAATTTTAAAAGAACTAGAAGATTATATTAGCAATACTAACGTTAATAAAATGTATCGAAGCCTTAATAATAAAAAGAAAAACGAAAAATCATTAAAAGAAGTAGCGTTAGGATCTTGTTCATTGGGTGGAATTTGCTTGTTAATATTTTTTTCACTTGGTTTTTTTATTTTTTTAGCAACAACCATTGACCCACCTGCTCATATGAGTATGTATAAAGTAAAGGTTTTTAGGTGTATAGGAGCTTCACCTTTAGTTTTTGCATCATTAGCACTCACAGTAGCAGGTGTAGCTTACTTAACAAGTTGTTATCTAAATCATAGTTTTACAAAAGAAATACAAGACTATATAGAGCAACCAGTAAAATGTATGGATAAAGCAACTAATAATAAAGAATCAGACAATTTTCCTTCTGACAATTATGAAAAAGTACAACCTTCAGCACCGCTTGAGGAACTACTACCTTCATACGAGGAATCGTGTTCATCACCACCGTCATACGAAGAATCGTGTCACAGTAGTTTAGGTTATATTCAACCATCTAATCCAATACAGCAAAATCAGTTGTTGTGATGAAGGTATTAAAGAAAACAAGCAAAATTACATTTGTAATTTTGCTTCCTTTATCATCACTTAGAAATAGCTGGTTATGTTATGCTTGCCTATACTTGATTAAGTATATCAATAGGTAAATAAATCTTAATACAACTTTATTATACTGGTAAATACATTTTATAGAATGAAAGCATGGAAGATTTTATAACGGCAAGAAGGAAAGATGATGCTGTGATATCTGTTTCTCAGGATAATGAGAAAAAAAACGTGTTAATCTTGGGACTCAATCAAGCAGCAAGGAATTTATTAAAATGTGAAGAAGGGAATTTACTTAATAAGCCGTTAATCAATATTTTAAGTGCAAGAGCAGCTGAAGATATGAAAAGCTATTTGGAGTATACTGAAGATGGGCGCGATTTGCCCGATATATTGCCAAAAGTGATAGGCTTTTCTTTAATCGACGCTAAAGGAGAAGATATAAAAACAAAGGTAAAAGTTTTTCGCACAACGCAATTTACTAATAGCAAGATTAATTATGAGCTATTGATACGTGACATTAGCCTGTTTCATAAGCTAGCAATGTTTAGGGATAAATATCTGATGGGTAAGAAATATAGAAAACACAACTTGTTTGATATACCAGACAATGATTCAACGATTTTGGAGTTATATGTCATATTGAATTTTGCCTTTGAATATCAAATTAATGCAGTTATAGGAATAATAGGTTTAAACAGCAGTTGTAATAAGGAAAATGATACACTAAAAATTATCATAGAACATTTTTATAAAAATTGCCGTAGTGATGATTTTTTAGGATGTATTGATGAGAATAAGGTACTTTTTATTTTGATGAACTGTGATGCAAATAACACATCTAAAATAGTTAATCGTATACATTCTTCCATTAACAAGCAGTTATTAAAGCGAAAACTATCAAGCATATCAATTATTTATGGAAATATAATTCAAAAACATAGTGTGAAGAATGCTTAAACGCTTTTGTCATTAATTGGTTTGTAGTATCTAAGTTCTACACAATATAAGGATTGTTTTTTATTTCTGTTAAGCTTATATTAAGAATTTAAGCTTACCTATGAGGTTACTAATCACACTATTTTTATCATTACTTGTGGGAGGAAGTGCTAACGCTAGGGTAATTCTGGATAAGGAGATGTTTTATGTAGAACTAGATGGAAAAGTAGATTTAAGATTTGGCTACGCTTTCAATAAAGATTCTTTTAGCTCTACAAAAGACAAGACCTCAAGCTATTCAGACCTGCGCTTTCTTTATTTGCAGCAAGTTTATCCAAATACACAACTGGGGTTTAATGTTAAGGTAGAAGTTTCTGGTATTGCAAACTTAAAGGCACTAGACATAGAAAAGTTAGAAATGGAGAAGTGGTATTTTATCATAAAGAACCAGGAATTTGGATCAATTGAATATGGTAAAGGAAGTTTAGTTAGTCAGAGTATGTTAATTAACACTTCAAAAATTTACACAGCTGCCGGAGGAATAAATGGTCATTGGACAAATTACTCAAATTTGCGCGGTAATGAAAAAAAAGATAATGATCCTGGGTATGATAAAGATGAGGTATTTTGGGTAAAACCCAATATTTACAGCGACTATAATGGACTAGAGCTGAAGTTAAAACAACCAACGATAAACTATATTTCTCCTGAAATCTATAACTTTCAACTTGGACTCAGTTATGTTCCAGGAAAAAATAATTTGCAATATAACAATCTAATAGCCGCTGGTCTTTCCTATAAAAATGGCTTATCAGATGAAATAAATTTTACTACTGCTTTTACTGGTGAGTTTGCAAGAGAAAATTTAACTGATTGCTCGGATGGTACTTCTGAAAATTATAAATGCCGTAATCAATTGCTACACTGGAATTTTGGCTTGAAGCTAAAACTTTTTGAACTTGATTGCATTTTTTCGTACGGTAATGGCGGTAAATCTGGTGAGAAACGTAGTCCTGAAACAAGTAATATGAATTATATAAATGCAGGTGTTGCTTATCATTCTGATTCTCGTAAAGTGAGCTTAACATATTTTAGTAGTAGCAGGGATATTGTAGGCAAAGGTACAAACGAATTAACATCACAGGCTTTCAGTCTTGAATATCCATTAGCTCTTGGCACTTCATACTACTTCGATATTGTAAAATTTAGTACCAAAGAACCTGAAATCGAAAGTAATAACTCCGGGTATGTGCTTTTGGCTGGGCTGAAGCTAAGTTTTTAATGAAATAACCGGTTTGTAAGTGTTGTAATGTGGTAAATAGTAAGCAATGAGAGTAAAATCGAGTTGTTAATATATGTGCTATTTGATATGATAAAAATAACTATTATATAAGATTTTTAATAAAAAGACATTATGTCACTAATCCAAGTGTAGGCGATTATTAATTAGTAAACCAAATCCTTCACAAAAGAGTACCTCATTTGATTCTCTTTTTTCTTTTTTATATATAGAAAAATTAGATAGTATTGTGAGTGCGGTTTTTTCTGTATTCTGATGCTTCTCAATTCTATAGTTCTCGGGTTAAATTTTCTTTTTTTACTGTTATTTCTCTTTTTCGTCGTAAAAAAGAATAGAAAGCTAAGTGAGGAGAAAGCAAATCTTGAACTTAAATTAGAGCGTGAGCTTCAAGAGGCAAAGCGAACTTTACTGAATAAGGATGAAGAGATAGTTGGGTTGAAAGTCAAAAAAGCAGAGCTTGAAGTAATTCTACAAAAAGAGCGTGAGGAAAAGAAAAAGGAAATAGAATTACTAACAAAAGCAGAGGAGAGGCTTACAAACACTTTTAAAGCTCTCTCTCTTGATGCTTTGCAGGTAAACAACAATAATTTTCTGAATTTAGCGAAGGAAGTAATCGATAGTAAGCTAAAAGAAACAGAAAGTGATTTCAAAAAAAGGCAAGCAACGATCAACGAAGTTGTCACTCCAATAAAAGAAAAGTTAGAAAAATTCGATAGTGAAATACGTGACCTAGAGAAGGAGAGGGTAGGGGCCTATGAAGGTTTAAGGGAGCAAATTGGAGCATTAATGAGTCAAACTTCTAGCCTTGCTAACGCCCTGAGGAAGCCTCACATTAGGGGAAAATGGGGTGAAATGCAGCTAAAAAGAGTAGTAGAAATGGCGGGAATGATTGAATATTGCGATTTTTTGACTCAAGCTTCAGTAATTGATAAAAATGAGGACAATTTGTTGCGTCCTGATTTGATAATAAAAATGCCATCAGGAAAGCAAATAATAATAGATGCTAAAGTACCACTTGATTCTTACATGGATGCTATGTCGCAAAATGATTTACAGATACAAAAGGAAAAATTGAAGAATCATTCTCTGGCAATAAAAAAACATATAAATGATCTAGGCAGAAAGGAATATTGGAACCAATTTGAAAATACGCCAGAGCTTGTGGTACTTTTTTTAACAGGAGAAGGGGTTTTCAGTGCAGCACTAGAATGTGAACCAGCTTTGATAGAAATTGGAATAGAAAAAAAAGTAATTATTGCAACACCAATCACTTTAATCGCGCTACTTAGGGCAGTAGCCTATGGATGGAAGCAAGAGATGATAGCTGAAAATGCAAAGAAAATAAGTGAACTAGGCCATATTTTATATGAGCGAATCTGCACAATGGGCGAAAATTTTGATAATTTACGCAGAAGCTTAAAAAGTGCTGTTGATCATTACAATAAAACTGCTGGTTCGCTTGAGGCAAGAGTGTTTCCTGCTGCCCGAGAATTCAATAAGCTTGGTATACATGCAAAAAATAAAGAACTCACTGCTGCAAAAGAGTTGGAATCTTTACCACGCAGTTTACATGCTGAGAGGTTGAAAGTAGATTAGTATTTCAGGTCTCCTTAACTTACATTTGCTGATTAAAACAACTTTCTAAAAATTTTTTTTATATAGCTCAATTTCTGCACATCATTTGCTGTATAAACAGGTATAGTTTGTTGCTCAGTACCAGGTATTTCTACAAAAATTTTGCCCACTTCTTGACCTTTTTTAATTGGTGCGGGTACCATATCTTTATACTCAATACGCACTTTAATTTTATCATGTAATCTGCGGTTATAAGTTATGGTAACATCGTTTGCAACTGTAACGGGCACCTTTTTATCTTTTCCATAAACAATATTTATTTCTTCAACTACGCTATCCTTAGCAAATATTTTCTTGGTATTAAAATGATTTAAGGAATATTGTATTAGTCTTTTTGCTTCCTCTATTCGCTCTTTCTCGGTGTCCAAACCATTCACAACAGCAAAAATTCTCCTATCGTTCCGTTTTGCAGATACTATAATTCCATAACCACCAGCACTTGTATGACCTGTCTTTAGACCATCAACTCCAATATCATGGAAAAGTAAAAGATTTTTATTTTTTTGTACAATATCGTTATATGTCAAATATTGTTCAGAGAATAGATCATAGTATTCAGGAAAATCAGTAAAAATCCTTTTTGCCAGTGTTACCAAGTCTTTTGCGCTCATAAAATGGTTTTCATCTGGCCACCCGCTTGAGTTAACAAAATGACTATCATTAAGATTTAAATCTTGTGCAACTTCATTCATTTCAGCAACAAAATTCTCTTCTGATCCTGCGATACCCTCGGCTAGCGCTATGCATGCATCATTACCTGAGGCAATTGTAATTCCTTCAAGTAGTTCTTTTACCGTAACAAATTGACCTTCTTTCAAAAACATAGAAGAGCCTTTCCTTTCCCATGCTTTTCTACTTACTCGAAATTTATCTTCCATTTTTATTATTCCAGCTTTTAGATAGTCAAAAGCTACATATAAAGTCATTAACTTACTCATTGAAGATGGGGCCATTTTTTCCCTGGAATTGTGTTCAAAAATGAACGAGTCTGAAGCTAAATCTAAGACAATTGCTTGCTTTGCTTTGGTTCTAAACTGATATGAGTATGAGTAAAAAGGAAATATAAAAATTAATAGCAAAGTTACTAATTTGCTTAACATATTTATAATTTTAAATTTATAGTGTACTAATTAATAGTATGATTTTGCACGAGCATTTCAATAGATCTCTCGCATAAAACTTCCTTGACAAACTGCGCCAGCCCCCTTATTATGACAATAAGAGTATTTATCCTTGTTTTCGATCCGCGCGGGTTCAACAACAAAAATTCAGTAAAAAACTCAGATATTTATTGGCAAATTACATAAAAATTATAGCGGCTGCATGTCTTTTTTATTTTTTCTACATTCAGCCAAAACGCGCTTATTTTAAGCGTTAGCACATTATTACAGCGCCAATTTACATTATTATAGGGTCAAAACTCGTTACACGGGGATTTTTTTGCCTTTTTTTTCGCTTGGTAAATTTCTTAACATTTACAGCTAAAGCTTCAGGCCAGCACTTGATACTGGAAATTTTTTGAGCACAAAAGTTATGCTAGGTTTTTGTTGGTAAGAAACCAGTGTCAAGCACTGGGATGACATAGAAGGAGCACTGGGATGATATATAGAAGGGACACTGGGATGAGGCTACTTGAATGACAAGAAGGAGGGAGCAGGGGATGACAAGAGAGGGGCTACTTTCATTTGCTGTCTTCAAAAATTTACAATTATGCTTCATGTGTTTTATTAAATATTTTACTTAAAAATTCAATTTCTTATTATAAGAGATAAGCAATTCATGAATAATGAAAGATTACAAAAAAGGTCATAGAAAGCGCCTAAGAGAGAGAATTATTTTAGATAACGGACAATCATTGCTTGATTATGAGATTTTAGAACACATTTTATATTCAGCATATAGTAGAATCGATGTAAAGCCAGTAGCAAAGAGTTTGATAGAAAATTTGGGCAGTTTAAATAAAGTTTTTAATGCCGATTTAGAAGCACTGCAAAATATTGAAGGAGTTAATAATGCAGCCATATCTGCTATCTTTTGTGTGAAACAGGCTTTTGTTCGTTCTGCACGAGAAGAAATAAAGGACCTACCTATAATCAATAACTGGGAAAATTTGCTTGATTATTTAAAAGTAAGTATAGGAAGCCTTAATAAAGAAAATTTTCGCGTCATCTATATGAATAAAAGATATCGTCTAATAGCGGAAGATCTGCAGAACTTTGGTACAGTAGATCAAACTCCTATTTACGTTAGAGAGATCATAAGACGCGCTCTTTTGATTGGCTCAACATCGATTGTAATATCCCACAATCACCCAAGTGGAGATATACAGCCTTCAAGTAGCGATATGTTTCTCACTAGACAGCTTGCAGAAGCTTGCAAAAGCATAGGAATAGAATTAATAGATCATATTATTATCACATTTAGTAGCTATTTTAGTTTCAAGGAAAATAGGCTTTTATTAGAGTAGATCTAAAATTGCTTTTGCCATTTTTCTTATTATGAAAGTAAAGCTATACATGAAGTGGTTGCCAGTGGAACAAAAATTTTCCTTCTGGAAGACAATGTGTGATTTAGGTAGTGGCAAATTGAAAGAAATACATGGTATTTGCCACTATTAGAAATCTCCTATTTTGATAAGACTTATGAGGTCTTTATTGGTTTTTTGAATTTTGTTGAAGCACTCACATGCTTACTCTAATATTTTGTTCACAGAGCCTAGTTAGCTCAATTTCAACGTTGATTTGTGAAGCTCTGAGTTCTGTTAGGGGATTTTCTGGTTGAATATCTAGCTTATTCTGTATGTTCGATAAACAAATTAAAGCCGAATCAAAAATTTCATCATACTGCTCTGCTTCATGCACACAATTGATTATTTCCTTAAATTTTTCCACATCTTGCGGCGTATCTTTTAATATTGCTCTTATTTGGTTTAGGTTTTGACGAATTTTTTCCTGATATCCAGCAATTCTCTCTTGATATATATCAATCATTTTTTGACATGAGGTGCCTCTAAATGGGTGTTCTGCTTTTTCCTTTATGTAGGAGCTCTGAAAATTTTTGCAACTAAGGACTGCTTCTCTACATTTTTTTATGTCACTAATTATACTGGTTATTGACTTACTTGCTTTCTCATGTTCTTCTTTTTTGATTATACATTCATCCTTTGTTTGGCTCATTTTATCATACAGATTTCTGCATTCTTTATATGATACCAGCGGTTGTAGTATTCCTTCCTCTACACCTTTATTATAAAAATTCTTCAACTCATCGCTTGATAGTATTCGTATAGCATCTTCCCTTTTACCTTGTGATTTAGGATACTTTTTGTTCAGTGAACTAATATAATTTAATAGGAAACTCTTAGTTAAATCTTCCTTTTTAACTTCTGATAATTTTTCTAGTGTTTCTATATATTTCAAAGTTTCCGCAAAAAGCTGTGCACCAGATGTAGCAAATCCTGGCAGTGGTTTGCTCTGCGCCTTATAAAAATCGGTTTGTAAAAAATCTTCGGCTTGTTTTTTTATTACTGAAAGTTCATTGAAGGCTTTTTCTGGATTGATTTTTTTTAAAATACTAGTAGCTTTTTTAATCGCTCTTTCTCTCTTTTTATTATCTTGTTTTTCGTTTAAGATTAAGCTTTCAGCTTCAGTAAAAGCATTGCCTTGGGCACTTTTGGCAATATTACAAACAACGTTTTTTACAACTTGCTTAGTTGCTACATAATCTATTTCCTTTGTAAAGCAATCAATAAATAGCTGCCAAATTTTTTTGTTAACGGACTTACTTGTCTTATGTTCTAAATCTTCTACATCTTTGAATCCTAAAATAGTATAGAGATTTTTTTCAATTATTGGTTCAGCATGTTGTTTTGCCACTTTACCTTTTATATTGAATAGAAATTCACTAATCTTAGTTGTGCCCATAATATTACCTCACAATATTAATGTTATATAATATAAAGTATAAAAGCTTAATGCTTAATTTTTACTTACTATTAATATAATTGAAGATTAACTTTGTTCCTATATTAAAACTTTAACTCCCAATTTATTATTAGTAATATCATTATATGAATCTTATGCCTGAATTTGGGAATATATTGTTATTGGTAGCCTGTTTGTTATCTTTAACGTATTTGTTTCTACCGTTTAGTTCTTACCGATTCGTCTCCTCTGCCATATTTTTTTGTGTGTCAGCATCAATGGCTATTTTGATCTACTGCCACATTAAAAATGATTTCTCACTTGAAAACGTATATTACCACTCACACACAACAAAACCTTTAATCTATAAGATTTGTGGTGTTTGGGGAAATAAAGAAGGGTCTATGTTGCTTTGGACCTTAGTGCTTGTCATGTATTTATTACTAATGGATATTTATATACCTTCTGTCATCCCAGTGCTTGACTACTTGGATCCAGACAATTTAATTGCAAATGAGTACATCAAATGGCAGTGTAATAAAAACTGGATTCCAGTGTCAGCTACTTGCATGACACCAGAACGAACTAATGGTAGTAAATTAAAAAAAATATCTCTTATCACCCAAGGCTTGATTTGCTTTTGTTTTTTACTGTTCACTTTACTTGAATCCAGCCCCTTCACTAAAATGCCAGGCATTGAAACAGATGGACTGGGTTTTAATCCGATATTGCAGGATATAGGCCTTGCTATTCATCCACCGGTATTATATTTGGGGTACCTTGGATTTAGCATTCCTTTTTCGCTCTCTATAGCTGGATTAATTTTAAATACTGAAGGAAATGTTTGGGCTAAAATTGTCAGGCCTTGGGTACTTATTTCTTGGTCGCTGCTCACTTTGGGCATCAGCTTGGGTAGCTGGTGGGCATATCGTGAACTCGGTTGGGGTGGATTTTGGTTCTGGGATCCAGTGGAAAACGTTTCTTTGATGCCTTGGCTAATTGCAGTGGCGCTGACACATTTGTTGCTCGTTGTACGAAATTTCAATACTTTAAGGAATTTCGCTATTTTACTTACGCTTACAACTTTTATATTGAGTGTGACTGGAACATTTCTAGTCCGCTCAGGAATACTTACCTCAGTGCACACGTTTGCAGATGACCCAAGATATGGACTGTATATATTAGCTCTACTTGGTGTAATTACAGTCAGTAGCTTAGTAATATTTGTAGTGTTTACGAGAAAGAATCACACATCTTTCCAGTATTCGATATTGGAATCTGAAAAGAAATCTGCTACTCAAGTGACAGAAGGTAGAAGATTCTTTTCACGCCTTACGATGATGCTGATGAACAATTTATTATTCATCACTGCCTTTTTCATCGTGTTCGTTGGCACTTTATACCCTACAGTGCTTGAGTATTTAACCGGTGAATTAATTTCAGTTGGAGCACCATATTACAATTCTTTATTTAACTCTATTGCACTAGCTATTCTAGTACTCACCATGATAGGGCAATACTGCAGTTGGCAGGGAAATAGTCTATTGCCAATATTCCGTGAATATAGATTTTCATTTTGTAGTGCTGCAGCTATTTTGCCGTTTATCTTTCACATGGAGCTAATGATTGTGCTATCAATTACCATCTCCATAGCATTATTAATCTTTGTTTTAGAAGCATATAGTAAAAGAATTTGTTTATTTAAGGTAGCATTTGGTGAATCAATTTTATTAGCAAGAAGAGTTTCTAAGTCCTACTATGGAATGATGCTTGCTCATGCTGGAGTGGCAATTCTAGTGCTTGGTATATCTTATTCCGTTGGTTGGCAGGAGAAAAAAGAAAACTACTTGGGAATAGGAGACAGCATAACAGTCAATAAATTTAAAGTTACTTTACGAAATATTGAGCTAATAAAAGAAAAAAATTTCCATGCAGTGAGGGGTACAATGGATATCAGGAATTTGCTGAATAATAAGATATTAGGTGAAGTAACTCCTGAATATAGATTTTACCTTGCGGAAGGTCAGAAAAATGTTGAAAGCAGTATCTACCACAATTTATTTTCTGATATTTATGTTGTAATTGGAGAGATTGATAAGAGTAAGAGCAAAATCGCAGCTAAAGTGCACTATAAACCTGGAATGTCTATAATCTGGCTAGGATCCTTTCTTATCGCTTTTGGCTCGCTCCTTGCTGCTTTGCCTTCTACCAAAAAAGTAGTTCCTTCAGTATCATAAAGTTTGCATTTTTTGGCAATTTAAACTTAAGCTAAGCAACACTAACCTCGCTAGCGAATTTTCTCTGTGTTCTGTTGTACAATAGGAAATAAAGATATATTTTCTAATGAAGAACTTACATGATATATGGAATCTACTTCCTCAGGCCTTTTAAAATATCCCTGCTTAATAGCGTCGTAGACAGAAGAACCACCAAGCAAGCAGTTCTCACCTAACTCTTCTTTATAATTTTTAAACTTTTCCAATATTTCCTCCTTGTTACTCACTTCTACTATAATTTTTCCTTCATCTTGCACATCAGAATACAATCTAGCATCTACTTTTCCCAAATCAGTATGAAAAGTCAGTACTATATTACCTATAAGGTCAGTATAATTTCTTACCCCACCTTCCGTTAAAATTTCTATCTCGCTTTCACCGATTGCTATCACGTCTCTTCGAAATTCTGTGCTTTCATCTGTTCCATTTATGATTTTTGCAACCTCGACTATACTATTCTTTGAGTATTTCAAGCAGAAAGTGAAGTTGTCCATTTTTGCCTCTTTTACCTTACCAGTAGTTGCGTTTTTTGCAGCTTCCAAAAACCTTAGAGAATAATGTATATAGCTTTTACGTGCTTCTTTCAGATTAGCTTTGTGGTCTTTAAACTTCTCTAGTTTATCAATTACAATTATACTACTTAGAGTTTCAAGTACTGCACCTCTTTTTACCAAATTACATACTATGCGACTAGCAACTTCTATGTCCCTTTCAACTTGAAAAATCTTTAATTCACTAATTCTTCTTATTACATAATCTGTAAAATTATACTTATTCTCATAAGTATTTTCATATATATTTCCCTCACAAGTAAGATTGAACCTTACCCTAGATTTTATAGCTTCATTTACAACCTGTTCTAGCTGATTTATGTCTTGAACTTCATCTAATTTACAAAAATATTTATCTGGATCTTGCTCATCTAGTAGAAAATCATTCCCCCATAGATTTACACTTTTGCGCAAATACTTTTTTCCATTATAGTCAGCTTGTGTTTTTTTACGAAAAGTTCCATAAATAACATCATCAGTTAAAAAGCACTCTTTAATATTAAGGTGGGGGTTATTAACTGCAAATTCTATTGGGGTTTTACCTTTTTTATCCTTTATATCAAGATTAGCTCCTTTCCTTAGAAGCAATTTGATAATTGTATCACAATGACCAGAACGAGTAGCATAATGCAAAGGCGTCCTTCCTGTGTCGTCCTTTTCATTAGGATCAGCACCTGAATTCAACAGTAAATCTATGCATTCTTCTGAATTGCTACATTCCATACTTGATAGAATATGCAGTATTGTCAGTTTAGATTCTCCTCTTTTAAGGTTGAGAATGGTTTTTAGATCTTGATTACTTTTATGATCTAGTAAAAATTTTTTAATTTTTTCAACATCGTTCTTATAATCCTTATAAGTAACATGTGGAAAGTCTTTAAAAGTACTTAAGAATTTTTTATTCAATTCCTTCTGACTCTCTGTTAAGTTGGACATGTCAACAAGCCACGTAGATATCAGCTTGCCAAATGCACTTCTTTCGACAACATCCGTTAAGGAGCAGTCATTGCGAAGTAGCAACGAGTATTTAATCAATTCATATTCATCATCTTCTTGTTGCTGTGTTTCTTCTGCTTTCTTAGAGTGCTTAAAATCATTTTTTATTAATTCAATCAAAAGCTTTAATGTGTTAAAACTTTTATGTCCCAATAAAGGATCTGCTTTGTTTTCAAGTAGAATTCTTGCTATTTCTGAATAGCCATTTCTAATAGCCCAGCATAACGGAGTACGCCCGTATTCATCCGCTACGTCAACATTAGCCCTTTTCTCTAATAGGAGTTCTACTATTTCTTCATGTCCATTGATAGTAGCACAATGCAGAGGAGTACACCCATTTTGATTTACTGCATCAACATTAGCCCCCTTGTCTAATATGAGTTCTACTATCTCTTTATTTTCATTGTGAGCAGCACAATGCAAAGGAGTAAACCCATTTTGATCTGCTACATTAACATTAACCCCGTTTGCTATGAGAATCTCTACCACTCCTATACTGCTACTTGCAGCAGCAAAGTGTAAAGTATTCCATCCATCTTGATCTGCTGTATTAACATTACCCCCTTTTTTTATTAAAAGCTCTGCTATCTTTACAAGATCATTTCTAGCAGCTATATGTAACAATGTACTTTGATCATCGAATGTATAATTTATGTTAAATCCATTATCTTGCCACTTTTTATACGTGTCTGGATCTTCTTTTTCCAATTCCTCTTTTACCCTTTCGATTATATTGTTCTCATTTAAGTCACTTATTGTCCTTAATATTTTTAACAACCGTTCATATTTCATAATTCTACCTCAAACTATTTGTTTTTGTACTATAGCTAAAAAAAATTATTGATCCATAATAAAATAACCAACACCAGAGTAAGTGGTTTGCTGCTAACATATTTAAAAATGTTATGAACTTAATAAGAGAAAAAAATACCCCTGTAATGGAGCAATATTTAAATTTGAAAGCTCAATACACGGATCATCTATTGTTTTATAGACTGGGCGATTTTTATGAATTGTTTTTCGATGATGCTATTAAAGCTGCGAAATTGCTGAATATAGTGCTAACCAAGAGGGGCAATTCAAATGGGCAAGAAATACCAATGTGTGGAGTGCCAGCACACAGTAGCGAATCTTACCTACACAAGCTAATAGATTTAGGATTCAAAGTAGCAATCTGTGACCAATTAGAAACTGCTGATGAAGCAAAAAAGAGGGGCTATAAATCCATAGTAAAGCGTGATGTAGTGCGAGTTGTAACTCCAGGTACAATTATAGAAGATTCACTACTGGAGGATAAAAGCAATAATTATCTCGCATCCATAGTTGAACAAAATGACGAATATGCTATTAGTTGGCTTGAATTATCGACGGGAAAATTTTTTCACACTTTAACGAGTTTGAAAGCTCTAGATAGTGATTTATTGCGTATATCACCAAGAGAATTATTAATTTCTGAAAAATTCACTGAGGATGAAAAAATTAGATCGATTTTAAAAAATTATAAAATATCAATTACGCAACACGCACAGAGCTTTTTTGAGTATAGTAAATCTCACAGAACATTATGCGAGTTTTATAAAATCAGGGAACTTGGGAGTATAGGAAATTTCAGCAAAGTAGAAATCATGGCGTGTGGTGCACTGCTTGAATATGTCAGAGTAACGCAAAGGGGCTCCATTCCAAGGCTTGAATTCCCAAAAACCTATAAGCAACAAAATTTCATGCTTATTGATGCTTCAGCAAGGAGAAATCTTGAGTTGTTTTCAACTCAATTTGGTGAAAAGAAAGGTTCACTAATTTCAGTTATTGATCATACAGTTACAGCTTCTGGTGGACGCCTGCTCAAACAAATGCTCGCTTCACCCCTTGCTTGCTCTAAGGCAATTAATTTGAGGCTCAGCACCGCTCAATTTTTTGTAAATAATCATGATTCACGCAGAAAAATACGAGAGATATTATCTAACATTCCGGATATTGAAAGGTCTTTATCGCGCTTAATACTAGGGCGTGGTTCACCAAAGGATATGAACCTATTGAAAATAGGCCTAGGAAAGACTTTAGAATTGTCTGAGTTTCTGTCTACCTTGCATAATTATTGTTTAAGTGAAAAATCAGAAATTAACTCTCAGATGTCATTCCAGTGCTTGACCAGAGAAAAGGAACCAGTTCAGGTGATAAGTAGTGACGAGAGTGAACTAAGCACAATACATAAAAGTCTTGGTAATCATAAAGATCTATTCGAGCTTCTAAACAGCGCTATACTTGATAACAACCTCAGTTCCGTAAAAGAAGGAGGATTTATCAATCCAAAATACAACTCAGAATTATCTGAGTTATCTTATATATTGAACAACAGTAACAAGTTGGTAACTAAGCTCCGTGAATCTTATCGCGACCTAACTGGCATTGCTGCACTCAAAATATTACACAACAATATACTTGGTTATTACGTTGAAGTGTCGGCAAATCACAAAATAACTTCGGATATATTTATTCATAGACAAAGCTTAGCAAATAGCATGCGCTACACTACTAATGAATTGAAAGAACTAGAAAATAAAATTCTTACGGCACGTGATGCTGCAATCGGCTTAGAAATGAAAATTTTTAGTGAACTGTGTAGTGAAGTCGCTAAAGAATCTGAAAAAATTGCTCTTGCTGCAAATGCTTTGGCAAAACTTGATATTAGAACCGCATTTGCAGAGCTTGCAGTGCAAAATAATTACGTAAAACCCATTATTGATGACAGCAAAGAGTTCAATATCTGTAGCGGAAGACACCCAGTGGTTGAAGTTAACGATAAATTCATTGCAAATAGCATCAATTTAGCTGGTATACATCTAATTACTGGTCCTAATATGGCTGGAAAAAGCACTTTCTTGAGGCAAAACGCTCTCATTGCAGTTTTAGCTCACATGGGGTCATTTGTGCCAGCAGAGAGTGCGCATGTAGGAGTGATTGACAAGATATTCAGCAGGGTTGGCGCAACGGATAATATAACAGCTGGTTATTCTACCTTCATGGTAGAGATGATCGAAACAGCAACGATAGTAAATCAGGCAACGGACCGTTCCTTGGTGATACTTGATGAAATTGGTAGGGGCACAGGGGTGTATGATGGATTATCTATTGCACAGGCAGTGATTGAACATATTCACAATGTAAATAAGTGCCGCGCCATTTTTGCAACTCATTATCATGAATTGACTAAAGTAGGTGAATACTTAGAAAATGTGAAATGTTTTTGTATGAAAATAAAAGAATGGAAAGGAGAAGTCATCTTTTTACATGAAGTAATTGAAGGCATTGCAGATGAGTCATATGGAATACATGTAGCAAAACTTGCTGGTTTTCCTGATTCTGTTTTAAACAGAGCAAGAGAAGTATTTGAGGAGCTAAAGGCTTGAGGAAAGTAACATTATATTACTCCACAATTATGGATTTTAGCAATCTATGGCGCTTTAATTTTAGTCAGCTTTCTGAGTAACTGAATTAACGTAGCATTGATCGATTGCCACATTAGTCAAGATTCCAATTCCACCACCTACAACTGCACCTACAGCTCCTAATGCTAGTTGAGTACCAATTCCAGCAGAAGACCCAATGATTAATGGAGCAAGAAAATATAATGCTAAAGCGCAAGTTATTGCAGCTACACTTATAACAGCCAGCTTTCTCGGACAAAAATTTTCTGGTGCCTCAGCACTAGATATAAATGATGATTTTACTAGATTTTTTCTACTTTCATGATCTAAAAAGCCACTCACTGTTCTCATTATAGGACGGGTAGAGCCGTCACCAGTCAAGTCAATTCTATCTTCCACTATATCATGAAGCTCTTTAACTTGAGCTTTATATTCATCCCAATAGTTTGATAACTCTTGTTGGTCATTGAGAAGATCTGGTTTATTTGAAGTTGTTAACCAGTGTGAGTCATGTTCCAAAATATATTGAATTGTAGCTTTCCCTATATCTATATGCCCTTCAGTAATTGCATACTTTAAAACACCTTCTGCTTTTTTCCTTCCAACATTAAGATCAGCACCAGCTTTTATCAATAATTCTACTATCTTTGGAGAATTATGAAATATAGCAATATCTAAAGGGACCATCTCATTACAATCTTTGATATTTAAGTTTGCTTTGTGTTCTATTAAATAACTTATAAATTTTAAGGTTTTATCAGATTTTTGATCGTCTATGTCTTTATGTCTGTAATATATTCTAATTGCAAAATTCAACGCAGTTTGACCCTTTAACGCACTACCACCAATAATTAAGTTCTGATAGCTTTTTACCTCTTGATTTATTAAGTTAACATCCGCACCGTTTTCTATTAAAGCCTTAGCTCCTTCGAAATTGCCTTGTGCAGTTTGCAGATGAAGTAAGTAACGACCAAGATGATCAGTTGCATTAGGATTTGCACCTTGTTCAATCAAATACCTTGCAATTTTATCATTAAATTTGTGATCATAAGTTGCAGATTCTAGTGGCTCAGGATTTTGCGATAACTCATCTTTAGCTATTAAGCTGTTAATCTGACAGATTGATTTTACTGACTCTAAATCTCTTCTTTTAACTGCCTTTGTGACTGCAGCGCTAAAGCTTATACCCTTTTCTATTAGATATTCGGCCATTTTGTTATTAGTAGAACACTTTAATAAATTTGTACCGCTTTGGGAATTAACCTCAGTGACAACATCTCGAATAATGGAACTATTTTCCTCAAAAATTGACTTTACTTTTTCTAAATCATTTTTGGTGACAGTATCAACAAGATCTTTTATTACAGCATTCACCCTCTCTTTTTTAGCTAAAATTTCTTTTAATTCTTCAGGGTTCATAAATACACCTCAACACACATAATAAAAAAGTATATCTAAATCAGAATTGCTTGTAAAGGATCTTTAGATATTATCTTGCCCAAAGGTTAATTTATTTTATAATCTTTTTGTATTCTAGAAATTTCAATTAAATGAACTGTTATAAAACTCACGAGTGTAATGAATTAAGGAAGAATGATGTAGAAAAGGAAGTTACTCTCTCTGGGTGGCTGTACCGTAAACGTGACCATGGTAACCTAATCTTTGTTGATTTAAGAGATTTTCATGGGATTACTCAGTTGGTATTCAATAACGATAAAGATTTTTTTGATGAAATTTCGAATTTAAAATCAGAAAGTGTGATTACTGTCACAGGAATAGTCAAAGCTAGAACTGAAGATACGGTAAATAGCTCTATTTCCACAGGAGAAATTGAAGTTATAGTTAGTAATTTACAAGTTGAATCTGAAGTTGAGTTCCACTGTGATGAAGAAATAGCAAAAGAAGAAAGGAGTATATTAGCAAGTATCGCCGGTGAGCAAGAATACCCAGAAAACATGAGATTTAAATATCGTTTTCTTGATTTAAGACGTGAAAAGGTTCGTAATAACATTATTCTACGTTCACAGATCATTTCAGAGCTCAGGAGGCTCATGATAGAGCAAGGATTCTTAGATATTCAAACTCCCATACTTACTGCCTCTTCTCCTGAAGGAGCACGTGATTATTTAGTGCCAAGCAGACTAAATCCTGGTAAATTCTATGCATTACCACAAGCTCCACAGATTTTTAAGCAGTTGCTTATGGTTTCAGGGTTTGATAAATATTTTCAAATTGCACCTTGTTTTCGTGATGAGGACGCAAGGGCTGACCGTTCTCCTGGGGAGTTTTATCAGCTAGATCTTGAAATGTCTTTTGTAACTCAAGAAGATATATTTCAGGTTATTGAATCTACCTTATATAAAGTGTTTGCCAAATTTTCTCGCAAATCAGTTGATAAAGATTTTCCACGTATTACATACAAAGAAGCAATGCTCAAATATGGATCTGATAAGCCAGATCTGCGTAATCCATTATTAATCAGCGATGTTACAGAGATTTTCCGTGATTCAGAGTTCAATATTTTCAAAAGCAATATCGAGCGAGGTATGGTAGTCAGAGCCATCCCTGCTCCTAAAACAGCAGAGGAACCACGCAGTTTTTTTGATAAAAAAATAGAACATGCACAAAAAGAATTCGGTGCTAAAGGTCTTGGATATATAACGTTTGATAAAGATGGCATCGCAAAAGGGCCAATTGCTAAATTCCTCGATGACAATAGGCTAAATTCCATAAAAGAAATAACGAATGTAAAGCCCGGAGATAGTGTATTTTTTGCTTCTGATAAGGAAAATGAAGCAGCAACAATTGCAGGGAAAGTGCGCACTCTTTTAGGTTCAGAATTGGGATTAATAGATGACGATATCTTCAAATTCTGTTGGATTATTGATTTTCCATATTTTGTATATGACGATAAGAGCAAAAAAATAGATTTCTTTCACAACCCATTCTCTATGCCACATGGTGGCTTGAAAGATTTAGAAGAAAAAGATCCGCTGGATATCCTTGCTTACCAATATGATCTTGTTTGCAATGGAATAGAGCTGTCAAGTGGAGCAATTCGTAATAACAAACTGAATATTATGTACAGAGCTTTTGCCATTGCAGGCTACAGTAAAGAGGAAGTTGATACAAAATTTGGCGCGCTTGTGCGTGCATTCAGGTTTGGAGCGCCACCTCATGGTGGAATAGCGCCAGGGGTTGATAGAATGGTTATGCTACTTGCAGATGAGCCGAATATTCGTGAAGTAATCTGTTTTCCTATGAATCAGCAAGGAGAAGATGTTCTAATGGGCGCTCCTTCTAAAGTAGATGATAAGCATTTACGTGAGTTGTCTTTAAAGGTTGTTGAATAAAGTTGTATATAACTTGAGTTTAGGTGGGGAAAAAACAAGAATATTGAATTCTGTTAAAGTAGTGCTAGGCCCTAGCACTACTTTATAGTTTTAGGATATCAAAAAGTTTGGTCTAGCGGGACTTGGCCCTCTATTCCGTTTACTTCTCCTTGAGAGGTGTAATTCCAATAAGTATAGTTTTTACCCGCATCCTTCCAATCTTTAGGTAATTCAGGCTCCGATCTTCCTCTCCAATCAGCAACCCATAATGGGTAGTGAGAAAAATTATGTTCTTCTTGTGTATAGTAATCATTCCACGTTTTTGGTGAAGCATATACAATTGGACTGTATCCTTTTTCATTCAATTGAGTCAATAAAGAATGAAGTTTTTCGGCTCTCTGTGTGTTAGTGTGTTTTGTAGGATCATCACATTTTGTTGTTCTTCCTTCGCAAATACCAGTTGTAGCACTAACAGCTAACTTATTTGTACCTGGCTCAAAATTAGCTTTTTTAAGTTCGTTAACTATGTTATTCAACTGACCTTCAGGTGTTGAGGTCATCCTAAATACGTGATATGCCCCAGCTTGCACATTATTATCTTTCATACTTTGAAAATTTTGTCCAAATTTAGTGTCTTGAAAAGTTTCTCCCTCAGTTGCTTTGGCAAATGCAAACCTTACCTCATCCTTTGCAACTTTCAACCAATCAATCTCTCCATTCCAATGAGATACGTCTATACCTTTTTCACTCATACTAACCTCATAATTACAATAAATGTTGAATATAGAATATAATAGTGAAAATTTAATGAATATCTTGTGAGCATATTGTAAACAATTTTATACTAAAACAGTTACAAAGTTCTAAACTACAATCTATAGACAAAAATACTTGTTATTAGTAAGTTAAATTATAGTGAGTTAAAAATTATGAGCGATATTCAAAAAGCAATACTATCAAGTATAATCTGCAATATGATTATATGGTATGAAATAACTCTGTTTGGAGTTTTGACGCATATAATAAGTGACGTTTTTTTTTCATCAGAAAGCGACTACATAAAAAAAATCAAATTCCTTGGCAGTTTTGCAATTGGCTTTGGATTTAGACCACTTGGTGCGTTTATTTTTGGTTACATTGGAGATAAGTATGGCAGGAGGAAAATTTTACTGACTTCCGTAATATTAGCTTCGATATCGTCTACTGCAATTGCGGTTATACCTAGCTTTAGAGAAATAGGAATATTTTCTCCTATACTGCTTCTGTTTTGTAGGATAGTACAAGGAATGGCAGCAGGTGGAGAAACAAGTGTTAACTCTGCTTTTTTAATAGAGCATTCAAGCGATAAAAAAAATCTAGGATTCTTAGGGAGCATGAAAGCGTTTAGTGGTGCTCTCGGTTCTATCACATGCTTTGTAATGATAGCTATTTGCAAAAAGTTTACAGGTGAAAATTATGAAATTTGGGGCTGGAGGTTGCCCTTCTATTTCTGCTTCATTATGGGCATAATAGGCTTTTTAACAAGATATATAATGGAAGAGAGCTTAGCATATAAAATTCATGATCAAAATAGAAGCTTATCTGATTCTCCATTTTTAGAATTAATCAAAACCTACAAAAAAGCATTTATATTAGCAATTGGGCTTGGTATCGCTCAAAATGCAATCGTTTATTCGGTAATAATGTTTTATAACATATCTGTAAAAGCGCTTACTCTGTCAGGTATTGATATTAAAAATGTAGTAAGGATTATAGTTGAAATTACATTTGGAACGTCCGCAGTGCTATTTGCAATACTGTCTGATAAAGTTGGAAGAAAAAATGTAATGATTCCTACATTAGTAGCTCTAGCTTGCGCCGGTTTGCCGGTACTTTCGCTATTATCAAATGATAACCACTATATTGTCACGCTCTCTTTTCTGTTGATAAGTGTGCCGATAGGTGCATCTTTTGGAATATATAATTCTCTTGCCTGCGAGTTATTTCCAACAAAAGTTAGGTGCACCGGCTTTAGCCTCGCACATAACATATCTGCAGGTATTTTTGGCGGCCTTTCTCCATCGATATGCATGTGGCTTATAGAAAAAACCGAAACAAAACTTGCCGCAGGGATTTACCTTACTGTTTGTGCATTGATTAGCCTAATATCTGTACTTCAAATTAAAGCCAAAGACAAAAAAATTGATTGGTGAAATCGCTTTAGTCAAAAGATAGCGCTTCAATAGATTTTTCGATATGTTTAGGGACAGGAGCAGTAATAGTGACTTCTTTATTATTTGGCAATTTTAAAGACAAAGAATATGAATGTAGGTGAATCTGATTTGCTACTCCATCAATAAAAGCTTTTTTACCGCCATATTTACCGTCACCAAGAATAGGACAATTTATATGAGCTAAATGTGCACGTAATTGATGAGTTCTGCCAGTAATTGGTTGTAATTTTAAATAAGCAACATTATGTTTTAACCTTGCTATAATTAAAAAATGCGTAGTGGCATTTTGAGGTGAATCTTCATCAACGACTACTTTTTCTTGCCCTGAAATATATTTTTTCACCAACGGATAGTCTATTGTTCCATTATCTTTGCTCGGTATACCAAAAGTTAATGCTAGGTAAGTTTTTTTTATCCTCCGTCCTTTAAATTCTTCCATAAGGTATTTGGCAACGCTGGCATTGCGTGCGAATATTATTACTCCGCTTGTATCCCTATCCAGCCTGTGAACAATTTTAAATATTTCTCTCTCTCTTATTTGGTCAAGTAAATCACTAATGCTAATTTTTACCTTTATGCCGCCTTGAACAATGACCCCTGCGGGTTTGTTTATAGCTAGTATATATTCGTCTTCATATAATATGTTCTCTCTTAGTAGATTCACTAACTTTTCATTATATTTGCAGTCAGAATTAGTGTTCTCAATATAGTCTAAGTATCTTATCATTATAGTTTGCCCAGAGCTTACCCTATCGCTGGATTTTGCCGTGCAATTATCAACCTTGATTAATCCTTTCCTTAAAGACTTCTCAATTGCAGATTGTTTCAAATTGGGAAAAATTCTTCTAATGTACCTATCGAGCCTAACATTATTGTCTTCTACTAATATGGTTTTGATACCTTCTGACATCTTACTTATAAAAATTTTATTGTGTAAACTAAAATCTAACATACCTAATGTACTTCTCAGTTTCAGCTACTTGCATCGAGTGCTACGTGCTGGAATTTAGAGGATTATTTAACTATTTATAACGGCTTCATATTTTCCTACAGCTGAGTAAAGTGGTAACAATGATAGTTTCTCGATCATAGAGAGGTGAGTATTAGGCTCTTTAGTACTAGGGCCTTGACACGCTTCAGTGTTAGGCCCTAACTTCATACACTCAATGCCGTTAGCTAAAGATGTTACTCTTCTGACATTAACATTTTTAGTGCGATATGACCACCTGCAAGGACTATGTAATATTTGTTCTTTTACTCCATCCATTTCAGCTGAACACGCTTTAGTGTTAGTCTCTAACTGCACACATTTAATGTGGTCAGTTATAAATGCTACTCCTTTTTCATTAAGTTTAGCGTTATACTGTAATTGTTCAATTTGATTAGCTTGATCTCTTATCATACGTTCAAAGCTGATAGATAGATTATGTGATTCTATTTCTCTCAACATATGTGATTCTATGTGTTGCACTGTCATTAATTTTTTGTTTCTGAGTATACTTGATTCTAAGTTAAGCCGCGTAAGTATATCTAGTGCTCTTTGTTCTGCTTCCACTAGAAGATTACTTATGCCTTGATGTTCAGCTAAATCTCTTACAGTTTCACCACAGTGATCAGGCAATAAAGTACTTGCGCCATAACATAGTAAAGTCATTACTACTATCCAGTGTCTATGTTCGAAAGCATAAGCTAAAGGAGATTGCCCTGAGCTATCCTGTGCATTAACATTTGCTCCATATAAAATTAAGGTCCTTACTACTTCCGCATGGCCACCTTTGGCAGCTTTATGTAAAGCAGTTGATTCTAAATCGTCACGTGCATTAGCATTTATTCCAGATTCTAATAGAGCATGTACCATTAGTGTATCACCATGTCCGGCAGCACAACGTAAAAACTCAGCTACCATCAATTTCATCACATCCTTCCATATTCCAAGTTGTGTTATAGTAGTTACTGCTTCTAGATAATTATATGGACAAATAGAAAGTAATATTTTCTGTGGATCATTTGTCTCAATACTTGCTCCATGGGCTATTAGATAATTCATTACTTTTCTATTGCCTTTTGCGGCAGCACAATTAAAAGGAGTCCATCCCCATGCATCCTTATGGTTAACATTTGCTTCATAGTTTATTAAGAGCTCTACTGCTTCCACATTATCATTCGTAGCAGCAATATGTAAGGGAGATCGCCCAATTAACTTATCCTCTATATCAACACTTGCTCTATATCGTGATGTGGCCTGTAATAGGATCTCTAATATTAATGTATTATTCTTTGCAGCAGCCCAATATAAAGGACTCCATCCAAATACATCTACTATCTCAATATTTTCAACAATATTCTTATCATTTTTTATTATACAATTCACCATTGCTTCATCAACATTTGCAACAGCAATATGTAAAGGAGTAAGTTTAAGCGCTCCATTCTTCTTAACATCTGCTCCATTCTCCATTAAGTACTTTGCTACTTCTTCATGGCCATTATCGGCAGCCTTATATAAAGCAGTCAATCTCGCTAGATCCTCTGCATTAACATCTGCATTATTTTTTACTAAGATTTTTGTTATTTCTATATCGCCATTTACAGCTGGCTGATATAAAGTAGTTCGTTGAGATGAATCCAACTGATTAACATTTGCCCCTTTTTCTATTAGCTTGCGTGCTACTTCTGTGTTCCTATCTTCAACAGCCCAATGTAAAGCAGTCCATTCGGAAAACGGACTTGGTGCATTAATATCGATTCCTTTTACTTTAAGCATAGCATTTATTAAATTGTTCAGCTTAAAATCAATAGCTAAATACAATAACGTGTATGAAAAGCGTTCATGCAAACAATCTACTTTAAACCAATGATTTATATCAAACTTATTTTTCTCCCACTCTCTATACACATTTTTACTTGCTCTCTTTAGTGCCTTTAGTGTCTCTAATATCTTTCCTACATCTAGCATCACTGGTACCTTTTCTGAGATCTTTCGTGCATTTAGCACATCCTCTAGCGCCACTGCTTTTGATTCTTCTGATGTCTCTTGTACACCTAACCTTTTTAGCATTCTTTTTACCATCTGTTGAGCATTTGATACCCTTGACTCCTTTAGTATCTTTTTTGCTTCTTCTTTTGTCTGCGGTACATTTACCACCTTTAGTCTCTTTTTTAATGGCTCTTGTGTCTCTTGTACTCTTGGAATCTTGCTTGGTACTTCTAATCCATGCGATATCTCTTCTAACATTCTTAATATTTCTGCTTGCCCTAGTATCTTTACTTCCTTTAATAGCTCTTTTATTCTTTCAATTACATTGTCTTCACTTAAATTTACCTCTTGATCAATTACACCTAATATTATGTTCCACTGTTCATATGTCATTACCATGGCTTTACCTCATACTATAGAGTATTTTTTGATGCTATATATTATGGTAGAATAGTCAACGCATTTTCCATAGCGTAACTTGAGAGTCTAAAAGGACTGTTATTAACTTACAGAAAACCAAGCTTGCCTGAAATCACTTAATTGATTATAATCATAGCTTTTAAGGCAGTAAAATGACAGCTTTTTTTCCTTTGGTTATTTTTTTAATCTTATACCTTGGAAGTGGTGTCTATTTTTTCTTTATTGGAATTGATAATCCGCTTCGCCAAGTTTCACCGGTAATTTGCCTACTACCGGCGCTATTTTTTGCTGTTGCATGCAGTGCAGGTAAAATTCAACGTCACATCGATACTGTCATCGAGGGTATGGGCGATAAAAACACCCTTACTATGTGTTTAACTTTTCTATTTTCTGGAGCATTTTCTGTGGTGACTCAATCAATTGGTAGTGCAGATACTGTTGCTGATTTAATTCTCAAATTCCTTCCAGCAAGATTACTACTGCCTGGAGTATTTTTGGCTTCCGCTTTTATATCAACTGCAATTGGTACGTCTATGGGAGTTGTTGTATTAATGGTACCAATAGCTGTTAACTTAGCAAAAAATGGGGCTTTTGGTCTTGAAATAGGAACTGCAACTGTAGTTGGAGGTGCCGTATTTGGTGATAATCTTTCAATGATATCTGACACTACTATTGCATCTGTTTCTTCACAGGGGGCCACGATAAAGGATAAACTTAAAGTGAATTCTAAAGTAGCATTTGTTGCCAGCATTATAACGCTTGTCTATCTGGCAATTATGGCAGATAGTACAAAAATTATTCCTACATCAAATTTAGATTATTTATCAGTAATAAAGATTATTCCTTATATTTCTTTAATAATCATGGGGTTATTTGAAGTTACTACTTTAGTAACAATAACTATAAATATAATTGTTGCTAGTGTATTAGGGATGGCTTTTTTTGACTATACTATCATTCAACTCTCTCATGACATATATGACGGTTTCAAAAAAGTAAACGAGATAGTGATATTTGCTCTATTTATTGGCGGATTGAGTCATATAATGTACAAGCAGGGTCAAAAGGCATTACACAAACTTATCGATGAAAGCAATATCACAAAAACTAAAGCTGAATTTGTAATAGCGGGCATAGCATCTATGTTTACTGTTTTAGTTGCTAATAATACCATTGCTATTTTATTAAGTGGCGATATTGCAAAAAGGCTCGCGCAAAAGCATAATATTCCGTCATACCGTAGTGCATACTTGTTAGACATTTTTGCTTGCGTTACAAAAGGCATTTTGCCTTATGGTTCCCAGCTGCTGCTAGCAGGTAGCATTGCTTCTGTCTCACCTATTTCTTTGTTAACACAAGTTTATTACTGCTTTATTTTAGCAGCAGTTACAGTAGGTGAAATAATCATCAATGGCAGACGTTGCGCGGCTACAACTTAATGTACGAAGATTTCTCTTCATATTACATTTTTGTGCCCATAAGAAACGAGTTGCCATTTTCATCAGCTACTTGGATAATAGATATATTCACAAAATTGTTCCATTTTTCTCAATAGATTTTGGTTTTCTTTTCCCCTTATTAGCAGAGCATAAAACTTAGCTTTTTAATAAATCTCATTTTAACTCCAATACACTAACTATGAAACAATCTATATTGCCATCAAAAACGGAATTTATATTGCCAACTTCATGTCCAGTCCTTAAATCCTTTACCATTTGATATGGATGCATAACATACGATCTGATCTGACTGCCCCAACCTATATCGCATTTCTTGCCATATTCTTCGGCCATTTTCTGTTCTTTTTTTTCCAATTCAATTTGATATAAACGTCCTTTAAGTAGTTTAAGTGCTTCATCTTTATTTTTATGTTGAGAACGACCATTTTGGCATTGAGCTACAACGCCTGTTGGAATATGCGTAATACGTACCGCGCTTTCAGTCTTATTGACATGCTGACCACCTGCTCCAGAAGCACGGTAAGTGTCGATCTTTAAATCCTTTTCATCCACAACAATATCTATTGAATCTTCAATCACTGGAGTTACTCCTACACTTGCAAAACTGGTATGACGTTTACCATTTGCATCAAATGGTGATATTCTAACCAATCTATGAACTCCACTTTCGCTTTTTGCCCACCCGTAAGCTTTTTCTCCGATGATCTTTATTGTTGTAGATTTTATACCAACTGCATCACCATCTAATTTTTCTACAACTTCAACTTTAAAATTGTGATAAATTTCTGCCCATCTTGTATACATGCGCATGAGCATCTCAGTCCAATCATTGCTCTCTGTTCCACCGGCTCCTGAGTGGATTTCTAAAAAGCAGTTATTGTTATCTGCTTCACCAGTAAATAAGGATTCTGTCTCTTTAAGTTTGATTAATTTCTCTAGCTTTACTAACTCACCTTTAACTTCAGAAAAAAATTCTTCATCATTCTCATCAATAGCAGATTTCATCAAGCTGATAGAATCGTTGTAATCGCTTTCTAGCTTTGAAAACGATTCTATTTCATGCTTAATTTTAGAGCGTTCTTTTAAAATCTCTTGTGCTTTTTGATTATCTTGCCACAGATTATCATTCGACGCTTGAGAATCCAGCTCTTCAAGACGCAACTTCAATTTTTCTATGTCAAAGACACCTCCTGATAAGAGAAATACTTTTATTTAAGCCTTGAAAGTATTCAAGGATTTCTGGATGGGTTTTCATTATACTTTAGACTTTAATATATTTATTATCACTAACAATAACAGCAAACAAAATAGAAATTTAACCATATAATAGTTAATTCAAAATAATTTTATTATACTTGAATGTTCAATAAAATCAAGTGTGTATATTTATTAAAAAAATAAGGTAAAGTAATGAATATTAAAACAAGTTCTCATTATGGTTTAGACAAAAAGGCTATTGATGATTTAATAGAGTCTCTCGATAATCAAGAATTAGAGAATGTTCGTAATATTGTAAAAACGATAGATAGCGTTCAGTTAGCTTATTTTTTATCTACTTCGATCAATGATCACAGGGAGAAATTAGTTAATATCCTCGATCAACATTTGTTAAGTGATGCCTTAGTACATGTAGTACCAGATTTACAAGTAGAGATCATAGAAATATTGGGAATAGAAAATACAGCAAAGTTACTAATGCTTCTTGATATAGAAGACATAGTAGCTATAGTGAAAGATTTAGATAGAAAGTCTATAGAAAATATACTTAACTACTTACCCAATGCAACTCAAAAATTAGTAGAGGAATTGTTATCATACCCAGAAGAAAGTGCAGGAAGGTTGATACATAAAAATATGGTTATAGCTCCATATTATTGGACGATAAATCAGCTAATGGAATTCTTGCGCAACTATAAAAAAATACCAGAAACATTTTATCAAATTTTCATCATTAACTCAAAATTAGAACCCATAGGCATTTTCAACTTAAATAAGGTAATATCTCACTCAGGAGAAACAATAATAAAAGAGATAATGAGTCAAGATATAAAAATAATTAAAACTGGAATGGACCAAGAAGAAGTAGCAAGAATATTTAAAGATTACTCTCTATTATCAGCTCCAGTAGTAAATAAGAATGGTAAAATTATAGGTGTAATCCTTATTGAAGATGTAATCAAAATTGTTCAACAAGAAGCAGAAGAGGATGTGCTTAAAATAAGCGGTGTATCTTCTAAATCTGATATAAATGCCCCTATACATAAAACTATAATTAAAAGACTACCTTGGTTACTGTTTAACCTCTTAGCTGCAACAATATGTTCTATAGTAGTTGGCTTTTTCGATAACGTAATACAAAGTTTTATAGTACTGCCAATAATTATGCCAATCATTGCATCGATGAGCGGAAATGCAGGATCCCAAACAGTAACACTAACTATCCGGGCAATCGCAACAAAATATCTAACTGAGCAAAATGCAAAAAGAATACTGATGAAAGAATTTTTAATAGGTCTTATAAATGGAGTGATTTTATCTACAATTTCGCTCGTAGTATTAGCAATAAGGTTCCATAGTTTAAAAGTAGAGATCATTTTCGTAGTTTCCATGATTGCAATGTCGATCATTGCAACATTTATCGGCACTTTTATTCCTATAATGCTTCATCGTTTAAGATCCGATCCTGCTGTTTCGTCTTCAATCTTAACATCAGCAACAACTGATATTCTCTCAGCTCTTATATTTTTTGGTCTAGCCACGATCTTTTTATTAAATAGCTGAATCTTGCTATATAAAAATTGCTTTACAAGCTTTAACTGCCACGTTATCATTACTCACAGGTGCATTGAAGAAGAAAAATAACAGTCGATAAAGAAGTAAAAGTACATGAAACTGAGCTGCTTTAGTTTTAAAATAAAAACTAAAATAAGATGCTAAAGTATGCAAAAAAATTCTTGCTTTGCTAGATCTTTTTAGCTACAATGCAGTCTAACGTAATGAAAACATGAGGTGTGAGTCAGATGCATTGTATTATGTATATCACTCAGAAAGCAATTCTCGATTTTTTAAGAATATATCTAATTTAGTCAGAAGTCAAAAGAAAAGCACACTGTTACTCAGCAATTAAAGTTACCTAGGATTACCGTAAGGTTTCTACAGTAAATTTGTAGAGCAGTTTAGTACAGCTGTATAAGAATCAAATGAATTAGATATTAAAACCAATCTTCAGAAAAGAGATTTACGGTAAAATAATCAAGTATGAATATTAAAATATAGGGGGTTTTATGTTAGGTAAAGGAAATAAAGGAGAACGAGTAGCAGATGATCGAATTGATTATGTAGATGATGAGTCAACAATAGGAGCAAAAGGAGGTCTTGATCATGAAGATAGATTATCTAGTGGAGAACTTCAGTGTGGACCAAGTCAAGAGAGTCTTGGAGTAACAAGATCTTCATCTATAAGCAGCGGTAGTGTATGGTATAGCGCATCGAATGATACAGCCAATGTTATAAGTCTTACAGATAATGAAGTAGTGGAAAAAGCAACTTTTTTTGTTAAGACTTTTGTTAAAGAATTCGAGGAAAAATTATCTAAATATTTTGAGGAGGCAGAACCAGATTCAAATATACAAAAAATAAGTAAAGTTTCAGCCAGCTTTAATTCTATTTTGAATAATACTATTCCAGCAAGTCCACTAAAATTATTTAGTGTTAAAGTTAATGAGAGTATCAATTATTGTGTTATAGGAAAACAGCATAAGAAAAGAGCGAAAAATATTTTTACAATAATTATACCTTGCTACAAAGCTGAAATGAGAGAGATTTTAGTAAAAGCTGGCTTAGAAATTTTTCACAGGTTTGAGGAACCATTCATAAAGGTTGTAGATATCAATCCCTCTTTTTATCATAGGAGAGTTAAGAAGTTAGCAATAGATGCTGTACATAGAACAATGAATTACCTTTTAACTTCTGAGGAACAAGACTTTTCTGTTGATCTTATAACACAAGGTGTTGTTCTAGATAAGTCAAAAAAGAAAGGATATTTTACGCGTCCTGGATATGAAATAAAAGATGAGCAAGGTGGTGAAAGTTTAGTAACCTCAGAATTGTATGAATGGGTAGGAATAAAGAAAAAAGAAGAAGATGAAACTGTTAATTATTATCAATATAATTCTGAGGAACATAATCTAGAGGAATATAGATGTGCTGAAAAATACGGCTATCGGCTTCCCTTTGAATGGGAGTTAAGAAAGTGGGAAGAGGTAAAACAAAAGTATGTATCCATTAAAGCACCCATAGAAGGATATGTGTATATTTTAAATGATGAAAAAAAAGAAGAATTAGCTCGTTTTATATTAAAGGAGATTAATGGACAAGATCCTGTGAAAAGGAAAGATATAGAAGATGTAAAAGAACATCTTAGAAAACAAGATGAAGATAGGCGTCAATTTTCCTATAGTTTTGGCAAGACACCAGAAAATTTCATTGAAAGAAAAGAGGTGGTAAAAAATTTGAACCTAAGGTTACACAGTAGTAGTCAAGAAGTAAAAATGTCACGAGTAGTCTTAATTAGTGGGAAGTCTGGAATAGGGAAAAGCGAACTTGCTAGAGGCTATGGGTTTAGTGAAAGGCGTAAGGGTACTTGGGCAAGGATTATGTGGATAGATGCCTCGTCATATAACAAGCTTTCAAATTCATTTCATGGGTTGGCTGAAAGGTTAGGGATTTCTAGAAAAAGTGAGCAAAGGAGAGAGAGAAACATTAAATCTATTGTCGAGGATGTATATGAGTATCTTCAAGACACAAAAAGTTTGTTTGTTTTCGATGATGCTAGTAGTTATAAGGAGATTGAAAATTTTTTGCCATCAAGCTTTCCTGTTTTTTCTAATAGAGAAAAACCTTACGTTTTAATTACTTCTCCTAACAAGAATTGGAAAGAAGAAATAGAAGATATAGAAGAAATAAAGTTGGGTAATTTAAAAAAAGAAGAAGCCGAGGAATTTACTCGAAAAGCCTTAGGGGAAGATGAATCACAAGGTAAATCTATATCAGAGTTAATAGAAGAGTTTAATTGTTTTCCATTAGATTTGAAAGCAGCAACATCATGCATTAAACAAAAAGGTCTTAGTATTAGAGAATATCTGGAGGAATATAGAGTAGCTCAGCAATCAAAAACTGATTTTTTGGAGACACAAGTTGTTAATAAAAAATCTTTTAAAGCTTTGAAGGTTAACATTGATAAAATAAAAGAAGAAAAAAATGTTGGACAGCAAGCATATGTTATTTTAGTATTCATGGCTTACCTGGACCCTAATCAAATTAATACAAAAGAAATTTTTTTCAAGAGGGAATCAAAAGAAAATCAACAAAGGGTTTTGAATGCACTTGATCTACTTAATCAGTTCTCATTGATTGGATTAGAGAAAGGGATAGCAAAAATTCATCAAGAAGTACAAAAAATTATAAGGTTAGAGCAAAGAAAAGAAAAAAGAGAAGAAGAATTTTTAAGAAAAATAATGACATCATTGATGAATAATAACTGTAAAAATGTAAGCCATATCATATCCATTTGGAATTATGCAAGTGAATATAAAAAGTTAGTTAATGAATTTATTGAATCTGATTATTATGGAATGAATATCTTACATTTTCTGGCCATAGATGATAATGAAGAAGTTATTAAGCTTATATTCGAGAATGTAGATCTAAGTAAATTAAGTAAAATTGTTAATATCGGTGATAAAGATGGATCTACTCCTTTAGAATATGCTGTTATATATGGTCATTTAGCGTTAGTTAAATACTTTATAGGAAAAGGGGCTAATTTTAAGGTAAGTGATGACCCGAGCCTTACCCTTTTAGACTGTGCTGCTCTCCATAATCGACTAGAAATAGTTAGGTATTTTATTGATAACGAACATTTTCAGTTTGATAGTACTGTTTTATACTATGCTATTGAAAATAATTGCTTAGAGGTCGTTAGATACTTTATAGAGGAAGAAGAGATTTGTATAAATTTACAAGATGGAGAAGGTAAAGGTTATTTGCACTATGCTGTTGAACATAATTCCTTGGAGATTTTTGAGTACCTTCTAGCGTACGGGGCTACAGTAGATTTACAGGATGAGGATGGTATGACTCCTTTGCATTTTGCTGCTATGTATGGTTACCTAGGAATTGTTCGCTACCTCGTAGAGCATGGGGCTGATATAAATTTACAGGATAAGAATGGTATGACTCCTTTGCATTTTGCTGCTATGTATGGTTACCTAGGAATTGTTCGCTACCTCGTAGAGCATGGGGCTGATATAAATTTACAGAATGAAGATCATACGACTCCTTTGCACTTTGCTGATATATATGGTCACTCAAGCACTGTTCGCTACCTTGTAATGAATAACGTTAATACGAATCTAGAGGATATTAGTAATAATATTTCTCAGAACTACGATGTTAAGTTTCATTGCTACGACAGCGCTAGGTCCCTTTTTTCTTTAGAACAAGGAGCTAATGTGAAACTTGAACTCAACGATGATTTGTACCATTATACTAACAATTATTACCCAAGTAGTATTTGTTGCTATCAACCTCAATCTACTGTGTACTCAGCTCCAGACTTAAAAACACAATCACATAAAAGAAACCTAGAGACATTTGATGAACATACACTACCTAAAAAAAGAAAATTAAAAAATATAAGTGAAGCATTGCAATTTGAAGATAAAAGCACAGTTAACTTAACTCATAGGTCACCTATATCTTCATTTAACAGCGTCTCTGTACAACCTGCAAACAAGGACTTAAGACTATAATTTTACAGTAAGCTATTTAATTTTATGAGGGGAATTTCAAAAAAACAGAGAAATAAAGTAATAAATTGATATAAATTCGCGTAGAACAAGTGGTAGACCATACGATTCCAAAGAAAACACTTCTCACAGCCCTTGATTTTGGCTGCTGAAAGTAGATATATCGTTTAAATTCTTAACAAAAAGATATACTAAATTAGTAATAATTTATTTAGGAATAGTAAAGAAAAGTCAAGCAAACTTTTAGAGATAATTTATGCCACAACTAGAAGAAACGAAATCAACAGAACTTTTGGATGCTGTTAGAACACTAAATATGAAGGAAATTGTGAGATTGATAGAAGCTGGAGCAGATATTAATGCAAAAGATAAGAATGAACGAACTCCTTTGCATGCTGCTGCTGAACATTCCTCTACAAAGGCAGTAAAAGTTCTAATAGAAGCTGGAGCAGATATTAATGCAAAAGATAAGAATGAACGAACTCCTTTGCATATAGCTGCTGTAAAGGGTTATACAGAGATAGTAAAAGTTCTAATAGACTTAGGAGCAGATATTAATGCAAAAGATAAGAATAAAAAAACTCCTTTGCATCGGGCTACTGAAATAGGCTTTACAGATATTTGTGAGGTTATACTAAATCACATAGCAAGACTAGAAGTTGCTGGCTTATATGTAAGTGAGGAAAATTTACAAAAGAAAAATGAATTTATAACCACTTCAACCGAGAGGTATAACAATTATTTACAGCATCTTAAAAATTGTGAAGAAGAAGTTAAAAAGATTAAAGAAAGAAATAAGTCACTATATGACTTTTTGAGGGAAAATGACGTTAATAAAATGGCTGGCATATGGGAGCAAAATGAAAACGTACGTAATGAATTTGATAATGAAGAGAATTTAAAAAAGCTATATCCAGAATATGCACATATTTTAATTAATAAGGCTGATGAAGTAAAAAAAGAAATTTTCCTGCACAATAATAAACCATTGGTGGATTTTCTATCAACACATTATAGATATGATTTTCAAAAGGCGAAATTCTTTGGCATGGAGAGATTTTTTGAGGTGCACAAAAATGACTTTAAAGAAGAAAGAGTAGGAGTCCGAAATAATACACTATTTTACTTTGTAGACTTTAATGTTGAAAAGAGGTACGCTCCTAAACTAAAATTACAGGCGTTTGTAGAGACAATTGGAAACGAGGGTGTAAACAGCAATCTTCATCACCCAAACACTGAACAAACTCAAGGAGCTAGTCAGTCTCTTAATTAAAGAGGGATACATGGAAACCTGCTGCAAAAACAAAAAGAGGTGTTTCTCACTTGTATAAAGTATTTTTAAACGTGATTTTTTAATATCATAATTACTATGAAAACTGGGGCTTTCCTTTTGCAGCAGTTCTTGAGTTCCAGCAACAGACCAATCCATCCCAAAACGAACTCTTCTCTCACTAGCCGGTTTTAGTTGTTGGGAATGGTTGTTTTATTTAAATTTTTAGTAATATATACTATTAAGTCAGTATTAATTCGTTAAGAACTTTCATTAAAGATTATCAAAAAAACTTCTAAATAGGGATTGACAAGTTTTAGAGATGGAGTATTTTATGAAAAGTATATTGAGCTATTAATTTTTTATGTACAATAAATATGATAGTGAAAATATTTTTCTTTATATTATGAGGTAGCTGTTTTATTCAGAAAAAGATTTTTTTCTTACTTTGAAATTGAGTTGTTTTTATGGAGGGTTAAATGATTAATGAATTATTTGCTACTGTACGTAGTGGAGATGCCAATCAAGTTGCGGATCTTATCAATAAAGGGGCTGATGTTAATGCCAGGGGCAATAATGGCAATACCCCTCTGCACTTAGCTGCTCTTGCAGATGAATTACAGGTAGCAGAAAAGCTTATAGAGGGAGGGGCTGATGTTAATGCTAAGAACAATCACGATGCTACTCCTCTGCACTGGGCTGCTCTTAACCAGCGCTGCAGTATAGTAGAAAAGCTTATAGAGAAAGGGGCTAATGTTAATGAGCAGAATAAATACAATAATACCCCTCTGCACTATGCTGCAGGTTATGGTAGCTTAAGTGTAATAGAAAAGCTTATAGAGGAAGGGGCTGATGTTAATGCTAAGAACAATAATGGCAGTACTCCTTTGCACTTGGCTACTAAAAATGATCACTTAGATGTATTAGAAAAGCTCATAGAGAAAGGAGCTAATATTAATGAAAGAAACAAATATGGTAATACCCCTTTACACTGGGCTGCAAGTTATGGTAGGTTAGATGTAGTAAAAGAGCTTATAAACAAAGGAGCTGATATTGATGCTAAGAACAATAATGGCAATACTCCTTTGCATTGGGCTGTTAAAAGCAGTCATTTAGAAGTAGCTAAATTTCTTATAAGTAAACATGCTGACGTTAACGCTAAAAATAAAGATAGTTGGACATCTTTGCACTTTGCAGCTGCTTATGGTAATTTAAATATAGTTAAGCTCATTCTTGATAAAAGTGATTATGTTGATGCTAGAGGAGCTTTAGCCATGGCAAATACGCTTAATGAAGAAAACAGCTTAGAAATACGAAACCTTCTAGAGGAAAGAATAAGGAAAAATGAAGAAACTACACAACATTTTATAAGACATAGGCGTCATCGATACTCACAAGAGGAAGGCAGTTCTCTATCAATAGGTGTCCATAATCGCCGTAGTATTGTAAAAGAAGATGAAAATTCATTGCAAAATGATAAAATAGGAGTTACAAGCGGAGCAAGCAAGCCATCTTCATGGATCAATATTTTTGCTTACACTACAGTAGATACTGTTAAAGGTGTTTTTCAGTTTATTTCTTCTCCTTTTAAGGCAGCTATAAGTATGGAACCTTCTAAAGCTATTACAGTTCAAGGTATTGATAACAACGGTGTACTTCTTTTATTAGATGTATTTATAAGGAAAATCACAGGTCAGAAGTATATTTCCACAGTAGTTCAGTCTATATCACCATTAGAAGCACAGGGCTATGCATTAAATATTATAGAGGAATTTGAGAAAGTAGTAGAACAAGCTGCATTAAAAAGTGGGGTATCAATGCATCGGTTAAATATTGATTGTGTAGAAATGCAGAAAGAGGTTACTGCAAAAATCACGGGTGGTAAGTTTAATGAGATTTCAGGATTTTTAAACTCATATGTAGAGCAAGCATGCCACGATAGAGAAACAGGTAAGTTAAGTCCAAAGAAGTTTAACAAATTTATGGTTGTATTTAATAAGGAACTAGATTTAATAGTAAATCAATCAATAGAGCAGATATTACACAATAGAGATAGTACATTAGAAGTTGAAGAACAGCAAATAAACTTAGAGCCTCAAAGTTATTTAAGTAATACTTCTGTTCAAGGTCATTTAATTCAGGATAGAGGTTTAATAAATCAAGGTAAGGCTTAATTCCTTAGCTTTTTGATTTCATCTAGTAAAAGGTTGGTAATTTGATCTTATAACATCAATGGGCACACTAGCCTTTGTTTTGTATGCATTCAACCAATGTGTGACTATTACGCCACCTAAAAAAATAATCATACACTGTCTTCCATAGAGGAAAATCTTTTGCTCTACTGGCAAATACCTTTCATTATGTATTGTATAACATTAATAATTGTTCTTATTTTGTGCTTTCTTGGCCACACCTTGTGCAACTCTTGGCTCAAGAAATTTCCATTCTTTGTCACTTACATCACCTGGTATATATTTTTTACTGATCCTATCATATTATCTTCCTGATTTCCTTTCAAGATATGTTCTAAAAAGTAGAATCCGTTCAGCAGGGTGACAAAATAAGATAGAAAAGACAGCCATAGAAATAAATGCTGTCATCCCCTGTCATCCCAGTACTTGACACTGGAATGACACCATTTTTGCTTCGATATTTACACATTAGCCATGCATCTGAACGGATACAAAAGTAGAATTTAGAATTCTATCTAAAAGGATACCGAAAAAGAGCAGGAGTCCTATCTGGGAATTATTTTTAAATATGGACATGCATTGATTAGAATCGTCTGGATTGAAATTTTTGTGTTGGTGGTGAAATATGAATCCTATGGCAAGTAAAGCAATATAAAAGATGTTATTTAATGATGATAGTATACCAGCGTACAACCATGCCATTAAGGATATTAAATAAAATCTTTTCAACCAAGATTTTGTTGTATTGCCAAAATATAATGCAGTAGATTTCATTCCTAATTTCTCATCATCTTTTTTATCTTGATGAGCGTATATAGTATCATAACTAAGCGTCCAAAAGACGCATCCTATATAAAATAGCAAGGATTCTATGCTAATCTGGTTTGTTATTGCTGCTGAACCCATGAGTGATCCCATGTTGAAAGTAAACCCTAAAAACAATTGTGGCCACCAAACGTAACGCTTTAGCAAGGGGTAGATAACTATCATGCACATTGAAATTATTCCAAGTATAAGAGTAGTTTTATTGGTTAATAATAAGATTACCAGGGCAATAGACAGTAACAGTGAAAGTAAAGCCAAAGCCTGCTTTATGTTTAATGCACCACTTGCAAGTGGCCTATATTTTGTTCGTTCAACGTGCGCATCTATTTCTCTATCGAAGATATCATTGATTATGCACCCTGCGGGTCTCATTAAAAATGCACCTATAGTAAACAAAACAAGGAGAAAAAGAGCCTGATACGATAGAGAAGTTGAGGCTAAAAGAATGCCGCTTAAGCTAGAAAATAGCACAAGCCACAAACCTGTTAAACTGTGTATTCTCATTAATGAGAAATAATGGTTGAAATACATTAATTAAGTGTGATTATGTAATATTTTGCTTACATTGACAAAATTATCGAATGCTAAATCAGGCTTAAAAACTAACTCAGGTATAAATCGCAAATCAACATAACACAATATAGATTTACGTATTGACCATGCAGATTGGTTCATTTCATTAACAACAGTGCTGATATCATCATTATCATTTTGGATGTTTAATGAAGATAACACAATATATACATCTGCTTTCTTCAAATCTTTGCTTAGCTTTACATCAGATACTACTACTTTTTCATTAAGAACATTACCTTCCATTAAGACTTTTGATATTGCCCTATGTAATACCGATGCTACTTTTAGGTTTCTAATTTCCTTTTTCATATTCAACTACTATAACGTCCTTTCTTCTTGCACTAATTGATAAGCTTCCAAAATGTCTCCAACTTTAATATCGATATTACCCTCTAGCGATATTCCGCATTCAAAATTTACACCCACTTCTTTAACGTCATCTTTAAATCTACGTAGTGCTTTTAACTTTCCTTCATGCACCAATTTGCTGCCACGTACTACCTTAATTAGAGAATCTTTTTTTATAACTCCATCAGTGACATAACATCCGATGATATTACCGGCTTTGGATGAATTAAATATTTGCCTTACAGATGCAGAACCAACACGAACCTCTCGTGTAACAGGCTTTAACATTTTAGTTAGATACATCCTCATGTCTTCAATAAGCTCATATATTATATTGTAAGTATGTATTTCTATACCTTTTTGTTTTGCTAATTCTCTGATTTTTGAATCCACTTTTACATTAAAAGCTAAAATTACTGCGCTTGATGCTTCTGCAAGCAGCACATCTGAATCTGTTACTCCTCCTACTGCTTTGTGTAGAATATTTAATTTCACTTGATCTTTACCAAGCTTATCAATTGAGCTTGATATTGCTTCAATAGAACCAGTGACATCGCACTTTAAAACTACAGATAGTTCTTCTGTTTCACTATCATTACGACTGAATATATCTAAATTACTGTCGTCTAAATCTTCTTGCTTTTTCTTGATTAATTCTAACCTGTATTCAACAATTTCACGAGCCTGCCTTTCAGAGTTTACAACAACAAATTTATCTCCAGCATTTGGTACACCATTTAAACCAGTAACTTCAACTGGAGTAGAAGGTAGTGACGCTTTTTCTCTTTGACCAAGGTGATTAACCATACTGCGTACTTTGCTGTATGTTGTACCAACTATCAATATGTCACCAATCTTTAATGTTCCTTCTTCAACTATTAATGTAGCTGATATTCCTTTAGCTTTATCTATTTTGGACTCTATTACCCATCCAAGTGCTCGACAATCCTCTATTCCTTCTAGCGTCATTAATTCAGCAATTAATAAAATTGCCTCTTCTAGTTTATCTAAGTTGATTTTCTTTTTTGCTGATACTGGCACAATTATAACATCACCACCAAGTTCTTCGGGGATGAGGTCATACTGAGGCAAACTATTAATTATTCTTTCTACATCGCCAGGTTGTGATTTATCAATTTTATTAATGGCAACTATAATAGAGACATTTGCTGCTTTTGCATGGTTTATTGCTTCAACTGTTTGTTTCATGATTCCATCATCAGCTGCAACTACTATCACAACTATATTAGTAATATTGGCACCACGTGCACGCATTGCAGTAAACGCCTCATGCCCTGGTGTATCAATGAAAGTAATTTTTTGCTTATTTTTTGTCGTTAATTGATAAGCACCTATATGTTGAGTGATGCCACCTGACTCTCTTTCTGCAACATTGGATTCACGAAATGCATCAAGCAATGATGTTTTACCATGATCCACATGTCCCATAAAAGTAACGATAGGTGGTTTTGGTCTTTTAGGTAAGTTTTCTCTGTTGCTTATGAAGAGTAAATTCTTTTCTTTATCAGCATCACTTACTCGTTTAGCCGTATGATTAAATTTTTTTGCTATTTCGCATGCTATATCTGGATCTACTAGATCATCTACTCTATAGCTCTCCCCAACTTCTTCTTTGAGCATTTTTAGCACATTCTTGCTATCTTCTGCCATACGAATAGATAACTCCCTGATAGTTATTTTGTCTGGTATAATAACTTCTCTTGATATATTTTTACCCTTAGTAAACTTTGATTGTTTACTTCTTATACCAAATTTTTGCTTAAATACAGGGAGGTATTCATTTCTTTCATCTATTGCCTGTGTAATTACTAGCTTAGAATGCTTAGAGTATATATCTTTGCTAGCTTTAAAAGACTTTTTATCATTGTTCTCATATTCAATACTATCTTCTTTTTGTTCAACTGAGTTAGTATTACTTAAAACTTCCTTATTTATTTCTTTAGGTACAGAGTGTGATTCATTTTTATCTTCAGCTTCTTGATTGCTTTCTTCTTTTTTTATTTTCTCTTCTTGTTCTCTCTGATTCCTTTCTTTCAGCAAAGTAGCATTCTGTACAGCATTAATGCGGGAAATTTGTTCTTTTTCAGTTAAAGAGCCTAATTTACTCTCGTCAAATAAACTATATTCTTCTGCAGAATGAATTTTTCTTCTTTTTTTTACTATTGTAGTACCAGTACTTTGACTATCTAAAGAGTTTAAATTAATGTCTAATTTAAGCTTGCTTAAGCCTTGTAGGGTTAATTTTTTATTACTGATATCTTCATTATTCATATTGTTTTTATATTAATCCAAGCTTTTTACGTGCTTCTATGATTATTAAATCTGCTGTATCTTTTAGATTGTCTTTATTATTAGTTGAGGAAGAGAGTATGCTACAAAACTCATAATTTGATAAATCTGCTATGTCCTCTAAAGTTTTAATATTATGTTTACTAAGAGCAATTTTATTATCTATTGATAAGGCTAAGTTGATTACATCGTCTTCCATACCTAAATTTTTTAGCTCTTCTATTTTTCTATCATTCTCTGCTTTCAGGTAATTATTTGCTCTATTATGAAGTTCATTTGCAATATCTTCATTGAAGCCCTCTATTGAAGCAAGTTCCTTAATTGAAGTGTTAGATATATCTTCTACACTTGAAAAACCTTCTGTTACCAATAATTGGCCCATAATCTCTTCTAAGTTTAAAGCTTCAGCAAATAAAACTGAACATTGACTAAATTCTTTGTTTCTTCTTTCTGATTCTTGCTGAGTGCTTAATATCTCAATTTTCCATCCAACAAGCTCTGAAGCTAATCTTACATTCTGACCCTTTTTTCCTATAGCTAAACTCAATTGATCTTCAGCAACTATTAACTCTATACAATTTTCATTTTCGTCAATAATGACCTTTGATACTTCTGCAGGAGTAATGGCTTTAATAACAAATTGACCCAAATCTGATGAGTAATGTATGACGTCGATTTTTTCACCGTTTAATTCGTGTATAATAGTTTTTATTCTATCTCCTTTAACTCCAACGCAAGCACCTACTGGATCGATATTCTTATCAGATGAAAAAACAGCAACTTTAGATCTTGAACCAGCGTCTCTAGCTATACCTTTAATTGTTATCAATCCGTCAGCAACTTCTGGTACTTCTTGATTCAACAATGCCTCTAAAAAGCCTTCATGAGTCCTAGAAAGAATGATTTGACGTCCATCGTCAGAGCGCTTAACAGCCTGTATGTAAGCTTTAACCTTATCGCCTTCACGAAATGACTCACCACCAATTAAGTTTCGTAAAGGGAGGTATGCTCCAATTCCGTTTATGTCTATAATAAGATCTGAATATTCTACTTGTTTAACGATGCCATACCTCATTTCTCCTACCTTATCTTTAAATTCCTCATATTGCTTTTTTAACTCTTCATTTTTGATTATTTCAGAAATCTTTTGCTGGGCAATTCTTGCTGAAACAAGATCAGTGTTAAGAGAAATCAACTCACTAATAGTATCTCCAACTTTTGCATCTTCTTTTATTAACTTAGCTTGTGTCAACTTAATTAAGTCACACTCATTTTCATTTGATTCATCATTAATGACTTTTAGTTGTCTATATGAGGTAACTTTGCCTGTGTTTCTATCTATATTAACTACAATTTTACTTTTGCTACCATACTTTTGTTGAGCTACTGCTTCGATAGCACTTTTAAGTGCATTTATTATAATATTAAAATCCAAACCTTTTTGAAGTGAGAGCTCTCCCGCTGTTTTTATTACATCAAGGCTTCCAACTATGTTATTCTTGTTGCTTTTCTGCTTAACACTGCTTTTACGATTAGCAATCATATAAATAAATCCAATTTAATTAGTTATAATTATAGCTTCAACAGGTAAAGAACGCTATCTTAAATGTTAAATGATTGCTAATTTAAGTCAAGTTTTTTCATGTCTTTGTATGATAAGCAATGCCGGAGTAAAGAATAAAGTTAAGACCGTTGCAGCCAATATTCCACTTGCTATGGTTGCTGAAATATCAACCCACCACTGGCTTGATGGAGCATCATATGTGATTTGTAGCGTAAAAAAACTGATATTTAACCTAGTAATCATCGGTATTAAACCAAGAACTGTAGTTGCAACGGTAAGTAGTATTGGCCTGATGCGAGAAATTGAAGCGTTTATTATACATTGCTTAATGTTATTTTTGCGCACCTTAATTTGCTGATGAAAGGCATCAAGCAATAGTATATTATTATTCACTATAATTCCTGCTAAAGCAATTATCCCCACTCCACACATGACAACTACAAAAACTTTCTGAATAAGAAAGAAAATGAAAAATACACATGTTGTTGATAAAAACACTGCTGTCATTACGATAAATGTATAGTATATGTTGTTAAACTGTGCCACTAGCACCAATATCATCAATGTAATTGCTAATATAAAAGCCTTTAATAAAAATGCTCCTGATTTTTGTTGATCTTCCTTATCACCTTTGAAATCAATCTTTACTCCTTTACTACAGTCTTGAGTAATCGAATTTTGAATGAACTTAACTCTTTCATCAACAAGATAGCCAGTATCAACGTCAGCAGAGATTGTTACTGTGCGTGATCCATCAATCCTACTTAGTTTATTTGCCTTTTTTTCGGGAACGTATTTCACTATGCTACTCATAGAATATGGTCCATTTGCTGTATTAATAAAAAGGTTATCTATAGTTTTCATGTTGCGATTCTTTCTGGGAAAGCGTAGTACAATATCAATTTCTTCATCTGTGTTATTTGGTCTATATTTTCCAATTAATACTCCATTTGTAACCATCTTTATAAAATCACCGATGGTTGCAACACTTACTCCAGAGCTTGTAGCCTTACTCTTATCAATACTCATATTCCACTCTATTTCAGGTGCTGATCTACTATCTTGAATATTTATAAATCCAGATGAAGGTTGGTCCATAATTTTTAGGATTTTCTCTGCTACTGAATTCAAGTTGGATGCACTTCCGCTTAAGTTAATTTGTATTGGCTTGTCAGCTGATGGTCCTGACTTTTGTTCCTGTACATCAATTATTACTCCTTTTATGTTTTGTACACTACTCCTTATATCATTTAGTATTTGCGTAGCTTTGCGCCTGCAGCGCCAATCTACAAGTTCCAATTGAATTTTGGCAATAACGTTGTCTGAAAATTTTCCTGATCGAGCATAAAAAACATAAATTTCCTTTTCAACACCCAAAATACGTTCTTCTACTTTCTTAAGTATCAAATCTCGTTCTTTGGCTGATAAGCTTTCTTTTACTTTAACGCTGATTAAAATGTTATCTGAATCTACATTCGGAAAGAACTTTAATCCAGGACCAAAAGTAAAATATAATATACTAGACAAAAATAAAACAAACACAACAACACATACAAATTTTTTGGGGTGATCTAAGACTTTCTCTAACATACGTACATAAGTTCTTATTATAAGCCCAGTATTTTTTACCTCACCACTTTCTATAGCACTCATTCTTATTATTTCTTTTTTTGAAGTTATTGAAGGTTTACCAAATATTGCACCAAGCGTTGGTATAAAAACCAAAGCCATAATTAGCGATCCAGTTAAAGTTAGAATTATTGTAATTGGTATGTACTGCATAAATTTACCGACTGTATCGGGCCAGAGTAACAGAGGGAAAAACACTGCTAATTTAGTCAATGTTGATGATAAAACTGGATAAAACATATCATGAACTGAGGTGCAAAAGGCTTCTACTTTATCCATGCCACAAATCATCTTTCTATCAGCATATTCGCTGATTACAATTGCATCATCAACCAGCATGCCAACTGCCATAATTAAACTGAAGAGCACAACTATATTTAGAGTAATACCCATGAGGTAAAGAGCCATTATTCCTATTAGAAAGGAGCCAGGTATTGATAGTGCAACAAGAATAGCAGCCCTTGTTCCCATAAAGAGCATTATTATGGTTAATATTAGTAATACGGCAAATATTATACCATTTTCCAAGTCGTCAAGCACATCACGTACATTTTTTGACTGGTCATTCAAATAAACTACTTTTAAATTTTCAGGTAATTGATCTTTTGCTTTGTCCATTAAGTATTTTACTTGATTTACCGTGTCTATTATGTTTTTTCCATTACGTTTTGAAATTTCTAGTACAATGCTAGGTAGTCCATTAATACGAGCAAATCCTTGGTGATCCTCAAACCCAAGGTATACTTTTGCTATATCTTTGATTCTCAAAACTGCATCACTTTGAGATCTAATAGGAATATTCATAATATCTTCTATGTCTTTTAATAACCCTGATATTTTAATCGAATATTTACCGGTATCATTTTCTAGTGATCCGGCTCCTACCAATCTGTTGTTGTTTGATATAGCTTGAAATATCTCATTTGATTGAATGTTATATTTTGTTAGAACTGTGGGCTCAATTATAACTTCCACTGTTTCTTTACGCATACCTGCTACTTCAACTTTAAGAACATTTGGCAGAGATTCTATTTCTTTCTTTAGTTTGCGTGCTATTTCAGTTAAAGTTCTTTCCGGCAAATTACCAATCAAGCCAACGTTTAGTATCGGAAATAAGCTCAAGTCTATTTCATTGATTATCGGAGATTCTGCTTCAATAGGTAATTTTGATTTTATGTTTAAAAGCTTTGAACGGACATTATCGAGCACTTCTTTATTATTATACTCTGTTCTAAATTCGATTATCATGTGAGCACCATCATTAGTTGCAAAAGCTCTCAATTCTTTTACACCTTCGATGGATCTTAGTTCATTTTCTATAGGAAGCACTAATAGCTTTTCACTATCCTCGACAGAAATACCAGGAAACCCGACAAATACACTAATTATAGGAATCTGTATATCAGGATTGCTTTCTCTTGGCATCTTTATATAAGTGTATGAGCCGAAGGTAAAAATCACGATAAGCAATAATATTACTGTTCTATTCCTCTCTACAAGTAAGCTTTTCATGCCAAACATTATACGTATTTATATCATATTATAGCTAAGATAAATTATATATTAATTAATCCTCATATAGCTTTATGTAAATGATTAAAATTTTTACAGTTTTGCAAGCGTAAGAAAATTTCTATATAATATGACTTTAGTATGGTACTTGAGGGATTATTGTGGTAGCAGTTTTAAGTGTGATAGAAGGCAAGAATAAAGCGATCGTATCTGGGTTGGTTGGTGTTTCATCAACTTTAGTATTTTTAACAATGATTCACATTGCTGCAAAGATAGCCATTATAGTTACTGCTGCTGCAGTTACTTACGCATTACTTTCATTGCTTAATAAAGCAAGACCTAAGTCTGTTAAAACTGATGATATGTCAGAAGATGAAGGGTATAGCAGTGTTGATGAAGGTGAAGAAAAAGATACCGTAAAAGAACCAAAAAGAACTGAAACTGAGCTAGAAGAAGAATTAAAAAATAAAAGAGCAGAAGAAGAAATGAAAAATGGACTACCTAAACATATGGATTTCAAAGGTAATTCACTTTCTAAAAGTGCTGATACTACAGATAGTCATTTCGTTTCTAGTGCTACAAATATTGTTATGGAACCTTTACCTAAACACATGGATGCACTTGGTAATCCACTTCCTGAGCAGCCACCGAGCAACCTTACCAATATAGGGCTTGGATCATCTAAAAGTACGCAGAAACTATCTGCTGCAGACTTGCTATTACAGTATGGGAATGTAAATAATGATGTGAGGAAAGTGCTAGAATGGCCAATTACCTCAAAGGAGTTTAATGGGTTAGGGTTTAACAGGTAGTTGCTATATCAAACTCTCCATCTTATATTGAGGATCAGATGCAATGCCATACACTCTATTTGGCGGAGCAATTTTGTTCTCTATACCAAAAACTATACCTTCAATTATTGCTGTGAGTACTTTTTCAAGGTTACAATCTGCTCCAGGAACACGGTGCTCTAGGCGGCATCTTTTGGAATCGTTGCCAAAATAGGGAATTCTTATCGCAGCAGTTCTGTTATTCACTCCCCAACTAATCGTAGTTGGAGTATGAATATCTGGGTACTGAAATCTTAAATATGAATCATCATTTGGAGCAAAAAACAACATATGTTTTTTCATCATTGCACATAATCCACCTATGCTGTGAATCAGGTGGTCACTATATTTTTGCTTATTGCCATAAAATAAGTTATTATTATTTGAATCCATGAGGCTAACATGTACATTTAGTGCGCTGCCTGCTCTATCCAAATAAGGTTTTGCTTTAAAAGAAACATTACCATCGAACTCTTGTGCTGTTCCAATCAGTAATTTTTTTACTAACTCAAAATGCATAATTAAATTATCAGGACTCGTATAACAATCACTTTTTATCTCGTATTGGTTTAAAGAACTCTCTTTCTCACAAAAAAATCCAAGAGAAGCTATTTTATTTTTGATGCTATTCAGAAATAAATATTCTTTTTTTATTCCCTCAGTGTAAAACTCCAGTTCAATACCGAATACAGTATTATGACTCAAATTACTTAATATAATCACAAATTTACTTCAATAAATTTATACTAAATCAGCTATATTTATACAAGTACTTTACTTATTTATCAGTAAATTGAATATCTTATTTATACATAATATATTACTATTTTTTAATAACATACTTCTAATCCTCGGTACAAGCGACATTTACAAATTGATTGTTTTTATTTCAAAAAAATGATCAATTTTAGTGCTTTTATACTCTTTACAACTCGTCAAAAAATCCTCATAATTTTAGATATGTATTAAGTAGTGTTAGCTTTTTATCTTACAGTAAGCTATTGATTATCTTGCATCTTTCTGATTATTATTCTTTCTTGGTGTGGTATATGAACTTAACTAACCCTAAGGTTTCTACTATGTTTTTTGATCAGATTATTACAGTAACGGACCACAATGTTACTTGGGAAAAAATCCAAAATTATCTCCATAATCTCTATGGAGAAGCAACATATAACAGCTGGCTGAGTTCACTAAGATTTATCAGCAACAGAAATGGAGAAGTTTTGTTGTCTGTACCAACAAGATTTATAAAGGAGTGGATTACAGTTCACTACATGGAAAAAATATTGTCATTATGGCAAAGCGAAGATCAAAGTGTATGTTCTATTGATATTCAATTAATTGAAGAAAGAAATTCAAATTCTAATACGATACTAAAAAATAGAGAGGAAAATAATCATAATCTTGGTTCACCACTAGATACCAGATTCACTTTTGATAATTTTGTGGTAGGAAAGTCAAATGAGTTAGCATTTACAGCGGCAAAGCGTGTAGCGGAATCTATAGATCCAATATCAGGAAGCAACCCTTTATTTCTATATGGTGGAGTGGGACTTGGTAAAACACATTTAATGCATGCTATAGCTTGGGACATAGTTAATTCTCCGTCAGCAAAAAGAAAAGTGGTATATTTATCAGCAGAGAAATTTATGTATCAATATATTACGGCGCTGCGGAGCAAAGATATTATGTTATTTAAAGAGCAATTTAGATCAGTAGATGTATTGATGGTAGATGATGTGCAATTTATCAGTGGTAAAGATAGTACACAAGAAGAATTTTTTCACACTTTCAATGCATTGATAGACCAAAATAAACAATTGGTTATATCAGCTGATAGGTCTCCTAGTGATCTTGATGGAGTAGAAGAAAGAATAAAATCACGACTTGGTTGGGGATTAGTTGCAGATATTAATGAAACAACTTTTGAATTAAGACTTGGTATATTGCAGGCGAAAGTGGAACGAATGAATATGTATGTTCCAAAGGATGTCCTAGAATTTTTGGCAAGGAATATAAAATCCAATATAAGAGAACTAGAAGGAGCATTAAATAAGGTTGCTCATACCTCTTTAATTGGAAGAAGCATGACAGTAGAATCAGCTAGTGAGACCCTAATTGATCTTCTTAGGTCAAATCATAGGTCAATCACAATAGAAGAAATACAGAAAAAAATAGCTGAATTTTTCAATATAAAGATTGCAGATATGCAATCTAATAGAAGGCTCCGCAGTCTTGCGAGGCCGAGACAAATAGCTATGTATTTCGCAAAGAAGTTTACGCAAAAAAGTTTACCAGATATTGGAAGAAATTTTGGTGGTAGAGATCATGCTACTGTTATACACGCAGTCAAACAAGTGGAAAATTTCATAAGAACTGACCCAAAATTTGCTGATGAAATCAATCGATTAAAAAAGATGTTTAAGTAGCACTTTATTAATGACAACCAGGCTGTTTTCATTTTTTTGATCAAATATCTTGTTCAAGTAGATTAAGTAAATCAAAGATCATTATTAGTATAAGCTAAGAGAAAATAGCTAGTCGATTGCTTAAAAAGTATATAAAATCACAATTTAAGTAGGAAATATGGCAATTAGACTTATTCCAGATAATCTTGATATAAGATTTAGTAAATATAGAAATTTGACAGCACTTGTTAGCGTTATTCTTATCATTTTTTCAATGCTTACTTTTATGCTGCGTGGAATGAATTTGGGTATAGACTTTACAGGTGGAATTTTGATAGAGATAAAATCTTCAAGCAAGGATGATGCTATTCTCGGTATATTAAAAGAGAGTGGATTTACGATACAGAGTTCAAAAGCTGGTGATAACTTAGTTGTGCGGTTTAAAGATGAGGGAGATGAAGATAAAATTAAAAAGGTTAAAAGTATATTAGAAAGCAAATTAGGTAATTTAGTAACTTATCGTAAAATAGATTATGTTGGTCCACAAATAGGCTCAACGCAGATATTTGAAGGGATATCAGCCATGTTAATTGCAATTATTGGAATATTTTTTTATGTTTGGCTTAGATTTAGCTGGCAGTGTGGACTTGGTGGAATAATGGCACTGATCCATGATGTGATTTTAACTCTTGGCTTTATCAGCTTAACGAGTATTGAGTTTAATATTTCATCAGTTGCAGCTCTACTTACCGTGATTGGCTATTCAATCAATAATTCAGTGGTTATATACGATCGGATTCGAGAGTATAAAAAAAATAGAAAAGATGTAGAAATGGATGAAATAGTTGATGCTAGCATTAATTCTACACTATTTCGTACTATGTTAACTTCAGGTACTACTCTTCTTGCTGCTCTTCCTTTAGTGCTGATTTGTACAGGTGTGGTCAGAGACTTCTGCTTAATCATTTCTTTTGGCATTGCAATCGGCACCTGTTCTGCAATATTTATCTCTGCTCCTATATTGACCTGCAGAGCGTTGATAAGTAGAGTATAGAACGTTTAACTACGATATAATATTAGCTTATTATCCCTAATAGTGAAATGAAAATATCTCAAAAAGCTCATACCAAGTAATGAATGGGACATAGAGTGAGTATTAACACTAGCGTGTACATCATTAATTAAAAAATTTCCTATTTTAACTTGAGGGATGTGAACAACACCAGCTTTTATTTGACCTTTTGCAGTTTCATATATTTTAAAGTCTTGAATGTTTTGTAAGTTAATACCAGCATGTAACGCATCTTTTTGCGATAGAACAATATCAGTTGCTCCGGTATCAAGCAAAAACGTTATATTACGATCATTGACTTGAGCTTGAATATAAAAGTGTCCATCGTATGACTTTGTAAATTCAATACTTCCGCCATTTTGAACCCTTCCTTTGTACGGTAGAAAAGTGCTCAGAAACCTATTGCTTAGTTTATCCCCTTGTGAATCAATAAACATTGCAGTAATGACTATTATCAGTAGCCAAATAACTAGATTTTTTGCTGCATTCATATTATTAAAATTTGAAGCCATAAGAGTAAATTTTTAAGATTAGCGTTAAAAGCTATTATTAAAAATAAGTAAATTTTATTGTTTTAGTACAATATTTAATATATACTTTAAGGAGGTATGTTCGATTTAATTTCATGTCAGAAGCAAAAAATTTAATTTTAGCAACAATTCTTTCTATATTGATTATAGTATTATGGCATATTATTTATGATAATTTTCTTAACACGAGCCAAAGCCAACCATCGATTGAAAATATTGAACATATCGAATCTTCTAACGACCTTGCTCCTATGATATACCAAAATCGTTCTGAAATTATTAATTCTACTAGAGAACAGAGAGTTAATTTAACCAATAACATGCTTGAAGGATCAATTTCTCTGAAAGGTGCAAGGTTTGATGACTTAATCTTAACTAACTACCACTTAGAACCGAGTTCTTCTTCTCCACAAGTGGTGTTACTGTCACCTGCAGAATCAAAAGATGTATATTTCGCAGAATTTGGGTGGCTCGATCCGAATGAAAAGATTAAAGTTCCAGATTCTAAAACAGTATGGCAAGCAGATAAACTCAATCAAAAAGAGGTCAATTTATTTTGGGATAATGAAAATGGCATTTTATTTAGAATGAAAATTAGCCTTGACGATAACTACATGTTTAAAGTTGAGCAAATTATTGAAAACAATACAAAAGATAATGTAGTTTTGGTTCCCTATGGTAAAATCAATCGTAAACGTGATAATATTAACGAATCCTATTGGATATCACATGAAGGAGTACTAGGTGCATTTAACAATAAACTAGAGGAGTGGACATATAAGGATATTTCCAAGAAACGTTTAATAAAGGCCAGCACAAGTGAAAAAAGTTGGTTTGGTTTTGCTGATAAATATTGGTTTACAGCTATCATACCTGAAAAATCTGATCAAATAAATGTAAGTATTAAGCATACGAATGTTAATAACATTGATAAGTTTCAAGTAGATTTTGTTAAACCTTACAAACACATACTCCCTGGTGCAAGTGTTTCTACTCTGAACTACTTTTTTGCTGGGGCAAAGAAATTGAATTTACTTGATTCTTATAAAGACACTCTCAATATACCTTTGTTTGATAAGGCTGTAGATTTTGGTGTTCTTTATTTTATAACCAAGCCGGTGTTTTTACTGCTTGAATATTTTAACTTTGTTTTGAAAAATTTTGGCTTAGCAATATTATTGCTAACTTTAGTAATCAAACTTTTGATGCTTCCCTTATCTAATAGATCATATATTTCGATGTTCAAGGTGAAAAGCCTGCAGCCTGAATTAACTCGTATAAAAGAGTTGTACAAAAATGACAGCTTAAAGCAGCACAAAGAGACAATTGCGTTGTTCAAGAGAAACAATGTAAATCCAATGTCGAGCATTTTCCCTATGCTCATACAAATACCAGTATTTTTTGCTCTGTATAAAGTATTATTTGTTACTATAGAGATGAGACACGCCCCTTTTTATTTATGGATTAAGGATCTTTCAGCTTCTGATCCAACAAACATTTTTACATTATTTGGGTTGTTTAATTATAACTTTCCTATTTCTATAGGCATTTTACCTATAATTTTCGGCGCTACCATGATAATTCAGCAGAAGCTAAGTGAGAAAGATCAAACCAGTAAAGATGATATTCAAGTAAATGTTATGAAGTTTTTACCTTACATTTCCGTCTTTATTTTTTCTTCTTTTCCTGCCGGCCTGGTAATATATTGGATATTTAGTAATATTATAACTCTGGTTCAACAATACTTAATAAAGTTCTTCTTAACAAGAAAAGTCGGGATAAATGTCGAAAATACTAATAGTTAATTCAATTTATTATACCGAAATAGCGAACCTTTTGCTTGAAGGTGCAGTCGATAGATTAAAAGAAAGTCATGCAAGCTATGACATAATTGAAGTTCCTGGTGCATTTGAGATACCAGCTACAATTCTCTTTGCAGTAAAAAGCAAGAATGCTAATTATGACGGTTATTTAGCTCTTGGGTGCGTGATTCGCGGTGAAACTGATCATTATAAATACGTTTGTAAAGGAGTAATCGAAGGCTTAAATGAAGTTATTATGCATTATGCAATACCCCTTGGTATGGGCGTAATTACCGCTGACAGCAAAGATAAAGCACTAATTAGAGCTGACAAAAATAAAAAGAACGTTGGTGGCCATGCAGCCTCAACTGTTTTGCATATGATAGATCTACACAATAAATTAAAATAATGGAGGAAAAACCAGTAGATAAAAAGTGGCGCATAAAAAGAAGTACGGCAAGATTTCTTGCTGTACAAATTGCTTATTCAAATATTTTTGTAAGTTACAACAAAAGCACTTTTAAATTGGAAAATTGTGAGCTTAAGGACTACATAAGTACGTTGAAAGATATATTTGAATGTGAAGAATTTGAACATCAGTTCTTAGAAAACTTGTTATGTAAGGTTATAAAAAGCAGTGAAGAATATGATAAAATAATAGAGTCTTATTTACACCCAAGCTGGTCACTTTCACGATTAAATCTTATAAGCTTATCTATTTTGCGTATTGCAGTATGTGAGTTAATTGATTTTGATACACCAGCACCAATTGTTATTAATGAATATACTAACATTGCATCTGATTTACTTGATGCTCCAAACAAAATTGGCTTTATTAATGGGTTGTTAGATAAGGTAAAGGATGCAGTCAGACTAAATAAAAATCCTTAGCAAATTTCTTACAAGTATGTGAATATCTATTTTTTGAGACAGTTTCTACAATAAGTTTAAGTCATTAACACTAAAAAATGAAGGGAAGACTTATTCCTTTTATACTTGGCTGATTAATAATCTTTCTGGCTTTTCGTGTTCAACTTTTGGTGACTTAACAATTGAGCTTGGCACAAATTCGATGGTTAGTTCTTGAACATTATTTTCTTCAACGTTTAAACCTAACGTTTTTAACTCCTGTCCACAATTTATCTGTTCAAATGTACTATCCCCTTTCTTCTTGTATAGCTGATGTATATCAAGGAGTTTAGTGTTGCCAAGCAAGATTGGATCAGGATTATCAATATATCTGATCTGACCATAACTCTCAGCTTTGAATACTTCGCCTTTTGAGTTAGTAAAATCTATAGTATATTCACCATTTTCGTTCTTATAGTTCTTTTCAATAAATTCAAGATCTTTATTTGTTACCTGCAACATCAGGTATCTTTGAGAGCTACCAGCAACAATTCTCGGAGCTTTAAGTTCAGATATTTCATTATTTTTCATGAAGGAATATATTGCTAAACTAATCAGTGCAACAGTAACAAATGCTAAAACACTCATTCCAAGTGGTGTAGCTGCAAAAGCTGCAAGTGGAGCAAGTATATAAGTTGAAGACATCAAATATGGTGATGAAAGTGCTACTGCTGCGCCTATAACATACAGAGAAGTAAGTACTAAAAGTGCAGTATTTGTTTTTTGGAGCTGGCCACGGTGGTTTTTAAAAATTAACATAATTGCCTCATTTAAATTAATTAAAGTTGTATGTAAAGAATTATTATTGTCAACTTATAAACAATAAATTATCTACCACTTGAGCCGAAGCCTCCTTCATTGCGAGCAGTTTCTTTTGCATAGAATTCTTCTATGTTGTTCCAAATTATCTCAGGTACAGGAGTGATAAGAATTTGTGCAATTCTATCTCCTCTTTTTATTTCATATGGCTGATTACTTAGATTGATTAGGCAAACTTTAACTTCACCTCGATAATCGGAGTCTATAGTGCCCGGAGAATTTAAGACAGTGATTCCATGTTTTGCAGCAAGCCCAGAACGTGGGCGGATTTGCCCCTCAAAACCGTTTGGTATTGCAATCACAATTCCAGTTGGAACAAGTAATCTCTCAAGTGGATTTAAAACAGCAGAGTCATTCAATGCAGCATAAAGATCCATGCCAGCACTCTGCATAGTTGCATAACAGGGAAGAGGCAGGCTTTCGCCATGTGATAACTTTTTTATTTCTACTTTAATTTTGTCTCTTTGCATTTTTATTCACCAGTTATGAAAATTTGATTGTAGCATGTAAATTATGCCTGTAAAAGATAAGAAAACTACTTGACAAATATTGCCAACTTTCCTTATTATGACACTAAGGGTATTTATGACTCAAAACTTGTTTTTGACCTGCAGGCTCAATAACAAAAATTCAGTAAAAAACTTAAGGTACTTATTGGCGGATTACATAAAATTATAGCGGCTGCATGTCTTTTTTATTTTTTCTACATTCAGCCAAAACGCGCTTATTTTAAGCGTTAGCACATTATTACAGCGCCAGTTTAAATTATTATAGGGTCAAACTCACTAAGTGGGGATCCTTTTGCCTTTTTTATAATTAGTAAATTTATTAATATTTTGGATTAGTGAGGAGTCCTATAGAGATAGCACTTGATGCTGGAATTCAGCCTTTCTGCAATCTCATCGAAAACGTTGTACCACCTTTCTATGCTAGTTTGCTTGTGAGCAACATGGATCCCAGTGTCTGGGCACTGGGATGACAAAAAAGGGCTACTTGAATGACATACTTGAATTTACGCTATAAAGTGAACCGGTTTGGTGTGCTGCTGTTGTTTGCAGTATTGTAGTGCTAATTTTTTACTTCGGTAGTCTTTTTATTGTCATTATAATTATAAGAATAGTTGAGGCCAATTAATATGAAAACTTTTGCAAAAAATTTTAAAGGTAAGGAAAGAAAGCTAGAAGAGTTCAATGAAGAAATAGAAGACATAGCAGCTGCGGCTCAAGATAAGTTTGCGCATGAACTTGAAAACATCGCATATGAAAGTGTGCAGAAATTTCGCAGTCTACTTGCTAAAGAGCTAAACTTCACTTTCAATAACATTCATTCTCAGAATGTCAATCTACTAAAATCCGGCCTAAAAAAAGGAGAAACAGCGTTAATACGTTCTCTTCTCAATATACTTGTACGATAGAGTTGCTGCTGCAATTTAATATTAAGTGATAACTAAAATAAGTAAGATTTTTTATAGATAAGTCTTACTTATTTTAGCTATATATAGAAAAGGAGGGTTGTTATGTCAACAAGACTAAAGTATCCAATCATAAATATACAACGTAAGTCTAAGCCTAAATCTTTTCCAGTAACTTTAGGAGAGGTTAAATCTTTTTTACGAATTGAAAATGATCAAGATGATAAGTTGATTTCAAGTTTTATTTTTATGGCAACTGATTATGCTCAGTGGCATATGGAAAAGTCTCTAGTAAAGCAAACGTGGCAAGTTTCATATGAAGGTTATATACCTCGTAGAATATATTTAAGCTATGGTCCTGTGAATAAAATAATATTGGCTACTGATAAGAATAGAAAACTTAGTTATTATTTTAGTGATATAGGAAGCTATATTGAATTTTTCAATTATTTGAACATAATAAGGGCTGATGTTGTATATGAAGCTGGTTATGATAGTGTTCCTGAGCAAATAAAGCTAGGTATTATACAGCATGTTTCTGCTCTCTATAAAAATCGTGAATCAGAAGTAAGTAGCCATTTATCTGAGGTAAAGAAGGTGTATTCTCCATTTCGCGAACCAAAGGTTGTTTTGTAGTTCCTGTTTGTCATTCAATAGCAGATACAACAGATGGTGTCATCCGAGTAGCCCCTTCGATGTCATCCCAGTACTGGGATCCAGTTTTTTCATGATCATCAAAACGTTGTATTTTAAAATAAAACGGCTACTTTTATGCTTACCAACTTAATAAAATTCCTGGATCCCAGTACTGGGATTACAAGAAAGAGCTACTGGAACGACATCATTATAAAGTGAACCAGTGTCTGGGGATGGGATGACATCTTCTTGACAGATAATGTTCGTGCAGTAAGCACTAGGATGATACCATCTGTTGTACCTGCAAATTGCAATCTTCGTAAACGTATCTGTGAGATGGAAAAAATTCAAATTATAAATGAGTTGTATGATAGTATTTATGCAGCATTAAAAGCAAACTCTGATTTAAAGAAATATGTTACTAACATCTATGATTACCTGCCTAAGCAGGTTACTATTCCTTATCTGAGATTGCGCATAGTAAATTATGTTAACCTGCATATGCTATCTAATTTTGCTACAAAAGTAAGATTTTCATGCGACATATATACTTATCATATAAGCAGCATGCTTGCTGCTATAAAGCATGTTGGCTTGGTGGTAAAGAGCATTAGTAGTGAGACCATTTTGGAAAGTAATTGTGTTATAAATCAGCATGATGAAGTTTTACATTCAACAATTAATTTTGATATTTTAATACAAGGAGGTAGCGATGAGCAAATTACAGCTGAAAATTAAAGGTCATGACAATAATTTTGTTGTGCTGAATAATATACGAAACTTAAGGTTTACTTTGCGTAATAACAAAGAGGAGATGAAAGATATTTCCTCTTTTGGCTGGAGAAAAGTGCTTGATTGTGCTGGAAGTAGAAAGATTACAATAAAAATTAATGGCATTTTAAATTCAGTATTGGCTGATGAATTATTGCGTAATTCTGCAATGTTAAACTCTAATAATGATTATGAGATTAGTTTTAATGCTAAGGAGAAGATAAAACTCAGGTGTTCGGTTGAATTGTATGAGAGATATTATGATCCTGCCACTTTTGACAGCTTCACTGTAGTTTTAGCCAGTGCTGAAGTTGTGAACACTTTTCATTAGTGTTAATTTAATTTTTTCATATACAATAATAATAAGTGGGAATAAATTAAAAAAAATTATGAATGATGAGGATCTTTTCGAAGAAGGCGATGATAATGTTGAAGAGAATAGCGATGACAGAAGAGAAAGGAATTTGAAGAATGAAAATCAGCTCGAAGAGCAATTTAAAGAGTATTTAAAACCTTTCGAGGATATTTTAAGTCAAATTGATGAAGGAGTTGATAATTTAGATAGTTACGAAAGGACTATGCAAGTAAAGCGAAGTATAGATAGGCTCATAGAAACCTTATATAGCCAAGCAGCATCTGAGGATATTGATGTAGAACTTGAAACCACAAAGCACACTCGCGATAAATCAGAATCCAAGAAAAGAGTTCTGGAAAAGAGAAAGAAACAACTGATGGAAGAGATCTTAAGTTTTCAACAACAAAAGGAGCTAATGAATAGTAGGGAAAAACATGAAGTAGCAAGTGATGGGGATGTTCAGAAGGCAAAAGCACGAGTGAAGTCTTCAATTAGGGGGGTGTTGTTTTCAGTTATTGCTCATAGAATGGATCCACGAAGGAGGGCAGGGGAAACTGCTGATGACAATGAAAAGCAAGCTCGTATGTACGGTAGAGAAGCAGTTGGTGGAGTTTTAGGTGGATTGTTCAAGGCGTTTTTAACTGCAGTTGCTGCTGTTGTGCGCGAAATTGCTAAACCACTTCAACATATGAATACACAAGAGACGTCTTTTGCAAAACAAGTTGAAGAAAGCAGAAACCAGGATTCACAGAAAGGTCGATCTGTGTAGGTCAAAGTATAATTTCAAAAAAATTTTTGAAATCATATGTACTAAACAATATCTACTCAACGCAAATTACAACAAACGCAGTAGCATAATCTTGATCATCACTTAGAGAAAGGTGTATCTTGTAGTCTTTCGAGATGAAATCCTTTGTGATAGCAAGATGTGGTTTTCCCCTGATAGTACTGTATATTTCTATATCTTTCATTATAATTCCTTGGCTGAATCCAGTGCCTAGCGCTTTAACAAAAGCTTCCTTTGCAGCAAAGCGTTTAGCAAAATATTTTGCTCTTACTTCTTGGCTATTATATTTTTTGCTTATCTCTATTTCCTTCTTAGTATAGACTTTATTGAGAAATTTTTCCCCGTATTTTTGTGATATTCTCAATATTCTGGGTATATATACTATGTCAGTGCCAATACCGTATATCATTTTGCGCTAAAACGATTTATTGCTTCTTCAACTTGTATTTCCTGTACCTCTCCAGTTGCCCTATTTTTTACTTCAACTATATTTGAAGTTACTGCTTTCTTTCCAATAATTATTTGCCACGGCAAGCCTATCAGATCCATTCTGGCAAATTTCACTCCTACACTTTCGTCCGTATCATCATAAAGCACTTCATCGCTTTTCAAAGCTTTGTATATTTTATCTGCAGCCTCCGTTACTTTTGTTTGTAAATTGATCAAACCAACTTTAAAAGGAGCTACTGCCTCTGGCCAGATAATTCCTTTATCATCATGGAAAGCTTCTATTATTGCGCCAACAAGCCTTGAAACTCCAATACCATACGAACCCATATGCATGTTAACATTTTTTCCATCTTGAGAAGTAACACTTGCCTTCATAGGTTTCGAATATTTATCACCAAAATAAAAAATATGCCCTATTTCAATACCCTTGCTAACATTTAACTGTTCTTGCGTTATAGGACAACTTTCAGGATCATGCATATCGTCTGCAACTGCATATATGCTCTTCAGGCTTTCAATATCTTCGCTTTCTAGTAATTCAAAAAGTTTATTGTCATAATATAGAGTGCTCTCACCGGTGTTTGCCAATATATGAAATTCATGACTTAAATTTCCTCCAATTGGTCCTGTATCTGCCCTCACTCCAATTGGAGTAAGCCCCATTCGTTTGAAGATTTTTATGTAAGTTTTATACATCAAATTATATGAATTCAGTGCACCTTCGTAATCTACATCAAAACTGTATGCATCCTTCATCAGAAATTCCCTGCCTCTCATAACGCCATAACGAGGTCTTACTTCGTCACGAAACTTCCACTGAATTTGATATAAACAAAGTGGTAAATCTTTGTAACTTTTTACCGTATTTCTAATCAAATCAGTTACCACCTCCTCATGTGTTGGACCAAAAAGCATATCGCTTTCATGCCTATCTTTAATACGTAGCATTTCTTTGCCGTAATCATCGTAACGTCCTGACTCTCGCCAAAGACTTGCTGGCTGCACACAAGGCATCAACACTTCAATTGCACCAATTTCATCTCTGATAATATTTTCAATATTTTTAAGTACCAAAAGACCAAGCGGCAGCCAAGAATAAATTCCAGATGCTGTCTGCTTGATTAAGCCCGCACGTAACAAATATTGATGAGAAATAATTTCAGCACCAGCCGGGGTTTCTTTTAAAGTTGGCAGGTAATATTGAGATAAACGCATTTGATAAATCTGATTGTACTAAGCAATCTTAGTACAATCAGGCCTTTAGGTAAACTTATTTTAAAAAGGAAGGAAAGTGTATGGTGCTTTTCTTGACATTTCCTTATTATTCAAATCTCTTTCGGATTTCCTGAACAGAAACAGTAGACGATTCTTGCATCTCACTACTTGCTAGCTCCACAGTATTTGTTTTTGTTGGAGAAGAAGCTTCAGATTTCGTTTTTGAATTAACAGGCTTAGGCGATATCGGTGGCTTCTCTGCCTTTAGTGTAGAACGTGGTGGAGTTGTGGATTTAGGTTTTACATTATCATCAGATTCATGACCACTGTCAGAACTATCCCTTCTTTTTTTATTGTCTAGTTGAGGGTTTAGAGGTGTTGAATATGTACTTTCATTATCGCTCCAATCTTGTTCATACTCTTCACTACTGCTACTCGATACACTACTACTACGACTCCGTGGTGGTGGGATCATAGCTGACATTTTATTGAATGCCCTGTTCAGGTTACTTGGCTGTTGTACGTTGCTCCCTTGCTTTCCATGAAGGTTTGCCCTTCGTTTCAGAAGTACTTTATTAAAATCAGCCGTAAGATCTTCTTTTTTTTCTTGTTGCCCACCTCCTTTATTGCTTGACTTCTTTGCTTCCTGTTCTTTTAACCTCTTCTTCTCAATCTCGTCACGCTTTTCCTTGCTCATGAGGTTTTTTCTTTGTTTTATTTCTGCAAACAAATCATCAATTGCAGGCCCAGAAGGGAAATTATTCCCTAAAGATGGAGGAGGAGGTGGCGGTACAATGGGTGTTTCAGGTATTACTGGAAATGATGGTGTAGGAGTATTGCTGTGTTCAAGTCCTTTTGCTTTCTGTAAATCTTGTGATTGTTTTCTACCAGGATCAACTCCTTTCTCGCTGTTTATTGCAGAAAGGTGTGAATTGATAAGATATGCAGCTAAGCTCAACATAACCAATGCAGAAACAAAAGCAATAACTGCAGAAGACACTGGCACTGCAGCACTACTTAATACCTCTAAAATGATGAAACACGTGTATACTCCAGCTACAGTACTGGATGTACATAATAATAAAATAGCAATTGAATATTTTAAGCCAGTTGCCTTTTTTTGTTCTGCTACAGATGACTTTTGATTTTCACTATCAGAGTGTACACCATTATGTTGTTCAGTCATAGGTTTTTTCGGCATAACCTGTTTAGTATTGCTTCTATCATTTTTAGTTTTGTCACTCGCATTATCTTCTTCTTTTGACTGAGCGCTATTTTTGGTTTCTGGATTCTTAACATGAATACTATTCTTGCTTCCTTCATCTGCAGTTTCGCTATTTACATTATGTTCTTCTTGTTTTTTCTTAAATAGTGGATTGTTTTCAAAATTAAGAGATGATTGTTGAACAGGACTCTTAGATTGACCTTTTTTTGGTTCAGTGTGACTGCTAATTCCTGATGTAGCCAAATTAGAAGGTTTTTTATTATCCTGTGGAAGTTTCCAATTCTTTAAACCTCCGGATGGTAAAGGAGGAGGTGGCGGTGGCGGAGCTGATGATGGTGTGTTACTATTAGATAAATCATTAGTAAGCATTTTTCTTCCTTATTATTAATATTATATTAATAATAATTAAATTATTAGTACTTGTCAATAATTTATGAGTAAGTTAATACTAAGATAATATATAATAAAAAGAAAAGAGAGAGGAGCAGTCTTCTAAGAAGAAATAGAAGCTGTTTTAAACCTCAAGTCATCACTTTGTTACTACAGCACATTATCGATGTTTTGGTATTCAGAATCATAAAAATAGCTTAGTGTTAGCTATTTTTATGATAACCTCTCTTAAACAATTGATATTTTACAGTGTTTTTGGTAAAATAATAGCTTAAGGCTTAGAATAAAAGTTTATGAGTGAAGCACAAGGTCCAAATATTGCAGAATGGCAGGCACAGCAGCAACACCAGGAAGCCGCTAGTGAGAAAAGTGGTTTCGGTCTTGGTCATAGTGACTCTGTTGCAACAATTGTGGATGGAATGAAGTGGATGTTCAACTTTCATGAAGGAGCAATTGCTGCTTATAATAATGTGTTTGAAGGTTTGGTAAGTGGTAGCAGTCTAGTAACGTTATTTGGGAAATCAGGTAATATGTTTGGCATAAAATTTCTTGAAAGTCTTGCTGAATATTTTTCAGGTGGAGGTGGAGAAGATATGCCATCAGAAGGAATGGGTATGGACTACGGTGATGAGGGGCATCATCCGGATGATTATCCCCACTCTAACAATGAAATAGCTCATAGTGCTGATGGTTTGCATGATATGCATGATGCAGGTGATCATCATGGCCAATCTTTTTCACCTGGTCCTTCACCATCTGTTGGTGATGATCATGAGCTTGGTTACTAAATAACTAAGAAGATTTTATTGTAATTAGTGAAAAAAGTTTCAGTTTTAGGATCAACAGGAAGCATTGGAAAAAAGACTGTAGATTTGCTCTTAAAGAGAAAGGAAGAATATCAGGTGGAAGCACTAAGTGCCAATTCTAACTTTGCTCTGCTAGCACAACAGGCAAATCTACTTAATGCAAAATATGCTGCCATTTCTGATGAAAGGTTCTACAAAGATTTAAAAGAAGATCTACTTGGTACAAACGTCAAAGTAGAAGTTGGTGCTCCAGGTCTAGCAAATGTTGCTTCTCTACCCGTTGATCTCTCAGTTATTGCAATAGTTGGCATCGCAGGCCTTGAGCCAGTTATAAAGGTTATAGAAAGCGGTACTAAAGTTATTGCTCTAGCAAACAAAGAGAGTATTGTTTGCGGTGGTAAGTTACTACTTAAAAAAGCTAAAGAAAGGAGCGTACAAATAATTCCCATCGACTCTGAACACAACGCAATTTTTCAAGTTTTGCAAAATGATGATAAATGTGTAGAAAAGATTATACTCACTGCCTCTGGTGGACCATTTTTAAATTATAGCCTTGAACAATTAAGAAATATCACAGTAAATCAGGCACTAAGTCACCCTACTTGGAAAATGGGAAAGAAAATATCAGTTGATAGTGCAACAATGATGAATAAAGCACTAGAAATAATAGAAGCACATCATTTGTTTAAAATTAGCCCAAATAGAATTGAAGCAGTAGTGCATCCTGAATCGATAGTACATGGAGTTGTAGTTTACCAGGATGGGTTTAGCTTTGCTGTGCTTGCAGAAACTGATATGGAAATTTCCATTGCATATGCTTTGTCTTGGCCAGAAAGATCAACTTTGAACTACAAGTTAGACTTAACAAAACAAAAAAAATTGACCTTTCAAGAACCAGACCACAAATGTTTTTCTTCACTAAAGCTAAGCATGGAAGTGTTAAATTCTTCTTCTCCACATACAAATAGTATTGTTTTGAACGCTGCAAATGAGATAGCTGTTAACGAATTTTTGAAGTCACGAATCGGTTTCTTAGAAATATTAGAGGTAGTAAAATCAACAATAGAAAATTTTGACAAGTACTCTGATATTAAATCACTATCTGACATAACAAGTATCGATTTTGAAAGCCGTATTATTGCTAACAAAATTATTGAAAATAAAGGTATCCGTTCAGCAGAGTGATAAAATAAGGTAGACGAGAAAAGACAACTAAATGGTCAAGTAGACCCATTTCATACTCCTGTCATCCTAGTAGCTGACACTGGGATCCAGAAAAATTTACAAGTAAACTGAGCTTATGCTAAATTCAATGAGATTAAATGAAAACCAGCATCAAGTGCTGGAATGACACCTTACCTGAACAGATAAATCACTAGCACGTTCGTTCACAATAACTTGAGAGAAGCTTACATCATTAATAACTGTATTTGCTCTATACAGAAAACCACATCCTATTGCAAAAAAAAGCAACGAAGTTGCAGCAAGTGGAACTGGGTTGTCAACTACGAAACATAGACCAACAGCAAATACTCCAGATAACAAAAAAGCACAAGCATAATTAGTTTGTTTCCTTTTTTGAGCGACTGCTTCTATCTTTAGGAATTCTGGTTCTATTGCTTTCTTGACATGTCCTGCAATACAATTTCTTGGACTTTTGTTTTCATAGTTTTTAATATTAGGTTTGATATTTGGATGTGTAAGTAATATTTCTATCATGTTTACATTTCCCAACTTGCAAGCAATGTGTAGAGCTGTATTTTTTTCCTTCTTGCCGGTCTTAATTTCCTCCTCTACACGAGCATAATTTTGAGGTATAAATCCTTCATTAACAGGTTGTGAATTGTCAAGGTATATGCAGCGAAGATATGGACTCCTATCTACTACTTCTCTCTCCTCAAATTCGTAAACTGGATAACCATCATGTTCCTTTGGTCTTCTCTCCATAACAGCTTGCTTGCTTTTAATATTTACATCAATTTTTTTATGCTGTACAAGCAACTTAGCCATAAGCTCTAAATATTGATGTTCCTCGTTATTACTAGTAACAAAAGCTGAAATAATGCACATCAAAGGTGTCATCCCATCCTCAAAAGCGTTAACATTCGCTCCTTCTTTCAATGCTTGTTGAAAATGATTCCAAGCTTCCTCAGGTGTTATTCTTTCACCACTAGCATTTTGAAATTCAATAGCTTTAAACAACTTTTTTGTTGCTTCACTTGTACTAAACATTTTAACCCCCTATCACAATAAACTTGATAAAATTATACATAGAAAAAATTAAAATATCAATTATTAAGCTAATGATCCAGAATATACTCCTTCGTTAAAGGAGACTGAGCATTTTCAAAGATTTCTTGAGTACTTCCGAATTCAACAATCTTGCCATTGCAAAAGAAAACTATGCTGTCAGATAATTTTTTAGCTTGCTTCATCGAATGAGTTACCATAATTATGGTGAACCTCAATTTCAATTCTTGTATAAGATTTTCGATTGCATTGGTTGCCATTGGATCAAGAGCAGAGCATGGTTCATCCATTAATAAAATAGTTGGCTTTACTGCAATTGCACGAGCAATGCATAATCTTTGTTGCTGGCCACCAGATAAATTTAGTGCACTATCTTGCAATCTATCTTTCAACTCTTCCCATAAACCAACCTTAGTTAAACTACTTTCTACTATTTCATCTAATTTTTGCTTATTTTTCACCATGCCATGCAATTTAGGCCCATAAGCAACATTATCATATATTGACTTTGGAAAAGGATTGGGTTTTTGAAATACCATACCAACTTTTGCTCTGAGCAATACAACATCCATATCACGTGAATATATATTACCCAGCCCATCGATTACCAGTTCACCAGTCGCTCTACATCCAGGTACGTAATCATTCATACGATTGAAACAACGCAAAAATGTCGATTTACCGCACCCAGAAGGTCCGATAAAAGTTGTGACTTTCTTTTTGCAAATATTCAAATTTATATCGAATAAAACTTGTTTAGAGCCATACCAAAGATTTAAATTTTTAACGAAAGCGTATTTATCGCTCATACTAAATCCTGCATTGAATAAAGTCCTGGAGTTTTATTCTCGCACAACCATATTGCTGCTTGAACCGCCCCTCTAGCAAACGTTGTACGATCAATTGCCTTGTGATTTAATTCTACTCGTTCATCGGAATTGACAAACATGACACTGTGATCTCCTATTACTCCACCTCCACGAGATACTGCAAAGCCTATTCCTCCTTTCCCTCTTATATTTGAATTATTATGTGAATATTGATTGAGCTCAAAATCCACTTTTGCAGCGTTAGCAACTGCTTTACCAAACTCTATAGCTGTTCCAGATGGTGAATCCTTTTTTAAATTGTGATGCATTTCCCAAATTTCAACGTCATACTCATTACCTAAAAGCTTGGCAGCTTCTTTTACCAATTTCAGCAACACATTAACTCCTATACTCATATTTGCTGACCATAATATTGGAACTTTAGCAGCATATTCTTTTAAATTTAGACCTTCTATTCCAGTTGTGCCACTAACTAGCGGTTTTTTAAATTTCACGGCCGCCTTAAGGCATTCTAGCATACATTCTTTAGTTGTAAAATCTATTACAACATCGGACGATTCAAATACCTCACTAATAGAACTTGTAATTTTGATTCCTAAATTGCAATTATTGCCTACAATAGGCCCAATATCTAAGCCTATATACTCACTGCCCAAGCGAGCAACAGCACCTGCTATTTCCACTTTGGTATTCGTAATTAATTCATTGAGTATTTTCTTACCCATTCTGCCTAAGCAGCCTATTACTCCAACTTTGATTTTCATAAAGCTTTTTCCACTATGTTAGGCTTTTTTTGAAGCTTTGTCATCTTTATAAGCTTAGCATATTTAGCCTTACACTGATAAAACTATAGCTATACATCGATGAATCTATTGAAAATTGATACGAAAAATTGTAATTAGTCAATTTTCTCCTATGGAGAGAACTTATAAAGAAAAAAAGAGCACCAAAGGAGGTGCTCCTTTTGAAGGGTTTGTTTTAATAATAACCGTTTCTTACTATACTCGGATTAGAGATATAATGTATTTGTGCTTCTGGTTCTCCAGTTATTGAGCGAGGTTGTGCCTTTAACACATTACAAAGGTCCTCCTCTCGTGCATCATGAAAATCATCATCTAATTCCTCTTCTGCATCATAAAACTTCTCTTGTTCATTATCCTCATTATTAACCTCTTGTTGTATTATCTTGTGACTAGCATCAGTATTATGCTCATCTTTTTCTTTATGTGCATTAACTAATAGAGATTTATTACAGTTAGCGTTCTTTGCTTCCAGACTAGTAGTTTCTGAACTTGGCACGCCATTATTTGTTGGCGCTTTAAAACTTTCAATAGAATCTATTACAACAAATGTTGAACCTTTCTTGAAGCCTAAGGACTTTTTCATTTGCCATACATGAAAAAGTTGGAGTTTATCTTTTTGTAGTATATTAATAATTAGAGATACGGAACCATCATCGTTATCTCTTTTACTAAAATTAATATTAAAATCATTTTTATTGCAGTGTATTTTCATACGATATTTACCTTTGTTTCTTGGATGCTTATAATCCTCTAGATTTTGTTGAATATCATCTGCAAGACGTAGTTCTAAGTTTCCGTTAAAAATGTTGATAGTAGAAGATTCTCTTGTTACTGCCAATGGATCAATAGTTGTATTGTCACCCGCTTGTTGTGCCGTAATAGTAGGTGTTATAGATTCAAATGGCTGATTAGATATACTACCCACTTTAATCTCTGTTACATCATTCTCCAATCCTAACATTTTTTTCACATTCTCAATACTGTCTTGAACTAATATTTTATCGCTATCGATATACTTCCCATCTTTGTTCTTCTTTATTATTGATTCTACAATTAAATGTTTAACATACTCAGGAGAATTAACACTCCTACCAGTAATGCAATATTCTCCTTTATTACACTTTAGATATACAAGAAACTTAGGATGATATGCGTTCTTGGTTAAACTACTTTTATAATCCTTAATGTTTATACACTCTTCCAAATTTAACCAAAAGTTATTCCCTTCAAATTCAAGCCCACCTACTACTGATGTTTTTTTTGTTTTTAATGGCTTGTAATTTATCTTATCCACTTTAACGAACTCTTTGTTTTTACCTAAGCCTAATACACGTATCATTTCTAATGGATTACTTAATACAGAACCTTCATCAATTTGTTTCTTTACTGAAGTTATTGACACAGACTTCCTCTCACCACCTATACTTTTCTGTGAGAGATAAGGGCCGGTAATATGAAAATCTCCACTTTCACATCTTACAAATGCATGAAATTCATTATATTGACATGGATTCTTATGTTTCTCTTCAAGGATTGTATAATTTTTATTTATCATAGTTAATAGTAGTTCACCATCGATAACTTCAAGACAAACTTTGGGTCTATCTATCTGCTTTGGCAGTATTAGTTGATTACCATCTAGAGTTTTTGGCAACGTATTATTTTTATTTACATTCTCATCTAAAGGTCTCTTTGGTGATATATTTTTTTGAGCAGCATTTGCTTTACTGCTAAATAACCAATTCCAACCTGATAAAACTTTTTTTGCAATCCATGAAATTCCTGTACGATCAGCAATCCACTTAAAAAAGTTTTTTATTTTTTTTAACATGTCCACTCCTTAAATTAATAATTTAATTATTATATATAAAATTTAATTTGTCAATTTTCCCTATGGAGAAAACTTATAAAGAAAAAGAGCACCAAAGGAGGTGCTCTTTTGTGAAGGATTTGTTTACTAATTAATAATACCGCTTCCTACTTTGCTCGGATTAGAGACACAATGTCTTTCTGTTGCTAGTGCTCGAGTTGTTGAACTTGGTTATGTAACTTCTGCATCATAAAACTCCTCTGATTCAGTAGTCATTTCCTCAGAGTAAGATCAGATAAATCTTCTCTAAACTTAGAAAGAGATGCAGTAAAAGCATTTATTAACTCTTGTTTTTTTCTTCAATAGTAGTTTTACCTGAAGATTGTCCTTGCTGTGATATGCTTTGTTTCGCAACACTTGTTTCACTTTTTTTACCACCAAACAGCCGCTTACAGCCTGATGAAATTTTTCTTGCAATCCATGAAATTCCTATGTGATCAGCAATCCACTTAAAAAAGTTTTTTATTTTTTTAAACATATTTTACTCCTTAAATTAATAATTTATATTATTATATACAAAGCATAATCTGTCAACTTTTCCTATAGAGAACGTATAAAGAAAAAAAGAGCACCAAAGAAGATGCTCCTTTTGAAGGGTTTATAGCAATTATTATGCACTAACACATAGACCATTACTAGCAGCTGGTGTTGTTGTAGAACTAGAAATTTCTGATTTAGGAACTATAATCGGATCTTTAGATATCTGAGTTATGGCAACGGTTGCTTGCTTTTCATTCAGACCTAAGATCTTCTTCATTGCGGCCAATTCGTCAGACGAAGTTTTATTATCCCCAGATACTACTGACTTTATATTCAAGAATACACCATTTTTCTCACCTTTAGGTTCATCACAAGTAATATGGAATACTTCTCCTTTTTCGGACTGGACGTGTTGAGTATATACTTTTAAACGATCAATAATATCAGTCCAATTAAGATCAGTATTACCACTAAGATCTATATCACCACAAAAAACTTTACTTGCATGTTTTATCTTTACAAATAGTTCCAGCGTTCCAGGTGTGTTTTCACAAATACCGGCAATAATAGGTAGTTTATCACGTTCCTTAGATTGCGTAATCTCAGCTCGACTGTCATCACCATTACTATGGATTGAATAATCTGCAGCTACTGGCTTCTCATGATTAACTGTATTATCCAAAGTTTTTGTTAATGTCTTGCTTGAAAACTTTCCTTGCTCTGATGATAGATTTTGTTTAGCATTACTTGGTTTACCACCAAACAACCACTTCCAGCCTGATGCAATTTTTTTTGCAATCGACTTAAAAAACTCTTTTATTTTTTCTAACATATTTTACTCCTTAAATTAACAATAATTTAATTATTACATAAAAAGTATAATATGTCAACTATTTCATAAAAATTTTAGTACTTGCTTGCAATTTTCAATAATTTAATAGCACTGGTGTTGACAACCTCCCCACCGACACGCTTAGTAACAAAAAATCTAACATAAGGTTTGTTTGTATAAGGGTCTCTCAATATTCTCATTCCTCTGTTATCCACGATCTTATAAGCTTGTTTGAAATCTGCTACTGCAATCATTGTAGGTGGCATATCAGCAGATTGATATACCGGTATTCCCATCAAAGTATCTGGAGTTTCAAGCGATAAACTCGGCTGCCAAAGATACTGACCTGTTTCAGATTTTAGTAGCCTCACGTCCTTTAACGTACTTCTGTTCATCAAAAATGATGCATTTTTAGAGTAATGTTCATTTAGAGAGTAGTACAATATCATTATGGCATCGCTGTCTAGCTTATCAGCTTTAATTTGCTCTATCTTATTATGACCATTTCCATTTTCGTAAGCTAAAATTCCTTTAGGTTGAAAAGTGCCATCACCTTTAATGAAGGCTTCATTCTCTTTCTTACTGAAAGTTTCGGCAACCTTTTCTACAAGCCAACTTTCAACATTGACAAATGCATCATCGAGCAATTTTTGTGATATTTGCGGCTGAGCATAGAGCTCGTAAGTTGTGATGGAAATCTTTTGAATTTTAGGTGTACTTGTGTCTTTTGCAAAATCATATTTGGATTTATAGCCACCATCTTCATCTTCTACTGTTTCACCACTCCAACCTGCACCAGCACGGTCACAATCTTCTATAATATAATCCAGCGTTTCAGTAGAGATTCTTTGACTAGAACATATTTGCCGCATTGGAGATGAATCAGCTATACGCTTGTTTATGCGTTTTACAATATGAGGAGTAACTAAATACCCTCCAATATCATTGTCATCTCCACTTAGGGTTTTGTGTGATAACCTGTTTTCCATTCCTTTGCGAATATAATCAGAAAAATATTTATCACCTGTATTAAAATCTGTGCTAATCTCTGGGCGTTGAGCTGAGGTTTCAATAAAATCTAAGCGCTCTTTGCAATTATCAATATTACTATTTATCTTGCATAGCTGCTCAGGCCCTTTGCTTTCGATTTCTTTTAGTTTACGATCATTTATTAGTTTAAATTGCTCCCATGATGAAGCAAGTTCATTAACACGGTGAGCGATATCAGTAAGTGACATAATAGCCTCCTTTAAAAATAAAATTAGAATAGTTATTGTAATTTGAAGGTAATCTTTATCAGTAATCTCAGCGTTGTCATGCAACCTGCATTCAGAAAAAAGACCGGTGAATGGCAGCTTAGTATAACTCAAACGCTTGTTTACAACCAGTGCTGGGAGGCGCCCTCATGGTAAACAACGTTCATACAACTGTGACGTATAATGCTCGTACCTGCCATTCACCGGTCTTTTTTCTGGATTCTAGCATTGGCTTCATGGTAGATACAAATGAACGTAAGCTGCTTGGTAACGGGAGAAAAATGATAATGATTACTTGTTGAAGTAAAAAAAGCAGTGTAGTATTACACCACGCTAAGTATTATACTTAATTGTCAGTACTATACAGCATCCATTTTTTTGTGTCAAGCACTTTTTTTCACTGAGTAGGAGAATGTGCAAATAAAGTACGTAGCCGTATAAAGCTGGGATCCATTTTTCTATCATCACCAGAAACGTTGATTACTTTTATACCTGTAAATTTAACTGGATCCCAGTTTCAGGGCACTGGGATGACAGAAGAAAAAGGCCTGTATCGGCTACTTCGATGACACTCACAGCCCTGTCATTCCAGTGCGTGACGCTGGAATCCAGAAAAAAAAGAAAAATGGTCAAGCACTGACCCATTTAGTTATCTTTTCTCGTCTACCTTGTTTTGCCACCCTGCTGAACGGATACATACCGTTTGTTGCTTTTACTCTATGCTACCTTATCTGCCCTGCTTCAATCAGTAAGGGATTTCAATATTAACTCTGCACTACTTGCGGGATTGCTACTCTCTGTAATGGGTCTGCCAATTACGATATAATCAGCTCCTGAATTTATTGCTTCTTTTGGTGTTGCTGTCCTTTTTTGATCATCATGACCTCGATTCATACGGATTCCTGGAGTAATAATTTTAAAGTCTTTACCACATTCTTGGCGCACTTCTTGAGCTTCTAGTGCAGAGCAAACTACTCCATGTAGTCCAATCTTTTTTGCAAGCTTTGCTAGCAAAATTACCTGTGATTTTGCCTCCCTTGCTACTCCGAGTTCACTCAGATCTTCATTGCCCATACTAGTTAGTACTGTTACTCCAATTAGCTTTATTTTCTTTCCTTGCACTATACTTAGTGCTTCTTTAAGCATTTTTGTTCCACCACTGATATGCAATGTTAGCATTTCAACATCTAGAGCTTTTATTGCTTCAACTGTTCTAGCTACAGTGTTTGGAATATCATACAATTTTAGATCTAAAAAAATTGGTACATTGCATTTTGCAACTTCTCTCACTCCAGAAGGACCATGTGCAGCAAAAAATTCTAACCCAAGTTTTACCATGCCAACCTTATCACGCAGACCATTAGCCCAAGATATGGCTTCATTCAAATCTTGTGTATCCAGTGCGCATATTATTGGGTTCATTATCTTGTATAATTTTTTTTATAATAAGAGTAATTGTTGCATTTTACCATCCATATTCAGGGATTGGTCCACTTGCAATGCTTTGTACAGACACTGAACACGATAATCTGGTCGGAGTGGGTGAACGACTGGCATATCCAAGATCTTCCTGTAAAGAATCAGACGTTTCCTCCGATGTTTTGGAACCTTTCATTGGCTTGAATTGCACAAGCTGCCCTAATATAAATTTTATTTTCTGAGTCTCCCCTAATATTATTTTTTTGCTATAATCTTTAATTGTTTCATTTTCTCTTATTGATTCTTCTATCTTATCTATCACATATTGAAGTTGTTTTATTTGACTGTCTCGCTCTAAAAGTGAATTTCTTAAATTTTTCACTTCGTTATTACAATCTTGTCTTATTCTGTCTAACTCAAAAGATTGATTTTTAATTAAACCGTCTGCTTTATCTAGCTCTTCAAATTTCCTTTTTAACTCTTGAGATAAGTTTTTATTTTTCTGATCAATTTCTTTAAATTTACATTGTAATTCATCTAATTTCACACAAAGTTCTTCTTTTCTTTTATGTAATTCTTCTTTTTTCATATACAGTATATGTTTCTCTTTACGTAATTTGTCTATTTCCTTAGATAACTCCTCTTTTTCTTTAGATAATTTCTCTACTTCCTTATATAATTCCTCATATTTATCATTGTCTATTTTTCTTTTCAATTCGATTATAAGTTTTTTCCTCTCAGTTAGATTAGCTTCTTTTTCCTGTAACTGTTTACACAAATATGAGATTTTATGGAGTAGTTCTTTTTCTTGTGCAGCAAGCTCATCTTTCTCCTTCGTTACTTTTTCTAATTCGTCTGTTATTCCAATTATATGGATCATTTTTGCTTCTAATTTCTCCTCCAAAGATTTTTTTTCTTTAAGAAAAGATTTCCTCTCAGTTTCTATTTTTTGACCAAATTTTCTTTCTTCCTCGTATAAATTGTGCTTTTCTTGAGTCAACTCACGCTCTTTGTGAGCAAATTTCTTCTCCACTTTACTAGTGTCAATAATTATTTTATACAAAATCATAAAAGCCAAAACAGATAATACAGCTAAAGCGAGAATTAAAGAACTAGGTACATTAATAAGCGCTAAAGATGTAAGTAACGTGAGAGTAGCCAGAGAACTAGCTATAAAATAAAATGTATTATATTTATTAAGTAAATTGCTCATCACCTATACACAAAACTGCAGCAGTCTTGTATATATTGATTAAAATTGTCTTACCTGTAGAGGAGAACACTTATCACAATTTTACCAGTGATAAACTTTAGTTGATATTCTAACTAAACTCAAAATGCAAGGTGGCATCAGACAGGAGTAGAACATCTAGGAGTAGAACATCTACTAGAATATCCAAAATCTTCTGAATATGAAGCTTCATCCAGCTCTTTATTTGGTAGTGCTGATAAATCTCCATTACTTATATCTGAAGGAGGAAGGCTATCATTAGTTTGTACAGATATTTCTTCAATTACTCCTTTTATTTCTTGATCACTGACTCCAACATTCTTGATTAATTCCTCCAATCTATTCAAAATCTCTAATACAGTTTCCTGCGATATAATCACTTTATCTCCTTCTCTTACATTCTCTTTGAACAAATATATCATGTTTTTTGCCAAATCTTGTGCTAAGCTCACACGATTCTGATGAACTAATGAAGATTGATCATTCAAATCTGAAATTTCTTCTTTTATAGAATGCTTCTCAAATAGTAACTCTTTGTACTTTTCATGTTGAATTTGACTTTCTTCCTCCAGATTGATGCTATAATTTTCCAACTCTTCACTGTTTTTTCTTTCTTTATTAAGAATTTTTTCTAACTCTTTAATCCTACTGAAATATTTAGTTTCTTTCTCTTCCGATTGCTTACTTAGTTCTTCTAAATCTACAGTTAGTTTAATCACTTCTTGAGTTTTTTCATTTAACTTTTCTTGTAATCGTCTTTTTTCTTCTTCTAAATCCGATGATTTAAGTATTAAATCATAAGTTTCAGAACTTTCTTTTTGCAACTGCGCTTCTAACTCTGCTATTTTTTTCTCTTTCTTTTCTAAACATGTCATCAATTCTGTTACTTTTTTAGATTCTAATTCATGTGATTGATTTTTTAATCTCTGGATTTCATTGTCCTTATTACTTAACTTTTTTTGAGCATCATTCAGTTCTTGTTCTAACCTTTTATTTTCATTCATTGATTCAGCCAGTCCGTACTCTGATTTCCTTATTTGATCCTTTAGTCTTTTTACTCTGACATCTCGACCTTCAGCATATTCTTCCAAATTTTGCTTTTCTTTACTTAACTGTTGTATCTTTTCTTGCATTTCCCTTAACTTCTTATTTAACTTTTCCTTCTCTATTCTTTTCTCCTCAAATTCACTCTCTACCGAATCACTTAGCTGCTTGAGTTTTTGTGTTACTTCAGCCAAAACTTCATCTTTTTCCCTTACCTTTCCATTTAATTCCTCTACCTCTCTCATTTTTTGCTGTAATTGTTCTAATATAGTTTGATTATTTCCAGTTAATCTTGTATTTTCTTTTTCCAATTTATTAATTCTTTCGTTTAAGCTTTCATCTACAACTTGTGCAATTTTGTCTTGCATTTTAGTACTACCTATTTGAGCTTTTTTGATGCCACGCTCAATTTCTTGAGTTGTTTGAATGTTAATATTTCTATTACTATTTTCTATCACAATCTCAGATGATTTATGATTGCCTTTCTCCTTATTTCTAAATTTTATTTGATACAAGAATAAGTTACCTATTTTTACATCTTTATTTGCTTTCAATTGATCATCAGTAACACGATTACGCTCGATAAGTTCTATACCATTAGCATCAATATTAATTATAATAGTGCACTTTTTTCCGTCCTCATCACACCAATTCAGAGTCATTTCGTATGCACTATCAGTTACAACATAGTGCCTTATTCCTTCTTCAGAAACAAAACCGTGCATTCCATTTTTTCCATTGCTATGCAGAGTTGAAAACCCTGAAATTCCATTATCTTGACAGAAATTACTATTCAAAAACTCACTGACTTTGAATTTGTTTTTATTAGCTCCCAATTTAACTTCTGCACAACTACCATATATTGACACTGTTTCAACACCACTTTCAATATACCCATTCAATACTTTTTTAGCCTTATCTTGAAGCTCTAGTCTCGCCTCCTTTACATTATTGAAATCTTGGATAACGGCTTTATACAATTCATCTTCATTAAAATTGGCATTGTATTTTATTAAAAAAGATAATATGTGAAGACTAGCTACAGCAGTGTGAATTGATTTATTCTTTTCTTTTATCTTACCGAGCAAAAACAAAAACCTTTGAATGAAGTCATGATAATCATCTTTTTGCTCTTCAATTTTATTATTATATGAATTACCAATCATTATTACCTCACAACTAAATAATTAGTATAGTAATACGAATGCTAAGTTACATCAATCAATAAACTTACAGTAAATTTTCCATTCTCAGTTATAAGCTCTGCTTCTGTACCCTCAACCCATTCTATCACTTCAGCATTGCAAACTGACTGCAAATCATGCTGAGCAGAATAATTTAACTCATCCTCTTTTACACTCGCTTTTATCATCAACTTTTGTATAAGATGCTTAACTGATACGTTATTATCTGCTTTTATTTTTCTCACAAGGTTTAATATCTGCACGAAATTATCTCCCATTTCTTCAGAATACTTATCATAGATAAGTTCTTCCTTGTTAGGCCAATTACTTTTATTGTGAACGGAGTTATAACTATACAACTGATGATATATTTCCTCTGTAATGTATGGCAAAAATGGTGCAAATAACCGCAAAATAATATTGAGTACATATGCCAAACTCTGTTTCGCACTCATGTTTGCCTCGCTGTCCAATGCATCTCCATATGCACGTTTTTTAACTAACTCTAAGTAATTATCACAAAAATCTTTCCAAAAAAATTCTTCTATTGCGCTCAAAGCTTCGCAGTATTCAAACTGTAATAGGTTGTTCGTCGTTTTTTCTATCACTTTATATAATTTGGACAATATCCACTTATCCATCGTCTCACTGATGGAATTTATGCTCAATGCTTGATGTTTTTCCATAAACATGGAAACAAATTTGCTAGCATTCCAAAGTTTCGTAACAAGTCGTTTGCCAATTTTGAAGATATTTTCAGAGTAGACTGTGTCAACTCCAAGTCTTGAGTTTGCTGCCCAATAGCGTACTACGTCAGCTCCATAGGTTTCAAGCATTACATGAGGAGTGATGATATTACCTTTTGATTTACTCATCTTTTTTTTATCATCAGCCAAACACCAACCACTAATCATGATATTTTTCCACGGCAGTGAATCTGCATGATAATGTGCCTTCAAAATCGTATAAAAAGCCCAAGTTCTTATTATCTCATGGCTTTGGCTGCGCAGATCTGCAGGAAATATCTTATCATACCGATGGCTTGGTAAACCGAGCTCACTGTTTACTGCCAGTGCACTTAATTGAGGAGTGATCGCACTTGTTGCCCAAGTATCCATCACATCTTGATCTGAAGTAACTTCTTCTTTAATATACCCTTTCGGCAAATCTTTGAGTGGATCTACAGGTAAATCCTTTACTTCAGCTAGAATGATTTTGCCTTCTTCTCCCTTACGTTTTGAATACCAAACTGGAAATGGTACACCAAAATAACGCTGTCTTGAGATGCACCAATCCCAACTTAGCCCTTCTATCCACACCTCTATACGTTTACGCATAGATTCTGGATGCCAATTACATTTACTCACTTTATCTAATACTTGAGTTTTTTGCTCTAAAGTCTTGACAAACCATTGATAAGTAGGTAATATTTCAAGCGGCGCACCAGATCTTTCAGCACATTTAACAGAATGAGAAATGCTAGTGCTTTCTATTAAAAGGCCCTTTTCAGTTAGGATTTCAATAATTCTCTTTCTTGCTTCTTTAACTCTTAGGCCATTTACTTCATCGTAGATTCCAGCGTCACGCGCTGGAGCGTGTGTCTCCTCTAATGTCTGGATTCCAGTGTCAAGCACTGGAATGTCACTCCCCTTTGTCATCCCAGTGCCTTGACACTGGGATCTATTATTACCATACACTGAATCTAGACTTATCCTACCATCCTGATCGATAATAATTTTCATCGGCAGACCATGCTTTTGCTGCCAATATATGTCGAGCTCATCACCAAACGTACAGCACATAACAAGCCCAGTACCTTTATCTATTTTAACTTTATCATCAGCTATTATTGGAACTTTTGCTCCTGTTATTGGCACTACGGCTATTTTTCCAATCAGCTGAGTGTAGCGTGCATCTTCTGGATGGCAAAAAACTGCAACACATGCTGGAAGCAACTCAGGCCGTGTAGTTGCAATCTTAATCTGCTCATTTTCTTCAGTGGAAAAAACTATCGTGTTCAAAAATGACTCAAAGACTTTATCCTCTATTTCTGCTTGTGCAATTGCAGTTTTATCGACTGGGTCCCAAAGAATAGGTTGCATTTTTTTGTATGCATACTCTTTATTATATAGATCAATGAATGACATTTGAGAAAGTGCCACAGCTTCTTTACTAATTGTGTGATACTCTAAATTCCAGTCATAACTAATACCGACTGATTTAAACAATTCCTTGAATTCCTGCTTTGACTTCTCAATAACTTCATGGCACATCTCTATAAATTCTTCTCTGCCAACTTCTTTTGCACGGGTTTTATAGGTCTGCTCAACTAACCTTTCAGTGGGAAGCCCATTATCATCAAACCCAATTGGATAAAATACATCTTTCCCCAGCATACGTTGAAACCTTGCAATAAAGTCCGTATGGCAATAGCTAAATATATGACCAATATGCAACTTTCCAGATATCGTTGGTGGAGGCGTATCTATAGTGAAAGTATTATCCTTTTCACCATTCCATTTATAAACTTTACTCCCTTCCCATAATATGTTGTATTTGTCTTCAATTTCCCTAAAGCTATACTTTTCTTCTAACATAAATATTTCTCAGTTTTAAGCTTTAAGTTATCACAATTGAGCAAATACAGCAATTTTAATGTCTGCCATTTAATTTAGCCTTGTTATGATACAAATTTTTCTTGATCTTATAATTTTTAATGTATTACATAATAAATTTTTAGTATTGAGGTTTATTATGCTTAACTTTCATAACTTAAAAGAGCTTATAGATATTCTAAGTAATCCATACTATGTGCCTCACCCAGCAAAAGTAGACTTAGTAGAATTGCTTGAAGACGTGCTGGAATTAAAAGATAAAAAAAGCCCAGAAGAGGCAATAACTACATTGAAAGATAAAATAAGAAATGAACTCAAAAGTGAAATGTCGAATGAACTGAAACAAAAAATAAATACTCAAATCCAGCAGTTACAGCAAGAAAAGAAAATATTAGAAACCAAAAATGAAGCAAATAAACAACTAAAAGAAAAAGCAACATATATCGCTACTGCTAGTACTGGTCTTGCTGTTGGGTTAGTAGTGTATATTACACTTGAACATACAAATAAATTGGACATGTGGTTAATCGTTGTTATAGCAACAGTATCTGCATTCTTAGCTGGTGATTTAATAATGAAACCTAGCTCTCAAGTAAATGGAACACAAGAACCACAAGGAGTAGCAAATAAGAATTCAGTGTAGCTTGATATAGTTTTTTTCATTTCACTGCCTTTCCAAATTTGAAGCAGGTTGTTTGAGCCATAGTACAAAGTAAATATAGTAATTTTACACTAAAATTTTTAGTTTTGTTTCTGTGGGTTAGTTGGTACGAGCCTTGCCTTTAAGAAGATGTAAAATCACAATTATTACGAATAACATTCCACCAATAACTGATATAGCTCCACCCGTAATAAAACAAGCACGTGCCAACATTGATGAAATACTTGGCAGATCTGCAACTTTTCTTAAGGCACCATATCCACCAAGCCAAACAAGTCCAGTAATGTGGAGAAAATGTCCCAAGCTATATGCATAAATCTGTAATCTTACTATGGAGCTTTTTATTTCTTTACAGCCCAATTTTGGTAACAGCCAGTAGACAAAATTCATAAAAGCTATAGTAATACCAACTACAGAACCATGATAATGCGCAGGAATAGTGACATTTCCTTCAATAGTTAGCACTCCAAGCACACCTCCATAAATGAACAATACAAACGAGTGAAGAAGATAATTGCCCTTATCATTGAGCAGAGTTTTTATGTTGCAATACACTAATATTGTTAAAAAGCACGGCAGAACTGCTCCAGCAATTCTCATATGCCAGGTAAAAAACTGTATCAATTCAGCACTATCCGCCGAATAAATAAAGTATATAAACGGCGCACCTACGGTCAAAACTGTGTTTATAAATAGTGGTAAAATGGTAATTTTATTTAGACTAATATAGCGAGCATTCAGTATGATCAAATAAACTAAAAACATTGCTTGAGCAAAGGCAAACTGCAGTAAATGTCCGCCTCCCCAAAAGAGATATTCATAAAATAAATTCTTGTCTGAGTGATATAGACCTGGAGGCATATTTTTATGTGCTAAAACAACACAAAGAAATGATGACACAAGTATAATGACCAGGCCAATTTGTCCGATTGAAAGATATGAGTCTTGTTTATTTGATATGTAGGCTAGAGCTGTATTTATCAATATGCTGGTAATGAAAAGACTGAGTCCAAGTAAAAATAATTTGTTTTGTAATACAGGTATATAGTTACTTTTGATAACTTCAGTATTTGGAACAAATGCAGATATAAACATTAGCAGCATGGAAAGGATTGAGAGAATCCATGAGAAGTTAAACCAATGATTGGTGTTTTTTAAGTTTATGATGAAGAGCAGAGATATTATAGAGCACATCCATACCAAAATTGACAAATTTACGTGTATCACCAGTGCATTATCAAAGATATATTGTGCAGAAGGAATGAGAGAAGAAATAAAAGGCAATCGTAGAAAAATAACAATTATTGACAGCAGTCCAGAACAAGCAAGAGCAAGTACTGCCAAGAATATCCATTGCCTGCAAAGTGAAGCGTTATTTTGTATGTTGAGCATTTATTTTTAGGTACTATAGCATAAGATAGTATACATTTTTCAAATTGATATGAGTAGTTCAAATGAATGACATCACAACAATATCTTTCATCCTGAAAATGCTGCCTGTTTCATATTGGAGTAGTATTACTGACAGCATTAGTTTGAGCTATAGATATTTCTTTTAGTCCATACTTGATAAAAGTTATTACAGTAAGAGAATCTTTACATAATGGTATGACATTACGTTAATGCTTTTGATCCACAATTAAGAACATTTTCGTTGTGATTTACGTTTCTAGTATGTATATTAATGAATCTTGTTTTCACTAAATAATGAAAATAATAATTGTCATGATAATGTTATTGTATAGTAACTATACAATGGCAAGCGAACGAATAAGTTTAGTAGATAAAAAATTATCTCAAGGATATGTAGCTCCAATACTTACAGAAAATAGCGTTATTTTACCAGACAAGCACGGTACCTTATATTCCTTTGATATCGATAACCCAAGAGTTATAAATTGGAAATTATACCTCTCAAGTAGGAAAAAAATTGGTAATATGAGTTTATCGAGCTACAAAGAAAACGTTTTCTTCATAGTGGATAACATTCTACACACAATAGATGCGAAAACAGGAGAGATTCAATGGGAAAAAGAATTAAGAGCTCCGGTAAGAGGGAAAACAGTAGTAATAAACAATAAGTTGGTAGTGTTGACTATTGATAACTATCTGCATGCATTTAGTATAAAAGATGGCAGTTCCATTTGGAATTATCAAAATGGTATAAATGAGGTTCGAGGTTTGTATTCCATCTCACCAGCAGTCTCTAATGATAAAATAATGGCACCATTTTCAAATGGAGAGTTAATAGCTTTTAATGAAGAAGGTAAAAAACTATGGAGCCAAAAATTAGCTACAAATCTTTTAGACACACAGCTTACAGATGTAACTACTACACCTAGAGTACACGATAATATCTTAATAGCTACGAGCAACTCTTATATTTATAGCATTGACGTAAACTCAGGAAATATTTTATGGTCAAGGCCACTACAAGTAAAAAGTATATCAAACATTGAGTCATATTATAGCCCTCTTATTCCTGCAGAGAAACAAAAAGAAGGCGGAAGAATTTTCATGGTGACTAAAGATAATAAGGTAATTGGCATCGACATACAAAGTGGAAAAACAGTTTGGACATCTGATTTTATAGAGAATGTGCAATTGTTTGTTCCAATTATGTATGCCCATACGCTTTGGGTAACAAGTAATAAAGGTTCAATATTTGTTTTTCCTGGATCTGAAAGTACAGGAAGGGTAATTAAAATACCTGGTAATGTGTTTCATGCTCCAGTATTTACCCATGGTAAGATGTATATAACGACTGAAGGAAATGGTGTTTATTCTTTAGAAAATAGGTTTGTTTTTTATGACTGATTATGATTTGATTATTATAGGTGGTGGTCCAGGTGGTTACAAATGCGCTATTGCTGCTGCAAAACTTGGACTCAAAGTTGCTTGTATAGACAAAAATAGCATTTTTGGTGGCACGTGTTTGCGAGTTGGGTGTATACCATCAAAAGCATTACTCCATTCCTCTTATCAGTATGCTAGCGCGAAAAATAATCTATCAAAACTTGGCATAAAAGTTAAGGATGTAAGTCTCGATTTGAGAGAAATGATAGGCTATAAAGACGCTAGAGTTCAGGAGCTTGGAAAAGGCATAGAATATCTGTTTAACCTTTACAAAATTACTAAGATCAATGGACTTGGAAAAATTACTTCTTTTGATCAAGGCAATCTTGAAGTTTCAGTTGAAGGTAAGGTACTGAAGGCAAAAAATATAGTAATTGCAACTGGTTCTGATGTTAGTTCTCTACCAGGAATTGATATTGATGAGAAAAATATCATTTCATCAACTGGTGCATTGTCTTTAACTGAAGTACCAAAAAAACTTGTTGTAATTGGAGCTGGGGCAATAGGGCTTGAAATGTCTTCTGTATGGAGGAGGCTAGGGTCTGAAGTCACTGTAGTAGAATTTTTTGACAGAATCGCTGCAGCAATGGATGGAGAATTAAGTAAGTCTCTACTTTCTAGTCTACAAAAACAAGGAATAAAATTTTTACTTAGAACTAAAGTTGAGGGAATAAAACAAAGTAGTAACTCTTTGAGTGTGAAAGTTTGCTCTGTAAAAGATAATCAAACAAACACTATAGAGGCGGATAAGGTATTGGTGGCAGCAGGGCGCAAACCATGCTCTGAGGGTCTTGAAAAAATAGAAAAAGACAGTCGTGGCTTTATTAAAGTCAACAATAGTTATGAAACCAACGTAAAAGGAATATTTGCTATTGGTGATGTGATTGGTGGAGCAATGCTTGCTCACAAAGCTGAGGAAGAAGGGGTGGCAGTTGCAGAGATACTAGCAAGGCAATTGCCTCACGTTGATTATGAAATCATACCGTCAGTCATTTACACCCACCCTGCAGTTTCTTCAATCGGTAAAACTGAAGAAGAACTAAAAAGTGCTGGTCGAAAGTATAAAGTTGGTAAATGTCAATTTGCTGCAAACGGTAGAGCAAAAGTCACTGACGATGCTGAGGGATTCGTGAAAGTTCTGACTTGTAGCAAAGCAGATACAATACTCGGTGTACATATCATAGGAGCATACGCTGATACGCTAATCAATGAAGCAGCGGTTGCAATGGCATATGGTGCAGCAGCAGAGGATATATACAGAATTTGTCACTCTCATCCTGATATAAATGAAGCCTTTAGGGATGCGTGCATCGATGCTTTCTTTAAAAAGTAACTGTGGACCTCGGTTCAATCATTGAAAAATGGTATGATTGGCTAAAGTACAACAGGTCTTACTCACCAAACACTTTGGAGTCATACATGAGGGACCTCAAGGATCTTATAAGTTTCCTAAATACTCACATTGGTGAAGAAGTAAATGTTGGCTCTTTAGAAAAATTAAGCATACCTGAACTGAGAAGTTGGTTTACCTCTCGTTATGCAAGAGGTGTAAATGCGAGATCTAACACTCGCGCATTGTCAGTAATCAGAAATTTTTTCAAATATATAAAAAACAATTATGAAATAAATAATGAAGCGGTATTTTCTTTATCAAGGCCAATTCAGAGAAGAACTCTACCTAAAGCACTTTCAATATCTAACATAGAAACTCTATTGAAAGAAATGAAATTGCCTGATCTAGGCGAGCCTTGGGTGGTAAAAAGAGAAATTGCAATTGTCGTTCTGCTATATGGTACGGGCTTAAGAATCACTGAAGCACTGAATCTTAAGGTTAGTGATATTAGCAATGAAAGTTTAATAGTAACAGGTAAGGGAGATAAACAAAGGCAGGTATTTATTCTTCCAGTAGTAAAAAAGTGTATACAAAAATATATAAAAGCTTGTCCCCACTTTGACGAAGCGGGACATCTTTTTGTCGGGGTAAGAGGAAAAAAATTGGGAAGAACTTATGTTGCTAATCGTTTGCAAAAAATAAGAAGATTTTTAAACTTACCAGAAATTTTATCTCCACATGCATTTCGCCATAGTTTTGCTACTCATTTGCTTCAGGAAGATATTGACATAAGATCAATACAACAGCTGCTTGGCCACTCAAGCCTTGAAACTACTCAAGTTTACACTCACCTAAATTATCAAGATGTCTTCAATATGTATAAAAACTTTCAGAAGAGTTTGAATAAAAAATCGAAATCTTAACTTCGTCTTAAATCGATAATATTGCCGAACTGAGTGCTTGCAACATCATTCAGTACTGTACTTGCTTTATATAAGCAATAGTGACCAGCAGAGAAGAAAGCAAAAACGTTTTGCAAAAGGTTATGAATGAAAGAGAATAGACAGCAGAATTTAAATTAGAAGCTATGTAAAGAAACAAGTCAAGCAAATAGCAAAAGAGCTAGGCTCTGTGTACAAAATGTTAGCAGGTCAAATTAATTGAGGACGGGGATTTGCGACTAAAGTTCATGCACTTGTTGACGTACTGGGAAACCCATTCAAATTTATTTTGACCTCAGGCTAGAGGAACAAAATTACTCAGTTGACTAAAAATGTCTCTAGCTACACTATATGGCTTCTTTAAAATTTTGTTTACAGAGCCTAGAAAGAAAGCTGAGGAAAAGTAGAGGTTACCTTTACATATGAACTACATCTCAACCTGATATTGTCGTTCCTAATATGTTGGATTTCTTGCATAACTCGAATTCAAAAGTTGATGTCATTCCAGCGCGTGACACTGGAATCCAGATATTGGGTTCCAGCTGGGATGACACCTGTTTATGCAAGAAATCTATTGAAAATTGAGTTAAACTAAAAATTCAGTTTGACACACTTTTGTTAAACATTTTTGGGACGTTAAAATAAACAGATAAATAATTTTCTCTTAAGCTACTTCAACACTTTCATCATGGGTTAAAAGCAACTCCACAAGTTCTTGGCAGTTATCAACTGCACAGTCCAGTACTGTATTCCCTAAATTATTTCTAGCGTTAACGTTTGCATTGTGTTTTAGTAGCGTCCTCGTTATATCAACCTTTTGCCTAATAACAGCCAAGTGTAGTGCAGTGTTGCCATCTTTATCCTTAGCATTAATATTAGCACCTTCTCGAATAAGGCATTCTGCAATATTGCAGCTTCCAGATAAAGCAGAGTAGTGTAATAGAGTTCTACTATTTCTATCTCTAGCATTAACATTAGCACCTTTATTGATTAGAAACTCCACTATTCTTAAGTCTCCACTGAAAGTGGCTTTATAGACAACGCGGTGTAACGCTGTTTCGCCATATTCATTCTTGGCATTAACATTAGCACCTTTTTCAATTAGGCACTTCACTACATTTAATTTTCCATTCTCAGCAGCAAAAAATAATGGGCTTCTGTAGTGTTCGTCCCTAGCATCAACATAAGCATCCTCATTAATTAGGTGTTCCACTATACCCAATTCCCCAACGTCAGCAGCTAAATGTAATGGAGTCATACCACAATTGTCTTTAGCGTCAATATTAGCATACCTTTTGATTAGATATTCCACCATATCTAGATCTCCATTTATAGCAGCAATGTGTAATGGAGTCCTGCCATATTCGCCTTTAGCATTAATGTTATTATTTTTAATAATCAGGTATTTTACTATATCCAATTCCCCAGCGTAATAAGCAGCTGAATGCAATGGAGTATTATCATATTTATCTTTAGTATTAGTGCTAGCACCTTTATTGACTAGACATTTCATTACATTCAAATTTCCACTCTTAGCAGCAATATGCAACAAAGTTTGACCGTGATTGTCCTTAACATTAACAATTTTTACCAATTCACCTGGGTAATATTTTTCTATATGTGTTATTATTGCACTAATTGCTTTACAATCACCACTTTCAGCAAGCAAGTGCAAAGGGGTGCTTTTCCTTATAAACAGTGTTCCTCCATATACATAAAATGAGTTAAAGTAAAAGTTATCAATCAACTTACCGTATGTACTTGCGTATCCCCATACAAATGCAATATGGCTCATACTACCTTGTGCTAAACCACCACTGTTTATCAATTCCAAAGCTTTCCTTAGAACTTCCTCTTCTTGTCGGTTCTCTTGTAATTTTAATCTTGTTACTTTTTGTACTAGACTGTGGATATTTAATACACTTTGGTTTTGTTCACCGCCCACCATGGAATATCTCACAAGTAAACGGATGGCTAGCTTTAACTGCTTTTTCTTATAATCACTTACCGAATTTAAGAATATTTCTCTAGCGATTTTATCAGGTGCAAAATAAGCCAAAACATCTAAAATCTCTGAAGCTAATGGTCCATATTGTTCATCACTTCTTACTTTATCCATCGTAACTTCCCAAGCTGTAAAAGTTGTTTTAGTATAGTTATTATCAATTCCTTGAAATATTTTAGACTTAAGCAACTTCTTAGCTTTCTTTTCATACTCTTTTAGGTAATCACTAATTTTAAACTTCTCTATTATTCTCTGATCTTCGATATATGATATTGCTTGTTGTATAGCTAAAGGAAAGCATTGCAACCTTCTTACCAAATTTTCTATCTCCCGATCTTGCGATTTATCTTTTTTTAGTATATTAAATCCTTTTTTAACAAACTCTATAGCGTCTCTTTGTTCCAATTCTCCTAGCTTTATAACGTCTATTCCCTTTTCCAGTTCCTGATCATGCGAGGTAATCAAAATATGAGGCTTGTTAAGATCAGGAGATAAAGAAAATGGCAAAAATTTACTTATCTTTTTGTACTCTTGAACGTTATCGAAAATGAACAGGCTCCTCCTTCTTGCGAAGAAAGCATATACTTCTCTAACAATAGTTTCTATCGTTTTGTCGTTTCCATACTTATCTTTAGGGGAAATACCTAATCTATTTCTAGCTAACCTTAAGAAAGAATCTTTCATAGCTTCAAAGTTTTCAGCGTCTATCCATATAACATTGTCGTCATAATATCTTCTATATTTACAAGCATATTTTCTAGCTAACTGGCTTTTTCCCATCCCCCCAGGACCACTAATAGACGTTATGTATGAAATTACAGCACCTTTGGGATTGCGTTGTAGCGAATCATGTAGCATTCCCAATTCCTCATCTCTTCCTGTAAATAGTCTGACTGGACCTCTTACATCAAACCATACCGCTCCTAAAATTTCCTCTCTTATTTTTTCAAAAAACTCATTTATTTCTTCATGTGATAGAAACTTTCCCTCTCTTGCTTTCATCCAATCCAGAACTTCTACCAGAAAGCGACCATAAACGTTCTTTTTATCGATATTATTAAATTCTTTGCCTAACTCATTCTCAATGATTTCCGCTAGTTTTATCTCGTTAGGTTGATTTACTGCAAATACTAATTTATCAAAAAATTCCCTTATATTCTCTTCTAACTTGCCTTCATTTGTCATTCGCTCAAACTCACGTTGCCATACCTGATTTCTTTCCAATTTTCTTTTTGAGTTTTGATCTGATTTACCTTGAAGTTCTTTTATCTCCTTTTCCAATTCTTCTATTGCTTCTTTTACAGCACTCTTAAATGCCGGTTGCACTATTGAAATCATGTTATCGTGAGTACAAGAGAACTTGTATCTCGTACCGCCGTATTTAAAAAAAATATCACTAGTGCTTATTACTTCAACTGCAATTTCTATTCCTTTGTTTGGTCCCGAAGTTTTTGCTTTCAACTTTTTTATTGTATTTTGTGTTGTACTTTGAGCTAGATCGAAACCGATATTAGTACAGATAGTAAAGTCCTTTAGGTCACCATCTGCAAAATCTGGATTAATTTTAATCTTTAGATAGGAAACAAAATATTTTGGAACGCTAAATTCACCACTTTTATTTTTTGAAAGCAATTTACCTACACCGATTTTTTCGCATTCATTTTGCTTGTGTTTGTTTTGTATAAACCTATGTACTATTTTTTCATTTTTCCTATCCTGAAAAACAATATCATCAAAACCCGTAGCTGATTCCATTTCTGTAGCTAAACGGAAAGAATATCCAACATCTACTGCACGTTTGAGAAGCAGCATTACCCACTTTAGTTGGTAGATATCACCATGAAGAGACCGCTTTCTTCCCCAAGCAGGATAAGTTTCAGGCATCCTCAACCTCACATAATTTTAAAAACAGTACCAACAAATGGTAAAAAAGTTATATGTCATGATATACAGATATCGTAACAAAGACCTTGGAATATCTACGAGATGTGCTGTTATGTAAATAAAAAAATGTGACTAATTACTTAATCTCTCACTCAAAATTGAATTCACCACATCAGGGCTGGCTTTTCCCTTAGTGGATTTCATAACTTCGCCAACAAAGAATCCGTATAATCTTGTTTTACCGCTTTTATATTCTTGAACTTTATCTTGGTTGTTATTGACGATTGTGTCGATAATTTCCGATATTTGATCTCTATCGGTTATTTGCTTGAGGTCCTGTTCTTCTATAATCAAAGACGCAGGTTTGCCAGTTTCAAACATAATATCAAAAACTTGTTTGCCAAGTTTAGCAGAGATCGTTCCATCGACGATAAAATCTAAGAGTTCTGACAAAGCATTTGCTTTAATTGGGGAGCTAACAATATCAATATTTGCTTTGTTTAAACGACCGAAAAGCTCGACGGTTAACCAGGTAACTGCAATCTTTGAATCATGCTTTTTTGCTAATTTTTCAAAATAATCGGCAATTTCTTTATCAGAAGTGATAACGTCTGCATCATATTCATTGATACCTAATTCCTCTATGTATCGAAGTTTTTTTTGATCTGGCAACTCGGGTAAAGATGATTTAATAGAATCAATTTTGTCTTGGCTTATTTCAACAGGTAGCAAATCAGGTTCAGGGAAATATCTATAGTCACTTGAATCTTCTTTGCTTCTCATCACTTTTGTTTTTCCTAAAGTGACATCAAACAATAAGGTATCTTGACTTATTTCTCCTCCGCTTTCCAAAATTTTGATCTGCCTTTGTGCTTCATAATCTATAGCTTGTACAATATAACGTATTGAATTTAAGTTTTTTATTTCACAACGAGTGCCAAATGTGCTACTGCCCTTTGGGCGAACAGAAACATTTGCATCACAGCGAAGTGACCCCTTTTCCATATCACCATCACATGAACCGATGTAACGCAAAATCTGCCTCAATTTTTTCATGAATTCTGCAGCTTCTGCAGATGAACGAAGATCTGGCTCTGAAACAATTTCCATTAAAGCAACACCTGCACGATTTAAATCTATGTAAGTTTTGCTTTCTTCATGAATACTCTTTCCTGCATCTTGCTCTAAGTGAATTCTTGCGATTCTTATTTCTTTTTCATTATTTTTGATAAAAACTTTGCCATTTTTAACTATTGGCTCAAAGAACTGGGTTATTTGATAACCTTGTGGTAAATCGGGATAAAAATAATTTTTCCGGTCAAAGTAAGAGCATTTATTAATTTCTGCAGAAATTGCAAGTCCGGTGCATATTGCTTGCTCTATGCAGCTATAATTTAATACTGGTAGTGTACCTGGCATTGCTGCATCAACTAGAGAAACTTGAGTATTGTGCTCAGTGCCAAATTCCGTTAGTGAACTAGAAAATAGCTTTGTCTTAGAAGAAACCTGAGCGTGTACCTCAAGTCCAATTACTGTCTCCCAGTTTTCTTTTGTCATGTATTTTATTCAATTAATAACTTTATATTCTGCAAACTAGCACAAAAAGTCAAATAAAACTCATTTAACCTATGATCCAAGAGCGGTGTATATCAATAATATAAGAGTTACTACAGTTTCTATTGACTAGGCTGTTATATAATAAAGTTAAGTGCTGCCAAAAAATATCTATAGTAGGCCAAAACATAATTTTGATGGCAACTGATTAGCTAACAAATTTATAAACATCAGTATATAGTTCATCAATGCCTGGCTCTTTACTATTTTTAGCAAAATCTTCTGACTTTTTTACTAAATCTCGTATTTCCTTATCAATAGCTTTGCATTCTTCATCAGAAGCGATTTTATTGTCTGTTATATACTGCTTTAGGGTGCTTATAGGATCATGATTTTGCTTCATATCTTCAACTTCTTCTTTTGAGCGATAAGTAGCAGGATCTGACATCGAATGGCCACGATATCTATATGTCTTCATTTCAAGCAAGAGAGGTCCTTTTCCCCCACGTACGTGCTCAGCTATTTCACTTGTTACCTCATAGACAGAGAAAAAATCCATTCCATCAACTTGTTTTCCAGGAATACCAAAACTCTCTCCTCTTTTATATAGTTCAGTTACTAAAGTTGATCTTTGCACAGAAGTTCCCATTGCGTATTCGTTATTTTCTATGATATAAACCACAGGTAACTTCCACAAAGATGCCATATTAAATGATTCATATACTTGTCCTTGATTTGCAGCACCGTCACCAAAATATGTGAATACAACGTTATCTTTTTTCTTGTATTTATTAGCAAATGCTATTCCTGTACCAATTGGGACTTGTGCACCTACTATTCCATGTCCACCAAAGAAATTTTTTTCAACATCAAATATGTGCATGGAGCCACCTTTACCTTTTGAACACCCTGTTTCTTTGCCGTTTAGTTCTGCCATCACAACATTTGGATCAGAATTACATGCAAGCATTAAGCCATGGTCTCTATAGCTTGTGATAAAAGCATCACCAGGTTTTGATGCAGCTTGAGTCCCAACTGCAACTGCTTCTTGCCCTATTGATAAGTGACAGAATCCGCCTATTAATCCCATTCCGTATAATTGTCCTGCTTTTTCCTCAAATCTGCGTATTAGAAGCATTTTTCTGTAGAACCCAATCACTTGCTCTTTAGTGAAATTTCCTGCTTTCATATTGACTTTCTTTTATTAAACTGAGATCATACCAGAAATCTTTAACATTTTATAATACTATCTATATGGACTACTATCACTGGCTTGAAGCTTTTCACGTTATCTCTGTAATTATGTGGGTGGCAGGTATGCTCTATTTGCCAAGGCTTTATGTTTACCATGCATCTGTAAAACCAGGGTCAGAAAATGACAGCTTACTTCAAATAATGGAGAAGAGACTCCTTAGATATATCATAAACCCTGCAATGCTTTTCTCCCTTAGTTTTGGAATTATGCTAATGATTATTAGGGAAGCATATCGCGAAGGGTGGTTTCATGTAAAAGCGCTAGCATTATTCTTAATGTTTGCTATTCATGTCCTACTTGCAAAGCATAGGAAAAATTTTGCAGTGGGCTTGAATAAGAAAACTCACGTTTATTTTCGTGTTTTAAACGAAGCAGTAACAGTGTTAATAATAATTATAGTTATTATGGTTATTGTAAAACCTTTTTGATTTTCTAGCCTAATGATGAACCATTGAATGGAGTATAAGAATTGTTACTAAATAGTTTATTCTGATGTTCCGTAGTCTAAGTAAAGTACTTAAGGTATAGATTCTTTGTTTTTGTGTGTTATCCTGGTTAACAAGAATTCGCAGTAGTATTATAATGAGTAAGTTAAAAAAGCTTAGTGCTGGACTTTCTTTGACAGGCCTAATTGGTAGTGATGATATAGATATGCAAAGGGCAGGAAATAGAAAGAAGAAATATCAATTTTTGGATAAGACGTTCGCATGGATTGATGCGATGATAAATTTTATTTTTAAACGTGAGAGTAATAACGTAAATGAAGTCCTAAAAGTCACATGGGGACCACTATTTTTTGGTTTAGTGGTGATATTCATCTTTTTTGGAATAGGTGGTATTTGGTCAGCTATAGCTCCAATTGACGGAGCAGTGCATGCAAGTGGAGAAGTTATTGTCTCTTCAAATAGAAAAATAGTGCAACACTTGGGTGGGGGAATAATAAGCAAAATTTTAGTAAAAGAAGGTCAAGCAGTTAAAAAAGATGAGCCTTTAGTTTTATTAAGTGATGTTAACGAAAAGGCAAATTTGAGTATAATTAAAGAAAAACTCTTATCACTTTTGGCAACTGAAGCAAGACTTATTGCAATCAGGGGAGACTTAGATACGCTAGAATTTTCTGATGAGGTTAAAAGATTATCTAACGATGAACTTGTAAATAAAGCGATAAAGAATCAGGTAAAGTTGTTCAACTCTCAGAGAAAGAGTATATTAGGAAAAACTGACATACTGCAACAACGTATAAAGCAGTTAAATGATGAATTAGCAGGGCTAAATTTTCAACTAAATGCAGCCCATAAGCAATATGACTTGATAACTGAGGAGTTAGAAACAAAAAGACAATTACTTGATAGTGGCCATATAAGCAAACCACACATTTTAGCTTTAGAAAAACAGTTTGCTGAAATTGAGGGTAGAGTTGGACATTACCGTTCTGCAATATCTCAAGTACAGCAAAAGATTGGAGAAAATGAGTTAGAGATTATAAATGTGAAGAATGATGCTCAAGAAAGAGCAAATGCTGAGCTTAAGGAAGTTAATACATCTATTGCAGACTTAAAAGAGAGGCTGATGGTTGCTGAAGATTCGTTAGCACGTACAATAATTAAATCACCTCAAGATGGTATAGTTACAGATATAAGATACCACACTGAAGGTGGTGTTATACAATCTGGAGTCCCAATCCTGAGTATAGTACCATCAGATGATGATCTAATAATAGATGCTAAAGTTCTAACCAGAAACATAGAAGAGATACTGTCAGCAAAAAAGAAAGATAGCAATATAGTCTCTATCGACGGACTAGAAGGGCTGAAAGTTAAAGTAAGGCTGAGCGCTTATAGTGCACGTCGCTTAAGTTTAATTAACGGTATAGTAAACCATATTTCCCCTGATGCTCTTGATGATCCAAGGATGGGGCGTTATTATTCAGTGCGAGTGGTGATACCAAAATCAGAACTTGCTCAATTTAAAAACGTATACCTATATCCTGGTATGCCAGTAGAAGTATATATAGTTACTCAATCTCGCACTCTTTTATCGTTCTTGTTTACACCTATAATTGCAACATTCGATAGATCTTTCATAGAGAGATAATTTATTTGGCTTTTCTAGAAAATTTGTTTACAGAGTTTGATATGCAAAAAAATTTACACACAAGTAGTGTATTATTTTATAATTATTTTCTATAATATGTAAATCTTTGATTTAAGATGCAAATGCTAACGTAAACATTAAAGGTTAATTAGTAAACTCAGCTGTATAATAGAATTAAAGGAATTAGTAAGATTTTTACCTCAATGAATTATAAATAGGCAAACTTACTTAAAGTTTAATAGTGTCTGTTACTGCTTTTAGGTGTGAGGCTAGAGGGTTATTAGCAATAACAGACACTATTAAACTTATTATAGAACTTCCTTAAAGTAAATACTTAACTTAAAATATTATAATATTTTAACTTAAAATAGATTCATGTAAATGCTTTTTCCTCAAGTTAGTATCGTATTATTATATTTATTAAATGCTAAAAAAACATTAATCATCATTTACTTTTGATTCAATATTTAGCAAAACACTTGTGTAAATTCTATAATCTCTGTTTGCATAGTAATTGTATATATATTATTATACAGTTAGTTTTACAGCAAAAAATATGGTGAAGTTACTTGCATTATTGATAATGTTTTACTCAAATATATCAATTGCTTCTGCTCCTACTTCTTGGCAATTTGGATTTCCTGCGCCTGCAACTGAGATAATGGAGGTTGTAGTTAAGTCACATTCGTTTGTGATGAGTGTAATGATTGCAATTATGCTTTTTGTATGGGCCCTGCTTGCTTATGTAGTATTTCGCTTTCGTAAGGGCAAAGTGAAAAATGTCAGTAAAATAACTCATAATATCTTTGTAGAAATTATCTGGTTTGTTATACCAACGATTATTGTTGGGGTATTGGCTTTTAAAAATGCTGAATTAATTAAACTACAGGAGAAAGTGCCAAAAGCTGACATAACACTAAAAGTTATTGGTCATCAATGGTATTGGAGTTACAAGTACCCAGAATATCAAGGTATTTCATTTGACAGCTATATAAAAGGAAAAGAAGACCTTACCGAAAGAGATTTAAAACTATTCTCTGTTGATAATAACGTTATTTTACCTATCAATACTAATATTCGTTTACAAGTGACAGCAGGAGATGTAATACATAGCTGGGGAATACCTGCTTTTGGTATAAAAATTGATGCAATACCAGGTAGGCTGAATGAAGCATGGTTTAACGTTACAAAGCCCGGTATTTATTATGGGCAATGTTATGAACTATGTGGTCAAGGTCATGGATTTATGCCAATTGTTGTTGAAGCAGTGAGTAAAGAAGATTTTAATAAGTGGATTGAAGATAAAAAATTAGTAAGTTAAGTTTGGAGTATAGATATGAGTGATGTACCAAAAGGTATAAGACGTTGGCTGTTTTCTACTAATCACAAAGATATAGGGACACTATACATTATTTTTTCCATATTAGCTGGAATTATTGGTGGATTATTATCGGTAATTATTCGTACTCAGCTAATGCACATTAATATACTTAACAATAATTACCAGCTATATAACGTAATGATTACAGGGCATGCGGTAATAATGGTGTTTTTTATGATAATGCCAGCCTTAATGGGAGGATTTGGTAATTGGTTCGTACCTCTCATGATTGGTGCACCAGATATGGCATTTCCTCGTATGAATAATTTAAGTTTTTGGTTGTTAGTTTCATCTTTTATTTTGCTTATCCTCTCGGTATTTGCTGGCGAAGGTCCTGGAACAGGATGGACTTTATACCCACCTCTATCGCAAATCATGTCTCACCCAAGTGCAGGAGTTGATCTTGCTATACTTGCACTTCATGTTGCTGGTATGTCATCAATTGTTGGGGCGATCAACTTTATAGTTACCATATTCAATATGCGTGCAAAAGGTATGTCACTAACTAAGATACCACTATTTGTTTGGTCTATTTTACTCACGTCATTTATGTTAATTGTTGCCTTACCGGTACTTGCTGGTGCTATAACTATGCTGCTCACTGATCGTAATATAGGTACCTCCTTTTTTGATCCTGCTGGTGGTGGTGATCCTGTGTTATTTCAACATCTGTTTTGGTTTTTTGGTCATCCAGAAGTTTACATAATTATTTTTCCTGCATTTGGTATCATCAGTCAGATTGTGTCAACTTTTTCTCATAGGCCAGTATTTGGTTATATGGGAATGGTTTATGCCATGATAGGAATAGCAACGTTTGGCTTCATGGTTTGGGCTCACCATATGTTTACTGTTGGGCTTAGCGAGGATGCTGCTATATTTTTTAGCACTAGCACAATTTTCATTGGTGTTATAACTGGTGTAAAAGTCTTTAGTTGGATTGCAACTATGTGGGGTGGAGCGATTGAATTGAAGACACCAATGCTGTTTGCATTAGGTTTTATTTTCATGTTTGTTGGAGGTGGTATAACCGGAATAATTCTTTCTCACGGTGGAATAGATAAGCTTTTGCACGATACCTATTATGTCGTTGCTCACTTTCACTATGTCATGTCGCTTGCTGCATTATTTGGAGCTTTCGCCGGTTTTTATTATTGGATAGGCAAAATGTCAGGTAAGCAATATAACGAGTGTTTAGGAAAGATACACTTTTGGCTCACTTTTATTAGCACCAATGTCACTTTCTTACCTCAGCATTTCCTGGGATTAGCCGGCATGCCAAGGCGTATACCTGATTATCCCGACGCGTTTATCCCTTGGAATTATATATCCTCAATTGGCTCATATATGTCCTTTCTTTCAGTTATGTTTTTTGTATTTATAGTTATACATCTCTTTAAGTGGGGCAAAAAAACTGGAGATAATCCTTGGGAAGGTGACACTTTAGAATGGACGGTATCTTCACCACCGCCTTTTCATACTTTTGAAAAACCACCAGTGATAAAATAGAATGTACACAAGTGTTTTGCTAAATGTTGAATCAACAATACTGGATTTTTGGCATTTGCTAAAGCCAAGGATAATGTACCTTGTAGTGTTTACTGCAATTGCTGGAATAGTTGCTGCACCAGGTAGCATTCATCCTTTCCTTGCACTAATATCTCTTATGTGCATTGCTCTTGGTTCAGGATCTGCAGGTGCAATAAATATGTGGTATGACAGAGATATAGACTTGCTTATGGAGAGAACAAAAAACCGCCCTATACCTTCAGGTAGAGTTTCTGCAGAAAGCGCGCTTGAATTTGGCATAACTCTTGGAATATTGTCAGTATTTATCATGGCAATAGCAGTGAACTATGTTTCTGCTGCTTTGCTTGCAATTAGCATATTATTTTATGTTTTTGTGTATACAATTTGGCTCAAAAGGCGTACTCCGCAGAATATTGTTATTGGTGGTGCAGCAGGTGCTTTTCCTCCAATGATTGGCTGGGCGGTTGTAACTGACTCTGTAAGCTGGGAAAGTTGTATTCTATTTTTAATAATTTTTATGTGGACTCCACCACATTTTTGGGCTCTATCCTTAAATAGATCTGAAGATTATACAAAAGCATCGATTCCAATGTTCAATATCGTTTATGGTCCAGAAAAAACGAGGAAATATATATTAATCTATAGCGTGTTACTCGTATTAACTAGCTTACTCCCAGCACTATTTTTGAAAAAGGCTCTATTTTACCTCAGTATGGCAATTATTGAAGGGTGTGTTTTTATTTGGTTTGCTGCATCCGTTATAAGGCTTAAGAGTCATAGCTCGCAGAAAAAAATGTTTTCTTATTCGATTTCTTATCTATTTTCTCTGTTTGCCAGCGTTATTTACTGCTCTATTGATTTGTTTTAACCATGAAAGAACATAAAAACTATCTTTTACTTTCTCTTCTAATAATGCTCGTTGTAGCACTTTTTTTTATTTCCATAATAAAATTTAAAGGTGCGGCTTAAATTGCCTCTATATCTATAAAAATTGTGATTTTATAGAAGCAACGATATACTTTATTAATTCACTACAGTTAAAGATGAAGAAAAAGGAAGTGATAATATACACAGATGGAGCATGCTCTGGTAACCCAGGGACAGGAGGGTGGGCAGCAATCATATTATTTCAAAATCATAGAAAGAACATCTGTGGTAGAGAAGAAAATACTACAAATAATAAAATGGAGTTAACAGCAGTGATCAATGGACTGAAGGTATTAAAATTTCCTTGTAATATCAGTTTGTATACGGATAGCCTCTATATTAAATACGGTATAACAGAATGGATAAATAAGTGGAAAATGAACGGCTGGAAGACAAGTAATAAGAAGTCAGTAAAAAATATAGAATTATGGAAAGAATTAGATAATGCTGCTTTGCAACACGAAATTAATTGGAATTGGGTGAAAGCGCATAATGGTGACAAATACAATGAGGAAGCTGATATTCTAGCAAGAAAAGCAATAATCAATGCTTAAAAAAATTACTATATCATTTTCTATAATTTTATTATTTATATCCTGCTTCTTTATCTTTTTTAAAGGTGAGGGACCTCTAGAAATCAATATTAGTTATATTAATTTTTATATAAAGAAAAAAATATTAAAGATATTTACCAATTCGGATGTCAGCATGGAGAGTACTTCGGTTATTTGGCATCAAGATGGCAAGCTAGTCATTACAGATTTAAAAATAACAAATCCTGATTTTACAATAGAAGTTCCTGAGCTTTTCGTACACTTTAAGTTAAGTTCCAAAAAGTTCTCTCAGGTTTTAGCTGATAATGTACACATATATATCAAGAGGGAGGAGAGCAAAGAGATAACATCTGTAATGACAGAGAAGATGAGTAGTACAAAAAATCTGCTAAAGACAATAAGAAAATTTTTTTTCTACTTCAATGCAGACTCAAGGATTAAAATTACTAACATTGCTATCAATAAAAGCATGGAAGGTGAATTTTTTATTGATAAAGTATATGTAGGGAAGGGGGAAGATTTCAATGTTTTGGATATTCGTGTCCATACAAAAGAAGGTAAAGGGTTTCTAGATGATTTATCCATTACGATAAAAAACCGTAATAATTTACTAAATTTCTATGGAACATTCTATAACCTAAAGTTGGGGCTATTTAACGAATTTTCCACACTAGTTAAAAGTTACAATTTGGACAAAGAAATAGGATTCAAAGGAAACTTTTCAATTAGAATTAATGGAAAGGATGAAGTTGTGGACGGAAACATATACGTGTTAAATACAGAGAGTCACTCAGGTAAAAACTTAGCCTTGACTAATGTAAATGTAAATTTGACATATAGTGATGAAATCATTAGCATAAAAAACTTTCATTTTAAGTTAAATGATACTTACCTTTCTTTGATTGGTAAAATGAACTTTGGCACAAATCATGCTTTGCTTAGAGTTAATATTAGTAAACTTGTTGCAAAAGATTTATGTACTTATGTACCAGATGGTCTAGTGAACAATGAATTTAGAAAGTGGTATTGTAATAATATTGATGGGAATATTATAAATACAATTATAAGTTTTAACGGTAAAATCGATAGTTTAATAAATGATGATCTGTCAGGTATTGTAATTGTTGCTGATATAGAAAATGGCAGCGTTCAATTTGATGAGGATTTTGAACGAGTAGAGAACTTGAACGGTGAGTTAACCCTCAAGGATAACAATCTCAAAATTATTGTAAATAGCGCTAAGTTCCAGAATTTCAATATTGATGGTGGCGAAATTGAGATGCAATCTCTTAATAAAGAGGATTCTGTTCTCACAATTAATGGTCAGGCTGTAAGTGATGCTTATGGGTTATATGAACCTATAAAATTTAAGCTGGATGATATGATGAAGATTACAAGGGACAGTATAGGTGGAATAGCAAAATCTGTATTCAGTTTTCACATTTTTAATTTAAATGCTGATGATAAAAAAGTAGATTTTTTAGCCAAATTTCATTCTGAAATTGATAATTTTGTCGCGTATAATGGCAGTCTTGGTAAATATGAGATTAAGCTTGATTTCGGCGGAGATTTTATTGATTTAAATGGCAGTGGTATGGTAAATAATACACAGCTGCTATTTGACCTCAAAAGTAGCAATAAAAATGAAAATTTTGCCTGGAGTTTGACTGGAGATTTGCCTGCTCAAATACTTAATTTCGGTGATGGCTATATCAATGCAAATATAGAGTCAGTAATGTATCAAGACAAAACAGGGTATATTAATGGTAATATAGATTTATCAGAGCTCGAGTTGCGTTCAAGCTACTTAGGGTGGAAAAACCATTTTGAAGATCACAATGAAGTTTTATTTTCTACAAGGCTAAAAGGAGTAGGTAAGTTACTAATAGATAAACTAGATGTTGTAGGAAATGATCTAGACATAAAATTTAGCGGAAGAGTAGAAAATGGAAATCTATATTTAAATTCTAGCAACTTTAAATTACCTGATAATAATTTTAGTATAGAAATTGAATCAGGTAAGGAGAAAAATGCCATAACTATTCACGGTGAGAAAATCAACTTAAGTGATGTGTTAGGTTTACTTGGCAAAGATAGTAATCGATTAAATAACAAAATAGAAGTTACTATGAATGTTGATAATATAATTATGAAAGAAGGAATTATCATAAAAGATGCTAAGCTAAATGTAACTTGTGCTAAAGGTGATTGTAGTGGAAGTCAATTCACAGGACAGTTTTTAGAAGATAACAGTAATATACTAGTAGAACATAGTGAAATAGGGCTTGAAATATATTCGGATAATTCAGGTATGCTTTTGCGTTCTTTAGGTATTGGTAAATCAGTTAAAAATGGCAAATTATCTCTTTATCTATCTTCTAAGAGAGAAAATGGAGAACATTATGGTATGTTATCTATCAGCAATTTCTATATCAAAGATGCTCCACTGCTTACCACTTTATTATCAATGTCTTCACTGCCTGGTATTGTAAATGCTATAAAGAACGAAGGTGTACATTTTTATAAGTGTAATGCACCTTTTTCATATAAAGATGGCACTGTTGAAATTGAAGAATCTTGGCTTGAAGGAGCGGAACTAGGCATTAGCACTAGTGGTACGCTCGATATTAAGGGTTATAAATTCCAGGTTGAAGGACAAGTAATACCGGCATACTCAATTAACAAATCTTTGTTGAAAATCCCTATAATCGGAAAACTTCTGACTGGTGGAAAGAGTAGGGGGATTATTTCAATAGACTACAAAGCAAATGGTGATGATAAAAACAACAACGTATCTGTTAATCCTATCTCTTCGCTAACCCCAAGCTTACTTAAGAGGTTATTAGGAGTATTTGATCGTATTATGACAAAAAGTAATAAAAGCATTTTAAAAGGTAGTTTGAAGAAGAAATTTAGCTCAATATGACCAGAAGAAAAGTTGTTTATTGATGTTTAGTTAGATGGTAAACGTTAGATACAACAAACAGAGGAAGTTAGATAAAATAATTAAGGGAACAAGAATATAAAGGTTTAACTTGAAGTAACCGGATAAAATCTGAGTCACACTTCCAAGTGCTGGTACCCACGAAAGCAATGCAACTGCACAAATCAGTAGGTGCCTTACAATTTTTGGTGTTTTGTCTTCATTCTCTAATTTGTGATGTGATCTTCTGATAAAAATTGTTATTCTACCTAAATACCAGTTAGCTATTCCACCAAGACTGGATCCTAATACTCCAAAAAGTAATATAAGTAGTTGATCGTAGTTTGACCTAAAGCATAACATAGTGTAAAGTACAAAACCTTGATGTATGGGTAAGATAAGCGATGATACTAGGCTATCTATAAACAATAGGAGATAATTTTCCATACCAAGTTGTTGTACCATCTTCGTTGTCAGAAATTGTAACCCCCATTTGTTTCAATTGCTCTCTTATTTTGTCTGCAGTATCATAATCTTTATTTTGTTTTGCTACTTTTCTTAAGTCTATCAACCTTTCTATTTCTTGATGACTCACACCACTTGCAAACCACTCTTGATAACTTGACTCAAGAATACCAATGAACCTTGCGCTTTTAACAAACTTCTTAGTTAATTTGAGCTTCTCATATTCATTACTTGTCTTATTGATTTCTGTAGCCATTTCATGCAATATGGCTACAGCTTCAGGAATGTTTAAATCGTTTTTCAAAGCCTCTATAAAATCTTTAGAGACTTCTGTATCACTTTCCTCAATACATGTACTACGTAATAACCGATAAAACTTGTTTAAAGTTTCTTGCGACTCAGAGATAACATTTTCTGTCCAATCAAGTGGTTTTCTGTAGTGAGTTTTAAGCAGCGCATAACGTATTACTTCACCCTTTATTCCACTATCTAACAAATCCCTTACTTTGACTATATTAAATAAGGATTTGCTCATTTTCTCTTCATTTACCGTAAGAAACCCGTTGTGTACCCAATATTTTGCAAACGTTGACTCAGCAAATGCAGATTTACTCTGTGCAATTTCATTCTCATGATGAGGAAATTGCAAGTCTATACCCCCACCGTGAATGTCAAAATCTTTGCCAAGGTAAGCATATGACATTGCTGAACATTCTATATGCCACCCTGGTCTTCCCTCTCCCCATGGACTATTCCAGTGACTTGAAAGTTTATAGTCAGTTTCGTTTGCAGGTTTCCAAAGTACGAAGTCTCCTGGGTGTTTTTTATTTTCACCAACTTCAACTCTACTACCGTAGTTTAATTCATCAATTTTTTTTCCTGATAAAACGCCGTATTCAGGGTAAGATTCTACACTAAAATATACATGTTTATTGGATTCATAAGCATGACCAGCTTGCAGCAAAGACTCAATTAACTTGATAATGTTATCTATGTTTTCCGTTGCTTTTGGTTCATATGTTGGTTCTGCACAATTTATGCTTTCCATGTCTTCATGAAAAGTTTTAGTGTAATATTTGCTAATGCTTTCTATATTACTATTTTTCTCATTTGCTGCATTGATTATCTTGTCATCGATGTCGGTTATATTACGCACATAAGTAACTTTTCCATAACAAAATTTAAGCAGTCGAAATAATACATCGTAAACAACAATAGAACGTGCATTACCTATATGTGCTGTATCATATACTGTTGGCCCACAAACGTACATTTTTATATGATCTTTATCGATCGGTGTAAAGGGCTCTTTTTTTTTTGTTAAAGTGTTGTAAAGCTTAACCATATACAAAGCTTTTTAGAAAAGAAAATGCTCCAAATATAAGCTGTGGTCCTTTAACTATTACGACAAGAGTAAGTAATAACCCACACAATGATACTAATACTCCCATTATAGAGAGAAATCCATCTTTGCTCATGATACCCAGTGAAATGAGAGTTGTACCAATTGCAGGAATGAAGTTAGTTAAAGGAAGTGGGATTGCTATCGATAATGCACAAAGCAGCATTATAAATGCTAAAATATTTTCACCAGGACCACGAAAAATGAAAGACATTCTTGGTTTCATGAACTTTTCTATTTTTTTTAATGTAGGTGAAGTTTTCTCTACCACGAGAGCTAGTGTTGAACGTTGAAAAGATTTCCTTTCTAGCCAATTAGGCATCCAAGGAGAATCAAACCCAAATAGAAGCTGCAGTGAAAATAAGATTAAAGGTATAGAAAGAATGGTTGTATAGCCAGGTGGAACAGGTATAGGTACTGATAGCGGTAAAGAGAAGATGATTATTAAAATACCAAAACCACGCTCATGTAAAGCTGTTTTAATATCAAATAATGTTACTTTATCATTATCGTTATTATTAGTATCTGCAACCTCTTTTAGAATATCAGAGGCCAATTTTTTATCTTCAGTCAATTTCACACTTTTTTCCACAGTTACCCTTTAATAACAATATAACTTCTAACTAACATAGTTATTGCTATATTTCAATATCGATTATTCATTTCATGCTGTACTTCATTCTTTTATTAAAGTGTTGTAAAGCTTTTAAGTTATAAGGCTTTTAAGAAGAGAAAGTGTTCCGGCTATAAGTTTTGGTCCTTTAACTATTACAATAAGGGTAACCAATAACGCACAGAATGAAACTAACACTCCTAACGTAGATAAAAATCCATCTTTACCCATAATGCCGAGTGAAATAAGAGTTATACCAATTGCAGGAAGGAAGTGAGTAAAAGGTAATGGAAGAGCTATTATTATTGCACAAAGCAACATCATAAAAGCTAGAATCTTTTCACCCGGACCAAGAAAAATAAAAGACATTCTTGGTTTCATGAACTTTTCTATTTTTTTTAATATAGGTGAAGTTTTCTCTACCACGAGAGCTAGTGTTGAACGTTGAAAAGATTTCCTTTCTAGCCAATTAGGCATCCAAGGAGAATCAAACCCAAATAGAAGCTGCAGTGAAAATAAGATTAAAGGTATAGAAAGAATGGTTGTATAGCCAGGTGGAACAGGTATAGGTACTGATAGCGGTAAAGAGAAGATGATTATTAAAATACCAAAACCGCGCTCATGTAAAGCTGTTTTGATGTCGAACAATGTTACTTTATCACTATCGTTGTTATTGGTATCTGCAACCTCTTTTAGAATATCAGAGGCCAATTTTTTATCTTCAGTCAATTTCTCACTTTCTTCCACGATTAACCTTTAATAACATTCTAACTAACATAATTATTACTGTACTTCAATCATACCTCTTCAATTCTTTAGCCTTGTTTACACAAATGACACGCACTTTAGTGCGTGTCACGAAACATAAGGAAGCTAACGATCTGGTTCATTAGATGATAGTTTCTCTGAATCCTTAAGTTCTTGTTTAAGGTTTTTAATGCCTTTGCCTAAATCACCCATAACTTGTGGTAACCTACCTGCACCAAACAGAACTAAGATTATTATTAAGACTAGAAACAGCTGCCATGGACCTAAACTCATTTGTACCTCCGTTGAAAATATTAACTTTTAGGTATTAAAACTTGACTGAAGCCAAGTGATACATAAATTATATCACTTTTATTAAATTATAAATCAAGAGTTTTTAATTATCTTATAATAGTTTTAGCCTAACATTAAGTTTAGTTTAGCTGTAGAGTAAAAGGAAGCTCACTAAAAAATTTTGCTAACGTATCATCTTTAGGTCTGTGGTATATGTAGCTAGGAACTCCTGATTGAATAATTTTACCATTTTTCATCACGTAAATAAAATCTGCAACTTTCAACGCTTCTTGCGGATCATGAGTTACCATGAGTACAGGAATATTTTTGCTTCTAAAAAGTGACAATATATGGTGCCTTATTCGATATTTGAGCAGTATATCTAAATTAGAAAATGGTTCATCGAGCAAAACAACATCAGGATTTTGCGCCATTACTCTTGCTATTGCAACTAATTGTTGCTGTCCTCCTGATAAAGCATGAGGGTACATGTTTTCATATTTTTCTATATTAAATAGCTTTAAGATTTCCAATGCAGTAAGGTATTTTTCTTTCTTAGAAGTACTGCAAATAGCAAAAGTTATATTTTCTATTACTGTTTTATGAGGAAATAATGCAGAATGCTGAAAAATCAATCCGATATTTCTACGCTCTATAGCAATTGACACTTTGTTACTTGCAACTAATTTATCATTTATAACAATGGTTCCAGATTTTGGATTTTCTATTCCTGCGATTAATTTTAGAATTGTTGACTTGCCACAGCCAGAATGACCTAGTAAACAGGCAACACTTCCTTTCTTCACTTGAATGTTGATGTTGCTTAAAGCAAAGCCATCTTGATTACTATAAAAGTAACTAATATTGTTAACTAGCATTAATCTTTCAATTGGAATCGTATTATTAAATATAACAGTATTACATTCAAGAAATACAGAAATATTTTTTATTATTGTGAATTAATTGTACAGGGTACCTAGAAAAATGCGAGACTTTTTGCTATAATTTTGCATAAATAGCAGAAGACATGGGACTATAGCTCAGTAGGATAGAGCGTTGGATTCCTAATCCGAAGGCCGTGCGTTCGAATCGCACTAGTCCCACTTAATTTTAATAAAGTAGGAGAAACTAACACAGGTTTACAACACCGTTCTAGGAGTTAGAGTCCCAGTTTCTCAACTTACAGCGTTTGCATGCTTGGGTTTATATGCTCAACCTTATTTTCTTCCATTGCTCTATAACTTGGCAGTGTAGAATTTTTTACATGTAATCCAGTTACTATTACAACTAAAATAGCTAGGACACTGCAAACTAATGCACCAGCTAAAGATGGAACCATCACAGCAGCAGCAACAAACAATCCTGCAATAACAACTCCAACAACATCACTCCTTAATGAGGCGTAAAAACTCTCCTTACTTTTTTTGTATTTAGTTTCTTTTTCATGTGGTGGAGAAAATTGAGCCTCTACAAAGCCGTTAGCTTTCTTATCATTATTTGGTGTGACAGTTGGGCCAGTCCTTGTTGATACAGGTGCTTCATTTTTGTTATTATTACCATTAGTACTAACAGGGAGCACTGTTGCTACAGATCTATTACCAATATTTCCATTACTGCTGCAAGGTTTTGCTCTATTTTCTTTTACATTGGGTGTTTCTGGTGTAATAAAGTTTAAAAGTACCTGAGTAATTTCTTCTTGTGTATTATTTTGTGTATTATTCACAGCACACTCTAAAGCTGCTTGTCTGCTTTCAGCATTTACATAACCTAAAAATGCTTTAACTTCTTGAACATTACCTTGGATAATAGCAAGACGCAGAGCGTTAAATTTTTCTTCTTCATTAAATTTACCACTATCCAAGAGTATCTTTATAACATCAGCTTGTTTATTTATTGCAGCTGTACCCAACACAGTTTTGGAAGCAGTATCTTTAAAATCGATTCCGATGTTTAAATTTGTGAGTAACTCAACAATCTTTAGGAATATAATGCGATCGTCGATAATACCAGGTCCTTCTGAACGGACAGCATAATAAAGCAAAGTCCAACCATCTTGGTTTGTTATTTTTATATCTATTTTCTCTTTTTCAAGCTCATTACAAAACTCCTCAGCAGTTATATTAGGGTTGCTAGCTACAATTTTCTTTATCTTGTTGTATGAAGTAGAAAATTGATCATCTTCATTTTTGTTGCTAAGTTCTGCTCTACTCTCCTCCACATCAGGTATGTTTTGCTCCTCTTCTTCCTTCTCATTTACCGCTTCAGCTATTTGTTCTTGCTCAGGAAGCTTGAATCCGTTTTTAAGGAAAAATTCTTTAATACTTAGGTTGTCATTTTCATCTGCAAGTTTTAGAAGTAAATCTCCTAATGAATGGCCTCCTTCACATTTATCTTGAAAATTAATTTCTTTCCAACTTCCTTCCTTTGTTAGATCTTCAAGACTAGCAATCCCTTTATTATCAAATTTTAAAATTGCAGCTATTTTGCAATAAAACTTCTTAACATCACCATCACTATATACCATAATTAAACCCACTACTATAATGCTTATGTTATACTAACTTTCCCACAATCAGTCAAGGAATCTTGCAGTCTCAAATGGCATGATATATATTGATTTATAATTCTCGAGTAAATGATGGAAGATTTAGCCTATAAGTTAGTGAAAGTAACCGAAGCTGCAGCACTTGCTGCATATAAATTGGCAGGCCTTGGTAATGAAAAAAAGGCCGATCAGGTTGCAGTTGATGCAATGCGTACGGTGCTAAACTCAATGGAAATAAATGGTACAATTGTGATTGGGGAAGGGGAGAGGGACGAAGCACCGATGCTATATATCGGAGAAAAAGTTGGCACAGGAAGTGGCCCTGAGATTGACATCGCTGTTGATCCACTTGAAGGCACTACGATTTGCGCTCATTATAAACAAGGGGCAATGTCTGTTCTTGCTGCAACAAAAAAAGGTAATTTTTTACATGCACCTGATGTTTATATGGAAAAGATAGCAGTGGGAAAAAATCTCCCAGAGGGTGTAGTCTCACTAAAAAATAGGATTGAGAAGAATCTGGACAATTTAGCCAAGGCAAAAGGATGTAAAGCAAGTGATCTTATAGTAACTGTACTTAAACGTGAAAGACATGATGAATTAATAGCAAAAATTAGGAAGCTAGGAGCAAAAGTGAAATTAATAGATGATGGTGATGTTGCAGCCATAGTTTCGCTAATAAATGGCAATCACGATATGTATATCGGCACAGGAGGAGCTCCAGAAGGAGTGCTTGCAGCAGCAGCGCTAAGCTCAATCGGTGGGCAGATAGAAGGAAGATTAATATTTGACACGGATCAATTAAAAGAAAGAGCAAAAAATTTGAATATCACTGACCCAGAAAAAATCTACACCGTGAAAGACATGGCAAGAAGTGAATCAGTGTTCATTGCAACTGGAGTAACAAATGGAGAGTTTGTGGATGGAGTAAAGTTTGGCCAAGATATTTGTCTGACTAATTCATTAATAATATTGCCTGGTAAAGTAATAAAAATACAAACAAAATCAATATCTTAAACATTTGTCATATGCTGATTATAAAATTTTTATAGAAGGAAGATACTTATAATTGTCTTAAAAAAATGAATTTACATATTAATTTTAGCTTTACAACATTTGGCATTAAGTTATAGTTAAATAGTAATACTAAGAGGTGCTTAATGTTTAGTTCACTAACTAATTTTTTTACTAATACGTCTAAAAAGAAAAGTTCTCAATCTGAAGAAAATAATCATTCTTTCTCTAACAGCACAGAAAGTTTATTAGTCCAATCTACTAAAAAAAATCTTCAACTTGATGATCAAAGTAGAACTGACGTGTCTCCTCAAACAAATCTTCAATTTAGTGAGGATGATGTAAAAAACGTGCTCCAAGACTTCGAAAAATTGGATTTTAAGAACAGTAATGAGTGTTTTAACGAAATAGCAGAAGATTATGAAAGGAGGAAAAAAAGTGACCTTTTTAACTACGTAATATTGAATAAGCGAAAATACATAACAGATATATTAGATCAGAGGCTTGCCCACAAAGATCAAGAAAATTTTAGGAAGAAATTTAGTGAATATCTTCTTAAAATAAATGAGAAAATGAATTATGGGAAAGAATTTCAAAATAAACTTCAATTTTTTGAAGATAGGGTAGAAGAAGTATTATCAGATTTTAGAAAATTGAATTTTGGCCTTAAGGATAATTTGTGTAAAGATGATAAGGATAACGTAAATTATAATAAAGGCTGGCCTGCAGATCCATTTGACAAAATAGCGAATTATTATCGATGGAATAAGAACATTTTCCTTTTTAATTATGTAGTATTAAGTAAGCAAAAAGAAATAATAAGTATATTGAATGAAAAGTCTATTCCTGAAGACAAGCGAAAGAATTTTAAAAAGAGGTTGGGTAGATATCTTCTTCGAGTTGAAGAAGGGATGAGTAACGGACAGGAATTTCTCAAAACTGATAGTGCAGTTGCCTTTTTTGATGGATGTTATGTGCCATGCGCATATGCAAAACGTTCTCTTAATCATTATGATCATCTTAGTATTAATATTTCTAAGCCTGGGTATAGCTTAGAAATCAGCCGTCTTTTCACTGACAAAATTGAAGGGATGGAAAGAAATAAAAATGAGGTAAAGATAGTAGAAATATACAGTAACGATAAAAGAATAGCAACGGTTGAGAAGAATGATAATGGAAAAGAAATTACCGCTTTGCAAAAGATGCAACATGCGATATGAAAATTAGGTGGAGTGCAGAAGATGAGAAAGGTAATTCTGTTAACTGCTTTATTAGTTTAAATGTAAATCCTAGTGAAATTGAGATTGGTCAGGCAACTATTAATGGTAAAGATGTTGAACTAGACGAAATTTTGAAATTAGCTGAGCAAAGCGAAGATGTGCTTATAGAAGGTAAAGCTTTACATGAATTTTTAGAAGGATATCTGGAGCAAGATGTACAATCACAGGAAGAGATAATAAAGAGATGTGATGAAACTCCTGGAACTAAACTTGATAATCTGGAGATAGGGCAGTTCTCTTTCTCTCCTTTATCTGAAGAGGAGATAGAGGAAGAAGAGAGAAGAGAATATAAAAATTCACGGGCTGCATCAGGAAGGTGCTAGACTAATTAGACATTAAATCTAAAGTGCATTATATCGCCATCTTGCACGATATAATCTCTGCCTTCGAAGCGAATTTTCCCTGCATCTTTGCAAGCTAATTCGCTTCCATATTTTATATAGTCTTCAAAGCTTATGGTTTCTGCTTTTATAAAGCCCTTTTCAAAATCAGTGTGAATTACACCTGCTGCTTTGTCAGCTGTTGATCCTATCTTTATTGGCCATGCACGTGCTTCTTTGGGGCCCACAGTAAAAAAAGTTATCATACTTAGCACTTCATACATAATACGTGCTACTCCATCAAGTCCTGATTCTTGTAAGCCAAATTCTGATAAAAAATTCTGTTTTTCCTCTTCACTATCAAGATTTGCAATATCTGCTTCAAGTTTCGCTGAAATACAATAAAATTTGCTTTTATTTTCTTCCGCCATTTTTTCCACCCTTTTAGATAGTTCATTACCAGTTATGATATTCGTATCTTCAACATTGCATACATACATAACAGGCTTTGTTGTTAGCAATTGAAGCAACTTCATCTCATCTTCATCGATATTCTCCAAGCTTCTTGCCGGTTTACCTAATTTTAAAGTAGCTAATACCTCTTGCATTAATTCAAGTTGTCTCTTTAGCTCTTTATCACCTTGCTTTGCTTTCTTTTCCAATTGAGGAAGCCTTTTTTCTATGCTATCAATATCAGCTAGAATTAACTCCATTTCCACTATTTCAGCATCTGATATTGGATCTATTTTACTGTTTACATGGCTGATATCGTCATCCGTAAAGCACCTGAGCAGATGAACAATGGCATCAACTTCTCTGATATGACTCAAAAATTTATTTCCTAGTCCTTCACCCTTGCTCGCACCCTTAACCAAGCCGGCAATATCGACAACTTCCAGTTGATTGTAGATTATTTTCCCTGAGTGAGCAATCGAGGCAATTTGTTTCAAACGCTGATCTCGTATTGGCACTTTGCCAACATTTGGCTCGATTGTGCAAAAAGGATAATTTGCAGCTTCAGCTGCACTTGACTCTGTAAGTGCATTAAATAAAGTTGATTTTCCTATATTTGGTAACCCAACTATACCACAGTTAAAGCTCATATTTGCTATTTAAAGCCTTAATTATTGCATAATTAAAAAATTTTTGCTATACCTAATTAGTTACTTATTAATAAGTTAGTTAATATAATAACATATAGCTTGAATTAAGGTAGAAATTATGGTTGGGCTTAGAAAACGGAAATTACCAAATGGTTTTGACAGTATTGAAAATGCTAAAGGACGCAAGACTTCAGAGAGTAATGTAGAAAAAGAACCTTCTAATAACCAAGTAGTTAAATATGATACTGCAGGTGATGGCAATTGCTTTTTTCATGCAGTGTTTGGTGATAACAGTTCTGGTACATATAAAGCTGAAAGAGCGCAAGATATGAGAATGGAATGGCACAAATTTTTAAGTCGATTTACGTCTTTAGATGATCCAAGTATGCCAGCTCCTTTAAAGGATCAGCTAGAAAAGGTTTTTAATATGTTTTTTAATAAGCCAGGGGATTTAACTGGCAAGTCTGATAAAATAAAGGGTCTGGTTAAGCAAACAAATAGGAAAATTGAAAATGCTGAAGGTAATGTGAAGAGGTTAGTAAGTAGAGCTGTTAGCAAATTTAATATATCGCATAATCAAGCTGTGCTTAATCTAAGTGAATATGCAGAGGCTCTTGATGGCATTGGTGAGAGTGACTATAATGCCGAATATAACAGTGATTTTATTACACGCTCATTTCTTGACAAACCTGAACTCTATCAATCCTATCTAGAAGCAATAGAAAGTAAAAGTTATTTTCCTTTTATTGAAGAAATTCAATTATTAGCTTCTTTAGCCAACATTGAAATTAATGTCCATTGTAAAGTTAGCGGCAGAGAGAAACAACAAAAGTTTGAACCAAATCCTGAAATGATAAACAATGATCAACTAAATCAGATGTTTAATCGTGAGAGTTATAAATTAAATGACGAGTTATGGGGTAGTAAAGAGAGAGAAACAATATATCTTGAAGGAAATCATTACTCTAGGGCTAAAATTGTAACTCAAGAGTTAATAAAACAGCAGCAGGAGCAAGAAGACTTTCTATTAGCAAAACAACTTCAGATAGATGAAATTTTGGAATATTGTGATCTTTCAAAGGATATCTCTGAGAGAGTAGAGATTGAGAGGGAGTTTGATGAGTTATTGGCAAAAAATGCTGATGGAAAAATTGGTGATGTTATAGGGCAGTGCATTAATGATGTACAGCAACGTATAAAATGCCTTGAGGAGCCAGTCTTATCAAGAAGGTGCAGTGTGGAAGAAGCACGTGTAGAAAAAACATTTTATCAACAACAAGTACCACAACCTGTAAGATAAGTCTTCATAGTCTATATACTTCTATAGGGGGGCATTCTATAATAAAAGCCATGCTCATTTTTAACCACTGCTTAATAAGAATAAAGTCTTAGCAAAACAAACACAAGAACAATAGGATTTCTTGCTTGCAAAGCAACTCCAAGATCGGGAGGAAAAAGACTTTTTCCTTGCAAGGCAACTTCAAGAGCAACCCTCACGCACAATCCCTTAACCCAAATGGAGGAAGTAAAAATAGAAGATCAGCAGCAACAAATACTTATAAAATAATAACTCTATGGTTAATGTGCGAGATTTAATTAAAAAATGTTGTCATTCGAGTAGCTGACACTGGGCTCCAATGTCAATTACTCGGATAACAAAAAAACACAGGCTTCACATGCATCTGCAGTACTGTATTAGTCTACTATCTTCATTCCCACAACATTATACCCTGAATCAACATGTAAAATTTCTCCAGTTGTACCACTACTCAGGTCGCTTAATAAGTATAGTGCTGCCTTGCCAACATCTTCTATTGTAACATTGCGTCTAAGTGGAGAATTAATTCTATTCCATTCCGATATGGAGTGAAAGTCACTTATTCCAGAAGATGCCAAAGTTCTGATTGGACCAGCAGAAATTGCATTTACTCTGATGTTCTTTGGCCCAAGATCACATGCTATATATTTTACACTTGCTTCAAGTGCTGCTTTACATAAACCCATCACATTATAATTTGGCATAACTTTTTCAGCACCATAGTAAGATAAAGTAAGTAAACTACCACCATTTAACATCATTTTTTCTGCGCTTTTTGCTAAAGCAGTAAAAGAATAGCACGATATATGCATTGCATTGAGAAAGTTGTTTAGTGAAGTATCGACGTATTTACCATTGAGCTCATTTTTATCAGAATATGCTATTGCATGTACCAAAAAATCAATAGCACCCCACTTTTCCTCTATTTCTTTAAAAGCACTATGTATGATTTCCTCATTTGAAACATCACAATGTAGTGTTAGCTCCACATTTAATTCATTCGCTATTGGTAATAATTTCTCTTTTATTACTTCATTTTGATAAGTGATTGCAAGCTCAGCTCCGTGCTCTGAGAGAGTCTTTGCTATACCATATGCTATTGACCTCTTATTTATTATTCCGGTTATTAACCCTTTTTTACCCTGCAATATCATAGAAATTATTTGCCTTTTTTATAATTTGAAATATTAACTAGGCAAAGTCAATTATGTTTTAACTGTAGCTAACGTATAAAAATTACTTCCGCATATTTCCAACCTCATTATAATTCTTACTATTACCCACAAATATAAAGTTCGTGAGCAAGTCGCCATCCTTCTGCTAGATCAAAGAGACGTCTCCATCCTTTCCAAATAGTAATGGGGCCTGGTTCTAGATCATTTTTTCTAGCCAAATGTCCTCCAAGTTGAGCAATCCATGAAACAGCTTCTTTTATAGTAGGAGTTGCATTTGAACATGGTTTTCTATGTATTTTTACATATAGAACTTTCCATTCTTCTTCGGCTAATAAGGTAGTACACGGTAATGTTGGATCAGTTCTTGCAATTGTTGTAATAAAGAAAATTCTCCAAGCAATAATACTCATTACTGTTAAATATCGCATCAACCTTTCTGCTGTTCCAAGCCTACATTCTTCAACTTTGAGACCAGATTTTAAAATTTTATGTAATATTTCTATTTTCCATCTAAGACAATACCACCTAACTTTTTCAACAGCTTCATCAAAGGTATTGACTGGAAGATTTGTTAAAAGCATCCACTCTAGCGGATTTGTTTCAGAAGGAAAGTCTTTTTCAACAACGTAAACTGCATAGTGTGGTAATTTAAGTAATTCTTCTGTCTTATGCCTAATACTATTCTTAGATGGATGCATAATAAACTTTCCGAATCTAACTTCCAAATGTGCTGTTCTTTTTGGCTTATTATCTTTTGCAGGAACTTCAACTTTTACCGTACCTGCACAATGAGAGGATTTAATAAATTCCCATAACTTCTGCTCACCTTTTTCAGGATATCGAGATTTTCTATTTACTGCCCTATCTTTGGAAGCTCTAACTAACACTGCCGAATTAAGATTATATGCAAGCTCAAAAAACTCATATATATCTGCTTCTCTATCGCATATGGTTATAGTCTCAGTTTGAGTTGAATCAATAATGTTGTTTGTGTTGCTTAAAGTTTCTAACCATTTTATACTCTCTTTATCTTCAATGCGGATACTGTCATTGTTCTTTTTTTTTATGTTTTCAGATTCTTCAGGTCTTGAATAAATTTTTTGATCTAGTATCCCTAGTACCAAACCTTCTATACTAACAGCTAGAGCTGTATGCATTATAATACCTTGACTATGTTTTCTTGTAATAACTCCCAATCCACTTGTTTTTTCATGGTCTGTGTATGAAATATAACTTGTATCTTGGATCACAAAAATTTTTTTATGGGCTTTTGTTCTTTCAACTGTTTTAGCAACGTGTGAAGCTAGAATATCGCCTTCTTTCACGTTCTCATTTTGAAAAAAACGATATGCTGCTTTTGCTTCTGACCAACTTCCACACGCCTGATTGATTGAGCTTTCAGGTAAACTTGTAAAACTATCAGCAATATTTACTAATCGGTCAGTTAACCTTTTATCTCCAAGTACAGCATCTCCAAATTCATTTTCAGCCCATTCATTATTCCTGTTTGCCATTTTTTACCCTCAATGTTTGCAAACTTTAATGTTGTAATACTTTATTTTTATGTCCATTTATATTTGTGGGTAATAGTAAGATTATAATTACAATTAGAGATATTTTAAGAGCTCAAAATCTATCTTTAGTCTGCAGACTTTTTAATCAAATTTATTAAAAAATATATTCTTCAGTGTATATCTGTCGTATATGCACTGCATTTTTTTCTAACTTTTTTTACACAGGAGGATTTTATGTCCAGAATTCCAGATACTTGACCTTTACTTTAAAACCAACTGGCGCCTATGGTTTTTATAAAAAGATTACAGGAAATAAAAATACTCTAGAGAACATGAAATAAGGATACTGAAATATAAGCTGCCTATATTTGCAAGCAGCTCATAAAGTCTTCTTATTTACTTACTCCTTGGGCAGAAGAAAGTTGTTTTGATATAGTCACACTTTCCATACTTGTTGAAGGATTCTGTGAAACTTTTACTATTTCAGAACCTTCTTTACGTAAGTAGGATAGTGCATCATACAAGGACTTCACTTCGTATTGTTTTCCTACTTTTACTTCTTTATGTGCAGCTATTTGCTCCCAAGTGATATCATTGCTTTCAATAAGCTTGATAGAACCGTCATCACTAATATTAATTTTCATTTTACATTCTTTTTCTTCATCGTACCAATTCAAAGTCATGTTATATGAGCCATTAGCTACTTCATAAATTCTTACTCCATGCTCATCAACTCGTCCACGCATTCCTCTTTTTTCATCTCCAGGTAGCAACAATGTAACCGCCGTTATCCTATTGCTTTCAAAAAAATCATTAGTTAAAATATTACTAATGTTTATTTTTCCTTTATTATCATTCAGCACAGTTCTTGCAGTCAACATAGTTCTAATTGGACTTCTCACTCTAAGCTGTACAGATTCTACATCACTGTTTTCTATGTGTTGAGCAATTTCTTGCTTAGTTTCATCAATAATCTTGCCTTTTAGATATTTACCGTGATTTTCATTTTCTGAATTATAAGGAGAGCTATCAGCAAGAATTCGCCTTTTTGACTCTTCATCATCACAATCTAAATATTCAATTTTGCGGTCATGCTTGGTACCTAAAAATGGATGATCATCTGCTCTCACCCTATTATTCGGAGGAAAATTGAAAGTCCTATTCGGTTTATCACTCGATACTGATTCAGATATACCTTGAACAGCTTCAAAACTTTTTTTAAAAGAATTAGTTAACATTATATACCCCCTTATTCTATAAATAGTCTTATCTTAGAATGTTTTTAACATATGTCAATTCAACCACTATGGATTAAAATCCAAAGATTGAGAGAGAGCATAGAATGCTAACTTTCGACTTGAAAGTCACCAAATTTATCTTCTTTTTTAGAGTGATTTTCAATATAATTTTTTATCATTTCGTCAGTTACATTTCCGCTAGTCCTGACAAAGTAGCCTACTGCCCACAACCCAATATCTCTTTTTTAGCTCTGGAAAGTTTTGCTGGATTTTTCTGGAACTTTTTCCTTTTATTAACTGCACTAACTTACTAATACTTAAGTATGGGGGTACAGAAACGTATACGTGTACATGACTTGACGCAACTCTACCTCTGATAATTTCTACTTGATTATTTGCACATACTTCTTGTACAACTTCTTTAGCTTTCTGTCCAATATCTCCAACTAGTACTGGATATCGATATTTTGTTATCCACACTATGTGATATATATACAGAGTGACTGCTTTTTCTATAATATTCCACATTCTTTCAGATTTTTCACCTTAAAATTATATTCTTAAAAGGATGGACTTCAAGTCCAGGGTTTTTCTCCCAAATTTGGGACAATAAAAATTTGATATATTTGACATAAAAGCGTTTTAAATAATAAGAGCAAAATGGACAAATCTATTTCGTGAGTAACCAAAAACCGTTTTGTATTCATTCAGATAAGGAAAAATAGCAGATAGTGTCATGCAAGTAGCTGACACCCTTTTGGTGGACCACACACACAACTTTACAAACATTGCAATATGGCACATAGTAAATGATGTTATTCTATAACGCAAGACCTATACTCACCCAACCTAATGCATTACTTGCAATTTGGATCCCAGTGTCAGCTACTTGGATAACACCAAATGGGCTACTCGCATTTTTTAGGCCTAAATCACAATGCTCGTACTGACCATTTTTCGTATAAGTTACCCTTATAAACAAATGTTTGTACAGCTGTAACACCCACCTTAAAAACTTCAGAAAAACTTACTTGTCTTTTTTTAATCTGTTTAAATTTCCAAAACCAATCTATTTGGATCTTCTATGTAATTTTTGATTTTAACAAGGAAAGTAACTGCTCCTTTGCCATCAACTATTCTGTGGTCGTAAGAGAGGGAAATGTACATCATAGGTCTGATTTCAATTGAGCTACTCACAGCAACTGGCCTATTTTGTATTGAGTGCATGCCAAGTATTCCAGATTGCGGAGGGTTTATTATCGGAGTAGAAAGAAGTGAACCATATACACCACCGTTTGAGATAGTAAATGTTGCACCTTCCATTTCCGATACTTGCAGCTTACCTTCTCGTGCTTTTTTGCCAAGAGCAACTAAAGTTAGTTCAATTTCAGCAAATGACATTTGATCAGCATCACGAATAACTGGTACAACAAGACCTTTATCAGTGCCAACAGCAACACCTATGTCATAGTAATTTTTATATACAATTTCATCACCTGAAATCTCAGCGTTAATCTCACGAATTTCTTTTAGTGCTTGCACTGCTGCCTTTATAAAAAACGACATGAAACCCAGTTTTATTCCATATTTCTTTTCAAAAGTTTCTTTATACTTTGCCCTCAGATCCATGACGTTTTTCATGTCAATTTCATTGAACGTGGTCAGTATTGCAGCAGTATTTTGCGATGCTTTCAAACGAGCAGCTATTACTTGCCTTATTTTGCTCATTTTCACTCGCTCTTCTCTTCTCTCTCCACTTACTACACTTTTTGGCGATTCATATTGTTTTACCGAAGGTTGTTCAGCTTTACTCATATGGTCTATCACATCCGCTTTAGTTATTCTACCTCCCATGCCAGTTCCTTTTACATTTTCTGCACTAATTGCATTTTCTTCCATAATTTTACGAGCTGAAGGGGCATCTTTTTTATCAGGGCCTTCGCCTTTATCTTCTTTTTTCACTTCTTCTTCTACTTCTCCTGCAGCAAGTTTTGCCAGTAATTGATCAGGGCTAATTATATCATCTTCTTTCACAAAAAATTCAGTTATTTGTCCTGAAGCTTCTGCAGTTAGTTCTAGCGCCGTTTTATCAGTTTCAATTTCAAAGATCAAGTCATCTACTTTTACTGCTTCGCCGATATTTTTCTTTATTTTTACTATACCTTCCGTAACTGATTCACCACCAAGAGTTTTTGGCGCTCTGATTTCTATAATTTTGCTCATAAAATAACTTCTATATAAAACTTTCTATAAATTTATACATGAAAAGAAACATAAATAAACTAATAAATTCATTAGGCCTTATGCTTGATTCTTTCCTCCTAATACATGCAAAATTAAAATACTAAGTAAATTGAAATAAGATTATGGATTTTGATAAGGCAGGCAATGCAGAAGACTTATATAACGAAAAACTTCAACTGATATGTAAGACTTATAACAGAGAATTACTATCAAATCAAAGAGTTGTTGATGGCATCAATTCAATGGATTACAGTAAGCTTAAAATCTTATGCAAGTATCATAATAAGTTTAGTCACAAAGGTATTGAAGAATTATTATTAGATGAGAGCATTGTTAATCACATCAACGATTATGATGATGAAATGTTTAGGTCCATGCTAAATAATGCACCTGCGGAGCACAATATTCTAGAAATACTAAAAGGTGGAAAGATTTGCAATATCAACAATGAATTCGAAAGTAGTGATAGTGAGGAGAATGGAGAAAATTATGGATATTATGATTACGAGGAAGATGAAAAAAATGATCCGAATAACTTCGCTAAAGAAGCACTAGGAAATAAAGGAATTAATGAAAAACATGTTGATGATGTTCAGTTTTGCAACGATGCAGATGTGGGAATACCACCAAAAAATCAAAATGATATTAGGAATATCCGTCTTATTCAATGGATGATAGTTGAGAGTGATGGTAAGCTTAGTGAGCAAAATGTTACAGAATTACTAAAAGATCAGAGTTCTATTGATCGAATTAACTCTATTGGTGATAAAAAGCTTCAACTTATACTCAAGAGTAATAAGTTTAGTGGTGAAAATATTATGGAGTTATTAGGAAATCAAAAAGTTGTTGAATACCTCTGTTTTATTGATTATGAAAAATTTGAACTCATTCATAATAGCGATAAGTTTAATAGTAGCAATTATACTAGTAGCAGTTACAAGATTATAAGGTTGCTAGAAAATCAACAAGTTGTTGAGCACATCAATTTTATTGATTATGAAAAACTTAAATTCATACTTTGTAATGATAAGTTTCTCTTTAGCGATATTGTAAGACTACTAAAAAATCAGGAGGTTGTTGAAAATATCATTTCTTTTAACATTAAAAAATTTCGACTCATATTTTATCGTGATAATCTTAACTACGTAGATACAATAGAATTACTAGGAAATCAGAAAGTTGTTAATGGAATCGGTTTTACTCCTTTTGAAGAGTTAAAATCCATGTGTAGTCATTCTAGTCTTAGCGATATTATAAAACTACTAGAAGATAAAAATGGGCCTAGTAATGTCTTAAGTGGGACACGGAAAGAAAAAATGCAAGTCAGTTACATATCATGACATAGCTTAAAAAGTGTTTATATCCAAGGTTTTGCTTTATAAATTTAAGAGGGTGTTAAATAAACCATACGCATCAAATTAAGAAAACACGCTCAATTTAGACCATTTTTGCCATATTTCTTAGTAAAATCACTGGCAGCTGACACCGAGGTTGAGAAAATTTTTGTAATATAGACTATCAATGATTTTTCAGTAATAATATAGTTTTAGGTGGATATAGTGAACGTTTCATACAGAGATATAGACATTAAGCTAATTAGAACAGGTTGAATTCAAATGTTGAATCTAGAATCTCTGCCAAAACATCTAGCAATTATTATGGATGGTAATGGTAGGTGGGCAAACAATCAAGGAAGGGTAAAAATTGATGGCTATAGAAAAGGCAGTGAGGTTGCATTTGATATTGCTAAGCATTGCACAGTCCTGGCCATACCTTACTTAACTTTGTATGCATTTTCCATGGAAAATTGGCTCAGATCTGAAAACGAAACAGACTACCTATTTAATTTATTTTACTACACTTTAACTAATGAAGATAAAATGAAATTCATTTACAATTGTAACATTAAGTTAAATTTTATTGGCAATTTAAGTCTATTGCCCAGTAAAATATTCGATCAAATCAAAAAAGCAGAAGAAGTGACACATAAGAACGATGGTCTATTACTCACTGTTGCAGTTAGTTATGGAGCAAAGCAGGAAATTATACATGCTATCAACAACGTCATAAAAGGAAATATTGATTGCGTATTGGAAGAGGAATTTGAAAAATTTCTGTATACTAAAGATTTGCCAAAATTGGATTTATTAATTCGCACTGGTGGCGAAAAAAGGTTAAGCAATTTTTTATTATGGCAAGCAGCTTATGCTGAATTGTATTTTTGTGATACTTTGTGGCCCGATTTTTCTTGTCAAGATTTGACCAAAGCACTAGAAGATTATACGAAAAGAGAAAAAAAATATGGTAGATAATAACTTTATGGTTAGAATATTGTCCTCAATAGTAATATTACTCATATTTTCTTTTGCTACATATTTCAGTGATTTATCATTTTATCTACTAATTTTTTCAATTGCAGTTTTATCTTCTTTTGAATGGTATAATCTAACTCAGGGCAATAGAATCTTATACATTTTCGCATTACTATTAATCGCACTACCAAATGCCTCGCTAATATGCCTATATAATCTACCACAGGGAAAATATGCATTAGTATGGCTTATCTTAACTATTTGGAGCATCGATATTGCTGCCTATTTTTTCGGCAAAAATTTTGGTAAAACTAGAATTTGTCCAATCATTAGCCCTGGGAAAACTTGGTTAGGACTTTTTGGTGCAGTCTTAGCTGGAATAGTGTGTACAATTTTTGGCTCAATATTTTTGAGTTTATTTCCAATTTTTTATTCTCCAATAATTGGTTTGATAGTTGCTATTCTAGCCCAACTTGGAGATTTCACTGAGTCACTCATCAAAAGAGTTTACAATGTTAAAGATAGTGGAGGTATTATACCAGGCCATGGAGGAGTACTTGACCGTATGGACAGTTTCATCTTTACTGCCCCCTTTATTGCTATTTACATAAGCTAAAAAAATGAAGTACTATTAACCTTTGGTTCTTTCCTTCTTGCTTATTACTTTCACCTCAACAGATTGAAATTCTTCGGCACTCACTATTTCATCCATTGACTTATTACAATAAGGACAATACATTTCTCCTTCTTTGTGTAAGTATACTATTGGATGACCAGAACCATCATCATTTTCATCACCACGGCAGCAAACTATTACATTATTATCCCTCACTTTTAACATGTCTCTCCTTTAGCTTACAATATTTTACACATCTAACATACTCGTTTGGAAATAAAAAAGACAACAAATACTTATTCTCCATTTTCTACCCTATTTAGATTAATCAATTCACTTTGGACACTTTTTGACACAAAGTTGCTAACATCTCCTCCTAATCTCGCTATTTCCTTTACAAAACTTGATGAGATAAATTGAGTATCCTCAGATGCAGGAAGAAATATAGTTTCGATTTCAGGAAAGAGCTTATAATTTACCCAACTCATTTGAAACTCGTAATCAAAATCCGATACTGCTCTCAGTCCTCTAATAATAACAGAAGCATTTTGCTCTTTGGCAAACTTCACTAGCAACCCATTAAAGGATATAATATCTGCATCAATTCCTGCTCCTTTCACTTCATTTTTAGCCATGCTTGTGCGCAGTCTTATGTCAAAATTAGTATGTTTATTAACATTCTCTGCAACACCAATTATCAACTTATCGACTAGCTTACATGCTCTTTTTATTATGTCAAGGTGCCCAAAAGTTATGGGGTCAAATGTACCAGGATAAATTCCTATTTTGTTACTAATGTTCATTCTTTGTTTCTATACTTCAAAAACTTTTGATGGACATGATAACGTTTTTTATCTAAAAATGAAAGTACGTAGTTGGCCTGATAGCTCAGTTGGTAGAGCAAAGGACTGAAAATCCTTGTGTCGCTGGTTCGATTCCTGCTCAGGCCACATTCTTTTTCTTAATGTTCTATAATATATTATAATATTAATATAATTATTTAGGAAATAATGTATAAATGTTACAATAGAATATTTAATATACTATTAATTACATTTCTACTATTAAGTAATATCGCTTATAGTGAAAAAGTAAACAAAGAACCATCTGCTTTGACAGCAGAGAATGCAGTAAATTATAATATAATTGTTGGTTTATTGCAAACAGATGAATCTCAAAATATCTATGAGATATTCAATAATTTTGGGGTTAAAACTATATTCATTGACTACGACAAAATAATTAATCTAAAAGAAATCCAAGAAGAGTTCGCAAAACAAGATGAAATATTGGCAAAAAAGCTGATACTAGATCGAATAAAAGTTGAAGTTGCAAAATTTATCAAAGAGCAAAAGATAAACAGAATATTTATTTCAGATAACTTTCATTCAGCTCTTAACCCTTACCGCCAGCTTGTGAATGAAGCAATTGTAAAAATAGTAGATGACAATCCTACAATTCATTTGCTTGCCATATGCGGTGGTTTACAAGACATTATGCATGCAAAAGAAATTGAAATAACAAATGTTGTTAATGATGAGAAGAATCATTTAAAATCAGCATCCTATCCACAAAAAGAGAATATACCTCTTCAGCAGATAAAAATTGTTCCAGGTAGTAGTTTGGAAAAAGTGGTAGCTAGATTTTTACTACCTAATCAAAATGGCTGGTTTTCAACTTATTTTCCGAATGCTCATTCAGGTACAGTAAGTAATACTACAGAGAATAGAAGAAGGCTAGAGCTACTTGGATATAAAATTGCAGCGTTTGCCAATGAAGGATTAATAGAAGCTATCGAAGATAAGCATAGTAATATTTACTTTCAAAGTCATCTAGAAGCCCTTGTTGTCAAATCAGATAAAAACTCTCGTTTGTCAAGCCAAAAGGTACGTCAGGTTTCAACACTAGTTGCTATAGCGATTATAAATGATTTTCTTCATCGCGTTTAATGCTAAAATAAGGAGAATCATTTAATGTAATGCCAGTACTCTTTCTTCTTGTCATCCCAGTGCTTGACACTGGGATGGCTTTGTTGCACAGCTCTTCGGATAGTGGGTAATGTATAATAAATTCATGAAGCTATATCAAACTTAGCCATGCCTATTTCAGTAAATTTGTTAAGCAAATAACACTTGAGTAGCAGTTCCTTCTCACGATTAATCTCAGATTTATTCCTAAAACTAAATCCAAATATTTGCTTCAGTCGCGAGAAAAAACTTTCTATATAAGATCTCTTCCAATAATTTATCTCTTTTTTCCACCTCTTCATACCATCTTCATCATATGACTTTATGAGCTTGATTGTAGAATTTCTCTCATTCATATAATCCAACTTTGGATGCTCTACTGCATTATTTTGCGGAGGAATCCTTGTCTTTATGTCAAGCTCATCGCACAGTTTGTATAACTTCTTTCGATCTATCTGCATATATCGTGCTTATGTTATACTTGGTATCCACTCTTTCAATAAGATCACAGGCTCCATAGTGGTCGGAATAAACTCCACTACTGTATTTTGCAGCTATAACTTTTTTACTACCTATCTCTAGCATTACATCTTGTTTGCTCATAGCGGCGATACTTTCTATCTGTACCATTTGCCTTACTATGGCCTGGAATATTATTGTAGATGCTGATACCTGTACTATCTATAGCAATTTCAATATCTTCCATATCGTTCTTATCAACTCTGCAGTCGTTGATTTTGATATTAAGCTTTTTAAACCTTCTTGAAGCCTGCGAATAGCTGATAATTTGCAAAATTTTCCCTATTTGCTCAAGATATTTCTCTATAAATCCCACTGTTTGCCTAAGACCAATCCTGAATAGATAGGTTATTATGTGAATTAGAATCACTACTTTGTCGCTGTAGACATTGTTGCCACCTGCTACTTTTGGACTATTTTCGTACCAATTTTCAATGGCATCGTTGATATAATGAAAAACATTTCCCCTTTCTTGAAGAAATTTGTTATATTCATTGCAGTTACTGACTTTCATTCTTATTGGCATATTTTTCCTTTGTCGGCTAAATATCTATTTTATAACAAATTCCATCAGTAACTGCCTGTTCTTTCCTTGAGTGGTGCAACAAAGCCTGCTGGAATCCAGTTTTTCGTTTCATCAAATTTAGCATAACTCAAGTTTGCTTATAAATTTTTCTGGATGCCAGTGTCTGGGCACTGGCATGACATTATGGAATTTGAGCTCCAGTGTCAACTACTCTAATGATACCTGATTATGATGAAAGAAATCTAATGATTTATATAAACCCCATAGCATGTCGAACGAAGCTTTTTTTAAGAAAATCTGAATTTTCAACTACCATTAAACCAAGATTTCTCAGAACTTGAGCGCAAAGTATTCTGTTGGAAAATATTCTATTTAGTCCATCAGTTGCAAGTGCCATAGTAAAATTATCAAAGTATCTGTCATATGAAATTTTCTTCAATAGATAATTACTGCCAACATCAATGCCAGAGGATTTTGCAGCAGTTATTTGTCTAATAACACTCTCTACATCTCTCATTCCAAGGTTAAGTCCTTGACCTGCAACCGGGTGGATTGAATGTGCTGCATCGCCAATCAGCAAAATTCTGCTTTTATGCAGCTTTCTTGCAAAAGAAAAACTCAAAGGATAGAATCTTCTTTCACCCTCTAATTCAATTTCTCCCAAATAAGAACCAAATCTTTTTTTGAGTTCTATGACAAATTCCTCTTCGGATAAGCTCATCAGCATTTTTGAAATTTCGCATTTTTCTGTCAAAACTATTGAAGAAGTATAGCCACCTTTCATTGGCAAAATTGCAAATGGACCACCAGGAAAAAACCGCTCTACAGCTAAGTTTTGGTGATGTAATTCATGTTTTACATTAAATACCATGCTATTTTGTTTATAATCAAATTTTATCATTGGTATAGAAAACAACTCTGGCAACCTAGAGTTTTTACCTTCAGCACAGATAAATAGTGATGATATCAATTTTTGATCATTATCAAGAGTAACTTCCATGTATCCTTCGTCACAAGAGATTGTTTTATAGGAACGTGGAGAATATATATTGAGTTTATGCAAAAAATTTTTATTGATTGCATTCCATATAATAGCGCTCTTGATTACATAGCCCATTGGCTCTTCACCAACCATTTTATGGTCATAATGCACAGTAAATGGACTATCTCCATCTAATATGCATATATCAAGTATTGGTTCAGTTTCGCCTTCTAAGAGCCGCCAAATCCCTAATTTTTCTAGTATTTTTTTTGATCCTTGAGAAATGGCAAATGCTCGATTATCATCAACTGCACGTGGTAAACTATTTTTCTCAATTACGGCTACAGATACAGAGTCATTACTCAGGCCAATAGCAGTAATAAGACCAATTAGCCCACTACCTGAAATGATTACATCGTAATTCATTTTATTAACCTAAAATTATATTATACCCATTTTGAAAATAGTTTAAACGAACTTTGTAGACACTGAACTTCTCATTACTATCTTAGTTATAACCAAAATAGTAATAAAATATTAATTATTTTACACTAAATTAGGTCTAATTTTATTAAAGGAGCTAGATTATGACTACAGATTGCAAAAAAGAATTACTAAATTGCATTAGCAAGTACAGAGAAGAACTTGCAGAAAATAAAGCAGCAATTAGACAAACTTTAACTAGCGATAAAATTAATATAAGCGATTACTTTTATAAGGGTGATAAAATCTGTAACAAAGAGCTGTTTAACATAGGAAGTGAGTGTCAAGATAAAAAATATGGTAGTCGACAAGAATATACGTATGATGAGTGGAAGGAAAAAATTGAAAAACCTCATGCTAAAGATTTGCTAAAGATGTTACAAAATGAAATCAAAGGTAAAATATTAAAAAGTTTTGAAGATTATGAAAAATATCATAAAAATTCTACTGAAGCTATAAAAAGAGAATTAGACATAGATTCAAAATTAAAGGCAATACTCAAAGAAAAGCAACAACCAGAAACTGATGAAACTCGAGCATATTATGACGTTATACGAGGTTTATATGAAAATGGAGACATGCGCTCTCAACTAAAGTGCAATGATCTTGATTGTTTTAATAGAACAATAGAAGATAATCTATCTCAAAAACAATCCGAGCTAGCTGCTATAAAGGATGACTTTTTGGATAATACGCAAAATATTTTTCAACATATTCAAGTTGAAGATAGTATTTTTTAGAGAAATAAGATTATGCTATTTTTTTTAATGAAATTTCTTAAGTGGTAGATTATTTTTTACAGCTACATCTGAGGTAGCTGTCACTACCTGAAATGTAACAAATAAAATACCAATCTTAAATATTGCTATATTTCACGATAGTTTCTCAATTTAACGCACATGCTTTTGGAACATTCTCATTTGTCAAATAGTTTCTGTCATGCTACACAATCTGTAATGCAGGTTTTAACTTACTTTTACGCAATATTGATCATTCTTGAAAAGCAATCTAACATTTTCTATTCCTTGATTACGAAGCTTTGATGCAGCTGATTTAGCTACCTGAGCGTTTACAAAAAATGCTACATATCCCTTACTTTCTGCATTGTTTTGTTTTGGGTGACGTTTCTGCATTTCTTTTTCATATTGCCTTTTGTAATGAGGAGTATTTTGTATCAATTGTTCTGACCTCTTTCTTAAGTACTCGACTTTTACCTTCGCAAGCCCAGACTTATGAAGTCCTAAAACTTGTGCTGCTTTTTCTGACAAGTCTATTATTCTACCTTCAACAAATGGCCCTCTATCATTAACTCTTATAACAAGCTTTCTTCCATTTTCTAAATTAGTAACACGAACAAAGCAGGGTAGGGGCAAGGTCTTATGTGCTGCAGAAATCAAGTGACGATTAAACACTTCACCGTTAGCTGTAATTGTGCCATGATCTTCTATTCCATACCACGATGCTATTCCTACTTCCTCATAACAGCTACAGTATTTTGGGTGGTAGGTGATACCATTTATTGTATAGCTATTGCCAATTTTATAATGACCTGCGGTGTGATTACACCTATTGCTAAAACTACAACTACTCATCAAAACGAATATTAGACATAGAAAGGCTAGTTTTTTTATCATTGTACTTAGTGAAATGGTTCGATACCATGAGGATTTTAAATTATACTATAATAAATTTAGTAATAAGTAAACGTCTACTGCCAAATATGCACAGCACTAAAAAAGAAGTAATACATATAATCGGTATAGGTGGAATTGGAATGAGCGCAATTGCTGAAATTCTTCATAATTCCAGTTATAAAGTTCAAGGCAGTGATACGCGATCAAACGACAATATAGATAGGTTACAAAAATTAGGTATAGAGGTCTATATTGGTCACGATGCAAGTAGTATTAGACAAGCTCAAATAGTTGTACATTCTTCCGCAATAAAACCTGATAATGTGGAGCTAGTTGCAGCAAGAAATAACAATAAAACCGTTTTGCATAGGTCAGACATGCTGGTTAAAATTATGAAAGGTAAATATGTGATAGCAGTTTCAGGTTCAAGTGGCAAGACGACGACGACAGCTATGATTGCTTCCATTTTTGATCATTCTGGTGCTGACGCCACTGTAATTGTTGGAGGAATATTAAATTCCTATCAGAGTAATGCAAAACTTGGCAAAAGTGACATTTTCTTAATTGAGGCTGATGAGTCTGATGGAACTATGTTAAAAATTCCTGCAGATATTGCTGTTGTAACAAGTATTAATGACGACCATATAGACCATTACGGTACATTTAACGACATCAAAAATGCGTTTTCTAGATTTGTAAACAACGCGAATTTTGCTATTTTGCCTGATTCTGCAGACATCAATCATGATGCGAGTAATTCTATAAAGTTTTGGTTTGGAAATGGTAAAATTAGAGCTAGCAACATCAAACAACACAATAATAGCATAGAATTTGACGTGCTGATTAGTATAAACGAAAGTAATCGTATTCCATTGTCCACTACTCGAGTAGTTGAGAGTGGTGGAATAAAAGCAGCTCTTGATTCGTCACTTCAATGCTTGAAACTGGATTCTCGTTTCAATGTTAAACAAGATACTATAGAATTTAAGAGGACAATCCCTAGAAAATCTCTACATTCAAAAAAAGTAAATCGTACTAATGCTATTTGAACAAGCTAGCGTAAAAGTAAGCTAAATTTTTTAAGGTACAAAAATAGCAAGAAACAGTTGTTTGAAAAAAATTGGAATTTGATTGGATTGCTGAAAATTGGCTCTCAAACTTTAGACGCATGAGCAAGATAATACTCTTTAACTAATATAGATTAGGTGATTTGGAAGAGATACATCTAGAGCAGCCAGCAAAGTTACAATACATATTACCGCAATAACTAGAAATGAGAAGGATCTATATGGTGATTATAGATTTTTCCAGACCTTGAAAACAATAAATAGACAGTAAATTAGAACTACTGCAAAAAAAACAAGAATAGCTACACTGGTTGCTTGACCATCGTAAACGTAGCTTGTTAAGCCGATAAAAATAGCCATGATAGAAGCTCTAATAAATGAAATTGCAGAAGAAGTTGTGCCTTTCATTTCAGGGAAAATATTTAATGATGCATTGAAAATGACTGCTTGACAAATTCCACAGCCAATACAAAAAATAACCATAGACAGCGTTACTAAGTAGTAAGCACTGGGCATGATTATACTGAATATTAAAAGTGATAGGGATCCAATAGCAATTACGCCCTTACTATTACCCACAAATATAAAGTTCGTGAGCAAGTCGCCATCCTTCTGCTAGATCAAAGAGACGTCTCCATCCTTTCCAAATAGTAATGGGGCCTGGTTCTAGATCATTTTTTCTAGCCAAATGTCCTCCAAGTTGAGCAATCCATGAAACAGCTTCTTTTATAGTAGGAGTTGCATTTGAACATGGTTTTCTATGTATTTTTACATATAGAACTTTCCATTCTTCTTCGGCTAATAAGGTAGTACACGGTAATGTTGGATCAGTTCTTGCAATTGTTGTAATAAAGAAAATTCTCCAAGCAATAATACTCATTACTGTTAAATATCGCATCAACCTTTCTGCTGTTCCAAGCCTACATTCTTCAACTTTGAGACCAGATTTTAAAATTTTATGTAATATTTCTATTTTCCATCTAAGACAATACCACCTAACTTTTTCAACAGCTTCATCAAAGGTATTGACTGGAAGATTTGTTAAAAGCATCCACTCTAGCGGATTTGTTTCAGAAGGAAAGTCTTTTTCAACAACGTAAACTGCATAGTGTGGTAATTTAAGTAATTCTTCTGTCTTATGCCTAATACTATTCTTAGATGGATGCATAATAAACTTTCCGAATCTAACTTCCAAATGTGCTGTTCTTTTTGGCTTATTATCTTTTGCAGGAACTTCAACTTTTACCGTACCTGCACAATGAGAGGATTTAATAAATTCCCATAACTTCTGCTCACCTTTTTCAGGATATCGAGATTTTCTATTTACTGCCCTATCTTTGGAAGCTCTAACTAACACTGCCGAATTAAGATTATATGCAAGCTCAAAAAACTCATATATATCTGCTTCTCTATCGCATATGGTTATAGTCTCAGTTTGAGTTGAATCAATAATGTTGTTTGTGTTGCTTAAAGTTTCTAACCATTTTATACTCTCTTTATCTTCAATGCGGATACTGTCATTGTTCTTTTTTTTTATGTTTTCAGATTCTTCAGGTCTTGAATAAATTTTTTGATCTAGTATCCCTAGTACCAAACCTTCTATACTAACAGCTAGAGCTGTATGCATTATAATACCTTGACTATGTTTTCTTGTAATAACTCCCAATCCACTTGTTTTTTCATGGTCTGTGTATGAAATATAACTTGTATCTTGGATCACAAAAATTTTTTTATGGGCTTTTGTTCTTTCAACTGTTTTAGCAACGTGTGAAGCTAGAATATCGCCTTCTTTCACGTTCTCATTTTGAAAAAAACGATATGCTGCTTTTGCTTCTGACCAACTTCCACACGCCTGATTGATTGAGCTTTCAGGTAAACTTGTAAAACTATCAGCAATATTTACTAATCGGTCAGTTAACCTTTTATCTCCAAGTACAGCATCTCCAAATTCATTTTCAGCCCATTCATTATTCCTGTTTGCCATTTTTTACCCTCAATGTTTGCAAACTTTAATGTTGTAATACTTTATTTTTATGTCCATTTATATTTGTGGGTAATAGTAAGAATTACGCCTGTACCGGAAATTACACACCAAATTGCTCCAAGTTTCTTTAAGATCTTACTGGAAAACAGGCTAATTAGTGAGAAAGACCCAACCATTGCACCTTGATGTAGCGCATAAATAGTGCTGGATAAACCAAAAGTTTCCATATACAAAAAAGGGCCACAAGTAATGAATGACATATAAGCCGCAGAAAAAAGGCTCTGTGCCAAAGACAACACCATAAATTTTGAACTTGATAATAATTTTTTATAGTCTTTCATCATTTTTTTTAGACTAAAAATATCACGGTCCTTTTTTGTTTCTGGTAACAGAAAAAGCAGCAAAACCCAAGAGATGAAACAAAGTATTGCAACACTTGCATAGTTACCACGCCACCCAACAATTTTGTTGATGAAACTGCCTAATACTGGTGCAATTGCTATGAGAACTGTGATAATAGAATTCATGATTCCAATAAATTTTACTGCTTCGTTGCCTTTATAGCTGTCTGCAATAATTGCAAACACAACTACAGATGTGCTAACACCAATGCCTTGAATAAAGCGAGAGATTAAAAGCCAAGAAACTGACAGCGCAAAAACACAGCCAACAGCACCGATGAGTAGCAAAGTGTTGCCTATGATCATCATCCTTCTTCTGCCATAGCATTCAGACAATGGACCAAAAAATAACCCTCCTATGCAAACGCCTAAAAAATTATAAGCAATAGTTAATTGAATTGTGCCTTCCGGTACGTTAAAATAGAGTACTATATCAGGAAAACTAGGTACAGAAATATCAATTTCAATGAACTTAGCAATTAGAGATAGAATTAATAAAAACGGTAGTAACACTTAAAATCTTTAATTAATGAATAAAAATATCACATTTAAAGCGTTGAAAGAAGAACATTTTTCACTATTATTAAAATGGGTAGAAATGCCCCATATAAAGAAGTGGTGGGATACGGATATAAATTGGACACCAGAGTTAATTGAGAAAAAATATAGCAACTACGTTAAAGGATTCAAACGTTTGAAATTTAAGACACAAATTATTGAAAAACCAATGCACGCATTCATTATTAATTGTGATGGAGTTGATATTGGTTATATTCAATATTACAACAAACATGATTTCCCACCTAAACAGATCTATAACACTTTAGAACTTCCAGAAAGTTGTGCTGCTATAGACTGGTATATCGGAGAGCTGAATTATGTAGGTAAAGGAGTTGGTTCACAAGCTTTGAATATATTTTTAAACAAATTTGTCTTTAAAGTTTATGAGAATGCCTTTGTTGACCCAGGTATAGCAAATGTTTGTGCAATCCGTGTTTACGAAAAAGTTGGCTTTAAAAAAATTATGGAAAGTAATAGTGCGATTTTAATGATTAAGGCAAGAATTCCTGAGAACCATTCAAGATGAGTGTTTTTTCAACAATCTACCTAAATTACTAAAAGTGGCTTATAAAAATATACAAGGAGCTTTATACAAACTTAACATAATTTAGTCATAAAAATATCATTATTAAGTCCTATATAAGAACAAATTTTGGCACTCAGTGAATCTTTTTTAACTAACTATGAACTTGATTAATTGGAAAATAAATTTTACTTGCTTTTACAATACCTTAAAATCTAATATCACTTTATCAGCAAAGATATCACAATAGGCTAGTATGTTCTTCACTCTTTTCCTCAAAATATTACCTATTTACATTACAATACTTATTGGTTACTTAGCAGGAAGATATCTTAAAATTGATAGAAATACTATATCTCAAATACTCTTTTATATAGCTAATCCAATAGTGATTTTATACGGAGTATCTCATACAGAAGTTAATTTAAAAGTAATTTCTCTGCCGATTTTGATATGGTTTATAGGTAGTACTATGTCCTTATCAGTGTATTATCTTTCTTCTTTTTTATTTAAGGACAACACGAGAAACATATTAGCGTTTAGCTCGGGCAGCACAAGCATGGGTTATTTTGGTCTACCGATTGCCATGGCTTTATTTGATGAAGATTCAGTGTCTGTGTATGTTGTCTGTTACATAGGAATGGCACTATTTGAAAATAGCTTGGGATTTTATATAGCTGCAAATGGTATCTATACTGCAAAAGAATGCATATTAAAGTTACTCAAACTTCCTTCATTATATGCGATGATTCTAGGCTTCTTTTTAAGTATATATGATATACAAATACCCACTTTTTTGACGGATGTTATGATAAATATCAGAAGTACATTTATCACATTAGGAATGGTGCTGCTTGGAATAAGTATTGCACAAATTACAAATTTTAAAGTAGATTGGAAGCTTGCTTTGACCACTATTGTAGCAAAGTACATATTCTGGCCGTTATTTGTTTTGGAAATTGTCTTACTAGACAAGCATGTTACAGGTATATATGATGAAAGCATCTATAAAGCACTGATGTTACTGGCTATTATTCCAATTTCTGGATCCAGTATAATACTTGCTAATATTTTAAATTACCAACCAGATAAAGCTACTTTATTGCTCCTAATTAGTACTGCAGTGGGACTATTTTATGTTCCACTTATAATATCATTATTTTTTACTAAACTTGTCCCTTTTTAATCAAAAATTTAAGCGCTAGGCCTATTCACAAAACTTGAATTTAGACTAGACTTCTTGGATAATCATAAAAGAAACTAATCCTTTTTTTCCTCTCCTTTCTTATTTTTTTACACAGAATAGGAAGTTATCAATTGATGGAATTTTCGCAATAATGTCAATAGCAGTAAGATTTCCTACACCTTTTAGCAGGTCTATAGTTGAATTTGGATGTTCTATGAGCAGCAACAAATAAATGTAACTTGCCTTTTTCTATATGATGCTATTAACCGAATAGGTATTCGTTTGACATTTCCATATCTTTGTTATCATTAGTAATACTAAAGGGAAAACTAAACTTAATAAGATTTGGAAGCATATTGTTGTTCTATGATTCACGTAATGCTGCTATGCCTTCGTTGCAGACGTTGTCATAAAGTAAATTAAATTCTTTAATATTTGAAAAACTACTACCCCTTAGCGCACTCATTAATATTATTCCACTTTCAACATCAATATCATTAGAAATTAAATCAAGTTTAATAAGATTTGGAAAGTTACCATTCTTTAACAATTTAGTGATTGCTATTGAGCCTTCTGCGCCAATAATGCTAGAAGTTAATTTACACTCAGTAATATTTGGAAGATTAATATTCTCTAATGCTTCATTTAAAACTTCTCCGCACTGAGCATCAATATAACAATTAGATAAAGTCAAGCTTGTAATATTTTGCTTTTTCTGTAAAAAGTTTACTAGCTTTTCCATATATACATATAGATTATTTAACTCTAAGGTGTTACTATTAACATATTGATTAAAGTCAACTTCCATGGTTTCTGTAAGTTATAGAGCTGCTAATTATAGTATAAATTTAAATAATTGTCAACCTTATGAACAACTAACTTTACTTCTTTTTAACCTGATACCTATGCTTTGTTTCAAATTTCCATCAAAAAGTAACATTACCCCCTCCAGTCAACCTTTCTGCTTCATTTCGTGAAATCAATGCCTCAATAAATTCATCTAGTTCACCTTCTTTTATAATCTGTTCTAGTCGATGTGAAGTGAGATTAATTCTATGATCTGTTATTCTTGATTGTGGAAAGTTATAAGTTCTTATACGTTCAGAGCGATCTCCAGAACCAATTTGGCTTTTCCTCATTGTTGACCTTTCCATTTCTTTTTTTTGTCTTTCAATTTCGTATAGCCTTGCTCTCAACACTTTGAGCGCTTTAGCCTTATTTTTGTGCTGCGATTTTTCATCTTGCTGTATTACAACTATCCCTGTTGGCAAGTGGGTGACCCTTACTGCGCTGTCAGTTGTATTCACTGATTGCCCTCCAGGACCACTGGATCTATAAACATCTATGCGTAAATCTTTTTCTTCTATTTCAAAGTCAACCTCTTCTACTTCAGGTAATATTGCAACAGTAGCTGCGGAAGTGTGCAATCTTCCTGAGGATTCAGTTTCTGGCACTCTTTGTACTCTGTGCACCCCTGACTCAAATTTCAGTCTTGCAAAAACTTCTGTTCCATTAATGAGTGCAGAAGCTTCCTTATAGCCACCTATACCTGTATTAGAAATACTTATTGGCTCAAACTTCCAATTTCTTCTTTCTGCATATTTTTGATACATACGAAATAACATCGCTGCAAATAATGCTGCTTCTTCTCCGCCTGTGCCTGCTCTAATTTCTAATATTGCATTTCTTGAGTCATCTTCATCTTTGGGTAATAATGCCAACTTTAGTTTTGCTTTTACTTTCGGTAATACTATCTTTTGCTTCTCAAGAAGTTCTTCTTTTGCTAACTCTTTTATATCACCATCGCTGTTCTCATCTTTCATGATTTCTTCTAAATCTGAAATTTCCTCTTTTAATATATTATATTCATCGATTATCTCGATAATTGGTCTGAGTTCAGAGTATTCCTTTGAAAAACTAACGAATTCTTTTTGACTCAAATTGGTAGGGTTTTCCAGATTTCTCTCTACATCAGAAAACTTTTTTTTTAAGTCTTGTAAATTATTCTCTATATCCATATAGTACAGGTCTAGTTTTCAGCTGTTTAAGTAAGTAATATATACTGAAATAAAAAATTTCTTATATCAAGCAATAACACTATAATTGTCTCGAATATTTCTACCTAAGTATAATGGCAAAACAGATAACATCAATCTGCAGCTTCATATTTGGAGCTTCAGACAAAAAATCATTACCAGATGAGTCGGCTCCAGAGATTGCATTTGCTGGTAGATCAAACGTAGGAAAATCAAGTTTAATCAACTTGCTGATAAACAGCAAAAAAGCTGCAAGAGTTTCTTCTAAACCTGGATGCACTAGACAAATAAATTTTTACTCTATGTACAATGATAAGTTTAGGATTGTCGACCTACCGGGTTATGGCTATTCTTGTGCAAGCAAGGAAGAAGCAGTACAATACTTAAACCTAATTGAGTACTATCTAATTCACAGGAGAAATCTAAAAAGAGTGTTTGTGCTTATAGATAGCAAGGTAGGATTAAAAGAAATAGACAAAGACTTTGTTTATTGGTTAATATGTAATAATATTAACTTTAATATTGTGCTAACAAAAATAGATAAAGTGAATCAGGAAAGTCTAAATGCTATTCTAGAAAATACTCAAAAGTGGGTTAATAATGAACATGTATCAATTCATCAAATAAGCATTCGTGTTAAGCATAAAATCACCAAGGTAAGAGATGAGTTTTTCAAATTTACAAGATAAAAAAATGAAAAGTGATGAATCTTTAAATGGTAAGATGCCATTGAAGGAAAAAACAGAAATATTATTTGAAGTTCTGTCTAACATACCTAAATTTGTAGGCGAAACTTTTATCATCAAATGCAGCAGTGTAATAATCTCAGATGAAACGCTGCTTAGTGCTTTTGCGCATAATGTTGTTCTGTTGAAACAGCTTGGTATAAATCCGGTAGTAGTTCATGACGGAGAATATGAAATTAACTTAGTGTTAAAAATGCTAGATATGAATGATAAGTTTATAAATGGTGTCAGACTTACAGACAAAAGCACTATGAAAATCATTGAAATGGCACTGTGTGGTTCAATTAATAAAAAAATTGTTCAGCATATAAATTCTGCTGGTGGTTCAGCTATTGGACTATGTGGAAAAGATGGCAACCTCATAAAAGCTGAAAAGATAAGCACTACGCTTAGGGAAAATAGATTAAATAATATTGAAAAAATACTAGACATGGGATTTATCGGTAGACCAACTGAAATCAATCCTGATATATTATTCTTTATTGAAGAATCAGATTCTATACCAGTTATTGCACCTATCGGTTATGGAAAAAATGGAGAAACATATCATATTGATACTGATAGCACTGCAAGTGCAATTGCACTTGCAGTTTACGCATCTAAAATGATAATCTTGAGTGATACAGATGAAGAAATAAACAAAGTTGGCAATGGAAGAGTCTTGATTAAAAATTTAAAAGAATCGATTGATTGTGGAAAAATTAAAGGAGAAAAATTTGTTGAAAGGCTTATGTCATATACTAAAATGGTAGAAGAATGTGCAGGGGTTGTTCACATAGTTGATAGTAGAGTACCTAACATTATACTTGATTTATTTACTGAGAATAATTCAGGTATATCAATAATGGATGATTAATAGCTGTACTGCTTATAACCATATGAACATTGAAAATTTGGGAATAGCTTATGTCAAATTCCTATTCTCTTTTCCAGTTTTTTTAGGGTTTTTTTTTCTTGCAAGCATAATAGTTTCGTATACATAATGAAACCAAATGGTATTTTTAGCTTGATAACAGAGGAAAATAAAGAGGGCTTGGGTGTAACACTCAAATAATGATTTACCTTATGGATACCGCTAGAAAAGTTGACTAAGGTATACAATTCTCTCTGCGTCAAGTTACTCAAGATATCGAATCTACAAACGCTTTGGATTGAGTGTGTTTGGTCAATTTGAGTGCTTTAAATGAAAGGCGAAAATTGAGCATACTACGCCTCTGTACACAGTATCTTTAATGCAAATGCCCATGTGATTCCACAGATAATTTCTGTTTTTTGATTCTATCTGTCCATTTACCATTTTCCATATCTTGTTTATTGGTTGCTTTTTTTTCTTGTTCAACAATTGCCTTATCTATCTTCTGATGAATTGCATCAATTGCATTAATTGCATTTTTTTCTTTGTATACTTCGCTTTTTCCTTCAACAATTAAATTGGTAAAAATATTTACAACAAACTGCACTTGATTATGATTAACCTGACCTTTTATCGAAGAAGGTAAAGAGTTTAATTCCATCAATACTTCTGATGCTGTTTTATCTTGAGTGGAAAGCCCTAAATTATCTGCTACTTCACTTATTAATAACTCTCTGTTTTCTTTATTATCTTCCAATTTAGTATAATCACGCAGTAGATCCATAACTGAAGATACTCTGACTTCAATAATATCATCAACATCTTCACCTCCTAGAGCAACTCCTGATCCCAATAACCTCTCTCTGAGATTTTTCTTTAAAAGATTGGTAAATTTTTCATTTGCATCCGATCCTGTAGTAGATATTGTACCATCTAAATAGTTGTTTACTTTGATTTGAGTACCTAAGCTATGCTCTATTTGTATTTTTGCCTCAGGTTTAAATCCTAATTTTGCACAGAATTTCTGAAAATATTCTTTAATAGTGTCAAACAAGGTCTTGCCATTGTCTTTATAGTTTTTCAACTCTTCAGGAATAGTAAGTGATAATTTACCATCTCCATATTTTACAAGGTCTTCACCATATTGAGACTCAAGTGTAAATTCTAATGAGCTGGATAGGTCACATATTTTCTCTTCCGGATTGTCAATCGTGGTTATAGGTATTGCCATATCAGACGTCACTTTTATGCGGTTGTGGTCAGTGCAGTAAATGTTTAGCACTTTTTTAGGACTGTGTGGAGTTAAATTACAACTACTGAGTGCGGCATGAGATTCATTAAATATACCAGCCCCATACCCTGCTTGATTACAATTGGTGACTAGCTCTTCTAAAATAGCATTACTTGGAACTTCTGCCCCAGCGTACCTGAACATTTCCTTGAAAATTTCCTTTGCTAATGCACGGTAATCTTTTTTGGAGAATAGATGATAAGAGCTTCTCCCTGCGTTATAAAATCTCTCAAATTCCTTTCTATATTCATCAATTTTTTTTTCATCAGCAACTGTAGGGCTATTACAATGATTTTCCCAAACTTCAGATAGTCTATCTTGATCAAGCTCCTTAAGTACTGGTTCCATAAAAGCTTTACCTTCTTCAGAGAGGTTATCAAAATTATCACGGTTAAAAATCTCATTTTTATAATCTTTAGCTCCTTCCTTAAATGCAATAATAAAATTTTTATCTATTTCTTTTTCATTAATAATAAAATTCATTCTTTGAAAATCTAAGAACATTGTTTCACCGGAATTCGCTAATTTATTATCTTGATCTGCTCTTAATTTACTAAAATTGAATTCTTTAGCTGTGGCCTTTAATCTAACTACCGGACTCTTCTTTGCCTCTTTCATAATTAACACCTTACTATAAATATGCTGTAAGTTGTACCATATAATGATGAATAATTTTATAATATATAAAAAAGTCGATAGTCTATTTCTTTATTTTAGGGATATAGGAAAGGCGTAGATTTCTCTTTTCATTTGTAGCATGCTGCATTAATATTTACGTATTAATCTAGAAAATAGTGATGAATAATATTGTAATTGTTGGTCTGCAATGGGGTGACGAAGGCAAGGGTAAAATAGTAGATTATCTTTCTGAGAATGCAGATGTAGTTGTGAGATTTCAGGGAGGAAATAATGCAGGGCACACTATAGTAATAGATGATGAGGTTTATAAATTAAATTTACTGCCCTCTGCTGTTTTGAGAGCGGACAAAATATCTATTATAGGAAACGGTGTTGCTCTTGATTCACATGCTCTAGTCTCAGAAATAGAGTCATTGAAAGTTAAAGGAGTAGACGTAAACTATAACAACTTGATGGTATCCGAGAGCTGTCCATTAATACTTAGCGTACATAAGGACAAGGAAAAGCTATTTGAAGATTTAAACGGAAATCACAAAATTGGTACAACAAACAAAGGGATAGGGCCATGTTATGAAGATAAAGTTGGCAGGAGAGCTATACGCCTTTGTGACTTAGAAAACACAGATGAGCTCAATCAAAGAGTGGATGCTCTCCTGAGTTACCATAATGCTATCAGAAAAGGACTTAACTACCAGGTAGTTAAAAAAGAAGAAATATTAAAGGAAATTCAAGAGATTTCAGAAAAAATTCTTTTATATAAAAAACCTGTGTGGAAGATACTAAATGATTTTATGAAAGAAGGTAAGAAAATAATATTTGAAGGCGCTCAAGGCGCATTTTTAGATATCGACCACGGAACTTACCCTTTTGTTACTTCAAGTAATACCGTAGCATCGCAAGCGATAACAGGCTCAGGATTATCCTACAATGCTCAAATTATTGGTGTAGCAAAAGCGTATACAACAAGAGTGGGTAATGGTCCATTTCCTACTGAACAAAATAACGAGATTGGAGACAGCTTATTTTCTATAGGTAAGGAACTTGGAACAGTAAGCAATAGAAGAAGGCGCTGCGGATGGTTTGACGCAGTTTTAGTGCGCCAGGCCGTACAACTCTCTGGAGTTTCAAGCATTGTATTAACCAAATTAGATATTCTTGATTCTTTTGATACTATTAAAATAGGCACTGGTTATAAGTATGGCGGAAAAATGTATGATTATTTACCCGCATCACATTCAATACAAAAAGAATTAGAGCCAATATATGAAGAATTTCCTGGTTGGAAAGAGAAAACTCAAGGCAAAAGGTCAGTTAAGGAATTACCTGCAAATTTGATGAAATATGTGAGAAAAATAGAAGAATTAATAGGTGTACCAATTCATCTAATTTCAACTAGTCCCAATAGAGAGGATGTTATTAAGCTTAAAAATCTATGAAAACGTCTTGTTAACTTTTATCTAATAAAAAACGATACTTGTGTGACTTCAAGCAATCTATTATGCAAAGTAGCAGCGTAAACGTACAGTGAGCAGTGTGATTTTTCTTAAATACATGTTGATTGTTATAATATAAACATAGTTAAAGGAGGCGTATTATGATTGCAGGTTTGACTAAGGGAGACAAAGCAGTAAGAGCGGAAAAAACAAGTGATCAGCTGAGAGAATTGTCAGTTGCAGAATATGTAGTTAAGTCAATACATGACTTGCAAAAATTGCATAATAGATTATGTTCATCACAGGGCAACAATTGTGTTAATGATAGAGAGAAGTTTGTCCAAGATAGTGATGGGCTTGGTATATTTCAATTTCTCAAAAGCTATATTAATGATGCAGAAAAAAATGAGCCTTCCATTAAGAACCTTACTATAATGAAATTTCTTCGCTCAATTATAGAAGATAGGGAACTGTATAAAAAGTTATGCAGTTTCGATGATTTTCTCGATTGTGAGTTAGAAAATTTGAGAGATAAGATAAGCTTATTAGCGCTTTTGAGAGAAAAGATGGACTTTGCTGATATACAAAAAGCTTATGATAATTGGCGTTTTAATGATCTAATAGGTGATAATGATTTTAAGCGAATGTACGTGGATCAAGCAGTAAAAGAAAGAGAAAAGCCTGTTAATGAGGACTTTGAGAAAAATATAGGTAAATACATAGAGTTAGTAAAGGAAGGAAAAGAAGTTGCAAGTAGGTATTTTGGAAAATGGAAAGAGGACTTTCAAGTTTACTGTGAAGAAATTGACAATAATAATAGAGTTTTGAATATTAACCTTACTCATTACGACAATAGTGAGCCAACAAAGATTAGTGACGTTTTACAGCAAGAGAAAGATATTAAAGAACTGAATATCTATTGCAATAAAAAACATGAAATACACGCTCGTAAAAAAGATAAGAAAAGATATTATGAATTTAAAGAAGGTGCATATTATGAAATGACAAGCACTTGGGCTGCAAAAGATGGATCAGGAATGTGTACCATGATTATGAATGTGAGTAGTGATGGCATAACTGAAGTACTAAAATTTGATGGTGAAGATTTTGTGTCATCGAAGGAGATTCTAGAATTAATAAAGCAAAACGATGAATTATATATTCAAGGTCTCTCCTTATATGATGCTGTAATGGAATCACTAGAAGAGGATAGGGCTACTCCTATTAATTTTTACAATGAATCTATGGTGGCTTATCAAGGTAAGGAACCAGAGGGGAAGTTAGATCATAAAGTTGATGCTGATAATAGCCTTCCTTCTTCTCCTTCTATTAATAGCAACTTACTATTACCCACAAATATAAAGTTCGTGAGCAAGTCGCCATCCTTCTGCTAGATCAAAGAGACGTCTCCATCCTTTCCAAATAGTAATGGGGCCTGGTTCTAGATCATTTTTTCTAGCCAAATGTCCTCCAAGTTGAGCAATCCATGAAACAGCTTCTTTTATAGTAGGAGTTGCATTTGAACATGGTTTTCTATGTATTTTTACATATAGAACTTTCCATTCTTCTTCGGCTAATAAGGTAGTACACGGTAATGTTGGATCAGTTCTTGCAATTGTTGTAATAAAGAAAATTCTCCAAGCAATAATACTCATTACTGTTAAATATCGCATCAACCTTTCTGCTGTTCCAAGCCTACATTCTTCAACTTTGAGACCAGATTTTAAAATTTTATGTAATATTTCTATTTTCCATCTAAGACAATACCACCTAACTTTTTCAACAGCTTCATCAAAGGTATTGACTGGAAGATTTGTTAAAAGCATCCACTCTAGCGGATTTGTTTCAGAAGGAAAGTCTTTTTCAACAACGTAAACTGCATAGTGTGGTAATTTAAGTAATTCTTCTGTCTTATGCCTAATACTATTCTTAGATGGATGCATAATAAACTTTCCGAATCTAACTTCCAAATGTGCTGTTCTTTTTGGCTTATTATCTTTTGCAGGAACTTCAACTTTTACCGTACCTGCACAATGAGAGGATTTAATAAATTCCCATAACTTCTGCTCACCTTTTTCAGGATATCGAGATTTTCTATTTACTGCCCTATCTTTGGAAGCTCTAACTAACACTGCCGAATTAAGATTATATGCAAGCTCAAAAAACTCATATATATCTGCTTCTCTATCGCATATGGTTATAGTCTCAGTTTGAGTTGAATCAATAATGTTGTTTGTGTTGCTTAAAGTTTCTAACCATTTTATACTCTCTTTATCTTCAATGCGGATACTGTCATTGTTCTTTTTTTTTATGTTTTCAGATTCTTCAGGTCTTGAATAAATTTTTTGATCTAGTATCCCTAGTACCAAACCTTCTATACTAACAGCTAGAGCTGTATGCATTATAATACCTTGACTATGTTTTCTTGTAATAACTCCCAATCCACTTGTTTTTTCATGGTCTGTGTATGAAATATAACTTGTATCTTGGATCACAAAAATTTTTTTATGGGCTTTTGTTCTTTCAACTGTTTTAGCAACGTGTGAAGCTAGAATATCGCCTTCTTTCACGTTCTCATTTTGAAAAAAACGATATGCTGCTTTTGCTTCTGACCAACTTCCACACGCCTGATTGATTGAGCTTTCAGGTAAACTTGTAAAACTATCAGCAATATTTACTAATCGGTCAGTTAACCTTTTATCTCCAAGTACAGCATCTCCAAATTCATTTTCAGCCCATTCATTATTCCTGTTTGCCATTTTTTACCCTCAATGTTTGCAAACTTTAATGTTGTAATACTTTATTTTTATGTCCATTTATATTTGTGGGTAATAGTAAGTAATAGCAATGCATTGGAAGTCAATTTACAGCACACTGAAACTCAACCAGAAATTGCTTCACAACAAATCAGAACTCAAGCGGAAACTAACTCACAAAAAATGGATGAATTGATTCCAGATAATCAAATGCTACCTAAAGAAAATGTTGAATTAAAGCAAGAAATAGAAGCAGAAACAATTGTAAAGTTAGAGAGGCAGTGTAGCAATTTGAACGATGAACTTGAAGAAGAGAGACTAAAGTTCGACATTGAGGAGCCAGAAAACGAGTACGAGGAATTTCTAGACGATATACTTGAACTCACTGAAGATGAAGATAATATTGATGAATTGAAAGAGAACTATATCGACGTAATTGCAGATCAAATTCAAACAATTAAAGAAATGAAAGAGGAGATAGAAAACTTAAATCATCAAGTGAAATACTTAGAGGACCAACAAGATCAAGTTACTGATAAACAAAGAATGAATGAAATCCCCAGTGGTTGTATAAAAAAATATTATACTCTAATGGGAGAAGTTTTTAATGAAACTGATAATGAGTCTAATGTTCCACTGAAAGAAAAAACAACATTATGCAGATCTTTAAGCTTTGATGGAGGATATGGTAGCGATGAGGAAAATTGTGATAATGATTTATCTTCTAACATAACTTCTATTGAGAAGGTAGTAGAGAGTAGAAGCGTAGGTAGCTCGCTTTCCTCTTGCATTGTTAAGGAGATGATTGGAGTTAAGTTGCAAGAGCAATACTCAAGTAGAGTATAAAAATCTCCTGTATTGATAATAATTTAAAATCTATAGTAGACTGAAAAAGATTATTAAATTATAATACGACAATGATAAAAGAAGACAAATCAAAAACAATTTTTGAAGTGGAAGGGGCAGTAACTGCTTTACTACCTGCAGCAGAATTTAGAGTGAAGCTGGACAATGAACATGAGATTATCTGTCATGTATCAGGGAAAGTGAGAAGAAGTAAAATACGCATAATTATAGGCGATAGGGTGTTGGTTGAGATGAGTGTTTATGATAGGAATGCAAAAAAGGGTAGGATAATTAGAAGGCTTAAAGGTACAAGTGACAGAACGATCTCTAAATAATCTTATTCTTGCTTCATCATCGAAAAGGCGTATAGCTTTACTAAAACAAATAAATATTGAGCCAGGTTTAATTTTGCCAGCAGACATAGATGAAGTTCCTTTAAAAAAGGAACTTCCAAGAGATTACTCAATCCGTATGGCAAAAAGTAAAGCTGAGAAAACACAAAGTTCAAATCCAGATTACTTTGTGCTTGGTGTTGATACAGTTGTTGCTTGTGGTAGAAGGATACTGCTCAAAGCTGAAAACGTTGAGCAAGCAGAAAAATGCGTTCGCTTGTTATCAGGAAGAAGGCATAGAGTATACACCAGTGTGTGTTTATTAACTCCTGATCAATCTAAACAGCATATTAGGACTGTAGTTACAATAGTGAAATTTAAGCGTCTCAGCGAACAAGAAATTAAATATTATTTAGCATCAGAAGAGTGGAAAAACAGGGCAGGGGGGTGCAACATACAAGGTCTTGCAGGAATGTTTGTATTATTTTTACGTGGCTCATACTCTTCTGTAATAGGGTTACCATTACATGAAACCCATTGCTTGCTAAGTAATTACTTTAACCTATACTAATACCACTGTCCTTTTTTTGTTTTTCTTCAGCAATAAGTTTAGCCCAGATTCTATTTCTATTTGCTAATACAATTCTATTGCGATCAGGACTATCATTGCGTTCTGTTAAAGTATCTTTTCTTTCCTCTTCTACTATTCCAGCTTTCAGTTGTGCTGCATCTTTTTCTAGCAATTTATATAGTTCGCTATTTTTGTCTATAGTCAGATTAGTATTATCATTTTCTTGTTCTGCCACTTTTCTTTCTAATAACTTACGTACAGGGTCATATTTTTTACCTTCTTTTATTTCTTTCAACATACTTTCTGAGAATAAATCTTTAGTAGCCTGGTCTCTCAATCCTTTATTCAATTTTTCCAATGTATCTTTTGGTTCAATGGTTTCTAATTTCCTCTCTAATTGTTCAGGATTTACCTGAAAATTATCGTGGCTAGTGTAAGTTGGAGATGAGTAACCTGAGTCGTTTATTTCTTCCTCCGCTGCATTGTCTTTTAGCAATCCAGCTGCTAATAAATGTTCTTTTGTTTGTTCACTCATTTTCTTTTGATTTACTGGTTTTAGCGGGAATTTCTGAGTTTCTTTATCCAACCTACTGGTAAATTCCGTAAGTAGGGTATAATCTCTTTGTTCAACATTCATTAGGCTCGCTTTTAACTGTCCAGAATTTACTCGAGATTGTTCATGATTAGAGTGAGTTGGAGATGAATAGCCCGAATCGTTTGTTTTTATATCTGTTGAGCTGTATTCTAGCGATTCATTTTCTTGTTCGGTTTCTTTTTGTTCATCGTTTCCTCTTTCTTCGTTTTCCTTAGTGCTAAGATAATCTTTTTCTTGTTTATAATCTGATTGAGGTTTTGAAAGCGTTATATACTCATCTTCGTTATCGCTCCAACCATCTTCGAAGTCAGAAAATTCTTCACCATACTTACTTTCACTACGTAATAACTCATTTTTTGCTTTCCATGCAAGAATCGAAGCTACATCATTTAGTGATTGCTTATTTCCAGTATTGCTTGATTCTTTAGCGTTTTCATACTTAAATGCACCTTTAACTTTTTTGAATGCAACGTCTTGTGCTGCTGCAGTGCTTTCATTAGTTGTAGGATCAAAAATTGCACCTTTTTGCCGATTATTAGATATTTGCTCACTTTCATCTGATCTTCGGCTTCCAGATGCAGTATATCCAAACGTAGTAAATGTAGACTGCCTATCGTTTTGATTTTGGCTTACAGATTTGGTGAAAGCAGTACTGTTTGAATGATCAGAATATGGAGAATTGTAGTTATTTCCACTATTAATCCGTATTGGCTGATACTCACCTTTTTGCTGATTATTAGGTAATGAACTAGTTCTAGTTGGCAGTGACGGTGGAATCTTTTTAGCAGATGCGTTATTAGAATGTGTAGTGCTAGTCGTTGCATGCTTAAACTTAACTTCTTGATCTTGAGTAGCTTGAACGCCAACACCTTTACTAATATCATTTTCTATGAAAGTTTCAGATGATTGTTGATTCTCTTGTTCTTGTCCTTTCTCCTTGAATTGTATTTGATATAGGAATAAGCCACCTATTTTTACATCTGTGTTTGCTTTTAATTGTTCCTCAGTAACACCATTACGTTCAGTGAGATCTACACCATCTTTATCAATCTTGATTTTGATAGTACATTTTTTGCCATTTTTGTCATGCCAATTCAAAGTCATTTCATATGAACCATCGGTTACAACATAATGCCTTATTCTTTTCTCTCCTTCTTCGGCAACAAAACCGTGCATTCCGCTCTTTCCATCACTATGCAGCGTTGAAAATCCCGAAATTCCTTTCTTCTGACAAAAGTCACTATTTAAAAACTCGCTGATTTTAAACTCTTTTTTGTCATCTCCCAGTGTAATACTTGCGTGATCGCCATATATTGAAACTCCTGCGATATCATCAACATACTCTTTTAACCTTGCTTTAACTTCACTTTCAAGCTTTTGTTCGGCTTTCTTTATCTTGTTCTGCTCTGGAAGAATAACTTCATAAGCTTTATTTTTGTCTTCATCTGTCTCCAAATTCCAGATGGGGTGCTTTATTAGAAACTTTACTGCATTAAAACCAACTCTGGAATTATAAATTGGGTCGTCTTCCTTTTTTATTTCATCGAATAAAGTAAAAAATCCTCGAATGAATTCATGATATTGTTGTGTGCTTTGAGTATTCATATTTTCCCTCACTAATAACCCTCTGCCTTTTAGCCTTAGCTAGTACAATTATTACGGGAATTGATTTAGTTTTTATTAAAGAAGTTGTATTGCTAACGTGATGACATGAGCTATTTTATGTTCACATCAAGCAATTTAAGTTGTCATCCCAGTCTGGAATCTAGATTTTTCTAGACTTGATCCTATAGTCAAATTCATAACTACAAACGTTGTAATATAAGAGTAATTTTCACCAAAAAGTATGTCATTTGAGTAGCTGACACTGGAATGGCTTTGTTGCACAGCTCTTCGGATAGTGGGTAATGTATAATAAATTCATGAAGCTATATCAAACTTAGCCATGCCTATTTCAGTAAATTTGTTAAGCAAATAACACTTGAGTAGCAGTTCCTTCTCACGATTAATCTCAGATTTATTCCTAAAACTAAATCCAAATATTTGCTTCAGTCGCGAGAAAAAACTTTCTATATAAGATCTCTTCCAATAATTTATCTCTTTTTTCCACCTCTTCATACCATCTTCATCATATGACTTTATGAGCTTGATTGTAGAATTTCTCTCATTCATATAATCCAACTTTGGATGCTCTACTGCATTATTTTGCGGAGGAATCCTTGTCTTTATGTCAAGCTCATCGCACAGTTTGTATAACTTCTTTCGATCTATCTGCATATATCGTGCTTATGTTATACTTGGTATCCACTCTTTCAATAAGATCACAGGCTCCATAGTGGTCGGAATAAACTCCACTACTGTATTTTGCAGCTATAACTTTTTTACTACCTATCTCTAGCATTACATCTTGTTTGCTCATAGCGGCGATACTTTCTATCTGTACCATTTGCCTTACTATGGCCTGGAATATTATTGTAGATGCTGATACCTGTACTATCTATAGCAATTTCAATATCTTCCATATCGTTCTTATCAACTCTGCAGTCGTTGATTTTGATATTAAGCTTTTTAAACCTTCTTGAAGCCTGCGAATAGCTGATAATTTGCAAAATTTTCCCTATTTGCTCAAGATATTTCTCTATAAATCCCACTGTTTGCCTAAGACCAATCCTGAATAGATAGGTTATTATGTGAATTAGAATCACTACTTTGTCGCTGTAGACATTGTTGCCACCTGCTACTTTTGGACTATTTTCGTACCAATTTTCAATGGCATCGTTGATATAATGAAAAACATTTCCCCTTTCTTGAAGAAATTTGTTATATTCATTGCAGTTACTGACTTTCATTCTTATTGGCATATTTTTCCTTTGTCGGCTAAATATCTATTTTATAACAAATTCCATCAGTAACTGCCTGTTCTTTCCTTGAGTGGTGCAACAAAGCCCACTGGGATCCAGTCGCACTCAGTTAGTGAGCATAAAAGTATTATGTTAAAACATAAAATTTTTGATGAAGTTCATGAAAGGCTGGATTCCAGACTGGGATGACAACTTAAAATATTGCTTTAGCTCTGTTTTTGCAACTTCAGGTATTTGCTACTCATAGTAAATACTTCTGGATCTTGAGAAGTGAGCTTGAGTATAGCAAGTATGTTTATGAGTAGCAAAGCAGCAATTGAAATATCAGCGATATCCCAGAGTAACTTAACTCCACCGATTGCACCAAATGGAATGATTAAGGTAAAAACTACAGTCCAGATTTTAGTGTATTTATTATCCATAGATACATAGCGTATTGTTTGTTTTGAACAAAAAAACCAAGTAAAGATAGTAGTAAAGGCAAAACAAAACATTATAGCCATAATTAAATAGTCAGTATAGGGCCAATTCATAGCTTTTCTAAAAGCAAAAATGCACATGTTAGTGCTCTCTAAATCAGTAATCCAAGAATCTGTGACAAGCAGTACCATTGCTGTAATGAACACTATGAGTGCAACTATAAAAGGAGATATTATTGTGATTAGACTCTGTTCAATGATAAATTTATTGTTATTTTTTTTAGGAGTAATCGAGGAGTGTACAATTCCTTCGAGGCCAAGTCCTATATCTGTTGCAAAAATACCTCGCAGAGTTCCTACTTGAATAATAGTCAACATTTCTAAAATTAAACCTAAAGATAAGCCAGAGTTAAAGCTACTAGTTGTAAAAAAATTGCTTGTTATTAGTTTTAGAGAAGGAAGAATATTTTCACTAAACTTAAATAATATGATACCGCAAAGTGTGAGGTAACTTACCGTCATTATCGGTATCATAGCCGATATAAAAATTTTAATTTTTTTTAAGCTGAGAGCTGCAACAACAAAAAATATTATGGCCATTACAATGCCGCCAATGACTACAGGTATATCTACCATGCTGAGTGGTATTGATAGAGAATTTACCTGAACAAGGTTACCAACTGTTATTGAAACCATCATCATAATAACTAGAAACACAACTGTAGCTTTTCTAGAATTAAATGCATCAGTCATGTAGGCTACAGGTCCACCTATAAACCGTCCATTTTTTTCTTTTCTGGTTTTTATACTTAGGTAACAAGTAACATATTTTATCACAGAAGTAACAACAATAATTATTGCCATCCATAAAATGGATCCTGGTCCTCCGGTTTTTAGAGCAACAGCAGTGCCTGAAACGTTTCCTACTCCTAAATTTCCTCCTAAGATTGTAAACAGGGCGGCTATAGAAGAAAATTTATTTTCTCCTCTTTTAGCTCCAATAAGTGAAACGGCATACGGTAGTCTAAACACCTGTAACCATTTTAGTTTAACCGATAGGTAAACACCAGCAACTAGTATGAGTAGTATTGTTGGCAGTAAGAAAACAAACTTTACTGTATCCATCTGTAAAAGAGAGATTTTTACTTGAGTATATAGCAAAAGTTGAAAATACCCAACCTATTTTCTATGTATGACTTCGGTTTCATTATTCTAGCACCTCTTAATCTTGTCATACCAATCACAACTGATTGTAATATGGTACAATGTTCATACAATGTCATTCCAGTGCTTAACACTGGAATATTGTGTTTTTACATAAGGTTAGCTGCTTTTATACTTATCAACTTAGTGTCTAATCTGGATGCCAGAGGGCTTTGTTGCATAGCAGGAGAAAAACTAGCGATTACTGACAAAATTCATTATAAAATAGCCATTTAACCGCTTAAGGATAAATATATCATAAAAAATGAGAGTCAGTAACCAAGGTAAATATAACAAATTTTTCCAAGAAATAGGAATATTTTCATTTAGGCAAGGTGTTGATAAGAAGTTTAAGCTACAAGAGCATTAAATATAGTGATGAAGCACGAGAATATCTAAATCACACATATTGAGAAGCAACCTTCAACAAGTGTAGATGAAGCACAAGCACAATCTTTAGCAGGTGAAAAGAAACAACTATAGTTTTCGTTATTGTTTAGTGTTGACCTAGAAGGTCAACACTGATATATACCTCTATATAGCTAATATGTGGAGGTAATATGGTGGTAGATAATCCAAAAGCAGTTAATAATCAGGATTATTTTGATAAAAGTAATCGTTTTTATTTGCGCTTAAAAGATAATTTTTTTAAAAATCTGAGCCCAGATAGTAAAGTATCTATGGATTCTGAAGATAAGAACGAAGAAGTTAGTATTGATGATGATGAAAAGTGGTTTAAACACTTTTCTACTGTACTTTCCAATGAAGAAGGACAGGAAAAGTATAGATATGAGGTTAATGGCAGGTATGAATATAAACATGCCAATAAGTACGATAGCAAAAATGTCGTAGGTGCAATTGCTCAGAAAATTGCAAAAGATGTAAAGGAAAGTATAAAAGATAATACTTTAGAATATATAGGAATTAAAGAAAGTAGAAAGAAAGGTAAGATTAAGCCTGCACTCAGAATTATGCTTGGCGATCCTACAAAATCAATAAATGTGGTTGATGTTTTAAATAGTGATATATGCAGAAAATATGGTGTAGATGGAATTACATTATTGCTGCCTAGTAAAAGCAAATGTGAAACAAGGGGAATACGCTGCAGAGTTGATGAGAATGGAACAAGAATTTATGAAGTAGCTAACGGCTCATATTATATGACTTTAAATTGGTATGCTGAAGGAGAAGAGTGTGAAATGAAAATTATCATTAGTGATAATGGTGCTGTAGAGTTTATTGAAAGCAATGGTGTCACTTGGGAGCAATTAGCTGCAAATAAAGAAGTAAAAGTAGGAAGACAATATGAAGCGAAGCCTTTATATGAAGCATTGTCATATTTAAAGCGAGAAGGCTCTGAAGTAATAAAAGGATTTTATCCTTCAACAAGTGTGGAAAGCATACAAATCACTACAGGAGTTAATAAGCAAGCAGCTCTTTCAAAGTTATAATTTTCGTTATTGATTGAAATGAAGCCTTTTGGGGACCAAAAGGCTTCATGATCGAAATTTTTGGAAAGATCTTTATTGGAAAATTCAGGGACAGGAATAACATTTTTAAGCTATCGTATAACTATCACTTGCTCGCTGGGAGCTCTATTTTTCATACCACTCATTTATGAGTTTATTGATATCGGAATCCATAAAATCCTTTAGTGGTTGACTGGTTTTTATCTCGGCATTTTTAGGGATACACCTATCTTTACATATTGCGTACTTTATATGAAAGTTAATATCAGCGTATTCCTGATTTGGAATGATATTAGTTTTAAAGGGAAATAACACCATATCTTCATATATGTTACTAACAAATGTAACTTCCCCAACTTTATCTTCATGTTCCTTGGGAGTAGACCAATGAATATCTATATTGTATGTTTATAGCTGAAAGGAAAGAGAGTAGGTATCAAACCTTATAAAAAAGTTAAAATACCTAAGCTTATTTTTGTATCATGAAAATTGTAGCAATAAACCTTTTCTTGAGCGTACATTCAAGAAAATTATAGCACATAATCACTACTGTAGTTATAGCTAGGGAGCTCTTCGTTATCAGTAGTTATCTCATCACTCTTTTGAATTACGCTCTCACTTTTACTAGGAGAACCTAAACATCTCATATTACCAGTGTCAGGAATTATCAACTTTACTTCTTTGTCGGAAGTCCATAAAACTTTATCTTTTAATTCAATTAATTCAGTGGGTTTCTTAGTGAGGTTCTTATAAATTGCACAGTTGTTTTTAGGATCATCTTTAAGCTTACCGTCAAAAGTTAAGAAGTGCTCTAAGTGAAGATAGGGTATTTTAGTATTGTTGCCATCTTTATCTATTATCATATTACTCTTATCAACAATTATTAAAGGTGATACCAATTTTGCAACTATAGTTTTACCTGCACATTCTTTTAGCTCTTCTACGCTACGATCTAATACTAGATTAGGACACGTTGTATTCCAGAAGAAATTTTTGTTATGAAGTGCATTTTTATTAAAATCTTTACTGTGATAACATGCACTTTTATTGTTATTATCAGCAGAGAGCTCATTGTAAGGATAACCCTTACCGCTAGTATTCGTTTTACCTTTTCCACTACACCATATACCGCTAGGTAAAAAGTTTGTATAATCTATTGCATTTCCACACTTTGCATCTTCCTTACATTCAAATGTTATAGCAAAATTTGCTGCATAGTATTCCTTAACAGGGTTTGGGTTAGTATAATGCATGATGTTTTCATTGTGTATTAATTCAGGAAAAAATTCCTCCAATAGGTCCTTTATAAACCAACCAGGTTGACAAATGTGCTTAGTAAGAGTAGAATAATTTGCACGTTTTACGCAGTTGTGCATATCATCTGAAGCGTGTGCTGTAGTAATAATCACACCTTCTATTCCTTCTTCTTTTTTTTGATTAGCAGTTTCATTTATTATGTGTTTACATTGATGAGTCATGATTGTATATCAAAAAATTAATATTACTATATTAACATAATATAGTAAATAATTAATGACTTTAATTGCACATAAGGCTTTTAAAGCTCTTTCTCAACTATAGTTGTTAAGCTCTTGCTTTTTAACCTTACTTCTTGTACCACTCATTTATGAGTTTATTGATATCAGAATCTATAAAATCCTTTAGTGGTTGACTGGTTTTTATCTCGGCATTTTTAGGGATACACCTATCTTTACATATTGCGTACTTTATATGAAAGTTAATATCAACGTATTCCTGATTTGGAATGATATTAGTTTTAAAGGGAAATAACACCATATCTTCATATATGTTACTAACAAATGTAACTTCCCCAACTTTATCTTCATGTTCCTTGGGAGTAGACCAATGAATATCTATATTTGATATGTTACCCTGACAGTCAAAGGAAGTAGGAAGGCCGAAATCTCCAGGGTCTTTGTAATATATATGCCAACCTGGTTTTATTGTAACCTTTATTGCGCCTTCAATGGTAAGGTTTGCTTTATTTATCTTACCAATGAGCAGATCAAATTTTGCAACTTCTTCTTCAGCGCACAATTGAGTGCAAGAAAAAAGTAAAAGTAGGATTGAGTATATACGTATTTTCATAAATACTCTATTTATGAAGAAAATAATTTAAGTTCTATCTATTATAATAAAAATATTATATAAATCATTTATTAATATAATATTATACTAATAGTAATATACTAGCAATTATAACTTTCATATATTATTTTTTTATTTTTAAGCAGTTATAATATTAAAGAGACGTAACAAATATAAATAGTAGTGGCTTTGCATAGAAAATCACAAATTTATTTCCTTTATAAATGTAAGACTTTTTAGAACTAGAAAGATACCTTGGAGCAAGTTGCTCCAAGGCTCTTGTTTACTTAGAATCCACCCATTCCGCCCATTGCTCCTGCACCCATAGGTGATGAAGCATTTTCTTCTTTGTTTGGTAGATCAACTATCATAGATTCAGTAGTAATAAGTGCGCTTGCTACAGACACTGCCGTTTCAAAAGCAATACGAACTACTTTTGCCGGATCAATTACACCAGCTGTTGATGCATTAGCGTAGTTCATAGCCTCAACGTTGTATATAAGCTCTTTATCATTCTGCTTAATCAAATAGTCAATTATAACAGCAGATTCAAGACCAGCATTTTTAACCAATCTTTTGATTGGAGCACTGAGAACTTTTTTGACAATGTTGATACCTATTTGCTCTTCATCGCTTGAAGCTTTTAGCTTATCAAGAGCAGATGCAGCGTAAAGAAGTGCAACTCCTCCACCTGGAACTATCCCTTCTTCAATTGCAGCTCTTGTTGCATGAAGTGCATCTTCTACTCTATCTCTACGTTCTTTTACCTCTACTTCAGTTGCTCCACCAACTTTGAGTACAGCAACGCCGCCTGATAGTTTTGCTAAACGCTCTCTTAGCTTTTCTTTGTCATAATCAGAGGTTGAAGTTTCAATCTGAGATTTAATCTGGTTAATTCTAGCATTTACTCTGTTTTGTTTGTCACAGTCGCTGTCTTCACTAACAATTGTGGTATTGTCTTTAGTGATTTTAACATTTTTAGCAGTACCAAGATCTTCAAGAGTCAAATCTTCCATCTTGATTCCAAGCTCATCTTTTATGACATACTTAGCACCTGTTAAAGCTGCTATATCTTCGAGCATCTCCTTTCTCCTATCACCAAAACCTGGAGCTTTTACTGCAGCAACTTTTAGACCACGTAATTTGTTGATCACTAAAGTGCTTAATGCTTCACCTTCAACATCTTCTGCAATGATAAACAAAGGTTTACCAGACTTAAAAATAGCCTCAAGAATAGGAAGTAAAGGTTGAATAATATTAAGTTTTTTTTCTGTAATCAGCAAATATGGATCATCAAGCTCCACGCTCATCTTTTCATTATTTGTAACAAAGTATGGAGAGAGATAACCACGGTCAAACTGCATACCAGTTGTAAGTTCAACTTCTAATTCTTTTGAACCCTTACTCTCTTCAACAGTGATGACGCCTTCTTTTCCAACCTTTTTAACAGCATCAGCAATGCTATTACCAATATCTTTATCACCATTTGCAGAAATTATTGCAACTTGTGCAACTTCATCCATTTTCTCTAAAGAAATTGTGCGAGACATTGATGTAATTTCCTTTAATATCACATCTTTTGCCTTCTGTATTCCATTTTTGATACAAATACGATCATTTCCAGCTGCAATTGACTTTGAAGCTTCCATTATCATATTGCTAGTCAGTATTGAGCATGTTGTGGTACCATCACCAACTTTGTCATTACACTGAGAAGCACTTTGAGCAATGGTGCTTACTATCGCAGAGTGTAATGGTTTTTCAGGCTTTATACCTTTCATTACCTTATAGCCATCCTTTGTGACCTCTGGTCCACCATATGGCTTGCTAATTCCTATTGTATTTCCCCTAGGCCCTGCAGTTGCTCCCACCGTTGAGTCAACCATTGCTGCAACTTCACGAAAGGCTTCTTGCAACTGTTCGCCTGATACTACTATGTTAGCCATTTTTATCACTCCTTAAATTAATAAAAAATTTAGAATATTAAAATACATAATGCACTATATAGCGCATTAGTTTAGTAAAATAGGGATACCTACTTGATAACAGCAAGTAGGTCTGACTCCTTCATCACGACATACTTTTCATTGTCATGCTCTACTTCTGTGCCAGCCCACTGCCTGTAGAAAACCTTATCACCAGTTTTTACAGTTAAAGCTATACGCTCTCCGCTTGAGTTGCGTGAACCACTACCAATTGCTATAACTTCACCTTTAGTAGGCTTCTTTTCAGCACTTGATGGTAGTACAATTCCACCTTGTTTTTCTTCAGTAATAGGCTTTATTAGCACGTTATCATCTAATACATTCAAATTTACACTTGACATTTATGTTTCCTCATTAATAGATTAACCTACAATTCTATGTAGTCATCTAAAGGTTACATTTCAAGGGTTGGAGTTAGTAAAAGTGTATAATTAAGATTTGAACAGAAGTTTTATGGGTTACATACCGCTAGCAAACCGTAGTCTAATATCTTTATACGGACCAGATACGAGAGATTTTCTTCAGGGTGTTATAACAAATGATATTAATAAACTAAGTAGCCAGCAGGCAATTTACTCTTTATTACTCAACCCTCAGGGAAAATATCTGTACGATTTTTTCCTCATTGAGCATGATAAATATATTTATTTGGAGTGTGAAAATGCCCATCTACAGCAAATAATTGAAAAATTAGACTTGCTCAAAACTTACCTTAGAGTGAGGATTAAAGACATTAGTTCACTATATAAGGTTGGAGTTTTGTTTGATGCTAAGTTGGCGAAGTGTAGTAGTAAGTCACAAGTTATTTTTCAAGATCCAAGGCACAAGCTGCTAGGAATGAGGATCATACATGAAGATGAAATAAAAGAACCGGTTGGAGATTTTATTCAGTATGAAAAAGTTAGAATTAAAAACCTTGTCCCAGATGGAGCAAAAGATATGGTGCAAAATTCATCATTTCCGCTGCAATATTTAATCGATAAGATAAATGGTATAAGCTTTAATAAAGGGTGCTATATAGGTCAGGAAGTTGTAAATCGAATGAGCAGACAAGAAAAATTCAGAAGGAAACTTTACCTTGTTGAGGGAAAAAATGCACTTCCAAATATTGGCACTAAAGTAATCAGTGAACATAATGAAGAAGTAGGAGAACTACGCTCTAGTGTCGACAATATTGGACTTGCATTGCTTAATACTGGAAAAAGCCACGCAAATTTATATGTCGGTGGAGTTAGCATTAAGACGTTATAAAATATCTATTCGAGTAAAAGCCCCTTTTTCTTGTTTAAGTGTTTGCAATACTAGTTAAATTCTTGACTTTATTATTTAAATATATCATAATTAAAGTATATTATTATTTTTAATAGGAGAGTTTGATATGCCATTAACAGAAAAACAGAAAGAATCATTTCAAGAATTATATAAAAGATTTAGAGATAATGGAGATATTGGTGAACTTTTAGGAAGAGTATCAAAAGAAGATTTTCTTACTATTTTTAGTGAAACTAATGAAAAAACTCAGGAGTCAATAATTGGAACTTATGAAGCAACTCGTGTAGACTATCTTAAAGCAGTTTTGAAGCGTGCGAAAGAACTAGTTTTGCTTAAAGAAGTTGTAAGAGCAAAGATTTTATCTTCTAAAAATCAAGGTAAGATGGAATCTATTTCACTGATTGAATATATTACAGATCCTAGTCGCCAATATCCATCAAAAGTTTTAAATAATGTTCTAGAAGCTTTTAAAGAAGAATTTTTCGATTCTTTAAAAAAAGGTGAGCTTGAAGAAATTAAAGATGCTATAGAGAGAGAATTGATAAATGAAAAATGTGTACAGCAAAAAAAAAATCTTGAGAAATTGATAACCTCAATTGGAGACCTTATTGAAAATAGAGTGAAAGCTGAAAGCAGTACGGATAAAATAAATCCAAATGTTGAAAATAAGCTATTTAGCCCAACTAGTAAAGCAATTGTTGCTGGTGCTATTTGCAGTGTTATAGCTGGATTAGCAGTTGGTGGTGGACTTTTTGCTGCTGGTGCTTCATTACCAATATTGGCTTTAATTGGCATAGCTGTAGCTGCTGCTGTACTCACTGGACTTGTTGCTGGTGGTATTACATATAAAATATCAAAGCCTAGTGGGAATGTAGATAATGTTGATCTACTATCAGAAGAAATTTATGCAAGTCCAGGCGTGTAACAGTGTAGTTAAGTAAAAAAAGGAAGAAGCTTCTTCCTTTTCTCCAAATTTTTTGAAGTATCTATTAACAGGATTTTAGATACCTTGTTTTACGATATGTATAACCATAAACTCGCACAAAAGCCCCTTTTTCTTGTTTAAGTTATTCACAGAATTGTTAATAACTAAGTTGATAACCTAGTAGAGTATATAATTTTACATTTCTGAGTACTTTGGAGATCTATAATAAATATGATCTCCAAATACTAATATATAATTGAGAATAAAAAAACTGTGGATAACTCTGAAAAGTTATATTTATTTTAATATTTAAAAAAAAAAAAGAAACAACCATTAAGGGAGCTAAGCTAATACAATCATATAAAAGATTACATATTTGGTTATAGTTTTAATATTTTTCTAACAAAAGCCAATAAGGGGGTAGTCTTGGAAAATTTTTCCTAAAAGATAAAATTTTTAAGTGCTTTTGAAGTGATACTTTAGGTATTTTTAAAGTAATACTTTTAAAGTATCAATTGAACATTTTTGAGCATTAATCTGGAGGTTCAACAGGCACTTTTTTATGCTGTTTGAGAAGAGCAAAAATTGCATTTTCTCTTGCTGAAAGCTTGTGTTTCTTATATTTTCCATAATACACATTATGTAATTTTTAATACTAACAAAAACATTTCCCAAATTTTTACACAGCAACCTATCTGGTTCTGTTGCATCTATAAACCATAGAAAAGAAGATCATTAAAGCTGGGATTATAGGAGTTATAGAGCCATTAACATAGCAAAATTCTCAAAAGTAGAAACATTGTCATTAGCTCCGATAATTTGTTTTTTCTGAATCATGCGAATATTTTCTATACCTGTAATAGTAATCTTTGCGGAATGAAAATTTTTAAAACTAAGCATAGGCTTTATTCGCTTCTTGATAAACCTCTCAACAATATTATTTAGATATTTTATTTGAAGAACTGTGATTCTATAATCTTCAGAAATTTCTGCATTCAAATCATCAAGAGCAGCAGTATTACTGCCGCTTTTATCAATGACAATTTTCTCAGGAAGATAGTTACTCCTGAAGGCTTTACGAAAGAATGCAAGTGCTGCAGACTTGTCTCTACTAACACATAAGAGGAAGTCTACAGTATTACCAATAGTGCTCTATATAAATAAACCCATTTACCGTTTAATTTAATGTAGGTCTCTCCAACTACTACCAACCTGCTTCTTTCTTTTCCTTACTGCCTAATCTATCAGTGGTGATAACCCACTTTGTAACGTAGCATGGTCAATTTTTGCTCCCCTTATACTCATAATTTCTTCCAAATCTCGATAGCTCAAAGAGAATCGACATTTCATGTATACAGATAACATCGCTGAAAAGCTAAATCCTTTGAAGGATGGCAATAATTTTTTATTGATACGAAACATCTTTGCTTTATTTTTAGACAATTATATCATTCTTTTTTCTACTTCCCTACAAATGCGACAGAACCGAAGTTACTGCTATTCACTTTTTGTATCGTTTTTAGCAAAAGCTTCCTCCCAAGTGCCTTGAGTTGCTGCACGGCTATACTCTGTTACTCTATTTTCAAAGAAATTTGTATGTTCCACGCCATTTAGTATTTCATCAAGCCACGGAATAGGGTTATCTTTAACATTATATATAGATTTAAGACCTAATTGCGTTAACCTTCTGTTTGCTATGTAACGTATATAATTGCGCACTTCCTCTGCAGATAGCCCTTCAACATCTCCTAAATCAAAAGCAAGACTTATAAATTCATCTTCAAGTTCAACAATAGTGTGACATGCAGAATATAATTCTTCTTTGAACTCGTCATTCCAAATTTCATTATTCTCTTTAATAAACGTATTGAACAAATTGATAATTGAATTGGTGTGCAAGGTTTCGTCACGTGCTGACCAAGCAATTATTTGCCCCATACCTTTCATTTTTCCAAACCGTTGAAAATTGAGCAAAATTGCAAATGATGCAAATAACTGCAATCCTTCAGTGAAGGCACCAAATACTGCTAAAGTTTTAGCAACATGTTTTTTATCTTGCTTTTTACTTTCCTCAAATTCTAACATATATTCATACTTCTTTCTCATAGCATCATATTTTAAGAATGCTTGATATTCATTTTCTGGCATGCCAATCGTATCTAGAAGGTATGAATAGGCTGCAATGTGTATAGTCTCCATATTGGAAAAGCTTGCAAGCATCATACATATTTCTGTTGGCTTAAATATATTTGAATAATGCCTCATATAGCAGTTATTTACTTCAATATCTGCTTGAGTAAAAAACCTAAAAATCTGGGTCAATAAATTTTTCTCTACATTCGAAAGTTTAGTTTTCCAATCTTTCACATCATCAGCAAGCGGAACTTCTTCAGGTATCCAGTGTATCCTTTGTTGCTGCAACCATGCATCATATGCCCAAGGATAATTAAAAGGCTTGTATATTGGATCTGCTTCTAGCAATGACATAAGGTACCTAATTATTTTGAAGTAAATATTATATTAAATGATATTGAGAATCAGTCAATTTAACTTTTTTGAAATTTGACGACAGATAGTTTATCAGTGTATTATGATTTCAAATAATTAATTGACGAAATGCGAGTATTAATATCTTTTATTTTATTATTTACAGTGAGCTGCACTCACACTATTCACAATCACGGAGTTCCTGGCATTAATATTGAACTGTGGAGCAAAATACAAGTAGGTGATGATAGAGAAAAAGTGGTTCATACTTTAGGATCGCCAACACTAGTATCAAAGTTCGACGAAAATGTTTGGTACTATGTCTCATATAAAATTAAACAAGCTAACTTCTTGGGAAAAAGGAAGTACAGTAGTAAGTCTCTGCAAATTTCGTTTAATCAGAATGACGAAGTTACAGATATAAGAGAAATCAACGTTGCAGAAAGGTCTTTAGCTGTTGTTGATTGAAAATTTGCTGATCTATTTTTCATTACAAGTATCAGCACTTTGAGCTATTTCATTGTTAGAGTGGGGATAATCATCCGGATGATGCCCCTCATCACCGTAGTCCATACCCATTCCTTCTGATGGCATATCTTCTCCACCTCCACCTGAAAAATATTCAGCAAGACTTTCAAGAAATTTTATGCCAAACATATTACCTGATTTCCCAAATAACGTTACTAGACTGCTACCACTGACCAAACCTTCAAACACATTATTATAAGCAGCAATTGCTCCTTCATGAAAGTTGAACATCCACTTCATTCCATCCACAATTGTTGCAACAGAGTCACTATGACCAAGACCGAAACCACTTTTCTCACTAGCGGCTTCCTGGTGTTGCTGCTGTGCCTGCCATTCTGCAATATTTGGACTTTGTGCTTCACTCATAAACTTTTATTCTAAGCCTTAAGCTATTATTTTACCAAAAACACTGTAAAATATCAATTGTTTAAGAGAGGTTATTATAAAAATAGCTAACACTAAGCTATTTTTATGATTCTGAATACCAAAACATCGATAATGTGCTGTAGTAACAAAGTGATGACTTGAGGTTTAAAACAGCTTCTATTTCTTCTTAGAAGACTGCTCCTCTCTCTTTTCTTTTTATTATATATTATCTTAGTATTAACTTACTCATAAATTATTGACAAGTACTAATAATTTAATTATCATTAATATAATATTAATAATAAGGAAGAAAAATGCTTACTAATGATTTATCTAATAGTAACACACCATCATCAGCTCCGCCACCACCTCCTTTACCATCCGGAGGTTTAAAGAATTGGAAACTTCCACAGGATAATAAAAAACCTTCTAATTTGGCTACATCAGGAATTAGCAGTCACACTGAACCAAAAAAAGGTCAATCTAAGAGTCCTGTTCAACAATCATCTCTTAATTTTGAAAACAATCCACTATTTAAGAAAAAACAAGAAGAACATAATGTAAATAGCGAAACTGCAGATGAAGGAAGCAAGAATAGTATTCATGTTAAGAATCCAGAAACCAAAAATAGCGCTCAGTCAAAAGAAGAAGATAATGCGAGTGACAAAACTAAAAATGATAGAAGCAATACTAAACAGGTTATGCCGAAAAAACCTATGACTGAACAACATAATGGTGTACACTCTGATAGTGAAAATCAAAAGTCATCTGTAGCAGAACAAAAAAAGGCAACTGGCTTAAAATATTCAATTGCTATTTTATTATTATGTACATCCAGTACTGTAGCTGGAGTATACACGTGTTTCATCATTTTAGAGGTATTAAGTAGTGCTGCAGTGCCAGTGTCTTCTGCAGTTATTGCTTTTGTTTCTGCATTGGTTATGTTGAGCTTAGCTGCATATCTTATCAATTCACACCTTTCTGCAATAAACAGCGAGAAAGGAGTTGATCCTGGTAGAAAACAATCACAAGATTTACAGAAAGCAAAAGGACTTGAACACAGCAATACTCATACATCATCACTTTCAGTAACGCTTGGAACATCCAGTGCACCAACATCACCTACTCTAAAGAATAATGCTAATAATAAATCCATACCCTCAGGAGGTGGCAAGCAACAAGAAAATGGAGATTTGATGGCTGATTTGCACAAAAAGTTCAAAAGCCGAAGGAAAGGAATTGTTGGAAAGGACAACGTACAACAGCAAAACAACGAAGTATGTCAAAATCAATCACAAGATTTACAGAAAGCAAAAGGACTTGAACACAGCAATACTCCTACACCATCATTTCCAGTAATACCTGAAACACCCATTGTACCGCCACCTCCTCCTCCATCTTTAGGGAATAATTTCCCTTCTGGGCCTGCAATTGATGCTTTGTTTGCAGAAATAAAACAAGGAAAAAACCTCATGAGCAAGGAAAAGCGTGACGAGATTGAGAAGAAGAGGTTAAAAGAACAGGAAGCAAAGAAGTCAAGCAATAGCGAGAGTATGCAACAAGGAGATTATATGAATGATCGTTTGAAAAGAACAGTTCTAGGACGAAGAAAGAAAATGTATTGTCAATATGAACAGCTAGATTCCTTAGACGCACAAGATGATTCTCTTGATAGTTTTGAAGGATTACCTACAGAACCAAAGAAAACGTTCAATAAAGAGCTAAAGAAACCCGTAAAACCGCTAAACTTACCAATAGTATTAAAGAATATAATGTCCAGTGAAAATCCATTACTAAATAGCCCTAGTAATAATTTATTGAGCAATAGTAGTAATGTATCTGATGATGAAGAGTGGGATACATCCCAAGATTCTATGTCTTTTCAGTGTGATAATATAAAACAAGAGAAAATGAAGAATAGGGATAATTATCCATATTCAGCTTCTTCTTCAACAAAACCAGGTGAGGTAGAAGATTCATCAAATCCTCCTGTAGCCGAGATCATAAAGCAGCTTGATCAAAACAAAAATAAAGTCATTTCTTCCAAAGTAGACAACGGTATAAACACATCAAAACAGCAAGGTACCTTTGTTGATTCTGTTGAACTAAGCAAATTAACTACACAACGACCAATTCAGCCTGGTTTACTAAGGGTTCTTTAAATATCAAACCTCAAAAAAATCGGCGTAGGCTTAGGTAATGTAACACCTAAGCTTACACATGCGTTGCACAGAGATTTTAAATCACGTTGTTCTTTTGGAGTCTGTAATTGGTCAAGTATTATTTCTGCTGACTTTGGAACAATTGGCTGCAATAAAATACCAATTATTCTGATATATTCGAGTAATTTATAAATCACTAAATTCATGCGCTCTCTATCGGTTTTACTGAGTGTCCAGGGTGCACTTTTATCTATGTAAGCATTGGCCTTGGAAGAGATATTGATAATCAGGAGTATAATCTGGTTAAATTCATACTTTGATAGATGATCCATTACTTGATCAATTATGGCTTTGCAATTTTGTAAACTCTCATCATCTTTAAGCAAATTGCGATCGACCACTGGTACAACTCCAAAGCATTGCTTGTGCAGAAATGAAATTGTTCTTTGCACTAAATTGCCTATATTGTTTGCCAGCTCTGAGTTTATGCGGCTGATCATGTTCTTCTTACTGAAATTACCATCTTGACCGAAACTTGCTTCCCGAAGGAGAAAATAGCGTAGTTGATCAACACCAAACTCTTCTGCAAGATTAATTGGATCTATAACGTTACCAAGGGATTTGGATATTTTTTCCCCCTCGTTTAGCCACCAACCATGAACTGCAATTTGCTTTGGCAGTGGTAAATCTGCTGCAAGAAGAATAGCTGGCCAGTATACAGCGTGAAAACGCAATATGTCTTTACCGATCACATGAATGTTGAAGGAGTTTGTCCAAAACTTCTTATATTCCTCATCTTCTATATTAGGAAAGCCTATTGACGTGAGATAGTTAGTGAGCGCATCTATCCAAACATAAATTACGTGCTTGTCATTCCCTGGTACTTTTATTCCCCAATTAAAACTAGTACGAGAAATCGAAAGGTTAGTAAGTCCTGATTTTACAAACGATACCACCTCGTTTTTTCTGCTCTCAGGAAAGATGAAATTCGGATGATTTTCGTATAACTCTAGTAATTTATTTTGCCAACTTGACAAACGAAAAAAGTAGCTCTCTTCTTTTATCCACTGAACTTCAGCGCCTGTTGGTGCTCTGCCATCTATCAACTCTGATTCCTGATAAAACGCTTCGTCACGAACTGAATACCAACCTGAGTAAGAATCCAGATATATTTGCCCTCTCTCTTCAAGCCTATTCCATAGAGCTATAACTGCTTGTTCATGACGTTCTTCTGTGGTGCGGATAAAATCATCAGAATTAAAGTTCATTAGCTCAGCTAATTTTCTGAACGTAACACTTATTTCATCTGTAAATTCTTTTGGCTCTATTCCCTTTGTTTTAGCTGCTTTTTCAATTTTTTGTCCATGTTCATCTGTACCAGTAGTAAATTTGACGTTCTTTCCAGCTAATTTCATAAATCTAGCTGTAACATCACAGATAAGGGAAGTATATGCGTGGCCGATATGTGGCTTGTCGTTTACGTAATATATTGGCGTAGTGATGTAAAAGCTCTCAAATTGCTCCATTTTGTACTAGTTTAAAGCTTTATCGTATCTGCACTAGTAATAAAAATCAATACATATCCTACCAGACAAGCAATCTGAAAATCCATTATACCGCTGCGCGTTGCAGCGGTATTCTCGATTAGTAACTTATGGTTTAGCAGCACAACCTCCAAACTGTTGTGTCGCATTAGGATCACCAAATGCATACCCAGGTGTGCCATCATAAGAAGGAGCACTTGAAGCAGTATTAGGATCTTGAGGAGAGTAAGGAGGTGGTGGTTCAAGATTAGAAGAATCTCCCAAATCATATCCAGGTTCTGATTTATGATAGTTAATTACCGCTTCTTCAGCCTTCTTAATATTTTCTGACTCTTTCTCATGTTTCATATGAAAAGCCACACCACCAGCAAAACATACAAGAGAATTAATACCAAGAATGACTAAACCCCAAACTGGTAAGACTGGGTTAATAGCGCAACCTACCAAAGCTGCTAAAGAAATTGCACCAACTGCAAATTCTATATTTCTGAACATTTTAAGTTTATTATCCAGGTAATCTACCTTTTCTGATTTTCTAGCCGTTTTTTCGCTGCTGTTGTACCAAACACACATTAAAGCATGGAAAGCAACACACGTAACTACAGCTACTATCCCTAAAGCTAATAATTTCCTGTTGTCTTCTGCGTCTTTTTTCTTATCTTCTCTGCATGGCTGGTTACTGCTACCGGAACCAAGGTTATTTATCACTGTAGTATGACCACTAAACAGGTTGCTAAGTAGTAAATAATCCCAAAAATCTAAACCTCTATTATTGTGTACATGTACGTGTGTAACCTGAGGGCTTGTAGGTTGTTGCCTACTATCACGTCGATCACTTCCTATATTGTGTTCATTAGTTGGGTTATAGCGCCTAAATTCCTTATACGCATTTTCAAAATTTTTATCACTCCAGTTCTCAATATTTTGCATACCACGAGAACGTAAAAATTCTTGAACATTCTTATCACTGCCATTTTCTTTTATATAGGCAAGTGCGTACCTTTTTAAAACACTATCGCGCATAGATATTCCCCTCAAATTAAGATTAAATTAATAAACAATTATTACTATAAATTATATAGAATAATGTCTTCTTGTCAAGTTAGTCATAAACCAACCAATATTCTATCTACCAATTCTTTTACTGTCGGTATGCAACCATTTTTATAAAATGGGTCTTGCTTAAATTTGTACACATTGTGCCCAGAAAACATGAGTTCATTTTCAACATTGCCGTCATGTACAATGTTTTGCAGTGTCTTTTGTATACAGAAACTCCGTGGATCTGGCTTTCGCCCTGTTGAATGGTCACCATGATCTTTCCAATTGCTAAACAGACAATGGCTCAAACATCCCATGCAATTAATTTGATCTTGTCTTATTTCCGCAAATTTGCCTGGCGTCACAAAAATAACAGTTGTATCTGGAGTTTTCATTACCTCTGTATACCCTGCTTTAATCCATGCATTTGCTAGCTCTTTGTCTTTTGCAGTGAGGTAAATCTTTCTACCTCTGCTACCCATTGCAAATTCATTATTAAACTCTCCACTCACATTTTCTGAAAATTTCATTTGACGTGAATTTCGTTCCTGTAGCTCATATATGAAGCTATTTCTTACTGCAGATGAGTAAAATCCTGTTGGACTAAATTTGTTTAAAAATACATCACCTTCTTCTAAAGTAAGTAACTTCTTTTTCCATTCTGTAGAAATCGGACTTTCTTTTGTTAAAAGTGGACGAGTGCCAAACTGAAAAGCTATTGGTCCGATTTGTAAATTGTCAAACCAATGTTCCCAATCCTTCAAATTCCACACTCCCCCCGCCATAACAATTGGCGTTTCAGAAAGACCGACCTCATTCATGAAAGATCTAAGCTCTGCAACTCTTTCAAATGGAGCCTGCGGTAATTCTGGGTCTTCACTATTACTGAGTCCATTGTGACCACCAGCAAGCCACGGATCCTCATATACTACTCCACCAAGTAAAAAAGAAGATATTTTTTGGTAAGCACGTTTCCACAACGCTTTAAAAGCGCGCGCCGATGAGATAATAGGGTAGTAATAAACTTGATATTTAGCTGCAATTTCTCCAAGCCTGTAAGGCATACCAGCACCGCAAGTGATGCCATGAACTAAACCTTTTGCTTTTTCTAATATGCCATGAAGGACTTGTTCTGCTGCTCCCATTTCCCAAAGCACATTCATATGTATTCTTCCACGGCCCTTTGATATTTCATTCGCTATTTTTGCTTGACTAACTCCAGCCTCAATACTATACTTAATTAATTCCTCATGCTTTTCATTTCTTGTTTTACCTCTATAAATCAGCGGCACCAACTCACCATTGTCATCAATAAGTTTAGCATTTGCACCAGAAAACGTACCAACAGCATCTGCTGCAGCAAATGCTCCACTTGACCTTCCATCACTGACTGCAATGCCTTTGCCGCCCTCGATGATTGGCCATACTTCCTTCCCTGAAATTGCTATCTTTTTTATCTTATTTTTCAAAATTTCCTCTTAATCTTTCACTCTATTTTACTTGATTGCTAAAAAAATAATAGCTTTTCTTTTAATGCACACAAATTCAGTTTTAAGTAGACATAACAGCTACGACACATATTCTTTTTAAGAAGTCTTTGATATATGATAATAGGTCTAACAGGTGGAATTGCAGTCGGAAAGAGCTTTGTAGCCAATTGCTTTAAAGAATTTGGTGCCGCTTTGTTTGATGCTGACTCTGTCGTACACCAGCTTTATAAAGTGGACAAAAACATAATAAGTTATGCAGAAGAAAAATTTCCTGGGGTAGTAGTAAATGGAAAAATTGATAGAACAGTATTGTCTAAATATTTTTTAGCACATGATGAAAATTGGAAGCAATTCCAGTCTTTAGTACATTCCGCTGTGCAAAATGAATTAGAATTTTTTATTGCTCATGAGAAAGAAAACAACAGAAAACTTCTAGTTCTAGACATTCCACTCCTGCTGGAAACGAGATTCCATTTGTATTGCGATTTTATTGTTTTTATCCATGCAGATAGCGTTGTGCAAGCTCAAAGGATTAGTGAGCGTAATATGGATAAAAAAAAGCTGGATCTAATGTCTAGTATTCAGCTCCCTATTGAAGAAAAAAAGCAAATGAGCGACTTTATCATCGATACCAGCGCAAATGTTCTTTCTCAAGTGAAAGATATAATAAACTCGTTAGACCTCAACACGTGATACGGTTATTCTCCACAAGATTACTCCGAATTTTAGCTGTACTATCAGCAGATTTTACCATTAAAATTTCAAACCTTGAGCCTGCATTCAAAAACGATTCTACTGATCTGCCGAAAAAATCATATCTCCATCCCTTGAACAATTTATCTATCTTCCCAGATATTGATCCAGCTAACTCATCTTTTGACGAAACTAACTTTCTCGATATGTTATTTTCCTTACATTTGCTCTCTAAAATAATCGAGAGTATATCAAAGACAGATTTATCATAATTATCCGACAGAGTATAATTTTGCTGCACAAACTCCTTCTCATTCTCATTGAAAATATTCATAAATTCTAATAAATCTTCCTCTTTTATATTTTTTGTGTTTCTCTTAAGGTCATCTAAAACCTCGTCAATACGCTCCACATTTTTTTCAATAAGACCAATTATTACAGCATTATTGACTACCTTATTACGATTTATATTGTAACGCTGTGCTAAGGTCTCTTGCCACTCACTAACTGCTTTAACAGTTAACATCAACCTTGGATTTGCTTCATAATTAAATTTAATCCTCTTCCATGCATCTTTTGGATTATGCAAATACTTATTAACATCAACTATTGATTCCATCTCTTCTTGAAACCAGCCTATCCTATTATTTTCTTCAAGTTTATTGCACAATATTTGGTGTAGGTCATATAGGTGTATCACGTCATTTACTGCATAATCTAATTGATCCTCAGATAATGGCCGTTTTAACCAGTCTGAATTTTTAGCTTTAATTTTATCCAGCGCTACCCCCTGATATTGCTCTACTACTTTTGAATAACCAATAAAGTCGTGATAATAATGACAAAACATAGCAGCAACTTGGGTATCAAAAATGGGAGTAGGAACACATTTAAGCACGGTGAGTAAGGATTCTATGTCTTGCCGACAACTATGAAAAACTTTGGTTATTTCTCGATTCAGCATTATTTTCTTAATAAGCGATAAGTCAATTCCCGGTACTAACACATCTACAATAAAACTCTTCTCTCCGTAAGAAATTTGAATTAGTGATAATCTAGGATAGTAGGTTAAATTGTTTCTAATAAACTCTGTGTCCACTGCTATAAATTTTGGATCTTTTGCCATCAATTCTTCACATGCATTCTCCAGCTCCGATGTCGTACTAATTAGCATATATTTTTTATTCAGTGGCTATATTTTACCACTTATATTGAATATTTACAATTGATTGAAATTGAGAACGCAACTGTATGATAACTAATCCTTCTGTAAATATACAGTTTTGCCAGACACAACGGTACGTATTACGCGCCCTTTCACTTTGCGTCCATCGAAAGGGGAATTTTTTGATTTACTAGCAAAGTTGTCAACTTTAATTTTCCATTCATGATCCAAATCAACTAAAATTAAGTCCGCTGCAAGGTTTTTCTGTATGCGGCCACGTGGCACATGTATGATATCTGCAGGCTTATATGTCAATTTTGCAAGCACATCAAGTAGACCCATTTGTCCACTGTGATATAGTTCAAGTGAAATGGGCAGCATTGTTTCAAGGCCAACAATACCAAATGCAGCATTTTCAAGTGGCAAATCTTTAGAACTAAGATCATGCGGAGCATGATCGGTTGCAATACAATCAATCACACCTGTCTTTAAACCTTCAATCATAGCTAAACGATCTTCCTCTGTACGAAGTGGCGGATTCATTTTTGCGATTGCTCCATGTTGCTTTACTATATCTTCAGTTAAAGTAAAGTGATGAGGAGTTACTTCACATGTAACATTTAACCCCAAATCTTTTGCACGTTTAATAGCATCAAGTGAATCTTTTGAAGAGACATGTAAAATATGGTAGTGTACATTTTCTATGTTCTTCATTAGCAGTATATCACGAGTTACCATAACCGATTCCGATGCACTCAAGATTCCCTTTACTCCCAATTCTTCAGAAATCTTACCCTCGTTAATTACGCCACCAGCAGATAGATTCAAATCCTCTGCGTGTTGAGCAATAGGAACACCAAGCATACTTGAATAAAGCAGTGCCTGTCTCATAATCATTGGATTCATAACTGGCATACCATCATCGGTGAACCCAACTGCACCTGCTTCCTTTAAGAGTGCCATTTCAGTTAATTTTTCTTCCGAAGTGGTGATTTTAGCGTAAAATTCCACATTCACATGCGAAGTTTCAAATGCTCTATATTTCAAATACTGAGCCAAGACAACACTATCAATCGCTGGAACAGTGTTTGGCTGACAAACTACAGTTGTAACGCCCCCTGCAGCTGCAGATTTGCTGCCTGTATGTATAGTTTCTTTATGCTCTTGACCTGGTTCACGAAAATGTACGTGAATGTCAATAAGGCCTGGCATTAGAACAAGCCCTTTACAGTCTATTATTTCATCAACTCCACTTGTTGAAAATAATGATTCGCCAAAATCAACAATTTTACCCCCTTCAGTCAATAATGAACCTTTTATATCAAGTTTAGTTTCCGGGTCAATAATACGAGCATTGGTATACGCAATTTTATAGCCTTCCTTTTGCCCTGTCTGCAATAAATTCCAAATCATATTTGAGTATCGATTATAAAATAAATCTAAAGTTTTTTTAGTAAAATACAACCAAATTAAAGTGATGATATAAAACTAGCAATAAAGAATATTTAAATTAATACTCAAGCAGCTATTCTATAACTACCATTTTCGATTTCAACGTTATTAAGTGCGGTATTTGCGTTATAAGAACAGTAACATCCTACTGCAAGAAAAGTTAATGCAGCTACAGCAAGCGAAACACACATTGCTAAATGAACCATTGTTAGACTTGTACCAACAGCAAGTGCTCCAGATAATACAAAAGAAACAGAAGCATAATTACCTTGCCTTTTACTGTAAGTTCTTGCTTTCAAGAATTTTTCACTTAGCTCTTCATTCTTGCTTTCAAATTGCTTCTGTAGACTCTTCTCTAGTACTTCACTTTTGTTTTCAATTTCTTGCAGCTTTGTCTTTAAGTCGTTATTTTCATTTTCGCGTTGCATTATTTGATCAGCGAACGATTGTCTTGCATCATTCAGCTGCCCTTCCAACTGATCATTTTGTGTAGTCAATTGAGCTACCCGACCATTTAGCGTATCAGCAACCTGTGTTAATCGGGTTACTTCATCAGTTTTATCAATTAGACCTTGCTTTGCATCATCCAGCCGCCCTTCCAATTGATTGTTTTGTATAGTCATTTGATCTACTTGATCTTTTAGCCTTCCAATCTCTTTTTTCTTCTTTTCAAGCTGAGCTCTTGCTTCATTAGATTCTTTGCTAAGTTGCATGACTTTACTAGTTTCTTCAGCTAATTTTTGCTTTGATGCTACAAGTTGAACTTCTGTTTGCTCACATTTCCTTTCAAGCTCCCTTGCTTGACTAGACAAATTACTATTTTCCTGTTCAAGTTGAGCTTTTACTTCCCTTAGCCCTCCCTCACTCTCTCTGAATTGAGCTCTAGCATCCTTTAGCTCTTTTTCTGCACATTCTACCTTTTCTTCTAGCTTAGTTTTTGCTTTCTCAAGCTTCTTCAGTTGATTAGTCAGATTACTATTCTTTCTTTCTAATCCAGCATTTGTTTCTTCAAGTTTTTCTACAGTACCGTTAAGCCTAGTTACTTTGCTAATTTGCTCATCCAACTCTGCTTTGTTTTCTGCAAGCTGATCTTTTGTCCCTTTAAATTCTGCAGTAAGTTTATCTACTTGATCATTGAGTTGATTAGTCTTCTGTTGTTCTTGTGTTAATTTTCCTTTTTCATCATCTAACTCTTTAGTTTTTCCAACCAAACTTTGTTGTATACTATTTAACCTTCCCTCTAGTTGAATTTTTTCATTAGTAAGCTGAGCTACTTTTTGTTTTCCTTGTCTAAATTCCTCTTCTAAATTTGGAGCACGTTGAATTGGTATCTCAGAAAGCTTAATGCCTTCATTTTCTTCTCTGACTTCTTCAAAGAATTCCTTATCATCCACATCAACATATGACAAAACTGCATGGTAAAATAGGCCACAAATATAAGCAATATGACGATACTTAGATGCTTCGCTATCCGATTTAAATTTTTCCTGCTCTATTTTCTCAATAAGGTTATAATAGGTATCGATTTTATGATAGTGTAGTTCTAAATACTCCAGAGTTTTACCTGTTTCTAATTTTAATGGTTTACCTACATGTTTATAGTGCATACCAGCATTACCATGTGGCAAACATGGTACCGGATCTGATTGACAAGCTACTCTAATAGTATTATGTCCAAGACACTCATTGTAAACTTCAGCAGCACCATTGTAGAACACTCTTGGAGAGCCAAAAGTTGCAACATGAACATCTTCAGCACCTTCTGTTTTATTAAGACATAAAGCAGTTATACTAGCAAGAGCACCTCCCATGCTATGGCCTGTAACATTGATTTTTAAATCTTTGATTGCTAATCCTTTATCATTAGCATGCCCTTGTAATATTTTATGTACGCTGGGCCAAGAACGTTTGAATAGAGAGTAAAAACCAGAGTGAACATAATTATCTCCAGACAAAAATGGCAACTTAGTTAAAGAAGCACGCAGATCTTCCTTCACATCATTTAAATCACGAGTGCCATGGTAAGCTATATCTACTTCGTTATCTTTAATAAAAATATAACCAGCATCTCGATTATATGAATTTTTACCAGTTAAAGCATAGCCAACATCGTGTTGCTCTAATTTATAATCAACATCTGAGCAATATTTATCTTCAATAAGTTCATTATCGTAAAATCTTATAATCTGATAACCTTCTTCTTCAAACTTCCTTTTAGTTTTGTATTTACCTTTCTCTAATTTTCTATCCACATCACCATAGGAAATTTTGCTAAAGGTACACATTTTCCATAATTTTTCTTCATCAAATTCTGCAATTTGCCCTTTTATCAGATCAGCAAGGTCAGAAGCATCCTTTAACTCAGCACCTTTAAAATCTTCTATCTTCTTCCATGCTTTAACTAGGTCAGAAGTTCCTAGCCCATTAAGGTCAAAACTTTGAGCTTCTAATTCGTTCTTAAATGGTTCTAGTGCCTCAATTACGCATTCTTTTATTTCATTATCATCAATATGTACAATACTATCGCTAATAGAATCCATACTTTGATCATGAGTAATACTTGGCATATTTTTTACCTACTATTTTAGTATATCATTAATTAAGCATTTGATCAAATTTATCAATAAAACTATTAAAATTTTCTTATTTTAAACGAATTTAGTTCATTTTATCACACTTAAGACTTTTGTTTGTGACAACTGCTGTATTTGCAATCTTATCGTGCCAAGTTTGGCAGCGTTTATCGAAACTTGCCCATATGAAACCCAAGAATAATGGTGCAGTTGACAATATGAAGGAAAAAAACCTCTTTGTTGCTTGTTTCAGAGTCAATTTTTCAAAAGTTTGTGCATTCACAACTCTAAGTCCAAGTAAGAATTTTCCAGGTGTAGCGCCAAATCTTATCCACATATATGCTACATAACTAAAAAGCATAATAAATTGAACTATCTGATTTAGAACTAGTAACTTTATTAGTTTACTCTGCATTGCTGTTTCCTCTGCAGATAGTGGCACCTGCATTTGATATTTTGCAGCAATTTGGCCTAATATTTTACTGCTCTCCGAGCTCATAAAGAGTTGATTTAAGGCCTGACCGCAAAACTGTAAAAATAAAACGATGATGATTAAATCAAGCAGCACTGACAAATAGCGTCTAAGTCCCGTTACGTAACATATTCCATTTTCATCTTTCTTTATCCTTTGAATAGCATTTATAGAAGAAAGAATGGCAAATGAACGATTAAAAAACTTGTGTAACATAAAGCACTTTCCAATGTTTGAGTGCCCCTGGCCGGACTTGAACCAGCATGCTCTTGCAAGCAACAGATTTTGAGTCTGCCGTGTCTACCATTCCACCACAGGGGCCTATTTTAATGCTATAAGCAACACAGGATTAGTCAAATTTTTTCTCTTTTAAGTCGAGATTGAATATTCTACAATAATCAATCATTACTCTAAAAACTTAAAATGAATGAATTAGTTAACCTTATTAATTCAAGAGAAGAAATATGTAAATTGCCACATAATTTAGAAGCAGAGCAAATGCTCATTGGTGCAATGATTCGTGATAATAGAATTTGTGATGCAGTTGAAGATATAATTGCAGCAGACAATTTCTACGATCCACTACATCAAAGCATTTTTACCCAGATATCTAAAACCAGAAAACACGGCATAGTTGCCAATGAACTAAGCCTTAAGATGTTTTTTGAAAATGATAAAGCATTTGCCGAATGTGGTGGAGTTGAGTACCTAGCAAAGCTTGCAGCGAAGGCAAGTATTGCTCTTGATATCTATAGCTTGACCAGAATAATCCGTGATACTTATTTAAGAAGATGCTTAATCAAGCTCGGACAAGAGACAATTGACGATAGTTATAACTATGACATCGAAAATCCTGCACAGGTACAAATTGAGCAAGCAATGACAAAATTGTTCAATTTAGCAGTAAAAAAGCAAGGTGAGAAAACATACATAAAGCTTGCAAGTTCAATTAAAGATGTGGTTGAGAAGATTAGCAAGCTGAAGAATAACCCAGAGGCTCTAGGTATTACAACCGGACTTCAAGATCTAAACCAGCTTCTTGGTGGTTTGCAGAAATCTGATCTGTTAATTATAGCTGCAAGGCCCTCAATGGGAAAGACAGCATTGGCACTGAACATCGCACTTAACGCTTGTAAGATTTTGCAAAAAAGAACAGATAAACAACACTACGTAGCTTTTTTCTCACTTGAAATGTCAGCAGAGCAATTAACCGCAAGATTGATTACTATAGATTCAGGCATTGGTTATTATAAGGCACTGACTGGGAGAATTAGTGATTTTGAATTACATGAATTCATTAATGCTAGTACAGATCTATCAGAATTACCTTTCATAATAGACGATACTCCTGCTCTATCAATTAGTGCCCTTCGTACCAGAATACGACTGCTATATCAACTATACAATGTAGAGGTGGTATTTATAGATTATCTGCAATTAATTCGAGGAACAACAAAAAGGAGTAGTGAAAATAGAGTGCAAGAAATCTCAGAAGTGACGCAGGGTTTAAAAGCAATTGCAAAGGAACTAAATATTCCCATTGTTGCACTATCACAGCTCTCTCGTTCTGTTGAGCAAAGGGATGATAAAAAACCACAACTTTCTGATTTACGTGATTCAGGAAGCATAGAGCAGGATGCAGATATAGTAATGTTCCTCTATAGAGAAGAATATTATGAATTAAGAAAGCAACCAAATGAAGGAAGTAATAAACATCGAGAGTGGCAAGAGAAAATGGAGAAAATTAGAAATATTGCAGAGCTGATCATTGCAAAACAAAGAAACGGGCCAATTGGCAGTGTGAAGCTACATTTTGACTCCAATAGAGGTGCATTTAAAGATTATACAGAAAGATATAGTCTGTAGCGGTTTTGAGTAATTCTGGAAGTGTTTAACAAACCATACGTGCCAAATTAAGAAGCTATCGTGAAACATAGCAATATTTAAGATTGGCATTTTATTTGTTACATTTATTTTTTTAGGAAATTCTTATCTAGGATAAGATGATTTTTTAGAAAGATCTATAAATTACTAACCTTATTACTTAATATATAAAATAGTTTTTTCTTATTTCCTTTCTTCCTTACGCCACTTTTTCTTAACTTGATGCGTATGGTTTATTTAACACTTCCGATATACAACTAAAAAATAGCAAATTCTCTGTAACTTGAATATAATTTTAGCTTTACCTAAACAGAAAGATGAATTACTTAATGGATTTTGTTTTAATATCTCTTTCCTTGCCACTTTTTATTACTGAGAATTATTTGTTAATTACTGCGTTGATCCCACTTTTAAGTGCATTAGCTATTTCTTTTACTAGTAAATGGCCCAGAGTGAACAATAGCATTACTGTTGTTTCTTCTATGCTTCTATTTGCGTATACATCTCTATGCACTTTATATTTGGTGTATGGTGATCATTCTCAATTTATTCTCATGGACTTTGGTAATAATTTGCATATTAGTTTAAAGTTAGAGTCTAGTGGAGCAATATTCAGTTTATTAATATCATTTTTGTGGGTACTAACCAGTATATATGCAATATGTTATATGCGAAATAACTATGCTGATAGTAACTACTCGAGTTTTCTATGCTTTTTTTCAATAGCGATTAGCTGTGCAATGTTTATTGCTTTTTCTGGAGATTTGCTCACTACATTTGTCTTTTACGAGCTTCTAACTATTAGTACATACCCTCTGATTACTCACAACTCAACAAATGAATCAGTAATTGCAGGACGCTATTACTTTGGTTTACTATTTTTCTCTTCTTTAGTGTTATTTTTTCCTGCAATAGGTCTCTTATATAATGAATTCCATACTTTAGACTTTGTAAGAGGTGGAATATTCAAGTTTGATACTTCGTTCATAACTTTTATTGCAGTGTGTTTTGCTATGCTGATTTATGGAATAGGAAAAGCTGCATTAATGCCAATGCATTTTTGGTTGCCAAAAGCAATGGTTGCACCAACTCCTGTAAGCGCACTACTACATGCTGTTGCTGTTGTGAAATCAGGAGTGTTCATCATCATCAAAGTTATATTATACACTTTTGGCATCGATAATATGCAACGTTTTGCACAGCAAAGTTGGTTTGCTGGAGGATGGCTTCCGTACGCTGCTGGATTTACTATTATTACTGCATCGTTAATTGCATTAAAGCAAAAGGAATTAAAGAAATTGCTTGCTTATTCTACTATCTCTCAGTTGTCATATATTATATTGTTCGCTTCAATTTTTAGTGAATTTAGCATGAGGATTGCAATTTTTCAATTAGTTTGCCACGCATTTGCAAAAATCACTTTATTTTTCACTGCTGGAGCAATAATAACGAAAACAGGTGAGAAATACATAGATAGAATTCACGGTATAGGACGTAGTATGCCAATTAGTATGATAGCATTTACTATAGGTGCATTGTCCATGATAGGGGTACCACCTGCTCCGACTTTTTGGAGCAAATTTTTCATTTTTCAAGCTGTTTTTAACTCTAGTAATGTAACACTTTCTGTATTTGTAGCTCTGGTGTTAATTGTCAGTACTATACTCAACGCTCTATACTTCTTACCGATAATTTACAATGCCTTTTTCTTAAAACCTTCTAGAAATTATTTTATTAAAAAGACACCAATGCTTCTAATTTTACCTCCAGTTGTTACTGCTGTATGCACTTTAGTTATTTTTTTAGCTACCAAGTAATTTTTTAAATGTAATCAGCTGTATTTATAGCCGTTAACAATAAATTTAAATGGTATTATACCAGTTAGAGTTGCTTTCATGTTTGATAAAGTAAAGCTAACCTCCACAGCATAGTCTTTCATTTTCTTATTTTGCTCAGCTGCAAAAAGTACAGTGGCATTTCCAGCAAATTTAACTAAGTCCTTGATCGATCGGTCAATAGATAGTGTTGTTACGTTTATGTTGGTAATTTTTTTTGTGGATGAAACAGCTTCATTGTTTACTTTTTCCTGAAAGTCTTGATAGATTTTATATATAGAATTGTTTTTTATAAAATTTTCTTGATACTTTGATTCAACGATCTGAGAGGACTCGTATGCTTCGACGTATTGACTTACCAAGTACCTTGCTATGGAAGTGTATTCATCTTCTTTTTTACTAAAACTAAGTTTATGTATTGTAGAAAACTCATCTTCTGTGTGGTTCGTGTACTTCACAAAATTTAAATCTTTTTTAACAGGAAGTAATAGGTATATGTTTAGTAATGATAAAAATAAACATACTAAGAGAAGTAACGTTATTAACGCCATCCAAGATCTTTCTACAACGCAGAACAGGTATCTGTGGCAATACCATTCTACTGCTTTCCTGAAATAACTTTTGTTTTTTACTGATTCAACTTCCATAACCTAATTATAATAACTCTAAAAAAACTTTAAAATATGTCTAAATTTTCCAAAATAGTATGAATGATTATATCACCTTGTTCTGCAATAAGATGAAATTTATCAATTTTCTTCACATCTAAATTTATCATTTTTACACTGAAGCTTTCAGGATCATAAGTATTACTTTCTGCACTTTTGTGATAATTATAGTAGTGTAATTTATTTTGATCATCAAAATAACCAAATTCATCAGCAAGGGTTCCCACTTTTCTGCCTTTACCTTCTCTGACTAGCTCAAATAGATCAATTACATGGTTTTCAGATCCAGGCTCAATAAGACCTTCTACAGCAAAAAATTTAGGTGCATGACCAACATACTCCTTAAATTTTAGATTATTAGTCTTTTTTACACTACCAAAATCCACGAATTTATATTCATCTGAAAGATCAGAATATTGTGGATCATACTTTTTATATTCAAAAAACTCATTACCTAAAAAATTACAAAACGTTAGTTTATAGTCATCATGATTGAGTTTAATAACTTTAAGATAATGAAAATCTCTAGGAATCTTTACTTCTTCTTTCGTAATATGATTAAGTATGACTAACTCGCCACTGAGCATGCGATGGCCAATTTTTGGCAAAGTAGCTATATTGATTGCCTTATTGAGCTTAAAATTTGCTTCATAGATACCACTTGACAGCTCCTTCCCTTTTTCTAAAGTGACGTCTTGGTCTAAAGCTGTATTCTTGAGTAAACTCAATTCTTTCTGCATGTTCAATATGGTTTTTGTTAAAACTTCTATTGATTGCCATAAAGTTAATTTATTATCAGTCAAACTATATACTTTAAGTATTAAATTATCAGGATTTTATCATGAATTTATGTTAAAAGTATTATATTTTTGTGTCATGATGTTAACTACATTAGCTAAAACATGCTTTTTATCTAAGCGAAATTGCTTTGCAGCAACGAAAAGTTCATCTATTTCTTTCCATTGACTTAGCAAAATTTCAACATTATTTACTTCTTTCTTTATACTTTCTAAAATGGAGGTTTGAATGATATGTGATGCTAGTTCTAGCTCAATTTCACTATTAATTATTTTATTAACTATATCAGAATTATTTAGATTACGGAAAAATGTATAAAAATGCTTATGTGACTCATAAGCACCACTGTTTATTGCATTTATTATTACTCCCGGAGTTCCGGGAAACAAAGTAATGATCTCACTAAATATTTTATCGTCGAATTTACACTGAGATGAAACAACCTGCTTTGTTTCATCGTAAGTTAACGGAAGTAAATTCAGCTGAAAGCACCTACACCGGATGGTGGTTTGTATATCATATAGTTTATGGCTAATTATAAGTATTTTAGAATTTTGTGGCGGCTCCTCTAATATCTTTAATATTGCATTTTTAGCATTGCTAGTCATTGCCTCCAAGCTATCTATTATAGCTATCTTATATTCTGATTGAATGGGGCTTAGGTACAGAAAATTTTTCATTTCTCTCACCTTTTCCACTCCTATTGTATCACCTTCAACAATGTGTAAGTCTAATGCTACTTCATCGTAATTTTTGATAAGAAACCAATTAGAAAAGGATTGTGCAAGTGTTGCTTTTCCTATGCCTTTTTTACCACAGATCAGCCAAGATTGAACAGACAAGTTGTTCATTATCTTTTTTTTTGCTTGGTTGTGGCCTATCACCTTTTTCATTCTTTCTCCTATAGATCTTAGTTTGAAAATTCGTTATTTATTGTTTGTAATGAAATTTTACCTTTTCTTAAAACCTTAATCTTGTCTCCAGTTAAGTCAATAATAGTAGATTCTATACCAGAAACTAATTCATCATCTTCAATTACTGCAGATAAGTGTTGCTTAATAGACTGAGGTATATCTCTTGCTTTGCATATACTTTTTTCTCCTGAAATGTTAATACTAGTTGCAACTACTGGAGTTTTCAGTTCATTTAATATTGAAATCGCAATAGGATGATCAGGAATTCTTATGCCTATACTATCTTTAAAGAACTCATTTGGTAATATACTGTTATCTTGAAGTGGTAAAATATAGGTCATTGGTCCAGGAGAAAAGTAGTTTATTAAATTGATATATTCTTCTTTTACCTTTGCTATATTTGTCAAACTATCAACATCACTAACAAATATAGAGAGTGGCTTGTTTTGAGAACGCTTCTTTATCCGGTATATTTTTTCTATAGATTCTTTACCTAGCGCATTACAAGCAAGAGCATATACTGTCTCTGTTGGAAAGCATGCTAACAAATTATTTTTTATTGCATTTATTACTTCAAATACCATATAGCTAAAACTTATGTCTACAATAGCTCTGGGTTTACAGTTATCTCGCTATATGGTAGCAATTAAGATACCGAAATGGCTACTGTTGTATACTTACAGTAAATTTTATTAGCAACTGCTCGTTTTTACAACAGATTTACTACAATCCGAACTCCTCATTGATTTTATCGACTATCGTCTGTGGTGGATCATCTCCCCATCCTGAATATAAAATCTCTCCATAATCTGCAACATCTATAGAGCCAGTTCTACTTTTTGCCAGAAACATTTCTCTTTTATCTTTATCAACTAATACATAGTGCCAAGCTGATCTTCCTCGATCTTTACCACGAACTAGATATATGAGATCTGATCTACTTCTTCTTGTTGCATCAGCAAAGGATCTTTCATTGATAGTTCTGCTTTTACTCTTTATGCCGCCACTTTCAGAAAAAGCTTCCTTGGCTTCAGCTTTTTTGTTTGCCAATTCAGAAATTTTTCCTTTTGCTCCTAGTGCATGTTCTTTGGTATTTTGAGATGAATACTTACTGGAAAAACCTCCTCTTGTCTCATTAGAAGTCCTATTTGTAAAACGCTTAGTAAACGAGTTATCGTTATCATTTTCTGCCATAAAAGTCTCCAAATTTTAGATTGTAGAATCCAAATTTTTACTACACCCTATCATAGGTTAGTTAAATTAATATAAATGAAAGATAATATAGTAATTATTACAGGAATTACAGCCTCAGGTAAATCAGAATTATGCGATAACTTGATAAAAAAGCATAAAAACATTAGCATAATAAACTGTGACTCAAAGCAGGTATACAAAGAGATTCCCGTAATTACTGCTCAACCACCAAAGCAGAAAGAATTTTATAGGCTATACGGTTATGTTTCAGCAAGAGAAAATTATTCCGTAGGTTTATGGATAGAGGATTTAAATAGGGAAGTTAACAACGCGCTGAAAAATTCACGAATACCGATCATCACTGGAGGAAGTGGGCTTTACATTAGCAGCTTAATCAAGGGATTATCATCGATTCCACAAATAAGCCAGGAAGTGAGAGAAAACGTAAATGAACTTAGAAAAAATTTAAGTAAAGAGGAATTCTACAAATTAGTGCTAAGCAAAGATCCAAGGATTCAAGGTAAAATATTTATTAATGACTCACATCGCCTCTCAAGAGCACTTGAAGTTATCACTGAAACTGGCAAGACAATCTTTGTATGGCAAGAAAATAGACAGCCTCCTTTGTTCAATAATTTTAAGGTATATACAATTCTACCTAAACGTGAGGATATATACCGAAAAATAAATTCTCGTTTTATTGAAATGGTTGAAAATGGAGCAATTGATGAAGTAAAAAACCTACTTAGCATGAACCCATCTCCACATTTGCCAGCTATGAAAGCACATGGAGTACCAGAAATTATAAGATACTTAAAAGGGGAGATTACTTTAGACGAAGCAATACAGATTGCTCAAACAAACACAAGGCATTATGCAAAACGCCAGTACACTTGGTTTAAAAATCAATTTCCGAATTCTCAAGTGATTGACTGTGCAAATAAATTGACAGAATTTGGAATATTTTGATTATTATGTATTATATTGCTATGCCTATGCAAACTTTTCTTGATAGTATTAAACTTTTTTCTTAAAGAACTTTCATCATTGCCTAAATTGTGATTATTAAATTCTTTGTAAAAATATTCTTACTTATGAAGCGCTACTATACCTGTAAGAGCCTTTATCACTAAATGAACTATATCACGCAATATTTCATCCTAAATTTTTCTATATTCTCTCACTAATCTTGTAACCACAATCTCCACTTTCATATCCTTGTATAGCTCTTCTCATAATAGTAGGAACAAGATAAGATAGTGATTTAGTGTAACAAGAAGGTAAAAATGCCAGCAGCGTACAGTTATGACTTAAGGAAAAAAGCCATTCAGGCGTTGGATGAAGGAGAGAGCAAAACAGCAGTAGCAAATTTTTGGCCCTCTCTAATAACTTCAACATCACTAAATTCAAGGGATTGGCCTTCTATTATTTGGAATCTTTCATGTCCTTTTCCTGCAACTAGCAGAATCATATTTTCATCATGTGCTATATTTATACCTTTCTCTATAGCTTTTTTTCTATCTCCTATCTCCAGTGCATCAGGGCAATGTAACAAAATATCGTGACGAATTTTCCCCGGATCTTCATCGCGCGGATTGTCATCTGTGACTATAACTTTACCTGCAAGCATTTGTGCTATTTTACCCATCTCTGCACGTTTTGTTTGATCACGATTCCCGCCACAACCGAACACTAGAACTATCTTTTTATTGAAGTGCCATTTTAAAGACAACAGAGCTTGTTTGAGTGCACTTGGAGTATGAGCGTAATCGACAAATGCAAAAGTGTTCACTTTTTCCATTCTTCCAGATGGAGAAGCGAGTTTATCTATACACATTCTTTGATAGTCCATACCAGATGAAATAACTATACCGATTGCACACAACAAATTATATGCTTGAAATTGCCCAAAAATCGGAAAAAATGCGTTATAAATTTCATCACCGATTTGAATTGTCAGGTATTGACCATTGGCAGTGGGTATCTGCTTTAATAAAGTAATGTCAGAGTTTTTTTTTCCATAGGTTATAACTTTGTTGCCACGCTTTTCAGCTATGTTGAGCAACTCTCCATATTCGCCTATATCTGCATTTAAAATCGCTGTTTTTTCTTTTGGCAATACCTCATCAAACAACCTTTTCTTGGCCTCAAAATACTCATCGATACTTTTGTGATAGTCCAAATGATCTTGAGAGAAATTAGTAAAAGCTGCAGCATTGAGCCTGAGTCCATGGATTCTGTATTGATCGATTCCATGGCTTGAAGCTTCTAATGCTAAGTGTTCTACGTTCTTATTATTTATGTCACGCAATGTGGAATAAAGATCATCTGCACTTGGCGTTGTAAGGCTATTATCTTTTCTATTATTATTGACACATGTTCCCAGTGTTCCTATAGACGCTACATTATCTTGCCAAATCTGGCGACAAAATTCCACCACTGAAGTTTTACCATTCGTACCAGTTACAGCAGCAACATATTTAGGTTGTTTGAATTGATAAAACCTGCTGACTATTTCACTGTATATTCCTTGAGGGTCCGAGTGGTAAAGCACTGCAAAACTTGGAGTACTTGTCATTCGAGTAGCGGACACTGGAATCCAGTTTTCATTATACAATTGTCTAGTATGCTTGTTTACAATTAAATTTTCTGGATCCCAGTGTCTGAGCACTGGGATGACATCTTTCTTGGCCCCTTGTATTACAACGTCTACACAGTTGTGTACACATCCATTAGGAAGACATGTTACGTGTTCTTTACTCCTTTCTGACACACAAACAAAAAGGTAACCTTCTTTAACTCTCTTAGGATTACATGTGACGCCTTTGATTTCAATATCAAAGTCAGCATTTACAATGTTATGCAGTAGCTCTTTCAGTCTCACAATCATCTTTAACACTTGAACATGGCAGTCTTATTAATGCAGTATTCAAGTCAAAAATCAAATCTTCAGGATCTTCTAGTCCGCAAAATATTCGCACAAAACTTCCACCATAATCTGAATTCATTACAGATCTTGACATAGATCTATGTTCTATTGGTAATATCAAACTGTCACATCCTCCCCAAGAAGCACCGATGCCAAAAATTTTCATGTGATCAACCATGCAGCTTAGTTCCTCACATGAATATTCTCTATCGAGTACTATACTAAATACGCTACTTGCCCCTTTGAAATAACTTTTCCATAAATCATGCTGAGAATAGGAAAAAAGTGCGGGGTATAAGACTTTTTTGATTTTTGGATGTTTTTCCAGCCACTTTGCTACTTGCATTGCTGTACTTTGATGCTTCCTCATGCGTGTTTGCAGTGTTCTAAGTCCCCTGTGTGCAAGGTAACAGTCATGCGATTGAATGGTGACTCCATAATTTTTATAGCTCTCATAAAGCAATTTAAAAATTTTACCTTCAGCAACCATAGCTCCCATCACTAAATCTGAGTGACCGGCTAGATACTTTGTCACCGCGTATAGTGCAACATCAATTCCATAATCAAGCGGCTTAAACAACAAAGGAGTGGCCCATGAATTGTCACAAACGGTTACGATTCCACGTTCTTTAGCAACTTTTACTATATGCTCTACATTCGAAATCTCAAACGTTATAGAACCAGGCGTCTCAATCATGATGAGTGAAGTGTTACTCTGAACTAAATCAGTTATATCCTGTGTCGGATCATAAAAAGTTACTTCTACTCCTCTTTTTGGTAGTTCATTTTCGGCAAATCTCTTTAGCCTATAATAACTATTATCTTGTATCAGAACATGCGAACCTGCTGTAGTGAAAGTCAAAATAGCAAAAGTAAGTGCAAATAATCCAGAAGGGTAGATGAGTGCTTGTCCCCTACCCTCAATTTCAGCCAGTGCATTTGAAAAATAATGAACAGTAGGCGTACCAACATTACTATAGCTGTAATCCCTTGCAACACCATCATTGATCACATCATATATACTCTCCCCATTCGCTGCACTTAAGTAATCCTTGTAAGTAGGAAATAATATGGTAGAAGAATGATAAACTGGTGGGTTCATCGATCCTTTATAATCATTAAATTTTCTTCCTGCTTTAACTAATAAAGACTCTTCTCTCACGTTTCTACTATTTATTTTTTAGATTGTATTCGCTTTGCGTATACAAGTGAAGAGAAATCGCATGTAATCGCTCTATTTCACTCTTTAATAATTCATAGATCAATTTATGCCTCTTTAAAGAGCTCATTCCAGAAAAGTCGTTAGATATTAATACTAATTTGATATGTGAAGGTAGTGTCGAAGAAGAAACAAAATAATGATCTACATGCTTTGCTGATTCATCGATAATATTAATATCAATTACACCTATTGAATCGCGTAATTTTTCTTCTATTGTCTTAATAATATCCACAATAGTTCCTTTAAGCAACAATACGCTCCTCTTGTCATCCCACAGTATCTGGGCACTGGGATGACAATCGAATTACTTATTCTCTTCTTTATTATCCATGTCTTGATAATCAGAATCTACTACTTTTTCTTCCTCATTATTTGTTGTGGATGAGCTTTCTCCACCTTGTTGTTGTTGAGATTCCTTATACATAGCTTCTCCAAGCTTCATAGAAAGTTGAGAAAGATTAGTAACCTTCTGTTGTATTGAATCAGCATCATCAATATTATCAGACTTACTAACTTCCTTTAATTCATTAACTGCATTCTCAATAGCAGATTTATCTTCTGGAGAAATTTTATCACCATATTCTGTCAAAGATTTTTCTGTAGAATGAACTAAACTATCCGCTTGATTCTTCACTTCAATAAATTTCTTACGCTTTTCATCTTCTTGTGCTTTTTCCTCAGCTTCTCTCACCATCCGATTTATTTCATCCTCCGATAAACCACCTGAAGACTGAATACGTATTTTTTGCTCTTTTCCAGTAGCTTTATCCTTTGCAGAAACATGCGCTATTCCATTTGCATCTATATCAAATGTCACCTCAATTTGAGGAACCCCGCGAGGAGCAGGTGGTATTCCTTCTAAACTAAACTGACCAAGCAGTTTATTATCAATCGCCAATTTTCTTTCACCTTGATGTACCTTAATTGTAACGGCTGTTTGGTTATCTTCTGCAGTTGAAAACACCTGAGATTTTTTTGTGGGAATAGTAGTATTACGTTCAATAAGTGGAGTGAACACTCCCCCTAGAGTTTCAATACCAAGAGAAAGTGGAGTTACGTCAAGTAGTAATACATCTCTTACATCACCTTGAATGATTCCCGCCTGTATTGCAGCTCCAATTGCTACAACTTCATCAGGGTTAACCCCTCTGTGTGGATCTTTGCCAAAGAATTCTTTAACTTTCTCTATGACTTTTGGCATACGAGTCATGCCACCAACAAGAACTACTTCACCAATTTGACTAGCAGACAAACCAGCATCTTCAAGAGCTTTTTTGCAAGGAATTATAGTCCTTTCAATTAAATCATTCACTAAACTTTCAAGCTTTGCTCTTGTTAGCTTCATATTTAAGTGTTTTGGGCCACTTGCATCAGCTGTAACAAACGGTAGATTTACTTCTGTTTCCATTGCACTTGACAATTCTACCTTTGCTTTTTCTGCAGCTTCTTTGATTCTTTGCATAGCCATTGGATCGTTTTTCAAATCAATGCCATTACTTTTCTTGAATTCACCCAGTAAATAATTTACTACTGCATTATCGAAGTCTTCCCCTCCAAGGTGAGTATCACCATTTGTAGCCTTTACTTCAAAAACTCCGTCACCTATTTCAAGAACTGAAACATCAAATGTACCACCACCAAGATCATACACTACTATTGTGTGTCCGTGCTTTTTATCAAGACCATAAGCAAGTGCTGCAGCAGTTGGTTCGTTAATTATTCTGAGGACATTTAATCCAGCAATTTTTCCTGCATCTTTTGTTGCTTGACGTTGAGAATCATTGAAGTACGCCGGCACTGTTATCACAGCATCCTTTACTTCTTCCCCAAGATAAGCCTCAGCTGCTTCTTTCAGGTTTTGTAGTATAAATGCACCAATTTGACTAGGAGAGTATTCTTTACCATCAGTTGTTTTAACCCATGCATCACCATTTTTTGCTGCAAATACCTTATACGGTACACCTAGATTCTTCATTTCAGGATCGCTATATTGGCGACCTATCAATCTCTTAGTTGCAAAAAAAGTATTATTTGCATTGGTAGTTGCTTGCCTTTTTGCTGGAGCGCCAATCAACCTTTCTCCAGATGAAGTAAATGCAACTATAGATGGAGTAGTTCTTGCTCCTTCTTTATTCTCAATTACTTTTGTATCCTTGCCTTGCATTATTGCAACACAAGAATTTGTTGTTCCAAGATCTATACCTATTGCTCTTCCCATAATGAATACTCCCTTTTAAATATTATCTGATGTAAAATATATAAGTATAAAACTCGTTAATTACAAGTCCCGTTTAGTTGTTAGAGCCCAAAAGGCGCGAAAGCCATTTAGTTAACCAAAAGTTGCCCGGTAGTTTACCAGCTTCTTTATCCCTGCTATTCACAATTTGACATCCAGAATTCTGCAATGGCTTATAATCATTAAAATTAATATGGTCTCCTTGCTTTAAAATAAATGTATCTGCATCTAAACTATTATCAATACTAACATTTAATGTAATATTGAACTCTTTTTCGATTGTAGAAACCATATCACGCTTATTATTAAAAATGTGCGCTATAACTGCACTGCGTGCTATTAAATCAAAGGACTTATTTTGATTTTTATTAGCAATATGTTGCAAATCCCTTAGTATCGATGCAACAACCACTTCGTTTGATTTCACTCTTCCAATACCTTTACAGCGTAAGCACTCTGTAGTATTAATTTCCTGTATATTTGGTTTAATTCTTTGTCTTGAAAAGACCATTAAACCAAAGTCATTGATAAAGCTAAATTGAACTTTAGCTTTATCATCTTTAAACGCCTGCTTGATAGCAAATTCAACATTTTTGCAATACTCAAGTTTCAACATGTCAATAAAATCAACAACTATTAACCCTGATAAGCCCCTGAGATTCGCTTGCCTTGATATTTCAGATAATGCCTCCATATTAGTTCTATAAGCTGTTTCTTCTATGTTATCTTCTCCTGTCATTTTCCCTGAATTTACGTCTATTGAAACAAATGCCTCAGTTAAGGTTATCACCAAAGACCCACCAGATGGCAATTCTACTCTATTGCTATATAATTCAGAAATTTGATCTTCGACTCGATAGTAAGTAAAGATTGGAACAGAACCTCTATATAATCTAGGACGCAATTTTCCTTGTAACACATTTTTAGTGTATTTTCTTACCGCTTCACAAACTTCTCTATCAGATACTATAATTTCTGTATCATTACTACAAAAGTCACGTACAGATCTCATAACTACATCTGCTTCGTTGTAAATTAATGATGGAACATTTAAAGAAGAGAAGTTTTGCTGGATATTTTGCCATAATAAGGTCAAATTATTGTAATCTTGCTCAATTTCTTTCTTACTTTTTCCTGCACCAACAGTTCTTACTATTAAACCTGAGCCTTTTGGTAAATTTATTGAATTTAATATATCCTTTAACTGTTTTCTAACGTTGGTATCTTCAATTCTGCGAGATACTCCACCCCTACTTATGGAATTGGGCATGAAAACACAGTATCTACCGACCAAAGTTACGTATGTTGTAAATGAAGCTCCTTTATTTCCTCGTTCTTCTTTAGTTAATTGAACCAATAACTTTTGATTTACTGAAATCACATCTTGTAACTTATATTTTCTATGTAAAGGTACCTCCCTCACAAAACCACTGCTGGATTCATTACTAGCTGTAGAATCTAGGCCTTCTTCTGTGCAATTATCATTTGAACAGTCCACACCGCTCGAATAGTCTTCATCAGGGAAAATTTCCTTCTCTTTTTCTGGAATATTAAAATAATTTAGAGATATCTCAGAAAAAGACAAAAAACCTTGCTTATTTTTTCCATACTCAATGAACACGGCCTGCAAAGCAGGCTCTATACGCTTTACATAAGCAACGTATATATTACCTCTTAATTGTTTTTTTTCCTTGAATTCTTGTTCAAACTCTACAACCCTACCATTAACTAGTAGGGCAACCCTTACCTCGTTAGAACAGGTAGTACTTTCTATCAACAATAACCTTTTGCCATCACTCACCACTTATTTACCGTCTACTTTTCATTCTGAAACGTTCTTATACTACTTAATATATTATTGATTGTCAAGAATTTTGCGATCTGCATTATTGGGTTGACTTTCAGTGTTTTGCGTAATAAACTTGCATAGAGTTTATTATGTCACTAACAATTATGGCGAAAAAAAATGCTTCTTTGCTTGTCAAGCTAGTTAGCACTGCAACTAAAACAACAAAAACTGGAGAAGAGAAACTAACAGGCTATTTTTGTGTAAAAAAACGTAATCCTAAGAACCTTCCCAAGAAGCTCGAGTTTAGGAAGTATGACCCAGTGGTCAGAAGACACGTATTATTTAAAGAAGAAAAATTAAAGTAAGTATATTATCATGCAAAGCTTACAGCTAAAAGGAGTGTAGCTTATTGCTCACTAGTTATACTGTTTTGCATTAGAGAAAGTCTGTTTGAGGTTTTGAAAGATTACGGTAACTTATATAAGTTACGGGAAATTGAGCCACCTGAATAAGGGCTGAAAATGGTAGCGTTTTTGTCCTGATCTGGTCTTTTTATTGCTTAAATGGGACTTGATCTGACACTTTAAATGATCCAGATAGTCTATATACCATCACACTCTGGGACCATACACTTAGAGGTTGTTCACAAACTTTTGAATTCTTTTGTTAAACTTTTACAGAAAAAAATTGCTTGCGCATATTTTAAATCTGACTATAATCATAGTAAAAGATATTTTAAGAGCTCAAAATTTATCTTTATCTGCAGACTTTTTTCATTAAATTCATTAAAAAATGTGGCGTATCTTCTTCAGCGTACGTAGGTGCACACACATACTTAATCTCTGTCGTATGTGCGCCGCACTTTTTTTCTAATCTTTTTTACACAGGAGGATTTTATGTCCAGAATTCCAGATACTTGATCTTTACTTTAGCTAAAAACCAATAGGCGCCTATGGTTTTTATAAAGAAAGTTTAGAAAATAACCAAAAACCACTTGCCATAAAAAGTAACTATATTAGTATAATATTCACATTTATATGTTAATATAGATATAATAAGATTAAGGATTATATTATGGTAAAATTTACACAAGATTCTGCTTCATTGACATTGCATGGTGTTGATTTACTTAATTTGTGCCACAGACAGTGTGAAAATAAATACGAGGGTAATGATTTATTGACAAAAATTAATAGATCTTGGTGTAAGGCTGACTGTAATAGAAATATTAAAGCTCCTGAACACCATTCACCAGAAAAAGTAACACTTAGTGAACAGTTAACAGATATTGCAAGTAATCTCCGTTTTGAGAGCATAAAATTATCGCTTATATCAGATGAAATAGACAATTACAATTCAATGTCTTTTTAATTAGAGTAAAAGAAGATATTGGTTATCTTCTTTTTTTTGTTTCTATGATTAACTACTTGAATTTAAGTTCGTTCAGGCAAGATAATTATGAGTAAAAATAGCAGATGCAAGTAGCTGGCACACAGCTGTACGAGCATTCATTTTTGAGGGCATAGCAAATGGTGTCATTCAAGTAGCTGACATTGGCTTGCCCTAATCTCATCAAGAACGTTGTGCTTTAACATAATATTTTTATGCTTACCAACTTAACTGAATCCCAGACTGGGATGATATACTTCTGGTAGATAATGTCGGTATAGCTGTGATTGGAATAGAAAGCACTAAGTTTGCAATGCTATCTGAATAGATAAAAGAACTCATTACTCAGTGAAACAAGACTTGAAATTTTGTGCAATGCTGCTGATTATATCTAGATATGCATCCTTTCCAGGCTCTACATCTGATCCAATAGGATCAAGAATCACCATTTTTACGTCACTAGAAAAGACATTAGGCTTTATGCTATCCTCTCGTGAATGAGAAACAATACATTTAACGTTTTCCTCTTTCATTACCTTTTTTAATTTCATTAAACTCTTCATACCTATGTAAGAATCTTCTTCTATAGAAAGAATGGCGCTTGGGTAACTTAAATCAAAATATTTTTCGAAATATTGATAAGCATCGTGAGTAACTATGTATTTTTGATTTTTTAACTCATCCAATTCTTTCGTAATTTTTTCTACTTCTTGGTCTATCTTTCTTATAGCCTCCTCTGCGTTAGTATTGTATCGATAGGCATTTTCTTTATCTATATTAGATAATGTTGCACTGATAGAAAGTATCATACTTTTTGCATTTTCAGGACTCAGCCAAATATGCAAATCTTTTTCATCTTGAATGTGACTAGAAAATGAATGTGTTCGAGCAGGAAGTAGATCGATTGCACTTGATAGCGGTATTAACTTCTTATTTTCTTTAGCGAAAGTTTTAATGAATGTTTCCAAAGAATCATCGATATAAAATATAATATTGCTAGATTCTAATTTACTTGCGTCTGAAGGCCTGAGCATGTAGTTATGTTCAGACACTACTTCGTACATTAGTAGTTCTGGCTTTGAAATTCCATCTGTAACAGAAGCTACAAGTGAGTGTATAGGTTTGATTGTAGCTACAATTTTTAAATTGGATGAAAAGGCACTATTGTAGTATAATGTAAATGAAAGTAATAGAAAAAAAAACAGTAAATGTCTCATATAAATGTTGAGAAGAAGTCAATTTTTGCCAAAAAATTAAGTAGTGTCAATAACTGCATTCTAAAAATAGAAAACCTTACTCTTTCATACGGTAACAAAAAAGTTCTTGATAATATCAACATATCAGTACAAAGAGGAGATATAGTTACAATACTTGGTCCAAATGGCGGAGGTAAAACCTCTTTAGTGAAAGCAGTTGCTGGTATAAATAAAGGTTTTATTGGCAGTATTGTATTCGCTGACAATATAAAAATTAGCTATATGCCACAAAATTTTAGTATTGGTAATTTGATGCCAATAACAGTTGAGTCTTTCCTTTTCAATAGCTCCTCGAAGAAATTGAAGAAAAATCAACCCATTGTTACAGAAGCAATAGAATTGGTTGGTATCGGTAACATCCTAAAAAATCAAGTATTAGAAATCTCTGCAGGACAAACACAATTACTGCTGCTTGCACGCTGTTTAATTTCAGAATCTGATTTGATCATTTTAGATGAGCCAGTCAGTGCAATGGATATTAACGCACGATCTAAATTTTATGATATTATAAATAAAATCGCAAAAGAACGATCAGTGTCGATTCTCATGACTTCTCATGACCTTAACTCTGCTCTACCATCCTCAGATTACATAATTTGCATAAATAATACTATCTATTATCAAGGTAAACCTGATGAAATTATGGAGATAAATGAAATATTTGGCAGTTACGCAGCGAAATGATTCAAAATATTCTACGTCTTCTGCAAATAACTACAGTGCTAACACGCTACAATGTGTTACCTTATTTACTTCCACCATCAAAAAAATCAATAAATAAAATACAAGGTCATAAACTAAAGCGTGCTCTTGAAAGATTAGGTCCGGTGTTCATTAAATTTGGGCAATCCATTTCATCACGCACTGATATTTTAAATGAGGACATAACAAATAACTTGCTATTGATATGTGATAGATTGCCATCATTTTCGTATAAAATAGCAGTTAAAACTATAGAAAGTGAGTTTAATTGTAAATTAAGCGATATTTTTTCAAGTTTTTCTGAAAAGCCAATTGCAGCAGCATCAATTTCTCAGGTGCATAGAGCAGTTACAATTGAGGGTAAGGAAGTTGCTGTAAAGGTTTTGAGGCCAAATATTGAGAAAACATTCTCAAGGGATATAAAAATGCTTTCTTGGCTTGCAGAAATTGCAGAAAAATTTAGTGAACAATCAAAAAGGCTGAAGCCAGTTGAATTAGTCAAAACTTTTGCTGAAATTTGCCGATTAGAGTTAGATCTACGCTTTGAGGCTGCCCACTCTTCGGAACTGAAGGAAAATACTAAACATGACAGAGGTTTCTACGTACCTGAAATAGATTGGAGTAGAACTTCAAAAAAGGTTTTAACATTAGAATGGATGGAAGCTATACCAATATACGAAGTTGAAAAGCTGAATAACCGAAAGCAAATAGCTATCAATCTTATAGAATCTTTTTGTAATCAGGTATATAGGGATTGTTTTTTTCATGCTGATATGCATCCTGGAAATTTAATGATCGATAGTAATAACAATATTATTGCCCTGGATTGTGGAATCATGGGTAGAATAGATCGTGAGACATGCTATTACGTTATAGAGATACTCAAAGGCTTTTTAAATAGGGATTATGATCACGTTGCAAAAATGCACTTTAGAGCCGGTTATGTTCCATCACAGCATAGAAATTTTGTTACAGCTTGCAGAGCAATAGGTGAGCCCATTGTTGGACAGCCTATACAGAAGATTTCATTTGCTCGATTACTTACTCAGCTACTAAAAATAACTGGTGATTTTGATATGAAAGTTCAAACACAATTGTTATTGCTGCAGAAAACTATGATTTTATTAGAAGGAACATGTAGGAAAGTCTATCCAGAAATCAATATGTGGAAAGTAGTTGAAACATGGATAAACAATCAACATGAAAGTAAAATAGGGTATAGGGAAAAAATTAAAAGCTCTTATCCCATAAAAGCAATTCAGGGAATATTTAGCCTTATAGAAAAATTAAACCTAATAGCTGACAAAAAATTACAGGTGAAAAATAAATCAAATGGAAAAGCCTACTTTTTACTTTGGTCTGTAATTATAATTCTCATCGTTAAACTTTTAATTTCTTGAACTAAAAGATAATAGAAGCAAGTTTACAACAACTATTTCAGTCTTGAAACCACTCAGGTTTACATTCACTCGAATTATCAAGGTATTTTCAGGATGTACAAAAATTTTCAGAAGAGTTTAGACAAGAAGTAAAAACCTTAACTCTATCTTAAACTGATAACATTACCAAATTCAGTGCTTATCACATCACTCAGTACTGTACTTGCTTTATATGAACAGTAGCATCCAATTGTAAGGAAGACAAATGCAGCTACAGCAAGTGAAATACATATTTCTAAATTCGATATTGTTAAACATGCACCAATAGCAAACGCTCCAGATAACACAAAAGAGGCAGAGGCATAGTTACTTTGCCTTCTATTATAAATGCTTGCTTCTGAAAGTTTTCTGTTTTTGTTATTTAAGTCTTGATTTTGAGTTTGAAGTTCTGATCTCTGTTGACTAAAATCCCTTTTTAACTGTGAAATTTTGTTAGTGTCTCTTTCACTTACAACCCTATCCAACTCTTGCTCTTTTTTTCTAAGTTGAGTTTTTGTTCTTTCAAGCTCATCTCTAAGGTTTTTAAGTTGACTTTTTTCTCTAGTAAGTCGAGCTACTTGATCAGTGAGAGTGTGAATTCTTTCCTGATTACCCTGCCTTACTTGTCTCAACTCCTTTTCTAACTGTGAAATTTTGTCAGTGTCTCTTGTTCTTTCATCTACGGTCCTATTCAACTCTTGCTCTTTTTCTGCAAGTTGAGCCTTTGTTCTTTCAAGTTCACCTTCCAGGTTTTCAAGTCGCTGCAATTCTTGAGCAATAAACTCATCGTTTATTTCTGATTGAACATTATGTGTATTTGCTACAGGTTGCTCTGCACTTGCAGGAAATTTCTCATTGAGATAATTTTTAATAGATTCACTTGGATTATTAACATTCCCCAACACAGCGTTGACAATTGCACGATTTATGAAGCAGTGATCTTCTACTAATTCTTTTACATCACCCAAATCTTTTCTATTAATAGCATCAGTTAATCGCTCCTTCATAACTTGCTCAATTATTTGCTTCACCCATGGATTTTGCTCTATAGCTGGTATCGGTTTTATTTGATTAAAATCTAGGTCTTTATGTTCTAAAAGTTTAGTCAATACTTCCTCGTTATCTTGTGTTATTCCTTGTAAACATGATTTGATAATCAGGCTAAGCAGCGTTTCTATTTCTCCATTGAAATTTCTTTTCCAGCAATTAGGGTTGAATTCTTCATTTAATAGTCTTTTTGCTTCATGGAAATTTCCATGAGAAAGAGCATTCAATAATTGTTTTCCTGTTTGTGCTTTTTGTATTTCTTTTGTAAGATGTGAAAAATCTTTCTCCTGCTCTCTCCCAATTTGTTCAATATATTCTTTAGGAGTGTAACTTTTTCTGCTCCCATAACGATCTTCATAATCATTTCTAATGACTGGATTCAATTCAGGATGTCTAAGTAACATCTGTACGAAACTCCTATTTTCCATACGAAAAGCTAGATGTAGAGCTGTATTGAGTTCTTTAGCTTCTTGAATATTAACATTTAAATTCTGGTGCTGTAAAAGCAAAGTCATCATTTTTAAGTTTGTAGGACTATCATCACCACCCATGATAATAGTCATTAATGGTGTATATCCCTCATCAAACGCATTAACATTCGCACCTTCTGCCAGAGCTCGCTTAAAATCCCCTAGATTTTCATCATCAATAGCTTTAAATAATTTTGTTGTTGATTGTCCTGAAGTTGTTTGATTTTGAGTTCGTAATCCTACATCACTAACAACCCTTCTTCTAAAATCTACATTACTTCCCGAAAGCATACTAAATTCTCCTCAACCTATAATTTATTAACATAATTATAAAAAAAACAAAGAAAATTGCAAGTAATTTAGTTAAAAATTTTAGAACTAATTATGATTCCAAAAATTTTTCTGCATCAAGTGCAGCCATGCACCCTGTTCCTGCGGCAACTACTGCCTGGCGATATACCTTATCTTGAACATCGCCAGCGGCAAACACCCCTGCCCTACTGGTTAGAGTTGTTCCAGGTTTCGTAATTATATAACCTTGCTGATCCATTTCAACAAAGCCCTTAAAAATACCTGTATTTGGTGCATGCCCAATTGCAATGAACACTCCATCTACTTTCAATTCCTGGGTTTTATTGATGTCTGTCGATTTAATTGTAATGCCAGTAACTTTTTTAGGATTTTCTTCTCCAAGAATCTGCTCTACGGTATGATTCCATATTACCTTTATCTTATCATTTTTAAAGAGCCTGTCTTGCATTACTTTCTCTGCTCTTAACTTATCACGCCTGTGTATCAATATAACTTCCTTAGCAAATCGAGTTAAAAATATTGCTTCTTCAACAGCAGTATTTCCACCACCAACCACAGCTACAACTTTATTTCTAAAAAATGCACCATCACAAGTTGCGCATGCCGAAACTCCGTAACCTTGAAATTTCTTTTCACTCTCCAGGCCAAGCCACTTCGCTTGCGCACCAGCTGCGATTATAATTGCATTCGAATAGTAGTCACTAGCATTACCACAAGATCTAAATCTATACTCATTAGAATCCTCAAGTTGTTCTACACTTTTTATCTCATCGTCTATTATTCTTGCTCCCGCCTTCTCTGCATGCAACCTCTTTTGTTCCATGAGTTCTGGACCTTGTATAGAAATAAAACCTGGATAGTTTTCAACATCCGTAGTAATTGTAAGCTGACCACCAGGTTGCATTCCTGTTACTACAATTGGCTCTAAATTTGCACGTGCTGCATATATAGCAGCAGCATAACCCGCTGCTCCAGATCCAATAATAAGAACTTTTGTACTCAATTTATAATTCTGCACTGTGTGAGTTTAGATAATCAGCCACTCCTTCATCGCTTGCCTGCATCGCAGGCTTGCCTTTTTTCCACCCTGCTGGACATACTTCACCATGCTCTTCATTATGTTTTATTGCATCAATGATTCTAATGAATTCATCGATATTACGCCCTAAAGGAAAATCATTTATCGATTGATGACGTACAACAAATTTATCATCAATAACAAAAGTTGCTCTTAGTGCAATTGAGTCATCATATAAGACCCCATAGTCTCTTGATATAGACTTTTTGATATCAGACACTAAATTGTAGCTAACCTCTCCAATACCACCATCATTAACTGGAGTGTTTCGCCATTTATAATGTGAAAATTTTGAATCTATACTTATTCCTATCACTTCAACATCACGTTTTGAAAAATCTTCTATTTTGTTGCTAAATGATATCAACTCAGTTGGACAGACAAAAGTAAAATCAAGTGGATAGAAAAAAAGGATAGCATACTTATCCTTTATATGTTTACTTAAACAGAAATCATCAACTATTTTTCCACTAGCAAGAACAGCCGAAGCAGTAAAATCGATAGCGGATTTTGTTACAAGATTCATAACTAACCTATTCATTCTTAATATTTATAATTTTATACCTTGATACATTTACATGCAAGTTTTCTTTAGCCCCAATTTTATAAAAACTTCCTCTTATGGCTGTAAAAATGTTATGATAAGAGCTAATTTTCATGAGTAGGGAAATACCCAAATATTACTATCTTTCACCTTTTCTCCCTTCAAATTTTTTAACCATTTCTTTTACACTTACATTCGTGGAAGGTAAATTTTTGCTGGCAAGATGGTTGATCGAAGATTTTTTATTCCCTACTGGAAATGAACGAGATTGTTTTCTCTTCACACTGATATCCGTTTGTGTTACTGAAGCAGTTTTGTTTTCAGCAGGCAACACGTTCTTTACTTGATTTCGCTCAAATCTTTCTTTTAATGCCTTTACTTTACTACTCTCGCGAGTCACTTCTTTTTTCATAGCAACTACTAGTACTTTTGGTCCATCAGCTTTTTTTGCTGATTCTTTACCATCTTGATTTTCAGATTTTAGTGGTAGTGTAGGGTTACTCTCAGCTGATTTTTCCACTACTATTTTTTGCTCTGTGCTTACTTTTTCGCCTAAATCTTTAGGCTTTGGTGGTACTGCAGGTTTATCTTTTTTCGGTTCTTGTCTAATTTTTTGATTGATAGTAAACATTTTCTCTGGTACTGGTGGTACTCTTGGTGGTTTTGGTGGTGCAAGAGATTGAAGTTGTTGTTTCTTCCTATTTTCTCTTTTTGCTTCTATATGTTCTTTAGGAATTGTTGCATAAATCGGCTCCTCTTTAATTGATTGTAGATTACGCAAATCTTTTGTTAAAGATTTGCTCTTTTCCTCTTGATAATTTGATATTTCTTCATACTCAGGATCTTCGTTTAATGAACCTCCATAACCTGAATCTTCTCGCTCATATAAGAGATTTTTCTTTTGCTGTCTATTTTCTAAATTTATTCCATATGACCTATATTTATCTTGACTTCTTTCTATTCGCTCTAAATCTGAAATTTTTTGAATAACATCTGTATATTCGATTGCTGTTCTAGCAGTTGAAGGAGGCAATTTATCTTTTATAAAATTACTTATATTCCTAATCGAAACATCTCTTCCTAATATTCTATTGAATATCCTAAGAATTAATGGCTTTTTATTTGCCTTCTTTACACAATTATTCAAGTCATCACGTATAACAAGTTTAGCTACATCTTCTGCCTTATCTGTAAAACCCTCTAAAGCATGAGATAAATCTGTTACTGTTTTACCATATTGTTTCTCTGAATTCCCTAGCTTTATAGCTTTGATCAGAGAATCGAGATTTTTTTTATAATCCTCACTTTTAAATGGATCATTCATACTAATTGTAATATTTTATTGAAATATAGATCTAAAATATTAAGATCTAGTGAATATTACTTTTTTAGTTCATATATAGCTATAGTTATACGGCGATAATGCGTAGCAGAATAACGATTTCGTCATTCTAGTATCTGCTTTTACCCCTTATCTAGGTGTGTAAAAGTGAAATCTAGTTTCGCTATATAACACAGTCTCATACAAGTAGCTTCTCGATTGAGAGTTGTCTTCTGCATTGAGCTCAACATTATTTACTACTTTTTCAGTAATAATTTCGGCAAACTCAGGAGAAAGTTCTTTTGCAGAAAATGCAGCATGTACATCATTTTTAACAAAGAAACACGTAGCAAGTGCAAATACTGCTGTTGGTACATAGCACCAATATACTAAAAAAAGTTGTAGAAGCTACTAAAGTAAATATTGCTTGAAGCATAATATACTGTTTATCAATGCCAACATATTCAGCCATCAATTTTCTAACTTTGTTATTGCTGCCATATGGCAAAAAATATCTTAATAAAAGCTGTTACACTATTACTAGCAAGATATCAATCACGCTCTATTGGATCTACATTTTGATTTAAAATCGCCTATTTTCTTGCACCTTTTTGCCATTCATAGAATGTTAACTTTAAACCTCTTGGCTACAAATGCTCTACTTTCCCCTACATCCAATGCTTTTTTCCTTAAATCATAACTATATGCTGCTGGCATTCACATCTCCTCACTACTTTACCTATTCCATCATGTTCCGACTATTAGGAAAAGAGCTATAATTTTCAACACTAACAAAACTACTTCCTAATCTTTTACACAGCAACCTATCGAACCTCCAACTTCAGAAAAATAGTTGAAAGACAATCAAGGAAACAAACCTCTCTTCTTCATTTTGATTGGTTTCTTATTTCTCTAAAGTTTTAATGTATTCCGTTAAAGCCCTGAATCCAATGTTAGAAACTGTATCTTTTGTTATAAAGGCTATTTCCCTCAATTTTTGATGTAAACTAGGTGGCAACCTTAACACTGACTGTGCTGGCTCTGATTTTCTAACAGTAGATAAGGCTTCCTCATAAACAGATTCAATTTCCCTAATTGCTTTTAAGTCTGCTGATTCAACAATTGCCATACCTTCGCCATAGGCATCTTCAATTGCAATTCGCTGACTCAAAAAACTATCGAACCTTGTTAAGTGTTCAAAACAGCTTAAAAAAGCATCACATTTCTCAATTCCTTTTTTGGTTACAACTGGATTAGTATTCATTTGATTAAGTAGGATTCTTGCTTGAAAGTTTTTGTTACAACTTTGAGCACCGTTAACTAAGTTGCTCAGAGTGTTAAACGTCAACATATCAGCTGCAGATGGAAGAATCGGAAATATAGCTAGATTAGCTAATGATAAGGCAGCCCTTAAAGTTTCATCTACTCTTCTTGCGTCAACAATAATATCTTGATATTTGGACTGTAAAGCTTGTAGCTCATTTCTGATTACTACACCAATGTTAATTTGGCCTAACACCTTGTGAATACTGTTAATTTTCGGTAAACTTTTGTCCTTGTCTCGCTGGGATGCCCACAAGGTAGCTAGCATTAATGGGTCAAGATCATAGAGAAGGACATTTCTACCTTCCCTAGCACGCATCACCGCTATATTTGTGGCTATGGTCGTTTTACCAGTACCACCTTTTTGACCACCAACAACTATTATCATAACACACCTCGTAATATTTTAATTCACTTGGCGTCTACTAAAAAATCAATAAGGGCAGTTTACATAATCCCATTTCAATGTTCAAGAAAAAGTGCTCCGGTGCTCATTCTTTGTTTATAAATAATATTCTTGATTCAATCCTTTGCTTTCTTCTCAATATATCTACATATCAGAATAGACAGCTCATATAATACCAACATTGGAATTGCAAGCCCTACTTGGCTTAGTACATCAGGTGGAGTTAAGATTGCAGCAATAATGAAAATTACCACTATCGCAATTCTCCGTTTATTTGACAAACTTTGTGCAGTGATTAGCCCTACTCTCACCATTAAGGTTAGTATGACTGGAATTTGAAATGCAGTACCAAAAGCGAACGCGAATTGAAGAACAAGGTCTAAATATTCACTAACTGATGGCATAAACTCTATTGGTATACCGAAAGATTTACCGCTATGTTCAAAAGCAATAAAAAATTTCCAGGCTAAGGGAAATATGTAGTAGTAAACTACAGCGGCTCCCGTTACAAACAAAACCGGTGTTGCAATTAAGTATGGCAATAACACTGCCCTTTCTCTTTTATATAAGCCAGGTGCTAGAAACATATAGAATTGCCATGCAAACACAGGAAAAGAAAACAACAGTGCACTCATTATTGCAACCCTGAGATATACAAAAAACGCTTCTGTTAAGTCTGTATAGATTAGAGAAAAATCATTGCTATCTTTTGTAACTTCTATTAAAGGTGCAAGTAAAAAGCGGTATATATTTTCTTTAAAGTAGTAACAAAACCCGAAGGTAACACAAAAAAATAGAAAGCAAAAAATAACCCTTTTTCTAAGTTCCGCAAAGTGCTCATAAAATGAAGCATATTTTTGTGAGTTTTCGTTCATACTTTACAATAAAGCTATATCTAACATTCTCAGTGAAAAAGCCCATTCATTATCGTACCACGCTGCAACTCTACAGATATCACCTGTGACATATGTACCAGCTAAATCCACAATTGCACTATAAGGGTTATGGACAAAGTCTATTGAAACTAAAGGCTCGTTACATACGGAAAGCACATGATTTGCTGAATTCTTAAACATTTCATTTATTTCTCCAGCTGTTACCTTCTTATCAGTCGTAAATTTAAAATCAACCATAGAAACGTTGCTAACCGGAACTCTAATAGCAGTACCATCTAGCTTACCCTTTAACTGAGGAATGACAGAACCAATTGTTTTTGCTGCTCCAGTTGTAGTTGGCACCATAGAAAGGCCACAAGCTCTTGCCCTACGTAAGTCTCTATGGTTGCCATCAAGAATATTTTGATCATTCGTATAGGCATGTATAGTGGTCATAAAACCGCTTTTTATACCTAAATTGGAGTGTAAAACGTGTACAATCGGAGCCAGACAGTTTGTAGTACAAGAACCTGCTGAGATCACTTTATGCTCCTTTTTTAGCATATCGTTATTTACGCCGTAAACTACAGTTACATCAGCATCTGAAACTGGAGCAGAGACAATTACTCTCTCTGCATTATGCTTTGCTGCTTCCGCACGCTTGTTGAATGCACCAGTGCATTCAAGCACTACATCAACATTCCAAGGAATATTTTCAGGGCTACGTTCTCTATATAAAGAAAATTTCCTGCCATTTATAGATAGCCAATTTTCAGACTCGTTAAAATCAATATCGCCGTTAAATTTGCCATGAACAGAGTCATATTTAATCAAATGTGCATGCTGCTCAGCACTGAGCGACCCATTTACCGCCACAACTTCTATTTGCTCGCTATAGTTTTCTACTTCAAAAATAGCACGCAATACACTTCTGCCTATTCTACCAAGACCATTAATTCCTACACGAATTGTCATTTTTCCATCTTAAAAGTTTAATTATACGGAATATTGCCTGATATTTCATTCTATTCTTTTAGTTGTTAATCCTAATGTTATAATATATTGATTGACTAAAGAAACTGTATCACTTAATTAATAATGTCTAAATTTTAACTTGGAGTAGGTTATGCATGGATTACCAATGACAAATTCAGATAATCAGTATCAGCAAAGAAAAATAGAAGCATTGCAAAAAGAAAATAAAGGACTGTCAGAAAAAGTGAAAACACTACAGAAAATGTCAGTGCTGCAAAATGAAATGCTAGTAATGCTACAGTGGAAATCAATAACAGAGAAACTGCGCACAGAAATATTAAAAAAACTGCTAGAAGCACCTCAAGAAGCAGCAGCATTTCAATTAGAAGAAAGAGATGAAGATCAGCAAGTAATAGAAGACATACTGGATATGCAAGAAGAATTTGAATCTTTACAAAATTTGGAAAGTACTACTATTGAACAAACAAATATTCAAGGACAGAGCATATAAACTTGTAATAGTTTTAAACTATTACATATAACTTTCTCTACTTCCTTCTTTATCGTTATCCAGTGTTGTGGCACTGGGTGCTCCGCTCTTTTTGTATTTTACGACTAAGGATATCATTTTTTAGTGCTTATTTCTTAATATATTAATATAAATCTTGATTAAGTAACTATAGTACTATATTATTTAATAATATATATTAATGTTAATTATTATGAGCTTAGAACAATTAAAAAAATTACAACAAGATTTTCTTGGAATAATTTTTCTCATACTTGCACCAGCTAGTGCAGAAGAAGAAAGAGATATGAAGGAGCGAGCATTAGAGATTATAAGTATATTAAAAGATCATATTAATGATGATATAGAAATGAATAATCTGAGAATGACAATTTTAGACTACATTGTCTTTTGTGATAGTCAAGATAACGTAAGGTTAAATAACAGATCGTTATTAGACTTAGAAGATGCCGTCAAAAGTATTGGAGGGAAAACTTCACAAGAGTTAGGGCGAGTAAATCAGATTCCACAGCAACCAAATAGTATTGGGTTAGCGGTAGCAGAAGCTACAATACAATATGAGGCGCATGTGAGAGAAATGGAAGAGAGAAATGTAAGGATTATCACCTCAATTGGAGTATTAGGTATAACAGCCTTAGGAGTTAATCTAGGAGTTAATCTTGGAAAATCAAAAGTGAGTGAAATTATTGGTGCAACACTTGGAGGACTATTATCCATGCCAATAATGGTCATGTTACCAGCATCAATAGCAGTAGCGTTAAAAAACAGTAATTCAGAGCTTAGAGAAGTAGTACAATATTCTCTTGATGCAACAAGTAAACCGTCAAGGATTGGGTTAGTAGCAGCTTTAGGAGCAGGCGCGATGATGTTAATTAACAATATAACTAGCAGCAGCACTGAAACAAATATGGAATTATTAGGCCCTGGTTTTATAGCTGCAACTGGAGCTGGAATTGGTGCTACATTGTCAACGGCTTTAGCGAGAAGGATGTTTGCTACTATCTCCACAAATTTGGAAAGTACTACTATTGAACAAACAAATATTCAAGGACAGAGCATATAAACTTGTAATAGCTTCAAACTATTATAAATAACTTTCCCTACTTCCTTCTTTATCGTTACCCCGGGTGTTGTAAAACTGGGGTAATACCTTCCGCTACGAAAATCACCTACAAAACACAATCTTTTTATTCCCCCAAACAATTAGTTGTGAATTTAAGCAATCATATTAATATAGTAAATATTTACTTAATATACTAGTATTTACCTTGACTAAACAATTATAGTGCTGTATAATTTGTACTTAAGCTTTAATAGTGAGGTGTTGATGGACGCACAAGAATTAGAAAACTTACAGAAAAGTTCATCAACAAAATCCCAAGATGCTGGGGAGAAAACATCAGAAGAGTTGGGAAGAAATTTAAACCCGAATGAAGCCAATAATGATATATTCTAAAATCTATCAAGAATACGAGATGGACAGAGTCATTAATGAATGGTTTTATAGCCGCTGTTTCATTGGGATTTGGCTTCCTTCTAGGAAAAGCTACAAACGAAGCTGTTTCTACAAATCTGGAAAACGCTGCTGTTGAACAACCCAATGTGCAACAAACCCTACCCTTATGTATATAAAATGACAAATTTTATAACTAAAAAAGTACTTCCACATTTTCAAAGCACTGCATACAATAGAATTATATTGTAGTGCCTTATACTCATCCTGAGATATAGGAAAACAATCTATACAACATTTTAAGCTGGCTCAGAGCGCTGGCAAACCCAATACCATAATTTACAAGGAGGACTTATGAATAAGAAATTTCTCTATTCACCATTATCAATAAAAAGCATAGAAGAAAACGGAGTATTTTCTGGCTATGCGAGCGTTTTTAATATAGTTGATAAGCAAAATGATCTGATATTACCAGGAGCATTTAAGAATAACTTAAATAAAAGTCAGATAAAACTTCTTTGGCAGCACAATCCGAGCGAGCCTATAGGTAATATTACGGATATTTGCGAAAATGATATTGGCCTATATATAACTGCACATTTGCTTTTTGGTATTCAAAAAGCAGAGGAAGCATATTTAATGCTCAAAACTGGAACTATTAACGGGCTTTCGATTGGCTATATACCAATAGAGTATGATGTTGATCATGAAAGCGGAGCTCGAGTGTTAAAACAAGTGGAGCTATGGGAAGTTAGTTTGGTCACTTTCCCTGCAAATTTGGCAGCTCAGGTAATCAACGTGAAAAATCAGCACAATGAACAAGAAATGTTAGCAAGAGCAATAGAAAAAGCAAATTCTGTGCTTACGAACATGTGTATTTCTACTTAAAATCTATAAAAATTTTCACACAATTTAACATTTATATTATAATTTATTTAATAATTATATTAATATATATAACTTCAATACTTTAAAAATTAGGTAATTTTATGCTAAATGCTAACAATAAGGTTAATTACGAACCTAAACAAAAGGAAAAAAAATATAGCTTATCCACTGTGCTTGCTTGGCTATATCTAAAAACAATTGGACGAATGTTGCCAGAAAAGTGGAATCAATGGGCAAAGAGTATCCTACATTACAATATTGCAGATAATGTGGTTCAGACTGATGATCTTTTAAATTCTAACAGAGAAAAGGAATTGAAGGATGAAAATGAGAGATTAAAAGAAAAGTTGAAAGAAGGTAGTAAGAAGGAGGAAAATCAGTCAAATTTAAATCAGGAATTAACTAAAAAAGAGAAAGAAATTACTAAACTTAAAGAACAAGTAAAATCATTAGGAGAGGAAAAAGAAATATTTGCTAAATTTTTTGCAGCACAAGCACAGCAGATTGAAGACTTAGAATTAGAAAATGAAGAGTTAAAGTCTAAACTTGCAGGACTTAAAAAGAACTATAGTGAATTGGTAAAAATTGCACAAAAAAGAGGAGAAGAATTTTTAGCACAGTTCAAGGAAAAGTCTGAGGAGATATTACATTTGCAGAAAGAATTAATTGAGTGCAGCAAAGAATTTGCAAATAAAATAGAAATGCTCTCAGTAAGGGTAGAAGAAAAAGATGGGAAAATAGGTAGTTTAACGCAATTAAATGAAAGATTAGAACAAGAGAAAAAGGAAATGGAGAATAAAAATAATGCACAACAGCAAACTATATTTACAAAAGACCAAAAAATAAAAGAGCAAGACGATTTGATAAATTCATTTCGTGAAAATAAAGATATAAATGAAACTGTGAAGAAAGATAATGAAAGCCTAAGAGCGCAAAACACAGAACTTAATAGTAAATTGAGTAAGTTAAACAACGAGTCTGATACTAAAATAAAGCAATTAGAAAATCAACTTAAGGAGAAACAAGCAGAATTCACACAAGCTGAGGAAAAAATACTAAATTTAGAAAAAAAATTGGAAAGTGCTCAGCAACAATTAGAGCAAGAAAAGACTAATCTAAATACCATTGAAAAAAAGAAACAAGATTTAGAAAGTGAAATTAATGAATTGAAAGAACAAGCTAAGGAAAAAGATGCTGAAGTAGAGAATCTTAAACAACAATTAGAGAAAGACAAAAGTGATTCAATTAGTAAACTAAATGCTACTGAAACAGAGAAAAAAGAATTAGAAAGTAAGATTACTAGTCTACAAGAACAAGTACAGGCATTAGAAAAAAGTAAAGAGTGGGAATCAGCGGGAATAGATGATAGCTTAAAGGAAACTCATTCGAATCTGACAGAAATGTTAAAAGAAGAACTTGCAAAGCAAGAGAAGCAGATTGAGCAGTTACAAGAGGAACGTAAGCAAGCAGAATATCAAGCGAAAGCTGATATTACAAAACCACAGGAAGAAAAAAGAGGTCTGTTAGTTAAAATAGATAGCTTAAAGGAAAATTTGTCAGTTGCGCAAGAACAGTTACAGAAACAACTAAAGTTAAATAATCAAGAGTTACTGGAATTGAAAAAAGAGAAGAGAAATGTTGATACAAAGTTAGAAGATATGGATAAAAAAACTAAAGAGGTAGATGCAATTAGTATAGCATCTACTACAAAAAAAACACTTTTTCATTCTATGAAGTCAAGCTTTTCAAATGGTTCTTATAATCTTTTCAGTAATAAGAAGCTCAAGGAATTTTTATCTCATAAAAATAGAGAGTTGAAAAAAGGTTTTCCTGAACTTGAAGGAAAACACTTTTGCCATAACGTGCTTGGTGAAACTATAAAATCTCTATCAAATCAAAGTGATGGTAAATTTGAAAGCAATAAGTTACTTGAATTATTAAAAAATAATTTGAAAAAATTAGCAAGTGAGATCATAGAAGCTGAAGTTAAAGGAGTTGTCAAAAAATATTGTAATATTGGAAATATAGATAAGGAGTTACGTGATGGTGTGTTAAAAGACAAGCTGTTACTTTCTATTAAAAAATGCATGAAAAATTTAAGTTGGGATGAGGAAGCTGCTAATGCAATTACAGATTCTGTCTTGAACAACTTTTATAGCAAAGATAATAGCAATCTCCAAGAAATTGTTTCGGAGGAGTTAATAAAAGGTAGAATGGAATTTTTTTCAAGTAATATCGAGTTGTTACAACTAGCATCAAGCATACGAGATAAATTTTTATCTCCAGATCAGAAAATGTGCGTTCAAACTTCAAAAGAAAACAATGAATATGAATTAACAGATAAAGCTAAAAAAGAATACACACCTAACTCTTCCATGAGTCACACTAATAGCACTCCGGTAAGTGTGAAGCAAGAAGCAAAGTCTAGATAAAACTTTTAGCATAAAGTATCAGCTCCTCCTTTGTTAAAGTGTAGGAGCTGTCTTCCCAATGTTGTCGTAGCAATTCCAAGTTTCTACCTAAACTTTTCCCTGGTTGATGACCTATAGTTATTAAATCATCACCAGATAAAGGAAATTTTGGAATGTTAAACATCTTAGCAAATGAAATATACTCATCAACATTTATTCCAGACTCAATACCACAAATCTTCATTAAGTCACAATATAATTCCTTACCAAATAAAGATATGTATTTCTTTTGCTCTTTTTCTGAAAGCTCTGTTTTAATATTGTTTGATAATAAAAATAATAGCTTTTTCTTTTGCTTATTTGAAAGACGTAAAAACTTGCTCACTTCTTCTCCAAGACTAACTCTATCTTCGGCAGTCCTAAGAAGCAAAGCTAATTTTGTTAGTGCATCGATTGTGGGATCTAGGAAAGGCGTATGGACATACGCTGAGGGTTTTGTAAGAGGTTTAGTGTTGATAAGAAGTGGTGAAGATAAAATTTCACATTTTACTTCTTTTGGAATGATTTTTTGTAAAACATCAGATTTTTGCATGCTCTTAAGTGTTGGAGCAGGATCATTGCATTCCAACAACTTAAATATTTCTTCTCTTATTCTCTCTCCAGAGAGGTTTTGAATCATGTGTGAATGCTTTTTGCACACATCCAATATTTCATCACTTAAATCTCCTATGCATATTTTAGCGTGAAAACGAAACGCTCTTAAAATACGTAGATAGTCTTCCTTAATCCTATCTTCAGCGTTACCTATAAAGTTTAACTTTCGTGTTTTTAAGTCCTGAATGCCACCAAAGTAGTCGTATATATGGCCATGCTTGTCCGCATAAAGAGCATTAAACGTAAAGTCGCGCCTTGAAGCATCAGCTTGCCAATCATTAGTAAATTCTACCTTCGCATGTCTACCGTCACACTTTACATCATGCCTTAGCGTTGTAATCTCAAAGGATCTTTTATTTAAAATCGCAGTAATAGTTCCATGTTTTAAGCCAGTTGGAATAGTTTTTATATTACGGAGTTTTAACGCTTTAACTGCTTGATTAGGCAGCAGATTAGTAGCAAGATCGATGTCGTGAATGTCACGCTGTAAAATTGAATCTCTAACACATCCACCAACAAGCCTTGCCTCACCACCAAATTTCTCTATGGCCTCAATAATTACACTAGTTTCGTGATCAATTTGCATTTAGGTTACACATACTGAAAATCATGTTACAAAAAATGCGAAACTTTTGCAAAAATCCTCATATAAAAATATATAGGCAGGAGAGTGGTAAAATAAGAGGGTAAAGTGATAGAGTAAGTCTACAACAAATCCAGTGCCTAGAAACTTATAAGTATAAAAGTAATGTTAAAATACAATGTTTTCGATGATTATAAAAAAGCTGGATGAGCTACTTGCATGACACCTTTGTAGCCTTCTCTTGTCATCCCAGTACCTGCTCAAGTAACTGACACTGGTTCCCTTTATGATGGTGTTATCCGAGTAGCTCATCCAGCTTTTTATCAGGAACGTTGATTACTCTTTATTCTTCGCCCTTCCTGCACGTTTACGTTCATTTGGATCGAGGAACTTCTTACGCAAACGTATAGATTTTGGAGTTACTTCTACCAATTCATCATCGTCTATATATGCTATCATATCCTCCAGTGTCATTATTTTTGGTGGAGTAAGCTTTATAGCTTCATCGCTACCTGAAGCTCTTACGTTTGTTAATTGCTTACCTTTAAGTACATTTATTTCTAAATCATTGTCACGACTATGCTGACCGACAATCATACCACAATATACCTTATCTTGTGGCTTAACAAACATAATTCCCCTATCTTGCAGATTGAAAATTGCATACGCTACTGCTTCGCCTTTGTCTGTTGAAATTAAAACCCCATTACGCCTTCCGGAAATTGAACCTTTATGTGGAGCATAACTGTGAAATAAACGGTTGATTATACCAGTGCCGCGAGAATCAGTTAAAAATTCTCCTTGATAGCCAATTAATCCCCTTGATGGCACTAAAAATGTCAACCTAGTTCTGCCACTACCAGAAGGTCTCATGTCAGTTACTTCACCTTTTCGAAAGCTAAGTTTTTCCATGATGATTCCACTATACTCATCATCTACATCAATTACTACTTCCTCTATAGGTTCAAGTTTTTTGCCATCTTCTTCTTTAAACAGCACTCGAGGCCGTGAAACTGAAAGTTCAAAACCTTCCCTTCTCATATTTTCAATCAGTACCCCAAGCTGCAACTCACCACGTCCACCTACTTCAAATGCTTCACCACTTGGAGCCAAAGTTACAGTAATTGCAACGTTTGTTTCTGCTTCTGCATATAAACGATCTTTTATAACAGTTGAGGTAAGTTTTGTTCCCTCTTGCCCAGCAAAAGGTGAGTCATTCACGCTTATAGTAATCGCCATTGTTGGCGGGTCAACTGGAGTTGAGCTGATCGCAGTTGTAACTTCTGGTGCTGCTATAGTGTCTGAAACTGAAGCTTTCTCAAGTCCTGCAATGGCAATGATATCACCAGCTACAGCTTGCTCTACTGGAACGCGTTTTAAGCCAGAAAATGAGAGTAACTTAGTTAATCTCCCTCGCTCAACCACTTGACCATCAAGATCAATTACCTTAAGATCTGAGTTAACTTGCGCGATTCCTTGGTAAATCTTTCCTGTCAATATTCTGCCAAGAAATTTATCAGATTCAAGTAAAGTAACTAGCATAGCAAAAGGTGCATTTTGATCATAAACGGAAGGTTTTATGTAATCTATCACCGTTGAAAATAATGGGCTTAAATCTTTTCTCTCATCAGATAGCTCCTTAGCACACCAACCATTTCTACCTGAAGCATAGAGTACTGGAAAATCTAGTTGCTCGTTGGTTGCATCAAGGTTAAAAAATAACTCATATATTTCATTTAGTACTTCATCAATTCTGCTGTCTGGTCGATCAACCTTATTGATTATCACAATCGGTTTTAAATTTGCCTTTAGTGCTTTTGACAACACAAACTTAGTCTGTGGCATTGGACCTTCTGCAGCATCAACCAGTAGTAATACACCATCTGCCATGCAGAGCACCCTTTCCACTTCTCCACCAAAATCCGCATGTCCTGGTGTATCAATGATATTGATTTTCTCATCACCCCACATTATTGACGTACATTTTGCAAGTATTGTAATCCCACGTTCACGTTCTTGATCACCACTATCCATCACTCGTTCTTGAACTTCTTGATTCTCACGAAACGTGCCACTTTGTTTTAACATGTTATCAAGTAAAGTAGTTTTTCCGTGGTCAACGTGTGCAATTATTGCAATATTGCGGATTGATTTAAATTCACTCATTTCTTATCATTTCAAATTTAATTTAATAACAAGTATACGTATAATATATTTAGAGTAAATAACTAAAGCCGTGCTTTCAGAGTATTTTAGGCAGATCATGGAACTCTAACAAAAAGGTTTCATGTTCGCTGTACTTTGTAGCAACTAACACCAAGACAAAGAAGAATCTTGCTTTAGCAGTACATTTATATAAAATTAAAATAAACTAAAGTAATCATTTAAATGCTAACAAGATTCGCTCCAAGCCCAACTGGCTACCTACATGTAGGAAACATACGCACTGCACTCATTTGTTGGATGTACACACGTAATCAAAATGGAAAATTTTTACTACGTTTTGATGATACTGATCTTGAGCGTTCAGATATCAAATATGTAGATAATATCATAGAAGACCTAAAATGGATTGGCATAAATTGGAATTCAAGTTTTAAGCAATCAGAGCGTTTTGAGCGCTATAACGAGGTGTTCTTACAGTTAATGAAAGAAGGTCATATTTATGCATGTTATGAAACAAGAGAAGAATTAGACACTAAACGAAAATTGCAATTAAAACAAGGTCTTCCCCCTGTTTACGATAAAGGTGCGTTGCTTTTAACTGAGCAAGAGAAAATTCGTTATGAGCAAGAAGGACGAAAACCACATTTCAGATTTAAATTGGATAGAAATAAAACTGTAAAATGGAATGATGAAGTTAAAGGCGAAATAAATATTGCAACAATTCATATCAGCGATCCTGTAGTAAAAAGAGAAGATGGAATTTATACGTACATGCTACCTTCTGTTATTGATGACATTGACTTTAATGTAACCCATGTTGTACGTGGGGAAGATCATGTAACTAATACCGCAGTTCAGATTCAAATGATTCAAGCATTAAAAGCGAAAATTCCTATCTTTGCCCACCTTCCCTTACTACACTTTGATGATAGCAAAATATCGAAACGGAAAGGCGGGCTGGATATTAAGTCCATAAGAGAAGATGAGATTGAATCAATGGCGCTAACTAGCTATTTAGCAAAGCTTGGAACATCTGATCCGATAGAAGCTTATATTGATATGCAGTCTTTAATTGACTCATTTGATATCAAAAAATTTAGTTCAGCATCTTTACAATTCAGCTTGAGTGAAATGTATAAGCTAAATAGCAAAGTGCTACAACAAATGCCATTTGAAATGGTGCAAGATCGTTTAAGTCAAATTGGCTCAGAGTTTTGGTATTTTATAAGGAGTAATATAGAAAAGTTTTCTGAAGTGGCCAAATGGTGGAAAATATGCAAATTTGGTATAGAACCTGTGGTTCTTAATAAAGAGTTTATAAAAATAGCGCTAAGCACATTACCTCAAGGTGATTGTAATGAAAACACATTATCAGAGTGGGTTAAAAATATTCGACAGACAATTGATATAAAGGCAAAAGATCTATTTATGCAGTTGCGCCTCGCTTTAACAGGAACAGAAACAGGTCCAGAACTCGCTAAATTATTAATTTTTATCGGTAGAGAGAGCATTATTGCAAGGTTAGAAGAAAGCCAAAGAATTATACAAAAGGTTTAAATGCACCGAATGTATTTTGAATGACACCAATAAGCATTGTTCAGGAAATGTGAAAATATTAGATTTCTTGTCATTCCAGTTTCTGCTCCTGTCATTCAAGTAGCTAACACTGGAATCCATAATCTCGCCAAAACGTTGTATTTTAAAATAACTTCTATACATATCCCATATTTCTGGATCCCAGTGGGCTTTGTTGCATAACACTTCATGTAGTGGTGATTTACGACAAATTCATGTAACTATTTCAAATTTAGCCATACCAAAATCAGTAAATTTGTTAAGCAAATAACACTTGAGTAGCAGTTCCTTTTCACGATTAACCTCAGATTTGTTACGAAAATTAAATCCGAATATTTGTTTCAGTCGCGAGAAAAAACTTTCTATATAAGATCTTTTTCCGTAGTTTATTTGCCTTTTCCACATCTTTATATTATCTTTATCATATGACTTTATTAGTCTAATTGCAGCATTTCTCTCTGCCATATAGTCTAACTTTGGATGCTCTACTGCATTATTTTGCAGAGGAATTTTTGTCTTTATCCCAAGTTCATTGCACAATTTATATAATTTCTTTCGGTTATATGCCCTATCTCCATACAGTGTGCTTATATTGAGCTTCAACTCTTTCAATAAGATCACAGGTTCCGTAATGATCAGAATAAACTCCTCTACTATATTTTGCAGCTATGACTTTTTTGCTACCTATCTCCAGCATTACATGCAGCTTTCTTACCTGTTTATAACTGCGATACTTCGCTATTTTCCTTACTGTGACCAGGGGTATTATCTGATACTTGTACTATCTATGGCAATTTCAATACCTTCCGTATCATTTTTGTTAACTCTACAGTCACTGATCTTAATATTGAGTTTTCTAAACCTCCTTGAAGCTTGTGAATAGCTGATAATCTGCAAATTTTTTCCTATTTGCTGCAAATACCCTTCTATAAACCCTACCGTTTGTCTTAAGCCAATTCTAAAGAGATTAGCGACTATATGCACTAAAATCACAACTTTATCGCTATAAATATAGTTGCCACCAGCCATTTTTGGACCTTTTTCGTACCAATTCTCAATTGCTTCATTAATAAAATGAAAAATATTTCCCCTCTCTTGGAGAAATTTGTTATATTCATGGCAGTTACTGACTCTCATTTTTTGTGACATATTTTTCTTTCGTAGGTTAAATGCTTGTCTTATAGTGAATTTTGTCAGTAACTGCTAGCTCTTTTTACTTGAGTGATGCAACAAAGCCATCCCAGTGTCAGCTACTTTCATGACAACATTTAGTTGTTTTTTCTCGTCTACCTTATTTTACTACTCTGCTGAACGAATAACACCAATAGTTAATCTCATGCTGAAAGATCATTTTATGGTCCAAGTCAGTTCTTTTACAAGTCACTTCCAAGCTCATCAAATTTTCTAAGATCTTCTTAAGTTCTGAAAGTTGCAAACTTTTCAAATGAGATTTAAAACTCTGCAATTGTTTGAAGAACAATGGAGGACTCAGCTGGTCAATTGCAGCTTGTTCATTCATTCCATTTTGTATTAACAGCAAAACGCTTTCTAGCCGTAGAAAATAATTTGATATAATACGGATTAATGCTATCGGTGAAAAATTCTCTTGTAATATCAATACATCGGAAATTTTGATGAATTGTCCCATGTCTTTACTCACTATTGCAGAGCACAGATTATCAAGTGTAACATAATCATTGCCGGAGGTTGAAAAGCATAGATCTATATCAGCAAGTTTAAGATCTTTTCTTTTTCCTAGATATAAAACTAATTTTTCAAGCTCTGAATATATAGGCAGTTTGCTATGATTAAAATAAGACTGCAAGTGGTAGATTATCTCACTTGTGCACTCTATATCATTTTGTTTCAAGTAACTTGATATAATATCACAAAGATTACTACCGCTGTCCTTATAGCAGGTAATGACACCGAAAATTTTTGAGCTTTCCATATAACTTTTAGTTGTAGAACTATATGGAAGATCATTTGCTATCATTACTATATAATGATCGCCTATATTATGATCCAATATGTTTCTTAACTCTTTAGATATACTTCCACTGACATTTATCAGCTTAACTAACCTTTTTTTAGTAAACATCGAAATGTTTGCCAACTCGGAAAATAACAAGCCAGGCGACTTATTCACTACTGCAAAATCCATCACCTGAACTGAATACTCATTCAAGTTGGCAATTATTTCCTGTACAAAAATATCGACCTTACTATTGTCACTCCCATGAATTAATACACCACTTAAAGTATCGGGTTTCTCAAGGAATTTTTTAACTTTAGATGGCGTGATTCTCATGCCATCTATATTATATTATCACTATTTGGTGGTACATCATTTGATTGCACATCAGTTTCCAACAATTCTGAGCTTTCTTGATTTGCTGTATTCTGCATATCATCAGACACTTCTTTCTTTCCCGTAACATAATTATAAAAATTTTTTATAGGCTGTCCTATATATCTAGAAAAAAATCCTTCGGCCATATCTTTCACTCCACAAATTAACAATTAGCACATAAAAACAACGTAGCAAAAACTACTTTACGCTCAGATAGTTACACTCATTTGTTAATGAATTATGAACTTCCGAGACCAAAATTAAGTCAATCTACTTAACACCAATCTTATAAAATAAGCAATGATTAAATACACAGCTGCGATAAGTATAATTGCAGGTCCAGTTAATAAGTCAAAACTTGCAGATAATATCAAACCTGATACTCCAGAAATCACAGAAAAAACTGTTGCAACAATAATCATTTGCATTGGAGTTTTTGAAATGAGTCTTGCTGATGCAGCAGGTATTAACAAAAATGCAGCAATGAGTAATATTCCTATTAATTGAGCAGAAATTGCAATAAAGATAGCGAGTATAATCAAAAATTCTAGCCTAACAAAATTAACATTTACTTTCTCAACTGTTGCCAAATCTTGATTAATCGAAATCATCAGCCAATAGCGCCATCTAAATATTAATATCAAAGTAACTATTACGGAGGTTAGAAAAATTGATATTATATTACTTTGGTCAATCATTAATATGTCACCAAAAAGTGAGCTAATAATACTATTATTACCTGATGGAAGAAAAGACATAAGTATTAAACTCGATGATAAAACTACATTGGTAACTATGTTCAATATCGTATCAGCAGAGTATAATTTATTAAAATTAAGAGAAAGTAGTATAGCAAACATAATTGCAATGAGCATTATACTTACCGATGGGCTGATATTAAAGATCAAAGCAAGTGCAATACCAAGCAATGAAGAATGGGACAAACTATCACCCAAATACGATAACCTTTGCCATATCATAAATGACCCTAGAGCTCCTGTGACTAGGCTAATCATAATTACCGCAATTAGACTGTTTATAAAAAAACTCTGTGTAAATATCTCTAACATGCTATCAGATAACTGACAACAAATCTATCTTCAGATATTAAAACGTTATGGGTTCTGCATGCAGAACCCGTCGTCATAAATTCAAAATTTAAATTCTTTTGCTCCATAAGATAAGACTTCATTGAACAATCGCGTATCTTACCAGTACCTATTATCAAAATCTCTATTTCCTCTGTTAAAAAAGATTTAAAATACTCCTTGTTATTTATATCACTTTCTTTCAATTCAATCACCTTTTCAGGAAAAATTATAATTGAGCCATGATATTCTTGATTATTTACCCAAAATCTTTCTTCCCTGTAACCATCTATAAGATTTTTCTTCTTGGAAATTAAGGGCATAAATCAAACCATTAATTCCGTGTCGCACACCCACCATTCTGGATATTCCTTTTTGATATTTGCCGCTGCAGCTTTTGCACTTTCTTCACTATCAAACATTCCAAAACACCCTACACCACTACCTGACATACGAGAAAGTATAGAGCCTTCTTGTGACTCTAGTGTTGATATTACATTCTGAATTTCAGGTACAAGACTTATTGCTGCTTCTTGCAGGTCATTTTTTGTCTCTTTAAGAAGCTCTAACAAATTCTCCTCAGTGTTATCACTCCACTTAATTGGCTGAGAGAAATCCTCTTTATACTTGGAAAATACTTCTGATGTATTCAAAAACTTTTTTTTCGGTTTCACAAGTACCAGACTTGTGGGTAAAGAGCATTGTTTAATGGGGCATAATTCCTCACCAACACCTCTGACAAAAACTGGCTTACTATCTATACTTGCAGGTACATCAGCACCAACGCTTAAAGCTATATCATTTAAAAATTGCCTATCAATGTTCCAAAGCTCTCCCAGCATGCGTATCACAGCTCCAGCATCTGAGGAACCACTACCAAATCCCGCAGCAATTGGTACATTTTTTACAACCTTCACAGTGACTTTAGTGCGTACAGGAGCATGCCTAAGCAGTAGACTCACTGCTCTCGTTATAGTATTATATCGATAATTTATTCTAAACTCAGAATTTACAAATTCAACTGTAGAGTTATCATATCTAAAGTTTTTTTCTCCTACTTTTATCTCTAAAAAATTAGAAAGTTTAGCAAAGACAACCAAACTTTCAATTAAATGATACCCTCTTTCTTCTCTATTTATAATATGTAAAAAAAGATTGATCTTTGCAGGAGCCTTTACACAAAAACTTTCCATCTGTATATCTTCACTAACACTATCTTATTTACTATACTTGAAATGCCACTTCAGTCAAACTTTATACACTCCTAATGAGATCAAATGCCATAAATCCTAACTTCTCTGTATGGGTAAGTGCATCAGCTGGTACAGGTAAAACAAAGATCTTAATAGACAGAGTATTAAGACTTCTATTAGAGAATAAGAGAAATATTCTCTGCTTAACATTCACCAATGCTGCAGCAAATGAAATGGAGGATCGCATTTACAGTACACTTAGTAAGTGGGCAATATATCCAGAGGGTATATTGGTCGCAGATTTAGAACAATTAGCCCAGTGTGTAACCAGAGAAAATAAAGATTATTTAACAAGAGCAAGAAGGCTTTTTTCTGAACTGGAAAATCTTGGTCTTAATATTCAAACTATACACGCCTTTTGTTACAAATTAATCTCCAGCTTTCCTACAGAAGCTGGTATCGCTCCAAATTGTACGTTGAGCGAATGTAAAGAATTGCATTCCATCATATTTGAAAAAACGCTTCATAATGAAACTGTGCAGGACGATATAAATATCATTGCAGCTGAATTTGATGAAAACAAGCTGAGTGATTTGCTCTATACCTTATGTATAAAGAGATCAGCTCTAGAAAATAATTTAGGGTATATCAAAGATAAACTAAGTGCCCCAGATAAGATTCACGATTTACAGAGTGAAACGATTGAGCAGATAAAAAGATTAGCTAAAATATTAAGTGAGGGCAGCAAAAGAGATCAGAGTTACAGTGCGATACTTTATGATTGGTGTAATAGCAGAAAATCGTCCGTACCAAATGTTGTCATCCCAGTGCTTGACACTGGGACCCAAAAAAAAAGAAATATGGATCCCAGTGTCAGCTACTTGGATGACAACAAGATAGAGAACTTAGCTAAAGTATTTCTCAAATCAGAATCGTACGAAAAAAAGAGCATATCATCCATTATAACAAAGGGTGCTTTGGAAAAATTTGAAGACGTAGAGCAAATGATAGAAAGCATTCAAAATGCATTGTTTACCCATGTAAAGGACATAAATTCTTATCAAATATTCGGAAGAACCAGTAGTTTACTTAGTATATTTAAAGTATATGTTGATCTATATAATAGTGAAAAATCAAAGAATGCACTGCTTGATTATGATGATATCATCAATTTAGCAACAAATCTCCTTAGCAATCCAGGCTATAAAGATTGGATATTGTTTAATCTAGATCAAAAAATAGACCACATTCTTGTTGATGAGGCGCAAGACAATAGTATCAGTCAATGGAAAATTATAACAAATCTCTGCAATGAATTTTTTACCGGTGGTGACGAAAAGAGAACTTTATTCGTTGTTGGGGATGTAAAACAATCCATTTACAGATTTCAAGGAGCAAATCCCCATCTATTTAATTACATGCAGCAATATTTTCACACGAAAACCGGTGGCAGAGATTGGGTATCATGTCAACTTGAAAAGTCATTTCGCTCAACTCCAGAAGTTTTGATGCTTGTAGACAGAATATTTAACAATTTTCGTGAAGAAATATCTTTCAATGATAACAAGATAAAACATATTCCATATAGAGAAAACGATCAAGGATACATTGAAATTTGGCCGTTACTGCCAGGATATGAAGAGGAAGAGCAGCAAGCCTTACAAATTCATTTAACACAGAGGAAAGATTATGTAGTAAAGGATCGATTACTTGCTCAGGCAATAGCCCAAAGAATTCACAATTGGTTAAACGAAGGGCGGATTTTAGTCGCCAAAGATCGTCATATAGAACCAAGGGATATTATGATTTTGGTACGGCAGCGAAATGTGTTAGTTGATTACATAATAAGTGAACTAAAAAAAGTAAATGTACCAGTTATAGGCCGAGATTATTTTAGAATTATGGATTACATAGCTGTGCAGGACTTAATAGCTTTAGCTGAATTTTTGCTCCTCCAGGCAAATGATCTTGCTCTTGCAAATGTTTTAAAATCACCGCTATTTAACTTCACTGAGGATGATTTATTCAATATTGCATACGATCGTAAAGAACAGTCGTTGTGGGAAAAACTTCAAGATTATCAGGAGATTATCTCTAATGAATTAAACTATCTAATTAATTTATCTCAGACAAAATCCCCCCTTACACTATTCACTCATATATTGCGCACAGGCAGGAAGAAATTTGCTGCAAGGCTAGGTCTTGAGTGCTTCGAGATTCTAGACGAATTTATGAACCTCGTATTGCAATTTGAGCACCCATCTCTTCAAGCATTTGTTCAGTGGATCAAAGAAAATAATCCTGAGATTAAAAACGATATGCAATCAAAACTCAATGCTGTACGAATAATGACAATTCATAAATCAAAAGGTCTACAAGCTCCAATAGTGTTTTTAGTTGACACAAATACGGTACCAAGAAACAGCGAAAATATTTTGTTTGATGCAACGGAAGCACCATTTTGGTGTGGCAAAAATAGTAATGCTTATTGTAATCAAGTAAAAAGAGAGAAAAAACTAGAGGATTATAACGAATATTTGCGTTTGCTGTACGTGGCACTTACGCGTGCTGAAGATGAGTTATACATTTTAGGCAAAGAGCCAGTGCAAAAGGGCTCTTGGTATGATCTAGTTATTCAATATGGAGCATTATATGAGAGGAAAAAACTATACTTACAGCCGATATTTAAAGAAAAAGTTGAAGTGCTATGCATGAATGCAAACTACCCTTCTATTTATAAAAAACGTGATTATTTTGATGTTCCAGTGATTTCACCTCCATCAAACCTATCAATGTCATTGCAGCACGTAACGCTGGAACCTGGAGAAAAAAAGCCAGTGTCAAGCACTGGGATGACAGATGAGAATGCTGGAATGACAAAAAGGAGCATTGGGACGACAGACAGCTATGCAAGAGGCTTAATAATTCACAGTATATTGCAATATATGCCCAAGATAGAGAAAGACAGGAGAAAAAATTGGGTTAGGAAATATCTTGATAGCATAAACACTAGTGAAGATAAGGATGAAATTTACAGCAAAATATTAACCTTTAATGAAAAATATGATTACCTGTTCGACTTGGAGGGCAAATCAGAAATTCCACTTAGTGGAACAATTGACGGAAAACCAGTATTAGTGCGGCTAGACAGACTGTGCATAACAGAAGACAAAGCAATCATAATTGACTATAAATCACACCATAACGTTTCTATTTCCTCATCAAATGAAATAAAAAAGCAAATGTTGATCTATAAAACCTTAGTGCAAGAAGTCTACCCAGATAAGCAGGTAGAGTGCGTGGTTATTTGGATGGAAGATTTAACCTTACAATCTTTGATCTAAACTCAAATGTTCGTATAGTAGCTACTTGCATTTGTTGTAAACTCACTTTTACTCTATAGTTATCTTTTTACTACTTTATCTATTTTCTGAACTGATTTTCGTACTAGAAAACATCCAATAAGAAGAATTATAAAAGGAGTAAACCATAAAATGTAGGTACTAGATTTTACAGGTGGTACAATGATAATTGAATCTCCATAAGAATTTTTTAACTCTGAAACTATTTGCTCGTTAGTATATCCATCACTGATCTTCTTGCGAATTGTCTTACGCACACCATATGCAACTTGAGACTCAGATTCGGATAATAATTCACCAGAGCATACTGGACACTTTATTACTGCAAATAAGCTACTTGCTCGCTCTTCCATGCTTTCGTCTCTTAGTTTATCATCCAAAGTAAAAGCATTTATGCTTAAATGGAATATCAATGTAAAAAGTAAGCTAATTACTATTCTCATTCTTGGTGAATTGAGTGATAAAATCAGTAGTGGATAATTTTCCAATAAAGCCTGAACCTACATTATTGTCGTACTTTATTGAAAATTGAATGTCGTTATTAGTGATTTTTTCTGATAAGGAAGATATTGATTTTTCCAATTTATCTGCAGTCTTTGAATCATTAGTCACAAACGAAATTAATTCTTTATAATTTGATATGGCTACATTGATTTTATCTTCAAATGAAGATGTAACTAAATTGTAATTACTTACTCCACCATTCGCAGCAATAGAAAAGTTATTACTCTCAATCAAAAATTTTTCTATGTTGAAATTAATCTTAGAAGCTGAAATATGGTTTACAAATTCATAATCTAATTTAGCGTCGACACTAAGGTAATTTTCAGGACTTGCAGTATGTTTATAACGGTAAGTATAAAAATCAAATTCTAGTTTAGTATTTTCATTCAGTTCTTTATCAAAGTGAAATTGAATGTAATTACTTTTATCATTCACTTCAGTTATAACACTTTGCTGATTTTCTAAAACATCACATTTTAATCCATAATCTTCGTAACGAAATGTATCTATATAGTCTATTACAGTGCTATTTCTGTTGAATTTTAATGAAGATAGTAAATCATTTAGTTTAACAACAAAGTGGCTACTCACGTGTGTGTGACACTTTATATTCTTTTTCTCATCACTACGGACAGCAATGTTTACTTTATTGCTTGGTATATAGATATATACTGACTTATCAAATAATCTGTTTTTTATCATTAAAGCTTCAGATGAAACAGTTAATTGCTCATTAGAAAATTTTGGATTCGTTACACGAAAAACTAGGTTAAAAGGAAACCCCTTAAAATCATGTGAAATATCAACTTTTTCGTCATTAATGTAATCAGTTAAAAGACTTTTTACCTTAAATGCAGAAAAATACCAAAAACCACTATAAGCTAGAGGAATAAACAAAGGTAAGGAGATGAGAATATAGATAAAAATTTTACGCATTATCCTCTTATTTATCTAATGATATATTTCTTGTACCTCTGGGCACGGTTACGCACAAACCGTCAATATCTTTTGTGATTTTTATTTGGCATCCAAGCCTCGATGTCTCTGTTAAACCGAAAGCTAGGTCCAGCATATCATTTTCCTCATCAGATATAGGGTTATGTGTTTCTACAACATCATAAAATTTTGAATCAACAATCACATGGCATGTAGAACAAGCAAGAGAGCCTTCACATGCACCTTCAAGCAGATCTGGATCACTTCTGTGGGCTAAATTAAGCAGAGTTTCTCCTTCTGCAGCTTCATAGCTTTTCTTACTTCCATCAGGTAAAATAAAAGTAACGGATGGCATACTATTAAAATCTCTATTAACTTTTCTATATTCTACAAATAATAACTATTATTTGCAAACTCTTTGAAATTCCATCGCCTATCTCTTGTAATCTGTATTCCTATCAAGAAAGTAAGATAGATACCACCAGCATCTCACAGAGTTGCAAGTATAGAATTTTCTTAGTTTTAGATTTTACTAAATATATTACTGAATTAACATTATTAAACTTGATCTGCCATTTCTTCTGATCTTAAGTTATAATTTTACTAATGCCATTTGATTAATTGCAACTTCAGCATTGCTATCTTTCAATAAATTTGCAGGACTATTACAATGGTATGTGATTGCAGCAACAACAAGACAACAAACTCCAATTCCTATCCCTAACGCTAACATTCCTGAGTAGACTGCAATAGCTACTTCTAAAGCAACTCCTACTACTGCTAACGTAGAAGCAACTATGATAGAAGTATTACGACACTTAATACGAAGCTCATTTAGTTTATCTAATGCAGGAGTACCATCTTTATATTTTAGCTCTCTTAGTACATCTTTATTTTCACATTTGTTAAACAACTTCCAAGCATAACTTAACCTTGACGCTTGACCATAAAACCCCTTCTCAACATATTCAACCAAGAGATCAAACGGAGTTTCACCTTGGTCATTGTTAACATCAAATCTCGCACCTGCACTCACAAGTGATTCAACTTTGCGAAGCATTGACGTATAGGGCTGTAAGTTTCTTAAAGCATGATGTAGAGGTGTATTCCCATTTTCATCCTGAAAATTATATTTCTTTCTATGTAAAAAGCAATCAAAAATCTCTTTTTTCCAATTGTGTTTAACAATACCTTCTAAAATAGTACTTGAAATCTTTATGTTATTTTCAACTAGAAGATCTAGAGCTTTTTTATGCTTATATCTAACAATAGTATCTACTAGTTCATTCAACGCAGAAGTACCTTCTAGCTTCTTTAGCTCATCGGTTTTACAACCACTAAGCACCACCGAAAGATTATTTAATTTTTCTACTACTTTTTCCTTACGAGAGAAGTATGTAGCATAATTGACCAAGAGATCAAATGGAGTTTCATCTTTGCTATTTTTAACATCAAGCCTTGCACCTTTACTAAGAAGTGACTTGACAAAACCTTGGTATTTCGATTTACCCAAATCCAACCATTTTAATGTATGATGTAAAGCTGTATTTCCTTCTTTATCTTTATAGTTGATATCTAATTTATCTAAGTACTTATTAAAAAAATAATCCAAAAACTCTTCAGATTGGTATTCATAAGCATAGCTTAAGATTTCATTTCGTGATATTTCTATCCTTCCTTCAAAGAGCTTGAAAAATGCCACACGATCGTACATAATAGCAATTTGCACTAGAAATGTAATGTCACCAGCATCAATTGTAACTTTCTTTATTATATCATCACACTCTTCATACTTATTTGACTGGATATGTAACAACAATCCCAGAATAGTTCTTACATATTCGGATTCAGTTGGTTCTTCAGTCTCTTTAGCTTTGCCCATCTTGCCTATTTCTTTTAAACTCTTCTTTAGCCTTTCTATTTTCTCTTCGATTAATTTTTGACTTTTCGAACAATACATAATATATATTTCATTAAAAAATTTTTCTCTTTTCTCTTCTTGTTTAAGTTTACTCATCTCTTCCCGCAACAACTCCAGTTCATCACTACAATCCCCATACTCATACTTTCCTCTATCGTACTGGCTTTTTTTTGTTGGGTCAGATAACACTTTGCGTGCTACTGATATTTCCTTGAACTTTGTCAATTTCTCTTCAAGTTGAGCCCGTTGATCTTCTTCCGACTGTGATAGTAGCCTTCCGTCCTTCTTCTTTCCTTCTAGCCTATCTAGCTCTTTCACTTCCTCAAGCAATTTATCTGGATGAAGCTTCAATGCTAATTTGCGATATGCTTTTTTTATCTCACCATGAGTAGCATCTCTTTTTACTCCTAATATTTCATAATAATCAGGCATTTTTTTCTCCACTATTTTGATACATTTTTTATAACATTAGTAATACTATGTCTTTAAAAGAATTGGTACTATATAAGTATTTTAGCAAAGATTATAATATTTGTTAATTTATCAACAAATTGAGTGAAAATTTAAAGAGTTGTTTATGGTAATTGAGGAGCTACAACCGCATGACGTCTGCCATTAATCACTATTTCACTTATTGCAACTGCTGCAAAAACAAAACAATAATATACTTTTGTTAGTACGATGATAGGTGACAGAGAGGCAATGCTGCTTGCTAGTAATACGTGAGAACCATAAGGTAAGATACTTTTTGTGATAGAAGTAAATATTTCTAATAAATACGCACTACGGTGTGGTGCAATGTTATATCTTTGTGCAAGTCTTTTCGCAATATTACTAGTTAATAAAATAGCAACAACATTGCTGGAAACTAAAATAGTAAACAGAGATGATATTCCCGCAATCATAAATTCAGCTTGAGTTTTTGTCATATTCACCTTATCGGTGAATATATCTATCTTTTTCTGACTGTATTCGTACATTAAGTGGCTTAATCCACTACTGAAGAGAATAAATATCATTACTTCATTCATCTTATAAAAACCCCTATATATGTCACGAGAATATTCAATAAGAGAATAATCAAAAAAAGCTATTCCTAATATCCCAGCAATAACCATATTAATAGCTAATGTTACTAGAGTGTTTATTTCAAATAAACCCATAATTATTAAAGATATATAAGGGATAATTTTGACTATGGATAAATAATTCAGACTTGAGATAGAAACAACTTCTGTACTATTTGAAATTATTACTAGATAAATAAGTATTATAAGACCTGTAACAGATCCTGTCTTGAAAGTGAGTTTTATTTTATCCTTTACTGAAGCTCCTTGTGAAGAAGTAGCAGCAATAGTAGTGTCAGATATCATTGAAAGGTTGCTGCCAAACATAGACCCACCTATCACAGCTCCAACACCCACTGCACAATCAAAAGCTCCATTTTGTGCTAAATTAACAGCTATTGGTGTTATAAGTGCAATAACTCCGATTGATGTGCCGATTGCACTTGAAATAAAAGTAGAAAGTAAAAACATTCCAGGAAGTAATAATCTTGCTGGAAGAAATCGAATAGTTAAGTTAGTAATAACATTTATACTACCAAGCGATTCAGTAACAGTAGAAAATGCTCCAGCAAATAGAAAAATCAAACATACGGTAAGAGTAGTTTTATTACCCATACCTTTTATAAGAGTATCAATACTATGTTGAATTTTGTTTTTATTGAATAGAACAGCAAAAAATAATGCTGGTAATAAGCAAACTAACGGTGAAATTTGATGAAGAGGATTACCAAGTCCGATAAAAGAAAAATAAATACCACTTCCAAGGTATAAGGCTAGAAAGATAATAAGAGGAAGAAATGAAAACACTTATCGTAGTTGAACAAACCAGAAATATACTAGAATAAGCTATTTTAAGCAAATACTAATACAGTGTTTTTCTAATAATTTTGAACATCTTAAGCCATCTACTTTTGAATAAATTCCATTTGCATTTCTTGTATACTATCCTCTATTTGCTTTATTTGTTCTATTAGCCTTTCCTCTAAGTCAAAATTACCGCCCAGCCTTGCTTTAATTTTTTCTTCTTGTAATACATTTAATTCTTTCCGTAATACTATGTTATTCCAGACAGTTTCTGCCGATCTCTTCTCACTTAATTGACTATTTAGTACGCTAGTTTTTTCAAATATAAACTTTATAACACTAGACTCCTGTAGCAGAATTTCTTTATTAAAGTTGCTCTCATTAGTTACCATATTAATTACGCACTGTTGTAATTTTTTCATCTCATTAGTAAATTCGAAATGAGAAAATTGCTCAAAAAATATAGGACGGTTCAAGATTTCAGGAAATTCTACGGCTATACGCAAAATTATGGCCTGATTTTGCTCTGCTTCAATTAGCTCTGGAGATTTATTGTAAAGATACTCACCTTTTGTTGCTTTGCTATTAAAAATCAGCTTTTTAAAGTTTCTTCTTAATTCACTGACCTTATTGTAAAAATAATCTCTATAATACCTTCTAATACTGCTGTTACCGATAGCATTGACATATTTCATGAACTTGTGCTCAAGAATTGAATATTTTTCCGGAGCAAATTTTTCATAATTTTGCAAATTGCTACCAATTATGTGATGCCATAAATATTCAGAGTGCAGTTCTGTTGAGTGGTTAAAAGCAGAGAGTACGTCTTCTGTCTTATATTCTAGCTCATTGCATATATCGTATGGGTCCTTATTGTTTGGCAAAGTTACGAACTTCAATGTGTATCCAGGCTCCAGTATCGGTAGAACAAGTTCTGCAATTCGAATAGCAGCATGACGTCCGGCACTATCGCCATCCATACAGATGGAAATTTCTTTAGCAAATTTCCATAGATTTTTTATCTGCTCTGCAGAAATTGCGGTACCAAGCGGAGCAACTGTATTGCTAATTCCCGCTTGATGTAGTGCTATTACATCCATATATCCTTCAACAACAAATAGATGCTGTTTTTTGCGTATTTCACTCAAAGCAAAGTTTAATCCATATAAATTTTCTCTTTTCTTAAAGAGCTGACTCTCTGGGCTGTTTAGATACTTCGGCTGTTGCTCAGAGTTCAGCGCACGTCCGCCAAAACCAATAACTTTGCCCGTGATGTTGTGTATAGGAAATATCAGCCGATCATAGAAATAATCACGAGAATTCTTATTTATTAACCCAACATCGATCAAAATCTCGTCTTTAATACCAGAGGAGTTCAAATATTCCTTCAAGCCAGAACTTGGTGCATAACCTATTCTAAATTTATCTATGATTTTGAGTGAGATCTTGCGCTGCCTTAAATAAGCCATAACACCTCGATTTTTCTGCGCGAACCAACTTGCAGCTAAATTCAGTGCTGAAAACAGTTTGTCATTTTCTTTAGCAAAGCTGAGGTTTTTGGGTAACTCAACACCTGCAACAGATGCCAAATTTTCCAACGCTTCCTTAAAACTTAAGCCCTCAGTTTGTGAAATAAATTCAAACGCATCACCATGAGCTGAGCAACCGAAACAGTAATATAAGCCCTTAACATTGCTGACCGAAAAAGATGGAGTTTTTTCGTTATGAAATGGGCAGAGTCCAACAAAACTATCTCCTCTTTTTATTAACCTAACTTTTTTTCCTACTATGTCGGACAACAATAATTTTGACTTTATAATATCTATATGATCCATTTTACCGAATGAGTAGTGGTAGGATAAAAATTATATAGAATTTATGCATATCTGACTCGAAATTTATTCAGAAAGATCAGGAGAGCTTGACAAAAAGCTCAAAATAAATTACCCATATAAATACCCTTAAGTTGCAATTTCTTATATGTCAGATGTGATATCAGTTGCTTCAGACCACGCAGGTTATGAACTAAAATCAGAAATAAAGGCTTACTTGGAAACTTTAGATTATACAGTGATAGACCGTGGCTGCACTGCTGAACAAAAGAGTGTAGACTACCCTGACTATGCTGCTGAAGTTGTAGAAGATATAACAAACAAAAAAGCAAATTATGGAATATTAATTTGCGGTACAGGTTTGGGCATGAGTACTGTGGCAAATCGTTTTGAAGGAATCTACGCTGCTTTATGTAATAGTGTTGAGATCGCAAAATTAGCTCGCGAGCATGGCAACGCGAATATACTTTGTCTTGGTGCAGGGTTTACTGCGAGTGGATTAGCAAAAGACATAGTCAAACAATTCCTCGAAACAGAATTTTCAAAAGAAAGTAGACATAAAGAACGCCTTGATAAACTTAGCAATATTAGCAAGAAAAAAACCACAAAAACTTATAACGAAGATGAAATATCAAAATTCGCTAAAATAGCAGGTGAATGGTGGAATGAGAATGGCAAATTCAAGCCATTGCACATGATGAATCCTGTGAGAGTATCATACATCGTTGAGAAAATAAAAGAATTAAAAAAATGCGATTTAAAAGAACTATCATTGCTCGATGTTGGTTGTGGTGGTGGCATTTTGTCAGAGTCAATGGCGCGTATTGGTATTAGCGTTGCAGGAATAGATGTATGTGAGGAAAACATAAAAGTGGCACAGTTGCATGCGAAGAAAGTAGGGTTAAATATAGAATACACACACACTAGCATTGAAGAGCTAAGCAATGACAAGAAGTATGACGTGGTTTTGTTGATGGAAGTGGTTGAACATGTCGATAATTTAGAGTTTTTCATGAAAAAAGCAATAGAGCTGTTGAAGCCAGAAGGGCTAATTTTTATATCGACGATAAATAGAACTATTAAATCCTTCTGTCTTGCAATAGTCGGCGCAGAGTACATATTAAACTGGCTGCCAAAAGGCACACATAATTGGAATAAATTTCTCAAGCCATCAGAAATTGCAAATCATCTAAGAGAGAACAATGTAACACTACAAGATATGACTGGTATGGAATATAATGTAATAAAGCGTGAATGGAACTTGACCAAAGGTGTGGATGTTAATTATATACTTTGTGGAAACGTTGTAATTTGAAATCTCATTCAAGTACTAGAAGGTAATGCAAATATTCTAGGCAGTTTTACTTTACTTAGCAGCTAATTTATCATATGTATTTCCATAGGGTATCGCTATATTAGAATATGTTACAATTACTAACCTTACTTGCTGTTATCACTTCGGTTGTATTCTTTGGTCATCTAGTTCCAATGGAAGTGAAAACCTTCTTGTATTCAATAAGCCTTAGTATAAAAGAGATCTTACTATTTATAATGCCTTTTATTGTTTTTGCATTAATCTTTAGTAGTGTTAACAATCTTAAGCAGTCGGCTATAAAGTTTATATTGTTACTTATTATAACGATTTTCTTGTCGAATCTAGCTTCAAGTTTAATAGCTTATTCTGTTGGGCATTTCATCACACAAAACACTTATTCAATACAAGATATAACATATGAAGAAACAATTGTTCCTTTATGGTCATTTAGGATACCTGCATTGCTTTCTAATTTTTATGCCCTTGCTTGTGGATTTGTGTTAAGCATATTAGTGTCCACAATATTACCAAAAAAAAGCAAAGAGCTCTCGAACAAAATGTTAGATTTAACTCTCTTTATTTTGAAGACATTTTTGACGCCAATTATTCCAATGTTTGTACTTGGTCTTGCTTTAAAAATGGAACATGATCAGGTTTTACCCATAATATTTAAGGATTACTCAATAATTTTTATTATTATATCATCTGCAACCTACCTTTATGTTTTTCTCTTATATGGAGCAGCAAATTCGTTCAAGATCACAAGCTGGATAGCTAGTATAGGTAATATGATACCAGCATTTATTACTGCAATGAGCACAATGTCTAGTAATGCAGCTATGCCGCTTACTCTTGAAGGAAGCAAAAAAAATGTAAAGCAGCATGATATAGCATCGTCTGTTGTGCCAATAACCGCTAGCTTTCATTTAGTAGGTGATTGCTTTTTTATTATAATACTATCAATGATAATGACTTTTGGTGGTGCATTGTCTGCAACAGACTATGTGACTTTCCTTCTCTACTTTCTGTTATTTAAATTTGCTATTGTTGCAGTTCCAGCGGGAGGTATTATGGTAATGTTGCCCGTTCTTGAGAAGTATCTTAAATTCTCCCCAGAGATGCTTTCATTAATTACAGCATTGTATATAGTGTTTGACCCAATAATAACTTCAGCAAATGTTATGGGTAACGGTGCGTTCACTATGATGTTTACAAAGCTCTATGATAAGCTTAAGTGATGTCCATTCTAGCAATTAATACTGTAGGTGCTGGTAGTTCAATAGCAGTAATTGATTACGATGGTAATTGTTTTGTAGAACGCAATTCTGCAAACAATAGTCATGCAGAATCATTTTTTCAAATACTGAATACTTTGTTTGATAAGCATAATTACAGCTACGATAAAATAGACCATTTAGCAGTGATAGTTGGACCAGGAAGTTTTACTGGAATCAGAGTTGGTATATCAACTGCACAAGGTATAAATCTTGCTACAAATAAGCCGTTATATGGGGTTAGTGCCCTGGAAGCTCAAGCATATGCAATATCGCTACTTTGTACAAATAGCAAAAAAAATATTAAAGCTATAATCGAAGATGATCAAAAGTTTTATACGCAGTTATTTGATTTCAATTTGTTACCGCTATCAAATCCTGCTGTAGTAAGTGAACTCCAGCCTGAAACGCACTGCATTACATATATGGATTGCAGTTTACCAAAGTTGGATGCTAGCCATGCAGGGCTATTAGTCCGTTATAGACTAAAAAATAAACAAAAATTAAATGGAGTTGAGGCTCTATATTTAAATGAGCCTCAGTATATGAAATCGTTGCCTATTGCGTAAACACTATTAATTTGGCCAAGTTTGTACATCTGACTTACTATTTCTTCTGCTACTTCTTTTATACTCATATTTGAATTTTCTACCTCTATAGCATTTTGTGGTACAAATAAATCTTCCTCCCTAAATTTAATACTATTTATATTAGTAACCTTCCTATTTTTTCTTTGCTTTTTTGATATAGTACGCTCTTGTAATATCAATGGATTGCACCTAAGTACTATAGGGAGGATTTTTGTGCTCATTTTTTTACTAAGTTCTACTACTGAGTTATATATTCTTATGTTGTAATCATTATTTTTAATTAATTCATCAACAAATATATAATTTTTTGAGTCAATAGGATAGGCTTCTATTGCCTGAAACATAACATGTGTAGTGTTATATATTCTATCTCGAGCTTCTTTGGAAGTTTGATTATATTCAAGTCCACTTACAATTACTGCATTTATCATACTAGATAATACTATTGCTGTAGAAAGTTTACCACTTCCTGGAAGAACAGTGATATATATGAAAAATTTTGTTAGCTGTTTTTTTATCTCAACGTTTATCATATTATTTTTAATATTAAAACCTACAATTATAATAACATAAAAACAAGGCTTTAAAACATATGAAACATTACATAAAAAGTCGCTTTTATAGTTAAAATACTATGTAATCTAGAAATGTAAACTCTAATCACCTAAGGCAAGTAAAAGTGCTTAGTATTTTAACGTAGGTTCACCTTTTAGTTTGTAATAAACTTTTTTTTACGTATAAATCTTTAGAAAATTTTAGTCAAGAGCTATGTTATTAACAAATAGTGAGTTGAAAAGAGACCTAGTTAACGCCTATCAAATTTTATCTTATCTTAAATTAGATGATCATACGTATACTCATCTCTCTGTACGTTCTGAAGATAAAAAGTCATTTTATGTTTATCCGTTTGGTATACGTTTTTATGAAGTAGATGAAAGTTCATTGATGAAAGTATCGTTTGATGGGAATATAATTGAAGGCAAAGAATATCAATATAATAAAACTGGCTATGTAATCCATGGCTTCATTTATCAAGCAAGGAAAGATATTCAAGCAATTTTTCATCTACATACACCTTCTATTGTAGCAGTTTCTTCTCTCAAGGATGGATTACTCCCAATAAGTCAGTGGGCGCTGCACTTTTATAATAAGGTATCTTACCATGATTATAATTCCCTGGCACTTGATGATACAGAAGGAAAAAGATTAATAGCTGATTTGAAAGAAAATTTTGTGATGTTAATGCGCAATCATGGATCTATAACATGTGGTCAGACTATACAAGAAGCAATGTTTTATACGTATCACTTAGAACAAGCTTGTAAAACTCAATGCCTGATGCTAGCAATGAATAGGGAGTTGTCAATTCCAAGTGAAGAAATTTGCTCAAAAGCCGTAAAGGATCTTCTGTCTTTCGAAAGCAATCTTGGTGAGAGAGATTGGCACGCATGGGTTAGGTTGATTAAAGGTAAGTTATAAAAGTTTCTGACTCTTCGATAGATATTAGATTTCTTGCATAACCAGCCAGTCTGAAATCCAATAATGGTTTCACACGCTGTAATTCATGCAAGAAGTCTAATGTCTCCATCTCTACTTAAGTTAACACCCTTAACTAAGCAGATACAAGTAAATATAGCCCTTCCCATAATAGTCCAAAAAGGTCATAAGAAAGAAGAATCGACAGCATGACGAAAAGATTTGAATAAAGGAATGTTTTTTCTGGTTCTGTTTTTTATAGCAAACCAATAATGCTCAATTTTGTTGAAATCTGGAGAATATGGAGGAAGATATAAAATTTCTGCACCAACTCCTTTAGCAAATCTTATTAGACTTATGAAAAGTAGCATTATCAAGGATAACAGTTTGTCCAGGTTCCAAAATCGGTGTCAGAAACTGCTCAAACCATTTATTAAAGATATCCATATTGCAGTGGCCTTTAAAGGTTAACGGAGCAATTATTTTTCTTCCACTTAAGGCTGCAACCATGCTAATTCGTTGAGTTTTCTTTCCAGATTTTAGGGCATAAAACCGCTGTCCTTTCTGGCAATACCCATAGGTTCAGTGTTATCAATGCCAGACTCATCTATATACACTAATTCTTTAGGTTCTTTTGTTGCTATAACCTTTGAAAATTGAGCTCGCTTTTCTTCATTTCTTTCTTTATATCCGTAGGTCTTTTTTTTCTTGTGAATCCTATATTTTTAAGTGCTCGATGAATTGTTTGTCTACTAATATTGCCCCAGCATCTCTGACTGAGTTTTGCCACCTTGCTCATTTGCAAATTCGGCAAATGCATTCCAGTCGGTAATTTTATGCCACGCTTCCAAGCTTTTTTGATTGAAAATCTCCCGTTTTCTCACGTTTTTTCTTCCACTCATATAAAGTTGTTTTTCCGATCTTAAATCTCTTGGCAACAGTTTCTCCACTCTCTCCTTCATCCAATGCTTCCATTACCTTTTTCCTTAAGTCATAACTATTTGCTACTGGCATGCTTACCATCACTACTATAAATCCATATCTTACCTTTTTTGGACTATTATGAGAAGTGCTATAACTAGTAAGTTTTTTCAATCCTGCTCCACAGCAAATTTTAATGCTATGTGAGTAGTTATAGTGCTGTTAACAATTAAAATGACAAAAACTAAGATGGTGATTAGTAGTGTATAAATATTCAAGGATAAATTTTCAAATTGAGTTAGCAATTTGAAATATACAAAAGTTGGCATTATCATTGGCAAAACAAGAATTTGCGACACTCCTGATGCTAAGTTATTTCGACCAATCATCAATGCATTTCCAGTAGCTGAAATATTAATGATTATCAGCGTATTAAATAATAAAGACACTCCAACTGCTATTGAATGTTCAATATTATTGCCTAGAATTGCAAAGCTGAACATGAAAGAAATCACTGAAATCGGTAACCCAAATAACAACCAGTGAGCGAAGATTTTATAAGCAACTATCAGCCTAGAAGAGAGTGGCTGTAAAAAGATTTGCTCTAATATTCCATCATGATAATCAGATGTAAATAAATTATTTGTAGAGATCTGCAAAACAAATGTAGCACATATCCATGTTAATGTTAATATGACTTCTTGTTTACTGTTGTTTTCAAGTGTATATGAAGATAAACTTAACATTATAATAAAAATACATACTATATAAGTAAGATTATTATCATTTATTACTAATTTTTTTACCAAACTAATCATACCAGGATTTTAAATGTTTATTATAAATTATAGTGTTTACTTTGAGGGTAGTATAATTTTTTGTGTTTACAAGTTATATAAGTTTTAATATATTTTATTGATAATGCTATGGAAAAATTAATAAAAATAAAGTTACCGGAAGATTACGTTCCTTCAGAAAATGAAGAATATATGAACGTAAAACAACTGGAATACTTTAGCTTAAAGTTACAATCAATACTCTCTGAACTGGAGAAACAAGATCTAGAAGATAGTAGTATTTATTCTGATAGTGAAAATGGAGAATTAATTAAGCGCCGAAAAGATAGAAAAGAAAAAATTAAGGAGGCGTTGGAAAAAATAAAATTAGGCATTTATGGTTACTGCGATGGAACGGGAGAAGAAATAGGAGTCGAAAGACTTAAAGCTAATCCGCTTGCTATGTATTGTATTGAAGAACAAGAGAGAATAGAAAAAGAAAAGAACGTGTATAACATTAATGATTAGAACTTGTTCGCAAATTCAAGCATATTTCTCTCCTTAACATAACTCTACTCATAGCCAGATATATGAAATTTTCAGTGAATAAATCTTATTCTTTCGATAGTCTTCTATTCCTAAAGCAAAAGTCCTTTCTACAACCCACCTTCTTGGCTGCACTTTAAACCCCTCATTGGTAGTAGCTAAGGCGGTGTGTCTTTGTTGACTTAGAACCTACATGAAGGCCTTTTGACAATCTCAATATCCATACCATATTCTTCCTTTATATGATTTTTTAAATTTTCTCCTTGGTATCCCATCACATAGTAAATACCGCCATTTACACCTATACACAATACATAGAAAATTGCTTCTAATATTTCTCTTTTGCTATACTTTGACGACCTTCCTCCTTTCCTGTATGATACTCTGGAGTAGCTTTCTATTCTTGTCCATTCCCTTTGACTTAGGTCTGCTGGATGCTTTTTTCTCATCTTTACCCAGCACTAAAACTTTAGATATTATAGCCTTTTACTAATCTCTGGACAAGCTCTAGCTTCGGTAAACTCAGTAGAAGGTTCTTTTGCAAAAAATGCAGCATGTACAGCATTTTTAATGAAAAAACACGCGGCAAGTGCAAATATTGCTGTTGGTATATAACACCAAGGAGAAGCTATACTAAAAAAAGTAGCAGAAGCTACTGTTAAGCAACAACAAGTCAGTATCGTTTGATCACGTAGATAACGTCTATCAACTCCACCGTACTCAGCCATCAACCTTTTAACTTTATCATTGTTACCGTATGGCAGAGTAAGCGTTTTAATCAAATTCATTACACCATTATTAGTGAAATATGGAGCACACTCTATAACTCTGGAGCCATTAACCTTCTGATTAGGATCAGCACCATACTTTAGAAGCAACTCTACATATTTTTCGCGTTTATCGTTGTCACAATTGATTGCTTGATATAATGGAACTCGACCATTTTTATCTAACATATTAGGATTAGCACCATATTTCAAAAGTATTTCCATAGTATGATCATCATCACACAAAAACGCTTTAAACAACGGATTTTTACCATTTTTATCTAACATATTAGGATCAGCACCATATTGTAACAATAACTCTACAATTCTGCTGTCATCGATAACCCTACAATAGTATAACGAAGCTTCATTATGTAATAGCTTTATATTAGGATCAGCACCATTTTCTAAAAGAAGTTTCAAAATACTATAATTTCTTGAATCTTTAGCTTGCATTAAAGCAATAGATAATGGAAAGTAAATATAAATAAGTTTTTCATTGATGTAATCACCAAATCTTCCATCTTTACTGCTTTTGAATTTGGAAAAAAGCTTTTCAAGAAACTTTATATCCTGATTATATAGAGCCCTACTTAAGTAAAACCTCAAATCTCCAGGCGAATTAATTTCATTTAAATTTTCGTCAGTTAGATTTGTAACCTCTTCTATGCTTTCCTTAGTAAGAAATTCATATGCAGAACCTAGCTGCTTAAATTTTTCTTCATTTTGTTTCTTCACAACCTCATTTTTACCTGAATGTTTATCAGGATGATATTTCAAGGCTAATTTTCTATACGCTGATTTAATTTCTTGTTCACTGGGCGCATCGCTTGATTGAAAACCTAATATTTTTAAAGCTTCCTTTCTACCTACAATAAATTCCCCACTGAAATATGTTAAATTAAACGTAACCCAAAATTTCAAAAAGTAAAGCTTTTTATGTCAAATTACGTCTATTTCATAACTGTACAAATATTGTAGATCAGGAAACTTCAGTCCTTGATACTGGAATAACATCTCTATACTACTTAGAGTCAATCTCAATATTAAAAAATTTCTCAAATAGAAAAAAGGCAGAAGAAACCCTATTATCTATTTTTTAAATTTACGTTCTTTATTGTCTCATTTGACGTTCACTAAACAGAATGTAGTCTAAGTACAAACTTGTGAAAGGCTTATGTGTAATGCTTCTCCACATAATCACTAATAATTTCCTTAAATTCTTCAAAAATATTATCACCTTGTAAAGTTTTGAAATATTTGCCGTCTTTGTAGACTGCTGAAACAGGTTTTTCTCCATACCCAGGCAGGCTGATCCCCAGATTTGCATGTTTGCTCTCTCCAGGACCATTTACTATGCATCCCATAACAGCAACTTTCATATACTCTACACCAGGATTCTTTTTCTTCCATACCGGCATATGAGTTTTTATGTAGCCATTTACTTCCTCAGTTAATATACGAAAACGATCGCTACTTGTGCGTCCACAACCAGGACATGAACTCACCTGAGGGTTAAAGTAGCACAAACCTATAGACTGCAGTATTTCCTGACATACTACCACCTCATTAGTGCGTGATTCACCAGGGCGCTGAGTTAAAGAAGCCCGGATAGTGTCTCCAATACCATTTTGCAATAAATAAGTAAGCCCTGCTGTGGTATTTACTACGCCTTTGTTACCCATACCAGCTTCGGTTAAACCCAAATGCAGCGCATAATTGGAAGATTTTGCAAGTGCCGTATAAACTAAAATTAAATCCTGCACTCTACTGACTTTACATGAAATGATTATTTTCTCTGCATTAAGGCCAATCTTTTCAGCTTTTTTTGCACTACCAAGAGCAGACATTACAAGCGTCTTACGTAATATAACATCAGAAGTTTTTGGATTACTAGATAAGGAGTTTTCATCCATTAATTTTTGTGAAAGGTACTTATCAAGACTACCCCAATTTACTCCAATTCTGACAGGAAGATCATGCGTTATTGCATACTCTATAATTTTTTCGAATTTTTCATCACGTTTATCACCAAAGCCTATATTACCTGGATTTATCCTAATTTTACCCAGAATTTTAATGTTGTCTGGATAATCCTGAATCAGCCTGTAGAGCTCATATTGTCCACAGCCTACTAATATCTTACCATCAAAGCCTTCTTTATTTATTTCCTCTACTATATAAGGTATTGCTTTTGCTACTTCCTCTGAGTTCAAAGCAATTCGCACCAATTCTGAACCTGCATGCGCTAGTTCTATTACTTCTTTTGCATATTTCTGAGCACTACTTTTTATGTTGTCAGAATCTATATGTGCACCAAGTGCCATGGATTGAACAACTATAGGATTATTTCCACCTATCTTCACTTGTCCAACTTTTACAGTATGAGTTTTATGCCTGGAAACCGGCGATGACTCATATGCATCATCACTCAATGTCAGGTCTCTATCTAGCATATTATTAATCGTGACACTATTTTACTGTGTCAACTACACTGCCAAATGAACTTGAACCATTTAAACTATGCTGTGTTGTTCTATTTAGATCAGTAATAGAATCATGAGAGCACGTTCTTCTTGATGGACTTTCTTTTATAGTAACATTTATAGGGGAAACTTTTTTTTCTCGTGTTGAAGTAACTTTTTTCCCTTTTTGTTGTTCACTTTTATGCTGCTTACTTTCATACTGAGAAACTGGCTCTTGATCTATAAATACAGCACCCTTTAAACGTGCAAGATTAATACCATGCTGATTGATCATAGCATCCTCCCCATCTTCAACTATGCAAGCTCCCACGTTGTTTGGCTCGTTATCAAGGCTAGCAATTTTTTTTTCTTTTAATTTTTTGATTAGATCTTCTTTATTCATAGCTAGATCTTGTAACTTTTTTTTCTTGAGGAGCTCCCTACGCTTCTCATACAGTTTATATGACTCAGCAAAATCCTCGTCTGCATGAAAGTTTGCACCACCAGGGTTACCAGGAGGTATGTACCTCTTACTGAACTTTACCTTAGACTTCGCTTCAACATTATGTACAGTAAAGAAACTAGAAACCAAAAGTATTAATATAAATAAAACTTTAGAAAAGATCTTAAGCATACTATAGTGAATATTGTGCTTTAAAAGATACCAATTAACAAACTTCAAGTAAATCAGAATCTCTACCAACTTTATAATACAAACATCTTTCTAAAAAATTTACTACCAAAACCTACATAATCTAAAGGAAATTTAAGGTGTTACAAATTTTACGTAACACCCTTTCAAGAAGAGCATTACACTCTTCCTTGCTGTAAGTTATTCTTCAGTTTTTCGGTATCATTCACATTATTAAACTTTCCGCTTGGCATATCTTGAGACAAGTCGTTTTTCTTCTCTTTATCAAGCTTAACTCCCTGATAGATACAGAATGCAACAAAACTAGTTACAGCTATTGCAGCAACAGCACTGACTATGGCACAAGTTAGTATTGCTTGTTCTTGTCCCCCTACCATGTCTGCAAATGTTTCTACTTTTTCTTCTAAGCCTGTAAATTTTTCTTGCAAGCCGCTTAAGTGCTCTTGCATAGCTTGAAACTGCTCAGTACCAATCTTGTCTTCTAATGCACCAAAAACTTTTTCAAACTGCTCAACATCTATCTTTTGAGCTTCTTGCCACTCTTTTAATGCACTAAATACCTCTTCAAACTGTTTAGCATCTATCTTTTGAGCTTCTTGCCATTCTTTTAATGCGCTAAATACTTCTTGAAACTTTTTAGCATCAATATTTTGACTTTCCTGCAATGCTGTTACATCCGATTTATCAAAACCGAATACAAATTTGGTTATACCCATTTTTAACCCCCTAGCTAATTAATATATTACTATTGTACGTTTTTAGTAGTTAATTTAGTATTAAACACTATACAACTGGGATCCAATAAGAAATATCTGGTCATGCGCTGGAACTTTTGAATTCCAGTTATGCAAGAGATCTATTGATCTTAAAATAACTTTCTTTGGTTTAAGTTAAGGGTTATTCTACCAATATCTCTCTCTTTCCTGAGTAACTCGGAGCACTGACAATACCTTCTTTCTCCATTCTTTCAACAATATTTGCAGCTCTGTTATAGCCTATTCTAAGTTGCCTTTGAATGTAACTAGTTGAAACCTTTTGATCTCTCTGAATGATGGCCACTGCTTGCTTGTATAGATCGTTCTCTTCATCTTCTGTTTCACCTTCTGATTCCGCGAAAGAATTTTCATCTTCTTGAGTGATTTCCTCCATGTAGTTTGGCTCACCTTGCGTTTTCAGATGATCAACTATATTTTGCACCTCATCATCACTTACAAATGGACCGTGCACTCGAATAATCTTACCACCAGAGGCCATATAAAGCATATCACCCATACCGAGTAACTGTTCGGCCCCTTGTTCACCAAGTATTGTACGGCTATCTATCTTAGAAGTAACAGCAAAACTAATTCTCGTTGGAAAGTTTGCTTTTATCACACCTGTTATCACATCTACAGATGGGCGTTGTGTTGCCATTATGATGTGTATTCCTGCAGCACGAGCCATCTGAGCTAAACGTTGAATAGAGCATTCTATATCTTTGCCAGCAACAAGCATTAAATCTGCCATTTCATCTACGATCACCACAATATACGGAAATGTCTCCATTTTAAGTGGTATTTTTTCAAATAAAGGTTTACCCGTTGTTGAGTTAAAGCCAATCTGTACAACGCGCTCCAACTCTATTCCGCTATTCATCGCTTCTGTAATTTTTTGATTATAGTTTATTACATTGCGCACATTTAAATATGACATCATGCGATAGCGATTTTCCATCTCTTTCACTATCCACTTAAGAGCAATAACAGCTTTTTTTGGCTCTGTTACCACTGGCGTTATTAGATGCGGTATTGCATCATATATTGAAAGCTCGAGCATTTTGGGGTCGATCATTATCATCTTGCATTCATCAGGACTTAGTCGATAAACAAGCGACAGAATCATCGTGTTAATTGCAACCGACTTACCTGACCCTGTAGTTCCGGCAACAAGCAAGTGGGGCATTTTAGTCAGATCTGCAATAACTGGTTTTCCGCTTATTTCCTTGCCAAGCGCAATTGGAAGATTTAAGTTTGCATTTTGGTATTCTGGCGATTCAAGTAAATCACGCAGCATTACAATCTCTCGCTCCTTGTTTGGCAATTCTATTCCCATGGCATTTTGTCCACGAATTATTGAAATACGTGCAGAAAGTGCACTCATTGAACGTGCAATATCATCTGCAAGACCAATCACTCTTGCAGATTTTGTACCTGCTTGTGGTTCAAGTTTGTATAAAGTCACAACCGGTCCATAACATACACTTATAATTTTTCCTTGCACGCCAAAATCACTCAGAACCTGTTCGAGCAGAGATAAATTCTTATTGCTCTCTAATGCATTCAACTGTTTTCTCTGCAAAGATTCTTCTGCTTTGGAAAGTAAGTGAATGCTTGGAAACTCAAACTCGCTAGAAGGTGGTTTAACAATTTCTTCGGCAGCTTTTTTCTTTCTTTCTTTCGGTTGTTGTTTAGTGGTTATATATTTTTCCTCTACTACTAATGGTGCTATTGAATAATCAGTAGTTTTACGTAACCTGAAAAACAGAACCTTTGTAAAAAGGGAAAATATTTTTTTACATAGGAAAAGCAAAGAATAAACCGTTCTCTTCCAACCAATCAATCCTACAATACCTATTGATGCTACTACTGTGAATATGTAAAACGGGCAGTGGTCAATTAGAGCATTACCGACTATTCCACCGTGCATGTATCTAGCAGTAATGCCAAGCGAAAGTTGCGACAATATAGCATATATTGCTACATTGATTAACGTTAGGTAGATAATTTTCAGCAATGATGCTCTGAAAATTAAAAAGTAAACTATGGTTGTAGCTATTGTAATACTAGCGAGTCCAAGAAATTGAACCAATATATCAGCTAAATATGAACCTACTACTCCGCCCAAATTTGTTACTTCCTGATTTGTAGCTGTATTTAAGGATGGATCTTTATAATTATAGCTAAAAACCGATATATATATATACATTAATAGTGACAAGTATATCGCTGATTTTAGCTGTTTTTTTAACATCTACTTAAAGTAATAAGTAATTGTATATTTTACAAAGTGAATTGCTATTATCAATATCATCACGGATAAATCTAATCCATTGAATGGTTGTATATACCTTCTGATAACCTTTAGTGGAGGATGGGTAAGTCTGTTTAAAGTTTGCATTATGCTGCTTACAATCTCATTATACATGTTAACTACATTCAATTTAATCAACAAATCGAGAGCAATTGAGCATATTAGAACGAAGCTGTAAAGATCAAGTAACAGGTTAAGTAAGTATATGATTGGATGCATATTACTAATTTACACTAAAACCTATTATGTGTAGTGATATGTATAAAATCAAGCCCCACAATAATTTTTATGCTGAAATAGGTGTAAACAATAAGCTATAAGATATTATACCCTTTGATTCCACGTGGATAAAAAACTTATTGATAAATTAACGGAGAGATGTGTACTGTATGAATAGCTTTTTGATCATGTTTATTACATGCAGGATAAGTGTTCAGGTACGTATGAAACCAGCGCTTCTTTTCTTGTCACCTCTTGTTACCTAAATAGCCTCTGTTCAAGTAGCCCCTTTGTTGTCATCCCAGTGCCCAGACACTGGGATGGCTTTGTTGCACCACTCAAGGAAAGAACAGGCAGTTACTGATGGAATTTGTTATAAAATAGATATTTAGCCGACAAAGGAAAAATATGCCAATAAGAATGAAAGTCAGTAACTGCAATGAATATAACAAATTTCTTCAAGAAAGGGGAAATGTTTTTCATTATATCAACGATGCCATTGAAAATTGGTACGAAAATAGTCCAAAAGTAGCAGGTGGCAACAATGTCTACAGCGACAAAGTAGTGATTCTAATTCACATAATAACCTATCTATTCAGGATTGGTCTTAGGCAAACAGTGGGATTTATAGAGAAATATCTTGAGCAAATAGGGAAAATTTTGCAAATTATCAGCTATTCGCAGGCTTCAAGAAGGTTTAAAAAGCTTAATATCAAAATCAACGACTGCAGAGTTGATAAGAACGATATGGAAGATATTGAAATTGCTATAGATAGTACAGGTATCAGCATCTACAATAATATTCCAGGCCATAGTAAGGCAAATGGTACAGATAGAAAGTATCGCCGCTATGAGCAAACAAGATGTAATGCTAGAGATAGGTAGTAAAAAAGTTATAGCTGCAAAATACAGTAGTGGAGTTTATTCCGACCACTATGGAGCCTGTGATCTTATTGAAAGAGTGGATACCAAGTATAACATAAGCACGATATATGCAGATAGATCGAAAGAAGTTATACAAACTGTGCGATGAGCTTGACATAAAGACAAGGATTCCTCCGCAAAATAATGCAGTAGAGCATCCAAAGTTGGATTATATGAATGAGAGAAATTCTACAATCAAGCTCATAAAGTCATATGATGAAGATGGTATGAAGAGGTGGAAAAAAGAGATAAATTATTGGAAGAGATCTTATATAGAAAGTTTTTTCTCGCGACTGAAGCAAATATTTGGATTTAGTTTTAGGAATAAATCTGAGATTAATCGTGAGAAGGAACTGCTACTCAAGTGTTATTTGCTTAACAAATTTACTGAAATAGGCATGGCTAAGTTTGATATAGCTTCATGAATTTATTATACATTACCCACTATCCGAAGAGCTGTGCAACAAAGCCCACTGGGATCCAGATTGGCACTAAGTTGGTAAACATGAAAGCGCTTTATAACGTTTTTGATGTGAAAGCTAATGTCAGCTACTCAAATGATACCATTTGTTATAAACTCACTTTTACTCTATGGTCTTGTCGATATCCTGAACAGATACAATATTTTTTATTTATAAAATGAAGTAACTACTTATCGTAAAGTTGATCTATAGATATAATACTACCATTTGATGACTTTTCAGCACATTTCTCACTTTCATATTCTTTATCAGAATCAACGCTAAATACTAAAGTATCTCCTGAAATTTTATCATGAAACTCACTAATAGCAAAAAACGGTACAGTGACTTGTTCTTGTTTTCCACGAAAGCTCAAACTGACGCTAAACTTATCTTCAAGAACTTTTAGACCAAAAAATTGATGCTGTAATATAATAAGCATTTGAGTAGGGTATGATTCTTTCAAGTAGTCTGGCATGACAACACCATTAAAGCGCGTAAAAAATACTATTTCTAAGTGAGGAGTAAAAACATTATCTAATATAGTATTCAAAGCCTTTTTGATAACTTGAAATTTAGCATAACTAAGCGACTTCTGATAATCTGTTTTATCCATATAACCCTTACATGTTTGGGGGAACTTCTGTTACCCGGCGTTCCCTAAACCGTGCTTATAGCAATGAAGTTATAGTGCCTAAATTAAGCAGCTAATGCAACATTGTCTTCAGCAGCAAAGTTATCGTTTGCATCTAAATTGTGAACTCTTAGCGGTGGTATCTAACCGAGCAAAGCTACCATCTTTACTATGCATGTCGATCCTTACTCGCCCCCGTATCAATCAAAAAATATGGTGGAGGCGCCGAGTACTGCCCTCGGGTCCAATACACCTATTACAAGGTAATTTTATTGCCATAGTGTATAAAAAATACACATGCTTATTATACAGTAGTATTGAATAAATGTCAAGTTATTGAACTCCAAATTGATTGGCAACTAAAAAACTAATATAAAAATTACTTCGCCTATTTATCTAATCTTAGTATACTCACAGTAGAGGTATTTTTAGAGCTCAAAATCTATCTTCGTCTGCAGACTTTTCTATCAAATAATCAAACTAAGTAAAGAATGTAGCGTATCTTCTTCAGCGCACATGGGTGCACACATATGCTTAATCTCTGTCGTATGTACGTTACATTTTTTCTGTTCTTTATTAATAAATATGGGGGATTCTATGCCTAATTCTTAACAAAAAACTACTCAAATGCTTTTGTAGCTATTGAATTTCTGAGTTCAAGAAGGCAAGAGACAGTGTGAGAAATGGCACAAGCCGAAAAAAAGATAAGTTGTGGAACAAAAAATGCAGACAACTGTGGAAAATTACCCACTGGAATCCAGACTTTGATTGTCAAATAAAAAATTCACATCTTAAAAGGATCATATACATTAATTTCCTTAATTTTCACTTTTTCATTTAATAATCTTAAGATGGGCTGTAAATCATCGTCGATTGATAAGCACAGTACTTCTCTATCAAGATAATTGGCTAAATGATTCTTCTTCTCAAGAATTTCTGTTTCTTCCAATAAGTCACATTTATTTAACACTACAATTTCCTCTTTTTCAACAAGATCGCTATTGTAAAGCTTCAGTTCATTATGCGTACAATTATAAGCTGAAATAATTTCATCGTGAGTTACATCAATTAAATGCAGTAAAATTTTGCACCTTTCTATGTGCTTTAAAAATTTGTGTCCGAGCCCAACTCCAAGATGAGCATCAGCGATTATTCCAGGAATATCTGCTATTACAATTTCGCTATAATCCACTTTTGCTACACCTAAATGTGGTCTTATAGTAGTAAATTCATAATCGCCTACTTTCGTATCAGAATTCGAGCAGCGGGTTAAAAATTTAGATTTACCTACATTTGGCATACCAATAATGCCAACATCAGATAAAACTTTTAGCTTCAATACTATGTTTCTTTCCTCACCAGGCTGACCATGAGTAAAATGCCTTGGTGCCCTATTGGTGGAAGATTTAAAGTTAGTATTTCCAAGTCCACCTTTTCCACCTTGTACTACTTGAAATTCCATGTCGGGTTTATCAAGATCTACTATCACTTCCTCACTTTCTTCATCGATTATTTGTGTACCAACTGGAACTTTAAGTATAATATCTTTTCCTGCCGTGCCAGATCTATCTCTACTCGTACCACTTTTTCCACTACTTGCTTTAATATGTCTTCGACAACGAAAATTAAGCAAAGTGTTGAGATTTGCATCACTGATGAAAATTATGTCTCCTCCCTTGCCCCCATTACCACCGTTTGGGCCACCAAATTCAACGAATTTTTCTCGACGAAAACTCGCGCAGCCATCGCCACCATCACCTGCTTTTAAATATAATTTAACTTCGTCTATGAAGTCCATGCTAACCCACAATAATATTTAGCATTTTCTCCTAATGAACTTTCTATTCTCATTAATTCATTATACTTTGCAAGCCTATCAGAACGCGACAGCGAGCCAGTCTTGATTTGTCCACAATTCGATGCAACCGCTATGTGGGATATCGTTGTATCTTCTGTTTCACCTGAGCGATGCGAAATAATAGCCCTATAGCCATTTGATTTTGCCATTTCAATAGCAGCAAAAGTTTCCGTAAGCGTTCCTATTTGATTTGGTTTAATTAGTACAGAATTTGCCATTTTTTCCTCTATTCCTTTACTTATTAGTTCACAATTTGTAACAAATAAATCATCTCCAACCAATTGAACTTTATTCCCAAGTTTTACAGTAAGTAATTTCCAACCTTCATAGTCGTCTTCATTCATTGCATCTTCTATAGAAATTATTGGATATTTGCCTACAAGGTCAAAATAATACTGAACCAATTCCTCTGAAGTGAGTTCTCTGTTTTCAAATTTATAAACTCCATCTTCATAAAAAGTAGATGCAGCAACATCAAGACCCAGTGCAAAGTGATTTTTCATCGAATAACCGGCAGATTCAACAGCCTGAATTATCAAATTAAGAGCTTCTTCAGTGCTTCCAATGTTTGGTGCAAAACCACCTTCATCTCCTACGTTTGTGCTATAACCTTTTTTCTTAAGAATGCTGCGCAAGTTATGAAATACCTCTGCAGATATTCTGATTGCTTCACTGAAAGTTTCAGCACCAACCGGAAGAATCATAAATTCTTGAAAATCGAGTTTATTATCTGCATGTACTCCACCATTAATGACGTTAATTAGCGGAACTGGCATCTGCTCTTCCCCTACTCCCAAATACTTATATAACGGCATTTTAAAGCTGTTTGCTGCTGCTTTTGCAACAGCAAGAGACACACCCAAAGTTGCATTTGCTCCAAGTTTAGATTTATTTTTTGTTCCATCTAGTTCAATTAAAACTTTATCAATTGCACTCTGGTTTGCTGCATCCATGCCAATGATTTTATTTGCTATCACTCCACTCACAGATTGAACAGCTTTCAGCACTCCTTTACCACAATACCTTTTTTCATCTTGATCTCTCAGCTCCAATGCTTCTAGTTTACCGGTCGAAGCCCCAGAAGGGACAGCGGCTCTACCTGTTGCTCCATCACATAGTTCTATTTCTACCTCAATTGTTGGGTAACCCCTGCTATCTAAAATTTCTCTTGCAAATACACTGCTGATCGTCTTTTTCATCATGCTAAACCTCCACTAGATTCACAATTGTGTTCACGTTCGGGAAATGTCACCCCAGCGCTGTAACATTTCAGTGTACGAACATTGCAATATACAGGTAATTTGAGTAGCGGATGGTCAGTGCTTGACACTGGAATCCAGTTTTTATTATACAGCCACTTATTTAAAGTTAAGTCTTCTGGATCCCAGTGTCTGGGCACTGGGATGACACCATTCTTAATGGAAGCTATCCCCATATCGCAATGTCTGTACAGTTGTTTGCCTAGACACTGGGATCCAGTTTTACTACACAATTTTATCATATAAATCACCAATGCTTAAGTTTATTTTACTAGCAGCAGCTTTGCAGTTTCTTTCGCTAGTTTAGCTATATTACTACCAGCACCAATAAATAATACTACATCTCCTGAACTTGTCGAATTACTAATAAAATGTGAAATGAGTAAAGCATCATTCATAATCTTCACATCATTAAACCCATTACTGATCAAGGTTTTTTGTATATCATCAATTCCACAGCCAGGAATAGGCTTATCTTCTGGAGGATGGACAGGAGTGAGAATTACATAATCAAACATCATGAAAATTCGTACGAACTCATCAAAAAAATTACGAATACGAGCAAAACGAAGCGGCTCGATAATTCCTGTTACCTTTCCTTTAGTGGTCAAACGTGCTGCTGACAGGGTTGCCTGTATTTCATTTGGATGATGAGCATAGTCCTCAATTAACTTAACACCTTTAATATCGGCAATTAAAGAAAATCTCCTTGCTACTCCTTTAAATTCCAAAAGACCTTTTTTAATCTCTTCATCACTAATTCCAAGTTTCACTGCAACTGATATTGCAGCCAGGGCATTGCTAACTTTATGCATTCCTATTGCATTTGATAGCACTACATTCTTTATAATTCTGGTACAAGGTTGAATATCTTCTTTTTGTCTTTCGAGAGCGAGTTCTTTTAATCGAAACACCATATGTACATTATCATCATCAATTTCAATACGCTGAACTAACTTTCTAATTATATTAAATTTAGTCTCCCAATCTACCTCTGATAAATCACACTTTTCCTTCGTTATATGCCCTCTTAACATCTTCACTTCTTCCCATACTACCCCTTCTAGTATATCTGCGCGTATTGATTTGCTGTTACATTCACCAAAACGTTTTCCAGGACAACGATAGTAACTTCTTCCTCCCTTAGCATTACTCATTCCATAATAAACGGATTTGCAACACTGACATATCACTAACCCTTGTAATAAGTATTTTCTTCCACTTTGTTGCATTTTTTCTATTTGTAGCTTTTCTTTTTCCACACTGTATCTCTACGACTTATATATATTTTGCCTATAGTAAAATACGCACATAATGAGCCAAATCAAGGAAAGTGCAAACCAAGTAATTGCGTATTCAAGATGCTTTATTGGCTGTATAGTCAATTTGCCACCAAAATTGTCTTGCCACAATATACATTTCTCTAGCTTAATACCTAGATCATTGGAGATTTCTTCTGTACTTAAGGTAAACCATGTATTTGAAGCAATATCATTTTTGATAAACCAATTTTTGCTACCATCACAATACAAAACGCCATCAGCAGCTACTTTTTCAATTTTTGCTTTTTCTTCTTTTTTTTCTCTGACTATTCCTTTATTTATTAACATGTAATGTCCATTGATAAGCAACATAGGAGACAGCACATGATAGCCACGTTGACCTGCGAAAACATATAGTTCTATATCACTTAAAATTCCGTCGATTTTAACGTTTCTGTAGTTAAACTTTGAAAGATTATCACTAGGCAGTAGATGAATAACTGGAAGATCCATATTTTTGATAATATTATTCTTCCAGCTCAATCTAAATAACTGCCATAACCCGAGTGAAAAAAGAAGTAAAAAAGGTATAATGAAAATAAATACTGTTTTTCTTAACACTCTATATTTGTGTTCTCAAGTAATTTTCAATACCCATAAGCTCAATAAGGTCAATCTGTTCTTTGATCCAATGTAAGTGCTCTTCCTCATTTTTCAGTAGTCCTTCTAATAACATTACACTCACGAAATCCTTTTCTTTTTCAGCAACGGAAATTGCCTCTTTGATGCCCTTGATACCTTCTTCTTCTAAGTTAGAATTATCTTCTAAGATTTTCTGCATTGTATCTTTTGTGAACTTTCCTTCATACTTTGAGATTTTATTTGTATCTTGAAAATTTGGCATGCCCTTAAGCAGTAAAATTCTTTCTGCTAGCCTATTTGCATGCTCAAGTTCTTCATTAAGCTCGTTTTTCATCTTTTCTGCAAGTTTATTAATTCCGCTATCTTTAAGAATCGCAAAATGCAAAAGATACTGGCGTACAGAAGTCAGCTCATTTGTAAGTAATTTATTTAAATGTTCTACTATTTCTTTATTCATAACCTTTCTTTAGCTAATATACCAATGTAATCTACATAACAATCAAGGTCACATCAATTTATTTTTCTCACAACAATCGTATCAAATAGCACATCATGAAATGCCTGTTTCCTCTGAGAGAAGCAAGCAACTAAATACCAACTGAAGGTAAGCATCACTATAATCACTTCTAGTGTACTTAAAGCATTTACTGATGTTTGAAAAAGTTTGATAAAGGTGATAATTAAATTATTTAGCATAGGAAGAAAAAACTGAGAGATAGTGCGATCAAATGCTAAGCTCAAACCTATTTTAGAACTATCTAAAGTGATAGTATATATATTCATTAACTGTTGACCAGGAGTTGCTTGAGCTGTTGAAGATATAAAATATGTAAAGTAGCCACAATTTATACACATGTATGACAGGTGTAAAATTAATGGAAAATCCCCTAATGACAACACAATTAGTAAGGTTGGAATTAATAAAATTGCTACATCTATTAAATATGCGCAAAAGCGCCTGTGTACACTAGCGATCTCTGTCATTACCACCTATCTTTCAAATACTTTACTATGAATTCTGTAAGTTTATTAAAATGTTGAAAATATAACAAATCTTCATAACCTCTTATTGATTGTCCGTATACAATAGGTAAGCAATTTGCATTTTGTGCACATAGAATGTCTGTGATGCTGTCACCAACAAAAAACACATTTTCTCTATTTACAGGTAGCGTACTCTCCTCTAGTGCAAATAGCAGTGGAGTTGCAGATGGTTTATCTTCTGCAGTATCACATGATCCAACTATTCTTTCAAAGTAAGAATCTAGTTTAAAGTAGGCAACTTCTTGACGTAAATTAGTATTTTTCTTATTGCTAACTATCGCTAGGTAAATATTGTGGCTTTTCAGCGTCTGGAGCATTCCCTCTACTCCCTCGTTCAGAGTAATATTTTGTAACAGTGCACTATCTAGGTATTTTTGATATATCTGGTTCGCTTTTTTCCACTGATCACCAAACAAATTGACCATGTAGCTCTTTCTTGATTCATGAGAATTTCTATCAACAACTTTACTGCCAGATCCCATCAAATCTAAAGTATGCTTAATAGCATTAGAAATATTATCTTGAGTGTCAACTAAGGTATTATCCCAATCGAATACTACTGCTAACGGGCTATTTTTCATTTTTATATTGTGACGTATTTTAAGTTAATAAGTAAATGATATTTTGATGAAAAAAGCATAAATGAGGTGCTCCTTGTGTCTTAACCATTTTTACATAATTAACTAATATACTGATTTTAGTATAAGCTTTTATTTAGTTGGGTATGACACAGCTTAAAGATACACAAGATATTGAGAAGAAATTCAAGGATGTCTTTGCTGGTGCTTTTCCAGAAGGTACGTCGCTGGAAGATAAAGTGAAGATTATCAATGATTTCCGCCAGGAACTTAAAGCTTACAAAAGGCAAGTAACCAAAGAAAATCCCGGGAAAAGGTTAAAAGATATTTCTGCAGCAGATAATTCTTCACTGGGAGATAAAATCAAGACTATTGCAAAATTAAATCGTAGTCTTAGAGATCGAATGAACCGTGCAGCTAAAAAAGTAGCTAAAGATTTTGAAAAGATCGTCGAATTGAATCGGGAACTTAAAGATGTTTTTCCAGAAAATTCTTCATTGGAAGATAAAGTAAAAATTATTGTTGAATTGCACCGGGAGCTTAAAGCTCAAAAAGGGCGTAAAGATGAAGTGAAGATTATTAAAAAATTGATTCATAATCTTGAAGGTCGAATGGATCGTGCAGCCAAAAAAATAGCTGAAGATTTTAAAAAGATTGCTGGATTTAAACAAAAATTCGAAGGAAAAGACGTTTTTACAAGTAAAAAAGTTGCAGAGTTTGAAAGTAATAAAAAATCTCAAACTACATTAGAAGGCAAAATTTCTGATCAAAATAAACAAGAAAAGATTTCTGTGCAAACAGACAAAATTCGTGACTCAGTTAGCGAAATAAATACTTCTGGAAGATCTGTTTCAGAAGATAGAAACTTTCAACAAGAAAAGATTTCTGTTCAAACAGATACAGTAACTAAGTTACAACCTTCAGTAAGCAAAGATCCTATAAAAGATAAACCGAGCGATAAAAAGCCTAAAATTTCGTTAAAACAAGTCTCAGTGGATAGGAATGCTACAGAAAAAAAATCTAATAATAAAAAATCTCAGTTGAGTGAAAAGAAAAATATAGCTCAACCGAAAGAAAATCAAAAAGAAGAAGGCTTTTTGGTACGTTTTCTGAAGAAAATATTCAAAAAACTTTTTGGTGAAGATAAAAAGAGTGTAGAGGATATAAAAGGAACTACTCAAAAAAGCACTTCAAATGATGAAGGGCAACAACAAAATAAGCTCCTTTCAAATCAAGACCAAAGCGCAAGTGAAGGTTTAAAGCAAATTGATAATCCATTGGTAACTCCTGTCACGAAAGTAGAACAAACAAAGACAGACCATGAAAGATAATTCGCCTTAGATTTCTTGCATAGTCTGGGGTCTAATTTGTCATCCTATGGCTTGACCATAGCTAAAAATCTGGATTCCAGTGGGCTTTGTTGCACAGCTCTTCGGATAGTGGGTAATGTATAATAAATTCATGAAGCTATATCAAACTTAGCCATGCCTATTTCAGTAAATTTGTTAAGCAAATAACACTTGAGTAGCAGTTCCTTCTCACGATTAATCTCAGATTTATTCCTAAAACTAAATCCAAATATTTGCTTCAGTCGCGAGAAAAAACTTTCTATATAAGATCTCTTCCAATAATTTATCTCTTTTTTCCACCTCTTCATACCATCTTCATCATATGACTTTATGAGCTTGATTGTAGAATTTCTCTCATTCATATAATCCAACTTTGGATGCTCTACTGCATTATTTTGCGGAGGAATCCTTGTCTTTATGTCAAGCTCATCGCACAGTTTGTATAACTTCTTTCGATCTATCTGCATATATCGTGCTTATGTTATACTTGGTATCCACTCTTTCAATAAGATCACAGGCTCCATAGTGGTCGGAATAAACTCCACTACTGTATTTTGCAGCTATAACTTTTTTACTACCTATCTCTAGCATTACATCTTGTTTGCTCATAGCGGCGATACTTTCTATCTGTACCATTTGCCTTACTATGGCCTGGAATATTATTGTAGATGCTGATACCTGTACTATCTATAGCAATTTCAATATCTTCCATATCGTTCTTATCAACTCTGCAGTCGTTGATTTTGATATTAAGCTTTTTAAACCTTCTTGAAGCCTGCGAATAGCTGATAATTTGCAAAATTTTCCCTATTTGCTCAAGATATTTCTCTATAAATCCCACTGTTTGCCTAAGACCAATCCTGAATAGATAGGTTATTATGTGAATTAGAATCACTACTTTGTCGCTGTAGACATTGTTGCCACCTGCTACTTTTGGACTATTTTCGTACCAATTTTCAATGGCATCGTTGATATAATGAAAAACATTTCCCCTTTCTTGAAGAAATTTGTTATATTCATTGCAGTTACTGACTTTCATTCTTATTGGCATATTTTTCCTTTGTCGGCTAAATATCTATTTTATAACAAATTCCATCAGTAACTGCCTGTTCTTTCCTTGAGTGGTGCAACAAAGCCATTCCAGCTTCACGCGCTAACTTAAATTATTTATAAAATTTGTTCCGGTAAACCTAATTTGGGTTAGCTATAGAAAGCAAAACAGACACAAATCAGGAAAAAAATTAATAGAATTCCTGTTTTTATAATAAAAATAATTAATTTTTAAAAATTTTATATTGATTTTATCATTAAATCTCATATAATATTAATATATTAACTTTGATGGTGGTAAAGAAATGCATGGTAGTATAAGCAACGAAGTGGTGAAAAATTTAAACAAGTTAATTAACTCTCACCAAACAAATAAACTTAGAAAGGCATTTAATAACCTTAGCACTAACCATAAAATGAATATATAGAGCATGTTAAAGCAAAGCCTCAAGGCTCTAAAGCTATGTCCGGCATACTAAATGCACTAGACAAGGAAGAAGCACCTTCTATCTTTAATCAGTTACCTCAAGAGTTTGCTTTCAATACACTCGATTGTATTAATCCCACATCGACTTTATTTAAAATTCTATTTAATCAACTGAATCCCCAACAAAAAGAAGATTATAAAGTAAATTTAGAGACAAAATCAACTGTCAAAGCTAAGCTTGTCCTAAAGAATTTTTACTTAAGCAATAAAGAGAGTTCAAGCAACTTAAGTACTGAAAACTCCAATGAACCGTTAGTACAAAACAGAGATGATTTGCCAGCAGCACATTTCTCTCTTATATCTCCTGCGTTCGAGGAAACAGTTGTTGAACATACATTTGATACTAGACTAGAACTTTCTTCTGACAAAGAGAATCAATCATGTAGCCAAACAGTAATTCCATTTCTGGGTTTTGCTGAATTCGATAATCAATTCTGCAATACTGTAACAGAAAATTCGACAGTTAGTAGTAGTTTAACGTCGAATGAGCATATATCAGATAGCCTAGAAGGTGAGCAATTATCCCCAGAGTATTATAACTATTTGATAAATGGAGTAACTAGTCTGCAATCCTCAAATGTGAATCCATTGCCAGAGTTCAGTTTCTCTCTAAGCTCTGTTACGCTAGATGAGATGGTTAAGAGATATGGCTTTAATCACAATGACCACGCTCTAAGTGATTTAGAAGAGGTATATGTAGAGCAACCAGCAAAGTTCCATACATATTACCACAATTAACTAGGGACAAAAAAAGGTGGTAGTTTAACCTACCATCTCCTCTGGTTTCACTATCCTTTCAAACTCCTCCTCAGTGAGCAGTTGAAGTTTTGCTGCTGCTTCCTTTAGAGTGATATTTTCTTTATAAGCAAGCTTCGCTATTTTTGCTGCATTGTCATATCCTATATGCGTATTTAATATAGTAACTAGCATTAACGACTGATTTAGTAAATCCTTTATTCTTTCTTCGTTTGCTTTAATATCAACTACGCATTTCTCTGCAAAATTTAAACTTGTATCAGCTAAAAGTCTTATAGACTGCAAAACATTGTAAATTATCACCGGCTTAAACACGTTCAATTCAAAGTGACCATTTGAGCCACCAATTGTCACGGCAACATGATTTCCCATAACTTGAGCACATACCATAGTCACTGCTTCGCATTGAGTTGGATTCACCTTACCCGGCATGATTGAAGAGCCAGGCTCATTTTCTGGTAACATTATTTCTCCAATCCCGCATCTTGGACCAGAACCAAGTAGCCTTATATCATTTGCAATTTTCATCAAGCTTACTGCTACTGTATTGAGTGCTCCACTGAGCTCAACTAAAGCATCATTTGCTGCTAGTGCTTCAAACTTATTTTTTGCTGAAATAAATGGAAAATTAGTGATTTTTGCCACTTCTTTAGCAAAATCCTCAGCAAAACCCTTTTTAGTATTGATTCCCGTGCCAACCGCGGTACCACCTTGTGCAAGTTCATATACATTGCTTAGAGTTGACTTTACTCTCTCTATTCCCTTTTTAATCTGAACTGCATAGCCAGAAAATTCCTGCCCAAGTGTTAGAGGAGTTGCATCTTGCAGATGAGTACGCCCTACTTTTATTATATCTTTAAATTCATGAACCTTATTATTTAGCGCTTTATATAATTCTTCAAGATTGGGAATAAGCAAGCGGTTTATTTGCTCTGCTACTGCTATATGCATTGCTGTTGGAAAAGTGTCATTTGATGACTGACCACAGTTTACATGATCATTTGGATGCACTGGAGACTTACTACCTAAATCACCGCCCAAAATTTCTATTGCACGATTGCTGATCACTTCATTCACATTCATATTGGTCTGCGTTCCAGAACCGGTTTGCCAAACAACAAGCGGAAATTGATTATTAAATTTACCGTCTATTACCTCCTGTGCCGCTGTGCAGATTGCATCCCCTACTCTATTATCTATGCTACCCTGTTTCATGTTAACACGTGCTGCTGCAAGTTTTACTATTGCTAGCGCTTTAATCAGGGGCTCTGGCATTTTCTCTGTACCAATTTTGAAATTTTCCAAAGAACGCTGAGTCTGAGCTCCCCAGTAACGTTCACTTGGTACTTTTACTTCTCCTAAGCTATCTGATTCTATCCTAATTTTTTTATCCATATTTCCTCCTTCTAGTGCTTGACGTTACCTACATATATGAATTAATTAAATCAAATTGTATTTCAGTGTCAAGTTGAGACATTTTTAGTGAAGACCTTAGAAAATTTTCAAGCCATATCTTTTGCTTCTATTATTTTTTTATTGTTATTAAGGCAATCATGCAACCTTAAGCAATAAACCTACTTTCACTCTCTATAAGGCTATTCTACTTAGAGCTTGAATAGTGAAAACATCTTTAAGCGCAGAAGCTATACCTTTGTTTGCTTTCTCTTTTTTTACTTCTACAATCATATAACCCAACATTGCACCTAACGCTAGACTAACGGTCGCTGATGCTGCACAAACTGTAATCACTGCTCCCGCAGAACATGATATTGTCATACCTGCAACATAACCTACTATACCACTAACACCAATGCAGACGTATTTCTTCCGTAGCTCTTTTTGTATATGACTTTTCAGATATTCTTTTACATCTAAATGCCCGTTTCTAGTAGCATAATTCAGAGCAGTGTTTTCATAGCCATCTTTCACATTAACATTTGCTTTTGCTGTTTCTATCAGGTACTTTACTACCTCTAAATAGCCACTTCCAGCAGCCCACATTAGAGCAGTTCTTCCATAGTGATCTGTTGAATTAATATCTTCTTTCTGTTTTTCTATCAGGTATCTTACTGTTTCTAATTGACCATTTTTGGCAGCTGAAAATAATCCTGCATGATTGTTAATCATTTGTGCAAATGATAATGTTTTTAGTTTAGGGGGTTGTAACTCTTGAGTATTAAAGTTTAATTGTGCTGGAACAATTTCTACTTCAAGCTCTACATGTTCTCTTGTGAAACGATCAAGTAGCCTTTTTACCTGATCAATTGTTTGAATTCTTACCTTATAATACCACGATAAAGAATTGATTATTTCCCTGTTGTTAAGAAAAAATATCACTAATTCTATTTTACCTGTTAAATCTTTAGCATAGATTGAGTATTCTATATTTAATCTATCTTGTGCAATATTTCGTATTGTCTCACTCTCTGTCCAAATTCTTACCTGTTCATTAATTCTCTTACTTACAAGAAAATTATATAATTCACTATCTTCTTCCTTCATTTTATTGAGCTCATCCTTACAGTCATACCAATAAGATGATAACTCTGGTATACAAGTAGGAAGAGGCAAGCGAGGTATTGACATATCAAGATTAGCTATTAAATGATATCTAGTTAGAAGCTTTGCTATCTCCGTATGGCCATTTACAATAGCATATGTTAGGGCAGAGAATTGACCTTTACGTTTCACATTTAAATCAGCTCCATTTGCTATTAGAAGTTGTACTACCTCAAGATGACCATGGGCAGCAGCATGAATTAGAGCAGTTATGTTTCCCGGAGATTCTGCATTAACATTTGCTCCCTCTTCTATCAAGTATTGTAATATCTCTAGTTGACCATTGTCAGCAGCCCATATTAAAGCAGTTCTCCCATAATCATCATCTATTGTATTAATAATTGCTCCACCCTGTATAGCTTGCTGAACAAAATCTAGCTGTCCTTTTTTAGCAGCATCAATTAGCTGCGCATTTAGCTGTTTTTGTGATGGCATATACCCCTCTAAAATAAATATACAATCTAAAGCTATTTTAGCCACTATTCAAGTTTTAATGGCTAAAATTGATTGAATCACTTTTTAGTGTTTTTTTATGGTTGTTTGAGTCTAGCAAAGATGAGTCTATATCACAATCTAGTAATTCTCCTACTGCACTTAGTAAACCAGCTGTACAACCAGCTATTTTGATCTGGATGAGAGGAGATATAATTTATAACCACTCCCCTATCCTTTCTAGTTGTTTGTAGATGTTAAATCTCAGGAATTTATCAAAATAAGGAGAGGCAATGAAGGGAGTAGTATCTCTTAAATAATTAGATAAGAAATCTGGTAGAATATTCTGAAATTCATGCATTTTTTGTCTATAATCTTTCAAAGCAATAACCTTTATTTTATCATAATCAAGTTTCCAATAAGCAAGCTCCGAGACTTCTTTTTTTGTTGTGTATTCCACTGCTAAAGCTTGTAAAATTAATTGCGGGAAAAATCCTGACATAACTTCCTCATTGGAAGGTGGTGAACCAAGTTTATAGTCTATAATTGCTACTTGCCCACCTGGTAGATACTCAACTCTATCACATCTTGCTGTCAATAAAATTTCTTCTGTCATTCGAGTATCTGACCAGCTCTTATTACACAATTGTCTGGTGTGTTCATTTGCAATCAAATTTTTTGGATCCAAGTAGTCAAGCACTGGGATGACACCCTTATTCTTAGTGGAAGTTGTACAGCATCCGCGCAGTTGTGTGTCACGCGCTGGAATATGAAATATCGGATAGGAAAAGCTCTTCTCCAACTCAACTTGATTGTTTCCAGTCCTATCAAGCTCAACAAAAGATTGAATTATCCTCTGCAACCTTACCCACCACATATTTGAAAAGTGGAATCGATTAGACGAGAATATTTCTCGTGCAATATTCATCAGCGACTTTTCGTTGCGTAAATATCTTGCAAGAATATTGTGTACCATAGTGCCAAACTCCAATATCGATGGCTTAAAATTTAAGTCTTTCAACTGTCTAAGGTTCAGTATGTATTCAACATAAAATGAATAAGGGTTACGAATCAGTTTTTCTACCGCACTGCAAGACATCACTTGCATTTTTGCTTGCCTCACTTCAGTTTTAGGTTTTGGCATAGGCTGAGTACATGGAACAATGCACTCAGGTGTATTTAATATTCTTAGCCAATTGCGATAAGGATATTTTGGTTCTTGTAACAGAACTTCCAAACGGCGCAATAGAATTGATTTTCTATCACTCACTAGCCTCGTAATATAAACCTTGCCGGCACCAAATAAATTGCGCAAAGTATACAAAAAGTACCCTTGCTCTTCTTGCACAGAAGGAAGGTTAAATTTTTCTCTATTCAGTGCACTCAAAAACGGATTCTGAAAATTTGGTATATCATTAAATCCAGCAAGTACTACAACCTTATTGTGATATAAGCTGAATTTATCTAAGTTATTTTCTGGAGAAAAAAACTTCCTTTTTAAAAATAATATCAGGATTTGGCTATATAACTCTAAGGAGCATTTTATTGCTACATCTTCACATGCATTTAAGAAATCACGAGTAAAATTACCTATTTCACCATTTAGCTCTAAAAAATTGATATTAGAAAGGACATTAACACACTGCAAATGAGCTGATGCCACATCAAAAATGGGATAATTTACAAGATACAGTAAAGGATTAAATATAATCTTTAACTTACTGATAATAATTAATATATCTTCTTTATGTCTTAGCTTTTTACAAGTATTAATAGCGTTAATAATATCCTTAAGACCATTTGTATTAAAGCTACGCAATACTTCTATCTCAAACTCAGATAAAATACGAGTGTACTCTTCTTGAGCGTAACCAAAAGTCACTAGCCTATGTTTAAGAAGAGAAAGCAATGCCACACCGTTCCATTTTGAGTTCAAAATCTCAATACTATAAAGCAGAAGCGTCACATAAGAATAGTTTTCCGATATGGTACACGCCATACGATCTGCAAGTAATTTATCAAAGACAAACAAAGAAGCGTTTTCATAACCTTCATTCTTTATAATTAGTGACGTCACTTGTGCTTCTTCCTCCCTTGAATCACAAGTGATGACTTCAATATTTTCAATTGATCCGCCACCAACTTCACTTAGATCAGCAGTTGTATCGAAGATATAATCAAGATATTCCTCAGGACTTCCTGTTATCCCAGCCCTTTCTTCTGTCATCCCAGTGCTTGACACTGGGATGACACCAGAACACGCTTCTGACAGAAAACTAACATCCCTTCTATCCACTTTTAAATAATCGAGTAAATCTTTCAGGCAATGTTGATAGTGTTTTTTATCAAGTGATTTCCAATCTTTTTCGTTCATTTTCAAATTCAGGTTAGGTAGAATTATCTTTCCAAATGGCAGGTCATATATAGCCTTAATCAATAACTTGTAGATTTCACCCTTTCCAATTCCAATAAAGATCATATGCTGATCTTTCTGCAGGAAGTTTATCATATTGTTTATGTAGTCATTCTTATGCTTTAGTATATCTATTACTCCCAAACCTTTTAAAGTTTTACTCCAAGTTTTGATAAGTAAATTTATGAAATTCCCTACTTTTTTTGAGTGCTCATCAAGTTGATAATCACCCTCTATTTGGGTATATTGAAGCAATGACGGCAAACTGTAAACCAGATCGATTGGAAAATTATCATTGTTTTTTTTATTCCACTCCAATATAAATTGAATGAGTAGCAGTGTTCTTTTTGTTGGGTTGATAACTTTAACTCTATCAAGATTTAATATTAAATCTTCTTCATCAATGTTTTCTAGTGAAACTATCTCTGGCAAAATTATAGTTCTGTAATTCTTGAATGCACTCAGCAATGCTATAACATCCCTCTTGCAGGGAAGTATGATCTTTATCTCGGGAATTTTTTCTCTTTCATATTCAGAAAATATGTGCTGAACCAGCACATCAAAAAGGGACTCATTCACATTAACAGTAAAAACTCTTCCCACTAACAGTAACAATTAATACAACACTTTTATTGTATAGAAATTATTTAAAATATAAATGTGCTCGCAGTTTCTTATGCTATGATATATTAAAGTCTTTCACAATATTACATGGCAAACATCAGAATAGAAGTTTTTAATAAATGTGAACAAGTTAGCCGCAGAAGGGTAGTTAATGTTTACTTGATTTACATAAGCAAAGAATTACCATCAAAATTACATGAAGAAATTTGTGGGCTATTTTATAATAAAGCCATACAAGACTGCCGTTATTATTCCTACAATGAAAACCTTGAAGAAGTTCAATATAACTTCATAGAATCACAAGCAAAGTGGGGCTTGGAGATAAGCTTTTTACCTGGCATGACCGATAACGTAGGAAACACGGCAAAACAAATTGTTAGAGAATATCTAATGAGCAAACGCCACATTGATGAAAGTGTTTCTATCAAGGCAAGAAGTTCAAAATTGATTCTAAGTCAAGGAGGTTTTCCAACCGAAGATGACATAAAACAGGAATTCAATCCTATTACTGAATATTGCACACTTTTCCATAAAGAAAACGGCAATTGCCATTGGAAGTATTACAGTAAACAAAATACCCCAGTTGGTGTCATTACAGCGCGTGACCAGGAAAAAAAAGAATGGATTCCAGTGTCAAGCACTGGGATGACACCAGGTAATAATGGAGCAAAATCTGTCAAACTCAATGTAAGTGACCAAGAGCTTGAAAAAATCAGCAGAGATGGAATCGATGGTAATGGCACTTTAGGGCTCTCGCTGGCAGCAATGAAAGCTATAAAGGATTACTTTAAAAAACTCGGTAGAAATCCATATGATATTGAACTTGAGTCTCTGGCACAGACTTGGTCTGAACATTGTAAACACAATATTTTTTGCTCCCCTATTGATGAAATAAAAGATGGTCTATATGCTCATTATATTAAGCGTGCAACGCGTGAGATAAATTCTAACATATGCGTGTCAGTTTTCTCCGACAACGCAGGAGGAATAATTTTTGATGACGATTACTTGATTGTAGATAAAGTTGAAACTCACAATAGTCCTTCAGCTCTCGATCCGTTCGGTGGAGCAATGACTGGAGTGCTTGGAGTTAATCGAGATATAGTCGGTTTTGGCAAAGGTGCAGAACCTATCATGAATACTTATTACTTTTGCTTTGCCAAAGAATCAAAAGGCAAACTTTATAGAGATAAAGAGCGTACTGATAAAATCTTACCACCAAAATATATAATGAAAGAAGTGATTCACGGTGTTAATGTTGCTGGTAATTGCTCAGGTATTCCAACGCAACTTGGATCGGTATACTTTGACGATAGATTCTGTGGAAAGCCATTAGTTTTTGTTGGAAGCATCGGAATTATTCCACGGAATATAAATAATGCACCTTCACACATAAAAGAACCCAAAAACGGTGATAAAATCGTAATTATTGGTGGAAGAGTTGGAAGGGACGGAATTCACGGTGCAACTTTTTCTTCAGAGGCATTGTCGGGAAACAGCCCTTCAACAATTGTGCAAATTGGTGATCCTATAACACAAAAAAAATTATCCAACGCCGTCGTAAAAGCAAGAGATCTTGGTCTTTATAATGCAATAACGGATAATGGAGCAGGCGGTCTATCATCGTCCATTGGTGAAATGGGAAAAGACGGATTTGAAGTTGATTTGAGCAAGGTTCTCCTTAAAAACGATGGTATGGCTCCGTGGGAAATATGGATATCAGAATCACAAGAGAGAATGACCTTAGCAGTGCCAGAAGAAAATCTTCCTGCGTTTAAGCAAATCATGAAAACACATGATGTGGAGGTCTGTGTAATTGGAGAATTCAACAAAAGTGGCAAAGCCGTTGTTAAATGTCCCCCAGGAGAAGTAATAATGGACATCGAAACTGAATTTCTGCATGACGGTAATCCCAAAGTGCATTTACAGACGAAACCGTGGTCTAAGGAGTCTGCTGTATCCTTTCCTGTCATCCCAGTGCTTGACACTGGGATCCAGCAGGTAAAGCCTGCAAACATTTTACGCCAAAACCCATACGATGGTAGAGCTGAGCGTGAAATGGATTCCAGTCTCAGCTACTTGCATGACACCTTTGAACTAAAAGAAATGCTAAGCAGACCAAACATACGCAGCAAAGAGTTTATAGTGGTGCAATATGACCATGAGGTTCAAGGATCGTCAATACTGAAACCACTGCAAGGCAAGGGAAGAGTGTGCAGCGAAGCTGTTGTCTCGAGGCCAGTCCTTTCTTCAAACAAAGGTGTTGTAAAATCGCAGGGATTTGGCTCAAGTTATGGAGAAATTGACACTTATCACATGGCAGCATGTGCGATTGACACTGCCATACGCAACTACGTAGCTGCAGGAGGAAATATAAATCATCTAGCGTTGCTCGATAATTTTTGCTGGTGTGATGCTTATAATCCAGAAAGATTGTGGCAACTAAAGAGAGCTGCAGAGGCTTGTTACGACTTTGCAACTGCATTTAAAACACCATTCATATCCGGAAAAGACAGTATGTTCAATGACTTCAAGGGATATGATGAAAATGGCGAGAAAGTGATGATATCTGCACCACCTTCACTACTCATTTCAGCAATTGGAATTATAGACAATATTGAAAATGCGGTATCGCTTGATGTGAAAATGCCAGGGGACTTGATATATGTGCTTGGTACAACCTACGATGAGCTTGGTAGATCTGAATATCAGTTATATAGTGGAATAGATAATAACAACGTGCCAAAAGTTAATGCAAAGAGCGCTAGGAAGTTGTATGAACGTTACAACCAGGCAATAAAAGATGGCATAATTGTCTCTGCAATTGCACCAAACTTAGGCGGCTTAATTATTGCTTTGGCAAAATCGCTAATTGCAGGAGACCTTGGTGCTGAAATTGATCTTTCACTAGTACCAATAGGAAAAACACAAAATACAGACATAATAAACAAGATAATAATGTTTTCTGAATCGCAAAGTAGAATATTAGTAACCATTGCCCCGCAAAATCAGCGGAAGTTTGAAGAATTGTTTAAAGGTATAGTTTTTTCATGTATTGGAAAAGTGACAGAGGAGAAAGCTCTCAATATAAAGGATATTATAAGAATAGATTTGAAAGACTTAGGTACTAGTTTAAATAACTTTTGATTACGCTAGACAAATTTTTCATTATGTGTAATGTCTGATTAAAATAAATGCATATTATTAAATTTGGGTAGGTGATTATGTCCATTTTATCAATACTCTTGCTTATCAGTCTTTCTTTACTTAACACTTCAAATAAATTAATGATATGTGCTGCCTTATTTGTGGGAGCTACTTTAGTTGTAAACTCAATGGTTGAGTTTTATGGTAGAAGCAAAGCTACTTACAGCTTAATAGTGTGTACAGTGATATGCTGTCTTTTTAAATTGCAAAATTTTGGTTTTATGATACTGGTTCTATATACTCCAATTTTAATCTCTCTTCTCTCAAGCATAGTTGTTTTTGAAGAATTAAAGTCGAAATTGAATTTTCATATGGCAAATTTCATCACTTTAATTATAGCATCGGTCATTGATAGTACGATTATTTGTGTTGGACTACTATACAAAATTTCTGCAGGTAAATGCTTATCAATATATATTAAAGATTTAATTTTCAAGTTTTCCTATGCATCGATATTGAGTATCTGCTTGTTTGTAGGAATGTATTTATTCTCCTTGGCAAGCAAGAAGTATTTTAAGGTTTCTGCATAACCCGTCTTCTGATATAGCCAAAATAGTTTAGATTTAACTATAACCGTCATTCCGCTATTTGTTAGCAGCTTGGCAGTATAATGTGAAAAGCTCTTATTCGGATAGCGGTTCTAAAATCAAAGTAATTGGAAACTGTTAACTTAAGTTATCCTTTAAGAGAGCTAGTACAATTTCTTACAGGTTTCATACATGATAAGAGTTTTATTTTTAGCTAAACCAATTGAAATAAGCTATAAAATCTGTTAAAGTCAGCTTTGTGCAAGCACCCTTAGCTCAGTTGGATTAGAGCATTTGACTACGGATCAAAAGGTCGGGCGTTCAAGTCGCTCAGGGTGCACCATATTTTATAGGAAATAGAGGTCATACTTGAAATTCATATATGTAATACCTATCTTTAAAGGTAAAATACTGAGCTATTATATATGAACAAAAAAGACTACTATGACCTGCTAGAAGTGAGCAGAAATGCTAGTACTGACGAGATAAAAAAAGCATATAAAAAACTAGCATTAAAATATCATCCTGACAGAAATCCTGGTAATAAGGAAGCAGAGGAAAAATTTAAAGAAGTAACAGCTGCATATGAAGTTCTATCTGACTCTGAAAAAAGAGCAGGTTATGATCGTTATGGTCACGATGGTGCTTCCGGTGGATTTGATTTCAGCCAAGCTGGAGGGGATTTTAGTGATATATTTAACGATTTTTTTGGTGGAGGATTCGGCGGCAGTACAAGTAGGTCAAGAACAAAAAGAAGTACAACAGGAGTATCTGGAGCAGATCTGCGCTACGACCTTAAAATTACCTTGGAAGATGCATTTAAAGGAATACAAGCACCTATACATTATGTGACAAATATAAAATGTAATACATGCCAAGGCACAGGTAGCGAAGGAGCAATCAAACCAGTTCAGTGCAACACATGCCAGGGAAGCGGTAGAATTAGAACTCAACAGGGCTTTTTTACCATTGAAAGAACGTGTACTACATGCTATGGGGAAGGAGAAATAATACAAAATAAATGTAAGAAATGCGGTGGAAGTGGGCGTAAAAGAGATGAAGTAAATATCTCCGTTTCAATTCCAAAAGGCATAGAAGAAGGAGCTAAGGTAAGGGTCAGTGGTAAAGGAGAAGCTGGAGCAAGAGGTGGAAAAAGCGGAGATTTATACGTATGTGTGAAAATAGCTACTCATCAGATCTTCACTCGCAATAGAGCAGATTTACACTGTAAAGTGCCTATAAGAATGACACTAGCAGTACTTGGTGGTGAAATCGATATTCAATCAATTGATGGAGCTAAAATAAAAGTAAAGGTCCCTGAAGGCACTCAAACTGGTACCAAACTACGTTGTAGGGAAAAGGGTATGCCATATATGAACTCACATGCTCGTGGTGATTTATACGTACAGGTAATAGTTGAGACTTTAAATCCAAAGAATTTAACCCAAAAGCAGATTGAGCTATTAAAAGCGCTTGAGGAAGAGGAACATGAAAGTGTAGAGCAGAAATCTGAAGGATTCTTTGGAAAAGTAAAAAAAAAGTGAGAAATTTGCTAAATGATATAAAGAGGTAGCTGTCTACACTTAATTCTTTTTACCAATTTGAAAGCCTTCTCTTTTAGTGAAAAGATTTTTTTAAGTTATGCAAAAGTGATAAATTCCTTTATTTAAGGTCGAAGTTTTGCTATCCTCGCATTTTAATAATTTAAAATTAATGAACATAAACAAAAATGAGTTTTTATTTCTTCCTCTTGGAGGAGTAGGAAGAATTGGGATGAACGTTAGCCTATATCATTATCAAGGCAAGTGGATTATGATCGACCTTGGTATCGGTTTTGCAGATGAAACTATGCCAGGTGTTGAGCTACTCATTGCTGATGTAGATTTTATTGCTCAAAGAAAAAAAGATTTGCTTGGAATAATAATTACACATGCACATGAAGATCACTGTGGTGCAGTGCCTCATCTGTGGGAAGATTTGCAATGTCCCATATATACAACAAAGTTTACAGTTAATTTTCTCAAGGAGAAACTAAAGGAGTTTCGATTGGAAGGTGTGGTACCTGTGAAAGAGGTAGACATAAATGGCAGCATAAATTTGGGTCCTTTTACCGTTGAGTTTATAAATGTAACTCACTCAATTCCTGAGGCAAATTCAATATTAATTAGCACTGAAGCAGGTAGTGCACTTCATACTGGGGACTGGAAATTTGATCCAAAACCTGTTGTTGGATTAATTTCTAATATAGAGCGTTTAAAAGAAATTGGCGATAAAGGTGATCTACTTGCAGCAATTTGTGATTCAACAAACATACTGAGCAAACACGACCCTGAATCAGAAAGTGAAATTTATGATAATATTTACAATATAATAAAGCGGTCTAAAAAATTGGTTGCTGTCTCGCTATTTGCCTCGAATGTGGCGCGAATTCAAACAATAAGCCAAGCTGCAAAAGCACTAAATAGAAAAGTGGTTTTACTTGGCAGATCTTTATGGAGAATAGTGAAAGTTGCTCAGGATAGTGGTTATTTAACTGATTCTCCTGAGTTTCTAGAAGCAAAGGAGGCAGTAAATTTTCCAAGGGAAAAGCTGGTGCTACTTTGCACAGGTTGTCAAGGTGAGCCACTGGCAGCTACCGCAAGACTTGCCTCTAAGAGTCATCAAGCATTTAAAATGCAGCAAGGTGATACCATGATCTTTTCATCAAAAATCATTCCTGGCAATGAAACTCGTGCACATAACACGCTCAATGCCTTTATTGAGATGGGAGTGGAAGTTATTACTGAAAAAACAGAGAATGTTCATGCTTCCGGGCATCCAGTAAAAGCAGAGCTAAGGGAAATGTATTCTTTGATAAAACCTAAGATGTCTATTCCGGTTCATGGTGAGTATATTCATACGGATGCACATGTAAAGTTTGCTAAAGAGTGCGGTGTGAAAAAAGCAATAATGATTGCACCAGGTGATATTGTTAATTTGGAAAATGGGGAAAAAGTTAGCTCCATTGATGTCGACTACTTTGGTATTGATGGTATGTTACTCCGTCATCCAGAATGCAGCGTTATAAAAATGCGTGAGAGAATGAGAGATGCCGGAGCTATCGTAGTGACAGCAGTTGTAAACAAGAAAAATAAACTGCTTGCTAAGCCAAAAGTATTTGCACCTGGTGTTTTCGAAGCGCAAAAAGATGCAGCCATTATGCAAAAGATCATAAAGAAGGTTGAGTCAGCATTTGACTCACAGCCGATAAAAAAAATAAGAAATAAGATTGAAAGTTCAATATTTAGTATCTTAAAGGAATATTTACTAAAAAGACCTATAATTGAAGTCCAAATAGAACAGGTATAGAAGTATACCTCTTTTTATTAACCATTATTTGAGTAAGAAGTTAACAATGTATTCTTTGATGTTATTTCAGCATGCAATACTGGAATCCGTAAAAAAAAATCAGTGTCAGATCACACAACTATACAAACATTGTGATTTGAATCTACCAGAAGGGTGCCATCTCAACGCCCAGGCAAACATTGTAGTTTTAGAGCAATCTCCACCAGTAGAGTGTCATCCCAGTGCTCTGACACTGGAATCCAGTTTTTCATGCAACCTTGTCAAAGACGTTTATTTTAGAATAAAACAGCTACTTTTATGCTTGCCACCTCAGTGCACTTACTTGCAGTCAAATTTCTGGATTCCAGTGTCAAGTACTGCAGAAATTGATTTACTCTACTGTCATGCAGTTTAACTTCAAAAGTAAGCTATTTGCTGAGATGAAAGGAGGTAATGCAAGAAATCTAATGAAGCTATTCGTTCAACTGGTGTTATTTATTTCGTTATTTATTCCTTATTCCACAAAAGCTGTTTTATATGTTGATATAAAAAAAAGCAATATTGGTAATATTGATCTTGTTGTATCTAAATGTGCATGCAAGACAGAAGTGGAAAATGAGCTAAGTGAAAGCATCACAAAAGTAATTGAAACAAATCTATCTAATTGTGGCTTATTTAATGTGAAACGTGACGCGAAAGTTGAGTCTTGGAAAAGCGATACTGTAGTCACAATAAGTTTAAGTGAAGTATCAAACAGAAATTTAGAGCTATCTTTTCGTTTATCTGACAGCTTTACAAACAGAGAATTGCTTACTCAGTCGGTTGTTTTTCTAGCAAAAGACTGGAGGAAAATTAGTCATCTTGTTTCAGATCTGATACATGATAGATTGATTGGTGAGAAAGGGCATTTCAATACAAAAATTACATATATCGCTGAAGAAAAAGATAGCAATTACAAATCCGTCCGTAAAATTGCTGTGATGAATCAAGATGGAAGTAATATAAAGTACTTAACAAATGGTGAGAAATTTGTGTCAACACCAAGATTTTCACCAAATGGAAAGGGTATTGTTTATATATCATACACAAATGGTAAAAGTTATATAATATTAAAAAATTTAAAAGATAACACTGAATCAATAATCAGCGCATTTGAAGGAGTTATTTCTGCACCAAGATTTTCTCCTGATGGTAAATCTCTTTTTATTTCCCACTCATTGAGTGGTGAAACAAATATATTATCTCTAGACTTAAGCAGTAAACGAACAAAAAAAATTACTAAAGGTTCAGCTATAAGTACTTCTCCCTCTTTGTCTCCAGATCAAAAGTACATGGTTTTTAGTTCTGATATAAGTGGAAGTCAGCAACTATATATCATAGATTTCACTAAAAAAAGCAAAAAACCCAAGAGAATTAGTTTTGGAAATGGAAGATATGCTACACCTGTTTGGTCGCCAAAAGGAGATCTGATAGCTTTTACAAAAATTCAGTCAGGAAAATTTTACATAGGAGTTATGAAGCCAGATGGCAAAGAAGAGCGCTTGCTTTCAGAGGGACATAAAATTGAATCTCCGGCATGGCTACCAAATGGCAGAGAAATTATCTTTACTAACGCAGAATCACCAAGCAACTCTAAATTATATTTAGTAGATTTAGTAAAGAAAAATCAAAAAATGGTTTTTACTCCAACGAATGCTTCTTTACCAGATTGGTCTTATTTCTGAAAGTAGATCTATAAAATCGTTATAAATCTTGCTTTATCTTAATCGTTTATAACCTTCGGTACTACGAAATACCCATGCTCTGATTTTGTATTGGATAATATTTCTTCTTTAATGTTTTGAGAATTTATAATATCATCGCGTACATGGACATCCTTATCTATAGTTCCATAACGCATAGGAGAAACACCTTCAGTATTAACTTTCAACAAAGTATCATGTATCCAATCCAGCATTGTCAGTTCTTTTGAGTAGTATTTAATCTCATCATCGGATAACTTAATCCTCACAAGCTGTGCAGTTTTAAGCATTTCTTCCTTAGTAATTGTTATTTTTCTCTTATTTGCAAATTCTATTAACGAAGTGATAACATCTTCTGTTGATCTAGCTGGCACTTTTACCTCCTTGCATAAAGCAAATTAAAATATTTGCAATTGAAACAACCTCTATCTTATCATTTTTTTCAAATTTGTGAAATACGGTGTCCGTAATTACTAATTTATCCAGAGAAGAGGAAGAGATTTTCTCAACTGCATTTCCTGAAAGTACGCCATGTGTAATGCATGAAACTACAGACTTTGCTCCTCGGTCTTTTAAAGCAAGGGCTGCATTACATAATGTTCCGCCAGAGTCAACTATATCATCAACAATGACACAATTTTTGTTTGCAACTTCTCCGATTACATTCATTACCTGAGATGTACCTGCTTTTTCTCTATATTTATCTACTATAATAATATTATTATCCAACTTGTGTTTTTCCTCTAAAATCTTTGCAAAAGCACGAGCTCTGCCAATTGCTCCAACATCAGGCGCAACTATTGCCAAGTTTTCCTTGTATATAGAGTTAACAAATACTTCAAAACAGCTTAGATTAGTAACTGGTATATCAAAAAAACCTTCAATTTGACTTGAATGCAAATCAATAGCAGCAACACTGTTTGCACCAGCTGTTTGAATAAGATTTGCAGTTAATTTAGCACTTAAAGCAGATTGCATATTATTGTTTTTAATAACCCTGTCCTGCCTACTGTATCCGTAATAAGGAATAATAGCTGTTATTCTCTTGGCTCCAGATCTCTTTGCTGCATCAATTGTAAGCAGAAGCTCCATAAGGTTATCATTTACAGGGGAAGAAAGAGATTGTACTATATATACTTCTTGATTACGTAGATCATTTGCTACTTCTACATTTACCTCACCATCGGCAAATCTTGACACCTGATTGGGGAATAGCTGAGCATTTAGCCCACTTGCTATTGAATCTCCTAATTGTTTACTAGCGCTACCTATTATTACCTTCATATATACCAATTAAGTTTTGAAAATTATACAGAAACCATGGAATGATTAAAACTTTATTCTTGCTGCCAAGTAGCTCATAGAAACGGAAAAGTTACTCGAAACATTTCACCAGTTTCCTTATCATGCAACTTGTTCTCACAAAGGTACGTACTGTTTTTCTACTTAAAAATAAAGTAAATTTTTTATGATACTGAGCATCTTCTATAATTTTTCATTTGATTTATTAAAAATTTGACAATTATTAAAATATAGACTAAAATATTTATATATTTAATGGAGAAACGAAATGAATTTTAATGAACTTGTTAAAAACGGCTGTCTAAAATTGGACTTTAAAATAATAACCGTAAGTGAATTAGTAAGCTTTTTAGAGATTAATTCTCATATTACAAAGCTTAGTTTAAAAAGCTGTTATATTGGTGATGAAGGAGCAAAAGCTTTAGCTAATGGTAATCTTGCAAACCTTACTCAACTTGATTTAAGTTCGAACAGTATTGGTGATGAAGGAGCAAAAGCTTTAGCTAATGGTAATCTTGCAAACCTTACTCAACTTGATTTAAGTTCGAACAGTATTGGTGATGAAGGAGCAAAAGCTTTAGCTAATGGTAATCTTGCAAACCTTACTCAACTTGATTTAAGTTCGAACAGTATTGGTGATGAAGGAGCAAAAGCTTTAGCTAATGGTAATCTTACAAACCTTACTTCACTTGATGTAGCTTTGAACAACATTGGTGATAAAGGAGAAAAAGCTTTAGCTGATCTTAAAAAATTTAATGTTAAAGGTATAAAAAATTTTGGAACAATAGATAGTTTGATAAATAAACTCACACAAAGTAACTCTTCAATAGAAATTTTTGATCCAGCTAAATCGGAAAATAAAACAACACTTGATGATATTATAATTCCAGAAAGCGTTAAAAAGGAGCTAAACAAGATTCTTGGTACTATTCCAGAAAGAAATAAAGAATTACTTAAAAAGATAGGTTACAAACCAGAAAAAGGCTATCTTTTTTATGGTCCACCCGGAAATGGTAAAACCAAAATTGCTCGTGCAATTGCATGTCAAGCTAATGCAAAGTTTATTAGTGTTTCTGCATCTGAATTTCTGAAATCGTATATTGGTGAAGGTGAAAAGTACGTAAGAGAAATTTTTAAAAAGGCAAGAGCAAATGCTCCTTGTATAATTTTTATAGATGAAATTGATTGTATTGCTACAAAACGTGGTAGCGGTGGTAGTTCTAGTCATGCTCAATCATGCGACAGCCTTGTGAATCAGTTTTTAACCGAGCTCGATGGTTTCAACTCACTAGAAGGTGTAACAGTGATTGCTGCAACTAATCGTAGAGATGTTTTAGACAAAGCGTTTATTAGGCCAGGCCGTCTCTCTAATCATATTGAAATTCCTTTGCCAGGTCGTGCCCAGCGTAAGGATATATTGAACTTATATATAAAAAAATTCAAAGTTATTGAAGGGTTGGAAGTTAAAGTAGATACTAAAAAACTTGCAAATAAAACTGATGGTTTCTCGGGAGCTGAGTTAGAATATTTAATAGATGAAACAACAAGGGATATTATATCTTTTTTTGAAGGTGAAGGAAAAATCACTATTGATACTAATAACTTCATTCAGGCAATTGAGGAGAAGAAATCTAAAGAGCCTGAAGGTGAGCAAGTTAATAATGATCTAGAGTCACTCAATAGTCCTGTTGATAATGAAAATAATGTAGAAAGTCATAGCTCTGCAAATAGTGGTCCAAATGTTGTAGATACTCAACAGTTGGCTAAAGTGACTAAATTACTTAATGGTATACAAACTAAAATTAATGCGCTACAGAAAGAACGTGAGGAAAGATTTGAAGAACTTGACTCTGAGAACAGCTACTTAAAACAGGACCTAGATTCTGTAAGGAAAGACTTAATTAAAGTAACTCAATGTACTAAAGAATACACTCAATTAAAGGATGATCTAAAGACTATCACTGAAAAATATACTCAACTACAGAGTGAATTCGAGAATATGGTAACAACCGAACTCAAGAAACATGAAAGCACACTAGAGAAGCGTTTTGAAGATCTACAAGAACAATTTGAAGGTAAAAATAAAAAGCTAAATAGTAAATATGAAAAATTCTTAGGAGCAAGCAACAATAGTAAAAGGCAAGGTAGTTACGCCTCTATTTCTTTTGTATTATCTGGAGCATCTGCTGTTGGTGCAAGTTTGACAATGTTTCATTTAGCAATGTGTCTTTCATTCGCTGTAGCTGCATTAATTTTTCTTGCAGCAGGATGTTACTGTTTGTATAAGGCAAATACAACACTTAGTAATGTTGAAATTGATCAAACTACTAATCTTGTAGTTGTTTAGATAGTTTTTAGGCTTTTAAATCTGTACCTGTTTGGCAAGTTAAAAAGTCCTTGCTGGTGCTGTAGCTTAAATTGAAGAAAATGGCGGAAGTGTAGAGTGAGGTAGTTTTTGATCAAAAATTTAAGATATTTTTAAAAAAACCACCTTTCTTGACGCGTATGAACACTCCCAAATTTTTTATAGGTTTGACTTCACCTGATTTACAAATAGAAATTGGTTGAGTGTTTGCCATTTATTCTTATAAACAGCATTTTGCTTTTTTTAGCACGTAGCAATTCTTGAATTCTATGATATTATTTTTGTAAAATTGTTATATATATCATAATAACGGTACTGGCTGAGTTCATTAAGTAATTTTATGCGCAGCGTAATGACAAAAAGTGTTATTCACAAACACATTTTACTACATAATCAGCGCTAATATTAAAATGCTTATAAAGAGCTTCATAAGGTGCTGATTCTCCAAAATTTTTCATGCCAATAAATATACCGTTTGAGCCTACATATTTATGCCAACCCATTTCACTTCCAGCCTCAATTGCAACTTTAATGCTGTCATTATTTAATATTGCCCCTTTATATTCATCACTTTGCTCGTCAAAAAGCCTCCAACACGGCATAGAAATGACCCTTGTACCTACACCTTTTTCCTGTAATTTTTCTCTTGCCTCAACTGCAATTTCAACTTCAGATCCGGTAGCAAATATCGTCACTTCTAGCTTCCCTGAATATTCGCATAGTATATATGCACCAAATTTTGATAGGTTGGCCAATTGGTCAGTATAAGAGTGCATGTAATTAATATTTTGCCTTGAAAGTGCAAATAACGATGGAGATTCTTTTTTTTCCAATGCAATGCTAATGCACTCCAAAGTTTCAATTGCATCTGCTGGCCTAAAAACATACAGATTTGGTATAGCTCTCAGAGAAGCTAAATGCTCTATTGGCTGGTGAGTTGGACCATCCTCCCCTACTCCAATTGAGTCATGAGTCATTACATATATAACCTGCTGTTTCATCAAAGCTGAAAGACGTATAGCAGGGCGGCAGTAATCGGAAAATACTAAAAAAGTTCCACCATAAGGAATAATTCCACCATGAAGAGCCATACCATTCATACAATCTGCCATAGCGTGCTCTCTCACTCCATAGTGTACATAAGAGCCACTATAATTATTACTATCTATTGCCTGCATGTGCTTATATTTAGTACAATTTGAACCGGTAAGATCAGCAGAGCCACCAATTAGTTCTGGCATAGACTTAGTCAATAGTTCCATTACTCTGCCGAAAGAAGACCTAGTCGCTTCTTTTGGCATTAGCTCACATATTTGTTTCTTCAGGTTAGCTAAGTCATTTTCGATATTGTCTGGCAAACGTTTCTCAAGTCTTCTTTGTAGTTCTTCATTGATCAAGGATGTATAGTTTTGCTTTGCCCTCTTAACTGTTTCTATCCAAGCGTTTCTCACATCTTCTGGTACATGAAATGGTTCATAGTCCCAATTTAATTTTTCTCTCATCTGTTTTACATCTTCCTCTGTAAAGGTACCACTATGAGCAGAAGATGTGCCAGCACGGCTCGAAAATTTTCCGATAATAGTTTTGCAACAGATTAGTGTAGGTTTATCAGACTTTTGTGCCTGTTCTATTGCAAGGGATATGGAATCAAAATCATGCCCATCGATTTTGTCAACATTCCATCCATACGCTGAAAAACGCTTTTCTACATCATCAGAACAAGAGAGGCTAGTAGAGCCGTCTATAGAGATGTCATTGTCGTCAAAAAGTGCTATCAGCTTATTTAATTTAAGATGCCCAGCAAGGGACGCTGCTTCATGGCTTATACCTTCCATAAGACAGCCATCTCCTAGCATTACATAAGTGTAGTGACTGATTTCAAACTGCTTTTCAAGAATCGATTCAGCAAGTGCCATGCCAACAGCAGTGGCAAATCCTTGACCAAGCGGGCCTGTTGTTGCTTCTATACCAGAAGTTAAGCCAAATTCTGGGTGACCTGGAGTTTTTGATGTAAGTTGCCTGAAGTTTTTTAGTTCATCTATACTAATGTAGCCTGTCAGATATAATATAGAGTATTGCAACATTGAACCGTGACCATTTGATAGGACGAAACGATCTCTACTGATCCATTGAGAATCATCAGGGTTATGGTTTAGGTATTTAGCAAATAATACAGTGGCAACATCTGCCATGCCAAGTGGCATACCTGGATGTCCAGAATTTGCTTTTTGTACTGCATCAATTGATAAAAAGCGGACAGCATTTGCCATGGATTTTAGTAGTAGATGATTCATGTATTAATAGGAAAACTTAAAAGTGAAGTATACTATATCATAGTGGCAAAAACAAGTTGACACTTAATGTTAAAATCATTAATAATTTATAGTTAGATTGTGAGAATTTTTGTATGACAACTGTTATCAATAGAAAGTATAGAATCAGTCGCAGGCTTGGTGTAAACTTATGGGGTAGAGCAAAAGATTCGGTCAATAAAAGAAAATACCCTCCAGGTCAGCATGGTATTCTTGGATTTAAGAAGTTATCTGATTTTGGTAAGCAGTTTGCTGCACATAAAAAATTTAAGTTCTACTATGCAATTTCAAGTAAGCAGCTTAGACGTACATTTTTAGATGCTTACAAAAGAAAAGGTTATACGGCTGATAATTTTATTGGTGCCTTGGAATCAAGGTTAAGTTCTGTTTTATATCACTCTGGTTTTGTGCCAACAATTTACTCGGCAAAACAGCTTATATCTCATAAACATGTTACAGTTAATGATAAGGTGGTTAACATATCAAGTTATAGAGTGAAGCCTGGTGATATAGTAAAAATAAGGGAAAGAGCAGCAAAAATTCCTATATTAATAGAGGCTGAACAAAAACAAGAACGTAAGGCTCCAGATTATTTAGAGGCAGATAGCAAAGCACTTTCAGTGAAGTATTTGAGAGCGCCTCAATATTCCGAAGTCCCCTATTCAGCAGACATGGAAGTCAATTTAGTAGTAGAATTTTACTCTAGATAAACAACATAAGGCCCGTGTGGCGGAATCGGTAGACGCAGCGGACTTAAAATCCGTGGGTTTTGCGACCTTGGGAGTTCAAGTCTCCCCATGGGCACCAGTTTAATTTATTAAAAAAGTATGAAATGGCTTGATATAGAAGATATTGCAGAAGCTCTAGAAGAGAAATTTCCAAATGAAGATATAATTAGTATTAGATTCACTGAACTTAAAAGAAAAGTCTTGGATTTAGAAGAGTTTGATGATGATGAAAAGTATTGTAATGAAAAAATATTAGAGGCCATTCAAGCAGCTTGGATTGCAGAAAGATCTTAAAAAACAGATAGCTATAAGAAAATTACTGCATACAGTAAAAAGATAATTTTCTTGGAAATACTATACTTTACCCGAATTTTAATTAGCTTCATAATAATTTAACAAATTAAAATTAAAAATGATTACAAGGTAGGAAACACAAAATTCTGGCAAATGCTAGATATACAAATACTGCTTTTTATGTGTGAGGACGAGGATCATGAAAACAATAAGTTAGTTTTTTGTATAAGAAAGTTGTAATATAATTTAATTTTAAGCACTGGAAAGATGTTTAAATATAGCGGGCCAAAGAAATTAAAATCTATAATAGAAAACTATGCATTAAAATGCATGAAAAATAAGATCAGCAAAAATGAAATACGTCTTATTTTAAACTGGAAAAGTATAGTTGGAGAGGAATTAGCAGAATGTACAAAACCACAAAAGATCTCATACGCACAAAACGTAAATTCTGGTGTTCTGCATCTGTTAGTAACAAATGGCAGTAAAGCATTAGAAATGCAGCATATGGTTTCTCTTGTAATAGAAAAAATTACAGTGTTTTTTGGCTATAAAGCAGTATACGGTATAAAAATCAAGCAAGGGAGTTGACTATTTAACTATATAAGGTTAACCTAGTTACATAGGATAAATTGGTATATTGAAGTGAGTAGAATTTGTGAATTAACAAATAGAAAAAAGTCTTTTGGTAATAAGGTATCGCACTCAAATCGTAAAACAAAGCGTACCTTTCTCTTAAATTTACATAAAGTTACATTAACGAGTAATATATTAGAAAAAAAGTTTAGCTTTCGTATAGCGACAAGAACTTTAAGAACTATAGATTACAAAGGTGATCTTGATGCTTTCTTGCTCAACACAAAAACAATTAAACTAAGTAAAGAAGCGCAAAAGATAAAAAGAAGATTAAAGAAAGTTTTAGCAAAACAAGAGGTAGAGCTAGCTGTTTCAGATGCATAGTAAGCCTACATGGCTCAGAGCAAAAGCTCCAGCTGGTAAAGTATTCAATGAAACCTTAAACACTGTTAAGCTACATAACTTACATACAGTATGCGAAGAAGCTGCGTGTCCAAATATTGGTGAATGTTGGAATAAACGTCATGCTACTGTGATGATTCTCGGTTCTGTTTGTACTCGTGCTTGTGCGTTTTGCAACGTTGCAACTGGCATTCCTGATAAGCTCGATCCTCATGAACCAGAAAATTTAGCAAAAGCAATAAAAAAGTTAAATTTAAAGCACGTTGTCATTACCTCTGTTGACCGTGACGATTTATCAGATGGTGGTGCAAATCAGTTTATAAGGTGTATAGAAGAAATTAGAAAGATAACTTCGGAAACAACAATAGAGATTCTCACTCCTGATTTTTTAAATAAGAAAGGAGCATTTGAAGCAATAGCTATTGCATCACCTGATGTTTATAACCACAACATCGAAACAGTACCAAGGCTGTATGCAAAAATAAGACCAAGAGCTCGTTATTTTCATTCACTATATTTGCTAAAGATGGTGAAACAGATTAATCCTAAACTTTTCACGAAGTCAGGGCTTATGGTTGGTCTTGGAGAAACAAAAGAAGAAATCTTTCAGGTTATGGATGATTTACGTAGCGCCGAAGTTGATTTCATTACAATTGGTCAATATCTGCAACCAACTCCAAAGCATGCAAAAATTGATAGATATGTTACTCCAGAAGAGTTTGAGCATTATAAATATATTGCTTATTCTAAAGGCTTCTTGGTAGTTGCATCAAGCCCATTAACGCGGTCATCGTACCACGCTGAAGAAGATTTTAACAGACTTGCTGCTGCTAAAACTTCAACCTAATTTAACCTATCTGTTCAAAGAAATGTGCACTCCCTTTCTTTTCATTCAAGTAGCCTCTTATCCTTCCAGTAGCCCATCGGTGTTATTTCAGTAACACCTGTTATTCGAGTAGCCTAACACTGAAACCAAGAGGACTGACCAGGCAATCAGAACTGGTCACGCGCTGGAATGACACCGTCATAAATTGCTAGGCCTTCATAATGTCATCCCAGTTTCCTCTTTACTCTTGTCATCCCAGTACTTGATACTGGGATCCAGAAGACTGATTAGTCAATCAGAACTGGTCACGCGCTGGAATGACATCATTTTTTTTTGCATGAAAAGACTGGATTTTCATGATACCCACTTATTAGTTTCGTCTAATTTATTTTACCACTCTGCTGAACGGATACATTCTAACTGAGAGCAAAGCACACTTACATCATTTAACACCTTCAGTGGCTCCCCTAGACTATGTTCCACTTTTGTCTCAAATTTAAATCCCAAATTTCCAAAAAATTCTTGAAAATACTCAATAGTAATGTCACACAAACTTCTACCACTTGTTTTATAATTTTTCAGCTCTTTCGGAATAATAAGAGACACTTTACCATCTTCATATGTTACATTTCTACCCTTACAGTTCAGTTTAAATTCTACTGAACTGTAAAAACCTGGTGTTTTGATATCACTAGCAAGATCACTGCTAAGTACCCTTATACATTCCATGCTAAAACTGAGTTTTAGACAATTGGAACTATGGCAATCCATACTATAAGTTATTATTATATCAGAATCTAACACAAGCAAGCCAAGTGGAAAAAGAGCCTTTAATAAACGCAGAAACAAAAAATGATTATATCCTTCTTGATGATAACTAGTTATCAATTCTTCTATAATAGAGTCATTTGGAACTGTTGCACCAACACGTATAAACATTTCCATAAAGACTACTTTAAGAAACAAACAATAGTTTCTTTTCCCTTTTTCATTCCCTAAAATGAGATCTTTATGTTTTGAATATAGCTCCTCGATAAGCTCATTGGTTATTTTTTGTTTGTTGATAGTAAGGTTGTGTGATCTATCAAGGTCAATATATGTGTTGTAACCAGAGTTTATGCTACTCCAACCACCTGATTTCATTGGTATAGATTTTAAATCAGAATACTTGAGCTTTTTTACTTCAGATTTCAATGCGTTAACTATTTTTTTTGACATATCACAATCTTATATTATATACGTATTACGTACTTTTCATCATAAGTAAAGGTTTTCTGTAAAACTTGATTTACTTTTTATTATACTCACCTTATTAAAAAAAGCGGAGATTTCAATATCTTATTTTAAATTCTTCAAGTTTAGATTCTTGTCTTTGGTTGTATTTATATCACTTAATACTCCAAGTGGCTTATCCAGATTATACTCAAAATTTTCCTCAAAAAAGTGAAATCCAAATTTTTCGCAAAATTTCTGAAAATACTCAATAATAACGTCAAACAAATTCTTATCATTTGCTTTGTAATTTTTCAGCTCCTTAGGAATAGTGAGAGAAACCTTACCTTCTTCATATATCACATTTTCACCTTCACATTTTAGTTTAAACTCCACTGAGTTTTGTAAATCACATACTAAAATTTTATTACCGTTATATATACCATCATTTACGCTAAAACTGAACTTCAGATAATTTGGATCTTCACAACTTATATAGGTCCTTTCTCTGTAAGAAGGAATTAAATAGTGGAATGAATACATGCACAATCCAAAAGAACGAAGTGCTTGACTTTGAGAAGAAAAGAATTGCTTGTACCCAGACCTGTTATAATAAGTTATCAATTCTTCCATAATAGAGTCATTTGGAACTGCTGCACCGGCGTGTACAAATACTTCCGTGAAGATTTGCTTAAGAAACAGACGATAACTCCCTTTTTTGTCCTTATCTTCTGTAATGAGATTTTCATGTTTTAAATATAAATTTTTAATGAAATCATTAGTTATTGCCTTCCCATTAATAACAAGGTCACAAACAAATTCATATTCACTATTGAAGTCCATATCCAAATCCTTATATGTTCTATAATCAGAACTTTCTGTAGACTTCAAATCAGCATATCTCCTCTCCCTCGCCTTATCTTTCAACTCATTAATCATTTTTTTTGACATATATACTATTAATAGCTCTTATACTATAATATATATATAACTATTAACCTTTTAATAATATAGACTATCAACTGTAACCTGAGTTACTTTCCGGTTTACACTTGATTACTCTAACGATAGATTTTCCAATTCCATCTGATCTACTTGTACTTTTTCTAACTCACTTTTTACCTGTTTATGGTATAAGTTTGCTCCTCTAGCCCAAGATAGGTCACCATTTATTGTACAAACGTAATTGCCATTGTCCTCTTCGAAGCAAAACAGCTTCAGTTTACTTTCGTCTTGACCAATTAATTCACTACGAATTACTTCTACAGTATAAAATTGACCCAAATTCATACTTACTTCAGGATGTTGCATATACCTTAACACCCGTGGCTCATATAATTTTCTTATCTCACCATTTTTGAGATCACCTATTGTACACTCTATCTTCTTTAATCCGTATTTAATAACTCTCACTAATCTCTTCGTCTCATAATCCCACAGCTGTTCTTCTTCCAATCTTTTACATGCGGTAAAAAATTGTGATTCTTCTCTTTGCATAAACCGAGATAAACGTTCTGCCAACTCATAGCACATTTTTTCTTGACTCAGTATTTCTCTTTTATATTGAGCTAAAATATTAATCGCTATACTTGGACAACTTACTGCAATCAAGTCATTATTTAAATCCGTTTTAATAATTTTGCCGCTCTCTTGATTAACATGTACAGTAACTTGCCCTAACAAAATTCCCTTAGAAATCGTTATGTCTTTTCCTATATGAGTGTCAATGGCTTTTAAAGAATCAAAGTCTATATATATTGCACCTTTCTCTCCTGTCATTTTTTCTGAAAGAGCAAGAGCAATCAATCTAAAGGTATCTATTTCAACAGCAAAATACATCCTTTGCTCCTCTGACATATTATACATATTCTTAAAGAAATCCTTTATGCTAATGTCTTCACCATCTACCTTCCATCCTGTATCTATTTCGCTCCAGTCGTATTGGTGTAAATCTACAACATGCACTCCTTCCATTCCTTTCAGTTCACGCTTTAACTCATCTATTTGATTTTCTTCAAATCCAGGACCATTTATAACCAGATATATGTCCCTCTCCTCTTCATTTGTTAATTTATGATTTTTGATTATATCTAAGTAACTAAGATCACTATTCTTACCATTCAGTAGAGACGCACCATATACTCTTGGCACCCAAGTTAGTATTATTGGTGCTTTATTTGATAATTTTTTTACATTACCGATCATTATTTTACCTCAACACATTAACATACTCATATTATAATGAAATTTTAGCGGCGTACAAATAAAATCTCCTAGGGGCTTAAACATTCTCGTTTCTATATGTAGGTGACTGTTTCGAAGAAAATTATTTTTCAGCTAATATTTTAACTACTTTACTGAATTTTCTAGCACCGAATCGACGATACTAGAAAGTTCTTTAATCAATGCTATATAAGTGATAGCTCTCCCATTGCTACCCTGTCTACTTCTGCTCCTTCCAGCTTATTATCTACTCGTTCACGGTATAGATCTTTTCCTTTCATCCAGGATACATCACTATTTACTAGACCCATAGAATAGTTACCATTGTTCTCTCCAAAAGCAAATGACTTCCATTTGCTTTCTTCTTGACCAATTAATTTATCATGCACTATCCTCACAACATTTCGTTGACCTAAATTTTCTCCAAATTGGGTAAGGAAGGGAAAAAAAGCTTGTTCATATAACGTCGCTATTCTACCATTGCTTAAATCTTCTACACACCTTTCTGCATACTCTTTCTGATTCTTCACTTCTTTGATAATCCTTTTTATTTCATCTTTCTCTTCTTCCTTTTTCATCTCTTCCTCTTTTTCAAGCATACTGATGCAATCACCTAGTTTAATTATAGCTGAAGGTAAATACTCTACTAATTTACCGCACATTTCTTTTTGACTTAGTATTTCACTTTTATACTTAGATAAGATATCAACTGCTATGCTTAAATCATTTATCGCAATTAAGTCATTATTTAACTGTGTATAAACGATTTTTCCACTATCGTTAATACCTACAACAATCGGTCCCAACAATATTCCCTCAGGGATTGTTATATCCTTCCCTATATGAGTGTCAATGGCTTTTAAAGAATCAAAGTCTATATATATTCCACCTTCATGTTCCGTAAACTGCTTTAAGAGTGCCAGAGCAACTAATCTAAAAGTATCTATTTCAACAGCAAAGTATGTTCTTTGTTCACCTGTCATGTTATACATATCTCTAAAGAAATCTTTGATACTAGTATCTTTACCATCTATCTTCCATCCTTGATCTATTTCGCTCCAGTCATACTGATGCAAGTCTATAACATGTACTCCTTCAATTCCTTTCAGTTCACGCTTTAAATTATCTATTTGGCTTTGCTTAAACCCTGGGCCGTTGATAATCAGATATATATCCCTCTCCTCTTCATTCTTTAGTTTATGATTCTTGATTATATCTAAATAATTCAATCTACTATTTTTACCATCTGGTAAAGATGCACCATGTACTCTTGGCACCCATGTTAGTATTATTGGCGCTTCATTTGATAATTTTTTTACATTACCGATCATTATTTTACCTTACTATATTGCTATATTTATAATATAGTGGATTTTTTAATAAAATGCAAGTAGACATTAAGATTTCACTTACGCTCTCTCAGTTTACAATTTTTGTTTCCGTATTATCTAATGAATCACCGTAAGTGACTGCCTTAAGATAAAACTTTCTCCCTTTTTGCACTTCAAAAGAAATTATTGAATCATCAAGTAGAATAAATTTTTCACCTGCAGTGTGTTCATATTTCTTAGTCCCTTCTTGACCTCTAATTAGGTTGCTAAGCTTATATTTATTTTTATCTATAAGCTTGGCATCTTGGAATTTTATTACCTCTTTTCCAACCAGCGCTAACACAGTTGAATTCATGACGTCTAGCTTACCAAAACGTAGCACTACTGTAATTCCCTCATCGGTAGATTCGATTACATATCCGTAAGTAGATTGTATATTTGCGCTCGCGATGGGCTTATAATTTTTATCATCATACGAAATAAAAAGTGTTGCTCCTTTCCAACCTTCCTCTTCACTAATTAAAGTAAAACTTGCGATATTACCTTTAATATGCGGTAAATCTATCATTTCTACGATAGATTTACTGATGTGAGAAGGAGGGTATTCTTTAAGCATAAGTGATCTTGTTGAAGGAAAGGAGAGCTTGTATATAGAGGGATCATAACCAACTCCCATTACTTGAATGGACATGCTTTCAAACTTTGTTTTTATAATTCTCATCGTATGTCTTTTCTCGCCATCTGAAATTGCTATGACATCACTTGGTAAAAGCCATGCATATTTTATCGGGAGCTTAAAGTTGTATACATTTCTCTCTTGCCACGAAGAATAAAGTAAAACTTCAGCTATATTTTGCGCCTCCCCTTCCTCCATAATGAGAGGTATTTCAACTGTTGCAGCATTGCCCTGCTTTGGCAGTTCAGCATATTTCACATCAATTGGATAGCCAAAATTGCGGTTAAAATAAACGATGTTAATCCTATTGTTTAAATCTAATTGACTAAGCTGTATCAGCTTGGGATTGTGATTGAAAACAGTTTCGTCAACTGGTATACCAGTTGTCACTCCCCTGCCCTTTTGAATAAATTTCAGTTTTGAGTTCTGTTCAACCACATCAAAAAAATAGCACCTTCGCAGCATTTTAATAATTGAGCGTACGGGTTGCTGATCATTTATTACATACCCAGATAGTAATCCTTTAACATCACTTGTATCAAACTGATCGCCTTTGAGACCTACCTTTTGCAACAGATCAGACAAAACATCGGAAACATTAAGTTGTGAAATTTTTCCCTGAATCCAGTGCCCGGTCTGCCAGTTATGGCAGTCAGCCCACATGTCACATAAATTGGGGAAATAAGGAAATGGCCTTGCATCCCACGCCCAGAGGAACATTTTCTCCACCATTTCTGAGCTTTGCCACTTTTTTAATGTTCCTTCGATTGCAGTTTTCTGCGAAAGAAAGCTCACCTCTCCGTTTGAGTATCGTGGATATTTACTCTCTATACTACCTTTATCAACAAACACATTGGGCTCATTAGTGCAGCCGTTCATACTGGGAAATCCATATTCGGTAAACCATATTTTCTTCATTTTTGGTTGCCATTTTGTTTTACTACCACCTGGATTTACATGAACTTCACTCCACCATTTCTCGATATTTTTCCACGCATATTCGCTGTCATTATACTTTATTTTCTCAGGATCACTTTTTGAGTAATCGTAAAAATAATCATACCCTACCCCACTGCTCCAACCACCCGTTACATCTTTCGCGGAATAGCCAAAAGGAGGTTCTGGGCCATCGGTGAGTGGAAAGTAAGCATCTATGCCAACAACATCGATAAACTCTGAAGACCATAGTTCATCCATATTATACCAACCATCATATGAATGATACTCACTCCAATCGGCAGCGTAAGTTACGTTTACTTCTTTTCCAAGCTGAAATTTTACTTGCTTTGCAACTTTAACTAGCTCTGCTACTGCAGGATAATTGCCTTTCGCATCTTTTACTCTGGTAAGCTGAGCAAACTCAGAACCAATAATAAACCCTTCCACTTTAGTTTGTTTGGCAATGCTTGTGTAATGCTCTATGAATTTGCTATACTGATTCTCAAAAAAATCACTTATATCCTGAGGAGTACCGCTCAATTTTCCTCGCCACTCTTTGTTTTTTGTGTCAAGCAAGAGCATTGGATAGAGCATCACCTTATAACCTCTGCTATGCAGCTCTTCTATATATCTTATTAGTGCTGCATCGCTAACTGTACCACCATATCTTGGATTGCCATGATTATCTTTTGAAATGAGCTGGGCATTATCCCTGGTTATATTTCCCACTTGCCAATCATCAGGCACTATAGCAGAATCGTCTTGAAATTCAACTGCAGGATATATTTTACAATCTTTGATATTCAAACTGCTTGCAAACCAATTAACCACTACCGATGCCCATTCAACATTTGGTAAACTTTCCTTCAATTGGTCCAAAGAAAGCATAGCATCGCTCTTTTTTGTGTGATTATTGTGATTTACTCTTTGTACCGGTCCATAGGGAATATATTGACTACTGCTTATTTTTTCTCGTGCAATTTTCTTCTGTATTTTCGTATCATACACAAACTCCCCTGAACCTGGTATGATATTGATATTTTTAATGTTTTCTGCTACTGAGAATCCATTGAGCTTCAGTGCAGTTTGCACTTCAAATGTAAACACCGGAACACGATTACTATAGTCTGCCAAAGGGAAATTTTTGATGACTATGTAAGATATTCCTCTATAAGCTGGTACATTCTTCTCACCTTCGATTGATAACATAAACGGATCAGGGTTTTGGTCTTCTCTGCCGTGGTAAAAAGTATAATCTATTTCATCAAAACTAAGCGATTTTATATCCGCCCAGATTCTATTTAATTTTTCTACTTTCCCCTTGCAAATTGCAATTGCGAGTGTTGCATAGTAGTTATATGTAATATTTATACCTCTTCCTGTTTTATTTTGAGTGGTTATCGCCTCCTCTTTTATTGGCTGTGACCAAATAATGTTTCCAGCAATGCGAGCAGTGCCATAGATAATTGGAATTGCTTTGCCATAAGTTGAGGTTTGAACTTGCAGATTTTTCAGCCTCGCCCCATGCGTTATCTTTTGGTCGGCATCAAGACCAAATATTGCATTATCAAGCTGTGCACCAAGCAGAGCACCGAGTTCTGAGCCAACAATCTGGCCAATTGGCCCAAAAATACTGCCCGCTTTACTTAAAATTGATGATAAAATTATTGTAGACATAATATTCTCCTTTTTAATAGATTGTTTTGAATTTTTGAAAGAAGATCCCAGACTGGGATAAAATTGGGACCTACTATATAGTAGTGTCATGCGACTGGTATCCAGGAAAAAAAGGATGTAATCCGAGTAGCCCTTTTCCTGTCATCCGAGTAGCTGACACTGGGATCCATTGTTCTTTATTTCTGAATTCCAGCGGGCTTTGTTGCACCACTCAAGGAAAGAACAGGCAGTTACTGATGGAATTTGTTATAAAATAGATATTTAGCCGACAAAGGAAAAATATGCCAATAAGAATGAAAGTCAGTAACTGCAATGAATATAACAAATTTCTTCAAGAAAGGGGAAATGTTTTTCATTATATCAACGATGCCATTGAAAATTGGTACGAAAATAGTCCAAAAGTAGCAGGTGGCAACAATGTCTACAGCGACAAAGTAGTGATTCTAATTCACATAATAACCTATCTATTCAGGATTGGTCTTAGGCAAACAGTGGGATTTATAGAGAAATATCTTGAGCAAATAGGGAAAATTTTGCAAATTATCAGCTATTCGCAGGCTTCAAGAAGGTTTAAAAAGCTTAATATCAAAATCAACGACTGCAGAGTTGATAAGAACGATATGGAAGATATTGAAATTGCTATAGATAGTACAGGTATCAGCATCTACAATAATATTCCAGGCCATAGTAAGGCAAATGGTACAGATAGAAAGTATCGCCGCTATGAGCAAACAAGATGTAATGCTAGAGATAGGTAGTAAAAAAGTTATAGCTGCAAAATACAGTAGTGGAGTTTATTCCGACCACTATGGAGCCTGTGATCTTATTGAAAGAGTGGATACCAAGTATAACATAAGCACGATATATGCAGATAGATCGAAAGAAGTTATACAAACTGTGCGATGAGCTTGACATAAAGACAAGGATTCCTCCGCAAAATAATGCAGTAGAGCATCCAAAGTTGGATTATATGAATGAGAGAAATTCTACAATCAAGCTCATAAAGTCATATGATGAAGATGGTATGAAGAGGTGGAAAAAAGAGATAAATTATTGGAAGAGATCTTATATAGAAAGTTTTTTCTCGCGACTGAAGCAAATATTTGGATTTAGTTTTAGGAATAAATCTGAGATTAATCGTGAGAAGGAACTGCTACTCAAGTGTTATTTGCTTAACAAATTTACTGAAATAGGCATGGCTAAGTTTGATATAGCTTCATGAATTTATTATACATTACCCACTATCCGAAGAGCTGTGCAACAAAGCCATTCCAGTTTCACGCACTGACCATTTGCTGTTTTTACTCATAACTACCTTGTCTGGACGAATACGAAAACAAGTAGCTAATTATCGCATAAAAAAAAGAAGATGTAGAATATCTTCTTTTTTGTGATTAAAGATACATTAAATCTTGATTGTGTATTTCCTCTGCTATAAGCAATAATTTTTCGCTCTCATCAAAGAGACTTTTTGCGCTAGCTGCTAATTTCTCACTAATTTGTGGTAGACATTGTCATAATATACTCCTTAAATTTTTAAAATATATTTATGTTGGTATACAAGTATCAATATTACATTAATATAATTGCTTTTTAGGCATGAGTGACAAGCTGAAGTGGTTTTTAATTACTCAAAAAACAGAAACGTTTCTATTTCCTACACTTTCTAAAACCATAGGCGCCCATTATTAGCTAAAGTAAAGGTCAAGTATCTGGAATTCTGGACATAAAATCCTCCTGTGTAAAAAAGAGTTAGAAAAAAAATGCAGTGCACATACGACAGATATACACTGAAGAATACATTTTTTAATAAGTTTGATTAAAAAGTCTGCAGACTAAAGATAGATTTTGAGCTCTTAAAATATCTCTATTTGTAATTATAATGAGATTGAAAATATGCGGAAGTAATTTTTATACGTTAACGGCTCACCCAACCCACTTGCAATCTGGATCCCAGACTGGGATGGCAAGAAAAGGTTACTCGGATAGGAAGTACTGGAATGACACCATCTAAAAATTGAAGCTTGGTCATATGAAAAAGTTAAAGGAAATCTTCAATCACATTTAAACAGCGCTTCAGCAAACTCTTTGCCAGTAAATTCCCTCAGGTCTTCTATACTTTCACCAATTCCTATAGCGTGTAATTTTACCTTATAAGCTTCTGCAAGCCCAATCACTACTCCACCTTTGGCAGTACCATCTAGCTTTGTTACAATTAACCCGGTAACACCAACCATTTTACTAAAGGCCTCTAATTGGCTATAAGCATTTTGGCCAGTAGTTCCATCAAGAACTAAAATAACATCATGAGGAGCAGTATCATCCAATTTCTTTATCGTTCTATGTATTTTTGACAGCTCTTGCATGAGATTTACATTGTTTTGTAGCCTTCCTGCTGTATCAATTAAAACAACATCAACGCTATCTTTTATCGCTTGACTTACAGCTCTATATGCCACACTTGCAGAATCGCTACCGTGCTCTCCAGTAACAATAGAGCAATCAGAACGTTCTGCCCAAATATTTAGTTGCTCACTCGCAGCAGCTCTGAATGTGTCGCACGCAACAAGCATAACGGATTTTCCTTTTTCCTTATATTTATAGGCAAGTTTACCTATAGTTGTAGTTTTTCCATTACCATTCACTCCGCACACCATTATTATGTGTGGTTTTTTATTCAAAATGAGCGGCTGCACAACAGGGTTTAATATTGTTTCTATTTCGCTCATTAACTGCTGTGTGATAATGTTATGTTCAACTTCTGATTCAAATTTGATACTTGCGAGCTTATCAATAAGCAATCTAGAAGTTTTATGACCTATATCCATGCTAATCAGCAGCTCTTCCAGATCATCTAAAAGCGACTGATCTAATTTTTTTTTGCCAGAAAAAATATTTTTTACTCCATCACTAAAACGGGAGGAGGTTTTTAATAGTCCTTGATAAAGATTACTGAATAAACTCAAGAAATACTCCTTTCAAAATTACCATATAAAGAATGACATGCACTATATGTATTTGTAAAGTAAATACACTCGTAACCTATATATTTTGTGAGTAAAATGTACTGCTTGCTAGTGTATTTTACTTTAGTTTTTAACCTAAATATGTTATAATGTAAGTAATGGTTTACGGGTAATCTATGAGTTATAATGAGAAAATTTTAGATCATTACGAAAATCCAAGGAATGTTGGTTCTCTGGATAAAAATGATCCAAATGTTGGTACTGGTTTAGTTGGTGCACCATCATGCGGAGATGTAATGAAACTGCAAATAAAGGTCAACGATAAAGGTGTTATTGAAGACGCAAAATTTAAAACTTTTGGTTGTGGTTCTGCTATAGCTTCAAGTTCTTTGCTTACAGAAATGATCAAAGGAAAAACTATTGAGAATGTAACAAAGATAAAGAATACTCAAATAGTGGAAGAATTGTCTTTGCCGCCAGTAAAGATACACTGTTCAGTACTTGCTGAGGATGCTATAAAAGCTGCTATTCATGATTATCAAAATAAACAAAAACATTGAGGAATATGAGTGAATTTCAAGGAGTAAATTCTGTTAAAAAACCTATCACTCTAACCGCAAATGCAGTAGAGAGGGTAAGGTTTTTATTGGACAAAAAGAAGCATGCTAACCTTGAAGAAGCAATAGGAATAAGAGTTCTAATTAAGCAAAAAGGATGCTCTGGTTTAAAATATGATATTGAGTATGCATATGATGTTCGTCCTTTGGAGTCGGTAATTGAAGAAAGCTGCAGTGATGATCAAAAAGTCAAGGTGCTGATCGATCCAAAATCTATCATGTTTATCCTTGGCTCTGAAATGGATTATGTAGAGGAAAAATTCTCATCAGGTTTTATTTTCAAAAATCCTAATGAGAAAGGAAAATGTGGTTGTGGAGAGAGTTTTCATGTCTAGCAACCATTTCACATTATTTGGAATTGAACCGGCTTTTAACATCAGCTTTGATGAGCTGGAGAAAAAATATATTGAGCTAAGCAAAACTGATATAAATGAAAGAGAGTCCAAAAGTATGGAAAATATCAACAAAGCTTATCAGGTACTGAAGTCACCGCTAAAGCGTGCCGAACATTTGTTGGATCTTTTTGACGTAAAAAGCAAAAAAGAGCATCTTGATCCTGAAATATTAAATGAATCAATGGAAATAAGAGAATACTTTCTAGACTGCGATGATTTACAATTTGCAAGTAGGATGATTGATGAAAAGGTAAAAGATTGTACTAAAAACCTAATTAATGCTTTTGCTACAAAAAATTTTGATGAAGCTGCTACGCAAGTTTTTAGATTGAGATATTTATATAAGTCATTTGAGGAGATAAAGGAAAATGCGGCCAGTTCAAATTTCTGAACCAAGTTTAAATGAGGTAGTTTTTGGTATAGATCTTGGAACTACTAACTCTTTAATTGCCATGGTAAATAAAGCTGGCAATGTAGAAATATTTAAAGATGAGCAAGGTCGTGAACTATTACCTTCTGTCATTTCATATGAAAAGGATGTACTAAAAGTAGGCTACGATGTTGGCGAAAACGCTATCTGCTCTATAAAACGCTTAATGGGTAAAAGTGTTAAAGACTTGCATAAAGAAGGTATCAATTGTGAAATAGATAACGAAAGTGAAAAAGTTATTAGGGTAAAATGCTCAGAAGAAAAGTATCTCACTCCTATTGAGATCTCTGCTGAGATACTAAAAACTCTATGCAAGAGGGTAAAAAAATTCACAGGGATGAAAGTTAACAAAGCAGTGATTACTGTACCAGCTTATTTTGATGATTCAGCACGTAACGCAACCAAATATGCAGCAAAATTAGCTGGCATAGATGTTCTTCGCCTCATTAATGAACCAACCGCTGCAGCACTTTCTTACTCCATTGAAAAGAACAATAACAGTGGCATATATGCAGTTTATGACCTCGGTGGTGGAACATTTGACATTTCAATATTAAAATTACATCAAGGAGTGTTTCAAGTTCTTGCAGTTGGTGGTGATACTAAACTTGGTGGTGATGATTTTGATCATCTACTTAGTTTAATCGTGCTTGAAAAGTATAGAGAACAGGTAGGTTTAAATAAAAAATGCTCTAGTGTCATCCCAGTGCTCCGACACTGGGATCCAGAAAGTTTGATTGCAAGTGAACACACCAGAAAGTTATATAATAAGAACTGGATTCCAGTGTCAAGCACTGCACCATCTGATACAACTACCTACAAATTACAACATTCATACACTAAAACTGGTATCTGCAATATACGTGCTATAAAAGAGTACCTAAGTGAAGATACCTCTGGCACTTTTGAATTCAGCATCAATGGTGAATTATTTAAGTGCAAAATTACCAAAGAAGAATTCGAGCAAGCAATCAGTCCTTTGGTTAATAAGACTATAAATATAGTTACTCGTACTATAAGCAACATAGATCTTAAAATCGATGATATAAAAGGGGTAATTTTAGTTGGTGGCGCAACTAGAGTGCCATTAGTGCAAAATTCACTAATCAAACTCTTTGGCAATAAAGTGCTGAATGATGTGGATCCGGACAAAGCAGTTGCCAATGGGGCAGCTTTGCAGGCTCATTATTTAACTTCAAACTCAAAAGATAGGAATATTCTCCTTGATGTGCTGCCTTTATCACTTGGCATAGAAACTATGGGGGGAATAGTTGAAAAAATTATACCAAGAAATACACCACTACCAGTTTCAGAAATAAAAGAGTTTACAACTTACGCTAACGGGCAAACAGCAATGAAAATTCACGTTTGTCAAGGAGAACGTGAAATGATAAAAGATAATAAATCTCTAGCACGATTTGAACTCAAAGGTATACCACAATTGCCTGCAGGTTCTGCAAAAGTTGAAATAGGATTTACAGTTAGCATTGATGGAATATTGACTGTCACTGCAAGAGAAAAAACTACTGGAGTCGAACAGACAGTTAAAATAAATTCAAGCTCTGGCTTAAATGAAGAAGATATTCAAGATATGGTCAATCAGTCAGTAAGTAACTTTGATGAAGACATGAAGGCTCGTTCCCTTGCAGAGGCTAAAATTAACGGTAACAAGCTCATACATCTAGTTGAAAATGTTTCTACTGAGCAAAAGTTAAAAATTTTACTACAGAACGCAAAAGACGCTTTACAGGAAAATGACTTAGACAACATTAATAATGCTATCTCTGAGTTAGAAAACTCTGCTTTAGAATTATGCGAATCAGCAGACAGATAGAGTTCATACAACTTTGTGAAGTACCCTGTCAAATCTCAGAGCAATAGGTAACCTAAAATCAAACGGCAACCAATCAACTTTGCCTAATTTAAACGATAAACCAACCATGCTTACGCGTCCAACTATATTTTCAGTTGGTATTAACCCAATTTCAGAAAACCTGCTATCAAAAGAATTATTTCTATTGTCTCCCATAACAAAAAATTGATCATCAGGCACATAATAAACTGGAGTATTGTATGATAACTTATTAGAAAGATTATCTATTAGAATTTCATGCTCCTTGCCGCTCGGGAGTGTTTCGATGTATCTTGCTATATTACGCTTTGACTCATAATCAAAAAAATTTTCAATTTGTCTTCGTTTTACTTTCTGATCATTTAAATATAACTCCCCCTCTATCATTTGCACTTTATCGCCCGGTATTCCTATTACCCGCTTAACAAATCTAATGCTGTCATTTCTTGTAGGCTTGAAAACTATTATATCACCACGCTCCGGAGGGGTATAAAAGATTCTACCGCTAAAGATGTTTGGAGAAAATGGAAAAGAGTGTTTACTATAACCATATGAATATTTACTAGTAAAAATATAATCTCCCTCAAGTAGAGTGCTTTTCATTGAACCAGAAGGAATATGAAATGGCTCAAATAAAAAACTACGTATTGATAGCGCAATTAGTAGCAAAAAAAACAGTGAAGATAAAAACTTTCTCGTTCTTGCTATCCGGTTCTCTCTCAATTCTTTCAATTTTATTTTCTTTATAAATTTAAGCTTATCATAACACATAAAAGTGGTAATGTGAAATTTTACTCATGGGTGTTATTACTCTTTTTCGAAAGTCGAAATAAGCTCTCAAGTAATTGACAGTGATTGATAACCAATAGACATCATTTGCTATGCAATATTGTATAAATCACAATGCTAGTTTTACTAAAAATTATACTATTTTAGATATAATTATAGTATTTAAACTTAAGGTATAGGGATGAACCCTACAATTAGAAAGGTTTTTTGTATTCTACTTATAGTATTATTTATTTCTTTTTCTCATGTTGGAAGTGCTGCTAACTCTAATGACGATACAACTGCTCAAGTAATATGTAATATTATTGGCTACGTTTGGGGAATAGGTGGACCGCTTATGACCGTAGTGATAATAGGAGCAGCTTTACTTGCAATATTTGGTAGAATGCCGTGGCCTGCTCTTTTCGCCCTCGGTGTATTTTGCGCTGTGTTTTTTGGCGCTAAAACTATTGTCATAAAAGTAATGGGTGGTATAAACTCTACAAATGCCTCTTTTATGGAAGAATGTGGAACGGGAGATAAAAAAAAGAGTCAATAGGACTATTTCTTTCTAAAGCAGACTTGGTGCACAGCTTCAACTATATCTTCCACTTGTGGTAATGCTTTCTTTTCTAGGTTTGCAGCATAAGGTAAGGGGACATCCTTGCCGGTTACCCGTACAACCGGAGCGTCAAGGTAGTCAAATCCTTGTTCCATAATCATGGCTGAGAGTTCTGCTCCTATTCCTGCAAATGGCCAACCTTCTTCTATGCTTACTAATCTATTGGTCTTCTTAATAGAGTTAATAACTGTTTCAGTGTCAAGTGGTCTTAAGGTTCTGAGGTCGATAACTTCAGCTTCTATTCCTTCACTAGAGAGTAAATCTGCTGCATTTAACGCATCCATTAGTTTCAATGAAAAAGCAGTGATAGTTACATCCTTTCCTTCCCGTATAACAGCAGCTTTGCCTATCTCAAGTAGATAATCTTTATTTGATAGCTCAGAGTCAGGAACTTCATGCTCATGTCCATAAGCGATCTCGTTTTCTAGAAATATTACCGGATTAGGGTCACGAATTGCAGCTTTAAGCAGACCTCTGCAATCGGAGGCAAAGTAAGGTGCTATTACTTTCAACCCTGGAACATGCGAATACCAAGATGCAAAGCACTGAGAATGTTGTGCAGCAACTCTTGCTGCAGCTCCATTTGGTCCACGAAATACTATAGGGCATCCAAGTTGTCCACCCGACATATAATTTGTTTTTGTTGCGGAATTCACAATTTGGTCGATAGCCTGCATAGAAAAATTAAAAGTCATAAACTCGACTATTGGCCTCAGTCCAGCAAATGCTGCTCCAACAGCAAGACCAGCAAATCCATGTTCAGTAATGGGTGTATCAACTACCCTATTTTCTCCAAACTCTTTCAGTAATCCTTTCGTTACTTTATAAGCACCATCATACTCTGCAACTTCTTCACCCATGATAAATATATCAGGGTCATTTTGCATTTCTTCTCTGATCGCTGTGCATAAAGCTTCTCTTACACTTAAGATTGCCATTTGTAAACCTGTAGATTTCAACTGAAATAACTATATCAAAATTACCAGGAAGCGCACAAGTTAAGTTTTACAAGCATCATGTTGCACTGAGCATTGAATACTTACTTCTTTTAATTCAGTAGGTTGCGGTGATAGTGCGTATGTAACTCCACCGACTATCAATGAAGACATCACAGAAGTTGCAATCATCAATAGAATTGGTAATTGGAAGGCTATACTAAAGGCAACACCTACTGTCAACATGATTGTAAAGTTTACAGAAGCAATTTTTAAGAAAGACAGTTGTCTTTTTTCTGTTTTTTCTAGTAATACTTTATTTGCTTTGGTTTTGCTTAATTCACTATTAAGTGTTGTATTTTTACTTTTTAGATCTTGTATTTGTTGTTTTAGTGATTGATTCTCTTCACTGAGTTTATCAAGTACTTCTAACCTATTCTCATGTCCACCCATGCAATTCTTTACCCGTTTTAATTCCTCATCTGCCTCTTGTAATTTCTGGATTTGGCTATCTCGCAACTGAATTTGAGATGGCAAACTTTCTAAAGTTTGATTATCAACTGCCTCGTCGTGATTTATTTCGGAGCAGGAAGAGGTATTAAATGTAGTTTCAAGTTCTAGACCGCTGTCATCACTACTAACACTTTCGTCAATAGGAGTCTGTTTACCACTACATGTAGCACTTTTTCTTTGCGGTGACTCAAATTTTTCTACCATATTCTTAACACTAACACGTAAGTCTTGCTCACTTACTAAACTGTCACTACTTTCGCACGTAACAGGAGCCTGTGCACCACTACGTATGGTATCATATTGTTTCACAGAATTTATAACATCTGCTGGTGCAGCAGTTTTTTTCTCATGCTTTGTACAAAAATTTTGTTCTGCTTCCTTTAACATTTTTACTATAGCTTCTTTATTTTCTATATTACCAACCACCTCCCTTGGAGTCTTATTTTTGCTTTTTAATGAAGGATTAACTCGATCATCACTTAGTAGTTGTTTTACCATGCTTTCATGTCCACAAGAAGCAGCAATATGCAAAGCAGTTAGCCCATCATTTTTAGAGCCATCTTTTACTCGAGCGCTAACACTTGCTTTCTTTTTTAGTAAAAGTTCCACTATTAACATATTGTTGCATGCTGTAGCAAGATGTAACAACGTCCAATCTTCTGCAGCTTCTTCTGAAATTTTTATACTAAATTGATGTTCTTTACTAAAATTTTTACTAAACTTGTTGTACTCTCCTGCATCTTTTCCTTTTAACTCATTCTTTATTTTTTCAAGTAAATTATCTTCATCCAAATCGCTACTTTCACTTACCTCATTTATTATTTCAAAAAACTTCTCCTTCTCTATTACCATAACCTTTCCCTCTAAATTTATTTTTATCGCTGCATAATCTCACAAAAAAGTTAAATTTATCAAAATTCTATATTTTATATAAAATAAAATTTCCTGTTTCCAAAAATTGGTAAGCATGTTTTTGATGAGATTGTAGAAAACATACTTTTATGACACCATTTGTTGTACGAACTAACTTGGCGAAAACAGATGTTTATATAGTTGTATGGCAAAATGTTTTGCACTAGTTGTGCTACTTCGTTTTCCGTAATAGTTGAAAAAATTAGTAGAAAGTTGTTGTAAGTTTATGTATTTTGAGGCTGTAATGGTCAAAGGTACATGAAGTATGATCAGAGTTAAAGGTGCAAGAGAGCATAATTTGCAGGGTATTGATGTCAATATACCAAAAAATAAGTTAGTTGTTATAACTGGACTAAGTGGTTCTGGTAAGTCTAGCCTCGCATTCGATACGATTTATGCAGAAGGCCAACGCCGATACGTCGAAAGTCTATCGGCTTATGCACGTCAATTTCTTAATATTCAAGATAAACCTGACGTTGAATCGATCACAGGCCTCTCTCCTGCAATATCAATTAACCAAAAATCGATCTCAAAAAATCCAAGATCAACTGTTGGAACCGTTACTGAAATTTATGACTATCTACGCTTAATATATGCGCGAATAGGCATTCCTTACTCACCCGCAACTGGATTGCCAATAACGAAACAGACTGTATCTCAAATTGTAGATACTATTACAGCATTACCTTTAGAAACTAAAGTATATATAATTGCTCCTATTGTACGTGGTAGAAAGGGAGAGCATCTAAAAGAGATACTGGAAATTAAAAAGCAGGGTTACGTAAGACTAAAAATAAACGGTGAAATATGTGATATAGATGACTTGCCTAAGCTCGATAAAAACAAGAAACATGATATTTTTGTGATTGCAGATAGAGTGTCCATATCAGATGATATAGGAAATCGACTACCAAGCAGTATAGAATCAGCATTGAGACTTGCCCATGGCTTAATGTATGCAGAAATAGTTAACTTACCTGATAACCACAATTCCGAGTATAAAAATGGTCAAACTTTAACTTTCTCAGAGAATTTTGCATGTCCTGAGTCTGGCTTTACTCTTGAAGAAATAGAGCCAAGATTGTTTTCTTTTAACAGCCCCTACGGTGCATGCAGTTCATGCAATGGGCTCGGTAAAAAGCTAAGTGTTGATGCAAAGCTAATAGTGCCAGATGAAACGCTCTCGATATCTGAAGGTGCTTTAAAGCCAATTGGATCAATATTCCGTCAAGTGCATACAAACTATGGATTGCTAAAAAATGCAATTCTGTCACTGGCTGAAAATTGCAAATTTAGTCTTGATGTTCCGTGGAAGAATATAGACCAAAAAGTGAAGGATTTAATACTTTTTGGCTCTAGAGAAATGAAATTTCAAGGTTTGGTCAGTATCCTAGAACGCCAGATGGATTACGATGCATCACTTATTGATAGGTATTGTTCTGTTACTGACTGCAAAGAATGTGCTGGCTATAGATTGAGAAAAGAAGCACTTACAGTGAAAATTGATGAAAAACACATAGGTGAAATATCAGGGCTCAGCGTCGATGAATCCCTTGATTGGTTTGAAAATTTGCCAGACAAGCTCACAGAACAACATAAGCAAATTTCAAATAAAATATTAAACGAAATAATCAAAAGGCTGACATTTTTAAAGAATGTAGGGCTAAATTACCTTACACTTGACCGTGAATCTAGCACTCTCTCTGGTGGTGAAAGCCAGAGGATCAGGCTTGCTTCGCAAATTGGCTCTGGTTTAACAGGAGTGCTATACGTGCTTGACGAACCCTCAATTGGCCTTCATCAATGTGATAATGATCGATTAATTGCCACACTTAAAAATCTGAGAGACATGGGTAATACTGTGATTGTTGTTGAACATGATGAAGACACAATAATGGCTGCTGATTATGTGATTGATATTGGTCCTGGAGCTGGTGTAAACGGAGGAAAAGTTGTTGCAGAAGGAACACCAGATCAGTTACAAAAAAATTCAGAGAGCATAACAGGACAGTATTTAAGTGGAAAGAAGGAAATTTCAATTTCAAAAAGAAGAAAGCAAACAACTCAGTTCATAAAGGTAGTTAATGCTTGTGAGAACAACTTAAAAAATATAAATGTTGAATTTCCTATAGGGAATTTTATTTGTGTTACTGGAATATCAGGAGGAGGGAAATCAAGTTTAGTGATAGAAACATTATATAAATACTCAGCACACAAGATAAATCATTCATCTGCAAGGCATGGTCAATGCGACAAAATAGAAGGCCTTGAGTATATAGATAAAATTATAGAAGTTGATCAATCGCCAATTGGTAGGACCCCAGCATCAAATCCAGCAACATATGTTGGTATGTTTACTCACATCAGAAATTGGTTTGCAGGTCTCCCAGAGTCGAAGGCACGAGGTTACAATATAGGCCGATTTTCATTTAATACCAGGGGAGGAAGATGTGAAGCTTGTAAAGGTGATGGGCATTTAAAGATCGAGATGCATTTCCTACCGGATGTTTATGTGAAATGTGAGCAATGTAGAGGACAGAGGTATAACCGAGAAACATTGGAAGTTACTTACAAGGGAAAATCAATTTCTGATGTGCTTGATATGACAATAGATCAAGCATGTGACTTTTTTGAAAATCTTCCAATGATAAAGGAAAAGTTGATTTCTTTACAGGAAGTAGGGCTTGGCTATATAACGCTTGGACAGTCGTCAACAACGTTGTCCGGGGGTGAAGCACAACGAATAAAGCTGTCTAAGGAACTATCAAAGCGATTTACCGGGAAAACATTGTATATTCTCGATGAGCCAACAACTGGGTTACATTTTGAAGATGTAAATAATTTACTGAAAATACTCCATAGGCTAGTTGATTTAGGAAATACTGTTATAGTTATTGAGCACAATTTACATGTTATAAAAACTGCTGATTACATAATAGATATTGGTCCAGAGGGTGGAGTAAAAGGTGGCGAAGTGGTTGCTGTAGGAACTCCAGAAAAAGTTGCACAGACTCCAAAAAGCGTTACAGGCAAGTATCTTAAAACATATTTATTGGTAGGGTCGAGAACTGGCGCGCCTCTTTAGGGCTTGGTGGCTGATCCATTATTTTCATGTTGGGCCTCAATCCAAAATTCCCATGTTTACGTTTCCAGCTCCCGCCTCGTCAAACGCAGCATGCAGTTTTCCCGCACTACGCTTTCCTAGCAGATTCTTACCAAAGTTTATAACATCTTGTACTGGGGCTGCTTTCGGAACGTAATATCTTAATCTATAGTCTTTATATAGACCTAGTGTTTCGTATATCCATTCGCTACTCCACCTCTCCCAGCCAAATCCTTTTGCTTTTCTAGCTTTCATTAATTTACGTCTTACTTTCTTCTCTACCCATAGTTTCACGTAGTTAAAGTTTCGACCTGAGTTTCCTATCCTAAAGTAGTTTGTCCACCCTCTCAGTATTGGATTAATGATATTTATCACTTTCCATATTGGTTGCGATTTGTGGTCGCGAAATACCTCCTTCAATTTTTGAAGTAAGTTTGTCCGCGCTTTCATCTGTGGTGTTGTTTGTACCCTCCACTTTCCTTGTTTTGTGATCTTCTCTCGAAAATCAAATCCTAGAAAGCTGAATGTCTCTCTTTCCTTTAGGTTAGTTACTTTTGTCTTTTCTTTATTTACTTCTACCTTTAGTTTTGCTAATTCTTCTTGTACCCTTCTATACACTAATTTTTCTAGCCATTCCCATTTCTGGTGGCCATCTATCAGTATCACCAAATCGTCCGCCCATCTGGCATATTCTATATGTTGATATTTTCCTTCTTTAGTCACCTCTTTTGCCTTTTCTAGCATTTTATCTACCTCATTTAGGTATATATTGCTTATTAGTGGTGAAAGTGGTGATCCTTGCGCTATTCCTCGTTTCCCTCCTACTTTGAGGATTAGCTTGATCAAGTGCATGATTTCTTTATCATTTACTCTTTTGGAAATCTTTTCCATAAGAATATGGTGTCGCACATTGTCGAAGTAGGATTTCAGATCTATGTCAATAACTTTTGTATTGCCTTTGATTGCTGCTTTCGATACTTTATCAATTGCTTCATGCGCTTTTCTCCTAGGTCTATATCCATATGATCCGTCCTGAAAGTCAGATTCAAATATTGGTTCAAGTATTAGCTTCAGTGCTGTTTGCACTATTCTGTCCCGGATGCAGGGTATGTTCAACGTTCTGAGTTTTCCCCCAACTTTTGGTATTTCCTTCCTCCGGTTCCTATTTGGGCTATAGGTTTTGGTTATTAGTTCGTGTCTTATTTGTTGAAGATACTTTTCTAAGCCTTCTGCCTCTATCGATTCAAATGTCACCCCATCCATTCCTGGTGCCCCTTTGCTCTTCTTTGTCAGCTTATATGCTTCTTCTAGTGTCTCCATCTTGCAGACGTGAACATAGATTCCCCAGAATCGCCATTCCGGTTCTGTTTTCGCTTTGGTATATATCTTTCTTCTCAGGTCTTGTAATTTTATTGGCATTTTTATCATTTTTACCTTTACCTTCCTTTTTGTTAAAAGATTTCTACTAGTAGGGTGCCTTTGCTCCATGAGAGTTACCTCACTTCTTTACTACTACGCACCCATCCGCCACCCTCTCATCTTCTGTTCTTTTCCTGTTTTCCAGTTATAGAACCTACCACTCCAAGGTATTTCTCCTTGGGATGAGGAGGGCTTCTCCAGTTGCTTTGTATGTCCTCATTACCATGCTATCACTACCACCCCGCTGAAGTAGAACAATTGTATCAGTCGTTTTTCAACTGCCTATTCTGCTTTCGCCCATTGACCGCTGGCTCAGCCTTCAGTTCTTATCGTTTTCGAGGCCACCTATGTGTTTGCTTTCGCTACGGCCTAGTAATTCGCCATTATCCTATGATAACGTTGTCGGTAGGCTTCAACATTTTGCTTTCCCTCCACATTGCTACCCTAGCTACAGGACTTCGACTTTTATCCTGGTGGGTCTACCTCCCACTGAACATACTTGCCTTCTCTGGACACACGATCAAGTATCGACTATTTCTTAATAATTAGGTTATGAGGAGCATTTTAAAAGGTATACCTAACATATTTAATTCATGAATCTTCTCTTATTAAAAAAAGCTACAGATCTCATATTTCCAAACGTATGCGTAAGTTGTGAACGTATAATTGATAAAAGTTATGATTTATGTAGTGAATGCAATAAAAAAATCAATTTTTTAACTAAGCATTACTGTAATGTTTGTGGTGTAGTAATTCCAGATAACATTGATACATGTGGTAAATGCATCAGTAACCCTTCACCATTTAAAGTATTAAGATCAGTTTTTGCTTATGATGAACATAGCAAAAATATGATTATAAATTTTAAATTTTTTGATAATTTAAATTATGTGAAAGTCTATGCAAAGTGGATGTACAAAGCTAACAAAGACATGTTTCAAAATGCAGAGGTCATAGTTCCCATACCGCTACATAAAATACGCTTATTTAAACGTAAATATAATCAAGCAGCATTGCTCGCGAAGGAATTAAGTAAGTTATCTAATTTATCTTATACACCATTTGCAATAAAACGTATTCGTCACACCAAACCTCAAGCTGGTCTTTCACTTAAACAGCGTGAAAAAAATTTGAAAAATACTTTTAAAGTAAGTAACAGCGAAATTATCAAAAACAAAATCGTGATATTGGTTGATGATGTAGTAACAACTGGCGCAACCGCAAGGTCTTGCTCTCAGGAAATTTTAAACTCTGGTGCCAGAGAAGTGAGAGTGCTATCGCTTGCAAGAACTGTATGAAAATCAGCTTTAAGGTATAATTTTCATTTTTGAAAACTGTTTAGTGTCTTAGTACTAACTTGTGTATCATTCCTCTTAAAAAAAAGTCTAGTTATAGTGTATACGGAGTCTATAATTATAGCTCTTTTTCTAATAGTTCGAATAGCTGAATATTCTTTCTGGCTAAATTTTTTATAACAAACCAATGGTTTGATTAAAATCAGGAGAATATGGAGGCAGATATATAACTTCAGCACCGACACTTTTAACAAAGTCACTTATTTTCTATGAAAAGTTGCATTATCCAAAATCACCCAGCAAAAAGCTTGAACTAGCTATTAAAAACGTCTGTATCGCAATAGCCTTCAAAAATCATAGGCGCCATAATTTTTCCCTTATTCAAAGCTGCAATCATATTTTTGAATACTCACTGCATTCAGAAAAAAATAGGTACATGCTAGTGTAATAGCACTGGATGTAATAATTGGAACAAGTAAAAAAGCCTCTATTAGTTTTCTTATAGAGCTGGCTGGTTTAATGCTGTTATTATTCAATGATGCAAAATAATTTTCACTAAGGTTGGCCATCCATTTTGCGCCAGATAAGACCCTCTCACTATTTTTTTAGATAAGTTGACTTGTATTTGCTTTCCCATGTTTATAATTATGCTAATAATAAATATGATAAGATCAGTATAAATTTTTTACTTCCGTGTTTTTTCTATTGTTGTTTATAATGACTATAGTTACATCACATATTTCTTTCAATTAAATGGATCAGTTATTTATTGCAAATCACTGACTTTTTTAATGGATTCTTTTTCTAAATAATTTACAAAAATGTGTTTACTTTTGTTTGTAATTGTGTAGTAACTGCAACGTAAAGTTATAGGAGGTAAAGATGAATTTTGAAAATCTGAAAAAGATATTAAGTGCAATTGATAAAGATGCAAGTGTAAATAAAGATAACGTAATTAATAAAATAAAAGAGGTATTGCGAAGGGAAGATACAATAGCGTATCAAGAGTGGGAAAATAAAAATTTTAGTATAAATCATACATTCATCCAAAGTGATCCTGATGCCGAATTTACATTATTAATTGCAGCTGCAGCATCTAGCTGTAAGGATTTAGTGAATGTTTTATTAGATAGGCATGCGGATGTTCATGTAGAAGATGAAAATAGAGAGACTGCTTTGCATCATGCCGTTTATAGTAGATGTGTAGGTGTAGTAAATGCTCTACTAAAAAAAGGTGCTGATGTTAATGTAAAAGACAGAAGTGGTAGTACTCCTTTGCATTATGCTACTATATATGAACTCATAGATGTAGTAAATGCTCTACTAAAGAGAGGTGCAGGTGTTAATATAAAAGATGGAAATGGTCGTACTCCTTTACATTATGCTACTATATATAAATTCATAGATGTAGTAAATGTTCTACTAAAAACAGGTGCAGATATTAATGTAAAAGATGAAAATGGTAGTGCTCCTTTGCATTATGCTACTTTAAGTAACCATGTAGAGGTAGTAGATGCTCTGTTAGCTGAAGGCGCAAGTGTTCATGTAAAAGATAGAAATGGTAGTACTCCTTTGCATTATGCTGCTAAAAATGGCTATTTAGAGATAGTAGATGCTCTACTAGACAGAGGTGCAGATGTTTATAAAAAAGATAGTTTGCAGAAAACTCCTTTGTATTATGCCATTATAAATCACCAAGAAGATACGGTAGAGAGTATAAAAGGGTTTTTAAAAAATAAAGTAGTTCAAGGTAGTGTAGTTGTTGGTGGCTTAGTTGCCATGTTAGGGAATTTTGTAACATCGACGCTTTTTATAACCGAGACAATGGAAATTACATTAACATCTGTTACGGCAGCAATAGCTGTATCTGCATCAACAGCATTAACATCTGGTTATGTTAAATATCTAATGTCAAAATTCGATAACGAAATAAAAGAAATAAAAGAGCGACAAAACGTAATGGAAGGGAGGCAAAGCTTAACAGAAGGGTGGCAAAGTGTAGATCTACAAAGCATACGTATACATAATGCTCTTTCGTAAATTTTTACTTCCGCACTTCTTTAGTGTTGCTTATGATAACTATAGATTCATATTTTAATTAGAGGCTTTAATTACCTACTTTAAGTTATTGAATTTCTTATCATAGCATCTGTCATTCCAGTACCCTGGAATGACAGAAAAAGAACACTGAATTAAAAATACAACATACCATCTTATATCTTAATACTGCATAATACCTCGATCATAGATTGATTAAGGACACCTTGAGTTATCTCTTTAATTAGTCTTGCTTTACTATGAAAAGCTTGTACTCTTTAAATGTATTATTTATAAATTAACTGTTTATAAGCTAAAATATGTCTAATAGAGCTAATATAACTTTTTTTATAGCTGGTGCTATTGCTTCCCTTACATTAATTACATCTGGAGTTTTTGCTGTAGCTCCTTACGTTGCATTTTTATCTTCAGTTGCAGCTTTAAATATAGCTCCCCCTGTTATTTTTATTTTATTTGCGCTTTCTGCAGTAGTAATTGTGTTTTCATATAAAATGATTAAACAAAATAAAAAATCTCAAGAAAACTCGAAAGCTGAAGTCGAAGAGCCGAATAAAGGGTTAAGGAAAGAAGAAAATAAGCTAACTCCAATTAAAGAAGAATTAGAAGATGGAAAGGATAAAGAAAATAAATACGGGTTTAGTGGTCTAGAAGAAAAAGTTCATAGAATTTTAGAGAATTTTGTAACGCAAGATGAAGTGAATGGGTTAAAAAAAGAGGTTAGTGACCTTTCTGCACAGTTAATTAATAGTACTGCAATAGATGAAGTAGAAGCAAAGCTGAATATGGAATTTTACGCAAAAGGTGAAGAAAGAGGGTGGAATACAACATTTAGTGATATTATATTACCAAATGACATAAAAGAAAAATTGAAAGGGATTTGTGAGTTACAAGGCAGAGGATATCTCTTGTACGGTCCACCAGGAACTGGTAAAACTAGTATTAGTAAGGCAATTGCAAATCAAACTAAATCTCTATCTGCGTTTATATCTATTTCTGCATCTTGTTTGTCTAATAAATCGAATATAGATCAAATTTTTGAGAAAGCAGAGACAAACAGTCCGTGTATAATTTTTATAGATGAGATTGACGGCATTGGCAAAAAGCGCACTTCCAGTGAAAATGCAGGACCTTTAACTCATTTACTCACTAAATTGGATCAAGAGTTTTTATCCTCAAAAAATATAACGGTAGTTGCTGCAACTAATCATAAGAATCATTTAGATCCTGCGCTTATTAGGGGTGGTCGTTTGGAGTGTATTGAGGTTCCTGGGCTGGATAAAGACGATACACGTCAAAAAATATTACAAGAACGGCTCATCAAAAAGTTAAAAGATAGCGATATGAAAATTCTTGTACAGGCTAGTAAGGGATTCTCAATGGCAAATCTGATTTGCTTAATCGATAAAATAAGCGAAACTACAGAAAAGGAAGGCGAAATAAAATATCTTCGCACTTTCTGTAAAAATTTCAAGAAGGAGCATAACATAAAAGATGAGCCAGATAAGAAATATAGTAACGGGAAAACTAAAAACAAGGATATAAGGCTATCATCTGGAAGCTTATCTAGAAGTTCATCAGTAAGCTCTTCATTGAGTGATGTATCTTCTCGAGGAAGTAAGTGGCAAATCGAGGAATAAAGAGAATTACTACACAGTCTGGTCATGCAAGTCGAATCATGTCATTCCAGTGCTTGACAATAGTTTTTATCCAGAAGGAACTTCTAAAAGGGTGTCATTCCAGTACTGGAATCTAGGAATTTTTTGAGCACGCAAGTTGTGCCAAGTTTTTTGTTGGTAAGAAAGGCTGGATCCCAGTACTGGGATGACAGGAAGAGGGCTACTCGGGTGACATCGAAGGGGCTACTTGCATGACAACAAAGGGGCTACTTGCATAACTCAAATTCAAAGAAAAATCATTTAATGTCATTCCAGCGCGTGACGCTGGAATGGCTTTGTTGCACAGCTCTTCGGATAGTGGGTAATGTATAATAAATTCATGAAGCTATATCAAACTTAGCCATGCCTATTTCAGTAAATTTGTTAAGCAAATAACACTTGAGTAGCAGTTCCTTCTCACGATTAATCTCAGATTTATTCCTAAAACTAAATCCAAATATTTGCTTCAGTCGCGAGAAAAAACTTTCTATATAAGATCTCTTCCAATAATTTATCTCTTTTTTCCACCTCTTCATACCATCTTCATCATATGACTTTATGAGCTTGATTGTAGAATTTCTCTCATTCATATAATCCAACTTTGGATGCTCTACTGCATTATTTTGCGGAGGAATCCTTGTCTTTATGTCAAGCTCATCGCACAGTTTGTATAACTTCTTTCGATCTATCTGCATATATCGTGCTTATGTTATACTTGGTATCCACTCTTTCAATAAGATCACAGGCTCCATAGTGGTCGGAATAAACTCCACTACTGTATTTTGCAGCTATAACTTTTTTACTACCTATCTCTAGCATTACATCTTGTTTGCTCATAGCGGCGATACTTTCTATCTGTACCATTTGCCTTACTATGGCCTGGAATATTATTGTAGATGCTGATACCTGTACTATCTATAGCAATTTCAATATCTTCCATATCGTTCTTATCAACTCTGCAGTCGTTGATTTTGATATTAAGCTTTTTAAACCTTCTTGAAGCCTGCGAATAGCTGATAATTTGCAAAATTTTCCCTATTTGCTCAAGATATTTCTCTATAAATCCCACTGTTTGCCTAAGACCAATCCTGAATAGATAGGTTATTATGTGAATTAGAATCACTACTTTGTCGCTGTAGACATTGTTGCCACCTGCTACTTTTGGACTATTTTCGTACCAATTTTCAATGGCATCGTTGATATAATGAAAAACATTTCCCCTTTCTTGAAGAAATTTGTTATATTCATTGCAGTTACTGACTTTCATTCTTATTGGCATATTTTTCCTTTGTCGGCTAAATATCTATTTTATAACAAATTCCATCAGTAACTGCCTGTTCTTTCCTTGAGTGGTGCAACAAAGCCTGCTGGAATCCAGCTAAACACTTTACAATGTTTTTGATGACGAAAAGACTGGATGCCAGTGTCTGGGCACTGGCATGACAGGAGTGTGAGATAAGGCTACATACATACTCCAACAGGTATGATGGTGTCATTCCAGTCTGGAATCCAGAAAAAAAGAAGCCAGTGTCAGCTACTTGAATGACATTATGGAAGACATCCTTCTCGCAAGCAAAATGTTCATGCAGATAATATTTAACTGTGATTGAAGATCTCTTTTAACTCTTTTATATGACCAAGCTTAATTATCTCAATATCATGAGAAGAATAATTGCCATTTTTAGGCATAATCGCTTTTTTAAATCCTAACTTTTGTGCTTCCCTTAGTCTGAGATCAGCATGCGAAACATTTCTAATTTCTCCTGAAAGTGCAACCTCACCGCAGATTATTGAAGAAGTTGGTAGCGGTAAATTTACTAAACTTGAAATAAGAGAAGCAGCAACAGCAAGATCAGCTGATGGTTCCTGTATTTTGAGTCCTCCCGCAATGTTTAGGTATACTTCTTTATCATGCAAAAACATTTTACAACGAGCACTTAGAACCGCGATTATCATAGCTAATCTATTAATATCCCAACCAACTACTGCTCTTCTTGGAGTTGCCATATTAGTCCTTGCTATTAATGCTTGCACTTCCATTAAGATTGGTCTTGAGCCTTCAACTCCTGCAAATACGGCGCTGCCAACTACTTCTCTATCATGTACGGTCAAGAATAATGATGATGGATTATCAACAGGCATGAGTCCTGCTTTAGACATCTCAAAAACACCAATTTCATTTGCAGGGCCAAATCTATTTTTAATAGTACGTAAAATGCGATATTGATTACTATTTTCACCCTCAAAATATAGTACTGTATCTACCATATGCTCCAGGGTTTTAGGTCCCGCTATTTGTCCATCTTTCGTTATATGGCCAACTATTAAGAGAGAAACACCATATTGCTTTGCAAGAACAGTCAATTCATGAGCGCAGGTACGGACTTGAGTTACAGTTCCTGGTGCTGATGTGACTTTGCTATCATACATAGTTTGTATAGAATCAATTATCAAGAACTTAATACTTTTATTTTTCCTTATTGTTGCTACTACATCAGTTAAAGATACTGTAGATAAAAGCTTAATTTTAGGTTCATTTATCTTAAGACGCTTTGCTCTGAGGCTCACTTGCTCTAAAGATTCCTCGCCAGATACATAAAGACATTCAAAAGAGGAAAGTTGTACAACATTAGCTGCAATCCTAAGCAAAAGAGTAGATTTTCCAATTCCAGGTTCACCACCAATTAAAATGCTAGCACCTTGAACGATACCTCCACCAAAAACTCTATCTAACTCTTCTATTCCTGTTAAAAAACGATCGGGGGTAATAATTTCACTATCTGATAACGCTTTTATTGAAATTGGTGCAGATGTACTTCTCGTTTCTGTTTTTAGTACTATTTCTTCGACAACCGTATCCCAACTGTCACATGCAATACACCTTCCTACCCACCTTCCAGTGCTATGACCGCAGAATTGACATACGTATGCAGTTTTCATAAAAGCCAAAATTATAATTCTAATAAAAATTAGCTAAATAAGTGAAATAAATTTAAATAGAGAAAATTACCAATCACACTTTTTATCTTGTGGTTTTATTTGCAATATTGCTACTAAGCTGACTAATAAGCAAAAAATTACATAAAGCCCAGCAGCAAAGTCTATTTTAGGAAACATTATAGTAAACCCAGTGCATATCATAGGAGTAAATCCACCATGCAGGGCATAAGAAATGTTACGTGATAAACTCACACCACTAAATCTAACATTAGTAGGAAAAAGCTCAGCAGTAACTATCCCTATAGGATTAATACCCCTCTCGATTATAGAAAGAGCCATAACACTCAACATGATTATAAGATAGCTTTTATAGTAATATGCAATAGATAACATAGGACAACATAATACCATTGTTATCACTATAAATAAGATTGCAGTGCGTTCTCTTCCTGTTTTATCAGCTAAAATTCCAAGCATTATTGAAGATATCGGCATTAATATACTGGTTATAATGAGTACAACTTCGTTGACATACGTTGTTACATAAGTTTCAACAGACACTATTTCTTTTGCAATTGTTCTAAGAAATATGGTAAATCCAACAGCAACATTAACAGGTACAGATATTAAAATGGCAAGTATCAGGGCTCTTTTATAGCGTTTTGTAAGCTCTATTATTGGTAAATTAGGTAAATTTCTTTGTTCTCGATTTTTTTCATACACTGGAGTTTCTCCTAGTGTATATATACTATATGCGCTTATTAATCCTAAAATGGCTGAAAAAATAAACGGCAGCCTCCAACCCCAAGCGTTAAAATCAGTGGTTTTTTTACAGATGATCACTGCAACCACAGAGAGCAATATGCCAATAGAGCGACCAAAACTTATTATTCCAAAAAACATTCCTAGTTTTTTCTTATTAGGTAAATGCTCTATGAGATAAACAGAGCTACCTCCTTGCTCAGCGCCAAGTGCAACCCCTTGTATCAGATGGATTGTAAGAAGCAACATAGTAGAGGTTATTCCTATTTTACTATAACTTGGAATAAACGCAACGAGACTAGAAGGAATCGATATTAGCAAGATAGCAATCGTTAACGCCATTCTCCTTCCATACCTATCACCAATGTGACCAAATACAGATGCACCAAGTGGTCTTACCATTGCACCCAGTCCTGCAATTCCAAACAATTGCAATATGCTGTAGTAGATATCTTTTGCATAACAAAATTCTCTACTAATTATATTAACCAGATCAATAAAGAGCATATGGTCATACCATATTGCGATTCTACAGAGTATTGTTGCAATCAATACTCTTGTTTGTTGATTGTACACTTAGTTTAATTTGTAAATGTCTACTTATTTTTATTTTGGCTGCTTTTTAGAACTTTGCAACTCAAGCGTATGGCTTATATGTAAATATTATTAAAATTGGAACTTGCATAACCAGCCAGTCTGGGATCAAATAAAAAAATCTGGTCATCCGCTGGAATGACATGGTGGAATGTGTCATTCCAGTACTCCTTTTCTTGTCATCCCAGTGCTCCGACACTGGGATGACACCTCTCTTAAATTACTTTAGTTACAAATATCAAGAAATTTACCAAGTAGAAAAAAGACAAAAGAAACCCCCTATTAGCTAGCTCTAATCCTGAAAATTGGCCTGTCTTAAACAGCCCGTTTCAGCTTATATGGTTAAAAAACTGGAAGTTTTGTAAAGAAATAAGATGCACATAGTGCAAAAAATTAAAAATAAGACGACAACTGCGTTATGCTTTTGTCGTTTAATCTGCACAGACGAAGATAAATAGTATAGCGTTATCCTTATGGTAAGGGAGTTGAAAAAATTTATAAAGCAGGTTCTTTCATTAGTTTTTTTGCGAACATCAAACAATTACTTAGAAAAATTGGAAAGACCATTAAAATATTTTTTTACTTTTTATTCTATATATTTCAACATATTACCTTTAAGTACTAATAATTATGGCATTATTAATAGTTGAGTCGCCAGCAAAGGCAAAGACGATAGGTAAATATTTGAGTAAAGAATTCAAAGTGGCTGCATCTTTTGGCCACGTCAGAGATCTGCCAGCGAAGAATGGTTCTGTTGATCCTGATAATGACTTTGCCATGAAGTATGAGATTATTGAAAAAGCAGAAAAGTATGTAAAAGAGTTAGTCAAGGAAGCTAGTAAAACATCAGATATATACCTTGCAACAGATCCAGACAGAGAAGGGGAAGCAATAGCTTGGAATGTGATAGAGGCACTAAAGGAAAGAAAAGCAATCAATGATGAAAGCAACATTCATAGAGTAGTCTTTAACGAAATAACAAAAAGAGCAGTGCAAGAAGCTATAAAAAATCCACGTGAAATTAATATGGACTTAGTGCGTGCACAGCAAGCACGCAGAGCTTTGGATTATCTAGTTGGATTTAGCTTGTCACCGCTGCTGTGGACAAAATTGTCGGGAAGCAAATCTGCAGGGCGAGTGCAGTCTGTTGCATTAAAGCTTATATGCGAACGAGAGGATGAAATCAGTAAGTTTATAACACAGGAGTATTGGAGCATAAAGGCAGAAATGCAAAATAGCAAAGATGAGGCTTTTTTTGCTATGCTAAGCCACTATGACAATAAAAAGCTAGAAAAATTTGATATTAAAAATGAAGAAGAGGCAAAGAACTTAGTCAGGGAGATCGAGTCAAGGCAGTATGCTGTAAGCACAGTAGAACGCAAGCAAGTTAAGAGAAACCCGCTTCCTCCATTTATCACCTCAAGTCTTCAGCAAGATGCAGTGAATAAACTGTATTTTAATGTGAAAAATGTTATGCGAGTAGCGCAAAATTTATATGAAGGTATCAATATTGGTGGTGAAACCGTAGGGTTGATAACTTATATGCGTACAGATGGGTTTCATATTGCAGATGAGGCTATAAACTCAATCAGGGGATCAATTAAGTCATTATATGGTGATAAATATTTACCGCAGTCTCCTCGTAAATATGTAAAAAAGGTCAAAAATGCTCAAGAAGCACATGAAGCAATCCGGCCAACTGATATTAATAGAACACCGGGTAGTATTAAGGATTACTTAACGCCAGAGCAATTTAAATTGTACGATTTAATCTGGAAAAGAACCATCGCAAGTCAAATGGAATCGGCGATTCTTGATCAAGTGGTAGTTGGAATTAGTTCTATTGACCAGAAAGTGATTCTGCGAGCAAGTGGATCAAGTATATTCTTTGATGGTTTTTATAAAGTTTATCAAGATAACATAGAAGCCGAAAATGAAGGCCTGCTACCTGCCATGAAGGAAGAGGAAGCGTGCAAGTTGATTTCTGTTGATCCGAAACAGCATTTTACTCAACCGCCACCTCGTTATAGTGAAGCGAGTATAGTAAAAAAAATGGAAGAAGTCGGTATAGGTCGCCCATCAACTTATGCAACAATTATTTCGGTATTACAAGATCGTGAATATGTTTCATTGGATAACAAAAGATTTATTCCAAGCAGCCGCGGTAAGATCGTGACTATATTTTTGGAAACTTTTTTTCAGCGTTGTGTAGAGTATGACTTTACAGCACAAATGGAAGAAAGGCTTGATTCAATCTCAAATGGACATGCAGATTGGAAAAAAGAACTAGGCTATTTTTGGGTGCCATTTTTTAATCATGTAAATTCTGTTAAGCAAATGACACATGATGAGATTTTTAGTGGTATTCATGATTTGGTAGTCAATTGGTTTTGCTCAGAGGAAGGAAAGGAAGAAATAGGTAAAAAATGTCCTAATTGCTCTGGTGGTATATTGAAATTAAATTTTGGAAAAGCCGGTGTGTTTCTTGGATGTTCTAACTATCCTGCATGCAATCATACAAAAGAAATTACGGGCAGTAATGACAATTCAGAATATCCAAAAAGTTTGGGTATAGATGATATGACAGGCCAAGAGGTAATGATCAAAAAAGGTCCTTTTGGACTTTATCTGGAGTTTAATAGTGAGTCAGAAAAGAAAAAAAAGATTTCTGTACCAAAAGATATAAATGTTAATGATATTGATCTAAATACCGCCACTCGATTACTTTCCCTGCCGAAAATAATCGGAGAGCACCCTGAAACTGGAAAAGAAGTAAAAATAGGTCTTGGACGATTTGGGTACTATATTCTCTATGATGGTCGATACTTTTCTCTTAAAAAAAGCTCTAAGGAGGTATTAGACACACAATTAAACGAAGCTATACAAATTATTGAGAGCAGCCCACGCAAAGAGCTAAAATCTCTTGGTTTTAATGAAAAGGGAAAAGAAGTTTTTATCTGCAACGGTAGGTACGGATTCTATATAAAATGCGGTAAAACAAACGTTGCGTTGGGCAAGAATGCAGATATTGAAAGTATAGATCTGAAGAAGGCTTTAGAGTTAATTAAGAATAAAAAGTAGACTTCTTGCATAACCATTCTTTATATGTTCTTTATTGTTGTTCCAGCCCTACACGCTGGAACTGAGAAAAAAAGAGACTGAATGACAGGAAAGAAGTTACTGCGGCCGCTACTAAGTCAGCAGCTGCAGTAGTGTGACGCAGACGTGCTACCAGGAAAATAGTCTCTATCAGAGTTAAGCTTTGCTTGCAAAATGAAAAGTAAGACCAGCTTCTATACCGTGTGTGTGAAACACTTGATTGCCTATACTGATACTTTCTTTGTGTAACTTCTGGTCCGATGGTTTTTGACTTTTATTCAATTCTAATATCTTTTTTCCATCTGGGTTTACCGGTTGCTTTGCTTTCATTTCTCCTAACACCTCTGCTTCAAAATCAACATTACTACCAAGAACACCAAAACCTCTATATCCGATGTGCATATTTACATCTTCGTTTATACGATAATCAAAGCCAGCTTTCAATTGACCTGCAGGTCTTATTGACGATTTTTCAAACATTGTCATTCTTGTTGCACCGACTCCAACCCCAACATAAGGAGAAAAAGATAAACTATCACTTTTCCAATAATGATAAACATTTGCCATTACAGATGCGTTTTCTACTTGGTCATGATTAATTACAGTTTTATACATATAAGTTTTTTTATTAGCACTCTCACTAACGTCTTTTAGATACGAAACAGTTACTTGATTACTTGATAAACCAATATTATCTACTTTTACAGAAGAGTACATCCCTTCCAATTCAGCTCTATAGCTATTATTGCCTAGTTCTCCTGTGTAACCAAACGTTACATTTGCAGCAAAAGGTGGGTTATAATCTCCTTTATACTTACTTATTAACTGACCTTCTGTTCTCTGAGCGTCTATGTCATTTATAGATACACGGTTATCATCTTTAGCATCTTTGCCTCCAATTTTTGCTTTCAACTTACCCAAGTTCAAATATTGACCGTAATATCCACCACCAAAGTAAAATCCTTCTGTTTCACTTGCAAAAGATTGTTGTGACAACAATAAAGCAAGTGCTGTAACTGCTAATGTTTTTTTACTCATCATGACTATTCCTCTAGTTAAAATAGCTAATCTAGTACTAATTAATTAAAAATGATTTAATATGAAAAAACTAATTATTTTCTAAGCTAAAAAATAGGTAAAATTAACCTCTATCCTCGATTTTATTGCCGTCTAGTTTGTCCTCATCTTCAAATTCATCATCATCGTCAAATTCATCCTTACTGTCTTCATCATCAAACCCATCATCGTCTTCCTCATCATCAAACCCATCACCACCTTCAAACTTATCATCAATATCCTCGTCTTCAAATCCATCTTCAATCCCTGGCTCATCGTATATTGCATCTTCAGTTTTAGCTTCAACAGGATAATCAGCAGCTTCAATAGCATTACTCTCTTCTTCATTACTAATCTTATCTTTGTTAGCAGCAGAAAAGACCTTGTTTGGATCATATGGCTCTTGTGTAGGCACACGTGTTGGTTTAATCAGCCTTCTTGTGAATGTGCTATCACTATAGTACAAAATTTTCTTTGACTTAATTGGATAAGTCGATTCTATCAAAATTATCTGATCATCACGTGGCAGCATAATAATTTCTTGAGGTAAGAGCAATGCTCTCTGTGTTTCAGAGATATGCAATGATCTTGATGCAGGATTCAAGTCTAAAAATTTAGGTTTGTTTAATGATTCTTGTTGTACAGTTTTGTTTCCTATAAGCTGAGATATCAAATTAGCCGTTTCAATATTATTGGCTGCAAAAGTTATTCTATAGGTTGAGTTTGATAAAAAGGAGTTCATTCCTGCTTCTTCATATATTCCTTTAAGCTGTTCAGTATCTTGAACAATTAAAAATAACCTTACTCGATAGCCACGAAAGTATGCGATGCCCGTTTGAAATTGCTCCATTTTTCCAAGTGTTGGAAACTCATCCATTAAAAATAATACGCCGTAAGGCTCGTCATCCGATGGCAATTTTCTACATAAAAACTCAGTTGCCTGTTGGTAAAAAACCTGCATTAAAGGCCTGAGCCTAGTTAAGTTATCAGGAGTTAAACCAACATAAACTGTAGTTTTCTTCTTTTTAAAATCCAAAATATTAAAATCACTTGATGCAGTTGCAGTATCGATCAATGGGTTTGCCCACAATTCAAGCGACGAGTTCATAGTTGACACAACACCTGATCTTTCTTTGTCAGCCTTTTGCAAAAAAGCTGCAATGTTCATATACGCTACCGGATGTATTATTTTACCCATTGTGTCCAAAACTACAGCAAGATTGTAAACTACGTCATCGCTACGCATCGTACGCACAACCTCACCAAAAGATTTAACTTTCTCTGGTGCAGCAAGTAAATATAGTACCACCCCAACAAATAAGCTTCTTGCTTCGTTTTGCCAAAAATCTTGTTCAGGCATGATTAGGTTAGCTATTTTTTGCACATCGTCAACCATCTGTCCAGGTTTTTCACTAATCCATTCCAGTGGATTATAACAATGGCTTACCCCATCTGGCTGCGCTGGGTTCCATACATATACTTTTTGTCCTTGTCGCTCTCGCCAACCACTTGTTATTTCATAGTTTTCTAATTTTATATCATGCACAATTACCGAATCATTCCAAAATAACAAATTAGGAATTACAAAACCAACACCTTTACCAGAGCCTGTAGGTGCAAAGAGCAATGCATGCTGAAACCCATCAGCAATAAAATATCCTCTCTTATCTTTACCAAGCAATAGACCTTTTTTGCTTCTTAATCCCGCTTTTCGTATGTCTTTCTCTGATGCCCACTGTGAATCTCCATGAAGTGATTCTTTCTTTTTAAATGGCCGCCACTCAATTAGTCTTTCTCTCACATTCCACAAAATAATCATCAAAACAATTTGAGGCAGTATAGAAGATACAACTAATTTAATTTTGAGCTCAAAGCTATATAGCTCTGGATGATGCCAACAATATTGTATATGATCAAAAATTGTCGGCCAGAGAGCTTGAGGAAAAGGTGTCAAGCTAGGATTAATTGCTCTAAAATCTACACCATCTGGACCGTCAACAAACAGGTAGAATAATATACCAGACAAATAGAAGCAAAATTCAAGTATGCTAAAAGATACTACACCTCCTATGAGAATATTGCGTAGGTGATTTCCATTACTCATAAACTACTTTTTCTTAACTTACGTATAAATTTAAGTATTTTCATTTGAAGATCTAGTAAATAATATTTCAGAAATGCTTCTTTTTCCACCACTGGTCCTTTTGAGTTGAATAACAATGTCAATTACATTTCTAATGTATGGTATGATCTGATCTGGGGGAATTCCAAGATTTGCTTGCATAACCATAAGTTTTATTTGCTCAAGAGCCATTGCCGGACTATCCGCATGAAGAGTTGATATTGACCCTGGGTGGCCAGTGTTTATTGCTCTAAGAAAACTAAAAGCTTCTGCTCCACGCAGCTCACCAACTATTATTCTATCTGGTCTTAAACGTAAACATGCCTCTATCAAATCTTGAGTGGTCACTTTTGCCCTACCCTGACCTCCTTTAGAAGCAATAAGATGTACTCTATTCGGATGATCATTCAAAACTATCTCTCTTGCATCTTCAACAGTAATAATTCTTTCTTCAGATGGAATAGCACGCAAAGTAGCATTAGTAAAAGTGGTTTTACCAGTGGAAGTTCCACCACTAATTATGATATTTTTCTTACTTATTACAGCATATTCTAAAAACTCTTTTATTTTTTTTTGTTTCAGTAGCAAATCTAGGTGACGATCTACTGGATTATCGGTCACTCCTATAACAGTTTCAGAAAAAGCCCCCATTTTTTCATAATCATCCAATGCCAATTGCATAGAAGAAGGTTTACGAATTGAAATGACTACTTTATCAGGCTCACATGCTGGAGGAAACACTATCTGTATACGATAACCATTTGGTAATGTAGCTGAAAGCAGCGGTGTCTCTTCGCTCAGTTTTTGTTCTGTAGCTTGAGCAATCAACCTGCTAAGAGATTTTAAATGATTAAGATCAAATATTTCTAACTTTTCGCATCTTATTTCACCGCGATTTTCAATCCATACTTCCTTCGGTTTATTTATTGATATTTCATTTACACCTTCCTCTTGAAATATCCCTTGTAATGGCTCCAAGTATGTATCAAGTGCAGCATAGTTCATTTCAGTTATTTAATATTGACTGTGGAGGAAATACTATATCTTGGTTAACAAATACTTTCAATGCAGTTCCTTGATTAACATAAATAGTTGGTTTTTTATCTACACTCCTATCAACTATATCTCGCATGTCTTTGGAAAAATCATTGATTGACTTCCCGATTGCTTCATCATAAACAGATTTGCTTCTTTTCTGAGTTTGCCTCAACAGTTGACGTACATCGTCTAAAGTTATACCGATATTGTCACTAGTAATTGTATCAACTCCACTAGCTCCAGAACTTTTTATCACACTTACTATTTCTTCCTTTATTATTCTCAGCAAATCCTGATCACTTTTAGCATTTCGAATTTTTTCAATAGCCCTAATACCCAATTTCCATTTTTCGTCTCCTACCTTCCCAACTTCAGTTTTTATAGAATTCTCCAATCTCTCAACAATAGCCCCTTTGAGAGAAGAAATATCTATTTCAGTTGCAGTAATAGACTTCACTGCATCCATGGCAGTTAGCGCATCGATAAGATTAGAGGCTTTTTGTCCTACAACAGCTGAACCAATCGAAACACCAGCAAGTGCCACTGAAGAGAATAATGCACTTGCTATTTTATTATCAACTATTCCAGCTATCCCTGCCCTTCCAAGCTCATCGGTACCAGATGATGCAATAGCAACATCTATACCATGAGGAAGAATGATCCTATTCCAATTTATGTTCACGCGGGCTTTTGCAACATTTGAGTCGAATGAATAACCACCTATTAACCTTGAACCTTTTGGTATTAAAATTGTATCACCAGTTTCTGCATAAACGTCTCTACTAACAACAGCACGGAGCATTCCTTTTAAGTCAGAACTTATTGCAGTTTCAAGAATAGCGTCAATAACTTTACCTTGAATAATCATTAAACCAAGCTTTCCAGCTTTGGTAGCTTTGCTCGACTGTGCTGAGGTATTGGATAAAACAGCATCTGTAGCTTTACCTTCCCCACTACTACCTGAAATTGCTAACATTTGTGCACTACGTCTGTCTCTAGGATAACCGCCACCCCCTATTGTAGGAAATGAAGTAGGCAAATTGCTAATAACATTACCAGAAGGAAAATTTTGCTTTGGTAAAACAGGTATATTTGACAAGGGAATTTCTTTTAGTTGCTCTTCTTTTTTTGTCACTTCCTCTTTTTTGATTTGTTTTACTTCTGGTATGACTTGTGGGATAGGAAGAGGAGGTAAGGGTGGCAAGAGATCAGTTGCTATCCTCTCGGAAACTACTACATTATCTGGAACTTGTTCTAACTTTCCTTTCAATTCTTGAATGTTTTGCTTTGTTTCCTCTTTTTTAACAATCTCTGGACCCTCTTTATTAGAAGGACTAAAATAAAGATAGTACACTCCACCAACTAAGAGCGCTACCATAACTATCATCAATGCCTTATAACCTTGATTAGAGCCAACTGTTACTACCTTGCTTTCTATCTCTGATTCATCTTCTACACTATTATGCCTTTCTTTACTCATATTATATGTACCAGAACTAAAGTGACCTATTTATAACTTCAACTTCACTACCTTCATAACGCATTAATAGCTTTTTATGTACTCCTTTTATTACAACATAATCATCAAATAACAGCCTTTTACAGGATTCGCCTTCTATAAAAATCTGAGGAATTTTATTACTATTTCTAAACTTTAAATAGGTTAAATAACCATCATCGAATAACTCAATTGGAACTATATCTACGTTACCACCTTCATCAATATATGTATAGTTGTACCTCGTATTATTTTCTTGTATTATTTTTTCTGGCTTTTCTGTAATGTATTGCATTTGAGTAGGTAAAGAAACCTCATCTAAATCAACATCAAATTCATCTTCTTCTTGAGGATAATAAAAACGTATTACGTAAGATATATCCTTTTCAACGGAATAATCATGATCCACTTTTTTAGCATCAGTATCTGGGTATTTATCGTAATTTGGTCTTGAAATTAGATCAAAAATGTAATTTCTCTTTTTAGTTGTCGTAATAATCATGTTAGTGCGACTACTGACTTCAAATGGCATGACAAGCAGTTTATTATCATAAGGATTAATTTTCCAACTTGATGCATCACCAACAGCAATATTTTTGACTTTTTCCCCTTCTGCAAACTCAATATAAGAATAGTAACCTTGACTAAAAATTACTGTAAACACCTCATTAGGGCTATATACAAAAGTCTTTATTCTACTATCTACAGAAATAGGTTTATTATTAATAGATGCATTTAAGTTGCCACTTATTAGTAAAGCTAAAACTAACAATATCCTACACATATTCATCATCTACTCTATATGAAATAACTTGAAACCCTAACGGGTTAATATATCTTTGCTGATCATTCATTTCAAGCGATGCATATTTATACGACATCACAACTATCTTATTTTTCCTTGAGGAATTTCCATCTTTTCGTGTAAATTCTATAGAAAATCTCACTTGAAGAGCATCATTACCTAATTTTTGAATTGAACGAATTTTCAACTCACCTTTAGCATCTGAATATAAATTAAAAAGGTCATTCATATTCTGCGATTTTATATAATTGCTAAATTCACTATATACACTAGGCGAAGAAAACAACCTTACTTTTGTATAATAATTATAATTATAATTATATGGGTCAAAAACCTCCCTTGCTTTTATATACTCTGAAATAAAATAATCGTTCAGCGTTTCATTTGCAGAATATTGTTTTACTGTAACAGGATCAACCAATTGCACTATTCCTGACTTTTTGTCAATTTCTATAACGAATGGCTCAATAGTGCTACTTGTGCTAATTTTAAATATAGCTAATATGCTTATAGAAATTGCAACTAGTAATATTAATGTAAATAAAAGTAAAGTATTTCTCTGAGCAACAACTGTGCTATAGCGACTTGAATTCCAATTTATATCCTTATCCAATGACTCATTACTTTTTTCTTGTTTTAAAAATTTCAGCATCTCAATATTCTTAAAAATCTTAACTTATATTAATTAACATAGCAAGCTAACAAAGTAGTTATAACAAAAAAGCTAATAAACCCTTAATCCATGGCCTAACTTGCCAAATTTTGTTTCCATATATGAATCATTATATTCATTGCGTTCCATAATAAGTGGTATACACTTTGTAACTTCTATACCGTTATTTTTCAACTCTGATAACTTTCTACCATTGTTTGTAAGTAATTGTATTTTGTTAATGTTCAATTTCTTAAGTATTTTAGCTGCAACAGCAAAGCTCCTTTCATCATCTTCAAAACCCAATACTCTATTTGCATCAACAGTATCAAGATTATATTTTCTTTGCATACTGTATGCTCTTAACTTATTAGTTAAACCAATGCCTCTCCCATCTTGCATCAAGTATAATATAATGCCATTCCCAAAGTCGGTCATTATTTGAATCGCTTGATGTAACTGGCTTCTGCAATCACATGATAAGCTGTCTAATAAGTCTCCTGTATAGCATGCAGAATGAATTCTCACTAATGGCTCATTATCTTTATCTGGATTGCCAATGATAATTGCATAATGTTCTCTTCCGCCACTTTTGGTTCTATAAGATATGATATCTACTTCTTGAGTCTGCTTTAAAAATAATGATGTTTTGCACACTTCATACACACTATGATTTTGTTGAAAATCATTCACAAGTAACGTATTTAGTGCAATAATGTCATTTTCTTCACACCAATTTCGCATTTCATGTTTATTCTCAAAAGTCATATCAGCCACTAACGCGTATGGCAATAATTCTGAGAACTTAAGCAAGGCAACAGCATACGCATCTATTGTCTTTGAGCATTGCAACTCTTTTATCCAATCTTCCTTTGAACAGTTTATTAAATGGAGCAGTTCATCAAAATTGCTTATCAACAGACGTTTGCTACTATGTTCTTTACTCTGACATATGTATTTTACCTTACTTGCAGTCAAAGTAACATACACATTACCTGATATAAGCTTATATTGACTAAATAAATTTTTTTCTAAAGTTTCAGCAGCAGCAAGCAATAGATAGTTATTTTCATCATCATATATTAAAATTGGAAGACCACGCCTGACTTCACTGATGGCCCTTTCTACTTTATTTCTACTTTGATTTCCTATAAACATTTCACCTACACCAAACAACTTGGTGCGGTCGAGAAGACTTGAACTTCCAAGGCTTTGTGAGCCACAGCGACCTCAACGCTGCGTGTCTACCAATTCCACCACGACCGCACTTTATTCTAGTTTCTATATAATTACTTTAAATTACTTAATCATTTTAGGATTTTTCATCTAAAGTGTCAATCTGATACTAGGATAATTTAGGAAATGCCTGTATAATTTAACTATGAATTTTATGGTTACAAACTTTAATCATTTAAGATAATCTTAATACTAATTCTTAATTTAGGTTTTTATACAAATGAAAGTAGCTAATATCTTCATTTTTTTAATTCTATCTCTTACAATTAGCTTTCACTCTAATCATGCACAAATATTGTACACATGGTCTCAAATCATTCCAGAAAATAAATTAAGCATACGTGCGATTATAGACAATAACATGTGTCCCATTGCTTACGTCGATAATAAGGCAGTAGAAATGCTAAGTCGCAGCTCAATTAACAATACCGAAACAGTTTGTGAACTGATAGTAGAAACAAATGCTCAAAACATTAGTATTGACAATATAAAAGTTCCCGTATTAGCGGAAAAGATCAGCAAAATTGCCTTCATTGGCGATACAGGATGTAGAATAAATATGTTATTTCAGCAAGAATGTAATTCTGTAGATAACTGGCCTTTGAAAAAAAATTTAGATTCAATCGCTTTTCATAAACCAGATTTAATTATCCATGTTGGTGATTATCATTATAGACAAACAAAATGTAGAAACACAAAAAAGTGCGGCGATATTTATGGATATAGCAAAGAAGCTTGGTACGCTGATTGGTTTGAGCCTGCAAAAGATATTTTAACACAATCTCCTTTTCTTTTTGTTCGTGGAAATCATGAGAGTTGTAATAGAGCTTATGAAGGATGGTTCAGATATTTAGATTCATACCCCTTTTCCCCTCAAAAATGTGAAGATCTTATTTCCAGTTGGTTCTTAGATGCTGGGCCGATGAAGTTTTTTATCTTCGACTCTTCATCCGGTGAGGAAATTTTTACAACCCAAAGCACAGTTGATGCTTTTGAGAGGCAGTTTGATAAATTGATACAAGATAAGCCCACGTGGTTTTTGACTCATAAACCACTTTGGAGATCTCCAAAAAAAGAATTTTTGACATTAAAAAGCCATGGCAATCTTACACAAATTGAAGCTTTTGGAGATAAATTTCCAAGCAATGTTACTACCATAGTTTCTGGCCACATTCATATAGCCCAGATTTTATTAATGGATAATGTTCCAGATCAGATTATAGTTGGAAACGGCGGTGCATTATTACACGCTCAAGATCAAGAACCTGTTTATCAAAACGTAGAATTTAACTATCCAAATAGTAGAAATTACTTAGCACACGAAGTTAGAAACTTTTTCGGCTTTGGCTTTGCAATATTAGGTTTAGACGATCACAAATTTACTTTCTATAACCAAGATAATAAGGAAATGTATTCTGCAAACCTAACGAAAGACTTTAAACTTAAAACAAATTAAAATTAGGACTATTTGTTGTTATCGATTACTGACCTTACCGAGAAAAAGTAGAGAAGTAGAAATGTGAGTTGACAAAATAAGAGAAATATAGTATATTAATGGTAGTAAGAGTATTTAAAATTAATTATGCCAGTAGCAGTAAATACACCAGATAACATACAAAGAATGTCGAAATTTAAAAAGGCAAGAGATATTTTACTAGCCCCTGTGAGATGGCTAGTCATTGGTTTAGCTGTAGTATTACTCATAGCATTTATTGTTTTTGTCATAGCGTTAATTCTAGTTGCTCAAGCATTGGGTAAGCTATATCTTCTTGCAGGAGGCAAATTACCAGAATGGTTAGAGCAAAGAACTGAAGCATTTATGGAGGCAGTGCGTGTCCCACAAACAACGCATGATACTAATGTAAATGATGCAATTAATATTAACGTTCAAAAGCTAAAAGAAAACTATGGCGAGCCTAATGTTGATGATAAGTTTATAGAGGAAATAGAAGGATTTATTGATCAGTTAGAGTGTATAGCAAATGGTACACAAAAAGCTGTGGATAAAGATCAACTCACAGAAGATGAGAAAAAACATGCACTTAAGTGCTTGGAGCGTATAAAAAACAACCCTGATACACATAGTGGAAGCGGATTAACATTGAAGCAAGTTTTAAATTTGGTTTGGAAAGCTTGTAAAGATGAAAATAAAAAAAGTGCTGATGATAATATAGATATTAATACCCGCATATCACAGAGAAAATATCAACTGGTTAAACATTTAGTAGAATCGCAAACAGAATATGGAGTATCTGTTGGCAGTGCATGTTTTACTGGTGCCTTTAACAGTATTGTCTCTTCCTTGTACACTTTTGAAGAATTTTTCTTCTTGCAAAGAGCGGATAAGGATACTGTAAAACAAGAGTTTGAAAATGATCTACAAAAAAAAGGTGAAGAATTATTTAATCGGCTTTCCAATGATAAAGAAAAAAAAGAAGTTGCAGAAGCTTTAAGTAATCCTTCTACAAATTTCTTTATTAGCTTTATAGAATCATTTAAAAATCACTCTGCACGTGCAGTTTTAGGCGATAAAAGATGTGATGAACTAATAAAAGAGCATTTTGGTAATCTTCAATATAAACCAACAATATCTTGCTTTATAAAGTAATCACTTAACTAACGGCAAAGTGATACCATGTTGATTCATATATTTTCCTTTCATATCATCATATGACTTCTCACACTCACTTTCGCCGCTTAAAAACACAAATTGGCATGCTCCTTCATTAGCGTAAATTTTTGCAGGAAGTGGAGTAGTGTTAGAGAATTCAAGTGTGACGTGACCTTCCCATCCAGGTTCTAAAGGTGTGACGTTCACTATGATACCACATCTTGCATAAGTTGATTTGCCAACACAAATTACTAGTACATTCCTTGGTATACGAAAATATTCCACTGTGCTGGCAAGCACAAAACTATTTGGTGGAATTATACATACATCTGTTTCCTTATCTATGAAACTATTCTCAGAAAAATTCTTTGGGTCTACAATAGCTGAATTAACATTAGTAAAAATCTTAAACTTATTACTAACTCTTGCATCATAGCCATAAGATGATAATCCGAAAGATACAACACCCTTACTGCTTTTATGATTCACAAAAGGCTCTATCATTCTAGAGTTTTCAGCCTTTTCCCTTATCCATTTATCTGGCATAACTGCCATAATTGTCCTTTAAAGTTTTGTAATACTTATAATAATATGTAATAGAATTTAAATGTAAACCTGAATTAGCGTTACACTCTGGAATGGCAAAGTTTCCAGTATAAACTACCTATACAAAAATAAATTGGCAATATTTCAAGCCTGCCAAGCAGCATCAAAAACGATAGAAATAGCTTTACTCCACCACTAAAGGAGGAATAATTACCTGAAGGACCTATTAGGTTACTAAATCCTGGGCCAGAATTTGTAAGCATTGCAGAAACAGAGCTGATGCTAGTTATAAAGTCCGCATTGCTCAAGTAAGACATCACTATTGATGATATAGTGAACGTTAACATGTAAATCGCAAAAAACGTAAAGACGGATTGAACTTCATCATTTTCCAGTATTTTACCATTGAGTTTTACTCTATCGCTTTCACTTGGATTTAATAAAGAGCTAAAGTAATTCCTTATAGATTTTAGAAAAATGACTAAACGGAAGATTTTGATTCCACCACTAGCAGAACCACCACATCCACCAATAAAGGCTAAAAAGAAAGCTAAGACTGAAATAAAGCTCCAATTCAAGTAGTTGAACATTACATAGCCAGTTGATGTGATAAAGGAGGTAATGGTGAATGTGCTGTACCTAAATGATAAAAATACTCCTAAGTCAAAATTTTTATATAACCAAAAACAAGCAAGCAAAGATGAGATAACAACTATCTTAATAAAGTAAGAGACCTGTTCATCATAACAAACGTCTAATCGTCTTATAATTTTTAAATAGCTCAGAAAAGGTAAAGAGCCTAAAATCATAAAGATAATTGTTATGACCTCCAATATAGGGTTATTGTAGTAGCCTATAGAATCGTTATAGTTAGCAAATCCACCAGTTGATACAGCGGACATTCCGTGACATACTGCGTCAAATAATGGCATGCCAGCTAGATAATAGGAAAATATGCACAATAAAATTAGGCAGTAATATATTTCTGCAATATGTATTACTACGCTTCGCGTATGTGGTAACTTTCTTTTAAGAGCATCTGAGTACTCAGAATAGAGTAAATTATTTAAGCTCAAAACCTTAAATATGGGAAAAATTGCAATTCCTACTGTAATTACTCCAAAACCACCTATACCGTGTAGCATTGCTCTCCACAGTAGTATCCCCGGAGATTGTTGCTCGATGTAACTTAGAACAGTTGCTCCTGTGGTTGTAATCCCAGATACTGCTTCAAACAGTGCATCAATGTAGCTTAAACTATCAAGATAAAATGGAATAGCTGCAAACAGAGATAATGCAATCCAGGTACAACTGGTAATCGCAAAAATTGCCGGCATTCCATGTACCCTATTTAGTTTACCCAGTAGAATAAAAGTCGCACTAAATGTGCAGGTAACTATAAATCCAACCAGAAAATTTTTCCATTCGTAACCTAGATAATTATTAGTAATAGCAGGAATAAGCATTGCTACGCCAAACAACAATAGAAAAATTCCCACAATAAACGCAATTGAACGTAAAACTTGCAGACTTTCCATAGACAGTACTGTGAAAGCTATATGTTATTAAAACTTCAACCGCTTTGCTAATTTTTTCTCTTGACTTGATTATAAATACGTATAATTATAGCGCTAAATTTGCCATAAGAGATAGAGGTAAGGTATGTTATTAACTGACAGACAAAAAAACATTCGAGATTCATTAATTAGTGAAGCTATACAAGGCAACTTTGAGAATATAAAAAATAATTACGATAGCGATATACAAGAAGTTTTGAAAAGCGAATTACCTAGTAATATACAAAAAGAGTTTAAAGACGATCTACCTAACCCTTGTACCACTTCACAGTTGATTATATTCAAAAAAAATCAAAAGGAAATTAATCAATGTATACAGAAAATGGAGCAAAAAATTGAGAGTATTTCGTGTGATATAGCTATGCAAGAAGCGAAAGGAAATGATGATTCGCATATGCAAAAAGTGAAAAACTTAAAGAGAACAAGTGATCTTCACCACAAATTACGTCAAGCAATAGATTATTTAGATGTTAAAAAAGTTAAAGCAGTATTAGAAGATTGTGATACAAATCTAGCAATGATTTTAAATAGACCTATACATTCACAGAGCAAAACTACCCTTTTACTTTATCCTCTGCAAGTTGGTCTTAATAAACGATATATAGGTGATGGTAAAAGATTGAAACAAGAAGATCTGAGAAATATAAAAGAAATTACTAAACTTCTTTGGGATAAAGCTTCTCCTGATATTCGCAATTTCTGGTTTAAATTCCATCAAGATCAACAAGAAGAAAGTACAAAAGACACAAAAGCAACCTTTGAAGCTCATTTGAAAAAAGCTCCTCCTGATATTCGTGACTTGTGGCTTAAATATCAAAGAGTGCCTGAAAATCAAGATGCAGCTGTAATAAAACTTCTTAAAGGTGAGCAACAACGACATGCCAAGATAGGTAGTGAGAAGTGGCTTGAAGATTTCATTCAAGAAGTTAAAGATTACAGAGAACAAAAAACCATAGAAGAAAACCTTGAAATAGCTACAGAGAAACCTACAACAAAATCTGTTCTACAAGACGCACAACTTTCTCAAATAAATAGAACTTGTTGTATTTTGTAGTAAATAAGTTCTTAGGAAATCTAAGTATGATAACAATAAAAACAAGAAATTTAAACGTTCTATTTTTAACCTAGTATCCAGAATAAAAAAATATCAAAGTCATCATATTATATCACGAACCTTTTCCAAGACTTTTTTTATATTTTCGCTTGAAAGTGGAATTAAGCCAAGCCTAGATAAATATCCACCTTCAGTACTAATAGAGTCTACAACTTCTCTAATGAATTCCCTTAATCCATCAACAGTATCTAAGTGTTCTTTCTTTATATAAAGATATAAAGGCCTTGCTAACATATACTCCCCCGATGATATATTTTTATAAGTTGGCTCAATTCCTGCGATTGTGCTTCCTTGAATCTCATCTTGGTTTTTCGCTAAAAAGCTGAAGCTAAATATTCCTAAAGCATTTTTATTGCTCTTCAATTTTTGTATTATTATGTTTTCATTAATTCCAACTTCTATATATCTTCCATCATCTCTGATATTACTACATGCTTTCTTTCTTTTTTCTTGGTCTTGATAATTCTCTTTGAAAATCCTTGAGTTCATACATGAATATTGATCAAGCATAATAAAATTAATCAAAGTTTCATGTGTACCTGTATTTTGATGTGGGCCATAGATTTTAATTTCTGTTTTTGGTAGAGCTTGATTTACATCAGACCAAAATTTCTTGTTATTCTTTACTAATCTATCATTGTCTTCAGAATATGAAGATAAAGTTTCAAACAGGTCATTTTTTGTAAAATCAAATCTATGGCTTTGATTTGAATTTGCAATAACAATTCCATCATAGCCAATTATTATCTCTATTACTTCATTCACTTTATTTCTTTTACATAATTCTCTCTCTACTTCCTTCATAGGGCGAGATGAAGTAGTGATATCTGGTGTGCCTTCCCCTATTCCTGAACAAAACATTTTGAACCCTGATCCACTTCCTATCGATTCTACAACTGGAGTTTTAAAGGAAAATATACGGCTGAATTCTTCAGATATAAATGAGATAAAAGGAAAAACAGTTGAAGATCCAACAATTCTGATATATCTTCTGGCATCAACATTTGACAGTGGGATGAGTAATACAAATGCAAAAATAAGGAAAAGGCGTTTCAGCATCGTTTTCGCTCAAGAGTGTAAACTTAATTATCGTAATAAAAAATCAAACTGAAAAGCTTTTTTTCTAGATTTCAAAAGGTATAACGATCAAATGTGTGCGTAATGATGAGATCTGAATCACAGCATTCATACAACTGTATCTATATCGAATCCTCTTATGTTTTTCAATACTGAAAAATTCTTTCATATTAACTTAATGATGCAATATATCCTTTTCTTTAATAGATAAGTCATCATCGACTTTTTTTACATTATCATCAGTAATGTTTTGTATTTCCTTTTTGGCAACATGAAAATCATCTTCTGAGATTTCCTTATTTTTCTTCATTTCCTCTATTTCTTCCATAACATCTCTGCGTATATTTCTAATTGCAACTCGTGCATTTTCAGAAAATTGATGCAATAATTTCACTAATTTTTCACGAGTTTCTTGTGTTAAGTCTGGAAGAACTATACGTATAGTATTTCCTTCAACAACAGGATTTAAATTCAGGTTAGCATTGATTATCGCATTTTTTACTTCACCGATAGCAGTAGCATCCCAAACTTTAACTGATAGAGTTTTGTTATCTATAGCTGAAACTCCTGCAACTTGGTTCAGTTTTTGATGTCCACCATAGATATTTACAACTATACCATCAAGTAATGATGCGTTAGCTCTACCAGTACGTACACCTTTCATATCATCGTGAAAAGACTGAATAGTTTTTAGCATTCTTTCTTTTGTTTTAGCTTTTATTTCGTTTAACATAAATTACCTAATGTTTACAATCTGAAACTATAGTATAAGTGCCTTGACCCTTAATAATATCAACCATTTTTTCTCTTTTTAAAGAAAAAACTACAATTGGGATAGAATTCTCACGAGCAAGTGAAATTGCTGATGCATCCATAACTTTTAAATCACGAGTTAGCAGATCTGTATAAGAAAGCCTATCATACATCACAGCATTCTCATTTTTTTTTGGATCGGCAGAATATACACCACTTACTTGAGTACCTTTTAAAATAACATCACAATTCATTTCAACAGCACGTAAAGCTGCAGCTGTATCTGTAGTAAAAAATGGGTTACCTGTGCCTGCTGCAAAAATGACTACTCTACCTTTCTCTAAATGATGAATAGCCTTCCTTCTTATATAAGGTTCACATATAGTAGTCATGGGTATAGCAGACAACACCCTAGAGACTATAGAGCTTTTTTCTAAAAAATTTTGCAAAATTAAAGCATTAATGACAGTACCAAGCATTCCAATATAATCACTGCTTGCTCTTTCACAGCCACTTAAAGATGCTGATGCACCACGAAAAATATTCCCACCACCAACAACAATACAAACTTGAACTCCGAGATTACAAACTTCAACTATGTCTTTGGATAGTTTATCTATAACTTCCATATCATGGCCAAATAGCTTTGATCCCATCAAAGCCTCCCCAGAGATTTTGAATAACACTCTGGGGTACTTTACTTCTGAAGTTTTGTTACTTATTTGCACCATCCAAAGTAAGTAACTTATAATTAGCTAATTTAACAGCACTTGATTCTATAAAATCAGCAATCTTCATTTTATCATCTTTTATAAACTTCTGCTCTAGTAGAACAACTTCTTCATAGTATTTAGCCATTCGTCCATCTACTATTTTTTTCGCTACCTCTTCAGGTTTATTTAAGCTCTTTACTTGCTCCTCAATTATAGAACGCTCATTGTTTAATTTTTCTTGATCTAAATCATCTATAGATAAAGCTTCAGGTTTCATAGCAACTACATGCATAGCTATTTGCTTTCCAATCTCTTGTTTATCACCAGATGATTGCAATGCTACTAAAGCACCAATCTTACCTAAGCCATGCATATCACCATGTACATAGCCAGCAACAATCCCATCCTTAGTCTCTAGGTAGCAAAGATTGCTTAACTCTAACTTCTCACCAAGAACCGATGTACCACTCATAATAGCTTCCTGTACTGTACCAACATCTTCATATTTGGCATTTTTTAACTCATCAAGACTAGTACAACGTTCTTGACAAGCAATTGATGCTAAATTTGAAACTAATGCTATGAACTTCTCATTTCTAGCAACAAAATCAGTTTCACAATTGACTTTAACCAATACACCATAATTTTTAGCCAAGCACATAGCAATAAGCCCATCTGAAGCTACTCTATCAGACTTTTTGTCAGCTTTAGCAAATCCTATTGTACGTAACCTATCAACGGCTTTCTTAATATCACCATCACACTCTTCTAACGCTTTCTTACAATCGCTTAAGCCAAGCCCTGTTCTATCGCGTAATTCCCTTATACTACTTGAATCCATCTTCATTTACTTACTATTACCTCCCTTTCTGTTTCATCCTTCATACGCTTCTTTTTAGTTTGCACAATACCCCCTTCTTTTTCTTGAATAAGCTCATCATCCTTAACTCTAGACCTTGTCAAACTAGACTCTATTCCAGCTAATATAGAATCAGCAGCTAATTTACAGTAGAGCTCTATTGATTTTCTTGAATCATCATTTCCTGATATAGGATAGGCAATATCATCTGGGTCAGAATTGGTATCAAGTACTCCAACTACAGGAATACCCAGTTTTTTAGCCTCTTTAACCGCTATATGCTCTTTGTTAGTATCAATAATGAATAAAATATCAGGAACTGCTCCCATTTCTCTAATGCCACCCAATTCTTTATCAAGCTTTTTTCTTTTCTTTTCAATATTTCCTAATTCTTTTTTTGTTAAGATACTATCTTCATCATTTAATATTTTCTCATATTGTATCAAAGTTTTTATCGAAGAAGAAACAGTGTTCCAATTAGTAAGCATACCACCAAGCCATCGATCATTTACATAATATTGACCACAACGAACCGCTTCACTTGCAACAATATCTAAAGCTTGAAATTTCGTACCAACAAATAAAATGCGACCATCTTGAGATGCAACATCGTATAAAGCTTTCATTGCCGCCTCTAACAATGGTAATGTTTTTCGTAAGTCTATTATGTGTATACGATTCTGTTGATGTACACCATATATATATGGGGCCATTTTCGCATTCCAGCGACTAACTTTATGGCCAAAATGCACACCAGATTCAGCTAAATCACGTATAGTGACTTTAGGCAAATTTGTCATATTTACTCCTCCAAATAGTTTATCCTCCATGGCATAACCCTAACGGGACTACTTGCATAAGCCATGTGTGAAATTAAGTTATTTACATAGTAATAAAAAAGACAAAAAAGCGCAAACAAAAAATATTGACAAGTAGCAACACGTTGATTAGCTTTAAGATTGCAAACGTTAAAAAGCAATGGGGGGTGTAGCTCAGTTGGTTAGAGCGCATGCCTGTCACGCATGAGGTCGTGAGTTCAAGTCTCATCACTCCCGCCATTACAGCAGAAACACCTTAAAATTCCTTAACTTTCTTATTAATTTGAATTAATTTCTTTCAGAGACTTGACATGATATTGTAATTGCTGCTTAATCTATTTAACTTTATCGTTAATAATTGGGATTAAATATGTTCATTTCTGAGGTTTTTGCGGCAGATGCGACTAACAATGTATCAGCATCTGTTGCTAGCTTTATTCCACTCATTTTAATATTTGTAGTATTTTATTTTCTCATTATTCGTCCCAATCACAAAAAACTAAAAGAACATAGAAGGATGATAGATCAAATAAAACGTGGTGATACGGTTATTACTTCTAGTGGAATAATAGGTGAAGTAAACAAAGTTGACGAAGTAAATGCACAACTAATACTAGAAATAGCACCAAAAATTGAAATAAAAATCCTAAAGTCTGCTATATCTGAAATCTTAAATAAAGAAATTCAAAAGCCAGTAGCTAAATCTATTGAAAAAAGCAAAGTTGAAAAGAATGGCAAGAAAAATAAACTAGAGGAAAGTAAAAAAGACAAAAATGCTTCATAATTTAAGAAGTGTGTGGAATATTAGGTATAGTAAGTAGCGGTGATTCAGTAATACCAACTTTACTAACCGCGTTGCAAAAATTGGAATACAGAGGTTATGACTCTTCAGGTATAGCAATTATAAATAATAGAGGTAAGATAGAAGTAAAAAAATCAGAAGGTAAAGTTGAAAGATTGTGTGAAGTTGTTCATGAGAGCAAGATATCTAGTAGCAAAGTTGGTATAGCACATACTCGTTGGGCTACACATGGAGCTCCAAATCTTAAAAATGCTCATCCCATTTATATAAATAATGTTGTTGTTGCTCATAATGGCATAATTGAAAATTACAATATATTAAAAAAGGATCTGGAAGAAAAGGGAGTATCTTTCCACACCGATACTGATACAGAAGTGATACCAAACATATTAACTTCATATCTTGATGAAGGGTTATCACCAATTGATTCTATATTACAGTGTCTAAACAATTTACAAGGTTCACTTGCTTTGGCTTTATTATTTGCAGAATATCCAGATACTTTATTTGTTGCAAAAAGAAATTTGCCTTTAGCAATAGGATATAACTGTAATAAAGTGTTTGCTGCTTCTGATACTAATACTTTGAATTCATTTGTAGAAAAAATATTGCATTTAGAAGATAATGATATTGCAGTAATAAAATCTAACGAATTCAGTATATATAATAATGGTATACAAGTTAAACGCAGAACAGAAAATAGCAGTCCAAGAAATTTTCTAATTAGTAAAAATGGTTACCCTAGCTTTATGCTAAAAGAAATTTTTGAGCAACCGTATGCATTAAACAAAACAATAAATCAATTTTATAAACAATATAAAGAAATCAACAAAGAATTATTTTCTGAACTAGGTTACATTACTATAGTTGGATGCGGTTCATCCTATTTTGCTGGACTAATAGCAAAGTGTTGGCTGGAAAGTATTGCTCAAATTCGGGTATATCTAGAAATCTCGTCAGAATTTAGGTATAGCAGCGTCAAGCTCGAAGAAGGTAGTATTGGCTTATTCATTTCTCAATCTGGTGAAACTGCAGATACTATGGAAGCACTACGTTATGCGAGATTGCAGAAACAAATGATCATTAGCATAATTAATACATTTAATAGCAGCATAGAAAAAGCCTCAGATATTGTATTGCATACTCTTGCTGGACCTGAGATTGGTGTTGCTTCGACAAAAACCTTTTCTACGCAGCTTGCAATTTTAGCATGCTTTGCTGTAGAGCTTGGAAAAATAAAAGGTATACTGGGTAGAGAGAGGATAAAGGAACTAAGCGGTGCTATTAATTCCATTCCCGAACATGTAGAGCATGTTTTGAATGTGATGGAAATACAACATATATCAGGCAGTATATTAGAGCACAATAATATAATTATAATTGGGAGAGGAAGCTCATATGGAGTTGCAATGGAAGGTGCATTGAAGATAAAAGAGCTTTCATATATCAACACAATTGGTATTGCAGCGGGAGAAATGAAGCACGGTTCTATCGCCTTGATAGACTCTACTGTACTTGTTATCGCAATTATTCCTTACGATAATTTATTCTTTAAAACGCTATCCAATATACAAGAGATTATTGCAAGAAAAGGTAAAGTAATTGCCTTTAGTGATAAGCAAGGAGCACCGCTCTTAAAGGGAATTTGCATAGATGTGGTGCAACTTCCAGAAGTTGACAATTTTGTTTCTCCAATTATCTACAGTGTTGCTATGCAATTTCTTGCTTATTCTATTGCAGAAAAAAAAGGGTTAGATGTAGATTGTCCGAGAAATTTAGCTAAATCTGTCACAGTTGAGTAACTTATTTAAAGTGAGTTGCTAATTAACAGCTCTAATTGTCAGTTATAAATTACTGAATTTTACTAATAAATTCATTGCTATCATTAGCCCTCTGCGAAAGAATATGTAACTAATGTAAGGATGAGAGAGGCTAAAATCCACGCCTCAAATTAACAAGATTTGCCATTATGGTTACCAGACACAACTTAACCTAGCAAGCAAGAATTAACTAACAGAAAAATTGAAAACTAATATCAGTCTCTTATGTAATGCTACTAATATTTTTCTAATATGTTTTCTATTCAGGAAAGTCTACATCGCCATAACAATATTTACTAGAATGAGGTCTTGTCTCATTGTAAAAACACAACCAATGATCAACGTCTATCTGAAGATCTTCTAATGAATTGTAGATTGTTTTACAAAAAAAGAGGAGTAAATGAGAGTTCAGTAACTTGATTATAGAGTTGTACTGCCTTTCCATATTTGAAGCAAGTTGTTATTCTATCTCAAACCGTAGCACAAAGTAAATATGGCAATTTACACTAAAATTTTCTGTTTATGATTTATATTATGTAAAGATACTATTTGACCTTGAGCTTTAAAGATATTATGTAATAGCATTATTTAATATGCGAGGTTTATTATGGCTAAAGTAAGTGCTGGTGAAAACTCAAAAAAGCTTAAAGATGGTAAAAATCAGCCCATATCACCAAAAAAGTTCAAAGGCAGTCAGTCTATGTCACCAAAACGGAGTCAGAATTCTGGTGAAAAGCTATGGAATGCATTAGAATCATTAGAAGAAGCAAAATCAGAGTTGAAAAAAAGAAAATTTGAAATAGAACTAAAAAAAGACACTGAAATATCAGACGAAGGAATAGAAAAAGTAGTGGAATTGGAAAGGAAAACAGAAAAAGAGATAGAAGAAATAGCAATGCCAATATCAACGTTACTACTTAAGGAAACAATAATAAAATTACAAGGAACAAAAATAATAAATTTTTTAAAAAAATTAGAAAAACAAGTAAAAGAAATGCAAGAATTATGTAAGAAACTAGAATTAAATGCTAAAATAGAAGAAGAAGATCTAAATAAGCTCGAGGATATAAAGAAAGAATCAGAAAAGTGTTGCAGAGAGTTAGTGAGCTATATGCCTAATTCAAATAATCCTAGAATGTTGTACACTGCTGTTATTGGTGTTGGTCTTGCTGTTGGGCTGGTAGCAAGTACTATACTTGAACATACAACTAGACTAAGTATATTAGCAATAATTGGCATAGCTACAGCATCTGCACTCGTAGCTGGTGGTGCTACATATGAAGCACTAAGACCTAATACTAAAATAGATGAATCAAAAGAAGTCCAAATAAAGAGTTCTCATCACTCACTTTCCTAATCACACTTTAATTCAAACTTTATCAGTTTTATTCAAGTTGCTTCTAAAAGGAGAATATCAATGGTGTTCTCCTTACTGATTTGGTTAAAATGCAGAAAACGCCTATGTCAAAATTTACACAGATGTTAAGTGCTGCCACTAATTCCCAGTTAGTACAATTTGTGTATCTTATTGACATATTTAATTTATTCTGTTACAATTTTTAGTAATTAGGTTGGGGTAAAACAATGAAGAGTTTTAAATGGCTACTTAATCAAGTCAGACTTTCATGGATTAGCTTAATATCAAAAGTAAAGAGCTTTTTTCAAACTAACGATACACATCATCAAACAACTGCTAGCAATGGAAATGATCATACAAGAAAAATAAGTGTAGAAAATACAATAGAGGAGAAAGTTAATGAAGAGGATGTATGGTATGATTCTCTGAAAGAACAAGAGCCAGGTGAAAAAGAAAGAGATCTGGATGAAGAAGAATTTTTTGATGCTATTGAAAATTTGGATGAAGAGGAAGTGAGTGCTAACATAGAAGGAAAAGAGTATGAAAAAAATAAGTACTATAGTCTACAAGATGGTCTACAAGAAAAAAATGAATTTGATCACACAACGCACACTCTTACACTTGCTTTTGAAATTGAAAAGCCATTTCCAGACTCTGACCTTAGTAAATTTAAGTTATGCGAACTTAAGCAAAATGGTGATAAATATACGTTTATCTTAGAAAATGATCAGAAAAGTCGAATAGAATTACACTCTGAATATCTCAATATTTATTTTCCTAAGTATTTTGAGAAACACAGTAAAAAAGGAGCATACACTGAACTTTTTTCTCAAGAAGAAAATGGAATTAGCAATGATATTATCATCCCATTAGAAGTTCCAAAAGAGGTAGGGATACTTACTGAAAAATTCGGTCGGATGAACTTCATAAAAGCAAATATACAATCTCAAATACCAGATTTTCCGGGAGATATAAATCTAAAAGATTGTAAAGATCATGTAAACTTCTATCTTAATTCAAATAATACTATATCTCTTTTTCTAACGTCAGCACCGATAAAATTTGCAGCTAAATTATCAGGTACTCCAACAGAAACAAACTGGCCAATAAAGGATATTCTAGTCAGAGGTAGTTTTATTAATCAGCATATTCCTAGAGTTGAAGAAGCTTATATTGATAAGCATTCTATAGTTGAAGAAGCTTTTGAAGTAGTTAACGTAGAATGTGCATCAGAGCTGAAGATTTCTCAACCTAGCATATAGCCTTATATTCTTTCATCAGCATGATATAATTTTGTGCAGATTGTGTAATATGTTTTATTTCCTCATCTGACATTTTTTTGAAGAATTGTGCTGGCCTGCCAGCCCATACTTCACCACTTTTTATCACTTTTCCATGTGTCACCAGTGAGCCAGCAGCTACCATAGCTCCAGACTCCACAATCGCATGATCCATTATGATAGAGCCCATACCAATAAATGCTTTATCATGCACCGTGCATGCGTGTAATACGCAAAAATGTCCTACCGTCACCATACTACCAATAATCGTATCACCACCTGGGTTTCTATCTACATGAATTACAGTGCCATCTTGAATATTCGTTCCATCGCCTATTTTGATTGATCCAACATCTCCTCTGATCACACAATTAAACCAGATACTCGCATTCCTTCCTATTTCAACGTTACCTATGATACGCACACCATCTGCGATAAAAGAACTTTCATCCATTTTTGGTTCATAATCTTTGTATTTTAAAATTTGATAGCTCATAATTTAAATAAGGTTTAATACATACTTGGGTTCCAGTAGTCAAGTTACTCGGGTAAAGATATTCTTGACTTATGATCCTTATGCTCCTAAAATCTTTATTTTTAGCTCTATTCATAATGTCAGTAACAGTACTTAGTGTACTTCAAATAATATTAGTTGTTGTATTGGTAATTTTAGTGCTCCTGCAGCCACCTGGAAGTAGTTCATTAAGTGGCTTTAGTAATTCACAACAGGGAATGAATTCAATAATTCCGGTAAAGTCTTCTGAAAATCCACTCAGTAGAATAACTTCTATAGTTGCTGGGCTGTTCATTATAAATACACTGTTACTATCAGGATTATGTTCAAAAGATGTACATAAAAAATCAATTGCAGAGAAGATTATATCAGAAAAGAAGCAAGAAGGCCAATCAACTTCTGTTCCATTTGAAAATTAATGAAAGAAACCAAGTTTATCTTTGTTACAGGTGGAGTTGTTTCATCACTTGGTAAGGGTTTAGTTGCTTCAAGTGTGGGAGCACTTCTTCAAGCTCATGGATTCAATGTTCGCATCAGAAAGCTTGACCCATATCTCAACATTGATCCTGGAACAATGAGCCCAGCTCAGCACGGGGAAGTATTTGTTACTGAGGATGGTGCTGAAACTGATTTAGACCTTGGACATTACGAGCGTTTTACTAAAATTAAAGCAACCAAGGACGACAATATAACAACTGGTAAAGTATATAATAAATTATTAAAGAAGGAAAGGTGTGGTGATTATCTAGGCAAAACTGTGCAAATCATTCCTCATGTGACAGATTTAATCAAATCTTTCATTTTTAATGGTACAGAAGATTTAGATTTTGTAATATGCGAAATAGGCGGAACCGTAGGTGATATTGAAAGCCAACCGTTTTTGGAAGCTATACGCCAAGTTAATTATAAACTAGGAAAGCAAAAAGTTATCCTTATTCACTTAACTTTAATACCATATCTCACTGCAGCACAAGAATTAAAGACAAAACCGACACAGCATTCAGTTCGAGAGTTAAACTCTGCGGGGTTACAACCAGATATTATATTATGTCGCAGTGAAAAAGAAATTTCCGATAATCAAAAAGAAAAGATAGCCAATCTTTGCAATGTTTCTTTATCTAACGTAATACCTGCTCCTGATGTAAACCATATATACGAGTTACCGTCCTTGTATAATCAATGTGGGCTCGGGACACAAATTTTGGATCACTTTCACTTAAGTAAGCCAAAACCAAGCTTACCTGAATGGGACCAAATAGTACACTCTATGAAACATCCAACACAAGAAGTTATCGTTTCCATAGTAGGAAAATATACTGAATTTCCTGACGCATATAAATCACTGATTGAAGCATTAAACCATGGTGCAATTAGTAATAAAGCTAGAGTGAAGATAAATTGGGTCAACTCAAGAGAAGAGAATGGAAAATCTATAGATGCAAAGTTTATCAGAGAAAAATTACAAAGCTCTAATTCAGTCCTTGTTCCAGGAGGATTTGGTGATAATGGAATAGAAGGTAAAATATTAGCAATAAACTATGCCCGTGTAAATAACATTCCTTTTTTAGGAATATGTCTTGGTATGCAGCTTGCAGTGATTGAATTTGCTCGTAACGTTATTAAGCTTGAAGATGTACACTCTGAAGAATTTTATACTTGCAAACACCCAATCATCAAGCTCGCTGATGGTAAGAACGTTGATCTTGGTGGAACCATGAGACTTGGAACATACAAGTGTAATGTAAATCCAAATTCAAAAATGGCAAATGTGTATAGTAGTGTCACTATTTCAGAAAGACACAGACACAGATATATAGTTAATTTAGATTATAAAAATAACTTAGAAGAGAATGGAATGATATGCAGTGGTATATCAGAAGATAAAACATGCATAGAGGCAGTGGAGCTAAAAAATCACTCATGGTTTATTGGTGTGCAATTTCATCCAGAATTTCAATCAAGACCATTTTCTCCTCATCCTCTCTTTACATCATTTATTAAGGCAACTATTGACAATAGAGTTTAATAGAACTTAATAAACTCTATTCTAATAGAGAGGTAAAAATGTTACTAAGAAATAGTAAAGATAGCATTACATATGGATCTGCGACCTTCGAGGAATTGAATAGGCATGTAGAACAAATAATATATAAATTAGAGGAGGATCAAATTATAGAGGATATAATGGAAGAAGTAGTTGTAGCTATAAACGAACTAAAATCGGTAGAAGAAATAAAAAAATATTTAAAGCGAGAAATAGATAGCCTTGTAAAAAGGACAATAGTCCTTAGTGAATTCTATAACCTAGAAAAAATAGAAAAGCCAAGAAAAGAAAATTATATTTACCCAAGCACCTAATGTTTAAGTACCAATACATGGAACTTGCCATAGAGCAAGCAAAACTTGCTCAGAAAGATGGCGAAGTGCCAATAGGCGCTGTAATAGTTAATGGAAACAATATCATCTCCTCTGCACACAATATATCTAATGATCCAACTGCACATGCAGAAATGTTAACAATTAGACAAGCATTTTCAACTTCCACGCTTTATGAAGCTGAAATGTACGTAACGTTAGAGCCGTGCCCGATGTGCGCTCAAGCTATCTCTTTTGCAAAAATTAAACGTCTGTACTTCGGGGCTTACAATCCCAAAGGTGGAGGAGTTGAAAACGGCACTAGAATATTTCAATTCTGTAACCACATACCTGAAGTTTATGGTGGAATATTAGAAACAAAATGTTCTCTTTTGTTAAAAGATTTCTTTGAGAAATTGAGAACTTAGGGGAGTGGTTTAAGAAATGATAGATAGGAGATTATGAAAAGGGTTTAGCCGCATGGAAGTGGGATGAAAAGAAGCACTGGTTTCACATGCGTCTGAACAGACACCATTTTACAGCATTTTAAATTTGTCCTGTGCAATGTTTGTACAGTTGCGATAAAAATTACTTGACAAATTTTGACAGCTTTGTTATTTTGATAGTGAAGATATTCTAGAGCTCGAAATCTATCTTCGTCTGCAGACTTTTCAACTTCATTAATTTATAATCTCTAGTTAAAGTATATTGGTATAGATAACTTCTATCATAGCTATATACATTTTTCTGAGTTTTTTTGTATTACTTAGGAGGATCATCATGTTTAAAATCATGGATTACGCATATCATTGACATAAATGCCTTAAAAGGACAAATGGTACCTACGTCCTCTTTATATAGATTATGTATTTGTTCAGATACGACTAAATTGTGTCTAGTGTAGAAAAAATTAGACAAATTCAGCCTTATATAGAACCAAATTCAACGAAAGTAGAATTATCCTCATTTTCATAATAATAAGGATTTGCTTCTTGCGTATTATTAACAGCAGTTTTTAATAGTACTTCCTTATCACTATCCCATGCAACTTTCTCCATAATTGCATTATAATCTTTACACTTTTTATCATTTCCACAGTCCCTGATTTTACCATTAAGCTTTAGATAAGGCTTTAATGAATTATAGTGTACTTGAGTATTATTGCCCTCTTTATCTATCATATTCCCTGCGTTATTAACAATTATCAATGGTGCAACTTGTTTCGCTTTCACAATATTTGCTCCACCGGGGTCTTTGATGAGATCAGGACATGATTCTCTAGAAAAAAAATTCTTGTTTAATTCTTTATTATCATAATCAGTGCCAAACTGGCAGAAACTCTTAACCTTCTCGTCCTGACAAGCTAACTCTAGTGGACTATCAATACATTTAAGACATTTCGTATTACTAAAGTTGGCTGCTGAACTAATATTATCAGTAAAGGCAAATTTAAAATTTACTGCACCATAAACACCCTCTGATCCCTTTTCTATATATGGCACAATTTTAGAATTACTATACATCTCAGGATAGAGTTCTTTTAATAAATCAGATGTATTAAAACCTTGACAACCTATCTTATTATTCGATTTATACAAAGTAGCCTTAGGCCCACAAATTCCTGGCAGGCTAAGATCTGGTGTTATTTCTCGAGATGTAATTTCTCCACTTTCATTCCCTACTTCATTGGTAACATGTTTGCCTCTATCATTTTCATTCCCTACTTCATTGGTAACATGTTTGCCTCTATCATTTTCATTCCCTACTTCATTGGTAACATGTTTGCCTCTATCATTTTCATTCCCTACCTTAATACTAGGTTTATCTGTACCGATTCTTTTCTCATTTTTACATTCTTCAGCTGCTTTTTTATACCACTCAGTCTCTGCTTTTGCCATGTTAATTTTACACTTTAAAAGTTCTTCTTTTACTTCTTCAATCTTACTCTGCATCACTTCTTCTTTCTCCTGTTCAATTTTGTACCTCAAAATTTCCTCTTTTGCTAGTTTAGCTTCTAATTTTGCTTGTTCAGCTTCTGCTTTAATATCATCACATTTTTCCTGATTAATTGCCTGTCCACCGTTTTCTTTCATCTTCTCAGCATTTTTTTTACACTGTATTAACTCATTTTTTGTTGCCTCAGCTTCATTCTTAGTTTGTTCTACCTTCTCTCTTTCTTCTTGAAACTGTAATTTTAACTTATCAACTTCTGCTTTTGCTTCATTCTTAGTTTGTTCTACCTTCCCTTTCTCTTCTTGAATCTGTAATTTTAACTCATCAACTTCTGCTTTTGCTGCCTCAGCTTCATTCTTAGTTTGTTCTACCTTCCCTTTCTCTTCTTGAATCTGTAATTTTAACTCATCAACTTCTGCTTTTGCTGCCTCAGCTTCATTCTTAGTTTGTTCTACCTTCCCTTTCTCTTCTTGAATCTGTAATTTTAACTTATCAACTTCTGCTTTTGCTTCATTCTTAGTTTGTTCTACCTTCCCTTTCTCTTCTTGAATCTGTAATTTTAACTTATCAACTTCTGCTTTTGCTTCATTCTTAGTTTGTTCTACCTTCTCTCTTTCTTCTTGAACCTGTAATTTTAACTTATCAACTTTTGCCTCAGCTTCATTCTTAGTTTGTTCTACCTTCTCTCTTTCTTCTTGAACCTGTGACTTTAATTCACTAGCTTCTGCTTCTAATTTTGTAATTTCTCTTTGTGATTCCACAGCATCTTTTTTACACTGTATTAACTTATCTTTTGCCTTCTTAGTTTCATCTCTACAGTCACGAAGTAAATCTTCTTCTGATTTATCATCCTCTTTTTCCGCAACCTGATCTCCTAGATTTTCGACTTGCTCACCCTCTTCACCATAAAAAAGTTTGTTGGCATATAAATTACTATTATTAACTTGATCGCTATAGATATTGTTTGACATTGTGACCTCCTATATAGTCAAAACTGGAATTAAATTAGAGTATAAAAGCTAGGAATTCAACATGGGTAAAAGAAACCACAGCTCAGGAAATCTAAGGTTAACTCAGAAATTATTATAAGCCAAAATGATTAAAAATTTTATAACTTATATTGTAGATCTAGCATGATAACCAACAATTATTCAATTTCCACCTTACTCACCAGCTTGACACAGTCCATCTTTATTCATTAGAGAGCCGTGATTCCTCTACTCTCCAATGATTAATCACTTGTCAGTTTTGAGTGTAGTAGTTGATAGCCTGTACGTAAATACGTTGCTTTTGTCCTTTAGAAATTTTTAGTCTACTATCTTTATCCAGAAAAAAATTGTAAAATTTCTATAGTTATGGTATAATTGTAAATACCGCTTGCCAATAAGCTGAGTATAAAAATGCCGTTCGGACAAATCATTACATATAGCACGATATTACTTGCTATAATTGCAGTATCTCTCTTTTTGAGAAAAATATACAAAAATCATATTAGGAAAATTATATTTCCTCTAAAAGTTCTCAAAGAAGAGTGGGAAGAAAATAGAAGATTTAATGAATTGTATCAAAAAAATAAGCAAAAAGAGTTGATGAAACAACAGGAAATGCTAAGGGAGAAACAAAAGAATATGCAAGTTTACAAAGAAGATCTAGAAATAGTTGATATAGCAAAACCGTTAGGTAAATGGACAAAGATGGTTATGATGGGTAATAGTTTAATGAAACATTTTGCACAATTGATACACAGAGAAGGTGATAAGAAAGGATTTTGGGAGCTATTTATAAAAGCTCAGTCTTCAACTAAGGGTAAATATAAAGGAAAAGGCAGATAATCCATGCTTGAATGTAAAAATCTATCCTGTGCTCGTAATAACAAAGTATTATTTAAAAACCTCAATTTTAAAGCTGAGCCAAAATCAAAAATCTTAATCACTGGTCCAAATGGTAGCGGCAAAACCAGCTTAATCAGAAGTTTATCTGGACTCTTACCGCCAGTATCAGGCAATATAAGATACTACGGAAAAGACATATATGATGATCCAAAATCCTTTATATCTTCCATGGTTTACGTAGGACATAAAAACGCCTGTAAAGATAGCTTAACAATTGGTGAAAACATAGAATTCTGGGCAAGAATACGGAACACTAGAGAATCAGTTATGGCAGCTGCTTATTGTTTAGAGTTGCAACCTGTATTTAACATTAGATATGGTGAACTTTCTGCAGGCTGGAAAAGAAGAGTTGCGCTTGCCCGCCTTTTAATTTCTAATGCAAATATCTGGCTGATAGATGAACCTTTCTGTAATCTTGATAGCACAACATGTGAATTAGTATTGAACCTAATCTCAATACGCTCTGAGCAGAACGGTACAGTAATTATTACAGGACATAGCTCTACAGAACAATTGTGTGACTTCAAGACAATCGACATACGTGATTTTAACAGACCTCTTGTATAATTTTTGGCCTTATTGTACTTACATCAATAATTTATTATCACATTTAATATTACGCATTAAAATTAACTCATCTCTTTCAAAGGCTCTATATTAAAAATCGAAAGTCCAGAAGCAATGACGTGTGCTAAGGCTTGGACGAGAAACATTCTTGCAGCGGTGAGATTTAAGTTATTCTCCAGTATAAACCTCATATTTAAATCACTTTTGCCATATCCCCATAAAACGTGAAACGCTTCTGCAACTTCAAGTAAGTAGAAAGTAATTCTATGTGGCTCACAAAGCCTTGCAGATATTTCTACCACATCTGGCCACTTTGCTAAGGTTTTTATGAGGAATAGCTCCCCATCTGTCTTTAAAAGTGAAGGGTCTGCTGTTGGGAGCTCTTTTGGAGCATTACGCATTAACGAATGAGCACGGGCGTGCGCATATTGCACATAAAAAATAGGGTTGTCTTTTGACTGTTCTTTAACTTTAGCAAAATCAAAGTCCAAGACCATATCATTCTTGCGTGTTAACATTATAAAACGAGTTATATCCCTGCCAACCTCTTCCACTACATCCCTAGCTGTAAGAAAATTTCCTGATCTTTTGGACATCTTAACAGGTTTTTCATTCTCGAAAAAATTCACAATATTATGCAGTTTTACCTCTATTTTTGCTTGATCATCACTGAGCGCAGAGACGACTGCTTTTAGCCTTTTGACATAACCACCGTGGTCACTACCAAGCTCTACGATCATATTGTTAAAACCACGCGATATCTTATCAAAATGGTAAGCGATATCTGAGGCAAAATAAGTCCAACTGCCGTCCTCTTTCTTCAATGCGCGGTCAACATCATCGCCAAATTTTGTAGAGCGAAATAACATTTCTTTTCTGGAAGTCCAATTTTCACTTTCTTTGCCTTTTGGTTTCTCCAGGTACCCTTCATACACTAGACCCTTGTCAGATAATATCTTTATACTCTCTTCGATTTTGCCACGTAGCTCATACTCTGAAGTAAAGACATCATGATTTACTCCAAGCAAGCTCATGTCCTCCTTTATGAGTTCTAAAATAGAACTTAAAGTATATTCTCTAATTATCTGGTTATCTTCCTCTGCTCTAAGCTCCTTGCCATATTTTTTAGCTAATCCCTCTCCTATTGGCTTTAAATATTCACCTGGGTATAAACCCTTTTCAATGCTAATTTTTTCTCCCAGAGCTTCCTTATACCGCAAATATACTGACCGAATTAGCGTATCTATCTGTGCTCCAGCATCATTGATATAGTACTCCTTAGTAACATTATAGCCAACTTTCTTTAGTAAATTTGCCAGAACATCACCAAACACTGCTCCTCTTGCATGACCAATATGCAGAGGGCCTGTTGGATTTGCCGATACAAATTCAACATTGACAGCTTGATTATTTCCAATATTTAGAGTGCCAAACTCTGTTTTTAGCTCATTTATTTGTTTCAAAATCCCATGCCACACTTCTATTTTTAAGTGCATATTGATAAAACCGGGGCTTGCTATTTCCACTTCTGCAACTTCATCAAAAGGTTTAAATTCTCTTGCTAAGATCCCTGCAATCTCAATTGGATTCTTTTTTTCATGCTTTGCAAGCACCATAGCAACATTTGTGTAAATATCACCATGTGCTCTATTGCTTGGAGGTTCCACAATAAAATTTTCTGCACTTGTATTTATGACACCCCTTTGTTTCAACTCATTTAATTTGCTGGAAATTAGAGAGGAAATCTGCTTGAAAATGTTCATTCACTATACTGCTATAAAATCTATAGCAGTATAGCAAATAAGTGGGGCTAGTTGAAGTTATGATTTTCTCTCTACTCTTTGTTTGGTGTAAGGCAACCTTTTCTGGGTCTTTTGAAACCCAGAAAAATTATAGTTTACATTAAGTCGTTGCTGTCACTATAGTGACGGAAAGCCATACTTTCGCTTTCACTAAAATAAGCATTCCCTGTACCTCCATTTTTCTCTTTCTCCAGTTCATTCTTAATACTTTCTTTTAGCTCATTCTTAGTCTTACCACTAATCTCAAACTTAAGACCTTTTTCTAGTTCATTCTTAATATTTTCTATCAGTTCATTTTTAGTCTTATCATCAATCTCAAACTTAAGACTTTTCTCTAGTTCATTCTTAATACTTTCTTTTAGATCATTCTTAGTCTTATCACTAATCTCAAACTTAATACTTTTCTCTAGTTCATTCTTAATATTTTCTTTCAGTTCATTTTTAGTCTTATCATCAATCTCAAACTTAAAACATTTTTTCAGTTCATTCATAGTCCTGTCATTAATCTTACACTTAAGATCTTTACCACATTTATCATGAATCAACTTACTCTTATTGACTTTACAATCATCCAACTTTGTAAACAAATTAACTCTTACCATATCATTTACAAAACATGTATTAGTTGGCATTGGATGAGCATAGGCGCTTTTAAACATAAAATAACTCCATCAATAAATAAATTTATCAAACAATTAAACATAGAATAATGTGTGTACTAACAATACACACATTATATTGCTTTTATAGAAAATAAATATTCGAGTCTGCCGCTTGTGTATTGTGATCAGTAGCAAGAACCATGATTATGCTAGAGTTCAATGCATCCACACATTTATCACATTCAGTATTGTCGTAACATTTACCCACAATTTTGCCATCTGAAATCCTAAGGTCATTTCTAGTACTCGCAATAATTTCCCCACATTCCTTAGAACTCATACCTGTTTCATCAGAGGTTTTCAAATTGAGAATCTTATCCGTTCCTGGCAAGGTTGATATTGCAAGCTTTTTTATGTCAAATGGTATCGATTTATCATCATCTTTAGATTCAGGCTTAGGTTCAGGCTTAAGTTCCGGACAAGGTGGACAAGCAGGAGCAGGTGGACAATATGATATTATTATAAGTTAAAATAATTAAAGATTTAATAGTTTTAGTTATCAATCTAGCATAACAACCAACAAGTATGACTCAAATTTTCCTTCAGTTTTTACTATATCTTCACCAATTTTGCATACAGCCCATCTTTATTCATTAGAGAATCATGAGTACCAACTTCTTCCACTTTCCCGCAATTAATCACTATAATCTTGTCAGTTTTGAGTGCGGTTGATAGCCTGTGCGTAATTATAATTGTTGTTCTGTTTTGCATCAACTTGCTAAGTGCTTTTTGCACTAGGCTTTCACTTTTATAGTCGAGGGCGGAAGTTGCTTCATCCAGTATTAAAACCTGAGGATTTTTCAGTATTGCTCTTGCTATTATAATACGTTGCTTTTGTCCTTCGGAAAGCTTTAGTCCTCTTTTTCCTACAAATGTATCAAATTTATCCGGCAGCTTATCAATAAATTCCATTGCATACGCACTGATAGCTGCTTGCTTCACCTCTTCATATTCAGCATCTGGTTTACCATATAGTATATTTTCCATTATTGAGCAAGAAAATATCATGTGATCTTGTGGTACTAAGCCAAACAGCGATCTTAGATCATTTAGCGCAATTGTCTTAATATTCTGTCCATCGATAGTAATACTGCCTTCACTTGGATCGTGAAAACGGAGCAAAAGCTTTAAAATGGTGCTCTTGCCACTGCCAGATGGTCCAACAATTGATACTGATTGGCCTGCCTCTATAGAAAATGATACGTTATTTAATGCTGGCTTATCAGCATAAAAAAATGTTACATCGTTAAACGAAATTCCTTTTTGAACACTATTGATCCTTATAGGATTATCATTATCTAATATAGAGCTTTTCATGTTCATAAATTCAAATAAACGCTCTACAATTCCAAGACCTCGTTGCAAATCACTGATGTTATCGCTTAGATTGTTTACAGCCCCTGCAGCAAGTGCTGAATAAAACACAAATGAGGAGAGTTCTCCAATGGTCATATTATTACTTAAGACTTCTTTTATTCCCAAAAAAAGCAAAACAACTAGCGAACCTATCACACACGTGATAACTAGAGTTACTAAAATAGCACGCAAGAGTACTAATTTTACGTATGATTTTGATACTGAGTTTAGATGTTTCTGAAAACGAATTTTTTCATTTTCTTCGAGTACAAACGATTTGATAGTTACTATAGATCTAAAATTTTCCTCACTAAATGATGCAAGCTCACTTAATTTATCCTGAGCAAAGCGTGCATAATTGCGTACTTTTTTCCCAAGTGAAGTCATGACAATGAGCAGTATAGGTATTATTGCAGCTGCATATGCGGTTAAATGTAGATTTGTGTATAACAGCATTGCAACACTACCAGTTAGTACCACAAAATTCCTCAATATTGTCAATAAGCTGCTGTTTATTATCGATTGCAATGCAGAGGTATCAGTAATGAGTGCTGAGATAACATCTTGCACACCTGTATTCTCAAAGAAACTTGGTTGTAAATCAGTAATACTGCTATATAAGTCATATCTGATTCTTGCGATAACTTTTTCGCTTCCAATGCCAATGAAATATAACCGAATAAATGCAGTGAGAGAGATGCCTAAAACTATCAGTATTGCAACTAATAGATTAGTAGTAAAATTATGCTCTGCGCCAGAATCAATTATGTTGCTTAAGCCCCTACCAAAAAGAAGAATCGTTAAAGCTGAAAATAGAACTGCAATAAACGCTACGGTAAAATAATGTAAACTAGGTTTTATATAGTAAAATAACTGCTTAATGTTAGATTGCATTTTATTTTAAAGTTAAGTATTTAGCTTCAGGAAAAAGTTACAGCATTAGTCTACAGTGTACTTCCTTAGAACAATACGTTCAAGAAACTTTAGCTTCTGAAGGAAAAACGCTGCGAAATTACAGAAAGTTAGCAAAAAAACTACTGAATAGACCAGAGTTTATTTTGTTCCAATATGTAATGCTACTATTCCATAACTCATATTGTGGAACTCAACATTCTTAAAGCCTACCTCTTCAATTTCCATTTTAAAGTTAGTCTGAGTTGGAAATTCTCTTATGCTTTTTACTAGATATTCATAAGAACCCTTATCTTTAGCAACTATGCTGCCAATTTTAGGAATTACTTTAAATGAGTATAAGTCATAAAATTTGGTGAATATCTCATTTTGATAATGCATAGGGGCAAATTCCAAGCAGACAAATTGTCCATTTTGCTTCAATACCCTATATGCTTCACTTAAAGCCCTCTTACGGTCGGAAAAGTTTCGAATACCAAAAGCTACTGTATAATAATCAAATTCGGAATCTTCAAATGGTAAACTCTCTGCATTTGCACATACCCAATTGAAATTTAGCTGATTTGAATTTATAGCTTTATCACACCCTTTGTCCAGCATGTTTTGATTTATATCACATACTGTAACTTGAGCACTTGGCTCCCCTCTTGCTATTCTTATAGCTATATCTCCGGTTCCTCCAGCAATATCCAAAACCTTGGAGTGCTTTTTAAAATGCACACTATTTACCATCTTATCCTTCCATAGCCTGTGCATTCCAAAACTCATTATATCATTCATGATGTCGTAGCAATTTGCTACAGAATCGAAAACCTCTTTAACTAGTTGTGATTTATCCATATTTTATATAGAGATTGCTTACATAATTATTTTAAACTTTAGCAGTTAAATTAATATACTAATGAGAAAAATATACTACAATTAAACATATTTAATCCAGTAAATCATTAGTGTCGACAGCTTTTTCACAAAATATCATCTCTCTTATTATGATATTATCTGTAGCAGTTGTTGATATGGCAACAGACTTATACTCAGTTGCATTGCCAAGTATTGCCAACTATTTTAAGGTGAAAGGTAATATAGCGCAGCTTACGATCAGTTTAAATTTAGTAGGAGTTGCAATATCTGGATTAATTTATGGGCCACTGTCAGACTATTATGGTAGGCGCCTAATAATGCTGATTGGCATGGCAATTTTTACTTTGGCAAGTATTGTATGTTGCATAGCTGATAATATTATACTTTTAATATTAATCCGTTTTATACAAGGAGCAGGAGCTGGTGTTGCAGGCGTTGTCGGATATGCAGCAATCAGGGATATGTACTCAGGTAGTGAATACTCAAGAGTAATCTCAAAGTTAAATATGGTAGTAGCACTTTCACCTGGAATAGCTCCAGTGGTAGGCAGTTATATAATTTCACATGGTTATAGTTGGAAGTTTTTGTTTTTTATCATATCACTTGCCGCAATTATTATGCTCATTTTTATTTACTTGAAGCTACAAGAAACGCTGACCGTAAATAAAAGTAAAGCCAGTATTAATATCTTCAAGCAGTATATATTAATATTTAAGAATTATCGTTTCCTTGGGTTTTCAGCCATTCATGGATTAACTTTCATGTGGCTTTGGGCATACATTGCTAACTACCCGTTCATATTTGAATCAATGGGTATTGAAGTACAATATTTTGGCTATCTCATATCAATCATAGTCATATTTTACGTAATCGGCACTTTAATTAACAGAAGGTACGTACCAAAAATAGGAGTGAGCAAGATGCTAATCATAGGTTTGGTATTACCAATAATATCTGATGGTTTATTGGTATATTTTTATTTCATGAACAAATTGAACGTGCTTATTCTTCAAGTTCTTTGGATTCCAAGCAATATAGGACTTGCACTCGTAATCAGCAATAACGTAACTTCTGCTTTAGAAACGGTCAAAAGTATAGGGCTTGGTAGTGCAGTTCTCTCATTTTGCAATATGATGTTTGGGGCTGTTGGAATATACATAGTAGGAAAATTCTTTTCTTATGGCATTTTACCAAATTTACTATTAACAGTTGTATGTTCTATAATTGCAATTCTTATATATAGTTTACTTAAATATACTGAAAAACACGAAGGATAATCATTATTTCTACAACCCAGATTTCATGAATTATTAATTACCTTACTATAGTAATGCAATTTTATAGAGAAGTGTTAAATGAATTATTCAATCAGAAATATAGATGCTGCTTTACTTGATGCTGCTAAAAGAGGTGATCTTAATGAAGCAAAGCGCCTAATAATTGAAGAAGCTGATGTTAATGCATATGATGGATCTCAAGGTAATTCTCTATATTGGGCTGTTAAAAATAATCATTCTTATATAGCAAAAGTTCTATTAGATAATGGAGCAGATTTTATTGCTTATGACTCTTCTCGAGAACGCCACGTGTTAAATAAATACGAAGAAGTAAAAGCTGAGCATTGTAAGGTTTCTCTACATCTGGCTGCCAGACTTGGCGACTTGAAAGCAGTAGAAGACCTATTAAAGAAAGAAGCAAATGTTAATACAAAAAATGATAAAGGACAGACTCCTTTAGATTTAGCTAAGACAGAAGAAATAAAAAATCTATTACAAAGCATAAAAGATGCCAATGACAAATTGCTTGAAGCTGCTAAAAGCGGTAATATTGATGATGTAGAAAATCTGTTAAATAGAGAAGAAAAAGTACAGGTTAACGCAGAAAATGAATTTGAAGAGACCCCTCTACACTTATCTGCTCAAAATGGACATAAAGACGTAGTGGAATTTCTACTCAGCAAAGGAGCAAAAATTGATGCAAAAAATGAATTTGAAGAGACTCCTCTACATTTGGCTGCTCAAAATGGACATAAAGGTGTAGTAGAATTTCTATTCAGTAAAGGAGCAAAGGTTGATGCACAAAGTGATGATCTAAGCACCCCTTTACATTTTGCTGCTAAATATGGACATAAAGACGTAGTAGAATTTCTACTCAGCAAAGGAGCAAAGGTTGATGCACAAAGTGATGATCTAAGTACCCCTTTACATTTTGCTGCTAAAAGTAGATATAAAGATACAGAAAAGATAGTAAAATTTCTACTTGATAAAGGAGCAGACGTTAATGCACAAAATAATGCAGGAGAAACCCCTTTACATTTAATTCTTCAAAAAATAGACCTAGATATAGATACAGATAAATTCTATACTCTACTGAACAAAAAAGGCATCAATGTTAATCTAACAGATAAAAATAAAGAGACTCCTTTGCATTTTTTTTTAAAAAAGAAAGCGATGGAGATACCTGAATTGGACGATCTACTGAAAGTAGAAAGTATCAATGTTAATTTACAAAATATAGATGGAAAGACTCCTTTACACCTGGTAATTGAAAAAAACAACTGGAATACATTGCCTAATGTATCGTGGAGCCGTGAAAAGATGGTCGATATTCTAATAGGAATGAAGGCAAATGTTAATGCAGTAGATAAGGATGAGAGGACTCCTTTACATTGGGCTGCAGGATATGGTAGAAAAGAGATAGTAAAAGCTCTAATAAACGCAGAAGTAAATGTTAACGCAGTAGATAAGGATGAGAGGACTCCTTTACATTGGGCTGCAAACTATGATAGAAAAGAGATAGTAGAAGCTCTAATAAACGCAGAAGCAAATGTTAATGCACAAGATAAATATGGAAAGACTCCTTTAGATTTAGCTAGCACAGAAGAAATAAAAACTCTATTACTAAAACCCCCCAAAAAAATTGATGACAGTATAGCATCAAAAGATAATGAAGTAGGTCAAGAGGAAGATGCTGAGCAAGAAGGTAATGCCCAACTAAGTTTACAAGAACAAGAGGAAGAATCACAGGAGATCAGTGCAGAAGAAGAAAGTGATGTAAAAATTGAAGCTGCTGATAATGGACATCTTCCTTATGCAGAACCTACACAAAATAGAGTATCGACAAATGAAGAGCAACCGAGCTCTTTTTTCGATAATTTGCTTAATATAATTATGAAGCCCTTTTCTTTAATTGCATCATTTTTTGGTGGCTTTTTTTCATGGTTGTTTGGATCTGATGAACCATCAACTGAATATGATCAAATAATTGCACCAAGTAACTCAGGAGGAGAGGAGCTAACAAACTATCAAGAGGGTGACAATAATATTATATAATAGATTTCTTGCATAACTGGCATTCAAAGGAAAATCAGTTGATGTCATGAAAGTAGCTGACACTGGCACCCAGTTAAATTTACGGAGTATAATGGATTCCAGACTGGAATGACAAGAAAGGGAGCACTGACTTGAACATTCCCCTGAACAGATACCTTGATACATTAAAGTTTCTAGGTTTGAGTAGTGAAATCCGATTCAGTGTGAAAATTAGCAAACTCCTTTTTAAGCTGTAGAATAAAATTTTTTATTTTAATGAAAAAATTGCTTCCGCATACTCAAGATGCCATTATAATGATGGTAGAGATATTTAGAGAGCTCAAAATTTATCTTGGTCTGCAGACCTTTTAACCAATTTTTCAATAAAAATTCAGCTACATCTGTTGTGTGTACATTCTGAATCTTTTTTATACAGGAGGATTTTATGTCCAGAATTCCAGATATTTGACCTTTACTTTAGCTAACAACAGGCGCCTGTAGTTTTTAGAATTAGTGTTAACACGGTTTTTCTACTTTTTTTTTCTTAATGTTTTAACTCAATACACACCATCATCATTTACTGCTTCTAAATATATCATTGCTAAACACACGCCGCTGTGTATTTCTATAGATAACTCATTGCCTAGACTTCGATTAAAGCAAGAATTCTTTCCTGGAAAAGCAAGGTTACTATGGCATAGTTCCCATTTTAATCCTTTAGTTGATATTTGAGCTTTCGGTATACCAAGTAAGGATATTTTAGTATTTTTTAGCAAAGAGGAAAAATAGCTAATACCTTTTTGTAAGGCGTACCCCACCATGGGAGGCGAAGGCATATAAAAGATACTATCTGTACTTAAAAAAAAGTTAATATTTTGTAGTATATGATCAATTGCTCCTCCAATAATACCCGTTACTATTGATGGCAATAACTTTACTGTTTTTAAGTGAGCCATTGCTTTAGAAAAGTCGCAATAATCTTGATCAGGTAGATATACTGTATTTAAGTTAGCACGTAAATTCGGATTTATACTATCCAAATCTCCTATTACAAGATCAGGTTTTACGCCAATTGATAGAAGCTTGTTTGCTCCTCCATCTACAGCAATAACAGGTATATCTTGTTTAAAAAACGATGAATCAGGTATTTCTCCATTTAGCACTACAATAGAGCGATATTCTTGCTCCACGCTACAATGTAGCATATGGTTATAAAACGCTCCGTGCAGTTTTTGCATCGTAGTAACATTTTTGAACAATTGATATTATACTGATCACTAATCCAGCAATATTACTGAGTATCACAAAAGCTAAACCCTGACAAATACCGTAAATAAGCCAAGATGATGAACAAATAAGATAACTCACCAACATTAGCATCGATACGTCACGAGTAAGTTTTGTGATATATGCTTTATATACTTGAGGCAATAACCCAATGAGAGATGTAACGAACGCGATGAAGCCAAAGCATTCTTCAATATTTACATACATACATTTTCCTACGTTTGTTTTAACAAGAGTCAGGTTCAAAGGGTTGTACTTTATGTACTCTCAGCTTTTTTAGAGCACCCCTAATGCGTGTAATTTATAACATCATTTAGTCTATTAATCAAGAAATTAACAGTGACTTGCATTCATGAAACCCAATCGGCTTCTATGCTAATTATTATCCAAACTAATAGTCGGCTGTGCATCCTGCTCAGAGATCAGAGCAACTAGCAAATTGTTTATCAATTGAACCTTTTGTTTTCCATCCAATTGTAAGCTTTTATTTTTTTCAAAATGGGCTATTACTTCTTCGATAATTCCTATTGCATTTTGCACTATATGCTTTCTTGCAGAGGTGATGGCATGCGCTTGTTGACGCCTCAGCATTGCTTGTGCAATCTCAGATGAATAGGCCAAATGCGATATTCTTGCTTCTGCAATTTCAATTCCAGCAATATTCAATCTTTGTTGTAGCATTGACCGCAATTCATTTGAAATTTTGTCAGAGTTTTTACGCAAAGATTCTTCATCGTTTTCGCTATCATACGGATAATTACTTGCCAGTTCTCTAATTACCGAGTCACTTTGCACAAAAACAAAATCATGATAATTATTAACATTATAATATGCCTTCGCAGGACTGCTCACTCTCCAAACAATTACTACTGAAATCTCTATCGGACTTCCATTAGCATCATTAACTTTAATTTTTTCTGTATTGATATTCTGAAATTTCAAAGAAACTCTATATTTACTCGAAAATGGAAGCGTTACGCATATTCCAGACTTAAAATAAGTTCCAATATAATGACCAAAAAACTCTATCACTCTTGCTTCATTAGGGTCATTAACGAAAAGTGCCTGAAGAAAAGTCAAAATTGAAACAGCAGCAACTCCAAGTGCAATTGTGCTGTCATACACAAAAAGTACCAATAAAATTAACCCTAGCGCTATTAGTACAGGAAAAGCCTGAATTTTACTTAGATTTCTATCACTTATCGTATTTTTATCTGTGCTGTCTTTATCAGATTGCTTTTTCACTTGCACCCTCTCTGCTGATTATTTCATCTACCTTACTTACAAATAATTTAAACTCTCTTAATTCACGATCAGGCAACTTTATCTCATTGCCATGAGCTATCGTAAGCGGATCAATATGTTTACCATTATATATAACTTCATAATGTAAATGAGGTCCTGTTGCAACACCAGTGCTGCCGACATAAGCAATGATCTGCCCCTGCTTTACTTTAGAGCCTAACTTTATATCGCTACTAAATTTGCTTATATGTGCGTAACAAGTTGAATATTCATTTTTGTGTTTTATTTTGATGTAATTTCCATAGCCACCATTCTTTCCTATATATTCTACCACACCCTCTGCAGCAGCATATATGGGACTGCCAAGCTTAGCTGCATAATCTACTCCTTTGTGAAAAGCAATTTTACCATGAATGGGATGATTTCTATTACCAAAATTCGAGGATATACGAAAATCTCCGTTTAAAGGACTTACAAAAATTTCGCTACTCTTCAAGCTTACCCCCTCTTTATTAAAATACCTTTCTTTGCCGTCTTGCGATTTATAATGATATAAGCTAATGGCTTTATTGTTTGTTGTCAGTGAAGTATATAAAATTTTTTCTTCAGCTTTCTGATTACCGAGCGATTTCTCAAAAAGAACCTCCAACTTACCTTTTGGCACAATGTCTTTTTTAAAATCTATACCAAAATCTTTATATACGTTGATTAATTTCATCACCGTATTTGGCGCCAAACCTCCTGCATCAAAAAAAGAGGATTTTATGTCACTGGATATGAATGATAGCTTTCTATCACTTTCTGTAGCTTCTTTTTTTCTGATCCCGTCTTGGAATAACACTGGAGAGTGGGTTAGTGTCATTCCAGTGCTTGAACAGTTTTTTAATCGAAAATGTTGTATAGCGTGCTGTTTACAATCAATTTCCAGTGTCTGGGCACTGGAATGACAATAGTATTTCTGCGCAAATGTTTCAGTTGCATATGCTGGTAAAATACAAAGCAGTGGAAGTATTACCAGCCTCATAGTTTATCAGCAAAAATAAAATTACCTTCAACATACTGCACATCATCATTATCTTCTAGCTCTTCAACTAATATAGATAATTTATCAATTAATTCTTTGTCGCTAACTTCAATCAGGTCCTTTGGTTGCCATGAAAGACGAGCAAGTTCTGGTTCTCCAAATTTTGTATAGAAAGCATCACGCACTCTACCAAAATCTTTCACTTCACAAGTTATAACATATAATTCTTCCTTGTTATTTTCCTCAACATTCAATACTTCTAATTCAATTCCATAGTTAAATAAATCTTCAAAATTTATACCCTCTGCTTTATAGACAATTAAGCCTACATGATCGAAAAGGTAACTCACACATCCTGTTTCTCCCAAATTACCGCCTTTGCGAGAAAAGATATAACGTATCTCAGAAGCAGTTCGGTTGCGATTATTTGTCAGAGCATGGACAATAAGTGCAGCACCAGAAGGTCCGCAGCCTTCATATTGTATTTCTTCATAACTTTCTCCAGCAACGTTACCAGCTGCATTTTTTATTGCTGTTTCTATTTTATCTTTTGGTAGATTTTCCTTTCGCGCAGAAAAGATAGCAGAGCGAAGACGTGGATTAAGCTCGGGATCAGTTAGCCCTTGTTTTGCAGCAACTGTTATTTCCCTAATGAGCTTCGTAAATTTTTGCGAGCGCTTTGCATCCTGAGCACCTTTTCGATGTTTTATATTTGAAAACTGTGAATGACCAGCCATAAGAAAACTAATTCACCCCTTCTACTAACATATTTTCATACTGCTCAGCTTCTAAGTCAAGGCCAAGAGCTAAGTGAGCTGTTATTAAATAACTAATAACTCTAGAAGAATATTTAGAATCTTTATTGCTTATCATATCTTGAAAACGCTTAATTGCTGCTAAATATTCACCACGCTTTAGGTAAAATTCACCAATAGAATACTCTTTTTTTGATATATGTTCTGTGATTAATTTTTCTTTTTCTTTGATCTCTTCTATATATTCGCTATTCGGAAAAAGATTAATATATTCAGTAGCTAGCTCTAAAGTTTTATATGCAATTTGTTGCCCAAGCTGCACTTTATTAATTTGCATGTAATAAGATAATACTCTTAAGTAATATACATATGGCAAATCTTCACCATTTGGATAAACGTATATATAATCATCTATATCACTTGCAGCACTGCTGTAGTTACCCATATTATAGTAAGAAACTCCAGATAATAATTTTGCTTTCATTGCCCAATAAGATAAAGGATACAAATCCTCTATCTTTTGAAATGCTCTAATAGCTTGCTTATATTTTTTCTGATCATAAAGCTTAACTGCCTCCTCATATAGTTCAGTTTCAGTGTGTTCAAGATCATTCGCATATAACTGCGTGAAGGGGCAAGTCAGAAGAAAAAAGCATATGATTAAAGTCTTATACATAAGATTTTTTTTGATCAAAATAAAGTATAGACTAAATATTACCTAAATAAACAAATTTTTGGCATTATCATCGAACGAAAAGCGTCTCTTGGCCACCATTACCTATATTGCTCGCACCACCACCTATTGCAACACCCTTTCCACTCACTTCTACGTTCTCTAGCTTTCTACTATAAGAATGTGTGATCAATCCACTTCCTACCATCAAAAGAGCAATACCTACCAGACCTAAAGCAGGCCCAACAGCAGATGATGCTAATGCTACTCCAGAAATCAATATTATTTTCCTGATTAGTAATAAAGAAGAACCAGCGAGCATTAACTTAGCTGAAGACATATTGCTTGTCTTTTTTTCAAACTTCTCATCAAAGTCTTGCTCTTTTTCTACTTCATATTTTTTACTTTTCTTGTACTCGCGATAGCAGAAAGTAGCACTCGCTACAAAGTAAAATAGACTAGAAATTGAAAAAGCTACGTCTCCTATTATTCCTTGCTCCAATGCTTCACCTACTATGCTAGCCACAATAACTAATGTAACTAAAGCAGCATCAGCATAGTTAAAGTAATCATCAACGGTACAAGGAAGGTCTCTCTTTTCTTTTTCTACTGTTTTCCCACTTTCAATATTCTCCAATTCTCGTTCTTTTTGTGCTATTTTTCTATTATTATAAATTAAATATAGCGTGCAAATAAGGGATAAGACTGTGAAAGGTAATATAGTATGGCCTAATGAGCTGCTTATAAGGCCAAGTAATACCTGATCGCTACATGTTTTTTCGAGCTCAATTGCCATCAATAATGCAAATGGAACCATTGTTACCAATGATACACATTTCCTATGTAGCTCTCTTTTTTTTAGTGTTAATAGTTCTTGTTCGAGCTTTTTGCTTTTTTCTTCCTCTCTTTCTTTTCTGACTTCTTCATCAACTGTTGGCCAAAAATCCCAGAAAAAATCTTCCATTTTAGCACCTTTTTTACCTTTGGATCTTTTTAAAAAAAACTTAGTGCCTGTAATACTAGTCATATGAACAGACCAACTTATGAACTAATACATTATATAGGATTTTAATTACTAAGTCAATGTTATGAAATTATTAACTTTCTTTGTATACTCTTAAGCAATTTAGTCAATCTGTTTGATGCCAGCTAGAACGTAATTATAGCCTGACCACATAGTCATAACAGCCGCAGCCCATAAGCAAACCACACCTATATATTTAGTTGCTTCATAATCACTCATTATTAACGCTACTATAGCAACCATCTGCAAAAATGTTTTAATTTTCCCAGCCTTACTCACAGGTAAACTAACGTTTGTAGCTATCAAGAACTCCCGCAAGCCTGAAACTAATATCTCCCTACAAACAATTATAACTGACGGTATAATTGTAATATCATCTATCTTATGCTTATAAACTAGCATGATTATTGTTGAAGCTACTACTAACTTGTCGGCAATTGGATCAAATAATTTGCCAAAATTCGATTGGACTTTCCATGCACGCGCTAAATAACCATCAAAAAAATCTGTAATGCACGCAAACATAAAGATCAATATTGTTATTAGACTTGCATACTTACTCTCTATATAAAAGCTTGATATTATTGCCGGTATTGCGAGCGCACGAGAAATTGTTAGCAAATTAGGCACGTTTTTCTTAAGCATGTCACATCACCCTACGTAGTAGATAAATTTATACAGAAGTACAATAGAGTTCACAAGCTAATAGTTGAACATTCATAAAAACCCCATATACTTAGGAAATTACTAACAATAAGCTCAAAGCATGAATAATGATTTAGATAACACCACAAAACAAGAAGCACTTAAGTACCATAATAAAAGTGGTAAACCTGGTAAGGTATCAGTTATACCAACAAAACCCTTATCCACACAGCATGACCTATCACTTGCTTATTCCCCTGGTGTTGCAGCCCCATGCCTTGCAATAGCTAAAAATCCTAAAGCTGTTTATGATTACACGGCAAAAAGCAATTATGTGGCTGTCATTTCAAATGGCACCGCAGTGCTGGGACTTGGCAATATCGGTCCTCTTGCTTCAAAACCCGTCATGGAAGGCAAAGCTGTTTTATTTAAGCGTTTTGCTGACATTGATGCAATTGATATAGAAGTTGACACAGAAAACATAGAAGATTTCATCAATGCAGTAAGGTATCTTGGTCCAAGTTGGGGGGGAATAAATCTAGAAGATATAAGATCTCCTGATTGTTTTATAATAGAGAAACGTCTAAATGAGTTGATGGATATTCCGGTGTTCCACGATGATCAACATGGCACTGCAGTAGTTGTTGCAGCTGGTATAGAAAATGCCCTCGATATTGCTGAAAAGAAATTAGAGAATGTCAAGATCATCATGAATGGTGCTGGAGCAGCTGGTATTGCGTGTTTGGAAATACTAAAGTCCATGGGCGCTAAGAACATAGTGCTATGTGACAAACAAGGAGTAATACACAAAGACAGAAAAGAGGACATGAATAAGTGGAAGGAAAAATATGCAATTGACACTAAAGAACGTTCTCTACTTGATGCCATAAAAGGCGCTGATGTATTCATCGGACTCTCTGCAAAGGATGTGCTCAGCGAAGAGATGTTAAAAAGCATGGGTAAAGACCCGATCATTTTTGCTCTTGCTAATCCTGATCCAGAAATAAGGCCTGAGTTTGCAAAGTCTGTAAGGCCAGATGCAATAATTGCAACTGGTAGGTCAGACTATAACAACCAAGTCAATAACGTAATGGGGTTTCCTTATATATTCAGAGGAGCACTTGATGTACATGCAACGACAATAAATGAAGAAATGAAAATTGCAGCTGCAGATGCAATAGCGAAGCTTGCCCGTGAGCCAGTGCCAAATGAGATATCTGCAGCCTATGGCGGTCGTAAAATGAGCTATGGACGTGAATATATAATACCTACTCCATTTGATCCAAGATTAATTTCTATGGTATCTCCTGCTGTTGCAAAAGCTGCCGTTACCTCAGGTGTGGCAAGAAAGGAAATAGAGGACTGGAATGAGTATGCAAGTCAATTAAAATCTCGCCTCGCTAAGGCTCTCAGCACGCTCAATTTATTGTCTTCACATACGTAATTGGATAAATTTAAAAGCGATAAACCAATCCAAACTCTAAGCCATATATGCCAAACCTATTGGTAATTGTTGTAGTTGTTGATTGCATACGTGCAGTTTCATCAACTTCATTGCTTTTACCAGCAGGAATATATTTTTCGCCAGCTAGTATCTTTGCTACTGGCAGAATACCTTTAAATTCGTTACCAAGAATACCAAAATAGCGTAAACCAGCAAACGCTTGAGTGTTTGTTGTAAGTGGATAATTAACACCAAGCTTTGCTTGGTAAGCCAAAGCATATCTGGTTTTTCCTAAAAATTTAACCTTAGTTACACCTGCACCAACTCCAAAATATGGAATGCAGAGCATTTCTCCGACGTTAAAATCATTATACACATTGATCATTCCAGCCAAATTATTAAAACCTTCATTTTTCATCTTAAATGCAGCTTTGAACTTTACTTGAACATTAGGCGGCTTTTCTTGAATTTCAATATCAACTTTTCCACTTCTCCAAGGTGATTTACGTTCTGTTCCAACAGAAACATCATCATTACGACGAAGTTCAATATATCTTGCTTTTCCTTTATCTGAGTAATCTTCATCATCTAAGTTAGTCTGAGAATATAGAACTTCAAGATCAACTCTCATATTTTTGAATACATATCCTATTGAAGCACCACCTGCAAGTCCTGGAACGTATTTAGGACTATATCCAGCCTCAATCCTCTCCTCCTCATTAAAGCTAAAAACACCTTCCGTTACATTTTCACCTGCATCTTCTTTTCCTTTTAGAGAACCTATTGCATTGAAAAATGCTCCAAAATAGTTAGCTTGAATATAAAAATTCTTTAAATTATTTATTTCACTATCATAAGATAAGCACCTAAATGAAAAAGTGAGCAAAGTTAGTAGGTATGTAAATTTAAATCTTTTATTCGCCATATAAACCTCACATAATTTCACTTTTATGCTAACATACTTCTATTTTTTATGTAGCAATTTTTTATTGCGCTCAGTTGTTTTAGATTTAGAATAAGAGTATTGTAATTTAAAGTGAATCAATGGTTGTTGCAGTTCATGAATTAGAGAAAATTATCAAACAGTCATTCCCTGGTGCCGATATAAAGATTAAGGATCTTGCTGGAGATGATGATCACTACCATTTAAAAATAACTTCCCAGTGTTTTTCTGGAAGGACAAAAATAGAACAACATAGAATGGTATATAAGGCTCTTGAAGGTCAATCTATACATGCATTGCAACTAGAAACTGGAGCTTAAAATTAAGGTGATATTTATGAACAACTTTGAACAAATAAAAAAAGACATAGCAGAAAACGATGTAGTGCTGTATATGAAAGGCACCTCTGACTTTCCTCAATGCGGATTCTCTGGGCTCGTCGTATCAATTCTCAAAAATTTGAATGTAAAGTTTAAATGCATCAACGTACTTGAGAATGATGAAATACGTCAGTCCATAAAAAGTTTTTCTGATTGGCCAACAATTCCACAAATATATATAAAGGGAGAGTTTATTGGTGGCTGTGACATAATCCGCGAGATGTATGAAAAAGGTGAATTACAGAGTTTATTGAAAGAAAAACAGATTGTTTAGTAAGGAAATAAGCAAGAAAAAAATAGGCGTGCCTCACACCTAGCCTGATTAAAAACTTTAGTTTTTTGACTTTTGTACACTATTTGTACATAAGACATTCTCTTTAAGAAATGTACCAGGCCAAGTAATATTTGCCTGTACATCACTAATAGCGCGTGCCATATTTACATTTTGTTTAGCCTTTTTTATTAGAGAACTTAATGACGTACTGATTTTATCAATAATGCGCAGATCAGCTTTAGGAACACTTGCTTCAATTGCTTTCAGACCACTTTGCACTTTATCAAGACTATCACTTCTTATGGCAGCAGCAATATCTATAAACAATCGCTTTAGCTCTCGAGGTTGATCTTTTATAGTAAAAAGATAGTCTGGAACGATTTCGTAATCACCATTAACATTTTGTGTGCAATATTCTTCAATAGCCTCTTTTGCATCGTAGTAATCTTGTGGATTATCAGAACAAGAATATGCTGCACAAGATTCATTTCTATAATAAGGGCTCCCATTACTCTCAATGTTTTCTATTCTCTTCTTTACACTAGAAACTAAACCTTTTCCAAATACGATAGTATCGTCTCTGTCTGATTTTGAAACAGCCTCTAATAGAGTAGGTATTGCGTCTTGTCTGTAACTAAAGATAAATTCTATGCATGGAATATTACCCAAACTATTTCTAGGGCCTTCTCCACACAAAAGTTTACTTGGAACATGTTGTATAAAAAAGTTAACTACATCACTTGAACTACTGTCTCCTAGCATAAGTAAAAATTTGGGAAAGCTAGGATATTTATTCAAAAATAATGCACCATATATTTCATCGTCAATTGACTCCAATTCATTGTCAAAAATAATACTCCTTATCTTATTATAATCTAGCTCATTTATAGCTTCTTTTAACTTTTTATTTAAGTCAAGGTTATTCAACTCACGATAACGCTTATACTTTTCTTCACTAATACGTGGCATATAATACACTCTTTTTTTATAAAACATTTATACAACTAGCTTTCTTGTTAATAATTGTCAATACTTAGATAAGTATATTAGTAAGTATTTTTATAATTATTGCTAACACGGAATTTTATCTGATTTTTACTAAAAGTGTATATAAAAGCTAAACCTTATCACCAGGCTTAACAAATAGATGACCCAATGTTATCAACTTTATAGGCTTACTTTCATTATTTGCGACTACCCAAACTCCATCGTCTTCATAATCAACAATTTCTATTGCTGTAAATACTACATAATTATTATCATCAACAATCTTTATTCCAAGAATACCATCGTCATTTAAGCTTAAGGCCGAAGAAGGAATTTTATATGCAAATCTTTCACCTGAAGGGAGGCTTACACTAGCAGTCAGTCCTTGCAAAGATATAATCTCATTATCAGTTACCTTTACCTCCACTCTATAAGATCCAGTTTTAGGCTCAGCAATTTTACTAATAAAACTCACTTCACCTACTAATTCCCTTCCGTCTAGCAAATTAATTTGCGCTGTGCTACCTAGCTTTATTTTATTTACTTCATTTTCTGAAACATATAACACCACAAGAACCTGATCAAAATTAACTATGTCAGTTATCTTATGTCCAAGATTAACAAAATCCCCTTCATTTACGTTGATCTTATCTACATAACCATCAATAGGGGATTTAATCGCAGTATTTTCTAAATCCAACTCTAGCCTTTTTAGGTCAGCTTTTGCACTCTGCAATGCAGTAAAAGCTGATTCCACTCTTATCTGTGCTCCATACCCTTTTGTATTCAATTTTCGAGAGGAATCATACTCAATTTCACGCTGATTTAATAAAGCTTTGGCTTTTTCAACTTGCTCAACTCTGTCATAATCTTCTATCTTTAAAATTACATCGCCTCTTTTTACTTTTTCACCATCAGACAAATAAATAGCAATAACTTGACCACTTGTTCTTGAGACAAGGCTGAACCTATGCAAGGGATTTACCGTACCAGAAAAATTTAAATATACAGTGCGATTTTGTGGAGTATAATCCTGAGTTTTTAATGAAAAACTACTAATTGGATTATCACTATGAACCGCCTGATCTTTTTTTAAAAATGTACTGTTGATAAAAAACAGTAGAATAAGAGCAATACCGGAAACGATGATTACTTTGTTTCTCATCCTTAAACAGTAAAATTTATTGACCAATCTTGTTAGAAATAACTGCATAAATTTTCGAATCAGAAGTGTAAGTATAACACAGCTATTGTCACTCTATAAATAGTTTTATATGAGCAAGTTTTCTTACAATAAATAAGTTTTTATTGCAAAAATGCAATTTTTAATCAAATAAAAAAGTTGTGCATAAAATTTCCATCATATTATATGATGAAAATAAGAATATTGTAACAAAACTAAATATATATTTAAACAGAGCTTTAGCCCATCACTAAACCAACACCCAATTGCTCAACACTATCAATTTTAATTTGTAAAGTGCCCTTTATAAATTTATTAGCCTGGTCTGTACTCATAAAAACTGCATGTTTATTGGGCATTAATTTTTCCATATCTGCTCTATTTTTTTTATCTTGCAAATGAGGTTCGCAAATATAGCTATACTTTTTAAAATCTAGAAGTTTAGCAAAGCCATCACGATCATTCTCATGGTGAAAAGCAACATTTATACCTACTATTTCGTCCGTTTCTTGCAGCTTTCCATCTTTATCTATTACCTGTGCCTTAGCAAGCGCAACTGTAGGCTTATGGCCATAATTTGCTCCAATAACCCTTCTTATTGAATGTTCTATTGCTATTTTTTGCACTTCAGGACTTTCATCAAACTCTTTCAAAAAATTAAGGTGTAAGTTAATATATTCAGAGTATTTCAATCTGTGTTTTTTATGTATAGTTGGTTTGTAGGACAGTTCATTTGTAGGTGACTTATAGTTTGCAAGAAGCAATTTTTGTTCATATTGCTCATTAAATTTCTTTATCTTTTCAAAATGTCTTTTATATTGAGTCAATCCATCTTTCCCTTTTTTCTCCATCCTTTTCAAGAATTCCTCTACTGGCTCTCGTTTGGCTAGATTAATTTTGCGTATAAGCGGAATTTGTTTTTTCAAGCTAATCCAATATGGTAAGCAAACAACTTTCGCATCTTTCGAAAATAGACCTTCTAACTTTTTCACTGCATTGTATAAGTTTGCTGATTCTGGTTTATAATGCCCGCTATTATTGTCTATATAAGTTATTTTACCATTTACCACTTTCATTAAACCAGAACATAAAATCGGCTTACCGCCTGCAAGAGTTGAATGACGATAAGCCCATTCGCTTTTGTTAACATTAATATGTTCATGAGTTACTAATTTTCCATCAAGCGTGATAACATAAGCTACACAACCTTTTTTACCCTTACTAATTTTATCAGTTGTATCATATAATTTGCCCTCTAAGTTGTATAACTTAAGTTCCCCATCTTGCTCGCCAATAAATTTTCTTTGATCAAATTGTTCATCAGAGTTAAAATACTTAACCCTTGTATCAGTTCCAGGAATTTTTCTTCCTTCAACTCCAACTTCTGGAAACAAATTATATCGTGGAAAAAAATAAGTAAAATTATTCTCTATCCAATACAGAATCTTATTTATGATACCAAAAACTTTTCTATTACCTAAATCAATAGAGAGTTGCTGTTCCTTTGGTACTGCTAGATGATTGGACTTTGTACCAGACTTGCCAAATTCTTTGGCAGCATATTTAAACTTTTCTAGTAAATATTCCTTACGTTCTTTTGATATTGACATTTTTACCTCACTCACTATTATTTTATCCTATATTATTTTAGACAAAAAGTCAATCTTTCTTAAGATATTAAGAAAAGAAAAAGCAGCAGCAAAATAGCTAAACTGACTTAGATTTATCGACAATTTGAAAAATCATCATTCCGCTACTTGTTAGCCGAATCTATGTTCGCACAGTTAGTTATCGCTATTTACCCAACAAACTTATGCTAAGCTGTGCTGCCACTAATTTTGCAACCAGTACTCTATAAGGCGAGCATGACACATAATCAACCCCTGATTTGATGAAAAACTCTATGGACTGTGGATTCGCTCCATGCTCTCCACATATACCAAGTTTAATTTCTTTTCTGGTTTTTTTGCCCCTTTCGATAGCTATTCTGATTAATTCCCCTACCCCTTCGACATCTAGCACCTCAAAGGGATCGTTTTTGAATATGTTGCTTTCCTTATAAGAATCGAGGAAATTAACTGAATCATCTCGTGAAAGTCCCATAGTTGTTTGTGTTAAATCATTAGTGCCAAAACTAAAAAATTCTGCGTGTTTTGCGAGTTTGTCAGCAATAAGTGCTGCTCTTGGCAGTTCTATCATCGTTCCAATTGAATAGTTCACATCGAAATTTTCGGCTTCTTTCTTTATTAACTCGCATATCAGAATAAACTCTTTCTCACTCATGATAAAAGGAATCATGATTTCAGGTTTCACTTCTATCTTCTTTTCTTTCCTTAATTCACTTGCAGCACTGAGTATTGCCCTAATTTGCATGCCATATATTTCAGGATGAGAAATAGCAAGTCTACAACCTCGATGGCCAAGCATTGGATTTTTTTCTGATAACTGTGCTATTTTATTTTTTACTGATTCAACTGACTTATTCAGTGATTTGGCAATTTTCTCTATAATAGATTGATTGTGGGGCAAAAACTCATGTAGAGGCGGATCAAGTAAACGTATAGTAACCTCCCTGCCCTCCATAATAGAAAATATTTCTTTGAAATCAGACTTTTGCATTTCTTCGAGTTTATTTAATGCATTTGTCCTTTCATTTTCATCATCAGCTATTATCAACTTTTGAATGGATTCGATTCTATCACTAGCAAAAAACATATGTTCTGTGCGACATAATCCTATACCTTCTGAACCGAATTCTTTTGCAATTTTTGCATCTTTTGGAGTATCAGCATTCGCTCTCACCTTCACTGTTTTGATTTCATCTACCCAGTTAATTATCGTTTTGAATTCTTGAGATAATTCAGGCAAAATTGTAGGAAGAATACCAAGCATAACCTCTCCTGTTCCTCCATTGATGGTGATTGATTCACCTTTATTTACTTTTATATCCCCCATAGAAAGAAATTTTTCATCTTTATCAATATAAAGTCCATTTAGACTACAAATGCATGGTTTACCCATTCCACGAGTTACAACAGCGGCATGCGAGGTCATACCTCCTCGCGCTGTTACTATTCCACTTGCAGCATTCATTCCATTAATATCTTCAGGGCTCGTCTCTGATCTTACCAAAATTACTTTTTTACCCTGCTCTGCAGCTTTTTCAGCATCACTTGCACTGAATACTACATATCCAGAAGCAACACCTGGAGAAGCTGGCAGTCCTTTGCCTATTACTTCTTGATCGATTTTAACATCAAGAACTGGATGCAAAAAATTGTCAAAAGTTTTTGGATCAATTCTCAATATTCCTTCCTCTTTTGTAATCACTCCTTCGTTTACCATATCAACTATTATGCGAATAGCAGCTTCGGCTGTGCGCTTGCCAGACCTAGTCTGCAAAATCCATAACTTACCGTCCTGTACAGTAAATTCGATATCCTGCATGTCCTTATTATGACTTTCAAGTTTTTCACATACCGCGCATAATTCTCGGTAGACACTTGGTAGCAACTTCTCCATGGTACTTTCTTGCTCCCCGTCAATTGGCATAGGAGTATAAACACCAGAAACCACATCCTCACCCTGAGCATTAACTAAAAACTCACCAAAAAGCTTTTTTTCTCCAGTTGAAGGATTACGTGTAAATATCACGCCGGTTGCAGAATTATCATTTAAATTACCAAAAACCATTGCTTGCACGTTGACCGCTGTTCCAAGGTTTTCAGGAATATTATGTATTCTTCTATAGGAAACAGCCCTATCGTTTTTCCAAGAGGCAAATACTGCATTAACCGAGTTTAACAATTGCTCTTCAACGTTCTGCGGGAAATGCTTTCCAGTTTTTTCACATACTATCTCTTTAAAATCATTAACAATTTTCTTTAAAACATCAACATTAAGATCAGCTAAGCTTTTTGCTCCACTTTTTTGCTGTTCACTATCAACAATGTCTTGAAATAAGTGATGGTCAAGCTGTAGTACAACACTCGAGTACATCATGATGAAACGACAGTAGCTATCATAGGCAAAACGTTCGCCACTTTTTTTTGCAAGCCCAACAACGGTTGCATCATTTAGGCCAACATTTAGGACTGTATCGAGCATGCCCGGCATTGAATTCACACTACCAGAGCGTATGGAAACTAATAAAGGATTATTTGAATCCCCGAATTTACAACCGATGTCACTTTCGAGCATCGCCATGTAGTTTTTTATCTCGTTACGTAGATCACAAGACAATTCATTATCTTGACAATAGGCCTGACAAACAGCAGTGGAAATTGTAAAACCAGGTGGAACAGGAATGCCAATGTTACACATCTCTGCCAGATTTGCTCCCTTCCCTCCTAGTAGATTTCTCATTGCTGCATTACCTTCACAGTTGCTTTGGCTAAAGTAATATATTAACTTTTCTTGCATTTTTTTCGGATTTTCACTAATAAACATACTATACATACTATTCTAATAAATTTGTCAGGCAGGAGTAATAAATTTTGTAAAATTCAGCACAATTAAATAGCCTCTTTTCCTTTCATTCCAGTACTCTTTTCTGTCATCTCAATGACCTCTATGATGTCATTCCAGCGCATGACGCTGGAATCCAGTTCGTCCATAATCTCAACAAAAACGTTGTGTTTTAGCATAATTTTGTGCTCAATATGCTTATTTATAGTAAAGACTTCTGGATTCCAGCAGGCTTTGTTGCACCACTCAAGGAAAGAACAGGCAGTTACTGATGGAATTTGTTATAAAATAGATATTTAGCCGACAAAGGAAAAATATGCCAATAAGAATGAAAGTCAGTAACTGCAATGAATATAACAAATTTCTTCAAGAAAGGGGAAATGTTTTTCATTATATCAACGATGCCATTGAAAATTGGTACGAAAATAGTCCAAAAGTAGCAGGTGGCAACAATGTCTACAGCGACAAAGTAGTGATTCTAATTCACATAATAACCTATCTATTCAGGATTGGTCTTAGGCAAACAGTGGGATTTATAGAGAAATATCTTGAGCAAATAGGGAAAATTTTGCAAATTATCAGCTATTCGCAGGCTTCAAGAAGGTTTAAAAAGCTTAATATCAAAATCAACGACTGCAGAGTTGATAAGAACGATATGGAAGATATTGAAATTGCTATAGATAGTACAGGTATCAGCATCTACAATAATATTCCAGGCCATAGTAAGGCAAATGGTACAGATAGAAAGTATCGCCGCTATGAGCAAACAAGATGTAATGCTAGAGATAGGTAGTAAAAAAGTTATAGCTGCAAAATACAGTAGTGGAGTTTATTCCGACCACTATGGAGCCTGTGATCTTATTGAAAGAGTGGATACCAAGTATAACATAAGCACGATATATGCAGATAGATCGAAAGAAGTTATACAAACTGTGCGATGAGCTTGACATAAAGACAAGGATTCCTCCGCAAAATAATGCAGTAGAGCATCCAAAGTTGGATTATATGAATGAGAGAAATTCTACAATCAAGCTCATAAAGTCATATGATGAAGATGGTATGAAGAGGTGGAAAAAAGAGATAAATTATTGGAAGAGATCTTATATAGAAAGTTTTTTCTCGCGACTGAAGCAAATATTTGGATTTAGTTTTAGGAATAAATCTGAGATTAATCGTGAGAAGGAACTGCTACTCAAGTGTTATTTGCTTAACAAATTTACTGAAATAGGCATGGCTAAGTTTGATATAGCTTCATGAATTTATTATACATTACCCACTATCCGAAGAGCTGTGCAACAAAGCCATCCCAGCGTCAAGTGCTGGAATGACACCGTCATACCTGTTAGAGTATGAATGTAGCCTTATCTCACACTCCTGTCATCCCAGTGCCCAGACACTGGGATCCAGAAGACTGATCAAGTAATAAGAACTAGTCACGCGCTGGCTCTCTTAAATTACTTTAGCTATAAGTATTAAGAAATTTACCAATCAAAAAAAGGCAAAAGAATCCACATGGTGCTGATTTTATTACTGTAATTGATAATGTGCTAACGCTTAAACGAAGCGTGTTTAGGCTGAATAGAAAAAAATAAAAAAAGGCATGCAACCGCCATAATTTCGCCAATAAACACAAGATTTATCAAGAAGCTTCTATTAAATGAAAGTTATGCAAAAAATCTATTGCAAGTCTTTTAATATTCTGTTAAGAGCTGGAACAAATAAAAATTATTATGTTTGGATTAGAGAATAAGAAATTTCTGATTACTGGTGCATCAGGCGGAATAGGCCAGGCAATTGTAGAAATTATGCATAAGGCCAGAGCAACTTTATGTATTTCTAGTACAAAAAAAGAAATACTCGAAGAAGTTGCTAAAAAATATGAAAAAAACATTCACGTACTTCCTTGCAACTTATCAAATCCTGAAGAGGTAAATCAACTAATAAATAAAGCAAGTGAGTTGATGAAAGGCTTTGATGGACTCATATGCAATGCAGGAATTACACAAGACAGCTTATTGTTGAGAATGACAGATGAAGCATGGCAAAAGGTGATTGATATTAATTTGACCTCCACATTTAAGCTAAATAGAGAAGCATGCAAGAAATTAATTAAAAATAATTGGGGAAGAATCATAAATATTTCTTCAATAGTAGGATTGACAGGAAATGCCGGGCAAGTAAATTATGCAGCATCAAAAGCTGGAATAATAGCTATGAGCAAATCTATAGCAAAAGAAGTTGCAAGTCGCGGTGTAACAGTAAATTGCATTGCTCCTGGATTTATAGATACTAAAATGACTGAAGTTTTAAATGAAGGACAAAAGGAAAAAATATTAGATAACATCCCAATGAAAAGAATGGGAACAGGAAAAGAAATAGCAGCAGGAGTATTGTTTTTAGCAAGCGATGAGGCAAAATATATAACGGGACATGTGCTTAACATCAATGGTGGGCTATTTATGTAGCAACACTTATTTATGGACAAATTATAAGTTTTACTTTACAATAAGCATATATATAAATTTATTTTCGCGTTAGTTTATTACTTGGAGGCAAAAGAATGAGCTATATAATAAAAAAATTTTTTAATGCTTTGTGTATAGTGCTGTTTCTCTCTTTTTCAGATTACGCAAATGCTGCTACTGATATAGATGATACAACTGCCCAAGTAATATGCAATATTATTGGTTATATTTGGGGAATAGGTGGGCCACTTATGACTGTAGTCATAATAGGTGCAGCTTTGCTTGCAATATTTGGTAGAATGCCATGGCCAGCTCTCTTTGCCCTAGGTATGTTTTGTGGTGTATTTTTTGGTGCCAAAGCGATTATAATGAAAATTATACCCGATAGCATTAAACAAGATAGTATGTTGAGCAAGTGTGGGGAAAAATAACTTAAAAATCAGGATGTTTTTGTGTGTATTGTTCCTTCATGTCTTCAATCTGTAACAAATAATGACTGTCTTTCGGTAAAGTTTTAATAGCTAACTCAGCGTACTTCATAAATTTCTCTAAATTACCTTCAATACAAGCCTTTTTCGTCAAAGCAAAATAATACATTGCCATATCAGCGCTACGTTTATATGCAATACTTAAATACTTCCAGACAAAGGCGTTATTTGTTTCTACGTTTGCAACCTGCTCTAGGTAAAAAATTGCCTTCTCTATTTCACCGTGTAATAATAAAGTATGAGATAACGCAAGTTTCACTAAATAGTTATTCTTCTCAGATAAATATCTAAGTGATTCTTCATACATTTTTATTGCTTCACTTAAATTTCCAGCTTTGTATAACATCTCCGCTTTTAATTCATATAAATAAGGATCATTGCGTGACTCTTGAATCAATGAATTAACTTTAGTAATAGCCTCTTCTATCTTTCCTTGCCTATAGTGAATTACAGCATTTACATACTTAGAACTACCTTCATATTTATTAGATAACACATGAATAGGAGCAAAAAAAGAGTCTAGCTTTGCAACCATACGCTCAAACTTCAGCAATTTATCTGCAAGGATTGGTTTTATATTGTTTTTAACCTTATAATTCTGTACAGCAAATATACGCTTATCACTAAGTGGGTGAGTGCGGAAATACTCTTCAGTGTTTTCATGCTCAATACTCTTAAAATAGTCAAAAATCTCTTTCATACCCAAATTATCATAGCCAGATTCATCTAGGTATCTTAAAGCATAGCTATCTGCTACACTCTCTTGCTCTTGAGAATAGTTAAAAAACAACCTTGAACTAAGCGTTACACCACTAAGCAAGATTGCACTCGCAACCTGAGGGTTAATGACAATACTAGAAACTAATCCTACCATATAACTAATCATTGCTATTGATTGAAAATAACCTACAGCACTACTCATTTGTAATACATGACCAGCAGATATATGAGCAATTTCATGTGCTAATATACCAAGTAAGACATAAGGTTCAGTCGAATATTGTAAAAGCCCTAAATGAATGAAAATGCTATTATTGTTAATTACAAAAGCATTAATCGATCTATCATCAACTATAAAAACTTTTATTTTATCATTATCAATACCCGCAGCAGAAAATAAAGGTTGCGCTAGATCCTTAACTACCGCTTCCACTTCACTATCTCTAATAATACTAACAGAGTAAGCGCTATTACAGTATACGAAAAAAAATAGTAAAACAAAAAGCTTAGACATGGAAATTCCTTGTTTGTATAACTTTGAGGAATTTTGTATTTTAACACTTAAACTATACGAATCTATAAACGCTAGTTTAAATTTTGAACGTAACTGATAAGTTTATCAATGGTAGTTAACTTAATATTATGTTGTTCAGCAAATTCAAGCAACTGGGGTAAGCGCATCATAGAGCCATCATCATTCACTAATTCACAAATAACTGCAGAATGATTACATCCCACTAACTTAGCTATCTCAACACTTGCTTCAGTATGACCAGCACGTTGCTCTACTCCACCCTCATGTGCAATCACAGGAAAAATATGACCGGGAGTTATAATGTCATCCTGAGTTCTATTTTTATCAATAGCAACATGTATAGTTTTTGTTCTATCCTCAGCTGAAACACCCGTAGTAATACCATAACGTGCATCAATTGATGTAGTAAAAGCAGTATGATTTTCACCAACATTTTTTTTTTCCATGAAACTAAGGCCTAACCTTTTCATGTGAACTTTAGTCATTGCTAAACAAACAATCCCTGTACCGTATCTAACCATAAAAGCCACATGTTCTGGCTCTAATTTCTCAGCTAATACAATCAGATCACCTTCATTCTCTCTGTTTTCATCGTCAACTAAAATGAATAATTTACCAGAACTAGCATCCCTCAATACATCTTCCACAGAAGAAATACCAGGTAGACTAATTGAAGGATAAGTTACTTGTACCATGATTTACTTAAACTCAATCTTAACTATTTTATACAATTTCTCTCCATTTGGCACTATCACTTCCACATACTCACCAACTTTTTTGCCAATTAAAGCACTACCGAGTGGTGAATCCGTAGAGATCAACTGCTTTGAAGCATCAGCTTCATATCCACCTACAATCTTATAAACATATTCAATTTCACTGTTATCATCACCGAGCATGCTTACCGTAACAGTTGCACCAAACATTACTGTATCACCAGACAAATTTTTTACTTCTATCACTTCTGCATGTGAAAGTTTACTTTCTACCTCAATTATACGGCCTTCAATAAAACTTAATCTCTCCCGTGCTGCATGATATTCTGCATTTTCTGATAAATCGCCTTGATCACGAGCATCAGAAATAGCCTGTATGATAGAAGGTTTTTCTTCCTTTAATTTCTCAAGTTCGACTTGCATACTCTCAAAACCTTCCCTTGTAATAGGAAACTTGTTAACAATGGATGAAGTCATAATCACCGCCTAAACGCAATTAAATTGAGTGACAAAATCACTCACAATACCAAGAATATCATCTTTTATATCATCATTCATGTCACCCGACAACTTTTTTAAAACTCCAGGGTGAACAGTTTGAAAATAATTGATAAGATCACACTCGAACCTATTGATGTTGCTCACCTGTACCTTATTTAATTGACCATACAGATTAGAAAAGATATACATAAGCAATACTTGCTCTTCTATTTGCATAGGTGAATACTGTTTTTGCTTTAATAATTCAATAAGGTATTTACCTTTGTTTAAGGACAATTGAACAGTAGCATCAAGATCAGAACCAAATTTAGCAAAGTCTTCCAGTTCTCTATATTGGGCCAAACTCAGCTTTATAGAACCAGCAACTTTTTTCACAGATTTCAATTGTGCAGCAGAGCCAACCCGAGAAACCGATAAACCTATATTCACTGCAGGGCGAAATCCTTTGTGAAACAATTCAGACTCAAGAAAAATTTGTCCATCGGTAATTGAAATCACATTAGTTGGAACATATGCAGATACATCGCCAGCCTGAGTCTCAATAATCGGCAAAGCAGTCAAAGATCCCTGTCCTTTTTCATCAGACATTTTGGCAGCTCTTTCAAGCAAGCGAGAGTGTACATAGAATATATCTCCAGGATAAGCTTCACGACCAGGAGGACGTCTAAGCAATAAGGACATCTGCCTATATGCCACAGCATGCTTAGATAAATCATCATATACCACCAAGCAATGCATTCCATTATCACGGAAAAATTCTCCAATAGTGCAACCGGTATAAGGTGCTAAAAATTGCATAGGCGCGCAGTCAGATGCGCTAGCCACAACTACGGTTGTATACTCTAATGCTCCACTTTCTTTTAGCTTATTCACCACTTTTGCTACTGTCGAAATTTTTTGTCCAATAGCAACATAAACACAGTAAATTTTTTGATTTTCGTTTACCTCATCATTAATCTTCTTCTGATTGATAATAGTATCAATCGCAATAGTGGTTTTACCAATTTGTCTATCGCCAATAATTAATTCACGTTGCCCTCTACCTATAGGAATCAACAAATCTATAATTTTAATTCCTGTCTGCAGAGGTTCATGCACAGATTTACGGTCAATAATACCTGGCGCTTTAGATTCTATATACATTTTGTTCTTGGCTCTAATTTCTCCGCCATCGTCTATAGGATCGCCTAATGCATTTACAACTCTCCCTAATAATTCATGACCTACAGGCACCTGTACAACATCACCACTACATTTTACAACGTCCCCTTCTTTTACATCACGGTCATTGCCAAGCACAACTATTCCAGCTGTATCATGATCTAAATCAAGAACTATTCCTTCTACACCGCTTGCAAAAGATACCTTTTCACCAAACTTTGCTTTTTCCAGCCCATAGACCAATGTGATACCATCCGTTACTGAAATTACTTCACCTATATTTTCTCGTTTTATAGGATTATCAAATGTCTCAACCTTCTCTTTTATTATGTTTACTACTTCAGAGGCATTTATGCTATTCTTCATATACAATTCCTTATTTTCAACATTTCCATTTTACTCAAATCAACCAATCTATCCAAATAACTCTTAAGCGAAGCATCAATCACGTTAAAACCATACCTAACTACAAAGCCACCTAGTATAGAAGGATCAACCACATGACTGACTTTTATTATTTTACCAAGAAAGTTCAAAGATTCAGTAATTATTTTTATATCAGGTTTCTTTAAAATCTCTGCTGATTTTATAGTAATTTCCAATTCATTTTCACTTTCCCTTACAAGATTTAAGAATTTTTCTAATATAAGGATTAATAAACGGGAGCGCTTGTTTGCAAGTGTAACCATAATAAATTTGACTAAGTTTTCACTCAAGTTCTCCTTTATAGAAAGTATCGCTTCTTTTTTGTGCAAAAGAGAAACCATAGGATGAGATAGATACACAAAAACATCTTGATCTTTAAAAAAAGCTAACAAAAATTCTACTTCTTTTCTTATAATACCTAATCTGCTTCCTGAGACATGAAACAGTGCTCTAGCATAAGATGAAACTAAATTATTGTTTTTCATATTCAATTACCTGTTCTAGTAAATCTAAATTATTTTAGCTACCATTGTTCAATCCAAGCATTTTTTATATAAATAGGTCTTCTCCTTAAGGAAAGAAAACATAAATCATATCTGACTGAATAATCTAAAAAATCAAGATTTTTACTTAAGAAATATTTAGAAGAATTTATAATAGACTGACACTGAAAATGAGATATCGGTACTTCTTTTCCAAATAAACTTGTTTTAACTTCTATAAAAATCAGCTCCCTTTTTTTAGATACAATTAAGTCAATTTCACCCAACTTACAACGGAAGCGACGTTTTATAACATTATAGAATTTCAGCTTTAAATATATCGAAACTAACAATTCTCCAAAGTAACCTACAAAATAGCGTAACCTACTTACCATAAAAAGAATAATTAGCTTTGTGTAACTACTTTGCTTCCTTTTTTATTTTTACTATAAATCTCACCTTTTGCTGAAATATCTCTATCAACTAGCTCTATCACTGCCATTGGAGCGCAATCACCCTTTCGAGTACCAAATTTTATTATTCTAGAATATCCACCTTTACGGTCTTGATAACGATTAGCTAGAACGCTTAATAATTTATCAACTACTAACTTACTATTATGAAGACGTGAAAGCAAAAGCCTTCTACCATGTAAAGAATCGTTATTCTTAGCAATTGTAATAAACTTTTCCACATATGGACGAAGTGCTTTAGCCTTTGGTAAAGTAGTTACAATCTGCTCATGATTAATTAACGAGATAGATAGATTCTTTAACATTGATAACCTATGCTCGGTACAACGAGACAGTTTATTTTTCTTTATTCCATGTTTCATATACTACCTAATCCTCATCAGTATGTTGTTTAGCCAGTTCATCTATATCCTTAGGCGGCCAATTTGGTATATTCATACCCAAAGACAAACCTGAATTATTTAAAATTGCCTTGATTTCATTCAAAGACTTTCGGCCAAAATTAGCAGTTCTTAACATTTCAACTTCCGTCTTTTGCACAAGATCACCTATATAAGTGATATTTTCATTTTTCAGACAGTTATGAGATCTAACAGATAATTCCATTTCATCTACTTTACGCAATAGAACAGGATCATAGCCCAAATCTTTAGCACCACTAGACAAAGAAACTTGCGATTTTTTATAACTCATATCAGAACTAATAAAAGGCTGAAATTGCTCCTGTAATATTCTTGCAGCATAGTCAACAGCTTGACTTGGAGAGATTGTACCATCAGTTTCAATTGACAATATCAGCTTATCTTTATCAGTAACTTGACCAACACGACTATTCTCTACTCTATACGAAACCCTCTCAACAGAACTATATAAAGCATTAACTGGAATAAAACCAATTAAATCTTGTTCATTCATAGACTTTAAAAATTCATTTTCTTTATATTTATTTACAGAAAGATAACCTTTTCCACTAGCAATATATATAGTAATGTTAAGCTCCACATCTTGACCTAGTGTACATATCACCAAATCTTTATTAACAATAGAGCATTGGTCATCAGTTTCTATCATTCCAGCTAATACTTGACAAGGCCCTTTAGCGCTCAAATTTAAGCACTTATTAGACGTGTTATTTAACTTACATCTCAACATGCCCATATTTAATGCTATATCAGTTATGTCTTCCCTAACTCCTTGGATCGAAGTAAATTCATGATTCACGCCTTCAATTTTTATTCCATAAACAGCACTACCGCGAAGAGAAGACAACATTACACGCCTTAATGCATGACCCAACGTTAAAGCAAAACCACTTTCCAAAGGTTCTAGAACTATATCACTTTTTTTACTTGAATCACCTGATATTACCTTAATCGCATTAGGCTTAGTTAATCTATCTAAATTTCCACAGAAAGAGACATTATCACTATAATACATACAAAAACCTTCCAAATATCCTATACTCTTCTTTTTTTCCTTAGTCTACACCCATTATGAGGTATCGCCGTTTTATCTGCAATTGAAGTGACAGTCAATCCACAATTCCGAAGTGCTTTAACTGCAGCTTCTGCACCAAAACCAGGACCACGAATTATTACAGAAACAACCTTCATACCAAATCTCTCTATTACTTTCTTCGCAGCAGAATCGGCAACCTTACCTGCAGCATAAGGTGTGGATTTTCTCGAACCAGAAAAACCACATGCACCAACAGAAGTCTGGTAAAGCGTATTACCACAAACATCAGTCACATTTACAAAAGTATTATTAAAAGTTGCACGAATATGGACAATACCAGTAATAAACCTTTTTGTATTCTTACCAACCGTTTTAACTTTTTTCATAAAAACTCACGATAATAACAAATTTTATTTTTTTCCAGCAATAGGCAATTTAGATCTGCCTTTACGAGTTTTAGCATTAGTATGGGTTCTTTGTCCCCTCACAGGCAAACCTTTTCTATGCCTTAATCCTCTATAGCAACCGATTTCCATTAAAGATTTTATATCCATAGCTACTTTTTTTCTGAGCTCACCCTCTATGACATATTTTTGCCTAATAAAACTACTAATTTTCTCTATATCTTCATCTTGTAATTCTAAAACACGCTTACGCTCATCAATTTTACAGCTACGACAAATTATATTCGCAGTAGTAATACCTATACCATGTATATAAGTTAATGCAAAAGGAACACACTTCTTCACTGGAACATTTATGCCTGCAATACGTGCCACTGATACCTCGATACTTTATTAATAATAACTCTTAATTTATACCATAAAACAACTTATAGTCAAATCAAATTACAAGAAATTTTACTTTCAATCTCTTGCATTACTCTATCAACACTCAAATTAGCGTTAATTGTTAACAACTTGTCCTTATAATACTCGCGCAAACCCTCTATCTGAGAATGATATTCTCTTATCCTCTTATTAATTGCAAGCATATTAGCATCATCAATTCTCTTCTCCAATCTCGTACTTTTACATTTAGCACAAGTAGTATTCTTAAAAGAAGATATACTATATATACTTTTACAATCCAAACAAGTAAGACGATCTTTTAATCTATCAATTGCAATATTATCGTCAAGCTGCAACTCAATTACAAGATCAACATCCCTATTGCATCTTTTTTGCAAAACTTGAGTTAAAAAATGAGCTTGATTTAAATTTCTTGGAAAACCATCTAACAAAAAATCACCATCTATTAATGCAAGCTGGTCACACAATAATTTACATATAACTTCATCTTGAATTAAATTACCAGATTCAACAGTATCCTTTATTCCTTTACCTAATTTACTCCCACTAGATATAATATTCCTTAATAAATCTCCTACTGAAACTAATTTAAAATTATACTTTGCTATTAACAAACTGGACTGAGTACCCTTACCAGAGCCAGGAGGACCAAAAATTGTAATAATCACTTTAGCTTCCTTGTTTTAGACTCATATTTCTTTATCCAACTATCGTACCTATTTGAAAAAACATAAGATTGTACTTGCATAATAGTATCAGTAATAACGTTAACTATAATCAGCAAGCTCGTCCCACCAAAAATAAATGGTATATCATAATGATACCTCATAATTTCAGGTATAGTACATATTACCACCAAATACGCAGACCCAATAAATGTTAATTTAAAAACTATATCTTGAAGATAATCAGAAGTATGTTTTCCAGGCCCTCTACCAGGAATAAAACCACCATTTTTCCTAAGAAAATCAGCATTTTCCTCTGGATTAAATATAAAATTGGTATAGAAAAAATTAAAAAGTACTATGAGTATTAAGTAAGTTATAATGTACATCACTTTATTTTCCATAAAGTAGTTTAAAATAAAATCAGCAATGGCATGACCCTTATAGAAATTTGCAATTGAAATAGGCGTTAATAAAATTGCGTTAGCAAAAATAGTTGGTATTACACCAGATAAATTGATCTTCAATGGAATGTAAGTAAAATCATCATTATGTAATTTTTTAAACTGTTTTTTGGGATATTGAACAATTACCTTTCTATAAGAAGATTCTGTAAAAATGACTAAAAGGAGCAGTAAAAAAAACAATGCTATAACAAAAAGGGTAATGAAAAACGACATACTACCATTTTTATTTAATGTTAGCAGAGATGATAAAGCATTATGTAATTCAGATGTTATGCCAGTAAAAATGATTAATGAGATACCATTGCCTATACCGCTCACACTGATCCGCTCACCAAGCCATATTAAAAATATAGTTCCACCTAAAAGGCTAAAGACACCTATAGTACGAAACATAATACCAGGTTCAACTACAACTAATACCCCTTCCCTATTCATTCTTTCTAACCCTATTAAGATCGTAATTGATTGAAAGATACAAAACACTATAGTCATATAGCGTATATAAGAGTTCATCTTTCGACGTCCCAACTCTCCGTCATTTTTAATTTCATTGATTCCTTTAACGGCAGAAGATAATAATTGCATAACTATGGATGCAACTATGTATGGCATAACGTTTAACGCCAAGATCGTCATTCTAGCTAAAGCGCCACCAGAAAATAAATTAAATACTCCAAAAACACCAGAACTCTCTTTTGGAAATATATCATTGATTATATCAAGATTAATTCCAGGAATAGGAACATAAGTGCCTAAACGATAACAAACTAAAGCCATTAGAGTAAAAAATATACGCTTTAGTAAATCACTTTTATATAACAGCGTAGAATCCAAACTATTAAATGCAAATTTACTGTTCATGATTTACGATAGTATTTCTACACTACCACCAACTGAAGCTACAGATCTTTTTGCAGCTTCTGATGCAAAATCAACATGAAACACAAATTTTTCGCTTAATTTACCCTTATTAAGAAGTTTGATTTTACTTTTAACAGATCTGATAAAACCTAACTTATGCAGTAGCTCCTTATCTATGATAGAATCCTTGACTATTTTTTTAGCTTCCATTAAGCGCTGTACATCCCCAACATTAAATATAGAGTATAAGTTTTTGCGTATAGGCTTAAAACCTCTTTTAGGTAAACGAGTATATATAGACTGCTGTCCACCTTCAAAACCATTTATAGAAACGCCACTTCTCGCTTTTTGCCCTTTATGCCCCCTACCAGATGTTTTACCTTTACCACAACCAATACCTCTACCTAATAATTTAGGCTTCTTTTTCTTAGATAATTTGGTAAATATAGAATTTAATTTTACAGCATCATTCATAGTTTACCTATTTCCAACTATCTCACTAATCTTTTTACCCCTCTTACCTGCCACTTGGCGAGGAGATAACATAACATCAAAAGCCTTAAATACTGCACATATAATATTATGGGGATCATTTGATCTAGTAGACTTAGCTACCACATCCTTTATACCTAATACCTCAAAAACCGACCTCATTGCTCCACCAGCAATAATACCTGTTCCAGTTCTTGCAGCTCTTAAAACTATCTCACCAGAACAAAATTTAGCTTTAATATCATGATGTAAAGTTCTACCTTCACGTAAGTACACCCTAATCATCGACTTCTTTGCAGCATTTACAGCTTTCACTCTTGCTTCAGCAACCTCTGCGTGTTTACCTATTCCACATCCTACCCTACCCTTACCATCACCAACAACAACCAAAGTTGAAAATGAAAATCTTCTACCACCTTTAGTAACCGTTGTTACCCTTCGCACTGAAACCAAAAGTTCTGATAAATCATTATTATTTTGTAAATTCTTTACAGCCATATTTAAAACCTTCTAAAATTTAAATCCAGAGCTTCTTAAAGCCTCAGCAAATTGAGAAATCAATCCTGTATACTTATATGCTCCCCGATCAAAGACGAACCGCTGCTGCAATTTTGTACTAGGCAGACGCTCAATCAATAAAGAAGAAACCTGTTTTATAGTTTCAGCATTGACCCTACCTTTACATACATTCCTAATTTTATCATCCAAAGTAGAAGCAGAAGCTAGGGTTATTCCTTTTGCATCGTTAATCAACTGAACGTAAAAATGTTTATTAGACTTAAATACGGATATACGTAAACGTCCAGCGCTCTTATCGAGCTTCGCTCTATTACGAAGTTTCCTTTTTTCATAGCTACTTAAAAAATTATACAATCTTTTCATTTTAATTACTTCTTTTTATTTACAACCTTACGCAGCATAAATTTGCCTTTTATTACAATACCCTTACCTTTATAAGGATCATATTTTCTAATTTTGCATATATCAGAAGCCACCATATAGACTTTTTGCTTATCCATACCGCGAATCACTAAATGAGTTGGCTTTATACACTTAATCTCAACGTCTTTAGGCACTTTATACTTAATATTATGACTATAACCAAGATATAAAGTCAAATACTTATCATCACATTCTGCTTTATACCCCACACCATTAATCTCAAGATCAACAGAAAAATCATTAACCATACCGTTAATCATGTTATTAATATTACTTCTATAAGTGCCCCATATAGATTTTATTTTATCATAATCATCCCTGCCTTGATCAACAGAAAGTAACAATTGATTATCAACTATCTGACACAGAATGCCACTACACAAGTTCAGCTCTTTTTCTGCCCTAACACTTCTTATTAATACCCTACCATCATTATATTCAACTGAAAGATCAGCAGGAATATTGATAGGTGCGGCACCTATACGAGACATACATTTCTCCTATCATTTAAAATACACGACACAAAACTTCTCCACCAACTTTTAATCTACGTGCATTATAATCGGTCATCACTCCTTTCGGTGTAGATATAATAAAAATTCCAAGACCATTATATGCTTTAGAAATGTCCTTACACTTAGAATAATAACGACAACCGGGCTTTGATACCCTAGCTATATCATTAATCACAGGTGATTTATCATAATACTTCAACTGCACAACAAGCGAAGGGATACTATCACTCTCTTGCTTTTCATAATTAAGAATATACCCTTCCTCTTTTAAGATCTTCAATATAGAAGAATTCACTTTAGAGAATAGGACTCTTGTTTCCCTATGCATTGCCAATTGAGCATTACGTATTCTTGTTAAAAAATCACCAATACCATCAGATAACGACACTATTACACTCCTTATATCACATTTACCAACTAGATTTTGTAACCCCTGGAACTTGTCCAAAAGAACACAAATCACGTAAAACAATCCTACATAAACCAAATTTTCTATATACTCCTCTCGGCCTACCAGTTAAAGCGCATCTATTCCTAATTCTGATTTTAGAAGAATCTCTAGGCAATTTTTTAATCAGCTTACTTTGAGCTGCAAACCTTTTTGCAATAGATAAATCCTTATTATTCATTATAGATTTTAATTCTTCCCTTCTCTCCCTATACTGATCGCATAACTTTATTCTACGAAGATTCTTCTGTATCATGGATTTTTTTGCCATATATATTTTCTCTCAATTATCAAAAAAAGGGAATTTAAGAGCCAGTAATAATTCCTTTGCTTCCTTATCACTAACTGCACTTGTTATAATATTAATATCCATACCTCTAATTTTACTTATTTTATCATAGTCTATTTCTAAAAATGATATATGCTCCTTGATACCAAGGGAAAAATTACCATGACCATCAAATTGCTTCACACTAAACCCTCTAAAATCTTTTTCCCTTGGCAAAGCAATATATATTAATCTTTCTAAGAATTCATACATTTTATTTCTACGCAAAGTCACTTTACAACCTACAGTTGCACCTTTTCTAATTTTGAAACCAGAAATAGATTTTTTTGCAAAGGTTAACACAGGCTTTTGCCCAGTAATCAAATGTAGATTATCAAATGGCTCATTTATCGCTTTATTGTCCGTAGCAGCATCTCCAACGCCCATATTGATACACACCTTGACAAGTTTAGGCACTTGCATTACATTGCCGTAATTAAACTTATCCTTTAAGGATTTTACTATATTATCTTTATACAATTGTTTAAACATATCAACCTAATCTATCACTTCTCCAGAAACTTTTGCAAAACGCACTTTTCTACCATCTATAATCTTAAATCCTACTTTAGTTGGAGTTTTACACTTAGGATCCAATATTGCAACATTGGATACATCAATAGCTAACTCTTTATTCAATATACCACCACCACTACCAGCTCTTGGTTTAGTATGTCTCTTACACACATTTACGCCAGAAACAACTACTTTCTTTTTAGCATCACGTATTATAACTTTGATTACCTTACCAATTTTTCTCTTATCTTTACCAGTTAAAACTATAATATCATCACCACTTTTTATTTTAGCACTCATTATAAAACCTCATCAGCTAATGACATTATTTTCATAAAAGAACCAGATAACAACTTTTTTACTGGACCAAACACCCGAGTGCCAAGTGGTTCACCTTGATCATTAATTAAAACCACAGCATTGCTAGAAAAACGAATTACAGAACCATCAGATTTCTTAACACTATTTTTTACTCTAACAACAACTGCTTTATATACTTTTCCTTTTTCAACTTTACCTTTTGGATTAATAGACTTAGTAGATATAATAATCGTATCACCTACAGATGCAGATTTCCTACCACCTAACAAGCCAATACAAAGCACTGCACGCGCACCAGAATTATCAGCTACTTCTAACAATGTATTTTTTTGAATCATATAAATACCTATTCCTTTTTAGCTATTGATGACAACCCATTTTTTAGTAACAGAAATAGGCTTATGTTCCTGTATTAAAACCCTATCTCCCTTTTTGCAACTATTATTCTCATCATGTGCTGTATACTTCTTGTATTTTTTAATAACTTTTTTATACAGCCTATCCTTATACACTTGTAACACCGAAACCTTTACAGTCTTATCAGACTCAGCATTAGTTACGACACCACAAAAAACCTTCTTAGGCATTTTTTCCCTCTCTCTTTCTTCTATTTAATACAGTTAGACTACGAGCTATGCTCTTTCTTATTAAGCTAAAACGCGAAAAATTGTTGCACTGGCCCAGCTTTTTTTGAAAAGCCAAATTAACAAATTCTTTCCTCAAACTCACAAGAAGTTCATGTAATCCTTGTGAAGATTCTGATTCAAATTTAACTATATCCATTGCAACTCCATTCAATTATGATTAGATATAAATTTACACTTCATAGGAAGCTTAGCAGTCGCTTTTTCAAGCGCCAATCTTGCTAAATGCATGGGAACATCACTACTAATTTCAAACAAAATCCTACCGGGCTTAGCTTTAAATACCCAAAATTCAACACTACCTTTCCCTTTACCCATACGTACATCTGCTGGCTTTTTACTAACCGGAGTATCAGGAAAAATTCTTATCCATACTTTACCAGAGCGTTTTAACGTTCTAGATATTACGCGCCTTGCAGTTTCAATATGCTTGGACTGAACCTTACCTACTTCCATAGCTTTTAATCCATAATCTCCAAAAGACAGCGTGCTACCACCCTTAGCATTACCCTTTATTCTCCCCTTAAATACCTTTTTATATTTACTCTTTTTGGGAACAAACATCTCAATATACCTTAACTACCAACATAAACCCAAACTTTAACTCCTATAATACCACATATAGTCTTCGCTTCACAAAAAGCATAATCTATATTAGCACGCAAAGTGTGTAAAGGCAAACGACCTTCTTTGTACCATTCAGTACGAGCTATTTCAGCTCCGCCAAGACGCCCAGAGCAACTTACTTTAATACCCTCAGCACCCATCTTCAAACAATTTTGAATAGCTTTTTTCATCGCTCTTCTACATGAAATCCTTTTTTCTAGCTGATGTGTAATATTCCTTGATATTAAAACTGCATCTATTTCAGACTTTTTAACTCCTACTACATTCACTTCGACACTACTTTCTACTTTTTTAGCTATTTTTTGCTTTATCTTCTCAACATCCAAACCTTTCTTACCTATTATAACTCCAGGCTTAGAAGAATGTATTATTACAGACACTAAAGTAACTGTACGCTCTACAGTTACTTTAGAAATACCAGCATGCTTAAAGGATTCATTTATATAACTGCGAATAAATAGATCTTGATGCAATTTCTGTTTATAATCGTCCGTAGCACACCAAACAGAATCCCAGGTATTACTATTTATTTGCAATCTAAATACTTTAGGATTAACCTTCTGTCCCATATTTTTACACTTTCCTTATTAATTTTCCATTTCTATAAATCATACAATTTCTTTCAATTTTATAGTTATATTACTATAAAATTTGCTCATTCTATTAGCCCTACCCATAGCTTTTGGATATACTCTACGCAAAGTAAGTGACTTACCTATTAAAATTTCCTTTATATATAAATTATCAACGTTCAATCCATAATTATTTTGAGCATTAGCAATTGCAGAATTCAACACCTTCATTATAAAACCGGCAGCCTTTTTTTCACAAAATCTTAATTGTACATTAGCAAAAGAAACTTTTTTATTACGCACTAAATCAGCAACCAAATTTAATTTGCGAGGAGTTGATCTTAAAACCTTAGAACCAGCCTCAACTATTATATCCCTATTTTTCATATCAATTGCCTACCTTCTTGTTGCCTTTTTATCACCACCATGCCCAGTAAATTTACGAGTAGGTGAAAATTCACCGAATTTATGACCTATCATATTCTGATTATCAACACTAACAGGAATGTAATCTTTACCATTATAAACAGCAAATTTTAAACCCAAACAATTAGGAAGAATTACAGAAGCCCTGGAATGAATTTTTATCACCTTATTAATAGAACCCTCTTTTAAAGCTCTCTGAACTAATCTTAGTACAGATGGGTGTAAAAAAGGTGGTTTCCATACAGATCTACTCATAAATTAACCTTTCAATTTTTTTATATACTTATCACTAGATTTATTTTTTTTCCTAGTTTTTTTTCCTTTTGTTGCAACACCCCAAGGAGTAACAGGATGACGACCGCCAGAAGTTTTTCCCTCTCCACCTCCATGAGGATGGTCAACCGGATTCATTGCAACTCCACGTACAGCAGGTCTAATCCCAAGCCACCTACTTCTCCCAGCTTTACCCAACTTTCTATTCTTATGGTCAGGGTTAGATACTACACCAATAGTAGCCTTGCAAGAAGATAAAATCAACCTAATTTGACCAGACCTGAGTCGTAATAAAACATATTGGCCATCACGACCAACGATTTGTGCATAACAACCAGCAGCTCTAGCAATCGCAGCACCATTACCTGGCTTCAGCTCAACATTATGAACGAAAGAACCAACAGGTATATGCTTGAGTAGTAAACAATTCCCTGGCAAAATATCAGCATCATCTCCAGCTGTCACAACATCACCAGGCTTCATACCTTGAGGAGCTAATATATAAGATTTAGTATCATCTTCCTTATATGATATTAATGCTAAAAACCCACTTCTATTTGGATCATACTCTATTTTCTCAACTATACCCTGATCACTTCTATTACGTTTAAAATCTATAACTCTATACTTCTTCTTGTGACCACCACCCCTGTGACGAGTTGTAATTCTACCATGATTATTTCTTCCACCACTGGATTTCTTGCCAAATACAAGAGACTTCTCCGGCTTATCTTTTGATAAACCAATTTTACTTATTAATATAGTCCCACGAGAAGACGGAGTAACAGGATTAAAAAATTTCATACCCATATTAAACGCTCATTATATCTAATTTTTGACCATCCATCAAAGAAAAATAAACCTTTTTTCTCTGTTTTTTACAACCAACCACACCCCTGAAACGTCTATATTTAGGTTTAACTCTAATAACATTTATAGAAGAAATTCTGACATTAAATAAAGACTCTATTGCCGATTTTATTTGACGCTTATTTACATTTACAAAAACATACAAAGAGTATTTATTAAACTTCTCTCTTAAAAGAGAAGCCTTTTCTGTGATTACAGGAGATTTTATTATATTATTATATTTAATCATAACAATCTACCTTCAAGATGCTTTAAAGTGTCTTTTGTTAACATCACGCATTCATGATTCAATATATCAAAAACATTTAACCCAATAGGTTTGATTAAATCTACATAATGCAAATTTTTAGCAGCACGTAACAAATCATCTCCATAATCACCAACTATTAAAAAAGAAGAAAATTTAAAATTTTTAATATATTCACACATTTTAGATGTTTTCTTCACATCAACATTTAAACTATCAAGAACAACAACTTGATTATTTAAATATTTTAGAGATAAAGCAATTTTCAAACCAAATTTACGTACTTTTTTATTAAGAGAATAAGCATGACTCCTCACAACAGGACCAAAAATAATTCCACCACCTCTAAACTGAGGAGATCGCAAGCTCCCCTGTCTCGCCCTACCGGTACGTTTTTGACCATACGGCTTAGCTGTTGTACCAGAAACATCACTGATACCCTTTGTTTTATGAGCACCAACTCTTCTCTTTGCTAATTGCCATCTCACTATATCATGCAAAATACTCAATTTTTGCTTGGCAGAAAATATCAAGGGATTAAGCTCAACACTACCTACATTATTATTAGATAGATCAACTAATTCACATTCCATAACTAACTCACCAAATTATTAGCATCATCACTCATATTCAACAGCAGACCTACTGGAAAAGGAACATCTTTATGTAAAGGCTTTTTAACTGCATCTCTCACAAAAACATAAGAGTTTTTAAACCCAGGAACATTATTACCCTTTACAGCAATTATGCTATTTTCATAATCAATGGATAATATTTTCATATTCTGTACAGTCACTCTGCTATTACCTAAATGACCAGCCATTTTCTTCCCCTTGAATACTCTACCAGGATCTTGACATTGACCAGTAGAACCTTGTGATCTATGAGCAATAGAAACGCCATGAGATGCCCTAAGCCCACTGAAGTTATGCCGCTTCATCACACCAGCAAACCCTTTGCCTAAAGAATAACCCGTAATGTCAAGATATTGACCAACTACAAAATGATTAACCCCCACCTTTTTACCACATTCTATTCCGAATAGATCAGTTAATCTACTTTCGTATAATTTACATTTACTATTTATACCCTTTTTCTTTAAATATTCCAACTGAGGTTTTGCTATTTTTTTTAAATCCCCTGTGCCTAAAATGACTGAATTGTAGCCACATTTATCTTGTCCTTTTATATCGATAATATAAGTTTCGCTGAGATGCAATAAGGTTACAGCCATGCGACTATTATCAAAATACATAGCAGTATGGCCAACATTGGTCATTAACAAACCAATTCTCCTAAGCGAATTTATTCTCTTCATTTCCTTTTCCTAAATATTGACTTCCTTAACCTTTAAATCCACTTCTACACCAGCAGAAAAAGATAAATCTGCAAGCATCTTCATCATAGTAGAAGTAGGATTATGTACAATAATTAACCGCTTAGAAATTCTCATTTCAAATTGCTCACGAGATTTTTTATCAACATGAGGAGACCTATTAACAGTAAATTTAGAATCTTTTCTTGGCAACGCAATCGGACCAGATAAATCTGCATTAAACTGCTTTAATTGATCAATAAACTCGCGAATACACTTTTCCAACAAAGAACAATCGAAAGCTTTGATTCTAATATATATATCTTGCTTCATCTTAGTTATTATACTCATTCTAAAATTTCCGAAACAACGCCAGAACCAACAGTTCTACCACCTTCTCTTATCGCAAAACGTAATCCTTTATCCATTGCTATTGGTACTTGCAACTCCACTTCTATACTTACATTGTCCCCTGGCATTACCATCTCCTTTCCATCTAGCAATTTTATGCTCCCAGTTACATCCGTTGTCCTTAAATAAAACTGTGGCTGATAATTTCCAAAAAATGGTGTATGCCTTCCTCCTTCTTCTTTCTTCAATATATACACCTCCGCATTAAATTTCTTATGCGGGGTTATTGTCCCTGGTTTTGCCAATACTTGCCCTCTCTCCACTTCTTCTCTCTTTGTTCCTCTTAGTAGTATTCCTACATTGAGTCCTGCACTTCCCTTATCTAGCAACTTCTTAAACATCTCAACACCAGTACATATCGTCTTTTGCGTCGCTTTCAGACCTATTATCTCTATCTCATCCCCTGTCTTTATCTCCCCCTTCTCTATTCTTCCTGTTACTACCGTCCCTCGGCCCGATATTGAAAATACATCTTCTATTGGCAACAAAAACGGCAAATCTATAGGCCTTGGAGGTACTGCCACATACTCATCTAACTTCTCCATCAATTTATCTATTGATTTCTTTCCATACTCACTACTATCATCCTCTAATGCTTTTAACGCAGACCCAACTATCATAGGCACTTCATCACCTGGAAATCCATACTTACTCAGCAACTCTCTCACTTCCATCTCTACCAAATCTATCATATCAGCATCAGCAACATCAGCTTTATTTATATATACCACGATATATCCAACACCCACCTGTTTTGCCAGCAATATATGCTCTCTCGTTTGTGGCATCGGCCCATCAACCCCTGACACTACCAATATCGCTGCATCCATCTGTGCTGCACCTACTATCATATTCTTTACATAATCAGCATGTCCAGGGCAATCAACGTGTGCATAGTGTCTCTTTTCTGTTTGATATTCAACATGCGCTGTTGCTATTGTTATCCCTCTCTTTCTTTCTTCTGGCGCTTTATCTATTTGATCATATGCTACAAAATTACCATAATGCTTTGTTATCGCCGCTGTTAACGTTGTCTTCCCATGATCCACATGTCCTATCGTTCCCACGTTTACATGCGGCTTTCCAAATGCTTCTACTATCGCTGTCATAATTTTAACTCTTCTACCTAAAATATAAATACATCAACAAATAATATGTTGATTTTATATAAATACAACAAAAAAAAGAGCGGATAGTGGGAATCGAACCCACGTCACTAGCTTGGAAGGCTAGAGCTCTACCATTGAGCTATACCCGCACAATGGAGGAGGTAGGATTCGAACCTACGTACGCAATGCGGACAGATTTACAGTCTGTTACCTTTAACCACTCGGTCACTCCTCCACAAAAATCTGTTAAGAGAACACTACCTTAACTTAAGTTTTATTATTCCTAATATTAAACATCCAAATCCAAAAGATCAAGTAATAAAAGCTAATCTAACTGATTTCAGTTAGATTTTACTTTTATATAACAAAATATTGTCAATAAAACGCCCAAATAAGTAATGTGAATCATGTGTACCTGGCGCTTCTTCTGGATGGTATTGAGTAGAAAAGACTGGGTAATCCTTCATCATTATCCCCTCTACACTATTATCAAATAGAGAAATATGAGTAACTTCAACGTTACTTGGAAGAGAAGCTGAATCAACAACAAAACCATGATTTTGGCTAGTTATCTCAACTTTTTTACTCTCCAGATCATAAACTGGATGATTACTCCCTCGATGACCAATATCCATCTTGACAGTCTTTGCTCCCAAAGTAACTGCAAGTAATTGATGGCCCAGGCATATGCCAAAAACTGGTATTTTAGATTTCACAATAATTTCTATTTCTGAAGTTACACTCTCTCCTATCTCTTGTGGATCACCAGGGCCATTTGAAAGCACTATACCATCTGGATTCATGCTTAATATTTTGTGAGCAAAACCTGTATCTGGTTTGACTAATTCAACCGTACAATCAAGTTCTACTAAGCGTGAGATTATACTATTTTTTACACCGAAATCAACAATTACAACCCTATATTTTGCATTAAGAACGCTTTGAAAGTTATTACTTAAACTGACTTTCTTAGTTATTTCTATTCCATTTACAGATTTGTATTTCTTCAATTCATCTAATATATGTACCTCACTTGACGGACATATCATTCCATTTTGAGATCCATGTTTTCTCAAATATCTCGTCAAAGCTCTAGTATCAATTCCCGATATCCCAACTACATTATTTTTCTCCAACCAATCATTTAAACTAATATATGAAGAAGAGTGAGACATAGGAGAAAGTTCACGCATAACCACACCACTTGCAAAAACTTTTTCTCCTTCATTATCTTTGTGATTTATTCCAACATTACCAATATGAGGAAAAGTGAACGCTATTATTTGATCAGCAAAAGAAGGATCTGTTATAGTATGCTGATAACCTGTCATACCAGTGGTAAAACAAACTTCACCTATACATTTGCCTCTTTTACCTACCGATTTTCCCAAAAAGTACTTGCCATCTTGTAAAACTAAAGCTGCATCCTGCATTTAATTCTCTCAACTCATTTAAAATATTATATAAGAATTTTAAATTACAAGTAAGCAAATACTAAATTTCCCTTTAAGTTTATATAAAATTCAAAATTATAAGTAGCTTTCTTTTTTTATTATTTAGGAAAATTATAGCAAACTTAACTTGTGTGAATAGGCAATAGTCATTACATTCATACTTCATGTTATATAAATTCACATGGATAGAAAAACTTGTCTCATTACAGGAGCATCATCTGGCATTGGAGAAAGTCTAGCACGGTTGCTCATTAAAGATCGATGGTTTGTGGTTGGCATTGCAAGGCGCACTGAAAAACTGGAAAAATTAAAAGAAGAATTAGGTAGTAATTTTTTACCTATAACATGTGATGTAAGCAAAAGTGAAAATATTAAAAACTCGTCTGATTTTTTAAAAAAGCAAAATATTATACCAAATCTCTTTTTTCTTAATGCAGGATGTGGCGAAATAGAAGATAAGTTTCATACCAACATTCATAGAAAAACATTTGAAACCAATTATTTTGGCGTTATCAACTGGATTGAAGAATGGATTCATCATAATTCCTTGGCAACTTTTGCGGTTATATCTTCTCTTGTTGCTATGCATGCAACACCACATGCTTCTGCATACTGTGCCAGCAAAGCAGCACTAAAAAGTTGTTTTCAATCACTAAAAATCCAATATTCTAACAGTAGCACAAAGTTTATCACCATAATGCCAGGGCCAGTAAAAACAGATATGTTTAAGTCTAATAAACCACTTCCCTTCATATGGGAGCCAGAAAAAGCTGCAGCATATATTTTAAAAAGTATATTTAAAGGAAAGAAAGTTATAGCGTTTCCAATTTTCTGGCGGTTATTTTTTCATATTTTACAAATTCTTCCCACTAAAATGACTGCAAGAATCTTACGATAATCACCAAATCTACCATCTTGTAAAGCTAAAGCTCTTCAAAACTCAATCGCAAGCTTCTCCACACAAAAACATCTTGACTATCGCATGTTTCATATTATATGAATAAACTGTTAATGAAAGTGGAGGGTTGCAATGCCTAATAATACAGATCAGTCTAAAAAAATAAATGAGAAATGGTTATTTATAGGAGGTGCTTCACTGTTTCTTGTAATAATGCTACCATCAATTTTTCTCTTAGCAAAAATAGCTATGATGTTTGTTATAATCTCAACTACAGCAATAGCAATAAAAATTGCCTCAAAAGCAATATCAAACGTTTTAGAGGATAAAGAGAATCAATCAACACAAAATAAAATTATAAACCTAGCTATTGGAGCAGTGTCCATACTTGCAGGTGGGCTATCATTACTTATTACAGCAAAAGTTGGTTTCATCGCAATATGTTCAACTATAGCTATTTTAGCTCTGTATGAATATATTAAAGATGAAAAAATAGGTAAGGATATAAATGATAAATTCGATGAAATAGCTAATAATACAACTGAGTTTTGCGTCAACAGCATTGAAAAACTTATTCCATCACAAAGTTGTAAAGTGTAATCTTTTGTTTATAAATTTTTAGATGCATGGCTAACGTATAAACACTGAAATCAGCACTTCCTTTCTTGTTATACTAGTAATGGCTTCCATCATCAAAAATGTTGTATTACTTTTATACTCGCAAATCTAACTGGATTCCAATGCTGGAATAACATTACCTTGAATGGAAATCGGTGCGTGATGTACATCTGTATAGAGATTAAATATGTCATTCAGTTTGTTATCATTCTAGTACTGCCATTCTATAGGTAACAGCTGTACCTGGAGCTCCTCTCTTGTCATTCCAGCACTGGAATCCAGAAAACTTAATTTCAAACCAGTACTTTCCCTCTTTTCATCCCAATTTCCAAAATGTTACTCCAGTACTGAAATCCAGCTTTTTTATAACTATCGAAAACACTGTATTACTTTACAAATTTAACTAAATATAATTACTGGCATGGCACGTTCGTAAAATTACGATAAAAAATTACTTGACAAACTCTAATAGTTTTGTTACCATGCACGGTGAAGGTGTTCTAGAGCTCGGAATCTATCTTCGTCTGCAGACTTTTCAATTCAATTAATCTATAATCTTCAGTTAAAATATATTTTAGCTATACTTCGGTCGTAGCTGTATACATTTTTCTCAATCTTTTTTATTAGTGGAGGACTATCATGTTTAAAACACTGAATTACGCATATCATTGACCTACATGTCTTTAAAGGACAGATGGTACCTATGTCCTTTTTATATAAATTATTGTGTTTTTATGTCTTTTTTAGCAATGTCATTTATTGTTTTACGCCCCAGTCTTTTTCAAATATTGCGAGCCCTTGATCAGTAAGTGGATGATTAATTAACTGTCTAAGTATTTTTGCTGGCACAGTAATTGAATGAGCACCAAGCCGTGCAGCTTCTATTACATGTGCTGGACTTCTTACTGATGCAACAAGAACTTTTGTCTTAAAATTATAATTAGAATATATAGTGCATATATCTTCTATTAGCGATAAGCCATCATAGCTTATATCATCAAGGCGACCAACAAAGGGAGAAATAAAACAAGCACCGGCCTTAGCGGCAAACAGTGCTTGTCCAGGAGAAAAACATAATGTAATGTTAGCAGGTATTTTATGTTCTGTCCACAACTTTTTACAAGAAATTAATCCTTCATGTGTAAGAGGTAACTTTACTACGATATTACTAGCGATTTTCGCTAACTTAAGGCCTTCCTTAACCATATCTTCATGGCTATCTGCAACAACTTCAACACTAACAGGTCCTTTTATAATAGAACATATTTCGCTTACTAAATCTTCGTACTTATCTTTATGTCCAGATTTTGCTATTAAAGAAGGATTAGTTGTTATACCATCAATGAACTCTTTTAGCTCCTTAATTTCATTCAAATCAACACTATCAAGAAAAATTTCCATATTATTGTCCTATTAAAAACCTATTTTTACAAAATATTGTCATCTTTGAAAAGTATTAAATAAAATCGGATTTTTAACTCAACTCAATTTTCAGTCCGTTAGGAAAGAAAATATTGCACTGAGACACAGTATAGCGCTTTCCTTAATTGGTTGCATTTTATTAACAAAATTAGCATAACCAATTTCTGAAGTTTACTAGCTTTACGTTCAATAGAAATTCTTGCATAGCCTAAAACTTAGTGCTACTATTAGTATAGTAACACAAATAGATAGTGGGGAACAATAAACAAAATGACTAAGATCTAGTTTAACGCTCGCAATTAAATTCAACTAAAAAGGTTAATACAAAAGGAGTTAATCACTCCCAAAGTAAATATATTATCAAAACAATAGTAATAGGGGGTATACTATGTCAACAAATTTCCTGACATTGAAAAACATATTAGCAGAACTGAAAAGAAAAAATAGCATTACTGTTTTAGAAGAATACTATCAGGACAAATGGGAGATTTATGACTTGCTCATGGATTTGACAAATGATGAAAATTTTAAGCAAGCATATATAGATCTATCTTTCAACAAGAGCTTTAAAAAAAACTTTATAGAATTAGCAAATCAGGCAAAAAAAGCTGTAAGTAAGTATTTTAGAGACAAAGACATAGACCTTCAAGCTTTTTATGTAGAAACTAACAATTCTGATAAAGTGTTAAACATTAATCTTATTAATTACAATAGAAGTGAGCCAATAAGAATTAGTGATATCTTACAGCAAGAAAGGGATATTAGCACATTGAATATTTATTGCAATAAAAAGCATGACATATACGCTTACCGAAAAGGTAAGGAAAGACATTATGAATTTAAAGAGGGTGCATATTATGAAATGACAAGCACTTGGCCTGTGCAGGACAAGGATGGGAAAACTTTTACCTGTACTATGGTTATGAATGTAAGTAATTCTGGTATAACTAAAGTACTACAGTTTAATGGTAAAGATTTTGAATCGCCACCTGAGGAGTTTTGGGAATTAATAAGACAAAATGAGGAATTATATATTCAAGACCTCTCTCTACATGATGCTGTAAAAGCATTATTGAAAAAGAACAAAAATGCTAACATTGCACCGGCTGTTAGTAATCTGCAAAATAACGAACATATCGTAATCAATCAAGACGAAAAGATGAAAGATCTTGAAAATGATGCTAAAAGCAATCCTATTCTTTCTTTCACTAGCAACAATGTATCAGAGGTTAATCCACAGCAGATTGCAACTCAGGCAATTGCAACTCAAACAGAAGTTAATTCACAGCACACTGAAACTCAAACAGAGGTCTCTGTGCAACACGTTAAGACTCAAACAGAAATTGGCTCTCAACAGACTGAAACTCAGACAAAAGTTGATTTACAAGAGGTTGCAATTCAAACAGGAATTAGTTTACAGCACACTGAAACTCAAACGAAAATTGGCTCTCAACAGGCTGAAATTCAAAGTTTACAAGAAGTTGCAACTCAAACAGAAGTTAATTTACAGCACACTGAAACTCAAACAGAGGTCTCTGTGCAACACGTTAAGACTCAAACAGGAATTGGCTCTCAAGAAACTGAAACTCAGACAGAAGTTAATTTGCAAGAAGCTGCAGCGCAAACAGAAGTTAACTCACAACAACTAGATCAAAAGCTTACAAAAGCTGAACAAGAAATTAGAGAATTAAATGAGCAGAGGAACGAATTACGATATAGGTTCGACAAGGCTGAACAAGAACTTGAAGAGTTAGAAAAGCACAATAGTGACTTACAGAATGAACTTGGAGAAGAAAAGCAAGAAATTAGAGAATTAAACGAGCAAAAGAATAAATTACAATATAGGCTCGATGAGGCTGAGCAAGAAATTAGAGAGTTAAATCAGCAGAGAAACAACTTACAATGTAGACTCGAAGATGCTGAGCAAAAATTTGAAGAGTTAAAAAAGCATAATAGTGATTTACAGAATAAACTTGGAGAAGAAAAGCAAAAAAATGCAAAATTACAAACTGAACTGACACAAAAAGATGAAAAACTAGCAAATATGTCAACAGAGCTGCAAGAAAGAGCGCAAGAACTTGAAGGTGCATATGAAGAAAAGAAAGACCTGAAGAAAAAGCTGGAAGTTGCCAATGTAAAAAATAAGAAACTGGAAGATACATTGCAGATAGAGAGCGAGCAAGCAGAACGTATAATGATCGAAGAGAATGAGCGCTTAACGAATTTAAAATATAGGCTCGACAAGGCTGAGCAAGAATTTGAAAAGCATAATAGTGATTTACAGAATGAACTTGGAGAGGAAAAGCAAAAAAATGCAAAATTGCAAGCTGAACTGACACAAAAAAATGAAAAGCTAGCAAATATGTCAACAGAGCTGGAAGAAAGAGCGCAAAAACTTGAGAGTGTGTATGAAGAAGAAAAAGAAGATCTAAAGAAGAGGCTGGAAGTTGCTAATGCAGAAAAAGAAGAGTTGACAAGTGAGGTAAGAAAATTGCAAGAGGAATTAGACCAGCTGTTAAGTAATTGCATAATAAAGCAAAAAAAATCAGAACAGGAACTCATGGAGGCTAAGCAAGAAATTGAAGAATTAGAGAAGTGCAATAGTGATTTACAGAATAAACTTGAAGAAGAAAAGCAAAAAAACGTAAAATTGCAAATTGGACTAACACAAAAAGATGAGAAGCTAGAAAATATATCAACAGAGCTGCAAGAGAAAATACAAGAACTTGAAAGTGCACATGAAGGAAAGAAAGATCTAGAGAAAAAGTTAACAATTGCTAATGCAAAAAATGAAAAACTGGAAGATAAATTGAAACAGTTTAAAAAAGCGGAAGAGGAAGCAGGAGATATATTAGATGAAAATTGGAAAGATATACAGAATTTAAAATCTACAATTCAATGCTTAGATTATAAGTACAACACAAATCTGGAATCTTATAAACAAGAGGTAGATCAGCTAAAGTGGAAATATGAAGAGTTAAAGAACGAGGTAGAGCTTAAAAATAAGCAGATTAAGAGTCAAGAAGAACAGTTACGGCAGGATGAACGTTTAACGAATTTAAAACCTCAAATGCAAAATTTGCAAAGTGAGCATAACGCACATTTAGAATCTGATGAACAAGAGGTAAGTGAGCTAGAGTGGGATGAAAAGTGGGATTTTAAATCGTCAGAGGGAGAGCTAGAGACTAAAGATGAGCAAATTGAGAGGCAAAGAGAACAGTTACGGCAGGAGATGGAAGAAGAAATAATGGATCAATACCGTTCATTTATAGAACCAAAGTTTGAAGAGTATGAGAATGAGATTGAAATATTGAAAGAAAAGATTAAAGATATGGAAATTGAAAGAATAACGGGAGAAAGAGAAGAGCTAAACGGTAAAGAGCAACATCTAAATAACCAAGTAGAAATGTTAAGTACAGAGATTTCTCAACAGGAACCTTTGAACAATCGTGCAAAAATATCTGATCAGCTTGTAGGGGAAGTTGATAATGCAGAAAGAAAATCTAGATCTTCAAGCTCTGATAGTGCATTTTATAGTGATGATGATTGTTGTAATTCACTTCTAGACTTCATCAGCAGTCCCTCAAAGGTGTGTAGCCAAAGTCAGCACGGAAGTGTTTAATAAACATACTTATTTAGATGCATGTAAAATCAGTGCTTTTTTTCCTGTCATTCAACTCTTGTCATTCCAGTACGTGACACTGGATAAAAACATTTGTGAATTACGCAATGGACAACAAATTCTAGGAACATATGTTAAAATAATATCCACGATTAAAATAAGATAGATCCCAGTGTCACGCACTGGGATGACACTATTTTTTGTACTTTTACCTTCAAAGCTGCAACTTTTGCACAATTGTAGTCTTGACCATACGATCCTAGTTGTAAAAATTTCTAGATTTCAGTGTCTGAGCACTGGGATGATATCCTTCTAATGTTCGTACAGTTGTGTGTCAGCTACTTGAACGACAAACATTGAGATGACAAGAGTAAACCCATTTCTTGAACAAAAAAAGAGCCCCTAAAGAGATTTGACATCAAGATAACTTAAATATATACCAACTCTCTTATTTTTTAATGATTCCTCATCATGAGTCAAATGATCAAAAACCTGAATTTGATTTGTTACAATGTTACAATTATTATTTGCAACCTCCAATATACCATTATCAATTACAATTTTTTCCTTTGTCTGGTTACTCATTTGAGCAGTAATTATACCAGGCAATAAATAAATTAAATAAGGGGAATGGTAGGCTAAAATCATCAATTCCCCTTTAAGCCCGTTCACTGAAAGAGAAACTACTTCATCGAATGAAATTCGATTATCAGGAGAAAAAAATTGCACCTTAAAAGTGTTCATAATCTTTAATGTCCGGCTCCAACTTCAGCTTTTATTGATTCAGCCTTTTCTATTGCTTCACTTATACTTCCCACCATATAAAAAGCAGCTTCTGGCAGATGATCATATTTACCTTCAATAATTCCTTTAAAACTAGAAATAGTATCAGAAAGTGAAACAAATTTGCCAGACATGCCAGTAAATACCTCCGCAACATGAAAAGGTTGAGAAAGAAACTTCTGAATTTTACGAGCTCTATCAACAATAATTTTATCTTCATCAGATAGTTCATCCATACCAAGTATTGCGATAATATCTTGCAGCGACTTATAAGTTTGCAATATACGTTTCACCTCAGAAGCCACATTATAATGTTCTTCACCAATGATTTCAGCAGATAAAGACTGAGAAGTTGAGTCAAGTGGATCAACAGCAGGATATATACCCATTTCAGCTATCTGCCTTGACAACACTGTGGTTGCATCAAGATGAGAGAATGTCGTTGCTGGAGCTGGATCGGTCAAATCGTCTGCAGGAACATATATAGCCTGTACAGAAGTAATAGAACCAGCAGTAGTTGAGGCTATTCTCTCTTGCATAGCGCCCATATCAGTCGCAAGAGTTGGCTGATAACCAACAGCCGACGGTATTCTTCCAAGCAAAGCAGAAATTTCAGAGCCAGCTTGAGTAAAACGGAAGATATTATCTACAAAAAATAGAACATCTTGATTTTCATGATCACGAAAATACTCCGCCATAGTTAGTGCTGTTAAAGCAACCCTAGCCCTTGCTCCAGGAGGTTCATTCATTTGACCATAAACCAAAACGGCTTGAGATTTTTCGTGCTCATTTATATCTATTACATTCGAAGTAATCATCTCGTTATAAAGATCATTACCTTCACGCGTTCTCTCTCCTACTCCAGCAAACACAGAAAATCCTTTATGAGCTTTTGCTATGTTGTTAATCAGCTCCATTATCAGAACTGTTTTACCAACACCAGCGCCACCAAATAAGCCAATTTTTCCTCCTTTAAGATAAGGAGCAAGAAGATCTATAACCTTTATTCCTGTAACTAAAACTTCTTCCTGTATCTTCTGCTCAGTAAAGCTTGGAGGTGATCTATGTATAGGTTCTAAATCATACTTTCCTTTTAGCGGACCACACTCATCTATAAGCTCCCCTACAACATTAAAAATCCTTCCTAAAGTTGAGCGTCCAACCGGAACTGATATTGGTGCACCTGTATCAACAAACTCATCACCTCTTGACATACCATCTGTGCTATCCATAGCAATGCAACGAACTATATTGTCACCTATATGCTGTGAAACCTCTAAAACTAGCTCCTTGCCCTTATATTTTAGTTTGCTTTTTAAAGCATTAAATATCTTAGGCAACCCGTCTTCAAATTTTAAATCAACAACTGCTTGAGTTATTTTAACTACTTTACCTGTACTCATCTCTTTCATCACCTAACACTACAATTCTATAAAAGAACTTCTAAAGAAAATAAATCTTATATTATTAACAGAAATTTTGCAATATTAAAACACTTACTAGTTACGTTTCATTATAAACAATGCAAATGCATTCAATAGCCAAGTAATAACAAACAGCACCAAACTAAGCGCATAAGCAGCAAGAGTTTGCACACTATTGAAATCCTGATCTCCGGTAAGTAATGTAGCAATTTGTACAGTGATAGTAGTAACTGAATTGAGAGGATTAAAGGTCAAATTTGCATTGATTCCCACAGCCATTAGTACAATCATTGTTTCACCTATTACTCTTGAAATTGATAATAAAATTGCACTTAAAATTGTAGGCATTGCATAAGGTATTGTTATATGCCATATAGTTTCCGCTGGTGTTGCGCCAAGCGCCATAAAACCATAACGTAAACTTTTTGGAACAGATCTTATAGCATCTTCAAGCAAAGAAATAATAAAAGGAAGAATCATTACCCCGATCGATAAACCAGCAATCAAAGCACTTTCTGAGTGTATACTTAAATTAAAAAAATTTGCTACCTGCTTTATAAAAAAAGACAAAAATATAACTGAGAAGTATCCATATACAACAGTAGGAATAGCAGACAAAACCTGTAAGGCTGTATTAATAACATAACGCACTTTTTCACTCGCATACTCACTAATATATATTGCAGAAAATAAACCAAGCGGCACCGCAACTAACATTGCTACAATAGTTATAAGTAATGTCCCCACTAAAAGTGGCGCTATACCAAAACACCCCACCTCTCCTTCACCAATAATAGCTACATTATGCTTCCATTTTAAGCAAAATAAGAATTCTGAAATAGCTACTTTATTAAAAAAAGAAATGGACTGAACAAAAATAGATAGCATTATAAATAAAGTGATAAAAAGTGATATTGCTAAAGCCATAAATAACAAAAATTTTACCATCTTATTTCTTTTACCTTTAAGGATAAAAATCAGCATAAAAAAAAGTAACGCTATAGAAATAGAAGTTATAAAATAACCATCATAGAATGCTAACAAACAAGGTAGCATCCACATACAACTCAAATATATATAAGACTTAACTTTACTTACTGCTTGAAACTTACTCAAACAAAATAAAAGGACTAGTAAAACAAGTACGCCTATAATTAAATTCATTTTTCCATATATCAAATTTTATTCAACAAGAATGCCACAGAAGTTGACCATTATTTGACAATAGAGCAAAATAGTTTAAAATAAATAGTCATATTAATATAAAAACAATGAAAAGAACATTTCAACCAAAAAATTTTAAAAAAAAGCACAAACATGGATTTCGTTCACGTATGTCAACAAAAGCTGGAAGAAAAATTCTTAATAAGCGTCGCTCATTAGGGTGTAATAAATTATGCGCATAGTAAGCATAAAAAAAAAGAGTTTTCCTTTGCTTTTAAAAACAGATTAGCATCTTACAGTCTTTTTTATCGAGGGGTATATATATCACTATATGCTATAAAAGAAAGAGAACCTGAAAAGTATATTCATGTTATTAGAGTAGGTCTGGCTATCAGTAAAAAAGTCGGAAAAGCAGCAAAAAGAAATAAAATAAAAAGGCAATTACGAATGCTAGCTAAAGTTAGCATTTCTAATATAAGTAATGTAGGATACTATTACATAATACTAACCCATCAAAACATTATGCAAGCAGGCTATAAAAATTTACAAAAAGACCTCAATATTTGCTTAAAGAAAGATAAAATAAGAAGGAATTTTCACTAAAGTATTTACAGCTATATTTTTTATGATAAGATAAGTGAGGTTTTTAAAATAAATTAATAGATGTGGGTGCTTGAGGTAGAAAGTATAAAAAAACAAGATAAAAAGCTCGATACAAATAATGCTGAAGAGAGTTTTTATGAATATAGAAAGTCTAGCTATCGTACACAATGGGGAATGGCATTTGAACAAAGCCAATATTTAGAACAAAATAAAGATAATCCTAGAGGGAAATTGCTAAATTTTAATATAGAAGCAACTCATTACAATAAGAGAATAGTTTGATAAAAGTACCCGTTCAGGGAAGTGGTTGAAGAAACGATAGGTAGGGGATTGTATAGTTCTCTTTGTTTCCATGTTAAGTATAATGAAATTATCCTTTCAAGTTCCTAGCTCTGATTACGTAAAATATGAGCTTTTACAGTAAACGATATAATGCCTAATTTGCTGTTCAGCGTGATAGTGGAATACTTTCTGGTTTACTTAAAAAATTTCACATCATTCTTTCAGATTTTAAAATATTTTTCGCAACTTGAGAAGCTCCAGTTGCTTCAGATAGGTAGCTTCAAGTAATACCTTATACGTTTTGCAACTTTCTTACACTTCTGTTTCATTTTTTAATAAAGCTTTTTTTAGCATAAATAATTCAGTGGATGCGTTTTTTAAGTAACAGCCCAGAATTTTAACTTCAATAGTCCAGCTATGTTTCAAAGTACCTTTCAGCGACTATTACGATTGCAACATACACTGTCTTTTAAATCTTCTTTCCCTTTAAAACTTGCAGTATTGCTTCAGCACTAACCAAGTTTACCTTTATTATAACACGTTGATGCGCAAAACCTCACTTTTCTTATTCGATTTGCTCATACACCTTTTTGCATTTGAGGGAATTCTATATTCACTATTTGATACGCTTTCAATTCACATTAAAAACATCACTTATAATTTTCACGTTTTGAATTTTTATAAGATCCACTGAGTGCTACAATTATCACCTAACTATTGGACCAAATGTATCTGCTTTTTGGTAGTTTGCTACTTCTTCTTTCTCCTCATCTCCAACAACTTAATTAATATTCAATTATATAAAGTTTGATTTTCGGAAGATCAATTGTTTGATGATTTGTTAAATGTTGCTATCTCTCCTCCTAATTTGGAAATAAGTGACAAATTCTACTTTTAAATTTTCTACTTTTATCTTAAAGTTTTCGCAGAGTTCTAAAAGATCAGTTATATTACCTCACAGCTACTCTATGTTTACCTTGTTTCATCGCTCTACTGAAAAGATATAAATAAGAAGAAATTTTTATAAACTTGGCAACGACCTACTTTCCCTTTTTAAGTATCATCGGCGCTAAAAAGTTTCACTTCCGAGTTCGAAATGAGATCGGGTGGTTCATTTTTGCTATAGCCACCAAGTCAACAAAAATTTCTGACTTAATAAATTTTAATTTAATATTTAACACTGCATATGCACATATAGAAAGCAAATAAATCAATCAGGCTATTAGTACCAGTTAGCTTCACATGTTACCATGCTTCTACACCTAGCCTATCAACGTGGTAGTCTCCCACGGCCTTAATTGGGAAATTTTTTTGAAGAGGGTTTCTTGCTTATATGCTTTCAGCAATTATCCCATCTATACATAGCTACCCAGCGATGCTATTGGCATAACAGCTGGTACACCAGAGGTATATACATCTCGGTCCTCTCGTACTAGAGTCAGATCTTCTCAAATTTCCTTCACCCACGGCAGATAGAAACCGAACTGTCTCACGACGTTCTAAACCCAACTCACGTAACACTTTAATCGGCGAACAGCCGAACCCTTGGGACCTTCTCCAGCCCCAGGATGTGATGAGTCGACATCGAGGTGCCAAACGGTGTCGTCGATATGAACTCTCGAACACCATCAGCCTGTTATCCCCGGCGTACCTTTTATCCGTTGAGCGATAACCCTTCCATACAGAATTACCGGATCACTATGACCGACTTTCGTCTCTGCTTGGCTTGTCAGCCTCGCAGTCAGGCAAGCTTATGCCATTGTACTATCAAGCTGATTTCCGACCAGCTCTAGCTTACCTTCGCACGCCTCCGTTACTTTTTAGGAGGCGACCGCCCCAGTCAAACTACCCACCATACAATGTCCTAGTTCCAGATAATGAAACATAGTTAGATATCAAAAGTGTAAAGGGTGGTATCTCAAGGTTAACTCCATTATAGCTAGCGCCATAACTTCAAAGTCTCCCACCTATCCTGCACATCACACTTTTAATAGCAATGTAAAGCTATAGTAAAGGTGCACGGGGTCTCTTCGTCTAACCGCGGGTACCCCGCATCTGCACGGGGAATTCAATTTCGCTGAAGTGATGTTGGAGACAGTGGAGAAATCGTTACGCCATTCGTGCGGGTCGGAACTTACCCGACAAGGAATTTCGCTACCTTAGGACCGTCAGTGTTACGGCCGCCGTTTACTGGGGCTTCAATTCAGAGCTTGCACCCCTCCTATTAACCTTCCAGCACCGGGCAGGCGTCAGACCCTATACTTCCACTTACGTGTTTGCAGAGTCCTGTGTTTTTAGTAAACAGTCGCTACTCCCTATTTTGTGCCACCTACTTGTAGTTGCCTAAAAGCAGGTTACCCTTCTTCCGAAGTTACAGGTATAATTTGCCGAGTTCCTTCAACATCATTCTTTCAACACCTTAGTATACTCTACTCATCCACCAGTGTCGGTTTACGGTACGGCCTCATAAATATAAGTGCTATTTCCTGGAGCTTCTTTTAAGCATAGATCAATCCAATAAGACCTATACAAATACAAAACCCGTCACACTTAAGAGGTTTAGGAATATTAACCTAATTGCCATCGACTACTCCTTTACGGACTCGCCTTAGGAACCGACTAACCCTACGCAGATTAACTTAACGTAGGAACCCTTAGATTTTTGGTGAGAGTGTTTTTCACACTCTTTTACGCTACTTATGTCAGCATTCTCACTTCCGATATCTCCAGCAGTTTTTACAAACCACCTTCACAGACTTACGGAACGCTCCGCTACCGCGCCTATTAATCGAAATTAATAAGCACCCACATCTTCGGTATACAGCTTTAGCCCCGGTACATTTTCGGCGCAGAAAAACTTATTTAGACAAGTGAGCTGTTACGCTTTCTTTAAAGGATGGCTGCTTCCAAGCCAACCTCCTAGCTGTAATGGTTTTTCTACTTCCTTTCCCACTTAGCTGTAATTTTGGGACCTTAGATAGTGATCTGGGCTGTTTCCCTTTCCACCACGGACTTAGCACCCATAGTGTGTCTGCTGTATAATTAATTATTGGTATTCGGAGTTTGGTTAGATTTGGTAAGATGATGAATCCCCCTAGTCTATCCAGTGCTCTACCCCCAACAACATAAATACAACGCTCTACCTAAATAGATTTCGCGGAGAACCAGCTATTTCCAAGTTTGATTGGCCTTTCACCCCTAATCACAACTCATCCAATAATGTTGCAACATTAACTGGTTCGATCCTTCAGTATGTTTTACCATACCTTCAATCTGGTCATGACTAGATCACTTGGTTTCGGGTCTAATCCATAAAACTAAACGCCCTATTCAGACTTGCTTTCGCTACGCCTACACCTATCGGCTTAAGCTTGCTTCATAGATTAACTCGCTGACCCATTATGCAAAAGGTACGCTGTCACTCTAAATATCAATAAATTGATATAGAGCTCCAACTGTTTGTAAGCACTTGATTTCAGATTCTATTTCACTCCCCTCCCGGGGTTCTTTTCACCTTTCCCTCACGGTACTTGTTCACTATCGGTCGTTAAGGAGTATTTAGGCTTGGAGGATGGTCCCCCCATATTCAAACAGGATTTCACGTGCCCCGCTCTACTCAAGGATTTAAAAACTTTCTATTTGTACAGGACTATCACCTTCTATGGTTACCATTTCCAGAGTATTCTAATTCTTATTTTTAAATCACTAGCCTTTTCCGCTTTCGCTCGTCACTACTAACAGAATCTCGGTTGATTTCTTTTCCTTTGGCTACTTAGATATTTCAGTTCACCAAGTTTGCTTTATATACTTAGTATATAATAACTAGCTAAGCTAGTTGGGTTTCCCCATTCGGAAATCTGCGGATCAAAATTTGTTGACAATTTCCCGCAGCTTATCGCAGCCTGCCACGTCCTTCATCGCCTCTTAACGCCAAGGCATCCATCAAGTGCTCTTAATAATTTATTTATCTGACTATATGTAGAATATGCAGAGTTAAATATTAACTTACAATTGAATTGAGATTAAATAATCTCTACCATAAAACTTTTCAAACATCTAAAAACTAATCTTTTATATGTTACAATCTGATAAATCATATGTCAACGCCTTTTTACACAAAACATTTACCTATTATTATCAACAACAATATACCAGCAATCTTAAACATTATAATCTAAGAAATATTTGACAAATTGATATGTACAGAAAAATTAATGAAAAAGATATTTTGTAAGATAAAATGTGTTAAAATTAGTTACCTAAAAATGAAAATGAACATTTGGAGTATTTCTAATGTATGAAAAGTAATCTATCTTTTATAAAAAACTTTGCTTTAAATTGTATATCCAAGCTCACTGGCTTATTAAATAGTAAAAAAGTAAAAAATTTCATTATGGATAAATACAGTACTCTCCATAAAGAAATTGTAGTGTTTCTTGAAAAATCTAAAAACCTGTTAAATACCAACACTGAAATCGGGTTATATCACTTCTATAAAGGTAATATATCAGATGCAAAGTTAAGATTTTGGTTAATTAGCATATTCTACCCTAATTTACCTCTAGTCTGGTATAATATCGGAAGATGTCATTTTGCAGTAGGCAATACTAACAAAGCTTATAATTATTTAACAAAAACCCTAAAATTAGATAGTAGTCATAAAGAAGCTTCTTACTATATAAAGAAAATAACAAACACATCAGATATTGTGGAATTGCCTGAAAATCTCATAAAGCAATATTTTGATTACACAGGTGAATATTTTGTTGAGCATTGGCTAATTGCCAAACAATACAGAGGGCATGAACTAGTACACATGATAATTACAAAAGTCTTTAACAACTCCACTTCTAAACTGAATATACTCGACCTTGGTTGCGGTACTGGAATATGTGGTCACTTCCTAAAAATAAGTAATATTAGAAGTCGCATAACAGGAGTTGACATCTCAAATAGAATGCTCAATATTGCAAGAGGATGCCTTATAAAAGGTAAACCTGTTTACGATGAGTTAATACATACAGAAATGAAAGAGTTTCTTAAACAAGAGAAGAACCAGCAGTATGATGTAATTATCTTTGCTGAAGTGCTACACTATCTACATGATTTTCTAGCAGAATTGGAACTAGCAAAAGGATTGACAAACAAAAAAGGGGTTATTGTATGTTTAGTAAGAAGAAAGGAAGGTAAAGGTATTGACTTTGTAAACAAAGGAGATTATTTTCGTCACTCAGAAGATTATATTCAGCATGTTGCAAAAGAAACAAATATGCAAATAAGTCAAATGAGTTACTGTAAAATATATGGCAGCCAAGTTGATGGTATCTTGTTTGCATTACAGTATCCACAAAAAAATTTAACAACTTAATCGAGAAATCGCTCAAATAAATGTCTATATTATCATAAAGGGAGTCTTATGAATTACATTGCTATTAACTACGCAAAGGATAGTAAATTAACTGATTTTGGAAAAGCAGTTCTATTGGACAGGTATTTAATAGAAAATGAAAGTTATCAAGATCTCTTTATACGTATTGCCAATTACTACTCTGATAATAAAGAGCATGCACAGCGTCTTTATGATTACATGAGCAATTTATGGTTCATGCCTTCAACTCCAATACTTAGTAATGGTGGTACCAAGAGAGGATTGCCTATTTCCTGCTTTCTTAACGAAACTGAAGATAGCTTGCAGGGAATAGTTGATTTATGGAATGAAAATGTTTGGCTCGCTGCACGTGGTGGTGGAATAGGTAGTTATTGGGGAAATTTACGTTCAATTGGTGAAAGTGTCAAAGGTAGCGGTAAAACATCAGGAATTGTGCCATTTATCGTAGTACAAAATGCTCTGACGCTTGCAATCAGCCAAGGATCCTTAAGAAGAGGAAGCTCAGCAGTTTATCTTCCTGTATGGCATCCAGAAATAGAAGAGTTTCTAGATTTACGTAAGCCAACTGGTGGTGACCCAAATCGCAAAGCATTAAATATACATCATGCTGTAATAGTAACAGATAAGTTTATGCAAGCTGTTGAAGATGATCAAGAATGGGATTTAATAAGCCCTCATAACAATAAAGTTATTTCAACAGTAAAAGCACGGGATATATGGATTAAAATATTAACAGCAAGAGTTGAAACTGGAGAACCTTACATTATTTTCCTTGATGCAACAAATAACAATAAGCCAGAATCTTACAAAAAACTCAACTTAGACATCAAAATGTCAAACCTATGCAGTGAAATAACTTTAACTACAGGTTACGATCACCTGAAAAAGTCACGCACTGCTGTATGTTGTTTATCATCCGTAAATCTTGAATACTACGAAGAATGGAAAGATAATGAGCTTTTCATAGAAGATATAATGCGTTTTCTTGATAATGTATTAGAGGATTTCATAAACCAAGCACCAAATGAAATACAGCGAGCAAAATATTCCGCAATAAGAGAGCGTAGTATCGGTCTTGGCGTGATGGGTTTTCATTCATTTTTACAAAGTAAAATGGTTCCTTTTGAATCAGTAACAGCCCAACAATGGAATAAAAAAGTATTTAAGCATTTGCGCGAGCAAGCAGATGTAGTTTCTAAAAAATTAGCAGAAGAAAAAGGTCCATGTCTTGATGCTAAAGAAATCGATCTAATGGAAAGGTTTACACATAAGCTCGCTATTGCTCCAACTGCCTCAATTTCGATTATCGCAGGCAACACTTCCCCTGGAATAGAGCCATATGCAGCAAACGTATTTATACAGAAGACACTTACAGGTTCATTTGTAGTACGAAATAAATTCTTGCAAAAACTACTAGCAGAAAAAAATCAAGACAATGATGAAATATGGTCCTCAATTTCAACAAATGAGGGTTCTGTTCAGCATTTAGATTTTCTTAGCAAGCATGAAAAACTGACATTTAAAACAGCATACGAACTTGATCAACAATGGATCATAGAACATGCAAGTGATAGAACTCCTTATATTTGTCAATCTCAATCAGTAAATCTGTTCTTACCTGCCAATGTGCATAAACGTTACTTACACAAAATACATATGCTTGCTTGGAAAAAAGGATTAAAAAGCTTGTATTATTGCAGATCACAATCAATGCAGAGAGCTGACAAGGTCTCACATGACATATTCAAAAAAAGTGAAATATTGCAACAAAAAACAGATATTAATTATGATGAATGTCTATCATGCCAGTAGACTGTACATAACTTACTGTCACAAAAATACAATTGTACAAAAGTTATGTTTTCATAGATGCTACATATAAATCCAGATGAATTTCTAAAGTCTATTCCAAGAGATAAACGTATAATGTGCCTTGATATGGGAGAAAAACAAATAGGCATAGCATTTAGTGATAAAACACAGCTTATAGCTACAGCTCATAGTATATATTATAGAAGAAATATGAGCAAAGATTTAGGTTATCTAAATAGAGTGCTTAAAGAAAATGAAGCTGGATCAATGGTAATAGGACTACCATTCAAAATAGATGACCAAGAGACTGAATGGTGTAAAGCAATAATCCAGTTTGCAAATAAAATAATAAAAAAATGTAAAGTACACATATACCTACAAGACGAAAGTCTATCAACATCTCTTGCAACTCACGCACTAAAAATTACTGGAATATCAATCACAAAATCAAAAAAAATAGATGATAAAATTGCTGCATGTATTATTCTGCAACGAACGTTAGATAAGATAAATACCATCAAATAGTTTTTTCAACTGAATTCATGTAAAACTATTCAATAAAACAAGAACTTCTCGTATAAGCATGACAAATTGCTGTAGCAAGAGCATCAGCAGTATGATGACATTTTATATTTAAGTTTTTAACTATTTGCTTCACCATAAATATAATCTGATCCTTATCAGCATGACCATTTCCAGTAATGCTCTTTTTTATATAGTTTGCATCATATTCATTCATGGGTAAATCCGTCATTCGTAATATTAAAATTGCAATCGCTCTTGCATATCCTAAAGTTAGCGAAGATTTTGGGTTCTTATTAACAAAAATTTTCTCTACTGCAGCTTCATTTGGAGAGTATAGAGAAATTACTTTCTTTAATTCTTCAAAAATTATATGTAAACGCTCACCTGTACCCAACTTACTATCAGTTGATATGGCACCACCACCCAAAAATTCAATACTATTTTTTTCTTCCAGATTGATAATTGCCCAACCAGTTTTGCTTATTCCTGGATCTAGACCTATTATCTTAATCACTTAATAAATGCTGAGCCAATAAACAAACAAAAATAAAAATATCCAAACTACATCAACGAAGTGCCAATACCAAGAAGCAAACTCAAAACATAAATGATCTTGAGGTGTAATCTGATTTTTTCGAGCTCTAAATAAACATACTGACAAGAATATTATCCCTATTATAACATGTACACAATGAAAACCAGTAATCATGTAAAAGTTGGATGTATAGATAAGTTTCTCTCCCGCTTCTTGTAGAGAAAAACTTGCTTCATAATACTCAATTGCTTGCACTATTATAAAGAACATCCCAAGCAATATAGTTATAGACAGCATTTTAATCATGCTCTTTTGATCATTTTCAAGTAAAAAATGATGTGCTGAAGTAATCGTTGTACCAGAAAGTAATAATATTAGTGTATTCATAAATGGTAACGACCACGGATCCGGTGGTAAAATCCCTTCAGGGGGCCATTCAACTTTTTTTGTAGGAGAAAACGCTTCAAATAAAAAAACCGGATCAAGCCAGGCTTTAAAGAATGAACAAAAGAACGCTATAAAAAACACAACTTCCGAGAGGATAAATAAGTACATTGCAAGCTTGAGTCCATGTTTTACAATGGCAGTATGGCATTTATCATAAATTGCTTCTCTTATTACATCTCTCCACCAATAAAACAGCACTCCTGATACCGCAGAGATTCCCAAAACTAAACCAAATATTCCAGAAATTTGTTTATGGAGTGTACCAACTAATCCAAGTGCAAGAACAAGAATTGCTGCTGATATAGCAATTGGCCAGGGACTTGGGTCCACTAAATGAAAATCATGTTCTTTACTTTTCATATCACCTTCAAAAATACATATCAAGCATACAAATTAGCTTAAAATTGTCAATATTTCTTAAAATCTTGATCAAATTTTGAAAAATTATATGCGCTATTCCAAAAGTCTAACTCAAATTGTGCAGTTATTTTAAATAATTCAAGCATTCTGGTTCTTTCACTTTCCCTTGCTTTGTTACAATACTCGTCAACAATATCTTCCAAAGCAACACATCCAGATTCCATCAAACTACCGCCAAAAAAATCAAACCAATCCTTATATCTATTATTTTTTTTAATTTTATTTCTCATATTATCAACAATAATTTTATATATAAAATGGCAAGAGTAAAGAACTGTTACAGCTTCATAAATGTCGCTATACGAAGTAGACAAAAGAAAGTTAGTAAAATTGAAACATTCAAGCGACTTTTCTCCACGATTTATGGAGTATACAGTAAAGTAGTGGTCGTATAACACTCTCATAATCTCTATTCCTCCTTTAGCCACCCCAATCAATGGAACAATGTTATTACAACTCTCCATTTTTGATGCAGTCATTAAAACAGTACGAACATAATCAGCTAAAAAGAATGCATCTTGTTGTATATAAAATTTGAAGTTTTCTATGTTTAAAGTATTATTTGCTAATTCAACATTGAAAGGATGCTCAATAATATCCTTTAAAAGATTTGACCCATAATAACTCTTAATTATACCACTAAACATCACATAAACTAGAATATAATTTAGTGTTAATACTACAGATTATGCTAGAGAATACATCTCATCCCAAAACATTATTTCTAGCTCTAGACCTCTCTTAAAAAACTCACGCATCTTTTTCCTCTCACAATCACCAGCCTTTGCATATAGATTATTTGCAACGTCAGTAACTTGATTAATCGTAGCATTCATTACTGTGTTATTATAGATATCAATCCACCCTTGATATCTGTGATCTTCAACTTTTTTAGGCATAACCTCTCCTACCATATGATTTATAATAATTTGGTATATATTAAAACAAGGATAAGACGCTGCTAAAGCTTCAGCAACAGAATTATGATATGCAGCACGCATAAAAAAATCAGTAAAAGCAGAACAAGATTTTGATTTTTTATGATTATCGGATAAATCACAAGTCTCAAAATATTCAGTATACTGCTTTCGAACCGCAAATGTTCCCCTTGCTACATTAACCAAACTGCCCATTATTTCAATGTCATCAACTTTAGCTGCAATAATCAATAAAGCACGAGTACAGTCCACTAAATATAAAAAATCCTGCTGAAGATAAATTTTGAACTTTTCATAATCTAGCGTATTGTTTATCAATTCAACATTGAAAGGATGTTCTTTTATTTCTTCAATAAGATCAGATGATTCTTTTATAGCAATATCATAAAATTCTTCTTTTGGTTTGTTGGACATCTTGTAAGCCTCATAAATATTAAAACTAGTATAGTTACTAAAAAGTTACTTACAATTTATAATAAGTTATTATATCAGTATCAAGCTAGAAATAAAAGAGTTTAATAGTTTAAAGAAATTCTCTCTTTTCTTCTTCTATATTAAATTCTTTACAAAAATCAGTAGATAAGTCCACACCTTCCCAAGAAAATCCACCATCACTTTCTAACTTTTTACCAAAATGCCCATAGCAGGCTGTACGTTTATATATAGGACGATTAAGTGATAAATGTCTTATTATGCCTTTAGTTGATAAATCTATGTTACCTTCAATAAACCCTTTAATCCTCTCTTCATCTATTGTATTCGTGCCAAATGTATCAATGTAAAATGAAGTAGGTTTTGAGACACCAATTGCATAAGAAAGCTGCACAAGACAACGTTCAGCTAAACCTGCAAAGACAATATTTTTAGCAAGGTATCTCGCCATATAAGCTGCGGATCTATCAACTTTTGTTGCATCTTTTCCAGAAAACGCTCCTCCACCGTGTGGAATATAGCCTCCATAAGTATCAACCATAATTTTTCGTCCGGTTAATCCACAATCACCAACTGGTCCACCAATAACAAATCTACCTGTTGGATTGACTAAGAGATTTTCTTTAGGGCACATCCACCCTTCAGGTAAAGATGAAGCTATGTAAGGATAAATTATTTCCTTCACTTTCGATTGACTCAGATCCTCAAGATGCTGTATTGAAACAACAATACTTTCAGCACGCACTGGAAGGTTATTCTCATACGCCAAAGTGATTTGCGATTTTGCATCCGGACCAAGCTTTACCCCTTTGACCATACTCATGATATTTCTCAGAATCGAGTGTGCATAAAAAATGGGTGCTGGCATGAGGCTTTCTGTCTCTATTGTTGCATAGCCATACATTATGCCCTGATCCCCAGCACCTTGATCCACACCTATTGCAATGTCATTTGATTGTTCATGTAGTAATATATTTACTTTCACTGTTTCCCAGTGGAAACCATCATGCTCATAACCAATATCTTTTATTGTATTCCGTACAATACTTTCAATCTTGCTATTTTCAATGTTCGGCCCAAATACTTCCCCAGCTATAATAACATTATCTTTAGTAACTAAAGTCTCTATTGCAGTACGAGAGGAAGAGTCATTAAAAAGGTATTCGTCAAGTATTGCATCTGAAATCTGGTCTGCTACTTTGTCTGGATGACCGGCTGCTACTGATTCACTGGTTACTGAATTCTTATGTAAAACCATCGCTTAGTTACACGATATCAAAACTATTGCAAATTTAAATGGTGGGTCTGGGAAGAGTTGAACCTCCGACCTCACGCTTATCAGGCGTGCGCTCTAACCACCTGAGCTACAGACCCGTATCTATTCAAGCCAAGGCTTGCATATCATCTGTAGGCACAACATCAATAAACGTCTTTTTATTTGCTGATTTTCTAAAACTCACCCAGCCTTTCGTTTTAGCAAAAATCGTATGATCTTTACCCATACCAACATTCTTTCCAGGATGAAATTTTGTACCTCTTTGACGTACAATTATGTTACCTGGAATAACCTCACCATTCTTCTTTATCCCGAGTCGACGCCCTGCCGAATCTCTACCATTACAGGAACTACCACCTGATTTTTTAGTTGCCATATCTTACCTCTTACTTTTGAAGACTAATTTCATTGATACGAAGAACAGTAATATACTGCCTATGACCATTTTTCCTACGGTAATTTTTTCTTCTCTTTTTCTTAAAGATTATAATTTTTTTATCTCTACACTGCTCCAGTACTTCAGCTTTAACAACAGCATTAGATGAACAAGATAAGCCATTGTTTGAAACACAAATCACTTTATTGATTTCCACTTCCTCTTTTTCTTCAGCTTGTAATCTTTCTACTTTAATTATGCTGCCTTTTTTTACTAAATACTGCTTTCCACCAGTTTCGATTACTGCAAACATGACAAATATCAATTATTGTTATTAACACTAATCGTAAATGATGTCACACATACTGTCAATATAAATAAAAACATGAAATACTTCTACCTTTATCTGCTTTTCCTCGTGGAGAGTAGTCAAGTTTTAAAACTTGACTACTCTCAAATTCTCTTAGTCTCATGAAAACTTTACGACGTTAATAAAAACTCAAGCTTTCACTAAAAACATTCAATCGGAGCTTATAAATTAAAACTCATTCCAAGTTCAAACCCATGAGAAAAATTACTGAACTTGTGAAGTTTATAGCCAGCGAAAACATTCGTTCTCTCAGAAAGTGGAAGATTAATACCAGCACCTATCTGGTAGGAAAAAAACTTTTCTACGTCTGGCTGTTGATCTTGCTGTGCTGGTTGAGATACTTTAGCTCCACCTCCTACACCAAAAGTAACATAAGGGGTAATATCCGTACTTTCAAATTGATGATGATAATGAAGCTTTGCCATGAATCCTAACTCTGCCAAAGATCCTCCAAACAAAACAGATTTCAATACAGGACCAGCTGAAATTTTTATGCTATCTGTATAATGATAGCCAAGCTCATAATTAATACCAAGATTGCCATATGACGACGAAGTATAGATTCTATCTCTAATCCAATCAACTCCAAAAGACGGTGCTGACAGAGAACAGCAGACTACTAAAGTAAGTAATTTTTTCATTTTTACCCTCTAACCATGAATATACGCATATATACCCACAGAAAAGTTAAAAATCACATAACTTACATAATAAAATCGGAATCACTTTCTTAGCTACTTGCCTTTCTCTTGCAATTGCCAAACTTCTCTTTGTCACATTTTGTTACCTACTGCAATCATCATTTTAGCCTATATCACTTGCTTTTTTTCAACAAAAATTCAAACCAGACTTCACTAAAAACATTCAATCGGAGCTTACAAATTAAAACTCATTCCAAATTCAACCCCATGCGAAAGTTCATGGAACTTTTGCAGCTTGTAGCCAGCAAAAACACTTGTTCTCTCAGAAAGTGGAAGATTAATACCAGAACCTATTTGATAAGAAAAAAATTCTTCTACGTCTGGCCCTTGATTTTCTGAAAGAGGAATTTTAGCAACTCCTCCTATACCAAAAGTAACATAAGGAGTAATATCTGTATTTTCAAATTTATAATGATAATGAAGCTTTGTCATAAGTCCCGCGTCTAAAATCCCTTCACTCATAACAAGTTTAACTGCAGGACCAAATGAAATTTTAATGCTATCTGTACAATGATAGCCAAGATCATAATTAACACCAAGCATGCCATATGACGAAGAGGTGTAGGTTCTATCTTTAACCCAATCAACTCCAAAAGACGGTGCTGACAAAGAACAGCAAGCCAACAAAGTAAGTAACTTTTTCATTTTTATCCTCCAAAGATTAATATATGCATATACAAGCATATAAATATTAAAAATAGTATAAATTGCAAGTAAAAAATTGGAATTATTTTATTTTTTTTGTTATTTGTCTTTCTCTTGCAATTGCAAATTGGCATATCTTTCACTATCTGCTGCAATCATCATTTGAGTCTACATCACTTACTTTCGCTTCAATATAATTTCCCACTAGCCTTTACTAAAAATATTCAATCAGAGTTTATAAATTAAAACTCACTCCTAGCTCAATTCCATGGAAAATTTTATGAAACCTTTGCAATTTGTAGCCAGCAAAAACACTTGTTCTTTCAGAAAGTGGAAGATTAATACCAGAACCTATTTGATAAGAAAAAAATTCATCATTGACTACAGCTTTGAAAGCCTCTCCAAGTAGAGCACTTATGTTTTCACCTATACTATCAGCTCTACCTACATTAGGTTTAGCCTTCATTGTACGCACTATAACAGCACCAACACCAGCAGTAATATAAGGAGTAATACCCGTATTTTCAAATTTATGATGATAATGAAGCTTTGCCATAAGCCCCACCACTGCTCCAAATTCTTCATCAAGAGTAGGTTTGATTAGAGAATTAATAATAGGTTTGATTACATAGCCAACTGAAATTTTAACGCTATCTGTATAGTGAAAACCAACGTCATAATTAACACCAAGTCGGCTATATGACAAAGAAGTATAAATTCTATCTTTAATCCAATCAACTCCAAAAGATGGTACTGAAAGAGAACAACAAACCAACAAGGTAAATAATTTTTTCATTTTTATCTAAGATCTCAGCATATGCATATATAAGCATAACCATCAAGAAAAAAATTGGAATTATTTTATTTTTTTAGTTACTTGCCTTTCTCTTGCAATTGCAAGACTTCCCTTTGGCACATCTTTCACTATAACGCTACCTGCTGCAATGACAGAGTCATCATGCACATTAAGCGGTGCAATTAATGAACTATTGGCACCAATAAAACAATTGCTTCCAATATTTGTTCTATGTTTCTTTTTCCCATCATAATTACAAATAACGGTACCTGCACCTATGTTACTCCCCTGCCCTACCTGAGTATTTCCTATATAACTTAAATGCTTTATCTTAGTATTTATACCTATATCACTTGCTTTTGTTTCAACAAAATTACCTATGATTGCACCATCACCTATTGTTGTATTTTCACATTTGGCAAATGGACCAACCCTAACACCAGATCCTATTTTTACTCCAGGACCAAAAAAAACGTATGGGTAAACAATCGAATCCATACCAATTTGCGTATCAAGAGAGAAGAAAACAGTTTCTGGAGCAACAAGCGTTACTCCAGAGTTAGTGAAAAACTTTCTTTTTTCTTCTTGAAAGTAAAACTCGGCCGTTGCAAGGTCATTCCTATTATTTATGCCAGTTGCCTCCTCCTCATCAGCAATAACATAGCCGACATTTAAATTACTCTTTACTGCAATGGAAACGATATCGGTCAAGTAATATTCATGAGCTTGGTTATTACACTCTATTTTCTCCACCAATTCACGTAGATTCTTTTCACGTGCAACCATTATTCCGGCATTAGCAAAATCATTATTTCTACCATTTTGTGCTTCTACGATTTCTCTTAGGGAACCGTTCTCAATAATTAGTCTACCGTATCCTTTATTATTAGTTTTAAACCCAAGACAAACTAAAGCATTGCTCTCTCCTAAGCAGCTTATCATTTTAGTTATTGTGCTGCTTTTTATTAGTGGAGTATCCCCATACTGCACAACAACTATATCTGACAATTCTTTCAGGTTCCTCATTGCAATTTTGACTGCATCTCCCGTGCCGAGCGTTGACTCTTGTGTAATTAGTTTTATACCCTCAAAGCATTTCAGCCTTTGAGTTAAAGGCAAATCGACTACAATAACTATTTTTTCAGGATTCAGCTGCTTTGCATTGTAAATGACATGCTCAAGCATGGAGAAATTACCTATTTTGTGCAGAACCTTAGGCAAGCTTGAATTCATTCGTTCACTATGCCCAGCAGCAAGTACAACAAATGTATAAGATTTATTTGTCACTTATCTTAAAGACGAAAAATGAAAACCATAATGGTTGAGCCAACTAACTCTATTGTCGTAAAAGCTCCTTAGATCACTAATTTGATATTTCAGCATTGCTAGCCTTTCTATACCAATCCCAAATGCAAAGCCACTGTATTTAGTATGGTCTATTCCAACATTTTTAAAGACATTTGGATTCACCATACCACATCCAAGTACTTCAATCCATTTACTATCTTTATAGCTTATGTCCACTTCCGCAGAAGGTTCAGTAAAAGGGAAAAAACTATTACGAAAGCGTATTCTTAGACCCTTATCTCCGAAAAATTTACTAAGGAAGCAATGAATAGTAAATTTTAATTGGCCCATATTGACATTTTCATTAACATAAAGTCCTTCTATCTGATGAAACATAGGAGTGTGAGTTGCATCAAAGTCATTTCTGTATACCCTGCCTGCAGCCACTATTTTAATTGGAAAAGTTTTTGTCTTTTCCATGGTTCTAATCTGCACAGATGAGGTATGAGTGCGCAGCACCATTCTTTTATCATTTATTTTATTCCTTAAATAGAAGGTATCTTGCTCCTCTCGTGCAGGGTGGTGACTTGGAGTATTTAATGCATCAAATACGTGAAATTCATCTTCAATATCAGGACCATCAACTGCTTTAAAGCCCATATGCGCAAAAATGAGCTTCACTTCACTTATAACTTTACTGAGTGGATGAATCTTGCCAATTCTTTCTGGTCTGACAGGCAGTGTGATATCAACTGCTTCATTTTGCAGTTTTAACTTAACTTCTTTATCTTTCAGTTCATTTTCTTTGCTTGTTATAAGCTGGTCTATCTTATTGCGTAAAACATTAATCACTGCACCTAGGTCGCGTTTCTCTCCTGCATCATCTATATTCTTTAAGTCATCGAAATAAGCTTTTACTACACCCTTTCTCCCCAAGTATGACAACCTAACTTTTTCTAAATCCTTCAAAGAAGCAGCATTTTCAATCTCAGAAACTGCCTTATCTTCAAGTAAAGGTATTTCACTTATTAGCTCTTTATTCACCTTAAAAACGCTAGCTTAAACTTTCATTATAGTGCAATCTTTAATATCATCAATAAAACTATTTGGATAAAAAGTTGTCATGCGAGTACTCTCCCTTCTTGTCATCCAAGTAGCTGACACTGGGATCCATAACAGGTAATAAGAAGCACTGAAATGACATCTCTATAGGACTCCTAACTAATCCAAAATATTAAGAAATTTACCAAGCAAAAAAAAGGCAAAAGAATCCCCCAGTAGTGAGTTTTGACCCTATAATAATGTAAATCGGCATTGTAATAATGTGCTAACGCTTATTTAAAGCGCGTTTTGGCTGAATGTAGAAAAAATAAAAAAGACATGCAGCCGCTATAATTTTATGTAATCTGCCAATATATACCTGAGTTTTTTACTGAATTTTGTTGTTAAATCTGCAGAGATTAAAAACAAGGATAAACACTCTTATTGTCATGATAAGAAGATTGATGAGATTTGTAAAGTAACTTTTTCTGCTCTTATTGAATCCAACACGCTACTATTATGTAAGAGTGCTATAATTATTAATTTATTGACTAATTATGTTTTTTATTTCACTCTACATTAAAAAATTTACTCATGCATAGTAGTAACATAGAAACTAAGAAAAAATACGAAATTGAGGGTTTACCTAAGTTTTTTAAGGATAGATCTAAAGAAATAAGTAAAGCATTTTCTAATGAAGTGCTGGAGATTAGCACCATTCGCTCAAAAAATATTACAAGTGATACGCAAGAGTTTTCATTTAAGCTCAAGCTACTGACAGAGGTAAACCCTAATACAATATTACCTCAAATAAAACATTTGATTGACTTTTTTGAAACCAGCCTTTCTCAGGAGAAAAACTTCACAGCCAATATAAAAGTAGCAAAAGAAAGTGAAGAATTATATAATAACTACCATAAAGCTAATAAAACTGTAGAAGAATTCATAAATAATGCTCCAATTCAAATCCTCATGCAGGGCATAACGATAACGCTACAAACAAACGTTAAAAACATCAACCTCAATAGCTTGCAACAAATCGAGATATTCTTGAATAAGCAGCTAAAACATGTAGAAAAAGCCAAAAGTGAGGAGCAAAGTCAAGATACATTACAAATAGAAGAAACTGAAAATAAAAACGAAAATGTGATTGAAAAAAGAAACACGCAAGATAAACAAATTGTGCAAGGTTCGTTTGGCTACAATATAGCAAGTAACAGAAAGCAAATTACACGTGCACCAGTAATTGTTGCTACAATGCATGAAAATATTTCCTGGTTTAGGTCTCTTTTTCAGCCATTCAATTTTTTTAATACGGCACAATTCTTTTTCCCACAACTGCCCAAATTTTCTATACAGAGTAACAATATGCCACCTGGTGTTATTCCAGCACTTGACCAAGAAGAGAAAGAACCAGTGTCAGCCACTCGGATAACAGAGGGTGGTAGTATAGGAAATCTAGTACCTCAAGAAACAGAGCGGGATATAGGTCAAGCTAGGTCGCACACAGATTATTTTAAAACTAACAGAAAAAAGAAGTCAAAAAAGCAAGCTCAAGAACTATCAGAAGAAGAAAAACAATCTATCGTAAAACAAGCTCAAAATGATGCTAGAGTAGCTATGATAGATAACCAGATTGAGCGTAGAGAAAAAAAACTCGATGAAATATTTATTGAAGTGATGAATGGATATAAAAATCAAGACCCAGAGACATTTCACAATATTTTCAACTTAATATTTAATATTGTTTACTTTCAAGATAAACAATTACATGAAGTATTAGAATCAGATGAGATATCAGAAGTGCTAGAGGTACTCAAAAGGCCACAACCTCCTAATAACTCACTTCTAGGTAAAGAATACTTACAAAAGCAAGTATATAGAAAAACAGTGCAATTGCTCAAATTAGTTTCGGGCATTCCTATACAATCTTCTCCACAGCCTCGAAATATTTCTCATGAAATTTTGCCAAGCAAAGCTGTAGAACATTTACCAAAAACAAATGAAGCTAAAACTCGATTGCCTACTAATATTGGGCTCAAATCACCATTAAAAACTGTATTTTCCTCGAAAGAGACTTATCTTTGTCTATTTTTAGTAGCAGCTTCTATATCAGCACTCTGGCTATGGCACTTGCCGCTGGGAAAAGTGTCAATTTTAAAGGAATTGGTGCCAACAGAAAAAAGGAAAAGTATCGGTCTAACATTAAACATAGGGTTACCGATATTAATTACACTGTGCGTTTTGAACCTGGCTTACTTTCTATATTCTGAATATTCTGTAGAATCTATTGAGCAGATAAGTGAAAAAGATCTTCCTTTGCACATCTAACAAATAAGATCTTTTGTGATATAATTATTTATTTTATTGCATGTTTAAAGGAATTATCCAAGATATTGGCACTATAACTGATATCACTATCCACCCTAACTCTGATCAAATCTTCCATATTGAGACACAAAATTTATCCTCTATAAACAAAGGAGATTCAATATCCTGCTCCGGAGTGTGTTTAACTGTTGTCGACATAATGAGCAATGTATTCACAGTTCAAGTATCTCAAGAAACTATGAAGGTTTCTAACTTAAATATGTGGAAAATAGGAAAAAAAATAAACCTAGAACAAGCAATGAAACTGAGTGACAGAATTGACGGCCACTTGGTTCAGGGTCATGTGGATGACACAACAGAAATTTTAACAATAAATCAAAATTTAGAATCTCATGAAATCAGACTATCATGCCCACAAGAATTAATTAAATTTATTACAAAAAAAGGTTCTGTAACGCTAGATGGAGTTTCCCTTACAGTAAATTCAGTTGTCGATCAAGAATTCACTGTGAATATAATTCCCTATACATGGAAAAACACAACTTTTCAGCATAATAAAACAGGTAATTACCTAAATTTAGAAGTTGATATGATTGCCCGGTACTTAGACCAGCTGATAAAATATCAATACAATTAATTTTACAACTTTGTTATTTACAACTATTATATCTTGAAAATCATATAGATACAAAATATGTTTTTCGATAGCCTAATTATCTTTATTATTGTCTTGTGTGTAATAATATCGATAACTAGAGGTTTTATAAAAGAGCTATGTGCATTAATGTTCTTGCTCTTATCAGTCTTTTTGACAGCTAGTTACTATGATTTTTTTATTATAAATTATAGTAAGTATTTTAACTCTAAAGTTACACAAAACATACTTTCTACAATCTCTGTATTTATTATACTTAATCTTACATTCATGACAATGAATAACTGGCTAATGTACATATTATCACCTATAAGGTTGGGATTAATGGATAGAGTTACTGGAATCTTTGTCGGAGCACTCAGAGGAATATTGCTTTCTTATGTACTATTTTTTGCTGTGCACTTATATTGCCACACAGTATATGATAAAAAAGAGGGAGAGTCTAAAATAGACGCAGAAGACATATTGCCCAATTGGATAATAAATTCACACTCTTATCAGGCTTTATTTGTGACAACAGAAGAAGTAATTAACATGTATGTACCAGAGTCATTGATACTAAAAATAAAAGAGATTGGTGAGGAAATGGTTGATCAAGAAAAACCTCAAAACAATAAAGAAAAGTGAGTGTTGATTTTCTATAGCTAAACTAGCCTAGACAGCTATTATCCACAGCAGTGCGCCATAGGTTACCAATTCCTATTACTAATCAAACAAAACTGCAAACATTGACGAATAAGTAAATCATCAAAAAAATTTAAATGTATAATTTTAGTTCATCAATGTAATACAACAAAACTTTTTTAGTGAATTCAAAATCTTCTAAGGTATTTCCTTCACATCTTGCTGTTATGCAGTTTTGCGTATTTGATACTCTAAGAAGCCACCAACCTTTATCATCAGTTACCTTAATTCCATCAAGCTCTGAAAATACAATGTTTTGCTGCTTTAGTGTCTCCTTTATTGATTCAATTATTTGAAATTTTTTCTCATCCTTCACTACAATTTTCACTTCATGAGTGATATATAACTTTGGTAAATCTTTAATCATCTCAGATAGGCTTTGGTTTTTCTTAAGTAAAATGTCAATGGCTTTAATAGCAGAATATAGTCCATCATCAAAACCTAGCTCAGAAAAGAAAAAATGTCCACTCAGTTCACCGGCAAACTTGGCCCCTTCTTCTACCATCTTTTTCTTAACTAGTGAGTGTCCAGTGGCACAGGTAATTATTTGCCCTCCTAATTTGCTAACGAAATCATGCACTTTCATACTCATTTTTACGTTGGCAATAACCTTGCTTTTTGGGTGTTCCGCCAATACTTCACGTGAAAAAATCATAAACAAGTGATCATTGGAAACAACATTACCTTTATTATCAATCAAGCGTACCCTATCACCATCACCATCAAGTGCAATACCAAGATCACATTTATCTTTCTTGACAATATCTATTAACTGAGCAAGATTTTTCTCTTCTATGGGATCTGGGTCATGCAGTGGAAACGTTCCATCTATAAAGCTATTGGTTACGATGTGTATATGATCTGGTAAAATCTTTTCAATATACCTTACAATTGTTGGGCTATTGCCAAAATCCCAAGCTATTTTTAGTTTTTGTGTAGCGTTATTCTTGAGCGCATTTTTTAATATGTTAACGTACTCACTATATATATTCGTGTTAATTAAGCTTCCAATTTTCGTGCTGTTTTTAATTGTATTGCCTATAATTTCCTTCATTTCTTGATCTGAGTAAACTTTTTTACTACTGAAAAATTTAAAGCCGTTATATTCCCTGGGATTATGAGAAGCAGTGATCATAATCCCAAGATCTGCCTGCATTGTTGCAGCGTAGAGCATAGGTGAAGAACAGAGCCCAACGCGTATAACATTCGCACCGGATAAAATCAAGCCTCTGATTAATTCTTTTTCTATGCTTGGTGAATCTATCCTGCTGTCATAGCCTACACAAACGTTAGCTGCAGTTTGACCGAATTTTCTACCTATTTCATACCCATCACTGATTTGCAGGTCTCTGCCTACCACACCTCTAATATCGTATTTTCTTATAATAGTATTGTCCATACTGCACTTCTTGGAGTGGTTAATATATAACATTCCCGCCAAATACTCAAGTTTATTTAACTATAAGATTAGTTGATTTTTTAAGAAAATATGCTAATATTATAATATAGTTCTCTAAAAATAGAAATTATGCTAAAAGAAAACTTATTTATAGCTGAAAATCAAGGTTTAGATGTAGATGAGCAAAAGAAAAATGATATTTTAAGTTTCATTAAATCTTGCAAAAATTTTCAGGATTTTATCAGAAAACTAGAAGAAGAAAATTTAATCTGGTACTTTATTGGTCCTTTACACAAAGATGAGAACATTAAAGAACAGGTAAGTTCAAAGTGGAAAGAGGAGTTTCAAAAGTTTGAGCAATCAATAAATGCAACACATAAAAAATTCGCAGAATCTCTACCAAGTGAAAATTTCTTAGTATATACAACACAAGATAATGAATTTAAAATTAGATTTGAAAATAAAGAAAAACCAATAGAGATTAGCACCCTTTTAAGAGCCAGTGACGAAGGCAAGGTTTATAACCTATCTTTAGGGAAAGATAGTCAAATAACTGCAACCAAAAAAGGCAGCGAAAGGCACTATGATTTTACTGGTTCAAGCTCATGTGAGATGACCATTAACTGGCAAGCTAAGGATTCTAAAGGCAATAGCATAGATTGTAGCATGACTGTAGAAGTAAATTCTAAGGGCATAAAAAGAGTGATTGATGAACCAAAATTTGGAGAAATAACTGACCCAGAAGAGGTATTAAAATTAGTTGAGCAGAATAAAGAAGTTTTTATCAATGGCAAAACTCTATATCAAACTTTCACTGACATGGTCAAAAGTGTGAACGAGCAGCAAACACCAGCAGATGAAACATTTACAAAAGATTCACCACAGTCAGCTACACCAAGTAGCAGTGGATATTCTTCTCTTAATACACCTTCTTCACGCAGAAGTTCTTTGTCTATTAGTAGTGAGGTTAGTGATGGAGATGAAGTATTTGAAAGTGATACGTTTAATGATGAAGAAGAGCATAAACAAGGAGGGAAAGGATTAGAAGATAGAGTAGCGGAATTAGAGAAAGAAAATACATATCTCAAGAAGGAAAATGCAGAGTTAAAAAGCCATAATACAAAGATAATACAAGAAGTTGATGAGGAACTAAGTAAATTAACTGAGGAAAAGCAAGATTTGGCAAAAGAAGTCACAAGACTTAAAGATGAATTGAAAAGAAAGGAAAAAGAGTTAGCTAAAAAAGATCAAGACATTAAGCAATTAGAACGAAAAGTAACCGTACTAGAACAAAGTCAAAAAGATAAAAATGTTAAAATAACACATTTAATGAGTCAATTGAACGATAAAGAAAGTGAGATTCAGTCAACAAATAGAATAAATGAGGAACTACAGGAAAAATTTAAGCAAAGTGAAGCTAAGTTAAGTACACTAGAAAAAAAGAATACAAATTTTGAAAATGATCTCAAGAAAATATTGGTAGAAGGTTCACAAGATAATCACGAAAAGCAGTTGGTAGAAGAATTGACGGAAGAAAAAGGGAAAAACAATACATTGGCTAAAAAGATGAAACAATTGTCTCAAGAATTCAATGAACTACAAAGAAAAAATGAAGATTTAGAGAGGAAAATTCGACAACTTGAACCCGGAAGATCACTTGCGGATGAGTTCAGTGAAGTAAATGCGAAAGTAGCTACTTCAACTGAAGCTGAATATGAAAGTAGAGGAATCGAGGCAAGTAATCACGAAACTACAGTTCCTAAAACACAAGACCAAGGTACACAAGCTGCGGATAAATCTTCAAGCAAAAGAATTAGTAAATTAGGAAAGGAAAATAAAAGTTTGGCTAGGGACAAACTAATGATATCTGAACAATTAAAGCAAAAAACAAAAGAGATTGGTGAGTTAAAGAAAAATTCAAAGCAATTACAAGAAGAAAATACACAACTAAGACAAAAAGCTACTAAAGATAAAGAAGTTAATGCATCATCTTCAACAGATCAAAAAAAGACTAATACAGTGGAAGTTCAAACTGATGTGCAAATGAATGATTTTCGCGATTTATATGATAAAGAAGGCAAATATGTCAGAACAGAACTATCAGATCCAAACACAGTTCCTGCTAAGACTACGGAAAAATCTACTCCTTCAAAAGGATGAGTTTTGCTTCAACTATAGCTAATCCAAACGAGATATTATATTGCAATAATCACTAATTTTCTGTGCTTTCAAAAAAACACATCAAGCAAAATCATTTGAGAGTAAGTGGACATTGTTAGATGAATTAACCCTAACTTAAGAATCAGATATATACAATATTAGTATGTTTAATTAATAGTGAGGTTAAAAATGTCACCTAGTGAAAAAAACTCTTCAAATTTTGTTGAAACTAAGCAAGATGATCTTAAAATGATTCAAGATTCTTCATTAAATTCAGATATCATTCACGATCCCAAGAAGCTAAAAGACAGAATTATGGATCTGTTAAAAGGAGATACAGAATTCTCCAAGATGAAGCAAGGAGATAAGGCCCTTGTAGTAGGTACAGCAAGTGGATTATTTGCAGCAGTGTTACCATTTTTGGCAGTTGGTGCAACACTTGCTATACCAAGTGCTATAGTTGGTCTTACTCTATTTTTCGCTGCGAAAGTTGCTGTAAAAGCAGTTCAATCTGGATATAAAGGGCTCAAATGGTCAGCAGAAAAAACAGTTGAAGGAGCGAAGCATATTGGCGGAAAAATCAAAGATGGTGCTGTATATGCCAAGAATTCGGTAAAAGAAACTGCAAGTTCTGTAAAACAGGCAACACAAGAGAGAGCTAGCTCTACATTAAGAAAAATGGGGGATAACATTCAAAACCTTGGAAGGAAGATGAGTGATAGTGGTGCAAGCGTGTCTAGTTTAGATGGCATCGCATATTCAATAGGTAATGAAGATCAAACTGTTATTTTGAAAACAAAAGAAAAAACGAGAAGTTTTAATAGTGTAAAGGAAATGTTTGTCAAGGAAGTTTTTGAAGACAAAGGTGTGAATAGCTCTGCTTTAACTAGGAAAATATTTTCTAAGCTGGGGGAAAAAATATTAGAGAAAGCTTATTCTGTTGATGGTCAACACAGTGCCAAAAAGGACCAGTTGATCAACCGATTGAAGCAGCAAATAGATTTTATCAATAAATTAGATGCTAAGAAGTTGCAACATTTGTTAGCTAAAGATAATAGCAGCTTATATGAAATTTTTTCTGAACATCATGATGAGATTAAGGAAGTTATTAAAGAATGCAAGGAAGAGCATACTCGTTTTAATACTTTAGAAAGGCTTAATAAGTCAGCAAAAAGGCATAAAGCAAGTTCTATGAATTCACTGGAAAATAGCTTATCAGGTAGTAGTTCAACGAGTTCTATAAGTACTGTTAGCAGCAAAGCAGAATTATTAAATCCTAATGAGCATAAGGAAGTAAAAGAACCTACTTCATTTTGGAGCAAGTTGTTACCATCACTAAAAGGTGGCAAAAAGCCAGAGGAAGCTACTTATATAAGATATCAAGATTCTGAGTTGGATCAGATACAATCTGCGGAGATAGGAAATAGCCGTTTTTATGTTGCTCCGGAGAAACCGCCAAGAAGCAATTCAACGGGTTCTTTAAGCACTGACAGTACTGCTACAACTTCTAGCTTTGCCAGTTACCGTCGTAATTCTGATAGTGGGTTCAATTCACCAAGTTCTTCTCCGCAACATGGTATGTTCACTGAGAAAAATGGCAAGTTAAAAACCCAAGCTGACTTAAGAAAGACAGGTTCTTTGGACAAATTGGTGGGACCTTCTTCAACAGTAACTGCTGAAGTCGATGTAGAGCATCAAGCTCCAAAAATGAAGATATAGAGAGTAAACAAAACTATCTATCTTCTTAAAAAAGATGTTACTCAGTGAGTAACATCTTTTTTTCATTTTATCAAAAACATTCGCTTATTTAAGATCAGTTTTCTAGCACTGGGCCAATTTATGGAGTTTCTCTTGCCTTTTTTCTAGGTTACGTAAGAAACTTAAAAAATAAAAGTTTTTATTCAATAATTTGTGTATAAGGGATATTATTTTACTGCTAGTGAAATAAACCAGAATGAAGTCTATTTTATTGACAAGGCCTTTATTAGATTCGTTGAGCACAAGAAGCACGCTAAAAAAATATGGATACAAAGTTTTTATAGAGCCAGTATTCACAATAAAGTACTTAAATCCTGATATATCCGCGCACGAATTTGATGTTGTGATATCTACAAGTAAAAACAGTGTAAAGGCTTTCAGTCAAATATGTAAAGAGTATGGCTTTCCAATTATTACGGTTGGTAATTCAACCATGCAGGCTGCAAAAAATTTGGGATTTTCCGATATAATCTCAGCAGACAGCAACGTTGATGGTCTGATATCATTCATAAAATCTCATTATTCAAATGCAATAAAGTTCTTATATATAAGGGGACAAGAAGTATCATGTGACCTAAAAAAAAGATTATCTGAAGAAGGTTTTAACGTAAGAGAAGTTGTACTCTATAAAACAATTACTAAAAGGAGTCTAACTAATAGGTGTAAAAATTTACTATTGGACGGTAAAATTGATAGCGTTGCTTTTTTTTCCTCACAAACTGCAAGGGTATTTTGTTCATTAGTTCTAAAAAGTGGGCTATCTCCTGTGATGAATAATACAATTGCATATACCATGAGTAAAAACATTGCTGATAGTTTAAAGTTAATCAAGTGGAAAAAAATTATAACATCGAGGTTGCCCACAGGGGAGAGTTTAATTGATATAATTAATAAGGATTGTTGATGCTAAAGATTGCAACTTGGAATGTAAACTCCATACGTAAAAGAATTAACCAACTTTGTAGTTTTATAGTTGATAGTCAGATAGATATAGTTTTGCTGCAAGAGATAAAATGTACAGAAGAGCAATTTCCTTATGCAGAGATAGAAAAGTTAGGATATGAATATGCTGTCTATGGACAGGTTGCAAGAAATGGTGTTTGTGTTTTATCTAAATATCCAATACTGGAAAAATTAAAAATTGATGTTGTAGAGAGTCATCAAGAAGCACGTTATATAGAGTGTGTGATAAAACACACCAATAATAAGATAAGGGTAGGAAGTGTATACGTTCCAAACGGTCAAAGCCCAGACTCTCATACTTTTGAGTATAAACTCAAGTTTTTTGATAACCTATATGAAAGGATGGGCACTTTGTTGAAAAATGAAGAGTTAACTATTATAGCTGGCGATTATAATGTTGCACTGGATGAAATTGATGTTTTTGATTCAAATTTATTAAATGGCCAAGTGTGCTTTCATATAAAAGAGCGTGAGAAATTAAGAGCGATCTTGAATCTTGGTTTTAAAGATGCATTTAGAATATCTCACCTCAACTTACAACAATTCACTTGGTGGAATTATAAAGGCAATTCACTCAGAAACAATCAAGGAATGCGAATAGATTATATGCTATTATCGCCACAAGCTGCAGATAAATTGGAAATATGTTACATAGATGATAGGTTGCGTAAACTAGAAAACCCATCTGATCATACTCCCGTTGTATGTGTTATAAAACAATAAAAGACCTATTACACAATTCACCTTTGGCAAATAGGTCTTACTTGACTGCTGTCTTTTCTGTGCTTTTGGCTGGCTGATCTATAGTAATTTTTCCATCAAGCATAGTAAGCTGCTCACCCCCTTTATTTCCCACCTGAGGAGCTTGTTCCGGAGTAGGTTGTTTTTTACTCCCGTCAGCAATTGTTTCAAGAGAGCTTTCAATTGGGGTTTTTAAAATATCATCAATACCCTTGCGAATTTTTTCATTCAATTTTGCTCTCTTTTCTGTATCATCTTTATCTGGTGAGCTAGGGTCATATAAAGTACCTGGCCTATTATTTGAAAAAAGAACTTCAATTCCTCCCTTTACAGCAAATATTGTACCAATAACAGCAGCAACTATCGCAAGTGTAGTAGGACCAAAAATTAATATTGAAGCAATGGAAAAAAGAATAGGAAGAAAAACCTTACGTAAGCACTTTGTTACCATCTCTTGATCACTAAGTAGTGGTTCATCCTCTTCTTTTTTATCTCCACCTAAAAATGGTATTTTTTCTTTCACTCCATCCATAAAGGAGCCAGAAATATTTTTCGGGTCTATTTTTATTCCCAATGGGAACCCAACAAGTTTTATTAGTAAATCTTTAGCTTCTGTACCACGTACATCATCTAAGCATTCCTCTACTACTTGCTTTACTTTACTATCTTCCTCTCCAGCCAATTTTTTCTCTCTAACTTCTTTAAATATAGAAAGTAAAAACTGACAAAAATTCTCTTCACTGAGTGGTCTTATTTTTTCCGGATTGACATTAGTTAGTAGTATCTTCTTATAAGCTAATATAAAATAATCAGTTATTCCTTTGCTCTCCTTTAATTTGGCTTTAACTTCTAATACTTTTACAAAGTAATCGTAAATTTCCTTATGTTCCTTCTTGAAGAGCATCTCATTTTGCCCGGTCACCTGAGTAGATGACTCTAAAGGCTTATTTTTTGCTTTTGGAACTGTCATAACGATCTATTTGTACTAACCTATGCTATAATTATAGCATATTTTTCGCATTAATTCAAATTTCTTAGAACCTGTCTTGAAAGGGAAAAAAGAAAAGAATAAAGCAAGAAATAGAAAAGTAACAAATGATAAGGGAATGTAAAAAATTGCTTCCATATATTTTAAATCTGATTATAATTACAGTTAGAGATATTTTAAGAGCTCAAAATCTATCTTTGTCTGCAGACTTTTCAGTCAAATTTTTAATCAAAAAGCGTAGCGTATCTTCTTTAGTGCATGTAAATATGCTTAATCTCTGTTGTATGTGCGCTGCACTTTTTTCTAATCTTTTTTTTACACAGGGGGATTTTATGTCCAGAATTCCAGATATTTGACCCTTACTTTAGCTAAAAACCAATAGGCGCCTATTGTTTAACGCTAATTAAAATAAAAATTTTTCTAATATATAGAAAAATCACTGTTTACTGAAAACGGTGCAAGAAAGCTGCTAATGTCACAGAATTTTAGGTAAACGTTGTTTGCTTAACGTGCTCTCCTTACTTCAAGAACTCTTTAATATGACTACTATTATACTTGCGAAATTAACCACTCAAGGCATCCGTTCAGGGGTGTGGCAAAATAAGGTAAAAGTGAATTTACAACAATAAGGCAGTGCCCAGACACTGGAATCCAGCCTTTTGTAGTCTCATTGAAAGCGTTGCTTTTAATATCTATGATTAGGTTGCTTGTGAGCACCAGTGTCAAGCACTGGGATGACATTACTTTTGCTTCAATATTTACACATTAGCCATGCATCTGAACAGATACTACTTAAGTCCTTTCAAGACAGGTTCTTAGGGTCTACGGTATAATTAAGAAAAGCCCCAGTTGTCGCTAATTTTTATTTCTACTTCAAGTGGTATAGAAATTTCTACTGCATTTTCCATTATATCTTTCATAAGTTTTGCTGTTTCTTGCACTCTGCTCTCTTCCACTTCTACAAGTAATTCATCATGAACCTGGAGGATTATTTTACCTGACTTTAACTGATCAAAAAGCCGAATCATCGCGCGTTTTATTATATCAGCGGCAGTTCCCTGCAGTGGTGCATTTATTGCTGCCCTTTCTGCAAATTGTCTTAGATAAGGAATTTTATTGTTGATGTCTCTTACAAAACATCTTCTACCAAACAAAGTCTCTACATAACCATGATTTCTCGCGATAGATACTGCTTTTTCCATATAGACCTTTATTTCTGGGTAACAAGAAAAATAGTAATTAATGTATTCAGCAGCCTCTTGAAAGGTAATGCCAAGTCGCTTTGCAAGGCCAAATGGACTAATGCCATATATAATGCCAAAATTAATGGTTTTTGCTTTGCGTCTTAATTGCTCATCTATTTCTTGCACTCCAAAAACTTGTCTTGCAGTGATATCATGAATATCTTGCCTGTTTGCAAAAGCTTCTTTAAATGCGGTAACATTTGCAACGTGTGCCAGGAGTTTTAATTCTATTTGTGAATAGTCGGCAGAAATTATCTTGCAACCTTTTGGTGCAATAAATGCTTGTCTGATGAAATTTCCTTCTTCGCTCCTGATAGGAATATTCTGCAAGTTAGGGTTGCTCGAGCTCAGCCTTCCAGTTGCAGTCACAGTTGTTGAGAAACTTGTGTGTATTCTACCATCAATAGGATCAACTTGCTTTATTAGCGCATCAGTGTAGGTACCCTTTAATTTACTTAAATGTCGCCAATTTAAAATTTTACTTGCAATTTCTACCCCTTCTTCTTCAAGAGCCTCTAGAACTTCATAATTAGTGCTATACGACCCAGATTTTGACTTTTTCTTTTTACTTAGCTCCATTTTATTAAACAAAACATCACTTAATTGTTTTGGCGATGCAATGTTGAATTTTTCTCCTGCTAAATTATGTATATCGTTTTCAAGTACAGCAATTAGCTGCTCAAACTTATCAGACAATTCCTGTAGTTTTTGAATATTGAGCAGTATTCCATTTTGCTCCATATCAAATATTACTTTCATGAGAGGTCTATCAAAGCGCTCGTAAATCGTAAAAAGTTTTTCCTGAAATAATCTTTGTGTCAGTTTCTCATGGATCGCTATTAAAATTTTTGCCGAGAAAGTTTCTACATTTTTACTTAAATTGTGTGCAATTATGTTTGGAATGCTGTGATCATGCTTACCTGTGTCAAGGCTGTATGAAATGATCATCAGGTCATCAATTGAGTCTAGCACTCTCTCTATTGTAGGAAATATTTCTCTGATCTTTCTAATATCATGTACTATTTTAAGCACCCCATTTGAAAATAAAGTTGAATTTATTATAGTAAGTGCATCTTGTAGGCAGCTTTGATCTATGTAGAAAATATTATCCTCACTACAAGATAAGGAGATTTTGTTCAATCTATTGTTTTCAAAGTGGCAATGAATTGCAATTTTACCTTCATATCTGCAATGCTCCAAAAATTTTTCTAATTCTTCACTACTATATTCTATTTTCTCTTTTGTGCTAGATCCACTATAAGAAAAGAGCTTTTCTACTTTTCCTATCAATGAATTAAATTCATATTTCTTCAAAAAGGATAACAATTTTTCCATATTTGGAGGATGGACTTCATATTTTACAATATCATGTTGAAGATCTACTTTTTTGCATAGTGACAAAAGTTCTCTTGAAATTAGTGCTTTTTCCTTATGCTCAGTAAGAATATTACGAACTCTTGTTTGCTCAATGTTATTGATGTTTTCTATAATGTTATCCAACGAATCAAATTTATCCAGCAATTTAGCTGCAGTTTTTGGGCCTATTCCTGGAACACCTGGAATGTTATCAGATGCATCTCCAGTTAGAGAAAATAAATCAAGAAGCTTATTTGAATTTACACCAAATTTTTCTATCACTTGTTTTTCATCTACGTATATATTTTTGATAGGATCAAATATTAGAATGTTGTAATTCAAAAGTTGAAATAAGTCTTTATCTGATGAGACTACTACTACTTTAAAGTCTTCGTGGTTGGCATATTTTGCAGCTAGTGTTGCAATTATGTCATCTGCTTCATAGCCTTCAATCTCTTCATAGCTGAAGTTAAAAGCTTCTACCGCTTCTCTCAGTATTGTAAATTGTGGAATTAGATCCTCAGGAGGTGTTACTCTGTTTGCTTTATACTCAGAATATAAACTGTGCCTGAAATTTTTTTTGCCAGAATCAAGTGCTATAGTTAAGTAGTCCGAATGGGAAATATACTTCAGAACCATATTAAGAAAACCGTACACAGCACCTACTGGAATACCAGCTGTGGTAGTCAAATGATGCAAAACGTAATAAGCTCTGAAAAGAAAACCATAACCATCAATGATTGTGAAAGTTTTTTCTTTCATTGTAGATATTTATGTGTGCCTTTGATGGTCTGTTATTTAGCTGTAAAAATCAAGCTCTTGTTTCCTATAGCCAAAATAATCATAATGCTATAGTTACTATAAGAAAACATATTACGTAAGGGAATTAACTATTCTGCCACAATTTTGCTCTATCACACTTGCCATATTTAATATTCCAGCTTCATCGTAATAATTTCCAATTACTTGTAAAGCAAGTGGTAAGCCTTCATTGGAAAGTCCAACAGGAACAGAAATAGCAGGTAACCCTGCTAAGCTTGCCGGCACGGTAAACACATCATTGATGCACATAATTAGCGGGTCTGGCTTTTCATTTAAGCCAAAAGCCTCTGTTGGAGCAGATGGCACAAGTATGTAATCTATTTTTTCAAACGCTTTTATAAAATCATTTCTGATTAATGCCCTAATGCACTGTGCTTTTTCATAATACTCATTGTAATGACCTGAAGAAAGAGCATAAGAACCAATTAAAATTCTCCTTTTCACTTCTTTACCAAAACCTTCTGCTCTTGTTAGCGAATACATTTCTTCAAGGGTATCAGCATCAACCCTGAATCCGTAACGTACACCATCATAGCGAGCAAGGTTAGATGAAGTTTCAGCAGAACAAATTAGATAGTAAACCGGTATCGCATATTTAGTATGAGGCAGAGTAATGTCAACAACTTCAGCACCATTTTCTTTTAAATTGGAAGAAACTTTTTCCCAATGATGAACGATTTCTTCTGAAATTCCATCCATCTTATACTCTTTTGGTATACCAATGCGCTTACCCTTAATATCACCATTTATAAAACTGGAAAATTTAGGCACTGTCCTTTTGCTCGATGTTGAATCTTTTTCATCATAGCCACAAATTATTTCAAGCATTAATGCTGAATCAGAAACGGAACGAGTAATTACTCCTGCTTGATCGAGAGAACTTGCAAACGCAATCATACCAAAACGCGAACACCTTCCATAAGTTGGCTTTATTCCAACAACTCCACAATAAGCTGCTGGTTGGCGTACAGAACCACCAGTATCACTTCCTAGTGCTCCAGCACATAAAAACCCAGCAACTGATGCTGCAGATCCACCAGATGATCCACCAGGAACAACTTTTTCTCCGTCACTTTTTCTAATCCATACATTTTTAACAGGACCAAAATAGCTGTTTGTGTTCGCAGAACCCATAGCAAACTCATCCATGTTAAGTTTACCAAGCATGGCTGCTCCATTTTTTAAAAGCAAGTTAGATACCGTAGATTCATAAGTAGGGATGAAATTTTCCAGCATTTTTGAGCATGCTGTTGTTTTTATTCCTTTTGTACAGAATAAATCTTTAACACCAACTGGTATGCCCATAAGTGGTGAAATATTATCTTTTTGTTTCAAGAAGTATTCATCTGCTATTTTAGCAGCTTTTATCGCGATTTCTGGGGTTTTTGTTACAAATGCATTTAGTTGCTCATTTTCAACTGCATTAACATGCGTCTCTACAAGCTCAACAGCAGAAAAATCCCCCCGCCTTAGTCCATCATGCATCTCTGTAATAGTGAGCCTTCTCAATTCATTCATTAATATTCAATTTAGCAAGGTGTTAATTATAACAACAATAGGGCAGAAAATCTATATATTTATGATCGAAAACGGAAATACAACCGAGATCAATTCAGATTTCTGAAATGGATTGGTTAGTAGTACGTTTTAAATAGCCGGTTTGGCACACAATGCTAAGCCATAAGGGTTTAGCGTTTCTAAAATCAAATATCAACATCATGCACGTTAAGTGCATTGTTATTTATAAAGTCACGACGTGGTTCAACTATATCACCCATTAACACCGAAAATATACTATCTGCTTCTTCACAATCTTTTATTTCAACTTTTAACAGAGTTCTAGTTTCTGGATTGAGTGTAGTTTCCCAAAGCTGATCAGCATTCATTTCACCAAGGCCTTTAAATCTCTGCAGAGTTAAACCTTTTTTACCATAATCCATCACTATTTTTGCGAGTGCACTTGGAGACTTTATTTTTATTTCAGTTTCTTGCGACTGTAAAAATGAATCACCATTAAATAAGTCAATTATGTTATCAAGAGAACTCAATATATTCCGTATTTCTTTACTTTCAAGCATACTAAGCGAGAATACATATTTGTCTGCTAACCCTTGAAACAATTTAGCAATGTGAATTTCCTCATCTTTTACTTCTACTTCCCAATTATATTCACTATACATCAATTTTAAATATTTTAATATCTCATCAGCAGACAATAGAGCATTCTTTTTGCTTAAAATTAGCAATGATTCTAAGAGATCTTTTGGTATTTCCCTATCATAATTTTTGCTAATGTTTGAAATACTGAGGCACTTATTCAAAACGAAACGCAAATCTTTGCCTACACCATTTAATGTTAATCTTTTAATCGCTGAATTTACTATATACTCTTCAAAAGTTTCATCATCTTTGATATAAGTATCTTTAGCATTTTTTGTAACTTTATAGAGCGGTGGCTGCGCTATGTATAAATACCCTTTCTCAATTACTTCACGCATATGTCTAAAAAAGAAAGTTAGAATCAAAGTTCTTATATGCGAGCCATCAACGTCTGCGTCTGTCATAATGATAATTTTATGATACCTAGTTTTTTCAATATCGAAGTGCTCACTCCCTATTCCAGCCCCAATTGCCGTGATCAGAGAGCCAATTTCTGCAGATGAAAAAATACGATCCAGCCCTGCACGTTCTACGTTTAGAATTTTCCCTCTTAAAGCAAGTACCGCCTGTGTTTTACGATTACGTCCCTGCTTTGCAGTACCACCTGCGGAATTACCCTCTACTATAAACAATTCCGATAACTCAGGAACTTTTTCCTGACAATCGGCAAGCTTTCCCGGTAGAGTTGCAATATTAATATTGTTTTTATTTTTAACTAACTCTCGTGCTTTTCTTGCGGCTTCTCTTCCTTTTGCTGACCTAATCGCTCTTTCTACTATACTTGCTGCTAACTTGGGGTCAGTTTCAAGTATTGTACTCAACTTGTCAAAAACTATGCTCTCTACAACTGCCCGCGCTTCAGAACTGACCAATTTATCTTTTGTCTGTGAAGAAAATTTAGGATCAGGCATCTTGAGAGATAAAACACAAGTTAAGCCTTCTCTAACATCTTCTCCAGTCAAATTCACTTTTGCCTTCTTCAAAAAACCTTCATTGTTTGCATAGTTATTGATACATCTGGTTAGTGCAGATCTAAACCCTGCCAAATGCGTACCACCATCCCGTTGTCTTATATTATTTGTGAAGCATAGCATATTCTCATAGTAGGAATCATTCCACTCCATTGATATTTCTACACTGGTACCTAGATCTTTTACATTATCTCTAATGCTGGCAATTTTAGTAACATGTGTCTTATTCTTGTCTAAGTACCGTACAAAATTAGCTGTACCAAAATTATCTTCAGACTCTTTACTATCGTTAAAATGAGACTCTACATGTGGTTTATTACGGAGATCACGCAAAATTATCTCAATATTTGAGTTTAAAAATGCCAATTCTCTGATGCGACTCTCAAGAGTGGAGTAACTAAAATCAATACTACTAAAAGTCCCCGTTGATGGCATAAACGTTACTCTAGTTCCTCTTTTATTTGTGTTTTCATTAATTATCTTTAAAGATTCAATAGACTCACCATCTTCAAAGCGCATAAAATGTTCTTTTTTATTGCGCCAGATGGTTAATTCCAGCCAACTTGATAATGCATTCACAACTGAAATTCCAACACCATGTAATCCTCCGGAAACCTTATAGGTATTGCTGTCAAATTTACCTCCTGCATGCAATTGGGTCATTATTACTTCTGCTGCCGATATTCCTTCCTCTGGATGAATGTCTGTTGGAATGCCACGACCGTTGTCGGTTACAGAAACTGAACCATCTTCATTTATGCTAACTTCAATCTTACTACAATAACCAGCTAAAGACTCATCTATCGCATTATCAACAACCTCATACACCATATGGTGCAAGCCTGATCCATCATCAGTGTCACCAATATACATACCTGGACGCTTTCTTACAGCATCAAGACCTCTTAGGATTTTTATTGCGTCGGCGTTGTAGTTACTTTCCATGGAATTGCTTTATTTATAAATATTAATTAATATTACATTTGTATGTGCTGATTAGCAACATCTTTAAGTTGAGAGAAGGATCCTTGACATGTAGATAAAACATAACATATCACCTACACGAAGTGGTTTTACATGTTATTTCAATACATAAACTTAAGTTCAAATAATCATACAAAACTCTGCTTCATATTTTAAAATAAATGGCGACAATCAAATACAATTTACCTTCTCCTTTCAATTGGACTTTCTAGCTCAACACAGGATAAGTTGCTCATACACTCTTCTAATATTTCATTCTTTTTATCATTGTTTAATCTATTGCTGAACTCTTGACACCTTCTCTCAAGAGCTGAATGCGTAGTCATAATATACCTTACTGTTTCAGATGATAACTCTGGTAACTCGCTACGGATCCTTTCTTGTTCTGTTCCAGAGAAATTGGTGAAATTGGCTCTGGCCATTTCAGGGAATTTTTGTGTGATCGTTTCTTTTATCATTTCTCTAGCCTCTTCTCCATCGAGTGTAATAACCACTGATGGATGTAAGCCAGATAAAGACTCAAATAATTTATTGTATGTTCCACCTGCACAACTTTGACCTTGATTACCATAAGTTGTTGCAGCGTCTACAAGACCTTTTACAAACATATCCTTTCTATTTTTTATGCCTGCATCACTCAAAGGAATTCTTTGATTCTCTGTTCCTGTATTTCTATCATTGCAGGCTTTCCAACATAAAATAGCTGCTTGCTTTAATGTTAACTTACTATGATTGTCTTTAAAATTATCTCCTGTTCTATTGATAAATCTTAAGCATTCAAGTGCATGAGATTTATCGCCTTCTGTAAATTCATTTGATTGTTTGATGTACTCTTCAATGTCGGTTGTGTTGCCTCTATTTAGCTGTACATAGAATTCATCTTTGCTTAAATTCTCTTTATACTTTTCTATGAGTCTATCAACACTCAAGTTTATACTAGCAACTGCACTTGGGTCATGAGTAGTTTGTGCCATAAAAGGAATGGCTGCTAAATCTTGAAAGAAAATAGGCCTTTCTTCCTCTGGAATTTGTTGTATTAAATCGTTAAACTGCTGTATTTCTTCAATGAGTGATTTGTTTAGCAAACATAAGCACAATATAGGCAGTACCAAAAGCACACAGGAATTAATAATGTGTATAATTAAAAAAATGCTTAATGTTATTCTAATAACATTTTTTGGCCACGCTGATAATCTTTTTTCATTTTCCCTTGGTTTGAAAAAATAATTTACTAATGATAAATACAAAGAGAGCTGTACAAGAAGAAAAAATGAAGGAATCATACTTACTAATAAAACTATATTAATGAATCTTTTAATTTTATTAGTGTTGTTGTAAGCATTTTGCACTCTTTCTATTAAAGCCTGTGCTCTATTTCTATTTTGCTGTTGATTATTATTTTGACCTGCAAACATACCCTATTCTAACATTAACATATCATACTATAGAAAGAATGTAAATAAAGCAAGGAATTTAGAGCTGCTTTTATTTTTGTTTGATTGGGGATACCACTTCTATACTTTCCGCTCCATCTAAGGTACTATTTGGTTTTTCTACAGTAATCTTGGGAGTTACTTTATTCTCGATATCTGCTCCATATGAGCTAAGTACTTCAATGGCCTTTTCATTCCCACTATTAAGCGCAATATCCAAAGCATCCATTCCAGCTTTATTTTTGTGATTGATAAAATTCTTCAACCGATCTCTACCAAAGCTTTCTATATATTGTTTAATGATGAGTTCCACTACTTTTCCAGGACAATTATTAGCAGCAGGAAAAAGTATTGTGTTGTTATTATTATCTTTTTTCGTTATGTCTGCTTTGAGTTTATTTATCAAATACTCGATAACTTCTACTCTGCTATCATCCTTTGCTTCAGTGCATTGCCTAATAGCTAAAAATAAAGCTGTACGCCCATTATTATCAATATCTTCAATATTCTGTCCCTTGTCAACTAAGGCTTGTATTACACTTTTATTTCCATATAAAGTAGCAAGGTGAAAAGGTGTATGTCCTTCAGTGCTTTCTCTTTCATCAATTGACGCACCATTGCTAGCTAGCAATTCTATAAACTCTGGCGTGTTTGCAAAAATTGCAAGGTGCATTGGTGTTAAGTCATCTTTGCCATGATTTCCAGTTTTTGCGTTAACGTTTGCTCCGTTATTTATCAGCAATTTCGCTATTTCAAACTGCTTATACCCGATAGCAATATGTAGTGGTGTACGATTACGTTCATAATTATCATTGACATTTGCACCAAACTTTATTAGCAGCTCTGTAGCTTCAATATCACCCATCCGAATTGCAGAGTATAAGGAAGGAGATTCATCTTTTTCTATTTCCCCTGTCATACGAAATTAAGAACACAACAATTCATATATTATTAAGAATTATTATTAAGTTTTTATTAAAATAATATTAACAATAGCTAAGAAATTAAATTTTCATTAAAAATTAATCTCTATCAATGGTTATATAAGCAAATGTTTATATAACCATTCCAAAAGTGAAGAAGTGAAAAAAAGCTTTTCATGAGAAATTATAAATGATAAATTGTTAATAATGAATTATCGAGAATAAATTATGTGCTTTGGTTTACCTAACATAAACAGAGAAGGTTATTTATTTATAGTTGTTTCCTTTATCGTAACATGTATAGCATTCTCTATATCTTGGGGAGCTGGAATTACTTGCTTATTTCCAACGTTATTATGTACCTATTTTTTTCGTGATCCAGCAAGAGCTGTACCAAACAATAAGGACTTTATATTAAGTCCTGCTGATGGTGTAATTTCAAAGATAGAAGAAGTTAGTTACTCTTTATCAGAAGAGAATGAAGAAGAAAAGAAGTTTACGCTTGTTAGCATATTTCTAAGCGTTTTGAATGTCCATGTGAATCGTATACCAATATCTGGTACGATAAAGGAAATGAGCTACAAGAAAGGCAAGTTTGTTTCTGCAATGAGTAATAGGTCCAGTAATGAAAATGAAAAGCAGATTATTGTGATTGAATATGAAAAGGGAAAAGAAATCATTGTGGAACAAATAGCTGGATTTATTGCACGCCGCATTGTTTGTAATTTGAGGACATCTCAGAGCGTAAAAGCAGGTGAAAGATTTGGAATTATAAGATTTGGTAGCAGAGTAAATATTTATATCCCTGCTGGAATAGAGGTAAGAGTCTCAGAAGGCCAAACTGTTATTGGTGGTGAGACAGTTATAGCAGATTTAAATAAACAAGAGAAGCTTACCTTTGACATTGTATGAATAACGATGAAAGTAACGGTAAATCCTTACCTATTACCAAGTTATTTCCGAATTTTATAACTTTACTGGGTTTATGTGCTGGCCTTACTTCACTTAAATTCACATTTAATGAACAATGGGAATTTTCAGCAATTTTTATTATCATTGCAGCAATAATAGATGGAATGGATGGCAGAATAGCCAGAATTTTAAAATCAACTAGCGATTTTGGAGCACAACTCGATTCTTTTGCAGATTTTCTAAATTTTGGTTCAGCACCTGCTTTTCTTTTATATTTTTGGAAGTTAAATGAAATTAAAGTTGTAGGATGGATTTTAGTAATGATATATGTAATCTGCATATCAATAAGACTTGCCAGATTCAATGTTTCGTTACATTCAGAACAATTATACTGGAAAAAATTTTTCTTTTCCGGCGTTCCAGCTCCTGTATGCGCTTTACTTGCTCTGTTACCAATAATTATTACCTTTCAATCTCATGAGAGTGAATACTTACTTCTTATAGAGCAATTTTTTAACGTAAAGAATACAGCTTGTTACTTTTTGGCCATTTCATTTTTTTCGATAAGTCATATTCCAACTTTCTCTGCAAAGTACATTTATGTTCCTAGAAGCCTATCCTATATATTTGTGTCGTTTTTTGGAATATTGATCATACTGTTTATAAGCAAGCCCTGGATAACACTACCAATTTTAGGCGCATTGTATATACTTACTATTCCAATAAGCACTGGACTTTATATATACTACACATATAAAACTCATTAGCTATATAAAAGTAGTGAGCAGCATGATTGTAAAAGCAACTGATCTATTAAACTCTTTTTTATATATACAGATATTCAACATACCATTTATAATTATTTGGGTAATTGCAACTGGGGTTTTTTGTACGATTCGATTCAAATTCATTAACTTTAGGTTGTTCAAATATGGGATACAAACACTATTCAACCTAGAGAGCCATAATAATAACGGCATAATCACCCACATTCAGGCATTTGCAACGGTAATTTCAGGAACAGTTGGTCTTGGAACAATATCAGGAGTTGCAATAGCTATTACAATAGGGGGGCCAAGTGCAGTTTTTTGGATGATAATTACCGGAGTACTTGGCATGTCAATAAAATTTGCTGAAGTAGTGCTTGCATTTACTCATCGCTCTGAAAACACAACTGGTGGGGCTTTTTATTATATGGAACATGGACTTGCAAAGATTGGATTTATGAAGACTGGCAAATTCCTTGCATTTATCTACGCAGTTATGCTGCTTGTTGCAATGATTCTAGGCGGCATACCATTTCAGGCAAATCAAATTGCAGCGTTGTCAAGTAACTTATTTGAATACAACACATCTGTTATTATCTCGCTATTTGTATTAATTGTAATACTGGGAGGAATAAAGCGAATTGCTTTAGTTGCAACAGGTTTAGGGCCGATCATGATAATGTTATATATAGGCATGTGTATATATTTAATCTGTGTAAACGGAAATAATCTACTGAATGCTCTATCTATAATATTTCAAGATATCTTTAACAAATCAGCTATAGGAGGTGGAGTATTGAGTGGATTAATAGCAGGGGTAAGAAGGTCAGTGTTTGCTAATGAAGCAGGTACTGGAACAGCAGCTATAGCACATTCGATTGTAAAAGAGAAAGACCCAGTTAAAGTTGGAAGTGTTGCAATGATTGCACCATTTGTAGACACAATATTAGTCTCATTTTTGACTGGTATTGTGATAATTATCACCGATATGCATATCACTAATACCGTAGGTGATATTACGTTAGTTAGCTCAGCATTTTCAACAGCCTTGCCTTTATTGAGCAAGCTAGCTCTTCCGCTGATAATGTTTTCCTTTGCATTTTCCACAATAATAGCTTACTATTACTACTGTGAAGTTGCCCTGTTGTACTTATTTGGTAACAAAAAAGTACTGATATTGTTCCAAATTCTTATAGTGGGTTCAGTGTATATCAGTTGTATGTCAAAAAATATAGAATTTATATCTTATTTAGGCGATAGCCTGTTTATGTGCCTTATGATTCCAAATGCTGTTGCAATATATCTACTGAGAAGGGAAGTCTTAAATACAATAGATTCTTATTACAAAAGGTATTAAACATGATTTATAGATTGCTTTGCATGATGTTATTTTGCCTATCGTTTAACGATGTATACGCTGCTTCAGTTTTTCATAAAAGTTATGACACTGCATTAAATGGAGTAAGCAACTTCATGAATGAAGTGTTGTTTTTCAAGATCTTTCACGTACCATTTATAATTCTTTTATTGGCCTTTGGTTATATATTTCTAACACTACGTTTTAGATTTCTCAACATAAGGATGTTTAAGCATGCGTTCGCTATTTTATGTGGAAAATATGACACAGATCATCATGATGGTCACATTACGCATTTTCAGGCATTTGTAACCGCGCTATCAAGCACAGTAGGTCTTGGAACTGTTGCTGGTGTTGCAATTGCAATTTCAATGGGAGGGCCAGGAGCGGTACCTTGGATGATGATCACAGGCTTTTTTGGTATGTCTGCAAAATTCGCTGAAGTGACTTTAGCATTCAGGCACAGAACAGAAGGTCAAGAGCAGTTATTCAGTGGTCCCTTTCAATATATAAGAAATGGACTAGAGGAATTTGGATTTAAGAAGCTTGGTATTGTGATAGCTGCAATATATGCAGTGTTTTTTGTATTGTCAGGTCTTGGTGGAAGTGTAGCATTTCAGACTAATCAAATGGTTTCAATATTATCTGGCTATTCAAGCTGGATAGATAGTCATCCTTGGGTTCTTTCCTTCATAATTTCTACATTACTTGCTCTAGTGATTATCGGTGGAATCAGGAGAATAGCTAGAGTATCTTCTGCACTAGTGCCTATTATGTCACTCATATATATTTTGAGTTGTTTCACGATTATTGCATTCAATATTCACAATTTTAGCAATACATTAAAAATATTGTTTTCCAGTATGATAGACTTCAATGCTGTTGGTGGTGGAGTAGTAGGAGCATTTGTCGCTGGGATTCAAAGGGCAATTTTTGCCAGTGAAGCAGGTGTTGGTTCTGCTGCAATTACTCACGCTGTAGCTAAAGATGAGGAGCCGGTTAGGACTGGTCTAGTTGCTATGATAGAACCATGCTTCGATACAATGTTAATTTGTTGTTTGACAGGAATAACAATAGTAATAACAGGCGCATACCAGACTGGCATTGGCGAGGGAATATTGATCACCCAAAAAGCATTTGAAACAGTTTCTTCTTGGTTTCCTATACTTTTAACCATCGCTGCGCCTTTGTTTGCGTTTTCCTCAGTAATTTCATTTGTATATTGTTGTGAAATGGGATGGCTGTATTTGTTTGGTGTAAAAAGTGTAGTAATATATCGTATAGCGGTGGTGGTAGTTGCATTTTTGTCAGGTTTGTCTAAAGATATAATGGCTATTGCTAATATTGGTGGGGCTTTATTCTCTTGTTTAGCACTCATCAATATGACAGCACTTATACTGTTTAGCAATCAGATTAATGATGAAGTTCAATGCTATCTAAAAAGACTGAGGAATAACAAGATCAACTAGATTTTTAGTATAATGGAGAAATATATAATTCTTATATTATCTTACGTAATCGGTTCAATACCGTTTAGCTTAATTATTGCAAAAATAAATGGTATAAATTTAAGAGAAGTAGGTTCAGGAAACATTGGTGCTACAAATGTTGCAAGAACAGGAAATAAGAGACTTGCTGTCCTCGCATTATTTTTAGACTCTTTGAAAGGATTTGTCGCGGTTTATACAGCACAACAATTTTGTGATAATAACGATTTTTATATATATGTATCTGCAATTTTAGCAGTTCTAGGGCATATGTTTCCTATTTGGCTAAGGTTCAATGGAGGAAAGGGAGTTGCAACAACTTTGGGAGTTTTGATAGCACTTAACATTTCTATAGCATTAGCATTTGTATTTGTCTGGCTAATAGTATTTTTTATCTTTCGGTACTCCTCTCTTGCTTCCTTGACTGCTACTGCAGCAGCTGTTATAGCATCTTTCTTTTTTCAAAAGGAGTTATTCCTTATACTACTCACTGTAGCGATATTAATTTTCTTGAAGCATTACAAAAATATTGCAAATCTTCTGCAAGGCAGAGAACGTAAGTTTTTATGAGCTATGTCTCATTCCTTCTACTACATTACTAGCGGATACTCCATGTGAGAGACGACTTGAGACTACTTCTTCTACTTCTTTTATTATTTCTTCCATGTTTTTTCCACTTTTTTTACATGCATCATCAAGTGCTAATTTTAGCTTACGTATATCATACTCTTCTAGCATCTTATTCATTTCTTCTTTCGTTATCTCTAATTTTTTTAGTAAGATGTTCTCCATTATTTCTCTTTTATCACCTTTATATTGTCCATTTAGTCTGTTATATGCAATGCAACACTTCCTTTCTCGTGGCAAGGCTGACAGATTTTGCAATGTAGCATCTATTTGAGCTTCTATAGGGTTAACTTTCCTAGCCTTTTCAGCAGTTTCTGACCTAAATTTCTCTACTTCTTCTTTTATTATTTCGTCAGCTATTCCCTTAGCTTCATTCAAAAATGAATCCTTAAGAGAAAAATCTATCCTAAGTAAATTTTGGTTTAAAAGCTTCAAAAAGACTTTTTCTTTGATATTTTCGAGTTGGTCATCTAAAGCATGCTCCTGCAGTCTATCTCTCATGTGCTGACCCAACACAAAGTGCTCTAATTTATTTAACTTTACAGAGCTGATATTTTTCATTAATGTCAGCACAATTTGTTCACTATACTGAGAAGTAAAACTTAGCAACCTTCTCATTAAAGGAACGCTTACTTCTGCAATAAAATCATCAACTATTTTTTGACTTTTATCATCTTCATAATTATTTTGGGCGTTATACCAAGCCCTAAGAATTTCTTTACTGTTCTTCTTATTTTTTAGCCTGTCTAACATAAACTTACGTGCTTCATTTTCTGCTTCTGTAAGGAGCATTTGTCTAGGTGGTGTAAATTTAATCTCTGGATCGGAATGAATACCCTCTAATGTACTTAACATTCTGTAGATAACACCAGTAAAACATGTGTTAGGAATTCGTTCTTTTCTAGAGAAAGTTTGGCTATCTAGTAAATTTGCAATCAACGCGTCTTTTTTATTTTTTACAGCTTCTCTATCTCCATCATTGCAGGCTCTAAGAACTAACAGAAGAATTTGTCCACCAGTGAAGCCAGAGCTATGTTTCTCATTACCTTTGCAAAAATCTTGCAAAAACATTACTAATTTTCCCTTATTCTCATTACTAAATGGTTGGCCATCAAGCATATGTAAGTGATTTATATATTCAATAAATTCTTTAAATCCCTCATTATTAATAGTGTCTTCAGATACTTGTTCAGTATATTTATCTTTTAATTTGTCAATATTTTTAATGATATCATTATTTAATTGATGGGGTAGTAAATGTTCAAGCTTAATATCAAAGCTATTGACTAGCCCACGTGAGTTTTCTTTTATGCCTTCTAAAAAGAAACTAATAGCAGCTTTGAGTAACGTAAATGGATTAAAATCCTTTGGCCTTAATTCACTTTGTAATAGAATTAAAACCATTGCAAGTGGTATTGTTGCAAGTAACGAAACAAGCAGGAAAGTAGTTGTAAAAGTTATATATGTTATAGAGGCAAAAAATAAAAGGAAAGATGCTATTTTAATTTTATTTTTCTCAAAAAATATTTCCCCATATTCCTTTTTACTTATTTTTTCCTGCTTTGCAGCTTTTATGTCTTTATAAACGTAAAAAGTTTTTATTTCAGATCTAAAAAACAATGTGGCAAAAGATAAAAAGACATTGGCAGGATTAACTAAAATGCTTAAAGAAACAAAAGCTGCGAAGTAACTTGCTGTCTTTAATCTGTAAGAATCCTTTCCAGGAAATTGTATTTGGGAAATACCTATCATAGCCTACTCTCTATAATATTATGATATTGTAGTAATAACAAATAGCCTATAGATGTCAATGCTTAAGTATTTTACTGTCTACGCACTCATCGTATTCAATTTCAACTGTAGAGTGCGCAATTTCGAACCTATTTAATAGTATTTTTTTTATCTCATACAAAATATTAGTGTGTTGTCCATTTTGCTTTATCTTGGCATGCATAGTAAGTATAAAATAATTATCAGATAGTGACCATGCATGTATATGATGCACATCTATCACTTCAGGTAACTTAGATACAATCTCACTTTTTATCTCCTCAGCAGATACACTCTCAGGTGTACCTTCAAGGAGTATATGGCAAGAATTCTTGAGAATTTTATAGCCACTGTTTAAGATTATTACACTGACAAATACTGACAAAATAGGGTCCACTATTTGCCATCCGGTAAACATGATAATTATGGATGCAAGTATAGCAGCTACAGAACCTAAAATATCTCCGATAACATGCAATACAGCACTTTTTATGTTTATATTACTTTCGCATTTACTATGTAATATAAAAAAGACTATAATGTTAGAGATCAGGCCAAGTGTGGCAATTATTAGCATTACTTTCCATTCAACATTGACCGGACAAATGAATCTCTTTATTGATTCAATTATAATGACCGCTGCAATGAAAAATAGAGTTAAACCATTAACAAATGCTGCAATTATCTGCAATCTGTGATACCCATATGACCTCTGTAAATCAGATTTCTTAGCTGAAAATTTGTGTGCTATCCAGCTTAAAACCAAGGCAAAAAGATCAGTGAGCATATGTCCTGCATCTGATAGTAGAGCAAGCGAATGTGAAATTACTCCACCTGCTATCTCCATAAGCATTGTTATTGCGACTATTATTATGGAATAAATTAAGCGCTTGGACTCTGCTATTGAGTGTTTGCCATTGTGCACTGCTGTCATATAAAATCTTTTTATGAGCAAAAAAACGTGGGTAACACTGGGCTCGAACCAGCGACCCCTTGCACGTCAAGCAAGTGCTCTACCAACTGAGCTAATTACCCATCGTAGCTTTAGTATAGTGCTTCAGTGAAATGAAAGTCAATTTGCTTTTAGACTTCTTGTTGAATGAAATTCCTTGACAAACCTTCCCACTTTCCTTATCATACCAATAAGAGTATTTATCCTTGTTTTTGATCCGCGCGGGTTCAACAACAAAAATTCAGTAAAAAACTCAGATATTTATTGGCAAATTACATAAAAATTATAGCGGCTGCATGTCTTTTTTATTTTTTCTACATTCAGCCAAATCGCGCTTGTTAGGACATTATTACAACGCCAATTTACATTATAAAACTCGCTACTAAAGGATTTTTTTACCTTTTTTTCTACTCAGTAAATTTCTTAATTATAATTCCGCTACTTATTAACAGCCATGGAATTTTAGCTATATTCTCGATTTTTCATATTGAGTTAACTATCTATACTTTTTTATTAAGATATAAATTATATCAATATGAGAATTTACACTTTCTTAGCGGAAGTAGCTTTATGCTTGATATTGTAAAGACTAATAAATTAGAGGTTAGAATTATGACAATTAATCAACAAGTAAATAAAAATATAACTAAAGAAGAATATTTTAACGATAAGCATGTTATAGAAGTTAAAGATTTAAATATTAAAGTAGAGGTTTATTCTCACGATTTAAGAGCAAGTAAAGTTGCTAAAATTGAAAGTGAAATAAGAGAAACAGCTACTAATTTTAAAGATGCATTTAAGTTGGAGCCTGGTAGCTCAGAACAAACGTTCAAAATTTATGTGTTTGATGATAAGGCTGATTACACTCATCTTGGCGGAAGCGAACGTTTTGGTTCTTACCTTGGAGATGAGGGTGGTAAATGTTACTACAAAGGAGAAGCTGATGTTTTTGCTGAGATGTATGTCTATCAGCAAGGTGGCGTTCATAACCTTCAGCATGAATTTGCACATGGTTTAACTTACTTGGCTACAGGAGGAAAATCTCTACCTACAGTATTAATGGAGGGAATTGCAGATTACTTTGAACATCATTCAGATCACAAGTTCAATGCTCAAGGGTCAAGCATTGATAAAACTGAAGCCGCAAATTTGGATCTAGGTGGAATTTTAAATTTACAATACTCAGCCAATGGTGAAGAAAACAGTTTAGTGTATAAAACTGGTCATGCGTTGATAATGTACTTACAGGAAAAAGATCCTAGTTTATTAAGAGACTACCTAGATGCTTTACGTCAAGGTAACTCAGATGAATCAAAAAGTTTCTTGAAAGACATAAAAGGACATGATGCTGACTTCAAAAGTTGGCTTGCTGAGAATGATACAGAAACTGCAATGGAACATCTCAACGCTTTGCAAGTTACAAAAGGAGATTTTATAGCAACTGGTCAAGAAATAGTGGGTGGAGAAATTAAAAACATATCCTACTATAAAGCAAATATAGAAAAGATAGATGGAGAAAACGTTGGAAGTTTTTCTCCTGTAGAACATGTTGCATTTTATGATGTTGCTCGTGCTATTAATAGGGCAACAAATGATAACCTCGATATATCAAAGGAATATCATTTTTTAAAGGTAGTAAAAACTCCTGATGGACAGGATAAACTAACTTACTCTGACCAACAAGGTAATGAATATCAAAACAGTCAAGAGTATAAAATGCAAGCTTTTAGGGTGCTATCAAAGTATGATGAGAATTTGAAGAAAACTTACGACGATGCATTAAAAGGTCTGGATCAGGAGAGGCAAGAGGAATATTCTAAAATAGATAGAGAACTTGGTGAAGGGAAGATTTCTTATGAAGAATATTTAGGCAAATATCATTCAATTCCCTCCAAATATGAGGAATTAAAAGGTTCCTTGCTCGATGAGATGATAAGCACTGGTTCAAAACAGTTAAAGTCAACTCAGAACATTGACGTAGAAAAGATGTTAGAAGAGATGGTTAATATCGATCCAAACCTAATCAGAGGTGCTCATATTAATCTACAAGAAGGTAAAGTTTTCTCTATCAAAGCTCTTGGTCACGGAGATATGGGTGCACTATCTATATATGATGGGAATACAAAGCTTGGAGAGTTGTCGAGCGAATCGGGCTTTTTTAAGCAAGTTGAAGGTCAAACTAAAGAAACTTTTGTTTTTGAGGACATATTGCACAACTTGAATACTCAATATGACGGTGGTGCTTATATGGCTATTACAAAAGAAAATGGTCATTATAAAGCTTCTCTGATAGATGGCAGAACAGTTGAACGTGATGAATACTTTGATGAAGCACATTTACATGAAAATGAATTGTTGCATCCTAGCACTGGACACATTCAAAAAGATTTAGATTCTCTGCTTCTTAGAGGGACCAAAATTCTAAATCATCAGGATTCAAAGCATGCTCAATATTCTGATGAGCAAAGAGAAAGCGGTGTAATCGTAGAAAAAGGAACATTATTGGATGATAAAGGGACTGATAGAACAGACGACGATGTATACGAAGCGGTTGTAAAGCAAGGAGGCGAAAATCTACATGCATTCAAAAATATGGGCTTCTATATCACTGAAGAGATGAAAAATGAAAGAGGTGAAGTTGTAAATGGGAGTAACTTATTCATTCATGATCACGGAAAAAATGTACGCTATCAGTTACCTGAAGAAGTTACTCATCTAAAGTTAGTGCAAAAGGATGAAGGATACAAATTAGTGCCAGCTGATGAACGTGGTAATGAATATAGGTATGATGCTCAAGGTAATACTATACCAGAAGAATACAAATATATCAACCCAGTATTTGCACATGAATATGAAAAGAGAGATTATTCTCATAAACATATAAATGTGGGCCTTATAAACTTAGAAAAATATGCCCCTGGTAAACTTTTTACCATTAAACATGATCCAAATGATTATCAGATACAAAGAAACTCGAGTGGTGAAATAGTGAGAATCAACAATCAAAGATATTTCACTAAAGTAAAACTATTTGATGGTGATACTGATGAAGAAATAGGAATGTTATCTAATAATTTCCATAACTTCAAAGGAAAAATATTCTTTTCTGCTGATTATAACTACAGCTATAATGATTTCCTCGCATCTGTTTCTCCTCAAGTTGAAATTGAGAATATGGGAAATGGAAGCAAAAAAATAACTTTCGATCAAGGCAGTGGCGATATCGGCGATACTAACAGAGGCTACACGGACTATCAGAGAATATTCACAAAAGAGAAACAAACCGAAAGTCCAAAAGGGCAAGTAAGTGAAACTAAGACAGAAGTTCATAGTACTACTAATGTTGTTGCTGAAGAGAGAACTGTATCAAACGACAATAGTGAAATACAGTCTGATCAATCACAAATTCCAACAAGGGCAAAAAGGTCAGCTTCAGTGGAGGAGAAAGAGCAGGTAGTGTTGAAAGACACAATCTTGAAAATAGAAAAGAGCTATGATAGAGATGTAGAAGGAAAGCATAAGGCAAATGTAATCATAGATTATAATGATGTGAAAGCCTTGTATAATAGAGCAGAAGGAGCAGATAAGCAATCTGTGTTAGATTTTTGGAACAAACTGCATACATCGGATTATAAGATTGGTGCTTTGCCGGAAGACAAGTATTACTTTAAAGATGGCAAATTTCTAATTCACGATAGTGACACGAAAAAGCTTATAGTGTTACCTGAAGATAAGGTATCCATCAAAATAATGAAGGATGGTGATAGTTATAGTTTGGCTATATCAAATGGTAATGGCAAAGTAATAAGCAGCATTAGTAAAATAGATAATCCAAATTACGAATTGCTATCAGATTCAAGTCACTTCAGCTTAGAAACACAAGATAACTTTGAGTTATTAGATCAACATCATGAATATAATCTCTATCTAGAGAATGGTTTTGTGAAAATGTTCGACTGCGCAAGCGATCACGTTTATCACGATCATAACTCGGCCTACATTTAATACATACAAGGAGGGCCCTGTGCCCTCTTCTTGTCATTCAAGTAGCCCCTTCGGTGTCACCCCAGTCCTCTCTTCTGTCATTCCAGTCCTCTCTGCTGTCATCCCAGTCCTCTCTTCTGTCATCCAGTCCTCTCTCTTCTTTCATCCCAGTCCTCTCTTCTGTCATCCCAGTCCTCTCTTCTGTCATCCCAGTGCTTGACACTGGGATCTAGTAAATTTATTTACTAGATATGAAAAGTTATTATGTTTATATACTTACAAGCAAGCACAATAAGGCTCTGTATATAGGTATAACGTCAAATCTAACTAAACGAATTTGGGAACATAAAAATAAAGTTATTTCTGGCTTCACATCAAAGTACAATGTGCAGAAATTAGTTTATTTTGAGGTATTTCAAGATGTAGGTTCAGCTCTGAACAGAGAAAAACTTTTGAAAAGCTGGAAAAGAGAATGGAAAATTGATTTAGTTGAAAGGGAAAATCCAAATTGGGCTGATTTATATGATGAAATTATAAAATAAAATGAGATCCCAGTGTCAAGCACTGGGATGACAGAAGAGAGGACTGGGATGACACCGAAGGGGCTACTTGCATCTTTTTAGCCCAAACCATAATATTCGTACAGTTGTGTGCCCAGACAATGAAATGACAGAGGAGACTGGGACGGCAAGAGAAGAATTCTGAAGCGAAAAGCTTCAAGGAAATCTTATGCAAAATCTAGTATTTACGGAATTTATATTATTTTCATGCACATTATGGTTTTTATAATTAACGGAAAGTGATATGGCTAGTTTAACTTTTAAAGACAACTCTGGAGGAAATGTACCATCCCCTAACATTAAAAGCATAATTTATGAAGATGCTGCACAGAATAAGTATACCTTTGGTGTAGACAATGCTACTAATGTTTTCAACACTTTTAAGTATGAACCTAATGGTGCTGCTGAAATAGATTACAGTGCTACAGCAACAAAGTTCATGACTGGAGGTGCAATTGCTACATTATTAGGTATTGGAACTAATGTAGATGCAATAAAAACTAAGACTGATTCTATTCCAGCTGACTTAAGCGCTGACTTAGTTACCATAAAAACTCAAGTCGGAACAGATCTGATATCAGGAATAAAGGCTAAGACTGATAAGATTACAGATACCTTAGGAGCTGATGTCACTGCTATAAAGGCTAAAACTGATACTATTCCAGCTGACTTAACAGCTAAAGTAACTGCTATAGAAACTGCTACAAATTCTGCTAATTTAGGAGATAAAGTTACTGCAATACAAACTAAGACTGATAAGATTACAGATACCTTAGGAGCTGATGTCACTGCTATAAAGGCTAAGACTGATAAGATGCCTGCTGATTTAGGAACTGAGTTAGGTAATTTAGCTAAATCTGCTGATGTTACTGCTATAAAGGCTAAAACTGATACTATTCCAGCTGACTTAACAGCTAAAGTAACTGCTATAGAAACTGCTACAAATTCTGCTAATTTAGGAGATAAAGTTACTGCAATACAAACTAAGACTGATAAGATTACAGATACCTTAGGAGCTGATGTCACTGCTATAAAGGCTAAGACTGATAAGATGCCTGCTGATTTAGGAACTGAGTTAGGTAATTTAGCTAAATCTGCTGATGTTACTGCTATAAAGGCTAAAACTGATACTATTCCAGCTGACTTAACAGCTAAAGTAACTGCTATAGAAACTGCTACAAATTCTGCTAATTTAGGAGATAAGGTTACTGCAATACAAACTAAGACTGATAAGATTACAGATACCTTAGGAGCTGATGTCACTGCTATAAAGGCTAAGACTGATAAGATGCCTGCTGATTTAGGAACTGAGTTAGGTAATTTAGCTAAATCTGCTGAACTAGCTCCTTTAGCTAAATCTGCTGATGTTACTGCTATAAAGGCTAAAACTGATACTATTCCAGCTGACTTAACAGCTAAAGTAACTGCTATAGAAACTGCTACAAATTCTGCTAATTTAGGAGATAAAGTTACTGCAATACAAACTAAGACTGATAAGATTACAGATACCTTAGGAGCTGATGTCACTGCTATAAAGGCTAAGACTGATAAGATGCCTGCTGATTTAGGAACTGAGTTAGGTAATTTAGCTAAATCTGCTGATGTTACTGCTATAAAGGCTAAAACTGATACTATTCCAGCTGACTTAACAGCTAAAGTAACTGCTATAGAAACTGCTACAAATTCTGCTAATTTAGGAGATAAGGTTACTGCAATACAAACTAAGACTGATAAGATTACAGATACCTTAGGAGCTGATGTCACTGCTATAAAGGCTAAGACTGATAAGATGCCTGCTGATTTAGGAACTGAGTTAGGTAATTTAGCTAAATCTGCTGAACTAGCTCCTTTAGCTAAATCTGCTGATGTTACTGCTATAAAGGCTAAAACTGATACTATTCCAGCTGACTTAACAGCTAAAGTAACTGCTATAGAAACTGCTACAAATTCTGCTAATTTAGGAGATAAGGTTACTGCAATACAAACTAAGACTGATAAGATTACAGATACCTTAGGAGCTGATGTCACTGCTATAAAGGCTAAGACTGATAAGATGCCTGCTGATTTAGGAACTGAGTTAGGTAATTTAGCTAAATCTGCTGAACTAGCTCCTTTAGCTAAATCTGCCGATGTTACTGCTATAAAGGCTAAAACTGATACTATTCCAGCTGACTTAACAGCTAAAGTAACTGCTATAGAAACTGCTACAAATTCTGCTAATTTAGGAGATAAGGTTACTGCAATACAAACTAAGACTGATAAGATTACAGATACCTTAGGAGCTGATGTCACTGCTATAAAGGCTAAGACTGATAAGATGCCTGCTGACTTAAACGCTGAGTTAATTAAGTTAACTACAATAGGAAATGCTATAAATGGTAATGGTAACGTCACTGAAGCTGCTAAAGCTGTACTAGAGAGCAGTTTCAAGAAAGCTATTAAAGAAGCTGGAGAAGATGGTAGCGAATGGCTTAAAAATGAGATAAAAGAGATAGTGTCACAGCCATCCTTCGAGATTCCAACAGATTCAAGTTCACCTCTTTCTTGGGATTGGTAATGTAAGTGCTAGTGAATGACATCGCAAGATGTCATTCACTGTTGTCATTCCAGTATCACATGCTGGAATGACATCCTTGTTTTATTGCAACTAATTTGCAGTGATTCTTGTTTTAATGTAAATGGAATATAGTCCTATTGCTGCTGCGTTTGAAACATTTAGACTATCAATTACGTTTGACATTGGAATTTTTAAAAGATAATCACAACTTTCTTTCACTAATCTCCGCATTCCTTTCTCTTCAGAACCAAAAATAATTACTCTTTTTTGCCCAAAATTCTTTATTTCATCTATATTTTCCTTTGCATTGCAATCAAACCCATAACACCAGTAGCCTATCTTTTTTAAAGACTCCATCGTTTTTACTATGTTTGTAACGTATATTAGAGGAACAATATCCAGTGCTCCACTTGCTGCTTTTGCGATAGATGCATTTTCGCTCGGTGAATGGTGATGTGGTAAAACCAGTGCATCAATGTTGAAACAAGCTGAGGTTCTTAAAATCGACCCTATATTGTGTGTATCAGTAATTTGATCTAAAATGACTATAGTAGAGCTGTCACCTGAACCTTCAGCTATTTCTTCGATATTTAAGCTGTGAAAAATAGGAGCAACTTTTAAAGCAATTCCTTGATGATTGACACCTTTGGGTAAAACATCATTGAACATTTTGTTCTCTACCAGTCGAGGTTTAATGCCCTTACTATCTGCACATTGTTTAATTTCTTTCTCAAATTCTCTGTAGAAATTTTCTGTTACTAACAGTTCTATACACCGCCTATTTTTGTTTCTTAATGCTGAAATACAAGTGTGCTTTCCATATATCCAACAGTTTTCATTAGCTTTTGATGATTTCATCTCATTATTGAAAATCAGTTTTTTATAGAATAAGCAATATTTTACTGTGTTTATATATTGTTGTAAAATTATGCAGTTCAATTAATGAATTTATGTCAGATGATGAGTTAGATTGGCAAAAAAATGTTAAGCCAATAGAATGTGGAAAAGTTACTTTGAAAGTTGATCACAAAGTAAATATAAAATCTATGATTGATAAAGGTGCCTCTAGTTTACAAGAAAATTTTCTTAATACTGATAATGGTGATTCATCATTTTGTCTTGACTACAATACAAAATTAAAGATCGATAGGGGCAAATATTTTATAAGCGATAAACTCGATTTGCATGGCTATAGTATAGATAATGCTTATTGTAAATTGATAGATTTTATTATCAAAAATTATCAAGCAAGGAATAGGTGCTTATTGGTAATTACGGGGCATGGTAATAGTACAGATAAAATAGACACTATAAAGAATAGCTTAAATAAGTGGTTGAATGACACAAAAGTTCGAAATATGATCTTATACTATCAGCAAGCCATAAAAAAACATGGTGGCAAAGGAGCTTTTTATGTCTTATTAAGAAGAAATAAAGGTTAATTTTAGAGTACCTATTTAGGAGTACCTTTCTTAGAATTCACGTGTTGAAGAATGATTTCTGCTAAACCTTTACTAATTCCAGGTACGTTTTGAATTTCAGCTAGAGAAGCTTTGCTTATATTTTCTACAGAACCAAAATGAGACATGAGTGCCTTCTTTCTTTTACTGCCAACACCGGATATTTCACTTAATTGTGAAGCAAAAAACTGTTTATCGCGTTTTTTTCTATGCGAAGTTATCGCAAAACGGTGAGCTTCATTACGCAGCAATTGTAAATAAAGCATGACCTTACTGTCACTTGCTAGAGTAAATTCTTCTCTGTCCGGCACATAAAATCTTTCATTTCCTGCATTACGATCATGACCCTTTGCCATACAAGCAAAAGGAACTTTTATATTCAATATTTCCAACACATTCTGCACTATGGAAACATGTCCTGGACCGCCATCAATCAGTAAAAAATCAGGGATTATATCTTTTATATTGCCAGAGAAACGTCTAGTCAGCACTTCTCTCATCATTTTATAGTCATCACCTGAAATTTCTTCTTTTATAGTAAATTTTTTGTATTCACTTTTTAAAAAACCTTCCTGCCCTGCAACAATCATCACACCAACTTGTTGATTTCCAGATATATGGCTATTATCATAAACCTCGATACGCTTTGGAATATTTGGTAACGAGAAAATCTTCCTAAGCTCTTCGAGCTTTTCTAGGTTATTTCTATAATCAGTAAGCTTCTGTTCTAGACTATGCTGAGAATTATTGTAAATAAAATTCAACAAATCACGTTCTTTACTATTTTTCGCATGCAAAACTTTTATTGATTTTTGAGTAAGAGCATAAAGTGCTTGTTCTATAATTTCCTTATCCTTAATAAAATCGGGAACGTAAATTTGCGCTGGTGGTGTGTTAACTGGATTATACAAATTGACCAAAAAGGTGGATAAAATTTCATCATTTGAATGATCACTACAATTCTCAATGAAGTAAGGAATGCTTCCATAGTTACCTTTATCTCTGAAAGATAGTACACCAATGCATGCTAAGTCTGCCTCACGTACAACGCTAAAGAAATCTGCATCTTCTTCAAAAGAAAAATCCATTGGCTGCATTTGAATTTGCTGAAGAAATTTCAATCGATCTCTATAGACAGCAGCAAGCTCGTAGTTCATTTCCCTACTGCACTTTTCCATTGTAGAAAATAGCTGTCTTTGCACTTCTTTATTCCTTCCTAGCAGAGTATCTTGTGCTTGTTTTACTGATTTGCAGTAATCATCTTTTGTAATTTTATCTACGCATGGTGCTGAACAGCGCTTAACTTGATACTCAAGACATGGTCTTTTTGTTGAAGAGAAATATTGATCTGAACATACTCTTAAGAGAAAAGCTTTTTGCAATGATAATATAGTGTTCTTAACAGCAGCAGCAGATGGAAAAGGGCCGTAGTAATGAAACTCATTCTTCTTAAACTTACCTCTATATTTCGCTATTCTTGGATAATCATGCTTAGAAATTGTTATATAAGGATAAGATTTTCCATCCCTAAGCAAAATATTATAAGATGGTTTTAACGATTTTATTAACTGTGCTTCAAGAAGCAATGCTTCGATTTCATTCTCAGTGATGAATATTTCAACCTTAATAACCTGTGAGATCATTACTCTGATTCGTTCAGAAAGGTTTTCGAATTGAAGGTAGTCAGATAATCTCGACTTCAAGTTTTTTGCTTTACCAATGTATAAAACCTTACTCTTATCTCCAATCATCTTATAAACGCCACAGGATTGTGGAGATGATTTGATTTGTTCCTTATATTGCCTGAGCATTTATCAATTGTTTAACCTGTATAAGGTTAAACTCTGCTACTAAATGAAAGGTAGAAACAACATTTGCAAGCAAAGATAACCTGTTTATTCTAAGCTCATTAGAATCACAGTTAATCTTTACACTGTCCATAAATTGATTGATAAATGGAGCAAAACGAGCAAGTTCATCAAGCGCTGTATTAAAGTCGTTATTTTCTATCGCTTGTTTGATGTTTTTACAAGCAGCTATAGCACAATTTGATAGCGCAATCTCCTCATCTTCAATCAAAAACTTCTTACTGTAAGATGCATTATAAGTAGTGCCATCACTTTTTCTCACTTTGCTCATCATGTTACTGGCTCTTTTATAAGTGCTTAGAACCTGTTCACCTTCTTTTGTACTAAGATAACGATCCAATATCACAGTTTGCTTTTCCGCTTTCAGCAGATCATTAATATCGACTTTATATAGTATTGAATCTACAACATCTTGCCTTATATTTCTATTTTTTAAAATAATCTTGAACCTTTCTAAGCAGAATTTAAATACTAGTTCTAAAATTTGTTTTTCACTTGGCTTATCAACTGGAGTTATATTTTTATTCAATAGAAGCCTTGAACATAAAGATACTGACTTATCTATCAGCAATCTAATTGGAATATGCAAATTATTTTCAAGTATTGTTCTAATTATACCAATTGTCATTCTACGCAAACCAAACTGATCATACGAACCAGAGATTTTCTCACCTGCTGCAATTAAGCCAACCAAACTATCCATTTTGTCTGCAATAGCTACAGCAATCGCAGTAGGAGATCTAGGGCATTCTTGGTCCGATCCAATTGGCTTATAGTGCTCAGTTATAGCTTCCACTACTTCTTTATCCTCTTGAAAATAAGAAGCGTAGTATCCACTCATTACTCCTTGCAATCCCGGAAATTCTTTCACTATCAACGTTGCAAGATCTGCCTTTGCTAAATATGCAGCACGTTCAACTTTAATTAATGAAGCATGTGGAATAAATATCGCTATATACTTTGAAAGAGCGATAATACGCTTCACTTTTTCTTCTACGCTACCGAGCGAAGCATGAAATGAAATAGAGCTCAATTTTTTGACATAGTAATCTAGGTTTTCCTTCTTGTCTTGAGATATCAAAAACTGGGCATCAGCAAGACGTGCTTCTAATATTCTTTCATGGCCTTTGACAACTTCATTGTTGTTAACATTTACAACAGTAACAAAATGTGATATTTTCTGTCCATCACTTAAAGCAAGATACTTTTGCTGCGTATTAATTATACTAAGTATTACTTTCTTCGGTAATTCTGATGATTTTACTTTACCAAATAATACTATTGGCCACTCTATAAGCCCTGCCAATTCATTAAGTAAATAATCATTTTTTTCAAGTTGTAAGTTCTCCTCTTTTGTAAACTTATTAATCTGATCTAGTATAAATTGCTTTCTTTTGTCCAACTGGAGAATGACATTATTTTTTTCTAACAATTCAAAATAGTCTTTGGGCGTTTTAACAGTAAGTACTGCATCACCTGAAAGAAACCTATGACCATACGTCACGTTGCATGCTGTAACCCCTGCAAAAGATATAGGTATTATTTCGTCATTTAAAATACATAGAATATTTTTAATTGGCCTAACCCATCTCTCTTTTCTTTCACTCCATCTCATACTCTTTGGCCAAGAAAAGTTTTTTAGCATTTCCTCCAGTTGATTTTTGAGAAACCCGTTGATGTTAAATAAGCAGCTTTCTCTCTTAATGAAGTAAAAATCTTCATCATTTACTTTGCGAATGAGTAAATCTTCTTCACCTTTCCGATTTTTTCTCAAAAAACCTTCGATAGCACTTTTCGGTGCATTAACTCTTGGTCCTTTAATTTCATTGTTAGAATCTTTTAGCTCTAAAGCACTTATGCCATCAATAAAAAGAGCAATGCGACGTGCAGTCACATAAACTTCTATAGATGCAAATTTCACATTATTTTTACTAAAAGCATTAGTGATATAGCTCTTAACCTGAGCTGCAGATGAATTCTGCATTCTTGATGGAATTTCTTCTGAAAGACATTCAAACAATAATTGTGACAACATATTCTACTTTGCTCTATATAATTCACAGCATTTTTTTGTTAACTCTCTCACTCTACCAATATAGGCTGTACGTTCATTCACACCAAGCACACCTCTTGCATCAAGTAGATTAAGTAGATGGCTCGTTTTAATACATTGGTCATAAGCTGCTATCGGCAATTCTTTTTCAACAAGGAATTTACACAGTTTTTCTGTATCCTCAAACTGCTGTTGTACTACTTTAGTATCATAATAATCAAGTGCCAGGTAAGAAAACTCTCGCTCTCTTTGTTTAAAAATATCTCCATAAGTTACACCATTATCGTTCCACATTATGTCGTAAACATTATCTACACCCTGTATGCACATTGCTAAACGCTCTAACCCATATGCTACTTCACCAGGAATTATTCTGCAGTCAATACCTCCCACTTGCTGTATATAAGTAAGTTGTGTTACTTCCATTCCGTTGCATGTAACCTCCCAACCAAGACCGGATGCGCCAACACTTGGGTTTTCCCAATCATCTTCAATAAACTTAATATCATATTCTTTTGTCGATACACCAAGAGCTTTTAAGCTATTTAAGTAAATATCTTGCAAATTGCTGCCAGATGGTTTTATTATAACTTGGTATTGATGATGCTGATATAAACGATTAGGGTTGTCGCCATAGCGTCCGTCTGCAGGTCTGATTACTGGTTGTAGATACACAATTTTTGTTGATTTTTCGTCAATCGCTGACATGATTGTTGCGGGATGTAGTGTTCCAGCTCCAACTTCAGACGTATATGGATGAAGTATAGTACACCCTTCATCTGCCCAAAAATCTTGTAATCCCTTTATTATATCCTGTAGATTCACGCAAACTGTATATCTTTTAAACTGAATACATAAGCAAATAAGTACTATTCTATACTTATTTTTTTAATAGTGCCATGAAAATAGTCACTCAAGGCTATTGAACTTTCTTTTACATACTCAAATATGCTTTTGTTTAAAACAATCGCATCATGCATAGTCAGATCGCAGAATATAAATGCAGTCAAGTACAATAAAATCACTGCATAAAACACATGAAAAATCCCTTCAAATGTGATTGATATTGCATTGTTATAACTAAGCTGTATCGTACTTATCGGCCATGGTTTTATTACTTCTACAATATTAAAAAATAAATAAGGTATTATAAAGAAAAAGAACAAATGCATAAGATCATTAAACCAAAATGGACATTGAAGTATTGCCTTGCATATACTTAAATAGAATTTACTTACAATATAATAAATTGACATTATTGCCGGCATCGAAAACGCAACAGTCATCACCTGTCCTGATGCTATTTGTATTACTATATTCTCATCACTGCTGGCTGAAGGATCTTGAGTATGAAAAATAGATATGCCAACTAATTGCAGCACTAACATAACTATTGCTAGCTTGGTAAAAATAGCAGCTACAACTATGCCTGAATTCGGCATTTTATATAGTATAAAATCACCTCCGTATGTAAGCATTAATATAATGTCGGTAATAAATAATATTAGAAAAGAAGACCAATAATGCTGCCAACCCGGTAAATATCCTACTCCTAAAAAAGAGCTTACTATTTTGGCAGGAAAAACCTTGCCTAGCACCTTACCCAAAAATTGAAAAAAAATCCCCATGTCCTAACTAACACTTGACTTATATTTTTCACAATACTGAATTGTAATGGACTTATCAATACACTTCTTGCATAGAAAAAAGGCAAATAGTTAAAAACGATCTAAATTTACCAATAACCGTTATCCCTTCTTTCTTCATATTAGTGCCTCTATCCCAGTGCTCCTTTTCCTGTCATTCAAGTAGCCCTCTGTGGTGTCATTCCAGTGCCCAGACACTGGTTCTTTTTTTCTAGATTCCAGTGTCAAGCAGTGGAATGATATCCTGAAATTTTAGCTATAAATATTAAAAAATTTACCAAATAAAAAAAAGGCAAAAAATCCCCGTGTAACGAGTTTTGACCCTATAATAATTTAAATTGGCATTGTAATAATGTGCTAACGCTTAAAATAAGCGCGTTTTGGCTGAATGTAGAAAAAATAAAAAAAGCCGCTATAATTTTATGTAATCTGCCAATATATACCTGAGTTTTTTACTGAATTTTTGTTGTTAAATCTGCAGAGATTAAAAACAAGGATAAATACTCTTATTGATATGGTAAGGAAAGTGGGAAGGTTTGTCAAGTCACTTCGGCCAGCTACCTACTTAGATGTTCCACACTGCTAAGTAGATACCAAATTTTTTGCAACATCAAGTGCAGCATAGGTAAATATTGCACTTGCACCTGCACGTTTAAAACCAATTAAGGACTCATAAATCACTCTGTTATAATCCAACCAGCCATTATTTGCTGCAGCTTTTATCATTGCGTATTCACCGCTTACTTGGTAAGCAAAAATCGGAAAATTGAACTTGTCACTTGCTGTTTTTATTATATCTAAGTATGGCATACCCGGCTTTATCATAATAAAATCTGCACCTTCATTTATATCCATTTCAATTTCGCAGATTGCTTCGCGTGCATTTCGATAATCCATTTGATAACCACTTTTGTCGATGAAATTTGATGATGCGCACGAACCGACAACTTGCCTGAATGGCGCATAGAAGCTAGAACAGTACTTTACTGCATAGGACAATATTGACACATTCTGAAAGTTATTATCATCCAATGTTTTTCTTATTTTTCCTATCCTGCCATCCATCATATCAGAAGGAGCAACTATATCGCATCCTGCTTTTGCTAAAACAAGCGCTTGCTTACACAATATTGACACAGTTTCATCATTTTCCACATCCATCTTGCCGTCTTTTAAAATGCCATCATGACCGTGAGTAGTGTATGGATCTAGTGCAATGTCTGCAATAATGCCAATATCCGGTACATTTGATTTTACAGCACAAATTGCTTTACAGATTAAATTGTCAGGATTGTACGCTTCCTCGGCGTTTTCAGATTTTAGTTTACTATCAACTACAGGAAAAATTGCAACAGCATTAATCCCCGAGTCCTTAGCTTTCTGAATTATAGAAATTAATCCATCTATTGAATAACATTTGATATCAGGTAAGCCAGAAATTGGCTCAATTGTTTCTTCTCCGTCATGAACAAATAAGGGAAAAATCAAATCATTTACTGATAAAGTGCTTTCACTTGTTAAATTGCGAATCCACTTGCCTGAGCGCCTACGCCTTAACCTTGTATTTGGGAAATTAAACATTGGATCCAGGCAAATTCCCAGTAAAAAGCAACACTCCTGAAATGAGTATTACCCAAAGTACCGATATTGGCAAAAATACTTTCCAACCAAGACGCATTAATTGATCATAACGATAACGAGGTATTGTAGCTCTAATCCAAACAAATATAAACAAAAGTACAACTATCTTCAAAACAAACCAGATTAAACTAGGAATTTTATACAGCAAACTAAGCTCTAATGGAGGATACCACCCTCCTAGAAAGAATATTGTCATCATAGCGCTTGCTAAAATCATATTTGCATACTCTCCTAGAAAAAAGAGAGCAAAAGGCATTGATGAATATTCGACGTTATACCCAGAGACAAGCTCTGCTTCAGCTTCTGGTAAGTCAAATGGGTGACGGTTAGTTTCTGCAAGCAAAGAAATAAAAAATATTATTCCTATAGGCATCATCAGCAAATCAATCCAAAATGGCATATTATGTTTCGCTACCACCATCTCTGCAAGATTCAACGTACCAGTTGTAATAACAACTGTAGCAACTATTAGACCTATTGAAACTTCATATGAAATCATTTGAGCAGCTGACCTTATAGCGCCAAGAAATGCATAATTAGAATTACTAGACCAGCCTGCAATAATAATGCCATATATTCCCAAAGAGGATATAGCTAGCACATAAAGCACTCCAACATTAATATTTGCTATTACCTTAGGGATTATTACCTGCTGTCCATTTTCTGTAATTATTTCAGCTCCAAATGGTATAACTGCCCAGGAAATTAATGCTAAAATAAAGGTGAGCATTGGAGCCATAATAAACAGTATGGTGTTTGCTCTAAATGGTATTATCGGCTCTTTAATTATCAATTTGATAGCATCTGCAAATGGCTGTAGTAGCCCAAATGGCCCTACTACACTTGGACCATGCCTTAGTTGAATTGCACCAATAACTTTACGCTCAAAGTACACTAAATATGCTACTGAAAGCAAAAGTGGAATAAGAAGAAAAAGAATATCAAATATCAAGTACATGCAACCCTAAATCAAAAAAATAGTTCATAATTGTGGCAATAAAAAATACAGCAAATGCTCTAGACACACAAGACAATGTCCCTATTGAAATCAATAGGACAACACTTTTCTGTACAGCATTTAGCTTAATAGAATAGTAAAATGATATGCATATGAATGACACTAGTGACATCATAATTAAGATCATTGTGAGAGGCAAATAATTCCCTCTTCCCTCGGTAACTATAATAAATGTTATTGCCATCCATACATATCCTTCCGTAAATAGTGCAATAATATCATTGATAAAATCAACTAGCTTATAAACGAACTGTTTTTCTAATGTATTTTGTTCTTTACACAAAAATATAGAGTTTAATTTTCGTTGAAAATATACCAGAGTTATTAGTAATAATGGTGTTAGAATAAATAAAATATTAAGTAGAGTGTTCATAAAAATCCTTAGTACAATCTGCCATTATTTTTGAAGCGCGACTTATTGAGTCTGTCATATAAAAATTACACTTTTTTAGAGTGAAAGAGATATTACTTAATTTTATTTCATCACAGGTAATTGGTACCCATTTGTTTTTCACCACTTGGTCAGCATCTCTAAACTGTGGACCAATAGTGTATAATTTCTTCCTCACATCAAATAAATTATCATATAGTAAGGAAAGGCCCAAATATTGGGATAAATTTTTTATAATCAACCAATCTTCCTTTGCTTCACCAGGAGGAAAAACAGCTAAATTTGTTCTCTGTACTCGCCCTTCAGTATTTACATAAGTTGCATATTTTTCTGTGTATGCAGCTCCAGGTAGAATGACATCTGCTATATGCGCTCCCCTATCACCATGGTGGCCTTGATAAATTACAAATGTACTTTCTAACTTTGATATATCAATTTCATCTGCGCCAAGAAGATAAACTACTTCTATCTCACCACTTTCTGCCTGTTTTAGCATCTGATTAATGTCTTTTCCACCTTTGCTAGGAACGAATCCAATATCGAGTCCACCAACCCTTGCTGCAGCCTTATGCAGTACGTTAAAGCCATTCCAGTCATCTCTGATCATGTTAAATTTTTCTGCAATTTTGCCAGCTAGAGCTAAAACTGATTCAGAATCATCTCTTATTAATGCATCTTGACCGATAATTAGCATAGGGTTCTGAGCCGCACTCAGTAACTCGCAGAATTTGTGATTTCCCTCTTCTATTTCTTTTAGAACGTTTGGACCATCACCTAATCTTTCAACATTATATAGATATTCAAGATTAGGACCAATATTTGCAATAGTGAAATTACCTTGTAAATATCTCTTTCTCAATCTTGCGTTAATTATTGGTGCTTCTATTCTTGGATTTGTATTTATAAGCAGACATAAATCTGCATTTTCTATACCCTCAATAGTGGTGTTGAATACATATGACCCACGATTATTTGGTATAAGCTTTGCTCCATCTTGCCTACAGTCTATATTCCCCGAGCCGAGCTTCTGCATCACTTCTTTGAGTAGAAGCATAGACTCACAATCTGCTAAATCACCTGCAATTGCAGCTATTTTATTTGATTTTGTATTCTTTAATTTCTTTGCAGCAACAGTTAGTGCTTCATTCCAATCAACTGGGGCTAATTTACCATCTTTTTTTACATAAGGTTGATCAAGACGCTGAACTTTTAGTCCATCATAGGCAAAACGGGTTTTATCTGATATCCATTCTTCATTTACCTCTTCGCTCAGCCTTGGTAATATTCGCATAACTTCCAGGCCACGATAATCAACTCTAATGCTACTTCCCACAGCATCTAGCACATCTATAGTCTCACAATGTGATAGCTCCCATGGACGCGCTGTAAAGGAGTAAGGCTTTGAAGTTAAAGCCCCTACCGGGCAGAGATCTATAATATTCCCAGATAATTCAGAGCTAATATGCCTTTTTATGTAAGTACTAATCTCTATATTTTCTCCCCTGCCAATTCCTCCAAGTTCATTTGTACCTGCAACATCGGACAAAAATCTAACACATCGAGTACAATGAATGCATCTATTCATTGCAGTTCCAATCAGTGGACCAAAATGTTTTTTTGGCACAGCTCTTTTATGCTCATCAAGTCTGCTTATTCCTTTCCCATAAGCCATTGTTATATCTTGCAAATCGCACTCACCACCTTGATCACAAATTGGACAATCAAGTGGATGATTAATTAGTAAAAATTCGAGCACTCCTTCACGCGCCTTTTTTACCTTGGGAGTATCCGTGTGAATAACCATACCCTCTGCAACTGGCATTGCACAAGAAGCTACTGGTTTTGGAGGGCCACCCTCAACTTCAACCAAACACATTCTGCAGTTACCAGCAATTGCTAAACGCTCATGATAACAAAACCGCGGAACTTCAACGCCCACAACTTCACAAGCTTGAATTATAGTGAGCCCATGCTCTACTTCACATTCCTTAGAATTAATAGTAACTTTAACCACAACTACTATACAGCTTCCCACTTTATAGGATTGCCGCTTACCTCATCTTCAACTAGATTGCCGTTATCGTATTGAGCAGACATATAGTTCATACGTGAATCACGGTCTATATATCTAACCGGCTTTACCGGTTTATCCTTATACATTTTTTGTTCTGCTTTCTTACGCTGAGTAGGGTTATTTTTACTAGCTGTTTTCGCTTTTCCGCCTGCTGCCATATAAACTCCTAAAAACTTCCTATTTTATTCTAACACTTAAGTATATACCGTCAATACCCAATAGCTTTAAAGTTTTAATAGTCCATCATTACAATCATCATTTGAACAAAATACTTTCTCTTGATGCTGCTCAAGTGTGTAACTTTAGAATCCCCAAAAAAGAAAATGTAAGTTACTTTGATGATATCATTTTCTACGTCTTATAAATAGACATTCATGTAGCCGTAAATTAAGCTATAAACTCAATACAAAGATCCTTAATTATTAATCTCATAGTACTTCTCAACCAACTTATTTAGCAACCTTACACCGAAACCTACTGCCCCTCTTGGAGAAATATCAGTGCCTTTTTCGTGCCAAGCAGTGCCTGCAATGTCTAAATGTGCCCAACAAGTGTCGTTTACAAAACGCTGTAGAAACTGTGCAGCCATTATACTATCTCCACCAGAACCTGCAGGAGCTATATTTTGCACATCAGCAATCGGCGAATCAATAATTTTGTTATAAGTTTCATTCATAGGAAAACGCCATAATTTCTCATTTACTTCATTTCCTACATCAATCAGATGATTCGCTAATTCATCGTTATTTGAAAAAAGACCAGCATATTCATTATTTCCCAGTGCAACCACTATAGCACCAGTTAAAGTTGCAAGGTCGATCATAAATTTCGGTGCAAATCTATCTTGTGTATACCATAAAGCATCTGCAAGTATGAGCCTTCCTTCTGCATCAGTGTTCAACACTTCTATCGTCTGTCCAGACATCGAAGTTACTACATCACTTGGTCTTTGAGCATTACCGTCCACTGCATTTTCTGCAAGTGCAACTACACCAACTGCATTTACCTTTGCTTTTCGTCCAGCTAGAGTACGCATCACCCCAACCACAGTAGCAGAACCCGCCATGTCATATTTCATTGACTCCATGCCACGCGAAGGCTTGAGTGACACTCCACCAGTATCAAACGTTATGCCTTTACCCACAAAAGCTACAGGCTTTTGTTCCTTGAAAGCTCCATTCCATTTGATCACTACTAATTTTGGCTCTTTACTACTTCCCTGTGCTACCCCAAGCAATGCTCCCATTTTTTTCTCTTCCATCTGCTTCTTACCAAGCACTTCGATTTCAAGGCCAAGCTTAGTAAGCTCGGTTTTTATATAATCAGCATAGGATTCTGGATATAAAACATTAGGTGGTTCAATGGTAAGAGTACGTGCAAGAAATATGCCTTCACCTTCTTGTCTTAAACGCTCAAATGATTTTTCAGCACTACTGAATTGCTCATCTTTCGTTAGCACTGTGATCTCCTCTACTTCTGTAACTTTTTCATCCTTTTTGGTTTTATACTTATCAAATTTAAAACTGCGCAAAAATGCACCGTATGCAACATTTGCTGCATTGCCTTCGATTGAGATTGCCGCTCGCTTGATTCTTAATCTGCTTAGCTCACAATATATTTTACCACCAATATTTAATCCTTTGCTTTCATCCCATTCATCTCTCATTCCAAGACCAGCAACTATAATATTTTTTCCCTCTGATGAAGTAACGGAGAAAAATTCACCAAAACCTCCATTAAAATCACTAAATTTCTTGATGTTATCTATAGCTTGCTTATCTTGTAGAACATTAGTTATGAGCTTATCACCCTCAAAAAAACCTACCACTAGCGTCTCAAAATCGGGTAAAGCTTTAGAAATTGTTATCTTCATCGTTGACATCTCCGTTGCAAATAATTGTAAGCTGCACATAAAGCATAGTAAAAACATTAGTAAGATATTTTTCATATACATTTTAAGTACAATAGCGCTTAAGACTACTATGAACTCCGCTGATATGCAAGGGCTTTATCTTTTATCAGAAAATTTGTTATGCCCACCTAGGGTTATATTAAATGTGTAGGTCTTCATAGCCTGATTGTTATAAGTAAATGGTGCTATCAGAAGGCTTGCAAGTCCACTCTCAATAAGATTACCAAGAAGAAGATCATCACAGTTATCGCAATTATGATCAGCAAAAAACATTTGTGTTGTGAATTCTGGAAAATCTGGATGTTGGACCAAAAAGTTGATGTGTGGAGCCCTATCACCAATTTTACCTGGTACTATTGTAATAAAATTATAATAGCCAAGGTTATTTACTACAAATCTTCCTGATCCAGCAAAATTTGGATCAAGCTCCACATTTTCATCATAATAGCTCATGCCAAGTGAGTCTGCGTGCCATATAGAAACCACAGCATTTTGTATCGGTAAGCAATTTACATCAGTAACTCTACCCACTACATTTATTAATTCTCCTGATGCATTATTTGGAGAGCCAGGTTTTCTTCTTAAATTATTTGAAGAGTTAAAGCTTTTTGGCCTTGTTTCAAGATCATAAATCCCTGGAGTTTCAATACAATTAAGCAAAATAGGATCAGCTGCAAATAATGACAAATCGAATATAAATTGTACTAAAAACGCTAATAAGATATTTTTTACATTCATTTTGTTTATAGTGCTTTTATCAGAATTATAGCAACCTTTTTCTTTTATTAAAGACAAGACTTTCTTTGAAGCCTCCTTAGAATCACAACTATCCTTTCAATGTATGAGTTTTAGGTTTTAGTACTGCATACACAACTGCACGGACTTCCAATTTAGAAATTGCAAATCAATCCAAACACGCAAGTTTAATGTTACCGCCACATGCTGTAGTGTTGACACTTACAACCTTTTCTATAGAAAAACGTTGCAGATAATTAGGACCACCAGCTTTTGGTCCGGTACCTGACAGTCCTCTACCGCCAAATGGTTGTATTCCAACTGCTGCACCTATTTGATTGCGATTGATGTATACATTTCCAACTGATATTTTCTTGCTTATTAAATCGATCTGACTTTGTACACGGCTTTGCAAAGAAAACGTAAGTCCATATCCTGTATTGTTTATATCACTTATAACTTCATTTAACTGCGACTTATTAAAACGTATGATATGTAAAATAGGCCCAAACACTTCTTGCTTTAATTGCGAAATTTTTTGTATCTCATAAATGTACGGAGGAAAGAAATAACCATTATAAGAATTTGTATCCATGGGTACCTTGGACAAAAGGTTTGAATCTTCATCCCTTGATATCTTTTCCGTATGTTTAGTGAGCATATCAATAGATGCTTTGTCAATTATTGGACCAATATCTGTGCTCAGTTGTATTGGGTCACCTATCTTTAGTTCTTGAGCTGCATTGCATATCATTTTTATTTGTTTTTCTGCTATATCTTCTTGAATAAATAGCACTCTGAGAGCAGAACAACGTTGACCGCCACTGCGAAATGCAGAAATTAAAACATCCTTAGTTACCTGCTCTAAAAGAGCAGAACTATCAACAATCATAGCATTTAATCCACCAGTCTCAGCGATAAGTGGCACAATAGGACCATCTCTACTAGCAAGCATTCGATTAATTATTTGAGCAGTTTGTGTTGAACCAGTAAAAGCTACACCGGAAATTCTATTATCTGGCACTAATGTTTTACCTAAATACCAACCATCCCCTGGAATAAGGTGTAGCACATTTTTTGGTATTCCAGCTTCGTGTAGTATCTTAACGGCTTCACAGGCAATAATCGGCGTTTGCTCTGCCGGTTTTGCCAGCACTGCATTACCTGCTGCAAGTGCAGCTGAAACCTGTCCAATGAAGATCGCGAGTGGAAAATTCCACGGTGATATGCATAAGAAAACTCCTCTGCCTTCAAAAAAGATGAAGTTATCTTCACCTGTTGGACCTGGCAATTTTTTCCAGTCATTCAGTTCATTTTTTGCTATCATTGCATAATAGCGCAAAAAGTCGATTGCCTCTCTTACTTCTGCTATTGCATCGGATAAAATTTTTCCTGCTTCTACAATCAGAATATAAATTAACTCTTTCATCCTTTCCTCAAGCAAATCTGCAGCTTTTTCAAGGCATTTAGCGCGCTCTTCTGCTGAAACATTCTGCCACTTAGTAAAAGCACTATGTGCTATTTCAAGAGCATTTAAAGCATGAGCACTTGTTGCACTTGACACTTCCCCAATTACATTTTCCAAATGTGCAGGATTCACTACTTCGGTAAATTCCGCACTGTCAAGAAACGACTCTCCATCAATTATTGGGCCAACCTGCCATTTCTTTTCACTAAATTCCCTTACATCATTTGCAAATTGTGAAACTGCAATTGAATCGCTAATATCCATTCCCAAGGAGTTTTTTCTTTCCTCTCCAAAAATATCTCGTGGCAACGGAATGCTTGGATGAGGCTCATATTCTAAGCTTTTTACTTTTTCTAATGGATCTGAGACTAATTCTTCAATTTTAACGTCAGAATCATTTACTTGATTGACAAACGAGCTATTAGCTCCATTTTCAAGAAGACGCCTAATAAGGTATGGCAATAAATCACTATGTTTACCAACTGGTGCATATATACGACAATTGATGCTTGTTGCAAGTTCTGAAATTGCATAATCATACAAACTTTTACCCATTCCATGTAAGCGCTGAAACTCAAACCCAGGATGATTTTTATCGGCAAGCTCTATTATAGTAGCAAAAGTATAAGCATTATGAGTTCCAAAACATGGATAAAAGTGATTCTCTTTGCTTAAAAGTTTCTGCGCACAGGCAAGGTAGCATACATCTGTGTGGCTTTTTCTAGTAAACACCGGATAACCAATTAACCCTAATTCTTGTGTGCGCTTGATTTCCGAGTCCCAATATGCTCCTTTCACAAGTCTCACCATAACCTTATGCTTTGATCGAATGGCAACATCTTCAACAAAATCAAGAACAGACAAAGCACGTTTTTGATACGCTTGCACAGCTAGACCAAGCCCTTCCCACTCAGAAAGTGACTCATCAAGACGCAACTGTTCAAATAACACGAGCGACATCTCAAGCCTTTCTGATTCTTCTGCATCTATACACAATGAAATATTATACTTTTTTGCTTCATGACAAAGTTCCAGTACTTTAGTTCTCAGTTCTTCAGCCATATTATCAAATTGGCTAAATTCATAACGTGAGTGCAGCGAAGACAATTTGATTGAAACCCCCTGAGATTTAAAGCAATCATTTATGTCAGCAGATTCACCTATGGCTTTTATTGCATGCATGTATAAATTAAAATACTCTTCCGCATCCTCAACTGTGCAAGCAGATTCACCAAGCATATCAAAAGAGCATAAATACTTACTGTAGTCATCTGATTTCACACTTTCCAATGCTTTTTCTATAGTTTCTCCAACAATAAAATGCTTGCCAAGAATGGATATTGCTTGTTTTACCGCTTTGCGAATTATTGGCTCTCCTAAATTTTTCAATAACCTGGAAATTATGTTATAGAATTTTGAATCCTCTTCATTGTTTCTTAATATACTGCTTCCTATAATTAAACTCCATGTAGAAGCATTAACAAACAATGAAGAGGAACGCCCCAAGTGTTTATTCCATTCTTGGTTGGCAATTTTATCTTTGATCAATTCATCTATTGTGTAATCGTCTGGTATTCTAAGTAATGATTCAGCAAGACACATTAGTGCTACTCCTTCATCATTAGAAAGTGAGTACTGTTGTATAAAAGAATCTATAATGCCTAATTTACTACCTCTAATCTTTTCGACAATTTGTTTTGCAATATTGTAAATTCTGTTTTTCGAATCAACCGAAAGTTCTACTTTTTCTACAAGATAACGTACACAGCTTTTTTCATCAGTACGATAAAATCCTTGTAAACGTTTTCTGAGTTCATTAGGTTCTTGTATAGAGCTAATCATAATTATCTATAAAACACCTTTACTATATGTAAGGTAAAATTATATCATAACTTCGCATAGAACAAATCATTATTTAAAAGGACCAGGGCTGGAGCTAAAAGAAGTCTAGTACTTACTTTTACTAAGTCGAAAGAAGTATGTAGCTTAACACTCCACCACTCATTAAGTATTTAATCTCAGTTGCGGTTTGTACACAGCATTTGAGTTGTATTGATTGCTTTGAATTATCCTGTCTTTTAATGATACATTCTAGATTTCCATTTGATACTATTTCACCTTTTATGCTTATTATCTCACTACCATCAAATATCTTTCTGGTTATTCCATTTTGGAATATAAGTGGAAGAACACCCATGCCGACCAAGTTGGACCTATGTATGCGTTCAAAACTTTCTGCAATCACAGCTTTAATTCCCAGTAATGCAGTACCCTTTGCTGCCCAATCCCTACTTGAACCTGTACCATATTCTTTTCCTGCAATGACAACTAATGGAACAGCTTCTCTTTTATATTGCATTGCTGCATCAAAAATTGACATAGTTTCTTGAGAAGGAATATGTTTTGTATAGCCACCCTCAGCGCTCACCATTTTATTTCTTATTCTGATATTAGCAAAGGTTCCACGCATCATTACGTTGTGGTTACCGCGGCGAGATCCATATGAATTGAAATCTTGCGGTTCAACTCCAAGACCTTTTAAATATATGCCTGCAGGACTATTTGAGGCAATATTTCCAGCAGGGGAAATGTGGTCGGTAGTGACGCTATCGCCAAACATCGCTAGTATTTGCGCATTCTTTATATCAACTATGTTGCTTCCATTGTTCTTAGTCGATAAATTATCAAAATAGGGAGGGTTTTGTATATAAGTGCTTTTCGTGTCCCAATCATAGATTTCACCTTTCTCACACTTTATCTTTTGCCAATGCTCATCACCAGAAAAAACATCCTTATACTTTTGTATGAACATTTCACGCGTCACAACACTTTTAACACAGCTCTCAACTTCATTATTTGTTGGCCATATATCTTTGAGATAGACATCATTTCCATTCTTATCTTTGCATATTGAATCTTTTGTCAAATCAATTTGCACAGTGCCTGCAAGTGCATATGCAACAATAAGTGGCGGAGATGCCAAGTAATTAGCTTTGACTAACGGATGAATTCTTCCTTCAAAGTTACGATTGCCAGACAAAACTGCAGCAACAGTTAAGTTTTTGTTTTTTATATCATCCTCTATATCCTTATTAAGTGGACCAGAATTTCCAATGCAAGTTGTGCAGCCATATCCAACTAGATTAAAACCCAAAGCATTTAGATCTACCTGCAATCCAGACTTTTCTAAATATTCTGTCACAACTTGTGACCCTGGAGCAAGAGAAGTTTTAACCCAAGGCTTTGATTTTAATCCAAGTTTAATTGCATTACGAGCTACAAGACCTGCAGCAATCATCACACTTGGATTTGAGGTGTTAGTGCAGCTTGTTATTGCTGCAATCACTACGCTGCCACTCTGGAGCTGATCGCCATAGATAGGTTCCAACGGAGGTCTGTTTGTCTCATTAATAGGAAAAGATGTAGAAAAAGATTCCGCTACTTCTGAAAGGAAAATCTTATCCTGTGGTCTTTTAGGACCAGCCATCACTGGCTTTACGCTTGATAAATCAAGCTTCAGTGTGTCAAAGAACGCCAATTCTTCATTACTACGCCACAGCCCTTGTTCTTTTGCATAGACTTCAGCTAATTTAACCAACTCTTTTGGCCTTCCGGTTAAGTTTAAATAATCTAGTGTCTTCTGATCAATTGGAAAGAATCCACAAGTTGCACCATACTCTGGAGCCATATTAGCTATGGTTGCTCTATCTGCCAAAGATAAACAATCTAAGCCATCACCATAAAATTCCACAAATCTGCCAACAACGCCTTTTGTTCTCAGGATATTAGTAATCGTTAGCACTAGATCAGTTGCTGTTACTCCCTCTGAAAGTCTTCCTATTAATTTAAATCCTACTACTTCTGGAATTACCATACTAATTGGTTGACCAAGCATCACAGACTCAGCTTCTATTCCACCAACACCCCAACCAAGAACCGATAAACCATTTACCATAGTAGTGTGACTATCTGTACCGACTAAGGTATCTGGATATAGAACTCCGCTATCGTTACATACAACTTGCGCTAAATATTCAAGATTCACTTGGTGGCAAATTCCAGTACCTGGTGGCACTACTCTAAAATTTGTGAAGGATGACTCTCCCCATTTTAAGAATTGATACCTCTCCAAATTTCTTTTTACTTCCAGTGCAACGTTTTTACCAAATGCAGAAGTGCTTCCGTAACTATCTACTTGAACAGAGTGATCGATCACAAGATCAACAGGTACAGATGGATTTATTTTGCTGGGGTTACCTCCGTTTTTCTTCACATAATTACGCATTGAAGCTAAGTCAACGACAGCAGGAACTCCTGTGAAATCCTGCATCAAAACCCTTGCTGGCTTGTAGCTAATTTCGTGATTAATGTGTTTCTTGACGCAATTTGCTAATATCTTTATGTCATCTAATTTAACGCTTACTCCATCTTCGTTGCGCAATAAATTTTCAAGCAATACCTTGAGTGAACAAGGCAATTTTGTTAAATTTACTCCTAAAAATTTACCAGCGTTACTTAGGTTAAAGTAGTTATATAACCTTCCATCAATATTTAAAGTCGTCTTTGCATTTAAAGAATTGTTCATCCTGTATTAGTTAAAATTGGAATTACTAGCGCTACTTTTTTGTTGTTGACTTTGCTGCTGATACATAGTTTCAAAATCTATAGGATCTAGCATAAGTGGAGGAAACCCACCACTACTTGTAGTTCTTGCAATTATTTCTCTTGCAAAAGGGAAAAGAAAAGTAGGTCCACCAATAAATAAAGCTTGTCTCACCTCTTCCTCACTTAGCTCTGTAAAATTTTCTATTGAAAAAATACCGCAATACTTTACCTCGCAAATGAAAGCTATATCATCTTTTACATCTTCATCTTTTACCGTTGCTTTGGCTTCTATATGCAAAGTAATTTCATGAAAAGGCTTTTCTTCACTTATTCCTTTTTTATTTTCTGTTCCTTCTAATTTTGCTGAATTAATATTAACCATTACATTAATATCAGGAGCTTTACTAGAAGGAAGGAATGGCGAATTTGGATTCTCAAACGAAAAATCTTTGACATACTGACCATGAATTTTCATTTTGTGTTGTGACATTTCTTACGTCTCCTTTAATTAAGTTGAGATGTTTAATACTTTCTTATATAATATATTCATTTACAAATGAATAGTAAACCTAACTATAGGTTAATATGAAAAACATATTTTTATCAATAATTAATAATATTTAGATACTTTATATATCAAGGAGTTAAGTTACCATGATAGAGCTTGTAATATATGCTTTACTAGCGGCGTTTATTTTTTCACGCTTATATAATTCTTTAGGAAGATCAGCCAGTCTCAACCTAAAAAAGCTAACAGGTGTATTGGATGTAAGTCAAAGTAAAGAAGATGTGGTAGAAAATATCGAAGATTATATTTATAGCAACGACAAAAGTTCAATAGAAACTACTTATGAACAAATATTACAAAAAAACAAAGAGTTTTCTATTTCCAATTTTATAGAAGGTTCAAGCATAGCTTTTGAATTAATAATAAAATATTTTAACCAAGGAAATTTACCTCAATTAAAATCCCTTCTGGACAAAGACTTATATAACAGTTTTGTGGATAAGATTAAACATCGTAAAGAGACACATGAGTCCATAATTGTTTCTATCGTTTCACAAAAGATCTTAGAAATAAAGTTAGTAAAAAACGTAATATTTATTGCAGTATATTTCCTTTCAGAGCAAATTAACTTCGTTAAGAATAACGAAGGAAACATCACATCAGGTAGCATGTCTACTATTAACAAAGTTGAAGATGTATGGCAATTCAAAAAAAATATTAATTCATCAGATCTAACTTGGTTACTTGTTTCTATTAACTATAAGAAGGCAAGTACTGATAAAAATTTAACAACAAATGACAACTGATGAAAAGTAGGCTACGAGAAATAGTACTTGATACTGAAACTACAGGTCTTGATACTAAATCTGGCCATCGAATTATTGAGATAGGATGTGTAGAACTAATTAATCGTATTCCAACAGGTAAAACATTTCATCGATATCTCAATCCAGAAAGAGATATACCTTACCACTCATTTAAGATTCATGGTATTAGTGAGGAATTTTTGGAAGATAAACCACTATTCTCAGATGTTGCACTTGAATTTCTTGACTTCATATCCAATGACATTTTGGTGATTCATAATGCTGAATTCGATGTTAAGTTCCTTAATATGGAGTTAGGCAAGTTAAATGCTGGGTTAATTTCCTCAGATAGAGTACTAGATACATTACCACTTGCAAGAAAAAAGTTTGTAGGATCACCTGCTTCTTTAAATGCATTATGCAAGCGTTTTGATATATCGCTAGAAGGTAGAGAGTTACACGGAGCATTAGTTGATGCTCAATTGCTTGCAAAGGTCTATGTTGAGCTTACAGGAGGATTGCAAACCTTTTTATTTAATAATGAATGTGCTCAGGACAATAACTCTACGTTTATTCAACATAAAGTGCGTAATTTAGCTCGCAGAGAACATTCACCAAGTATTAAAGAAATTGATGAGCATAAGAAATTGTTAGATAAAATTAACAACCCACTTTGGAAGGAATATATTGAATCAATCAACTAATCAATATATGATTTAACTTTATTGGAAACGCTTTAATGATAAAGTTTATAAGGTTATTGTCTAGTTTGCTAATAACAGTAGCAGCTATCTTCTTAGGTTATTGTTATTTTACTAAGCAAGGCATATTTGTTTCACAAAATACAGAAATTAAAATAGGTGGGGATTTTTCTTTGATTAACCAAAACGGGCAAATAGTACGCAGTAGTGATTTCAAAGATAAGTATATGATGATTTTTTTTGGATTTTCCTCATGTAAAAGAATTTGCCCTATGAACCTTGGAATAATTTCAGAAACACTTGCAAAGTTAGACGAGAAAACTGACAACAAGCTACAAACATTTTTTATCACAGTTGATCCTGAGCGCGATAATACAGAAAGGCTTAAAGAATTTCAGCAGCAATTTGACCATAGAATACAAATGCTCACTGGTGAAAGACAAAAAATAGATGAAGTAGTTGCAAAGTATAAAGTATATGCAAGTAAAGTAGATGGAGAAGAGGAAATTAACCATTCTTCAATGATATACCTTATTAGCCCTGAAGGAAAATATGTCACACACTTTGTAGCTGATTTAAATTCAGATGAAAGTCAATCTGATAAGATTCTGGCTGAGATAAAAAAATATGTAAGCTGAACTAAAGAGCTTAGCTTACTTTAAATTTATGCTAACAGCTATTTTGATTAAACTAAGTCGTTTTTTTAATTTTTTCTAGGATCAACTCAGCAGCTTTTTGTTCAGCAATTTTCTTACTAGGAGCGCATGCAGAAACTTTGTCATAACTCTCTATGCAAACTGATATAGTAAATTCAGGATTGTGTGCTGGTCCAGTTTGTTTTACAAGCTCATACTTCGGTAAAGGTAATTTATTTCTCTGAGTCCATTCTTGCAGTGAAGTTTTAGGATCTTGAGGAGGATCGAGGATGTCCTTAGCTAGCTTTTCCCAATGTCGGATAATAAATTTCTCAACACTCTCAAGTCCGCCGTCAATATAAATTGCACCTATTAGTGCTTCAAGCGAATTTTCTAAATTTTTTAAGTTACATTTTCCTCCGTTACAACGTTCACTATTATTCATGATAATAAAGTTACCTAACTCTATTTCTTTAGCAACATTAGCAATGGTACTGCCACAAACTAAATCCGTTTTTCTTTTTGCCAATGCTCCTTCTTTTTCTTCAGGAAACATTTTAAACAGCATAACAGACACAACCATATTCAAAACACTATCGCCCAAAAACTCTAGCCTTTCGTAGCTTACAACCTGGTCTTCGCTATTTCTCTTATTTACGCTTGGGTGAGTTAATGCCTCTTCTAATATTGCATAATCTGTAAATTTGTAATTAATAACTTTAGATATTGTATCGTTCAAAACTCTCATATTAATCATTCAATAGAAAAGCACTCTCTATCATACCTCTACACTAAAAAGTTAGCTCTACTTTACTAAAACAATATCAATAACTTCCAAAATTAATGTATACAACCCACTGCTTCAGTAATGTTACTAAATCCATCTCTTTTTACCAATTCTGCAAGCTCCAGATTGATTTTGTTCACAACTTGATGCCCCTGGTATACAAGAGCAGTGTACAGTTGTACTAAAGAGGCTCCTGCCTTTATTTTTTCATATGCATCAACACCACTTGAAATTCCTCCGCATCCTATCAATAGAATTCTGCTTTTAGTAAGCTTGTACATGTCACTCAATAACTCGGTTGAAAGTTGAAATAATGGCCTGCCGCTCAACCCACCACTCTCATTATAGTAAGAATCTCGACTTATCGTAGTGTTGCTTACTATTAAGCCGTCAATTTTATATTCTAGTGTAAGCTCAGCGATATTTTCTTTTGTTTGCTGATCTATATCTGGAGAAATTTTTAATATTATCGGTATGGATTCAGAGCTATCGATTGATTTCCGGGTTAGAGTGATAGATTTCAACAATTTGGATAATTCTTGTTTATTGTGCAAATCGCGCAAGTTAGGTGTGTTTGGGGATGAGATGTTCAGTACTATATAATTGCTCTTTCCATATACTATCTTTATTAAGTCAACATAATCGCTGATTTGGTCCTTTGATGTACTGTTTCTTCCTATATTTATACCAAAAATACAATTACCAAGTTTAGTTTCACTTATCTGTTTAAGAAAATAGTCTACTCCTTTATTATTAAATCCCAATCTATTAATTATTCCTTCATCTTTAATTAATCGAAAAATTCTCGGTTTTTTGTTTCCATATTGGGGATGTTTAGTTACAGTACCAGCCTCAATAAATCCAAAACCAAATGAGAGCATCGGCTTTACAACTTCCGCATTTTTATCAAAACCTGCAGCAAGACCTACAGGACTCCTAATTTTATCACCAAAAAAGTTTACATTTAAAGACTTAGGTAGTTCTATAGGTTTCCTACAGGGCATCTTTTTTAACGCCGTTATTACCAAGGAGTGAGCGATTTCAGGCGGCAGTAAAAACAATAAATTACGTAATATCATTTTGTAAAACACTTTGCTTATTTTTAGTTTATTTTTTACCATGCAACAAGAATAACTTAGAAAGCTTGAGGTTTATCAAAATAGTAAGTATATAGTTTCTATGGGTAGTAAAAACTAATTTTTCTGAAGGGAAACCAGAACTTGATCAGTATTTTCATCTACTAATTCGAGGTAGCCAAATTTGTTAATTTGAGATTTTATTAGTATAGGAATCTTATTTCGATTTAAATAAAATCCCTGTTTTGATTGTTTATTAATCCGCAACCTTACATCCCCATTTTTCCAAGCAAGCATCTTATTTATTCCAGATTTTTCTTTACAATTATCTTCATTTACAAATCCTAAGTATTCATCTTCTGAAGAAGATATTGCAATCTCGCATATTCTATACCCTACCCAATTCCCTAGATATGGATCAGTATCGTCTTTTTCGTGAAGCTTGAACTCTCCTTTGACATATTCCCATGGAGCTTTTGCATCACCTACCTTTTTTAGAAAGAGTACGTCCTGATCAAAGTTTATAATGGTCCTTGTATGAAATGTTGTTAAGCTTGTGTCCCATAATAGTTTTTCTGTGATGCTAAAATGCTCTTTATCCTTTTGCATATTTTGAAATGATACGATTATCACATCTGCTCCAACTTCTCTTCCATAGTTAACATATTGACTAGCACGCCCATGTTTGGCTGTGAATGATGACTTACCTATTAACAGAAAGTCATTAAATAACGCATTATATATAGTCTGTGCACTGTAAGCTGTACCGACGTAAACCGGCTGTTTGTTGGATGAAGGGTACTTTTCTGGTGCAAGATGAGTATACGAGCTCTTTAATAAATAGTGAAAAGTGCAACTGGTAAGCAAGAAGGGCAAACCAATCAATAATAAAACTTCTGTTAATCTCTTTGGCATTTTACTGCTTATATTTTGAATATAGTATCTTATTTTTTTAAATATTTCATTAAAAGCCACACTTCTTGTTAAAATTTGAGAAGAAAAAACGATCTAATTGGAGTAAGAGGCCGGGACCGGAATTGAACCGGTATAAAAGGATTTGCAGTCCTCCGCATAAGCCATTCTGCCACCCAGCCGTTTTTTATGCGTAGATATTAATTATATCTTTTAGCATAGATAAAGCATCCTCTTTTTTTCTTTGAAAAGTGTTGCGCCCGATAATTGAACCATTACCACCACCTTGCTTAATTTCTTTTGCCTCATTGTATATATCATCCACTGACTTTGACTCACCACCAGAGAAAACTACTATTCTTTTTCCTGCAAAGCAAGACTTTTTAATATATTCAATTCTTTTAGATAATGATTCAATATTTTCTATTTTTTCTCTTTCCAGATGATTGGTTGGAAGTTTTACTTTTATTATGTTGGCACCGAGCAAAGCCGCTATATGCGCAGCATAGGCAATCACATCAACTGCTGTTTCACCTTCTTTGGAAACCCCTTCACCACGTGGATAAGACCATAGCACTACAACAAGGCCACAAGATTTAGCCTCAGCTATAATTTTGCGAGCTTCTTCCATCATATCAAAACACTTAGCAGAACCAGGATATATAGTAAACCCAACAGCCATGCAGCCCAAACGCAGCGCATCTTTTACAGAGGCAGTTATTGCTTGATCTGAAGTTAAGCTTTTTGAGTGCAAAGAGTTAGCGCTATTAAGCTTCAAAATAAGTGGTAGCATTCCAGCATAAGTTGAAGCACCAGCTTCGATCATACCAAGCGGAGCAGCGTATGCACTTACTCCTGAATCAACTGCAAGCTGAAAATGATAATGTGGATCGTAAGCATCAGGGTTAACTTCAAAACTTTTTATTGGTCCGTGCTCAAATCCCTGGTCTACAGGGAGAATTACTAACTTGCCAGTTCCACCAAGTTTCCCATGCATAAGAATGCGAGTAAGATTCGCTTTTACTCCAGGGTTTTCACTTTCGTAGTAACTTAGGATTTGTTTTACTTCTTCACTCATTAATATCTTCAAATTTACTCAAAGTGTAGCAAAAACTATAGTTGAAGCAAAGACCTTTTTATGCTCTTGTTCCTACGCCTATATTTAAAGGTGTAACTTTAGGATCAGTAGTATGCTGTTGTGGTTTTTCTTGAACTAAATCTTCAAAATACATTTTAACAATAGGAAGAACGAGCGGCATAAGTACTAATTTGTAGTCATACCATGCAAATTTTTCTTTATAACTAAATTCCGCATCTTCTTCATATAAACACTGGGTACAGTATTCACCATATAGTTCAAAAGCTTTCACAAAAGTCCTAAGTAAAGCAATAAGTAATAAATCTAATGCTAAATTAGCTATTAGCATCGTTCCATATTGAACAGGCCAGCCATTTTGTGCAACTTCCGACATTAAACTGCATACAGCAAACGCTGCTGATATACATATTACATAATTATCAGCAGCAATAAGTAGATTGTATCTTCTATTTAACCTATCTAGATTTCCTTCTTGTGAGCCTCTTTGTTTACTTGCTGCATAGATAATACTACAAAAGGATATAATAAATAACCATGGCCAAACTCCAATGCTGAATGCATAAAATTTATAAGCAATATTTTGCACTTTGCCACTGTTAGCAAGTTGTGATAAGCAATATTTGACTTGAGGCGACGGACCAAGTACCACATTTGCTAATATAAAAAATAAACATGCTCTATTCACAGCTTTCTCTCTACGCAATAGAATCTCATTGATTCTCCTTTGTTTTTCCTGCACTTCTCGCTGTAATGTTATAGATATGCCAGCTGCTTTTAAGTCGTTAAGATATTTCTCTAGCTTATCTTTATCTGCACTAAGTTTTTTAAACTTTTCTTCAGCTATTTTTTTCTCTTTCTCTCCTACTACTTTATCAGGGTGACATTTTAATGAAGCTCTTCTAAAGCGCCGCTCAACTAACTTAAGTACATCATCAAACTCCTGGCTTATTACTTCTTCCGCTTTTATTCCCAGCCTTGAAAATAAATTCCGTAAATCTTGATTACTGTAATATTGATTTCTGGTTAAACTTGCCACTATAGCCTCATTAAAAAATAGTGACTATACTACAAATTTAATACTCAAGCAAGAATTTAAACTATATCAAAAGCAATTCCGTGTTTACCAATATAAATCCTTAATTTCTTTCCTTTAATTAATCGACGATTCAGTATTTCTTCAGCCAAATGACTTTTTATCTCTTTTTCAATCAGCCTCTCTATTGGGCGTGCTCCCATTTCTTTGCTATAACCTGTTTGCGCAAGATAAGACTTTACTTCTTCTTCCACTGAGCAGCTTATACCCTTTTGCACAAGTTGTTTTTTTAATTCCTGAATAAATTTATCCACAATGTGCAAAATGACATCCGCATCCAAATCAGAAAAGGAAATGACTGCATCAAGACGATTACGAAATTCGGGGCTAAAAACCCGTTCCATTGCTTTTTCGCTGTCACTGATGTTAAAGTTTTTATACCCAAAGCCAATAGAACTTTTGTTACGTTCAAATGCCCCTGCATTGGTTGTCATAATTAAAATCGTATTGGAAAAATTAACCTTACGTCCGTAAGTGTCTGTAACACAACCATAATCCATGATTTGTAGTAATATATTATAAATATCACTATGAGCTTTCTCAATTTCATCAAGAAGTACTACGCTATATTGATTATTAGATACAGATTCTGTAAGCAATCCACCTTGGTCGTAACCCACATATCCAGGAGGGGAACCAATCATTCTAGATATTGTGTGAGGTTCCATATACTCAGACATATCAAACCGAATAAGGTTCATACCCATATTTTGTGCTAGCTGCTTCGCAAGCTCAGTCTTACCTACACCAGTTGGCCCTGCAAAAAGATACTTTGCCAAGGGTTTATTGTAACTTCTCAGACCAGATTTAGCAATTTTAATAGAATTAACGAGAAACTCTATCGCTTGCTCTTGACCAAAAATGGCCCTATTGAGATTTTCTTTCAAAGATTTTACTCTTTGCATATCATCAAACCCGCAAGGTACGTTTGTAATCCTAGCGATAGTACTCTTAATGTCTCTACTGTTTATAATTTTTCGCCTGCTTTTTTGTAACTTACAATATGCCCCTGCTTCATCTATAACATCAACTGCTTTATCAGGTAATATTCGCCCAGTAATATACTTGTGTGAAAGTTCAGCTGCAGATTTAATGGCATGTTTCGTGTAATATACTCCATGATACCTTTCATAGTAATGCTTTATACCATCTAGTATCTTTACTGTATCATTAATAGAAGACTCTTTTACATTAATTTTTTGAAACCTCCTTGCTAATGCTTTATCCTTTTCAAAGCTATTGCTATATTCTCTATATGTAGTTGCACCTATACAACGCAACGCACCTCTTGCAAGTGCAGGTTTGAGCAGATTGCCAGCATCAAGAAAGCTGCCACTTGTTGAACCTGCTCCAATAATAGTGTGTATTTCATCAATGAAAAGAATAGCGCCAGGTTTTGCCTCAATTACTTTTATTATAGATTTTATTCTCTCTTCGAAGTCACCTCTATAGCGTGTTCCTGCAAGAAGTGATCCTAAATCCAAAGCATAAATTATGCTGGATCTCAGTGCACTCGGAACACTACCTTCAATAATTTTCAATACCAAGCCTTCAACTATTGTTGTTTTACCAACACCTGGTTCTCCGACATATAAAGGGTTATTTTTTCTGCGTCTTAGCAAGATTTCTATAGTGCGATTTAATTCATAATCACGACCAATGACATAATCTATTTTTTTGCTTCTTGCATAATCATTTAAATTTCTACAATAATTTTGTAGAACTTCTTCATCTTTTAATAATTCACCTTTATTTGCTACAGTAGAGATATCGTTATTCTTATCAAGTTTTATCTTGCGATTAGTTACATATTCTTCTATATCACCTGAATATTTTATATTGGATATGTTATAAATCAAATTAGAATCCTTTGCATTCTGTTTGCATAATAGCTCTTCAATGTATAAATCTTGCTCAGACAGAATCTCTAATAGAATACTTGCTCCATTTATTTCTTTTCTTCCCAGACGATGAGCTCGTATCATGGCTTTATGTATTATGCGTTGAAATAGCACATCAGGCTCAACTTTATTGACAGTTAATTCGGAGTTGTCTTGTAAAAAACCTTTTGCATTATTACCACGATCATTCCTTAATATAATATTATCTATATTTATGATTTCACCAGCTCTGATGTTACATCTTGATAAAACATAATTTACATCCACATCTTTGGTTAATGCTAGCAACAAATGTTCCACTTTTGCATATTTAAGCTTACAATCAGAAGCAATCTGTAACGCTCTATTTAAACTTGCCTCTAAATTTTTAGAAATCATCTATTCTCTTTAAAAGTGTAAATTTATATATAATTAGTAGCACACAATTATTAAAAAAACTGAAATCTAGCAGCTCGTTGTAGCCAAATTGAATTAAGCTACAGATTATAGTCCACACAGCCTAACATTATACCGTTGTGATAATCTCAAAACGTTATAAGCAGCAGAATTAAGATTATCAAATTGTAGGTAAATCTAATTTGGGCTAGCTATATATTCTTTCTACCATCCTCCAATCACTTCACTTTGCAGCAAGTTTACTGGAGCTTTTAAAGAATAGAAGAATAGTTAAGTACATTAATACGCTTTTTCTAGTACTCTGCTTTTCTTCTTAAATACATTGATCTTTTTTCTACCGTATTTAGCCTTTAACGTACTTGGCCTTTTAAAGATCTTTTTGCTGTTACGTTTTTGAGATTGCATACTACAATCAAAATTTGGCTCTCCTTCTTTATCTGCTAGTGCAGGCAGTCTTCTCTTATCTTGAGGTGTAACAAAAGATAATGCAAATCCTTCAGCTCCCGCACGTGCAGTTCTACCTATACGATGAACATAATCAGCTTGCGATTGTGGTACATCATAATTGATAACATGTTGAATGTGCGGAATATCAAGACCGCGAGAAGCAACATCTGTTGCAACCATGATTTGATTGCGGCCACGACGAAAAGAATCAATGACTCTTTCACGCTTGTGCTGCCTTAAATCACCATGAATTGCCAAAGCGCTATAGTCATCTTTGTGCAATTTGTCAGCTAGCTGATCCGCTCCTCGCTTTGTTTTGACAAAAATAATGATTGATCCTTTGCGCTGACATAATTGTGTAACAAGCTTGCCATATTTTTCTGATTCTGATGCATAAACAACTTCTTGTTTAATTTTTACAGAAGTTGTAGCCTGGCAATCGACAGAAACACGCTCTGGTTGATTAAGATATTTTTCAGTAAGTTTTACTATTTCTCCAGGAAGAGTTGCAGAAAACATAAGAGTTTGCCTTATTTTAGGCAAATGCTTCATAATTTCTTCAATCTGAATTCCAAAGCCCATATCAAACATACGATCCGTCTCATCAAGCACAAGAATACCAACATTCCGAGTAACTAAAGTTTTACGCTCAATATGGTCTATAATACGACCAGGAGTACCTATTATAATTTGTGGTTTTTTCTGAAGCTGATTTAGCTGCCTAAAAATAGGCTCGCCTCCGATCAACAAAGCAACTCTTAGTAAAGAACTTTGAGATAAGAGTTTTCTTATCTCACTTGTTACCTGATGAGCAAGCTCTCTGGTTGGCACGATGACTAAAGCTGAACCAATGCTTGGCTCATTCATCAATTTAGCAACCAGTGGAATAGCAAACGCTAAGGTTTTTCCAGTTCCCGTTTGAGCAGACCCAAGAATATCTTTGCCCTGAAGAGCTAGAGGAATCGCTTGCACCTGAATCGGGGTTGGAACACAAAGATTATTTTTACTTAGAGCTTGCCTAAGCAAAGTTGGAAGCCCCATTTCATGAAAATTACTCACAATACATTACCCTATTAAAAAGCTTCACGATAGACTAATCTTCCAATCTTAAATTTATTGCAGACTTTTTATCTTCTCCGTTCCTACCACGCTCTTCTTTAAGCTCATAACTTACTCTTTCCCCTTTCATTCCTCTCTTTTTATCCTCTCCTCGAAGTTCATCAGGTCTTATTCCTGAACGTTCTAATGTACTAACATGTACAAAAACGTCCTCACCTTTACCTTCTGGCTTGATGAAACCATAGCCTTTTTCAACATTAAACCATTTTATATTACCAAATTCCATATGGATAACTCCTAAACTACTAACTAACATTATTAATGTGATGAAAAACTTTGAAATTACGATTTAGAATGCTTTAAGCTTAGTTACTGCAACTAAACTTCTATACTCCATAGTCTATTCTTAACATTACATAGTAATAGTACACAATTATTGTACTTAATGCAACTAAAATTTTTAATCACTAAGTGAACCTGCTACTGTCATTTCGCTAACTTTAATCGTTGGTGAATTAAACTGCCCACAGAAAGTTAGGTCATTTGCAACAACTAAATTGCTAAACATATTTTTCAAATTGTCGGCAACAGTAATCTCGTGTATTGGATACGTTATTTTACCATTTTCTATAAAAAATCCGCATGCACCTTGACTATAATCGCCATTGATTAAATTAACACCAAAACCAAATAAATCAGTTACATATATTCCTTCTTTTACTTCCTCAATTAATTCCTTAAACGATCTATTACCATTTTTGAAATAGAAATTACTAGCTGAAGGAATAATTGCAGCATTACTTGCACGAGTTGCATTTGCGGTCGTTTCCAAGTTTAATTTCCTAGCCGAATATAGATCTAAAATCCAGTTTTGCAGTACTCCATTTTTTACAAATTCATTTCTTCTGCTCATTATTCCTTCCCCGTCAAACGGTCTTGATGTTATACCCCTTGGTAACAATGGGTCATCAATAATGCTAATCTCAGTATTAAAAATTTGATTATTTAAACTATTTCTCAAAAAAGAGCTATTATTTACAATATTGCTACCATTTATGGCAGAAGCAAAGCTCTTTACTAGCTCTTTTGCTGCTCTTTTTTCAAAAACAACCGGAAATTTGCCTGTCCTGATTGTACATGAACCCAATTGATCTATTGCTCTTTTTGCTGCTTCTTTCCCTATTGACTCCGGTGTTTTTAAATCACTGAAGTTGCATGCTACATCGTAATCGTAGCCTATTTTCATTTCATTCTTTTCTCCAGCAACAACAGAAACCTGATTAACAAAAGTTGACTTACTAAATGAACCAACAAAACCAGAAACGGTTGATAATACTGTATTTACTGAAGTATGTGAAGATGAAGCTCCTTCGGAATTAATAATATTTTTATGTGCAAGAGATGAATTTTCTGTAGCTTCAGTAATTTCTTTTAAGTTATCAATTGTTACAACATTATTATCTGAGATATTTAAATCTGCAGAAGAGATATAATTACTGCCATCTACAGCAAAACTAATATAAGGATCTTCCTGGGCATTCTTTGCCATTTCCACCACTTGGCTCACTGCACTACTAAGATTATTCAAATCGTTTGTGGAAATATACGCAGCTTTGTTCTTACCTGCTATAGCTCTAATTCCGACAGTACAGTTTTTAGATTGTGATATTTGTTCAATTTTTGATAGACGCTGAGAAACCGAGGTCTTATTAGTTTCATATATTGTAACTTCTGCGTCTTGATTCTGCTTTTTTATTAGTTTAGTGATATCTGCTGCAATATTTAATATATTCATTTTTCATTCCTTGAGTTTCTATAAAGATTCTGCACCACCTATAACTTCAATCAAATCAGTTGTAATTGCTGCTTGACGAGAACGATTATAAAGTAATGCTAGTTTATTTAGCATTTCTTTTGTATTTCTGTTTGCTGATTCCATAGCAACCATCCTAGCACTATTTTCACTTGCTGCACTTTCAAGTAAAGCAGAATAAAGAGAAGCTGTAACATAATCTTGAGTCAAAGATTTTAAAATAAACTCAATATTTTGTGGTTCATACTCATAGCTGTAATCTGTTAGAGGACTAACTACAGAATTATCAATTAATAATGAGTCTTTACTCCATGGTTTTATTGTTTCTAATATTGGCTTTTGCATGAAGGTATTATAGAATTTACTGTAAAAAACCTTAACTTTATTGTATTTACTTAGATCTATATCACTAACCAAGGCTTCCACACGCTTTAGTGTGATTCCCTTACTATTTTCAACCTTCAAGATATTTTTAGAATTAAATCTATTTTTGCCTGTCTCAAAAGCTTTCTTACCAAAAAAAACAATGTCTACTTTCTTATCATTTGCAATTAATTTGTTTATATGCTCCTGACTAAATTTAACAACAGAGGAGTTGAAGCTGCCACATAAACCACGATCAGATGCAATAATAAATACTAGGAAAGAATCTTCATTATTGATATTTAGAATTCTTGCTAGTAACTCTTGATCCGCTGATAGCGCTAGTGAAGAAATAATGCTATGCAGCTTAGATATATGCAATTTTGAATTTGATAATTTCTTTTGGCTTTGTAATAATTTTGCTGCAGAAACCATTTGCATTATTTTCGTGATTTTCTGCACAGACTTAATATTTTTAATTCTTAAGGATAATTCCTTTAAGCTCTTCATTTTATATATAATTCTAATTTATTAAAATATATAACTGGTAATGTCTAAAAACAAGTTTTTTTGACATTGGAATCAAACCTAACTAAGAAACTCACAGATTTACTGTTTTGAGATAAAGATTATATTAAAGCAATCTCGATGTAAAAGTATCACACCTTATGGAGTCTTATAATATAAGGTAAATACAATTAAGACTATTGCAACTTGAGCACTTATAATCCCATTGCTTTAGCTCTTTATTACAATCAACACATTTCCAACCTGGATCAGGCACAGCTTCTGAGTTCATCTTATTTAGCCAGTAAATTGCTTGATCATACTCTTGTAGCATAATCTTGAGCTGTACCATAACAAGGTAGATTGATATGTAATTAGCTTTTTTCATAGCAATATCTAAATGCTGACTTGCAAGATCATATTTCCCTAAGCTAATTGAAGACAAAGCAAGCAAGCAATAACTAAAATAATAATCAGGGCGTAAGTTATATAGTCTTTCAGCGCCTTTATTATTTAACTTGATATACATTCTAGCTGATTGAGGAGTAGGATTTACTCTATACTCTTCCTCTAATACTGTGGAAGCTTTTCTGATTTTTTCAAGCTTGATATATAATTCTGCCTTTAAATAATTGATGGGCTGAAAAGTTGCATAATAACTTTGTGCTTTAGCTAAATAATCTATAGCTTTGCAAAAACTTCCTTTACTTTCGTATTGCTTTGCTAAAGCGCAATAAAAAACCGCTAACATCTTTTTACGATCAAAGGGAAGAAAAATATTGAATTTGATAGCTTCCTTTAACTTTGAAATTGCATTTATCCAATCTTCTTGCAATATACAATGCTCTATTTGAAAGGGAATAGACAAAATTTTATCATTAATTGAACTAGAGCAATATTCTATAAATTTTTGAAAGACTAACCTTTCTTGCTTTAGGTGAATAATCAGTTTATTGATCAGAAGTAGAGCTAAGTTGCGATTTTTACTTGCAATACTCGTTAAATTATGGCTGAAAAAGCTGTAATTTCCCGTTTTACCTGAATTAAAGAGCTTTACTAAAGATAATTTATCACTTTCTTCATTTAGATTTTTAATTAGCTTATTGGTGTTCTCTATATTACCTAAATCTAAGCTAAAGAAAGCTTCAAAGAGAAGCAATTCTTCCCTACTTCTTCTTCTATTTTTTATGTTAGCAAATGTTGATGAAATAGAAGAACAAAAACGTGCAACTGCAATCAATAAAAATAATAAGACTACGCAAGCAAGAATAACGAAATATAGATCAATACTTATAGTGTAATTGCCTAATTCCAATTTTATTACTTCACCACTTACCTTGATCCATATGCCAAATAAAAACGAAAAAGCAAAAATTATAAAATAAATCATGAGATGTATTGTAATAAGTGACGATATATTATTGAAGTATTCTTGAAAGCTACAATAAAATCATTCAATTTATTAAGCCATGGTTTGAATTCTGGGTATGTTAAGTCACTTATTGCGGTGGCTATGCTCTGCCAATCATTATCGCTTATTAATTCTTCAATTTCCGCAAGCTTTAACCTGAGTGGATCACTACGATCATCTATCTTGATCCAATTTGAAATGATTTTTTTAAACAAGTTACTTTTATTGTAGTTAATAACAGTCATGTTCTTCTCAAAAGACAATTTCAACCCGCATAAAGTATCTACCTCTTTCAAATTTTCCAATTCATTGACTGCATTTTCTATTTCTGGATCGTCAAGCTCTGATATCAAAGGCTTTATTGAATTTATATGATTATCAAACTTGGCTTCTTGCAATAACGAATTCTTCATCTTAATCACAAGTAGCAGCAACTTTGCGAGGTTCTTATGTCTTGAACTACCGTCACCTTGCTCACATTGAGTGTGCAGATTTCTCTTTAAATCAAATATCTTTTTCTCTACCTTAATTTGATTAACTTCAAGCAACATTTTAAGTTCATCTATCTTTTCCGTTACAATACTTATACTATTTTCACTCTCTTGCTGATTTATTTTAAAAAATATTATGTTATTTATTGTAATATAGCTAACAAACAACAATATAATTAAGAACCAACCTATGCATTTTCTCCAAGTATCATTCATAACGTAATATCTCCACAGGATCTTGAGCAGCTGCTTGTAATGCAGGAGGAATTGTCGCTAAAAATGATAAGAACAATGCAAGTGCAGAAATGTTAATCACATCTTGAGAGACTAATATCACTGGCAAACTTGAAAAAAAGTATATCATAGGATCAAACAGTTTGATGTTGGTAATGTTTTCTAAAAACACTCTAATACTTTCAATATTGAGAGAAAAAACAACCCCTATAATAGAGCCAAGATAAGTTCCTGTAAAACCAATCAGCAATCCACAAGCACAAAATATGCGCATAATGCTTCCGCTTGTTGCACCAAACGTACGCATAATTGCAATTGCAGATTTCTTTTCTTGCACTATCATCATCAAATTTGAAACAATATTAAATGCTGCTACAACTATAATTAAAGTGAGAATTAAAAACATCACATTTCTTTCAGTCTTTAAAGCATTAACATAATGGCTTTGCTGAGACTGCCAACTTTCAGCTCTCATTCCTGTTTCTTTTGCTATAGCGTTTGCTAGCTTATTAGCCATAGCAATATCATCTACAAACACTTCTATATTTCTCACATTATCTTTATAATTAAAAAAAGCTTTAGCTGACTTTATGGGCATATACATTAAGGTATTGTCGTACTCAAACATACCCATATCAAATATTGCTACAACTTTATATTCTTTCATTTTTGGTATTTCACCAGACAGTGCATCAAATCCTTCAGGTGATATAAGCATAATGTTATCACCATAATCAATATTCAAAGCTTCTGCTAATCTTGCCCCTATTATGATACCTTCATCGAATTTTTCCACGTTACCCATAATTACATTATTCTTAACGATAGTATTATTAAGTAAGTCTTTAGTTGACACACCACGGACTACGCTACCCACAATTCCACTATTTGCTGCAACGATCACTTGATCATTGGTCATAGAAGTAGCTTTTAATACACCTGGGATTTTCTCAATAGATTTTAACACTGCGTGGTAATCTGAATTTATGCTTCTATCAAAGTAAACATTAATATGACCATTAATGCCAAGTACAGAGTCGAGCAGCTTTGCTCTGAACCCATTCATTACAGACATTACTACTATTAGCGTTGCAACTCCAAGAGCAATACCAATAATAGAAAACAAGGCCATTATAGAGCAAAATCTAGAATTCTTTGCTCGCAAATAGCGAATAGCCATAGTAAATTCAAAGGCAATAGACATTATACTAAGATTTAAATATCATACTTTTTATGCTTCATATAACTGTAATTTTTCCTTTACCTCAAATGAGGTTGTCTAAATTTAGCAAGCTTATAGAATATATTCAATGTTCTATATTAAGACCTTCCATATATATCGTCCAATCTTACTATATCATTATCAGATAAAAACTTTCCTACCTGAAACTCAACTATCTCAAGAGGAAATCTTGTACTTTTATTCTCAATTTTATGAAACACCTTCCTTGGAATCTCTACTACATGATTTTTTGTTATAGCATATGTTTTGTCATCTAAACTCACGCATCCAACCCCTGATAGTATTATATGGTACTCATCTCTATAGTGGTGAAATTGCTTAGAAGTGCAGCTCAGTGGATTTATAAAAAGGTATTTTATAAGAAAATCCTTGCCCATTAAAACTACACTATAAAATCCCCATGGCTTAACCTCTTTCCTTATTGGCTTTACTTCCTTAACTTTATTAATGAACAACATTAGGCTCTTACTTGGCCGTTTATAAACTCTACCTAGTAAATTTTTTGCATCATTTTCTGTCATCAAAACTGGCTCTCTTCCTTTGATTACAGCTTGAAACGACTCAAAATTCTTATTAAATCTCTTACTTAACTCTAAAACTGAACCCCAAGTGCCAACATCCATCCAATCGAAATTGGCTTCTATCATTACAATATTTTCTGCTTTTTCTATCACTAGGTGATCAATAGATGTATCACCCATTCCTGCACAATTTTGCTGTTCTAAATACAGAAATCTCTCTCGTGATACAAAATGCTTCATACTTTCACAACATAAATTATAGAGAGTCGGAGCAATTTTTTTTATCTCATCTATATAGCGTTTTGCTCTAAACACAAATATTCCAGAGTTCCAATAATGATCGTTACTTACCTTACGCTCGGGTTTTTCTGTAAAATCTTTTACTATATGACATTTTTCTTTCTGACCATATACTGCATTTATATAGCCGTATTCCGAATTGAATTCATGAGGCTTTATCCCAAAAGTGACTATAGAGTCAGTTTCAGAGGCTAGCTTAGACGCTTTCTCAATAGAAACATAAAAACTATTCAAATCACCTATAAAATGGTCTGAAGGCAGAACTAAGATTGTCTCGTTCCTATCGCAGAGAAGCACAGCAATTAGTATTGCTGCCGCTGTCCCAATTTTAACTGGTTCAAAAACTACTTTACATTCCTGTAATGCATGTAATTCCTGCATCAATAATGACTCATATTGTATATTTGTGGTAATGATGGGTGGCATATAATCGCCTTTTAGCCTCAACAAAGTGTTGTGAAACATAGTATTCTGACTAAATATTTTCTGAAATTGCTTTGGCTTAGATAGAGGCCAAAGTCTGCTGCCACTACCACCACACAGTATTACAGGGCGCATTTAATTAAGATATTAATTATTTGATTAATATCTTATACTAACGGCAAAATGCATGCAAGTTTTTATTGTGAGATGATTAAAGTAAAAAGTAATTTAAAGTGATGGTTGACTACGAGCGTGATGGAGTCCCTACATTTCGTGATGAGTCTTGTCTTCTTTCTATCTCTCTATCAATATGAGGAGTGTTGCTTTTTTGATTAACGGCTGCAGCTACTTTTTCATCAGTTTTGTTTTGCAACTTTTCCTTTAAGCTTTCTCCAACACCTAGTTCTCTAGATTTATCTATACTTTCACTATTTTTGCTCAACCCCTTCTCTAAGTTTTTTTCAATATCTGATTTTCTAGCGTTAAGCTCTTTCCATGTACCCGCTATGCTAAGTGGCTTATGATCCTTCTGCTTCGGCTTTGGCCTTTCCCCATTTGTAACAACATTAAAGTCGCTTTTTACTTCTTTCCAACATTCTTTCAATTGGTGTTTCCACATAGTAAGATAAGCATCACCATACTTTTTCTCATTTGCTACAAACAATAAAATTGGAGCCTTAAGTATGGTAGCTCCCATATTCACTAAATTTTTTACTGCCATTGCAGGGGTGAACAAAAGATAGCCAAAAGACTTTGCAATTGGGTTTTGTTCGCTTATTAAATACTCCCCTAACTTTATAGGAAGAGAGGTCAACAATTTAGTACAAACTTTAGCCAAGCTTGTAGCAAAAACGATAGAAACAGATATAAGACTTTTATCTAGCTCTAGATTACCATCCTGATCTCTAATTTCTGAAAAATGGGTGCTTAGCTTCTTGTAATCACTAGCGTATAGTAATTTTCCATTTCTTCCTTTTTCATCTCTATCTTTCTCATCAACTTCTCCCGTGTCATCATTGATGAAGCAACCTTTTTTAGCAAGAAAAGAAGAATTAGTTAATCTAAGTAACTTAGTATCAACCTCAAAGACCGGCAAGTGTTTTTCAAGATCTATTTTTGAAAACTTAAATGGCTTATAAAATTTACTATAATCATTAACCTCACGCCTACCTTTACTAACTAAAAAGTCAATAGTAAAGTAAGATTTTTTATCAATTTCCTTAACCAAGGCTAGATCAAATTTGTATTCATTATATATAAGCTGGTACTCTGGATTTCCGTCTTTATCTTTTACAAGCTTGTCATTTTTTTTTACAACTCTTCCAGAATCTACAATCTGATCATAATCTTTTGGATATTGACACTTTCGTCCATCCTCATATATCATTACCTTTCTAAGGTCTTTGACATAAACTTGAGATTCAGATGAACTAAATAGATCCTTCACCTTCAGCGTAAGGTCTATTCCCCACTTTTTCAATGTCTCTAACATATTGCTAAACCAAAATCGCTATAGTTCAATAATAAAACTAGTACACTAATAATATATTAACATAGAACTGGCAACTTTACAAGAAAATATGCCTATAAAAGAAAAAAGTCGTAAAAGCAAGGACTATATAAGTAATGCTTGATAAGTATTTTATGCATGTAATTGTAAAAATCCTTAGAGGTACGCTGTCTATATAATCTTCACACACTACCTGCATTCCAAGAACTGCATGCCAAAAAATGCAAAACACCAGTATAACAAAAAACAAAAGCTCTAGTGGATGATTAATAGCCTGAAATAATTTTTCATTAAAAGATAAAGGGCTATCAACATAAAATGTGCAAGAAAATGAGTAAATAAACCAAGGAAATAAAAATAACAAAATCACCGCAGAAACACGCTGGATCCACCAATGATGTACTGAATTTACAGATTGACTCATATAAATATAAATAAAAAAGCCATAGTAGAAAGAAATAGCATTATTGTTAGTAATATAGCACTTTTTAAAACACTAGCAATTTCTAAATTAAGCCCAGCATCCCACAATAAATGACGAATACCATTGAGAAAATGATACATAAAGCTTACAAAGCATAAGATATAAGCTAATTTAGCAACAGGAGTGAACAATAATGCATTTAAGCACCTTACTATAATTAACTTAGGGGAGTAAACATATAATATAAAATACCAAGAAAGTATGATTAATAAAAGAAACAGCAAGATACCAGTCAATCTATGCATAATAGAAAAAAAACTAGTAACTTGTACTTTATATATTTGTAAATGTGGGGAAAGAGGCCTGTTACTCATAAAATTTCGTTATCGAGAAATTAAAAAATAAAGTAGAAGTAAAGACAGCAGTATAGTACATAATGACACTATTATTTGAAATGGTGAATTACGTACAAAGCCTAAGGAGGTAATCCAGCTGCAGATTCCCCTACTGCTACCTTGTTACGACTTCACCCCAGTCACTGATCCCACTTTAAATAACTCCTTCCTTGCGGTTAGGCCATTAGCTTCGAGTGAAACCAATTCCCATGGCGTGACGGGCAGTGTGTACAAGACCCGAGAACGTATTCACCGTGGCATGCTGATCCACGATTACTAGCGATTCCAACTTCATGTACTCGAGTTGCAGAGTACAATCCGAACTGAGATGTCTTTTAGGGATTAGCTTAGGCTTGCGCACCTTGCAGCCCATTGTAGACACCATTGTAGCACGTGTGTAGCCCACTCCATAAAGGCCATGATGACTTGACATCATCCCCACCTTCCTCCAGCTTATCACTGGCAGTTTCCTTAAAGTACTCAGCATTACCTGATAGCAACTAAGGATGAGGGTTGCGCTCGTTGCGGGACTTAACCCAACATCTCACGACACGAGCTGACGACAGCCATGCAACACTTGTGTAAAATCCGGCCGAACCGACCCTATCCCTTCGAATAGGTATGATTTCCATGTCAAGAAGTGGTAAGGTTTTTCGCGTTGCATCGAATTAAACCACATGCTCCACCGCTTGTGCGGGTCCCCGTCAATTCCTTTGAGTTTTAATCTTGCGACCGTAGTCCCCAGGCGGAATGTTTAACGCGTTAGCTGTAATACAGAAAGTAAACTTCCCATATTTAACATTCATCGTTTACAGCGTGGACTACCAGGGTATCTAATCCTGTTTGCTCCCCACGCCTTCGCGCTTCAGCGTCAGATTTGAACCAGATAGACGCCTTCGCCACTGGTGTTCCTCCTAATATTTACGAATTTTACCTCTACATCAGGAATTCCTCTATCCTCTTTCAATCTCTAGATTAATAGTTTTAAAAGCAATTCCAAGGTTAAGCCTCGGGATTTCACTTTTAACTTATTAACCAGCCTACGCGCCCTTTACGCCCAATAATTCCGAATAACGCTAGCCCTCTCCGTATTACCGCGGCTGCTGGCACGGAGTTAGCCAGGACTTCTTCTGTGAGTACCGTCATTATCTTCCTCACTAAAAGAGCTTTACAACCCAAAGGCCTTCTTCACTCATGCGGCATGGCTGGATCAGGCTTTCGCCCATTGTCCAATATTCCCCACTGCTGCCTCCCGTAGGAGTCTGGACCGTATCTCAGTTCCAGTGTGGCTGATCATCCTCTCAGATCAGCTATAGATCATTGCCTTGGTAGGCTATTACTCCACCAACTAGCTAATCTAATATAGGCTCATCCAATAGCAATAAATTTTTCCCCCGTAGGGCGTATACGGTATTAGTTGCCGTTTCCAACAATTATTCCATACTACTAGGTAGATTCCTATACATTACTCACCCGTCTGCCACTAAGTTATACCATAGCAAGCTACAATATAACTCCGTTCGACTTGCATGTGTTAGGCCTGCCGCCAGCGTTCATTCTGAGCCAGGATCAAACTCTCAAATTTAGACTTCAACCTATAAAAGGTTGAGGGTACATCGGATAAATCCGACAAAAAATAATTTAGCTTAATACTGCTGTCTTTATTTCTACTTTAGAAATATTTTAATCTCCAACTATTCAAACAACTCTAAGAATATTATTATGTGATATAATCACTATGTCAATATGTTTTTGCAAATCAAAAGCATTAATGTATAAATATATAACTATTTGGAATATTACCATGAAAAAATACATCTTTCTGCTTGCACTCGCGCCAATGTTAGTTGGCATCACATTATACTTATTGCGCAACATTGATAACACAAAACAATCTATAACTGCAGGTGACAAGTTTTACGAAGTATTATTCTTAAAAAAAGATAATAAGTCACTGCTAGAAGAAATAGATTCAAATTGGGAGTATTTAGCAAATTTTGAACGCGCATTCAATCATATCTCAGATTCAATGCCAACAGACACAGCATCTATTATTTATAATGATTTGGCAGACGATAAAGATGCTCCTGATGTTTTGCGTGAGTTAGCACAATACTTAGAAGTAATGAGCTTACTTCACTCCAGCGGTGAAAAAACAAATAGAGATAAAATTAGTAATTTAGAATCAAATGCAGTGTACCCTTATTCAAGCCAAGAAGCTATCGCTATAGTAAAGATACACAGTAACGACATTAAAGGTGCAATTGAAATATTGCATTCATTATTAAATGATAGAGAATGTCCGACTCTAATCAAGGCCAATGCACAAGAATTACTTCGGATATACGAAAACTAAAAAACTTGCTTGCATAACAATTTGGCAGCGCATCTAATGAAATAAAGAACTTTACTTGACAAACCTCCCTATTTTATTATGGCACTAAAAGTATTTATGACTCAAAATTTGTTTTTGACTGTAGGATCAATCACAAAATCCAGTAAAAACTTAGGTGTTTATTGGTAGATTACATAAAATTATAGCGGTTTTTTAAATTTTTTCTATATTCAGCCAAGTCGCGCTTGTTAGAACATTATTACAGCACCACTTACAGCAATATAGAGTCAAAATTTCACTACTCAGAGATTCCTTTTACCTTTTTATTTAGTAAGACTTCTCTATATTTATAGTTAATATATCAAAGAATAAACTTCACTAGCAGAATGTCATTCTAGCACTAAAATGACAAAAAGAGGATAAAATCGCAATAGTATGTATCAAGCACCGTTGTATTTTCTCTATATTTTAGATTATTTTGTTTACCCCCCTCCCTTTACCATTCAGCTACGCAGATAGTTACTACAAACCGTAAAGATGTTTAAAAGAAATCTAATTTTTTATCAACTCATACATTTCATTACCAACTTCACAACAAGGTTCTGCAGTTGGATAAAAATAATCAAAAAAGAAATAATCCTTTAGTATTTCTGTGCTGCATCCAGAATTATAGTAAGTATCAAGCCTTCCTTTAAATATCAACAAGAGTATCTTTATACTTTTTCCAAATCACCCTACCCTAAACTGGTCTACGATGTTTGATAGGTATGCATCTCGATCATTTAACCCTTTGCTCTTATATTTACCAAGCATACTTTTCATTTTAGAGTTAAGATCGAATGCTTTTATTTCAAGATCTGCACCTTTCTTCATATAATCTAAATTATTAGCTAATTTTGTATTAAAACTCTGTGTAAGCTGTTGCAGCCAGCTCTCTTGCTTTTCGTCTTTATTAAAGCTAGTATCAAACCAACCTCAGTCACATTTGCAACAATCACATGCTTTACACCATATTCATTTAGAACCAAATGCATTACATATTTCACTAACCGCTTTATTTCAATACTTTTTCTGCTTTAACATTGTTATAAGCAGTGGCACCCATAATATTATTTCCTCGATTATAATGAAAAATAAAATCTCCTTTACCTACGTCTGGATGATGTTTAATTACTGCGTTTAGTTAATCAGCTAAACGAAATTTATTGAGGAAATAAGAAAAAATAGGGTTAAGAATTTCAGATGCTGTTGCATATAAAATCGCATAGTTATGACCTTGCTGTTCATAGTATCGATCAAAAAATGAGCATCTCCATGATGACTTAAATTCTTCTAAACCTAAATACTTTGATACATATTCAACAACAGTAAGGCCATTGCTAAAAATCCTCCTTAATAAAAAGGGGCATTAAGTTTCACGTTTCTTACAAAGGATAAGTTATTAAAATTTCAATAATTACACCATTATCAGATAAACTATCACCCAGAACACAAAAATTTTTACACTTTGAATTAGAGTTATTATTTTTATTTGCCATAACATTCAATATCTAATCATACTGCTCTATAAAGCCTATAAAAAAAGAAAAATAGGGTGAAATTATAGAACTTTGGCTGAATTTTACCTATTTTTTGAGCAGCCCTTCTGCCTTAAAAGAAACCTCTAAGTTTTTTAGCACGGCTTGGATGTTTCAACTTACGTAGTGCTTTTGCCTCTATTTGCCTAATTCTTTCACGTGTAACATTAAAAATTTTTCCTACTTCTTCTAAGGTATGCTCCTTTCCATCTTTACCAAGGCCAAAGCGCATCCTTAGAATTCTTTCTTCTTTTGGTGTTAAAGTTGCAAGAACATTGGTCGTAATACCACGCAAGTCGGCAAGTATTGCAGCATCCTCTGGTTTAGAAACTCGCTTATCTTCTATACAATCACCGAAGGTACTACTATCATCCTTTCCTGTTGGAGCTTCAAGACTTACCGGATCTCTTGCTATCTTCATAACTTTGCGTATTCTTTCTAGCGGCATCGCCAATTCTATACTCAATTCCTCTAATGTAGGCTCTCTACCCATTTCATGAGTCATCTTTCTTAATGCTTTGTTGATTTTACTGATAATTTCCACCATATGTACTGGTATTCTAACTACTTTAGACTGTTCAGGTATTGCCCTAGTGATTGATTGTTTTACCCACCAAGTACCATAAGTCGAAAATTTATACCCACGTTTGTAATCAAACTTATCCACAGCCTTCATAAGACCAATATTACCTTCTTGTATCAAATCAAGCAGATCAAGGCCTCTTTTTGAATACTTTTTAGCAATCGAAACCACCAGCCTTAAATTAGCCTTAATCATTTCTTGCTTTGCTTGAGAGACTTCTTGTTCATGTTTCTGTATTCTCTTGATTACCTTCTTAAACTCCTGAACTCTATCTCCTTGTACATAACTCTTAATATTGCTTAAGGCACTAGCTATATACTCACAGCTATCGTTTATAAACCTTAAGAATTTATTTTTTAATTCACCTGTAAAAAGAGATTGATTTTCATTAATCTTGAGAAAACTTATTTCACTAAACTCGTGCTCTAAAAGCACATCATCATAAACATTATAAAAACTTTCTCTATCAATATCGTACTTTCTAGCTTCAGTAATAAGATTAGCTTCTTCAAACGTGATTAGTCTATTTATTTCGTAAAGTTTTTGTGTAATTCTGGTAATAGCAGCATCACTAAACTGAATTTGTAATGCTACAGACCATATTTGATTATATAAATTTTCTAGCTCATTAGAGAAATCTTTAGAATTTTTTTTCAATACCAATGCTTCATTTGTTAAAGCAATGATCTCATCCAATGCCGTGATAACCTTTGGCAATAAATCACTTTCCATTTCAAGAACAGAAATATTTAAGTTAGCTGAACTTATGTCTTCACTCTCATTTCCCTTTTCATCATTACCTTTTTCCTCATCATTAACACAATCTCTAACATCTTCAGCTTCACTTTCTTCTTTGTCTACCATATTGAAATCAGAGTTATAAATTGCATCCAGATTTATAATTTCTCTCAGTAAAAAAGTTCCACCACTTAAATCATCACGCCATGTTTTGATTATTTTGAATGCCACTGATGTTTCAATTATTGCACGTAACATGTTATGCTTTTCAGATTCAATTTTTTTTGCTATCTTAATTTCATCTGCTCGTGACAAAAGCTTTACAGAGCTCATATCCTGTAAATAAATCCTTACTGGATCATCGTTTTGCACTAAAGTTGTAGTAGTATTCAACGATGTCTCATCATCATCAAGCTTATTACCATCATTATTAGAAGGAGCTTCTTCCTCATCTTCACTACTTTCGAGTATGTTAATTCCAGAGTCTTGCAATAAAGCTATAGTGTCATCTATAAAATCAGTTGAAAAATTTTCATCTGACAACTTATCATTTATATCATCAAAAGTGATAAAACCGCCCTTTCTTATACTTTTGGTTACAAGATCTTTGATGATCTTTTTCCTATCTTCCGTACCATTAATAGTTGACATCATTACCTTTACAGTTTATAATTTTATTTCTTATTTATCAAATAAACTTACAATTAGCAAGCTTATAGTTTTATTCTTAATTTATAGTTACTTGCTACTTCATATAGTTTAAGATACTATCAATTTATTCACATTCTTCTTAATCAACTAATCTCTCTATTCTTACTAATATGGACAATCCAACTGAAAATGTTGCAATTCCAACCACTATAGCAGTAAGCATTAAGACGTGAGGTATAGGATTGGTATATAAGTGAAAATTTGAAGTCAATATAGGAGGTAAAGAATTTTTTACATACCCTAAAGATATGTAAAACAACAAAACAGATGATTGTAAGACACTTAATCCCATCATTTTTTTGATTAAGTTTTTATCATTTACAATGATATAGAAAGCTAGCACCATTAATATAGTAATGCCTACATAATTATATAGAGTCATTGTTTTTTCTTGCGAGCAAAATTTATATATATGATTAACATGGAAGAAGAGACGGTAAGCAATACACCCAGCTCCACTAAGAAAATACCCAATTTTTGACCTGTTCTACTATCAGCTGACAATATACTATAGGATAAAAAATTTTGGCCAAATAAAACTGTTATAATACCAGCTCCTCCATAGGTTAAAATACCTAGTACGTTAGTAAATTTGATAATAGAGTAAGGTATTGCTTTTAAAGTTGTAGGTATATCAAATAACATAGAATATAATATTATCCCAGAAGCAATAATTATTCCCGCCTGAAAACCTCCACCTGGAGTATAGTCACCATGAAACTGTATGTATAAACCAAAAAAAATGATAAAAGGTATCATCAAAAATGTTACTGCACTTAATACCGGATCTTTAATCACTTTCTTTCTCTTCTAATATTAACATTATACAAAGTGCAGCAGTAAAAACTACTATAGTTTCTCCAAATGTGTCATAGCCACGAAAGCTTGCTAAAACAGCTGTCACTATATTAGGAATACCAATAGCTTTTTCAGTATTTTCTACATAATAAGGAGCAACGTGCAAGTGAACTGGAGCATTATGACTGCCAAAATCTGGTAATTGAATCATAAAGTATGATAAACATGCAGTCAAAAATAACATAAAAAAAAGTGTTGTGGGGCTATGAGATAAATTTGCTTTGTAATTCTTTACCAAAGAGAGTGCTGCAAACGTAAAGACTGTGCTCAATCCTGCACCAACAGAAGCTTCAGTAATTGCAACATCTGGCGCATTCATAATCAAGTACATAAGTGCAATAAGTGAACTAAATACACACATTAGAACAGCACTTACAACCAAATGTTTCGAAAGAACTATAAAAACTGTAACCGTGAGTAACAGCAAAAGTAATATTAGATTCAGTATTTCTAGCATCTTAACCTTCTTTAATAGTCTTTACTTTTATAATAAGTACGCGCTAAAATATAACTGTTAGTTGAATTGGCTATCCATATTATAAAAATCAATAATATAACTTTAATAGTATTGATTGAAAATTCATTTTGCCAAGCAAAACCAATCAACAACAACATTGCGCCACTAGAATCTGCAATACCTGCAGCATGTAGTCTAGTATAGAAATCAGGAAATACTACTACTCCTACGCTTGAAATGACTATTAAACAAACACCTAAAAATATGAGAATGGATGCTACCATAAATTATCAAAACAACATTAATCTCATTAGCGCTATAGTTGATATAAAGCTGATGCTAGCATATAGTAATGCTATATCAATTAAAAAAAAATCATTCAGAACAATCGATATTGCTGTTATGAGTAAAACTAATTGTGTTGATAAATTATTGAATGCTAAAATCTTATTGTAAACGTCACTTGACCTAAATACTATACAACATAACATTACACTCATACAGAACAAAAGCACATAGATAGCAATACTAATCATTTATAAACTATTATAACCTCTGTAGATTTCTAAATCGGTACTTCTTCACCACTATCTTGATCATCTATTTCATCATCGTGGCTTTCTTGACTTACATCCAGACTTGTGTTAAGTTGATGATCAGAAAAATTTAACAAATTTGCTAGCTTACTTGGACTATTAATATAAGTATTATCTGTGTTTCCTTTCATGTGCTCCTTGCACCTTTTCACCAAAAGGTTAAACAACTCATGAGTATTCACCTTCTTTTCTGCTATTTCATATAAAGAAACTATCGTATCCTTATGATCTTTAAACTTAACCATTTCAACGGGATCGCTTGCCCCTGTACTCAAATCATGCGTTCTTTGACTTGCTAGCAGAACCAATTTAAAACGGTTGTGTACCTGTTCTACACACTTTTCTACAATAGACTCAACCATAAAATACCACCTTGATAAGCTTTATACTATATCACAAAAAATAAGATGTCAACTTCAGATCTATTGAGATCCAATTCTACATTCTACTTTTTCTTCTTTAGCTTTTACTGATTGATTTTCTGTTATTGTAATTGTTATCTCATGATCAAGCTTTTTCAAAAAACCTAACAGTCTCTCTAAAGAAAAACCACTTATCTTACCACTTTTAATTTGTGACACCTTTGGTTGATCAATACCAAGTTTCTCAGCCGCACAAGCTTGAGTCCAAGTATTTTTTCCTATAATTTTACTTATTATGCTCAGCAATTTTTTTTTTATTGCTTCACTATCCAGATTGTTTAATGATATTGTTTCCATAATTTTTACTCTCACATACCAACTAGCTTTATTAAATATTATATCATAATATTTAATATACCAATATATTAATAGTATATAACTTGTCAATAACTATCTGATACTCAAAATTTTAAATTGACTATAATTTTTATCAAAATACTAGTAATTTCAAACTATTATTTTGTAAAAAACTTACTATTAAAGAGAATAAGTTGAAATTGCAAAGTTTAAAATACAGAAATAATCATTTTACAAACTCGTTTTAGAGACTGTACATGATCTCAAGAAAGGAATAAACCGGAGATAGAGTATGTAAATTATGAAAACAGAGCAAGATGAGTAGGAGAAAAACTGAGTAGAGTTCTGTAGAAAGAAACAAAATCAAGAAGATTTAGGATATATTTTACATAGTGTTACAGGTCCTAAAAAGTGGCTTCAGTGAATCAACAATGTTTTCAAAATGGCAAGATTATTTTAATAAATGAAGTAAAAAACATAGCGGAAGTAAAGAAAGTGTTTTGAAATATATATAAAAAAGTAATTGCAAAGAAACAAATAAAAGGATGTAACTGTAGAAATCTTTGCCGTATTGTCAAAAGGTAAGTCTCTAATACTCTTATAGAAAAGTGTAGACAATTGTGATAAGCAAAATTCAATACTAGCTTACAAATCGTCTTCTTGCTTCCACCGCTTTGCTTCTAAAAAGATTATGAATAGACCCTTATATCCGAAATTTATACCTCTATATTTTAATATAGGGATTCATTTCAATTTTTAAAGTTTCTATTTAATAAGAATGCTATATCATATTCGTAATTTAATTTAAATATCTGTTGCTTCTGAAATACTATTTGGTTAGTAAATAAAATCATGTCTAATACAGAAAAAATGAAAAAGGATGTTGCTGTAATTATGGGAAGCGAGTCGGATTATGGCACTATGGTGCATGCTATTAACCTATTAAAAGAATTGGAAATTTCACATGATGTATTTATAATATCCGCACACAGAACACCAGAGAGACTCTTTAATTTTACTAAGTCTGCTCAAGAAAAAGGCTTTAAGGTTATTATAGCTGGTGCAGGAGGAGCGGCTCATTTACCTGGTATGACTGCATCGCTTACTTATTTACCTGTTATCGGTATTCCTGTGCATAGCAAGCAATTAAATGGGCTAGATAGTCTATTATCTATAGTGCAGATGCCAAAAGGTGTTCCAGTTGCAACAATGTCTATAGGAGAGAGTGGAGCATGCAATGCCGCTATTACTGCTGCATCTATATTGTCGATTTCTAATAGTGAAATTGCAGATAGATTAAAAAAATGGAGAGAGGGGCAAACTAAAGCAGTAAAAGAAAAACCAACATTATAATGGCAATAGTTCTTTTAGATACAAAAACCATAAATCGTATAGCAGCAGGAGAGGTAATAGAAAGGCCTGCAAGTGTGGTAAAGGAATTAGTGGAAAATGCAATAGATGCCAGAAGCTCAGAGATAGAAATTAAGATAGAAAGTGGTGGGCGTAACCTCATTACTGTAATCGATGATGGTAGCGGAGTAAAAAAGGATGATTTAGAACTTGCGTTTATGCGCCATGCTACTTCAAAATTGAGTGACAGTGAATTGATAGAGATCAAGCATCTTGGCTTTAGAGGAGAAGCTTTGCCTTCAATTGCAGCAGTAAGCAGAATAAAATTATCATCTAAGGCAAGCAAAGCAGATCAAGCATGGTCTATAAGGTATGAGGGGGGAGAAAAAATAGGAGAGCTTGTTCCTTATCCTTTATCGATAGGAACATATATTGAAGTACGAGATTTATTTTTTGCCACACCAAATAGACTAAAATTTCTCAAAACCGAAAGGGCAGAAACACAAAGCATTGTTGATATTGTAAACAACTTAGCAATGATCAATTATGGAATTGAGTTTACTCTTATCTCCGATAATAAGAAGCTTCTTAAGTATGCTAAGCAGAACTCATTATTTAGCAGGCTATGCGAAGTAGAAGAAGAATTTCATGAAAACTCTTTGCAAATTAGTGAAGAAGAAGATGGCATTAGACTTACAGGATACATCTGTAAACCTACTGTCAATCGTAGCAATTCAACTCAGATCTATACATTTGTTAATGGTAGACCAATTAAAGATAATCTACTTATTGGTGCAATTCGTTATGCGTATCACGACCTTATTCCAAGCAATAGATATCCTTTTGCAGCGCTGCACTTAGAGATACCGTATGATCAAGTTGATGTAAATGTGCATCCAAATAAATCAGAGGTAAGGTTTCAGAACAAGAGGCTAATATATGAAATAGTGAGAAGAGGGCTAATAAAAGTGCTATCAAAGAGAATAGATCTTGCAGAAACTGTATTGGCCCAGAATGGAACAACAACGAATCATCTATCATCAGATCCTTTTAGTAGGTCTAGTCTTAAAAATGAATTTTATGGAAGAAGGTCGGATCCTTTTGAAAACCAGTTAATGAGAGAGTTTACTTCTCCAAATATAGAGACAAAAAGCTTATCAGAACATTCAAAATCGTTTGATTATACTGGTATGCAAAAATCTCCTCCACGAGCAGAAACTACAATTTTGGAAAGGAAACAAACCGATCTAATAAGGGATTATCCACTTGGGTTTGCACACTGTCAAATCTACAATACTTATATTATTGCCGAGGTAAGAGACAAACTAATTATAGTAGATCAGCATGCAGCCCATGAAAGACTAGTATACGAGTGCTTAAAGGAGAAATCAAGTATAAAAAGACAAAAACTTCTTTTGCCTGAAATGGTTGAAATCAAAAGTCAAGCCGGTATGGAAATGATAGAAGTTTATAAGGATAAGCTTTTCGAAATGGGCTTTGATATCGAAATTAAATCAGAAAATGCGATCATAGTAAAAGAAATACCTGCAATCTTAGGGTCAATAGATGTGAAGAAAATGCTAATTGATATAGTGGATAGATTAATAGAAATAGAAGATACTCTACCTATAGAGGATAAAATAAATAAAATACTAGCTACAATTGCTTGTCATGGATCAATTAGAGCAGGTAGAAAGATGAAATTAGAGGAGATGAATGAGTTGTTGAGGCAAATAGAAAAAACACCATATTCTGGACAATGCAATCACGGAAGACCAACCTATATAGAAATGAAATTAAGCGATATTGAAAAGTTATTTGAGCGAAGGTAAGAAATTGTCACAAATGTGTATAGATTATACAACCCTAGTTTCGTCATCTCAAAACTCAGATACACAATTGTTCGAACATTGCAATTTGCAGGTAATTTGTATAGTAGATAATGTCATTCTATTACTTGACGATGATTTATTATGCAGCTACTTGATTAAAATTAAGTTTCCTAAATCCCAGGCATTGTCTTTTATGTTAATAATTAATATACAACTAAAGATACTTATCAAAAACGACAATAAAGAATTCAAAAAAAGCCAGAAATTCTGTAGAATTGACCATATAATATAGAGAAAAAGGAAGTGTATGATCACATCCTTCACTCCGATCATTAATCTGCAAACAAAATAGTTTTGCATTTTTTGATAAGATTAAGTAATATCAGCGTATTAGTTATACAATTAATAATTTTTATGGATGAGCGTAATCCTTGGAATCTTGGAAAGAAACCGTCAGGTTCAAGTAATGAAGATATTTTAAGTAAAGCTGTGTCTGATATAAGATGCTTTTTTAATGGCTTAACCAGAAATAGAGGGAAAAAACCTTATTTCATCATTTTTATTGTTTTGTTGTTTTATTTTTGTACTGGTTTCTATATTGTCCATCCGAGTGAGGAAGGTATAGAACTTACTTTTGGCAAATATTCCAATACAGAAACATCTGGTTTGCGTTATCACTTTCCCTACCCTATTGGTAAGGTTTTTAAAGTGAATGTTAAAGAAGTAAATCGTGAAGAAATTGGGATAAGCAGCTCTTATGGGCAAGATACAGATCGTGGTGAAGGAGTGATGCTTACCGGAGATGAGAATATAGTCAACGTTAACTTTGAGGTCCAGTGGCGAGTTAGAGATGCCAAAGATTATTTATTCAAAGTGCGGGATTATAAACCTGGTTTCAGCGTTAAAAATGCTGCTGAAAGTGCCATGAGAGAAATAATAGGTAAAAATACGATCTCTTTTGCACTCGAAGGTCAAGGTAGGGCTGAAATCTCCAGAGATACTAGAATTTTATTGCAACAGATTCTTGATGGATATCAAATGGGTATAGAAATTTTATCTGTTCAAATGAAAAAAATTGACCCACCAGAAAAAGTGATTAGCTCATTTAGGGATGTACAAAGTGCTCGTGCAGATAAGGAGCGTACTATAAACGAAGCATATGCTTACAGTAATGATATTATACCTCGTGCAAAAGGTGAAGCAATAAAGATAAAATTAGATGCAGAAGCATATGAGAACGAAATAATAAATGAAGCGAAAGGTAATGCAAATCGCTTTTTATCTCTTTATGAAGAATATAGACAAAATCCTTCTCTTGTTAAGAATCGTATTTATCTTGAAACTATGGAAAATATTTTTAGCAAGGTAGATAAATTTGTTATAACAGACGATCTGAAAGGTATGTTCTCTTATTTACCTCTTACAAATCTAGGAAAATAGTCATGAGTAGTAATATTAAAATTGTTTTTGCTTTTGTATTTGTTGCATTATTGATTGCATTATCTAATTCAATCTTTGTTGTTCAAGAAACAAAACAAGCAATAGTTATACAACTCGGTAAAGTCGTAAAAGATGTTAGGGACAGTGGTTTATATTTTAAATTGCCATTTATAAATAACGTAGAATTTCTTGATAAGAGAATTTTAGATCTAAGTCCTGATAAAACTCCAAGGGAAGTGATAACTGCAGATCAAAAGCGTATTATAGTAGATGCTTATGCAAAATATAAAATAATAGATCCTATCACTTTTTATCAGACTGTGAAAAATGAATCAGGGCTAGTTAGAAGATTATATCCTGTCATAGAAGCTCACATAAGGGAGAATATAGGAAGATTTTCATTAATTAGTTTATTGAATGAAAAGAGATCAGAAGTTATGCAATTAATTCAACGTGGAGTTTATTCTGAAGCTGGAAAATTTGGCATAGAGATAATAGATGTAAGAATTAAGAGAGCAGATCTACCAGAAGAAAATAGTTCTGCAATATTCCGCCGCATGCAAACTGAAAGAGAAAAGGAAGCAAAAGAAATTAGAGCAGAAGGAGAACAAGCTGGACAAGAAATTAGATCAAAAGCTGATAAATTAAAAAGGGGAATTGTCTCTAGTGCAGTAAAAGAATCACATGAAATAAGAGGCCGTGGTTATGCTGAAGCAACTAGAATCTATAATGAGGCATTCAAGGTTGATGAAGAGTTTTTTAACTTTTATCGCTCTATGAAAGCTTACAGTAAATCATTTGCTGAGGGTAATACTAAATTTGTGCTTTCACCAAATAATAATTTCTTAGATATTTTGAACAAGGGATGGAAATAGTTTATGAAAAGTAAAGCATTTATTTTATCTATATTTGCATATTTTTTAATTTCATTTGCTTCATATGCTAATCTGTTTGCAAAAACAGTTGCAGATCCTGTATGTAGTTGTAATAAAGGGCTTGCTGATATAGTGGAAGAACTTATTCCCGCAGTTGTAAATATTTCAAGTGAGCAAATAGTTAAGCAAGAAAATAACAGTAGAACTAAAATCCCTTTTACGCCAAGAAATAATTTCTTTGATGACTTTAGAGAATTTTTCGAGCATTTTGATCAATTTTTCGATAGAGCTCCTAGCATTAATAGAGAAGTGACGTTACTTGGGTCTGGATTTATTATAGATAAAAGTGGAACCATAGTAACCAACTATCACGTTATTAAAAATGCCCAAGATATTACAGTTACTATGAACGATAATACTTATTTCAAAGCAGAAGTTTTAGGCTATGATGCAAAAACTGATCTTGCTGTGCTTAAGATTAATTCTGATAAAGATCTTCCTTTTGTTGAATTTGGTAATTCTGATAAAGCAAGAGTTGGTGATACAGTTATTGCAATAGGCAACCCTTTTGGTTTAGGTGGCTCTGTAAGTACAGGAATTGTGTCTGCAAGATCTAGAGACATTAGTATTGGTACTATGAATGAATTTATTCAAACTGATGCTGCAATTAATAGAGGTAACTCAGGGGGACCACTATTTCATCTAAATGGAAAAGTTATAGGCATTAATACTGCTATTTATTCCCCATCTGAATCTGGCGGTAACGTGGGTATAGGCTTTGCTATACCATCTAATCTAGCTATTTCAATTATTGACACATTAAAAAGTGGTAAAAAAATAAAACATGGTTGGCTTGGCGTGCAAGTTCAGCCTATAACAAAAGAATTTGCTGAATCCTTGGGTTTAAAAGATATCAAAGGTGCATTAGTTGCAAGCGTAGTAAAGGGCAGTCCTGCAGAGAAAGGAGGAATCAAAGTAGGTGATATACTATTAGAGTTTGACGGCAAAAAAATTGATAGAATGACGCAATTACCTCATATGGTTTCACGAACTGAGCCCGGAAAGAAAGTACAGGTTAAGTTACTTAGAAAAGGTAAAGAAGTCAATATCAAGGTTGCAATCGAGGAATCTACAAATGATGATTCAGGTAATAATCAAGAAGAAAATAAATCAACATCTAGTTATATAAGTGGTTTAACCGTTTCAAATTTGCCAAAAGAACTAAAAAACAATGCACCCACAAAGGGTGTAGTAGTTACTAGTGTAGATAGTAGTAGTAATTCTACACTACGTGTTATTAAGAAAGGTGATATAATTATTCAACTAGATGGAATCGATATTGAAAATACTAATGATTTTCAAAAACAAATTGATTCAGCAGTAAAAAAAGACGGCAAAGATTCAGTAATGCTGCTTATTTACCGCAACGGCAATCAATTTTTCACCTCAATCAAATTGAAGAAGTAGCTATTTATCTAGCTGGTCATGAAAAAATTGCTTGACAAATTTAACTAGCTTCTTTATCCTGAGGGTAAGGGTGTTTCTGTAGATTAATAAAATTTGTCCCTATACTGAAAACCTTTCCAACGAGGTTATGGAAGAACTAGATTTCAGTATCAAGCACTGGAACGATATCATCCATAAGATGAAAGAGCTGGAGTGGTAAGAAGTTCGATAATACAAAGCATTTTTATGCTCAGTTGTAAAAAAACAACTTTCTTTCACAAGTTAATTTATAACTAAATTAGTGTAAAATATAATTATATTTACTGATCATCAGTATTAATCAATAATTAATACCCATAAATTAATTATATCTAATCGCAAAGGGAGGTGGAGATGCGTTTTAAACTAGAAAAGGAAGATATTCCACAAAAAGATTGTAATAATAGAACTGGTCGTAGGATACCTGCACAAATAAGATTAAATAACAAAACAACATTTAGCCTGCCTAGTGTATCTTACATTATCATCGACAACAATATTGGCCTGAGTTTTCAAATTTGGGATTTGAAGCATGACGTGGCAAGTATACTAAACAACTTATCTGAATGGCCACAATTAAAGCTAGAAAGGGTAGGAAATGATTACAAATTCGCTTTAGTTACTACCTCTGATCAACCTTATTATTATTACTATGATGGCAAAGATACTATGATAGATACTATTTATCATATGCCTTATGGTTACACAAATGGTTTACATGTTAACACATATAATCATGAAAGCTGTAGTACTTATTATGAACTGCTAGAAAACAGGAAGGTTTTAATAGATCCAAAAGACATAATTAGTAGCGAAAATGTTAGTCTTATTTTGGAAGATCTTAAAAGTTCACCTGATAGAAGACTCAAAATAAAAATAGGAGACTATTTGTTTAAAGAATCAAGAAATATATACAAATTATATAGGAGCGCTCAGGTATATAATCAGGTATATAATTTAACTGGTGGAAAAGTTGGCATATTGAATAATATCCTTTCAGCATTTACTCGTATAAGCAATACATTCCAGTTATTCCCTTTTCATGAAATGGAGAGCTTGAAAGCACAAGATACCTATTTCGCAGTAAAAAAGTTAGGCAATAGTTATGTTGGTTGCATATCGTATGAAAATAGCACATGCAAAAATTTTTATAATTTTAACCCTAATTCTTTTGGGTATGAGCACGACAATAGACCAGGTCCATATCCTTATTATTATAACTTAGAAAATTTTGATAACTTTTTGGAGGTTGATGTGAATATTCAAGAACATATAAATTTAGAAACAGAAATTGAACTTTTAAAACGCAGAATAGACAGATTAGAACGTACTGGTGTACAAGGTCCTAAAGGTGAGCCAGGTGAAAGGGGACAAAAAGGTGATAGAGGCTTCGATGGAGCGCCTGGTCCTCAAGGTAACAAGGGGGATACTGGATCGTCAGGTGCGCATGGATCAAAAGGTGATCAAGGACCTAAAGGAGAAAAAGGGAATCAAGGCACTAATGGAATAACTCCAAGTATTAGTCAAGTTGTTACCGAATTTTCTTCTAACAGAGCCCATCTATATCCTTTAGCAGCAGCTATAATGGAAGAAGATCAGAGTAATTCCATGGGATTTTCAGAAAGAATAGCACATCTTTTTGGTGAGCGTGTAAAGCGAGAAGATTCTTTAAAAGCGTTAGTTAAAGGCGTACAAGGTCCTCCAGGCCAAAAGGGCGAACCAGGTCGTAACGGTCAACGGGGGTTAAAGGGCGAACAAGGTCCCAAAGGTAATAAGGGTGACCGAGGTTTTCCTGGTCCAGAAGGTTCTAAAGGAAATACTGGCTCAAAAGGTGAGAAGGGAGATGCCTCAAGTGCTATAGAAATTGCAACTGAATTAGTTACCAGTAAAAAAGCTGAGCTAGGAGAAGCAGTTCTTAACGCAAATGGTATCAAAGGTGAAAATCTTGCAACTCAGATTGCCGGTAAAATTAATCTTAATTCGCAGGAACTTGTGAATAAAATTGATGTAGCAAAACTTACTGAAGGAGTAGTAAGTAAACTTTCTTTAGAGGAAGCAAAAAACATTATAAAAGATACTGTGAGTAAGATAACAAGCGATGCCACAAAGAAAAATAATCCCGATCCTATAGCCTTCCAAAAATATGAAAAATTTGCAGAAAAGCTTGCTAAACTACTTGTTGATAGAAGCAGTATGAGCGAGATAGAAGCTCACAATCTTATAAAAGGTAAGGTGAGCGATTGGGCACTTGCTAAGTATCTTCTGCTTCATAGTGATTTAAATAATCAGCCAAAGGCTCTAGAAATCGTGAAGCAAGAAATAGACAAGGAAAAATTAGTTGAGTATTTGCTTGAGTATGCCAAATTAAAAGGCGATGTGAATGCAGCAAAAACAATAGTTGAAAATATTGTTCATCAGTTCTTTGACACTCAAAAAGTAGGTGAATTAGGAAGAGCAGTACTAGAAGCAAAAGATGATCAAGATAAAAAAGTGCTGGTAAATGATCCAGTCTTACGTGAAGGAATAGCAGAAGAATTGAGACAAAATCCAGGAAAGATAAAAGGTCCCAAAGGAGATACTGGTTCTAAAGGTGATAAAGGAGATACCGGAACAGATGGATTGCCAGGTGCACAAGGTCCTAAGGGAGAGCCAGGCATAAAAGGTGAGCCAGGCATAAAAGGTGAGCCAGGTATAAATGGAACAAAGGGAGATATTGGTCCTAAAGGATTAGACGGAGCCATGGGAATAAAAGGTGATATGGGTGAGAAAGGAAAGATAGGTTCTAAAGGTGACAAAGGAGATACTGGGTCTAAAGGTGATAAAGGTAGAGATGCAAGTCCTGAAGAAGTTGCACAAAAATTAATTAATAATGGCACTATTGCTAATCAGGTGCTTGAATATCGTGACCAAGGCGGAGATTTAGTATTAGAGAAGCAAGTTGCAGGAAGAATTATTAGTAATCAAGATATTCAAACAGGAATAGCCATTGCATTAGCTGATAACAGAATGGAAGAGCTAGCAGATGTGTTACTAAGTGATTCTAATCATACATTAGTAGAAAACCTTGCAAATAATACCGAGCTAACACAAAGCATTGCAGAAGAACTAAGGAAAAATCCAGGAGAAGTCCAAGGTCCAAAGGGAGAAAAAGGAGATATAGGTCCTAAAGGATTAGACGGAGCCATGGGAATAAAAGGTGATATGGGTGAGAAAGGAGAGATAGGTTCCAAAGGTGACAAAGGAAAACCAGGCACGAATGGGTTGCAAGGTCCAGAAGGTCCTAAGGGAGAGCCAGGTATGAGGGGCTTCAATGGTACACAAGGTCTTACAGGCAACAAGGGTGAGCCCGGTATAGAAGGATTAAAAGGAGATATAGGACCTCAAGGTATAAAAGGTGAGCCAGGTATAAATGGAACAAAGGGAGATATAGGTCCTAAAGGATTAGACGGAGCCATGGGAATAAAAGGTGATATGGGTGAGAAAGGAGAACCAGGTGCAAATGGATTGCAAGGTCCAGAAGGTCCTAAGGGAGAGCCAGGTCTGAGGGGCTTCAATGGTACGCAAGGTCTTACAGGTAACAAGGGTGAGCCGGGTATAGAAGGATTAAAAGGAGATATAGGACCTCAAGGTATAAAAGGTGAGCCAGGTATAAATGGAACAAAGGGAGATATAGGTCCTAAAGGATTAGACGGAGCCATGGGAATAAAAGGTGATATGGGTGAGAAAGGAGAACCAGGTGCAAATGGATTGCAAGGTCCAGAAGGTCCTAAGGGAGAGCCAGGTATGAGGGGCTTCAATGGTACACAAGGTCTTACAGGTAACAAGGGTGAGCCGGGTATAGAAGGATTAAAAGGAGATATAGGACCTCAAGGTATAAAAGGTGAGCCAGGTATAAATGGAACAAAGGGAGATATTGGTCCTAAAGGATTAGACGGAGCCATGGGAATAAAAGGTGATATGGGTGAGAAAGGAGAGATAGGTTCTAAAGGTGACAAAGGAGAACCAGGTGCGAATGGGTTGCAAGGACCTAAGGGAGAGATAGGTTTGCAAGGACCTAAAGGTCAAGTTGGTAGATCTGGTCTTAAGGGTATGCCAGGTCCACAAGGTCCAAAAGGAGATACCGGAGCTCCAGGTGCGAATGGATTGCCAGGTTCCAAGGGAGAAGATGGAATAGGTGCTACATTAGCTGATCAGTTTTTACGTGAGATAAGAAAAGCAAAAAATGAAACTCTGGATGCTAAAAAAGCAGCAGAGGCAGCTAAAAATGCTTCAGAAGGTTTTGCCAAACAAGCTAAAGATACGGAAGATAAGGTTAAAATACTACACAATCAAACAGTGAATCTTACAGGAGAAGCTGAAGATTCTGCTGATCAAGCACTTCAATCCGCAGAAAATGCGGAAGCATTGCATAGTAGCGTAAGAGATATGTTTTGTACAACAAATCCTGCAGATCAAGTTTGTAGTGCACGCAGAAGAAGGAGGGAAACTAAAAAATCATCAGTGACAAGCGGAGCAAGCAGACCAACTTCATTTATATCTCAAGTAATAAATTTCTTTTACCCTGCGGTAGGACAGGACAAATATAAAGTAAAAAATGAAATAGAGGAGCTTAATCGAGTGACAAAAATAATAGATGCAGTAGATATTGTAAAAAAATTTGAAGAAGTATTAGGAGAAACAGCTGTGAAATGCGGCATTTCAAAGAAAAGTCTAAATTTTAATCCAGTAGAACTGCAGTCAACCATTATCAATAAGTCATTACTTAATGATGAAAATCATAATGAGTTGTTGAAGTTCTTGTGTGTAGCTGCGAAAAAATCATTACCTGATTACAAACAAACTAGTAAATGTTTGGCTACTTTCAAAGATCATATGGAAAAAAGATTAAATGAGCAGCAAAGAGCTTTCGTTAATACTGAAAAAATAGTGGCAGATAATGAGCAGCCAAGGAGTTTTATGAGTTATGTCTCTCCTCCTAGTAGCCTAAGTGCCATTAATCAGCAAGTTGTTGGTTATTTAAGGTAATATCATGGAAAAACATATATTTAAAATAGAGGATAAAAATCCGCTCTATAAAAAATTGATTAAACTTCCTGCTGAATATTATATATTAAACAAAAATAGTAAGGTTATCAATTCACATATTGGTACAATTAAAGTAGAGAATATTAATGGTTTGAAGTTAAAGAAGCAGGGAGATAAAATATCTTTATATGAAGGAAACTTACCCCTGCAGGCAGAAAGATCTGATGAAAGTGGAAACTCTATTAAAGAGGATCTTATTGTAGAACAAGAAGCTATAATAAGTACAAATAGAAACAATATTATAGAAAAGCTTGAATCAAAACCTATCTTGATTTCGCTTTACAACATAAAAGATAGTCCTAACTTTGGCCTCAAATTGTCTGGTAGAGATATAACTGGAGTACTCAATTTTATCAATTTTAACGATGAAAATGACCCAGTACTACAAAAAATTCAAGAAGAAAAAGGTGGACTTTATTTTACAATAGAAGGTGATTATATCTATATATCAGATGAAGAAGGAAAATGTCTTCCAGTATGTGAAGATGGTAGTTGCTATAAGTATCAATACACAAAAAATGAGCATGTTATATTAGAAATTAGTGAGATATCAACAATAATAAAAAACTTAACTAAAACTGAGCAATGCAGTGCACCAGCTAAAGCAGGGCAGGATTTTACTTTGCAAAAGGGAAAAGAATTATCGGATAATATCTATCAAGCAGATATCATGTTAAACGGTAAGCTTGTAGCTACTTTACCAAAAATAGGTTACTGCATGCTTGATGACCAATTGGTCATACATAATCACGTTACAGAAGAAGAGATAAAAATTCCTAGAAACTTTCATTATCTTAAAGTCGTTAAGTCTAGTAATAATGATGATTATAAATTAACATTTTGTAATTTCTTAGGTAATGAGTTTTTTGAACATAAAAAGTATGATTCTCAATACTCAAATGTTCCAGATGAATACCAGTATACAAGTTTAAACTATATGAAAAAGGGATATAAGCCAAATTTCTGCAAGTTGCTTAACGATAAACCATCTTTTTTTATTGCAAAAGGAACTACTAATCAAGATTCTTCAGGCCACTGCCCAGCTGATGTATTTGAATTAACAAAAAGTGAGAAAATGGCTACATTAATTGATCAATTTGGCTTTTTCAATAAAGAGGGTAAGTTTCAATATTGTGATTACCATACAAAAGCAGATTACGATGTTTATGATTCTTATAAAATTAATAAAGAGTACAAAACAACAGATGAATTTCTCTTCAATGATGACATAGTTCTTTATACTATTCCAGAGCTATCTTAACCACGCACAAAGTATATTATAATTGCTTTTTAAAAGTGAATTTAGTAGAATTCAAAGAAGTGTAAGGGTATATTTTTTTAGTATTTAATCTAAATAAAATTGTTCTCAGTTTAAAATCGATATAAGACAGTAAGATGAAAAAAATTGAAATCTCAGAATTACTCAAAAGAATTGCTATCTGTTTACTATGCATAGCAATTATGGTCTCTATTGCTCTTTTGTTTGCCTATATGCATACAATGTTTCTCAGTAAAGGATATGAGCTGGCTGCACATTATATTAGCGAAGCTATGCCTTCTGTGTTACTCACTGTTTTCTTTTTTATCGCTTGGTTTATATATGATCAAATATTTAGTAAAATGAAGGAAGTAGAGCTGCCTATAGAAATAGAATTAGCTAATTCAGATAATAAAACAACATTTGCTAATGTTATAATTGACGATTCCTTAAAACAACGATTGCAGATTATTTGCTGTAACCAAATGACAGAAGAAATGCGTGAGATGTTTGGAAGTGAAAGTATTAACTCACTAAAAGGTTATATACTGCACGGCCCTCCTGGAAATGGTAAAACACTTATCGCCCGCGCAATTGCAGGTGAATCAAATATGAATTTTATAAGTATCTCAGGTCCAGAACTTATTGGAGTATATATTGGTCATGGTGCACATGCTGTACGCGAGCTTTTTAAAGTAGCGAGAAAATATTCTCCTTGTATAGTATTCATAGATGAAATAGATGCAGTTGCCCAAAAAAGAAGTACCGCTAATAACTCAGCTTACCACTGTCGAGAGAGCTTAACACAGTTACTAACTGAAATAGATGGATTTAAGAGCAGAAAAGATATAATAGTAATTGGTGCAACTAACCTGGTCAATGAGATAGATCCAGCACTTATTAGGCCTGGACGCTTAGGTCAAAGGGTTCATATACCTAATCCAAATGTGGAAACGAGACAAAAGATATTGGAGCTTTATACCAAAAATACAAAAACTGATGGAAGGCTAAATATTCAAGATATTGCAGAAAAAACAGAAGGCTATTCTGGAGCTGAGTTAGAACAACTAGTTAATGAAGCAAAAATATACGCTGCTCTTGAAAGAAAGTCCAAGGTAGTGAGTAAGGAAGATTTCAACCACGCGTTTCAAAAGCTAAATCCAGTACAAGAAAGAGGGAGAATAACATTAGCTTCATGTCAGACACAGACGACAGAAGCCCATTTTGTACAATAAAAACTGGAAGTGTAGCAAGATGTGCCAAATTTCGTTATTGAAAATAAAATTTAAAACTTGCTATCATTTTGCCACTCGTTAGTACCACGGTGGTTTTGTAATAGAACGCAAGCTGCAAAAACTTAAGGAAAAAATGGTCAGTGCTTGACACTGGCATCTAGTTCTTTCTATCAAAAATGCTGTAAAGTGTTCACCAATTTAGTTGGATCCCAGTACTGGAATGATATTATGAAGACCTAGCAGTTTATGACGGTGTCATTCCAGCGCGTGGCGCTGGAATCTAGTTCTTATTACCTGAGTCTTCTGGGTCCCAGTACTCGTATGACAAGAAAAGGGAGTATTGGTTTCAGCATTAGCCATGCATCTGGATCCCAGTATCAAGTACTGGGATGATAAGAGAAAGAGGACACTGGGATGAAATTATGAAGGCCGGGATAAACACTATGAGGACTGGAATGACATTATGAAGGCCTAGCAGTTTATGACGGTGTCATTCCAGTGTGGAATCCAGCTTTTTTGTAACTTCATTGAAAATATCGTATAGCTATTTGTTCACAATTAATTCTTCTGGATCCCAGTACTCGGATGACAAGAAAAGAAACACTGGTTTCAATATTTGCATGCATCTGAACAGATACAGATGGCTAAAATGTTGAAAAAAGCATATGCGTCAAAAGTTTAAAGCTCGCTACCCTAGACTTCTTTGACTTGTTAAGAAAGGTCTTTTTTCCCCAGATTCTATTGTCACATGCTGAAATGACATCTCTTGCTTCTTCATGTAATTATGCAAAAAGTCCTTTGAATTTTTACAGCTTGAAAAATCTTTATAAAATTTACTTTCTTTAAATGCTTTAACTTTCTCTTCATTATTTAGTGAGCCATGTTTAGAAAAATATTCATCTGTCGCTTGAATATATAAATTAATCAGCTCAGGAAAAGTGTAATCAGTTTTGTTGGAAGATTTTAAGCACGTAATTGGCAATTTATGTATATCTTTCTCAGCTTTTTTAGGATCAATATATTCATCATTTTTTCTTAATATTGTATACTGCTTGAAAAATTCTTCATATTCCTCAAAATCTTCAAATACTTCTTTTTTTTGGTAATCTTTTCTTCTACCGCTTTGATCTATTTTTTCTATTTCTGTTGCAAGTTGCGCTGGCTGTTTTATCGTTTTATCTCCCTCTCGATTAAAGTACATTGTATAAGGAGTAATTGAATTTACGATTTTATATGTCTTCCAGTGGCAGCCAAAAATCTTTAGTACCAATTTGATTATCGGAGCAAGAAAAATTTTTAATTTTGCTATGAATCCAAAATAATAAAGAGAAGCTTGTTTAAGTGAACTTGCAGCATTGCTAACGATGCATCTTAAATGTATATCCTTATACTTAAAATTTTTATGAACCTCTGCAGCCACATGTCCACCTAGGCAGTCTCCAAACAATATGATATCATCTGGCTTTATACCTTTTTCCAATAAGTTAGTTACAACTGCTATACCAGATTTAACTCTATTGCTACGTATCAATGAACTGTTTTTACTTAAACCAAGTCCAGGATAATTAAAAAGATGTACAGTTATCCCTTGCTCTGTGGCCCAATTCCAATTTTGGGAATAATCTTTACCAGGGCTTAACGCTCTATTTCCACCAATAAAGTATATCAGATGTTTTTCACCTCGATTATTGTTTTGATTTTTACCAAGAAGCGTAATTGTCTCTATTTTTATCCCGTTTTGAGTTTTTATAAATTCTCTCTCAGTTTGCTCTCTTGTTTCTTTCATATTTTAACTCTCACTATAATTATACAAAAAAATCTTAAAAAATCAACAAAATCTCAATTTTATGAACAATATAAACTTTTTAAAATTCATTGAATTATGCTTTCAAACGGTAGTACCGGGGTGTGAGTATAATGATTATCAATATATAAAAGTCATAGCGGATAGGCTTGAAGCGGCAAGTTCAGGTGAAGTGAAAAGAATAATATTCAATATGCCTCCGCGTTCAATGAAGTCTATTTGTGTAAGTGTTGCATGGCCCGCATGGATACTCGGAAATCAGCCAACTGCAAGAATAATAGTTGCAAGTTATTCTCGGCTCCTCAGCGAAAAGCACTCACTCGATACCAGGTGCATAATGCAATCTGATTGGTATAGAGAGCTATTTCCGAAAGTAGAATTATGCAAAGATCAAAACACTAAATATAAATTTCAAACAGTGCAAAGAGGATGTAGGATTGCAACATCAGTTGGGGGAACATTAACCGGTGAAGGTGGAGATTTCATTATCGTGGATGATCCACTAAGTCCCGCACAAGCTTTGAGCGAAACATTTAGAAAGCGTGCTGCAAACTGGTTTGATCAGGCTTTAGTAACCAGGCTCAACGACAGAAAAAAAGGAGTTATCGTTCTTGTGATGCACAGACTCCATTTAGAAGATTTAACTGGTCACCTCCTCTGTAAACCAAGAAACATATGGCATCATGTCTGTTTACCAATAATAGCTGAAGATAAGGAGATTATTTATTCAGTTAATAATCATATTCCAGAGCATGAACAGGAAATATACTCAAGAAAAGAAGGTCAATTGTTGTATTCCCTAACTGAAGGAAAAGAAGAAATTGAGATGATAAAAGCTGAACTTGGGAGTTATGGTTTTGCTGCTCAATACCAACAAAACCCTCTACCACTTTCAAGTGCTATAATTAAACGAGAGTGGTTGAAGCGCTATAAAAATTTTCCTGATAGCCTCTTGCATGTAACACAAAGTTGGGATACTGCAATTTCAACAAACAATACAAGTGACTTTAGTGTCTGCACTACCTGGACAAAAGTAGATAATACATTCTATTTACTCGATGTATATCGCGCAAAACTTGAATATCCAAAACTTAAAGAGAAAGTTCTGTCGCTGGCTGCAAGGTGGAAGCCACACGCAATTTTAATCGAAGCAAAAGCAAGCGGTCAGCAATTGGTTCAGGAGCTCAGGAAAAACAGTGATTTACCTATTATTCAAATAGTACCACATGATGACAAATTAACTCGATTTCACCGAATTGTCCCAATTATAGAATCTGAGCGGGTTTTTCTCCCTAACCAAGCAGTATGGCTTAGCGACTTTGAGTATGAGATTTTAATGTTTCCAGAAATCCGTCACGACGATCAAGTAGACAGTACCGTGCAATATCTTCAGTGGGTGAGAAATAATATTGCTAGAGTGGTAGCGATACGTTCATTGTAGCTTGAAAAGGTTCCTCGGAATTGTGTATAATTTTTTTAACTGAGTTTTATCCATTTTCTGAATGATATTTTAGGGTTTATTGAAATAAATACTACGCAAAAATTCTATCTCTGGGTGCTTAGATGAATATCTTTATATTAGACGAAAATCCTGTAACTGCAGCACAAATGTTATGCGATAAGCACATAGTAAAAATGCCGCTAGAAACTGCTCAATTGCTTAGCAGTGTTTTTTCAATAGCATTAAAAGAGCCAAATCCTTTAGTCAGCATTACAAACCAGAATATAGAAGTTCCATATAAACTTACTCACAAAAACCATCCTTGTTCTTTATGGGCTAGACAATCAAAAGGAAACTTTGATTGGTTAATAAAACATGGAAAAGAATTGTGTATAGAATATAGCTTGCGATACAAAAGAACGCATAAATCCGAAGAAGTTATAGATTGGTGCGATAATAACAAGGATTTGCTAATATTTCGATCAGCTGATATACAAGCTTTTACACAAGCGTTACCTGATCGATATAAATGTAATAACCCAATAGAAGCATATAGAGAATATTACCTAAAAGAAAAGATGAGATTTGCTAAGTGGGAAAAAGGTAGAGAAGCACCAGATTGGTTGCTAGACAAAATGCTATAGGTTATAAAATTATCCAAACCGATCATAAAAAAGGTAGAATTGAAGTTGCAAAAGCAATGCTGGCTGATAATGTTGATGTTTATCAAGTTTATTGATCTTTCTATTTGTGAGATTAAAGAATTCAGTAAACTGTTATTCCCAGTATATGGTAGGCTACTTGCACTATAGAGTGTCATGTACACATCTGTACTAACAAGCAGAGGTAAATCTAAGTCAGTTTAGATATAACATTTACTTTAAAAAACTTTATTTTACGCTGATATTCTAGCGCTTTTCTGTGGTATTTTGTTGGGGTATAATTTGCAAAACTATCTTCCTTATAGGTTAAAAAATTACACTGCTTTATATGTAACTCTATCCACTCTGCATAATCCTGATGATCAGTTGCAATAAATATTTCACCTGTGACAAGTATTTTTTTTGCTAATAAATTTAAAAATTCCGTATTAATTAACCGTCTTTTGTTGTGACTTCTTTTTGGCCATGGATCTGGAAAGAGAATAAAGAATTTTTCAACACTGTTGTCAGGAAAATTGGCAATTAATTCTCTTGCATCTTCTGTCCATATTAAAATATTTTTTATGCTGTGTGCTTCTATGCTTTTTAGCAAGGAAGAGACCCCCTTTAAATAAGGCTCACATCCTATAAATAATAGATCAGATTCATTGAATGCCTGATGGAGCATATTTTCACCATTACCGAAACCTATTTCTACTCGTATTCTTTTTTGTAAGTCTACGATCTTTTTTATAGATTCCTTGCTGTTTTTAATAGAATACTTCTCCAAAACATTCAACTTCAACCTAGATCTTCTGGAAAATGACCTAATCCAATTATTATTCCTAGATAACATATCTTACATAACTTAATCTTTTATAGCTTAAACAATTCTCGAAATGAATTAATGAGAATTTACTTGTCACTAATTATTAATATTATATAATATATGAGTTCTAATGAAGTTAAAATTAAAAGGTATGGAAAGTACAGTTGCTATCAAGAGGCTATCATCAAATAGGTTCATAGAAGAGATATTTCAAGATCAATTTGATAATCAAGACAATGACTTTTGTGAAGATTCTTTTGCTAACAAAATCAAAGAAGGAGATGTGGTAGAAGGTATAATCACAAGAAGAAATTCTAATGATATTGTGGTTGATGTTGGTTTAAAGTCAGACGGAAGAATTCTGATTAAGGAGCTCAGTTGTAATGATGATATCACTGTTGGCTCGAAAATTAGAGTTTATGTTGAAAGAATTGAAGATTACCATGGTAATGTTGTTCTTAGTCGTGAGAAAGCAATCAGAGACGAAAAATGGAATAAATTGGAAGAAAGCGCAATTACAAAAGATGAAGTAACAGGAATCATTAAACGCTCAATTAAATGCGGTTTTATTGTTGATCTTGGTGATGGAATAAGTGCGTTTTTACCTCTGAGTCATGTGGATTTGAAGCAAATAAAAGATGCTAATCACCTTATTGAAACTGAACAAAAATTCATCGTTCTTAAAATGGATAAGAAGCAGGGGAATATTGTAGTATCAAGAAAGCTGGTATTAGAGAAGTTGCATGCTGGTGAAAAAATTAAGTTTTTAGAATCTTTAAATGAAGGTGATGTAGTAGAAGGCAAAATAAAAAGCATCACTCACTACGGTGCATTTGTTGGCATTCATGAATCAGATACAGTGGGAGTTATAGATGGACTGCTACATATTACAGATATCTCTTGGAGTAATGTAAGTCATCCATCTGCAATTTTTTCTTGTGGTCAGCATATAAAAACTAAAATTATAAAAATAGATAGAGAAAATGGAAAAATCTCCCTGGGTGTAAAACAATTAGGAGACAATCCTTGGCAAGATCTAGAGTCAAAATGCCCAATTAACAGCGTACACAAAGGATGCGTAACGGGTATAAAAGATTGTGGATTCATTGTTGAGATTAAACCTGGGATTGCGGGTTTGGTACACTCATCAGAAATAACTTGGAGCAAGAGTAATTTACCAATTAGTAGTTTTGTAACAATAGGACAAGAAGTGGATGTAAAAATTCTCGGTATTGACATTATTAAAAATAAGATGAGTTTAAGCACAAAAAGGTGCGTAGAGAATCCTTGGCAAGTATTTATTGATAAATATCCTCTTGGTTCTATTGTTTCTGGTAAAGTTAAAAGCAACAATGGTTCACAAATATCTGTGACTTTTGATAATTCTGAGATATCTGAGGACGTAGAAGGAACAATTTATATGCAAAATCTAAGTTGGTCGAAAAACAATTCAGATGAGATAAAAAAGTATAATGTAGGTGATGAAATAGAAGCAAAAGTGATAAGGGCTAACGTAGATCGGACAAGAATTTATCTTGGAGTAAAACAAATAGAGTATGATCCTCTTGAAGAACTGATAGAGAAAGTTAAAGTAGGGGATAAAATTCAGGTTACTGTAAGTAAGAGAGAGGAAAATGGTCTAATCGTTGAAATTGAGAACAATGTAACCCTTTTAGTAGATCAAGAGCATTTACCAGAAAATAAAAAGTTTTCTATATCAGAAAAAATACAAGTTGAAGTAGTAGGTGTTGAAAAATATAATATAATATTATCTGCCAAATAACTTCTTGTGCTTCATATAAATGGCAACGAAATCTGATATAATAGCAAAAGTGGCAAAAAAAAACCTTTTGTTAGATAAGGTTATTATAGCAGCCATAGTTGATAGTTTTTTTCGAGTGTTTTCAAACACGTTAAAATATCATAATAGAGTTGAAATCAGGGGGTTTGGTTCTTTTTCAATTAGAAGCTATAACTTGAAAGAAGCAAGTAATTTGACGTCACAGAAGGTTGCAAAACATCAATACTTTAAAACTTATTTTCGTAGCAGTAAAAAGTTATCCCTCTTGATAAATGAATGAAAATCTATATTGTAAATTTGAAAGTTGTACAATATAGCATCATATGCAAGTAGTAGAAATAGTTATACATAATAACACATATAAAATATCTTGCGAAAGTAAAAAGAAGGACCATTTATTACAACTTGCTAATAGCTTCAACAAGCTAGTTAGCTCCATATCTCAAAGAACTGGAGGTAAGGGCTCAGATGCATTAAATTTCTTACTTGCAGCATTGACTCTCGAAGACAAAATTTTAGAATTAACAAAGCGATTAGACGAAATAAATCAAGAATGCAAAAAGTATAAGGAGGAAAAAAGAGTAGAATATGCTGAAGTATTAGATAGGGTAAACAAGATTATTGGGTGCATAAGTGATTAAAGGAAGCAATCAAATCGACTACCTCACTACTCAAATCAGGGGGGAGAAGTCTCTTACGAGTTATGTAACAATATAATTCGCAATCATCAAGATCAACTATTTTTTCGTATTCAATTAGTTCACTTAAGGAAAATTTATCAAGATATTTCAATGCAAAATGCCCTAAAAGTATATCAGTTTCTTTACAACCCCTATGCCAACTCCTATACATCAGTTTTCTTCTTAATAAGGAGATATCTATCATTGTCATTAAACTTTTTTTTAATTTAAAGACTAAACTAAATACTTGTCAAGCAAGGCGCATTTTAATATACTCAACGTTTGATTAAGATTTAAAACATAGGTGGAATTAATTTCTCATCAACTTAGCGCTGGAATATATTATTTTTTATCGTTTTCTTTAATAATTTCTATCATAGTATTCGTGCATGAATGTGGGCATTATATTGTCGCTAAAGCATGCAAGGTTAAAGTTGAATCTTTTTCTATAGGCTTTGGTCCTGAAATTTTTGGTTTTAACGACAAGTCTGGAACTAGATGGAAATTAAGTGCCTTTCCATTGGGTGGTTACGTTAAAATGTTAGGGGATACTAATGCAGCAAGCGTTCCTGTTGATCAACAAAAATTAACTGAAGAAGAAAAATTATACTCATTCCATACAAAACCTCGATATCAAAAAGCAGCAATAGTTTTTGCAGGGCCTTTTGCAAACATGATATTTACCGTTATAGCCTTCACAATATTTTTCAGCGTGGCAGGTTATTATCGTACTCCACCAGTAATTGGTAATGTAATTGAAGAAAGTGCAGCAAAGCAAGCTGGCCTATTACCAGGTGACACTATTACACAGATCAATGAGTACAAAATAAAATACTTTGAAGATATTTCACGCGTGATAATGTCCAACCCTGAAACAAGAATAGAAATTAAGTATAGCAGAAATAACGAAGAGTACAGAACTATTCTAACTCCGTTTACAGTTGAGGATAGAGATGTCTTTGGTAACATAATAGAAAGAAAAACTATAGGAATTACCTCAATTAATATGATAGGGTTAAAACAGTCATCTTTTCTTGGAGCTGCTAGCCTATCAGTGAATGAAACCTACCACACTATGTGTTTAACAATCAAAGCACTCTTTCAAATTGTTGTTGGTAAAAGGAGTATAAATGAAATAGGTGGGCCAATAAAAATTGCAAAATATTCAGGGCAATCAGCTAAAAAGGGACTTATTATGGTTCTATATTTTATGGCAATTATTTCAGCGAATTTAGCTGCAATTAACTTGCTGCCAATACCACTACTAGATGGTGGGCATTTATTTCATTATATTATAGAAGCAGTTATACGTAGAGATTTGAGTTTGAAATATCAAAAATATGCAGCCACTTTTGGTGCTACCATACTGTTTTTGTTGATGGCAGTTGCAATCACAAATGATATTAGGCATCTTTTTTAAGATACATATGAAAAAGTTATTTCACATACTAATAATAATATTTATTTCTTTTCCCACTCTACTTGTTGCTCTAGAAAATAAGGAAAAAGTACAGATAAAAAATATTAAGTATATTGGCAATGAGCGAGTAAGTGATCAAACAATAAGGTTTTATACAAAATTAGAACCAGGTAATCATATAAATGATGATGATGTAGATTCAGTTATAAAAGATTTATATAAAACAAAGTTATTTGCTAGTATTAACGCCTATATCGATGATGAAAAAAACTTAGTAGTAAAAATTCATGAGAATCCATTGATTAACAAAGTAATATTGAAAGGCAATAAGTTATTTAACAGTAAAGAGTTGCTAAATAACGTTATCCAGTCAAAATCACTAACTATTTTCACTGAAACAAAATTACAAAACGATTTAATAAATCTAGCTACTCTTTATAGGAACAGTGGTAAAATTGGTGTTAAAATTGCATATGAGCTAGATAAGCTTGGTAGCAATAGGATAAACCTAATTTTTAAGATAAAAGAAGGAAGAACTTCTAAAATTAAGGGTTTACGATTTATAGGTAATAAAAACTTTTCAGCAAATGAGTTAGAGCAAGTTATCAAAAGGCATAGCAATGATATATTTAGTAAGTTATTTAGAGCCATTTTTAAAAGCGGAACTCATCATTCACCTCAATATCTACTGATTAACACAGAACTGCTTGATCGCTTCTATTCATCTAAGGGATATATTCAAAATAATATCCAACCAATTGTTGAGGTTGATAATAATAACCAAATAGAGTTAACTTTTTTGATTGATGAAAAGCAGCAATACTTATTTGGAAATAATGAAGTTGATATTGAAACTGAGATTCAGGATTTAAGTTTAAGGGAAGAAATATTAGAATTTATCAAAGAGGAAAATAATCAAATATTTAATAGAGTTAAAATTAACAATACAGCAGAAAAAATAAGTAAACATTTAAGCGAAAAAGGATATATATTTGCAAAAGTTAATCCAGAATATACACAACATAACAATATTGTGGATGTAACTTACAAAGTGCTACCAGGTAAAAAGATTTATATAAACCAAATTACTATTGATGGCAATGACCGCACTTTAGATAAAGTAATTAGAAGAAAACTTAGCATGGCAGAAGGTGACGCATATAACACATCTGAGATCCAAAAATCACGTAGAAAATTGATATATAGTGATTTCTTTGAAACAGTAAAAATAAATAGTTATACAGTGGATGACAATGCAGTGAATCTTGATTTAAATGTTAAAGAAAAAAGAACTGCCTCGTTATCTTTAACAGGTGGTATGTCTCTTCCTGGTGGAGTATTTGTTAAAACCGATTTCACAGATCGTAATTTATTTGGTAGTGGTAAAGAAGTATCTTTTGCTCTTGAAAAAAGTCAATATGTTCTTTCTACTAGTATAGACGCTGTTGAAAATAATTTTAACGACTCTGATACTTCACTAGGCATGGGTGTTTTTTATGAAAAACAAGACAAACCAAACACTACTTTCGATACCTGCAACTGGGGAGGAATAGCAAAAGTATCATATAAAATCTCAGAAAATCTAACCAATTCCTTTCAATATTCTTATAAGTATAATCACATACACATGGACAATAAGGGTGGAAAAGATGAGGATATCTCTGAGATAATAAGAGATCAAGAAGGTGAGTATCAGGTTTCATCAGTGGGATATACGTTATCATACAATAAACTGGATAACCTCTATACTCCTAAAGAGGGATATTTATTGCGCTTAAATCAGGATATTTCAGGATTGGGAGGAAATGTAAATTTCCTAAAATCTGAATTCTTATCTTTTTATACACATCCTATATTAAGCAAAATTGATGATGATATAACACTGCGCTTTAAAGTAGCAGCAGGTCATATTTTTTCTTATACCGATGAAGATCTAAACATTGGCCAGCACTTTTTTAAAGGGGGTAATGAGATTAGAGGATTTGACCTTTCCGGCATTGGACCAAGAGCAGAAGACAAAAATCAAAGCTCATTGGGAGGCAAAACTTATTTTAATTTAACACAGCAAGTAGATTTTCCACTATCTAAATTATACGACTATGCTGGTATCAAAGGCTCACTATTTGTTGACTATGCAACACTTTTTGGTTTAGATGAAAAGAAGAGATATAGTGGGAAATATTACGATAGTAAGCTTATAAGAGTATCACCAGGTTTTGGCTTTTCAATGCCTTCTCCTTTTGGTAGAATTAGATTAGATTTTGGGTTTCCTTTAGTAAAGGAAGCTTATGACATAATACCATCGACAAACGTTAAAATTTCTATTGAAGCGGGGATTTAAATGAAATATATACAGTTATTTACATCAGTTATTGCCTTAATTATTTCCTTATTTGTGGGGTATAAGTTTGTAGGGTATCAACCTCAGAGCACGCTTAATACAAAGGCTGCCATTATTGATAGTGATAAGGTTATCAATGAATCTCTGGCTCTGCAAAATATACAACAACAAATAAAGGAGCAGAATTCTAGATTACAGAAGGAATTTGAAAATGAGTTAGAAAAATTTAAGCCATCGAAAGAAGAATTTGACCTTTTGTCAGAAGAAGCAAAAAAAGAAAAGACAGAACAATTTAGTAAGCATACTGTAAGTGTTAGGGATAATTACGCTAAGAAAATGTCACATTTAGAAGAAAATTATAGAGAAGCAGTAGAAAGTGTCTTTAACAAGATAAAAGAAGTTGCTAAAAAAACAGCAGAAAAAAACAACATAGATTTGGTACTATTTATTTCAAAAAAGAATCAAGTTTTATACTCTATGGATGAAGTAGATTTATCGGATGTAGTATTAAAAAATGTAAACAAGGAAATACCCGAATTTGCTTTGCAAAACATTGAATAGACTTATGCAATGTAATATCAGTGATATTATAAAAATACTACCACATTCTTATCCTTTTCTCTTAGTAGATAGGGTTATAGAATGCGAACCTGGTGAAAGTATAAAAGCAATCAAAAATGTGACTTTCAACGAGCAATTTTTTATTGGTCATTTTCCTGGCCATCCGATAATGCCAGGAGTTTTGATAATTGAGTCTTTAGCTCAGGCATCTGCTATATGTGTCCTCGGTAAAGAAACAATAGAAAATAAAGTTGTTTACTTGAGATCCATTGAAAATGCAAAATTCACAAAGCCAGTTACTCCAGGAGACGTATTGATTCTTCAAGCTAATATTCAAAGTGTGCGTTTAGGTCTACACAAATTTGAGTGTGTTGCATATGTTAAGGAAGAAAAAGTTGCAGAAGCAATAATCTCAGCAGCATTAAAAAATAAATAAAATCTTCATTTGTAAGAAACAGTATGTACACTGTATAGTATAAAGATGCAACTGAATTTCAAAATCTCATTTTCAAACTTATACACTCGTAGTGAATTAATAAAGTTAGATAAGGCGTTTTTGGATTACATAAAATCGTGCGATGAAAGCTTGTTTTATTCATTAGTTGAAGCAAGAGAAAAAGCAGCTTCTTCTTCGATGTCATCCCAGTGTTCATCCCAGTGCTTGACACTGGGATCCAGAAAACAAGAAGGATGGATTCCAGCTTGGATGAAAGATGGTTGTAATAGCCAGTTAATAATGGATCTCTCACATTTACTTGATGAATTTATTGCAAAATTTTTCAATATTGAAAAAGAAGTAGAAGAGTTAAAGGAAAAACACAATGACTTTGCTGTAATATACAGATGCAAAAGATTATTTGTTCAGCGTTATGCATTGAAGAAATACACTGATGTAGCAAATATTGATTATGTCACTAACAAATTAAATAGTTTCATTACTTTACCGACAACAGAAAAAAACTTTTCTGAGCAGGTAATGAGTTGGCTTGAAAATAAAGAGGATCACAAAGAAGAAATAGAACTTGCGGCTCAATATGCAGTTTGGAGAGTAAAAAATAAACAGAGTATACTATTTAGCATACATAAGAAAATTGATTACGAAAATCTCGTATCATTCTTGAAAAAAGAAGTAGACGAGGTTGAGGTTCTGTATTCAAATGAGGTGAAAAGAAGATATGGTTTTGATCTAACAAGCAAAAAGGTGAGTTTGAATAAAGCACTAGATAATGCTCACTACTGCATATTTTGTCATAAGCAAAGTAAGGACAGCTGCTCAAAGGGGCTAATCAATGATGACAACACTTTCAAAAAGTCTCCACTTAGAGTTGAGCTGCACGGCTGCCCACTAGAGCAGAAAATATCAGAAATGAATCTGGTAAAAAGCGAAGGATATAGCATAGCAAGTCTTGCAATTGTGATGATAGATAACCCATTATGTGCAGCTACTGGGAATAGAATATGCAATGATTGCATAAACTCATGCATATATCAGAAACAAGAGCCTGTAAATGTGCCAGTGGTTGAAACAAGGATTTTGGACGACGTACTCAATTTGCCGTACGGATTTGAAATATATTCTCTGCTTAGCCGTTGGAATCCTTTAAATTTTCAGCGTCCATTGCCAAAAGAAAATACTGGAAAAAACGTTCTAGTTGTAGGACTTGGTCCTGCGGGTTTTAATTTAGCTCATCATTTATTAAACGATGGGCATAACGTTATCGCCATTGATGGACTAAAGATTGAACCTTTGATCGATAATTTTCAGCTAATTAAAGATTTCAAACACGAAAAATTGAGTGAACGCATGGCAGATGGGTTTGGTGGGGTGGCAGAATATGGCATTACTTCCCGATGGGATAAAAATTACTTAAAGATTATTAGATTACTACTGGAAAGGCGTGAGAATTTCGCACTTTATGGAGGCATTCGTTTTGATGGCACGATTAATGTTGATGATGCCTTCAACTTGGGTTTTGATCACATCGCACTAGCACTTGGCTCTGGCAAGCCACGAATGATCAAAATAAAGAATATGCTGGCTCGCGGAGTGCGCATGGCATCTGATTTTCTGATGTCATTACAACTTACCGGTGCTCTTAAGTTCGACTCCATAGCAAATCTGCAAGTTCGCATGCCGATAGTTGTCATAGGTGCAGGACTCACTGCAATTGATACTGCCACTGAAGCTTTAGCATATTATCCAATTCAAGTAGAAAAATTTCTTCTTCGTTATGAGATATTAGTTGATAAGTATGGAAAGAAATATGTTGAAAAAGATTGGACGGAAGAAGAATATGAAATTGCAAATGAGCTTATATCGCACGCAAAATTGATCCAAGCAGAGCAAGAGTTAGCAAAAAAAGAGAATAGAGAAGCAAAAATATTGGAACTAACTAAGAGCTTCGGGGGAGTGAAAATTATATACAGAAAAGAGCTAAAAGATTCACCGAGCTATCGATTAAATAGCGAAGAGGTGCAAAATGCATTGTCAGAAGGAATCTACTTCATTGAAAACTTAGAGCCTATTGAAATTGTTACAGACAAATATAATCATGCTGAGTTGATAAAACTGATTGATACAAAATCCCACGAAATTAAATGTATCAAAGCACGCTCTATTCTCATAGCAGCAGGCACTGAACCAAACACGGCTATTGCAACAGAAGATAAAAAGCATTTTCAACTAAGTAATGGATATTTTATTCATTTAAACTCATTAGGAAAAGAAATAGATCCAGTATTTTCTCCTAAGATGCAGGATAAAGACAGGATATTGGTATATAAGCAAGACAATAAAACAATTAGCTTTTTTGGTGATCTTCACCCTTCGTATAGCGGCAGCGTCGTGAAAGCTATGGCAAGTGCTAAGAACGGCTACCCTATCATTTCTCAGCTTTTGAATAGAGTTAGCTTCATTTCTCCCACTCCAGCTAGAATCTCGGAGTCATATGCACACTTGTATGAATGTTGTAATGTAAGAGTAACTTTCACCAAAAAAGATGTCATTCCAGTGCCCAGACACTGGGATCCAGAAAACTTAATTTTGAATGAGTACATCAGATGGTTGTATAGTCAGAACTGGATTCCAGTGTCAGCTACTTGCATAACACCACCTACTATGCGAATTACCTACAAATTGCAGCATTTGTACACTAAAGCGTCACGCGCTGGAATAATATCAGAACACCTGGCTAACGAAAAATTTTTTAATAGAATCAAAGAGCAATTCACCGCAAAGATTATAAAAATTCAATATTTAACTGACAAAGTTGTGGAAATAGTGATCAAAGCACCACTTGCGGCAAAAAATTTTAAACCCGGACAATTCTTTAGGTTGCAAAATTTTGCAATCAATAGCAGAAAAGTCAATAATACAACCCTTGCTATGGAAGGTATAGCTGTAACCGGCACTGAAGTAGACAAAAAAAAAGGAATTATTTCCACTATTGTGCTTGAAACTGGCGGTTCCACTAATTTATGTAAATGTTTTAAAGAAGGTGAACAAGTAATTCTTATGGGTCCAACTGGCAGCCCTACTGAGGTTTACTAAGTCTGGATATTAAAGTGATGCCAAATTTTATTTCAAAAAGTAAATAATTTACTAACGCTCGTGCACAAATTAAAAATAAATTATGCACGAGTGTAGCACTGTGAATTAGGAGTGCTATATTAAAGCTTACCTCACTATTAAAGCTATCGGTCAGATTAGATTAAAAACCTAATCTGACCGGTTTCTCTATAACCTTCTAAACCCTGATATAATTATATGGTAATTAGCTTAACTAGTGGTTAATATGCAAATTGATTTTATTTGTATGTTGAGGTAGCATAAACCATACTGTTTTACATCATTGTGCAACTTTATAAATTTTTATTGCTATTTCTGTTGACTACATTAATAGTGATAGTCCTAATATTACCTGAAAATTTAGGTACTACACTGAATTGCTCTCATCCAGTTCTAAATTTTGATTTATCTTTTCGTATCGTACTAATATCTTTTTTATCAGTTGCATTTTTAGCTGTTCTACCAACACAAAATTTGACTTTTTCAGAGATGCTATCTTTTTTTGCTTATACTACCTGCTCACTCTGTGCAATTTTATCCAAGCAGATAATGTTGGTTATAATATTCTTTGAATTAATGACCATCAGTGCATTTTTTATTATCGCAGCTAGCTGTAGAGATAGTGGATCTGCAATAAGGTACGCTTGTGTACACTTTTTGGTTGGAGTTATATTGACAGCAGGATTGGCACTTCAAAGCACTAACCTGATAATTTTGGGTTTATTGATAAACTGCGCTTGTTTTCCTTTTTCGTTTTGGGTTGTTGATGCATATCCTGCTGCATCACTACATGGCACTACATATCTCTCTTTATTTACCACTAAAGTCTCTTTTTTAGTGATGCTTTTACACACTTACACCCTATGGCAAGATTGTACTGAAATATTAGCACTTGTAGGCGCCATCACTGTAATTTACAGCATTATATTTGCTTCTCTTGAGCAAAATATTCGTAGATTTCTATGCTATAATGTTGTAGGACAAATGGGCTTGCTGATTATTGCAGGAGGTTTACTCAGCCCTTCGGAAAAGGCAATACCAATTTTGATGCTACACATAATTTTCTCTCTTGTTTATCAATCATTATTGTTTGTGGTTAGCAATGCGATTATTTCGCGGACAAAAACAATTAGTTTTAATGGAGTGGGTAAATTGATGTCAGTCGAAGGCATGTGTGCTATAATTGCGATATTCACAGTGGCTGCATTTCCTGGAACCGTTGGATTTATTAGCAAATCATACATTACAGCCGAGATTGAAGCAAGTGGTGCTAATTTAGAAGTGTATAAAAATTTATACAAGATTCTAAATTTACTGCTTTATTTAAGCGTGGGGCTCAAGTTTTTCTATTACATATTTATCGCTAAAAGCAAGTCCAAACCTTCAGAAGGGAAAGAAGGTAGAATAACAATGATTATTTTAGCATTCATATGTATAATTGCTGGCAACCCTTACTTGCCTATTTACAATAACCCTTCGATTTTCGATTTTGTGTACAACACAAAAAATATTTTGTCGCAATTTAATTTGTTATTATGTACCACTTTATTGTTTATTCCTTTACGCAAGTTATTTTACCCAAGAATAAATTTTAAAATGGATATTGATTGGATTTTTAGAGCTTTCGTACCCTATATTGTCTTGCTGTTCAATCAATTGGTCTTTAAAGTGAGAGAAATGTCTGCCAACGTACTGCAAAACTTGACTAATTCACTTACTAATTTATACTTTAATAATATTACTAAACTTAAAGAAGTGCTAAGTTATAACTCAGTGAGTTTTGTTTCAGCTTCTTCTCTCTTTTTAATGAGTATTCTACTAATGCTATTATGTTTAAATCGTTAACTGAAAGTTTAAATTCTGTATTTAGTAAACTGAGAGGAAAGTCGATCATTTCTGAAGATGATTTTAATCTTGCCATGCGTGAAATACGTATAGCTTTAATTGAAGCTGACGTTTCACTTGAAGTTGCAAAAAAATTCATCAACGACATTAAAGATAAAGTGATTGGGGAAAAAGTCATAAAAAGTGTTTCTCCAGCACAAATGATAATTAAAATTGTGCAGGATAATTTAGTTGCAGTTCTCGGATCAGAGAAAAGTGACTTAAATCTAGCAGTTAAACCCCCTGCTGTGATTATGATGGTGGGCTTACAAGGTGCAGGTAAAACAACTACCTCAGGAAAGCTTGCTTTCAAGCTAAAAAAGCAAAAGAAAAAAGTGATGCTTGCCTCTTTAGACATTTATAGGCCGGCTGCCCAGAAACAACTTGAGGTGCTAGGTAAACAGATAGACGTACAAACTTTATCTATAGTAATAAATGAGGAGCCTATTGCAATTACAAAAAGGGCACTGGCAGCAGCAAAGAACGATAATTATGATGTATTAATACTAGACACCGCAGGCAGGCTTCATATTGACAATAATATGATGAATGAGTTGAAAGCCGTAAAGGAAATAGCTTCACCTGCAGAAGTTATTTTAGTAGCCGACGCAATGATAGGCCAGGATGCGGTCAACATTGCCAAATCATTCAATGAGGTAATAGGTGTAACCGGCATTATTCTCACCCGTGTTGATGGTGATGCACGTGGTGGTGCTGCTCTTTCTATGAAAATGATCACCGATTGTCCAATTAAATTTATTGCTTGTGGTGAAAAATTAAGTGACCTCGATGATTTTTATCCCGATAGAATTGCAAAAAGGATACTTAGCATGGGTGATGTTGTATCATTGGTTGAAAAAGCTGCTGAGATTGTTGGTCAGGAAGAAATTGATAAGTTACAAAAGAAAGTAAAAAAGGGTAAATTCGATCTAAACGACCTAGTGGGAATGTTAAAAACTCTGAGTAAAATGGATGGCATTAGCAACATAATGAAATTCATCCCTAGTTCATTCACAAAAAAGCTAAGTAGCAGTGTGCCAGACGACAATAAAGTGAAAAAATATATAGCCATCATAAACTCAATGACCGAAAAAGAAAGGCAAAATCCAGATATTTTAAATGGCAAAAGAAGACTTAGAATTTCTAAGGGGTCCGGAACAAGTGTAACTGACGTTAATCTTCTAATTAAGCAGTATAATCAAATGAGCTCTATGGTGAATAAATTCAGTAAAGTTGATCATAATAAACTCAAAGAATCTGATTTAATGGATATGCTGAGCAGAAAATAAATCAGCAGGTAGTAGAATGAAATAAAATCATCAGTTGTAATTGCTGTTGAGTAGTGAAGTAACAAATTCAATAAATTTCCGCAGTTGGAATTGGCATAATAATAAAAATTGATATAAGTTACTTTAGCTATATTTAATGCGTTGTTTTATAGCTAACACACCATACCACCGTGGCACTACACTAGTAACAGAACGACAATTGTCAGTAGCTCAAGTTATGCTAGATGTGGCATTCACAATATCGTTTGTAAACCTATAGCTATATATAATGAATGAATTTTTTTATATATTCGTTATTAGTATTTTGTATTTCTTGGACAGTTCCGTGGTAGATAATATTCCCTTCGTATAATACTGCTATTTTATCAGCTATTTTAAATGCACTATGAATATCATGTGTAATCGTGATAATTGTAGGGTTAAAGTCTTTAGATAATTTTATTATTATCTCGTTTACCATATCTGACATAATTGGGTCCAATCCTGAAGTTGGCTCATCCAATACAATAATTTCTGGATTGTGCGCAATCGCCCTTGCAAGTGCTACTCTTTTTTTCATTCCGCCTGATAGCTCGATTGGAAACATATCTGCTATGCTTTCCTCCAGTCCAACATCATTTAACTTCTCGATTGCTAGCTGTTTTGCCTCCTTTTCGCTGATATTAAAGCGCTTTTTATAATTAAAAGATATATTTTCCCACACTGTAACGTAGTCAAACAAAGCGGAATTTTGAAATAAGACTCCAAATTTATTTTTGCTTTTACTATTTATTTTAATAGACCCTGAGTCTGGTGTCAGTAATCCAATAATTATTTTTGTTAATACAGATTTACCACTTCCTGAGCCGCCAAGTATGACTAATGATTCTCCTTTCGATATATTGAAAGTTATGTTGTTTAATATCGTTCTATCATCAAAGGATAAGCTTATATTCAATATTGATATTATGGGGCTATGCATGTATTAAAGTAATTAAGTAATTTGCTAAAATTATCAATATAGAGGATATAACAACAGTTGATGTTGTTGCAATACCTACTCCTCGTGCACCTTCCCTACAATGGTAACCGTAATAACAACTTGAAACAGAAATTATGGCTCCAAAAGCAGTCGCTTTCATTAGCCCAACAATAAAATCGTACATATTAAAGAATTGAGCTGTATATTTTATGTATATATTTAAATTGTGGTTAAATTCAAAGACTGCGGTGACATACCCTCCAAATATTCCTATTAGATCTGCACATACTGTAAGTATTGGAAATACTATAACTGACGCTAGAATTCTTGGTACAATTAAATATTTGAAAGGATTGATGTCCAAAGTTGTAAGTGCATCTATTTGTTCAGTGATGCGCATCGTGCCAATTTCTGCTGCAATTGAGGACCCAACCTTTCCTACCATTATTAAGCTGATCAAAACTGGCCCTAACTCTTTAATGATAGTGATCGCAACAAGTTTAGGTACTACTTGTTCTTGATTAATCAATATACCACTTAAGCTACTCTGTAAAACTATCACTGCTCCTATAAAAACTCCAGTGAGCCCAACAATTGGCAAAGAGAAAAAGCCTATCTCTATAATTTGTCTTGCCACATTGCTAAAATAATATGGAGGAATAAAGCAGTGGTATAGAGATTGAATAAAAAATACAAATGCGTTACCAATCCTCAACAGAAAGTTCATAAAGCATCTACCGATTATTCTAACGCTGTCTATATTAAAGGAACTCACTTTACATTTATCTTAGCTAAAATTAGTTTTACTGATTTTATTAAAATTTTTATTAACTTCGCCAGAGTATAGTCAAGATATGTCTTAAGTTCAATATACTTTGATCAAAATGCTTGAGTTTAAGTTTATAAGACTGAATTGTATAAGAAAACCTTATTTATTTTGCTATTTACTCCTTGTAAAAAACATGCTACTAATAAATTGTGTTATATAATTGAATTGGAGTAAGTTTTGGCAGTTCCGAAGAGAAAAAAGTCAAAGTCAAGGCGTAATATGCATCGTTCTCATCATGCTATTAAGCCTAAGAATATTGTAGTATGTGCAACAACTGGAGAATTCATGTTGCCTCACAACATAGCAGTTGACAATAGTTACAAAGGAAAACGTGTTTTCATTAAACAAAAGGCGGAGTAACTCATGATATGTTACCCACGGTCAACAACAACATAGCTATCGCACTTGATGCTATGGGAGGGGATTTTGCACCTCTTTCCGTAATTCAAGGTGCTAGTTTTTTCTTGGATAATCTTGTTGACCCAGGTGTTGAAGTTTTTTTTCATATTTATGGAGATCAGAAAGAAATATCTCCTTTGCTTTCAAAATACAAAAAAGTAAGCGATAACTCCGAATTTACCCATTGCTCTGATAATGTTCTTCCAAATGATAAACCCTCTTTTGCACTTAGACATCGCAAAGATTCAAGTATGAAGGCAGCTGTTGAAGCAGTGAAAAAAGGTAAAGCTTTTGGGATGGTGTCTTCAGGCAACACTGGAGCATTGATGGCTATCTCCAGATTTATTTTAGGAACATTACCCAATATCTATCGTCCTGCTATTGCATCTGTCTGTCCAACTAAGACAAAAAGCTTTGCATTGCTTGATCTTGGTGCAAATGTTGACTGTAATACTGACTCATTATTTCAATTTGCATTAATGGGGAGTATATTTGCAAAAATAGCATTAAAAGTTGAAAATCCTGAAGTCGCTTTGCTAAACATTGGTACAGAGGAAGTGAAAGGTACTGACTCAGTAAGAGGAGCTTTTGAGTTACTCAAAAATGCTCCAAGTATTAACTTCAAAGGATATATAGAGGCAAGTGAATTTTTAGATGGTAATATAGACGTAATTGTTGCTGATGGTTTTGTTGGTAATGTAATGCTCAAGACAGCTGAGGCAACTGCTGGTACTTTTATCAGTCTAATAAAACAGGAAGTATTTAATTCATGGATGACAAAAATGCTTGTCGGCATATTGTTAAAACCCAAGCTAAATAAAGCATTAGAGCGTTTTAATCCTAAAATTAGAAGTGGAGCTATGTTTTTAGGGCTAAATGGTATCATTATAAAGAGCCACGGAAATTCTGATGCTATTTCTTTTGCTCACGCTATAAAATTTGCAGTAAATGCAATCAGTGAAAATTTGAACCAGAAGATAATTAACGGGGTAAGTCATATTGAATAAAAGTTTCATATTGAGCACTGGTTCTTACCTACCAAAAAAAATTTTGAGTAATAACGAAATTGCATTGATAGTTGAAACAAACGATGAATGGATACGGCAAAGAACAGGAATAGTTCAAAGACATATAGCAGATGAAGGAGAACTAACGTCAGATTTAGCTGTTAATGCAGCAAAAAATGCTATAGAAAAAGCGAAAATTTCAATAGATGAAATTGGTTTGATCATAGTTGCAACAACAACACCTGACAAAACTTTGCCTAGCTGTGCAACGATTGTACAAAGTAAGTTAAAATGTAAAAATGCATTTTCTTTTGATGTACAAGCAGCATGCTCTGGTTTTATATATGCAGTTACAGTTGCTGATTCGCTCATAAAATCTGACAATAGAATAAAATATGCGCTCGTTATTGGTGCTGAAATAATGTCTAGGATTGTTGACTGGGAAGATAGGTCAACTTGTGTACTCTTTGGTGATAGTGCTGGTGCAGTGATAATAAAATCAGAAATGGGTAGCAGCGGCATCATATCAACAAACTTACACTCTGATGGCAATGTGGACATACTATGTACGAACGGAGGGGTATCCTCTACTCGTGATTCTGGAAAGATACTTATGAATGGAAGAGAAGTGTTTAAACATGCAGTGGATAAGTTAACAGCCTCAGTAGAGGAAACTCTGAAATGCAATAATTTGAAAATCATTGATATTGACTGGTTAATTCCCCATCAAGCAAACATTCGTATTATTGAAGCAGTAGTAAAGAAATTAGATTTTCCTATAGAGAAAGTGATTAATACCGTTGATAAGCATGCAAACACCTCAGCAGCATCAATTCCACTGGCCTTAGACTATGCAATACAAGAATCAAAAATAAAATCAGGAAATCTGGTACTGCTGATTTCAATAGGTGCAGGCCTGACCTGGGGTTCTGTGTTACTGCGCTATTAGACTTCCTATTACCCACGCTTCTTTTTTCTCAGTTTTATCGTTACATGCTGTACTGACAAAGTTTTGAGATATTATCACAAACATTATATTCACAAGAAATACTTGACTTCACGTGTACTAAGAAGCATTTTATATATGATGTGTGCCCGTAGCTCAGTTGGATAGAGCAACAGCCTTCTAAGCTGTGGGTCGTAGGTTCGAATCCTACCGGGCACATTCTTCTATCAATGCTTTCTATAAATTTTCAAGTATTCTGGCACCACATTTTCAATTGCTAGTGGTCTAATTTTCATTGTTCCGAGATCATCTGACTTTTCGATTGAACTACTCATCATAACTTTCACCTGATCTCGAGTAAGTATAGGGCTTGCATCTCCGGTTATAGGTTTTAACAGTACAGAAACAACTTTACTTTCTAAGAAAAAGGCTATCAATCTTGCCATTGGAAAAGGTACATTGATCAGTAGACACTTTCTGTTAGTCACATTCAGAATAAACTTTAATAAGCTTTTAAAAGAGTAAACTTTTGGTCCACCTATATTATAAATTTTTTTATCTTGCTTATTAAAGCTGATAATACGGTATACCACTTCAGCTAAGTTTGTTACACATATCGGCTGAAACTTCGTTATTCCACTACCGATTAACGGCAAAAAAGGAAGAATTGTTGCTAATCTTGCAAATTTATTGAAGAAACTATCTTCTTTACCGAATACAAGACTTGGCTTAATTATCATTGCTCCTTGAAACGCCGAAGCTACAGCTTTCTCACCTTTCAATTTACTTTGGGCATATTTTGATAACTTATCATTTTCTATTCCCATGGCAGAAAAATGTATCATCATGGATACATTTTTTATTTGCGCAGCTTTTGCTATTCTTTCAGCTATTCCAACATGAACTGTATAGAAATCGTATTTTCTTTTTTCATATAATATTCCTACTAAATTTATAACAACATCACACCCCTCCATACTTTCTAAAATTGATCTTTCATTAAAAAAATCTCCTTCAATTATTGATATTTGTCCTAAATTTCCACATAACTTCAGACAAGCAGCTTTTTCCTGATCACGAGTAAATATTCTTATTAAATACCCCGCCGCTGCCAAGCGTCTTACGATGTGTTTTCCTATAAATCCCGTTCCACCAAAAATAATTATACGTTTTATCACAGTTAAAACTTCCAATAACTTAACTTTAAATTAATACAATAGTTTTATTTAATATTCTATTGTGAATTCCTGCACTATAAGGTCCATTCTCATTCCATGAGAACCTTTAACTAAAATTACATCATTACCTTGAACAATATTAGCTAAATTACTTTTCAATTGGTTAGAATCATCGAAATGCATGCCTTTTATATTCTCCGGTAAAAGTTTATTCAATTCTAACATAAATTTACCAACTGTATGAACTTTATTCACATTTTGTTCTACTATAGAGTCAAGCAATTCTGTATGAAATACTATGCTTTCATTACCAAGTCCTAACATATCGCCAAGTAGTGCCACTTTTCTTAAATTAGAATATGTACCTAAAGTTCTTATTGCAGCCTTCATTGAAGTAGGGTTAGCATTATAGGAGTCGTTAATCAAATGTACTAATTTTCCATTGTATTTAGCTTGATGAACATTACCTCTACCTTCTGTTACAGTAAAATTCTCAAGTGCTAGTGGTAATTTAGATAAATCAAGTTCGAGACTTTGCAAAACTGCTGTAACAACTAATGCAGAGTATGCAAAATGTTCGCCTTTTACAGGTAAATTACAGTTCATAATTTGACCACTGTTCAGTTTGATTTTTAAATTTAGACCGTTATCGTCTCTTATTAGTTCTAACAAACAAACAGTAGCACTTTCATTCTTACCAAAGCTTACTACATTTCTGTTAGCATTTGATAAGAGATAATCATAATGTTCATTATCCTTATTCAAAACCAAAGTACCATTATTTTTCATACCATGTAGAATTTCTAATTTCGCTTGCGCAATATCAAGTAGAGATGAAAAGTTTTCAACATGCGCAGGTTCAATGTTGGTAATAACTGCAATATCCGGATTGCTAATCTTCGATAACTCTTTTATTTCACCAGCTCTACTCATTCCTATTTCAAGGATTAAATACTGGCAGTCTTCTGGCGCTTTTAGAATCGTAAAAGGCAATCCTATATTATTATTCAAGTTACCTTCATTTACATGAGATACTCCATAATGCAACAAAACAGTGTTAAGCATATCTTTTGTAGTGGTTTTCCCAACACTACCTGTAATTGTGATAACTTTAGCATTAACAAGAATATTTCTAATGTAATATGATGCCATATTATGCAAAGCTTTTAGAGTATCTTGCACAATAATTAGAGGAAAATTTCTATATTTATCTTCGCTTACTACCGCAGCAACAGCTCCTTTTAAAAATGCTTCATGTAGAAAATCATGCCCATCAAATTTCTTTCCCTTGAGAGCAATAAATAAATCACCTTTTTTTATGCTTCTTGTATCCGTTGAAATATTTGAGCTATACACCGAATTACAAACACCCTCCCCTCTTCCGCCAGTAGCATCTATAATATTATTTGCGTTCCATTTTAACATAATTTATCTTTAAAGGTAATTTGAACAAGAAAAGCAGCAAAAATACTACATACTTTGGTAATGTACAAATAATGATTGCTATTTCTATAATTTCATCTTATAATAGATATACAAGCTTAAATATTTTCGTCTATAATTGAGTGTGTTTTACTATCTGATTGTAGAAAGTGACTTGGAGGTATGTATGGCAAAAGATGAGTCAAATAAAAAGTCTATTTTGGCTAAGATAAAAGGCGTGTTTTTTCTTGTGCCTAAAGCACTTATTTATCCTATGAAGAAACCGTTTGCTTCAATTGATGAAATGAAGCATGATGCTAAAGTTTCATTAAAAAACGCTGTGAGTGATTTGCCTAAAGAAGAAGAGAAATATGACCCACCTATAAAAACCACAGAAGCTAGTAAGTACCTCGGCATACAAATAACAAAACAAGAAAAAGGTAAGGTAAGTTTTTTAGCGTCAAGAACTTTAACGGGGGATATACCTTACTTGAGTCCAGAGAAATTAGATGAAATAAGGGAAGATCTGCCCAATATAACTATTTTTAGAGAAGAAAACAAAATTGTAATTGAAGTTGATGTTGAAAAAATTATCCAAGAAATAAAAGATAAAAATCTAGGTATGGATGAAAAAGTAATGAAAAAGTACGCTCTTGAAGGAATTTATAATAAGATTGATTGTGATCTTAAAAATTTGGCAAAAATTACTGGTGGAGAGTTTAAAGTTCACACAGATCGGAAATTGCTGTATGGTATTGCAGAAAAGTTGTATAGTGGATATGATAGTAAAAAGCAGAAGTCACAGGAAGTTGTAAGGCCTATGGATAAAGAAAAGTCATCAGAGAAAATTTTAAATAATTGGCAAAAAGCTATTAAACAAGATTTTGAAAGTTGCGAAAGCATAAGAGGTAGGGGGAAATAAATTATGGAGAGTGTTATGAAAGAAGTTCAAATAGAGGAAAGGTATCATAGCCTAACTGTTCCTGGAGATATGTATCATTTACAACCAGAAGTTATTGCTGCAAGAAGGGCAAATAGAATAGAAACTTTTTCAAAAAGACACCAAATGGACTATGGGTCAATTTTGCGTGGACAAGATATACAGCTAAAAGACGACGTTTCAAGTCTTGAAGATGCTTCTAGCGAAGCAGCAATAAGCCCACCTTCTACACCAAATCATAAGCAAAATAGAAGAGGACCAGGAATTTAATAAAGTATGGGTAGTACAGCTTATGATGACACTAATATCTTTGCTAAGATATTAAGAGGTGAGTTGTCTTATGAGGAAATACATAAAAATGAAAATGTGCTGGCTTTTCGTGATAAGTATCCTGATGCACCAGTTCATATTCTAGTTATACCAAAAGCTCAATACGTTTCATACGATGATTTTGTTCTGAAAGCTTCCGAAGAGGAAATAGTAAGTTTTTTTAAAACTGTTAGAGAAATAGCACATAAATATAACTTAGAAAAAACAGGATATAGATTAGTTACTAATCACGGTAAAGATGGAGAGCAAGTTATACCGCACTTTCACATACATATTTTAGGTGGTAAAAGATTAGGAAAGCATGTAAATTCATAGTGTTATATGTTTTTTAAATGAGTGAATATTTAACCATATTAATTTTTATCTGTGTATCAATTGTAGTATCCTTTACTTTAGGTGTATTACCTATGTTTCTTGCAGTCAGTAACCCAGATGGTGAAAAGCTTTCTACATATGAGTGTGGCTTTAATCCTTTATCAAGAGCCAGAAAAAGTTTCGACATAAAATTTTACTTAGTTGCAATATTGTTCATAATATTCGATTTAGAAATTGCTTTTCTTTTCCCTTGGGCCGTTTCTTTATCTAAAATAAGCTATTGCGGATTTTGGTCTATGATGATATTCCTTGCAATACTTACTATAGGCTTTCTTTATGAGTGGTGTAAAGGTGCGTTGGAATGGGAATAAATTTATCTAATGGCGACTGGAATCGTTACAAAAAAGAAGGTTTTCTTATCACTAAATTTGGCGATTTAATAGATTATATAATGAACTGGGCAAGGTCTGGTTCATTGTGGCCAATGACATTTGGTCTTGCATGTTGCGCAGTAGAGATGATGCACACTGCATCCAGTCGTTATGATCTTGATAGATATGGCATAATCTTTCGTGCAAGCCCAAGGCAAGCAGATGTTATGATTGTTGCTGGCACGTTAACTAATAAAATGGCAGCAGCATTGCGTAAAGTTTATGATCAAATGGCAGATCCCAAATACGTCGTCTCTATGGGAAGTTGTGCAAATGGCGGTGGCTATTATCATTATTCTTACTCAGTAGTCCGTGGTTGCGATAGAATTGTGCCAGTTGATGTGTATGTTCCTGGATGCCCTCCAACTGCTGAGGCGTTGCTATATGGAATGCTATGTCTACAAAATAAAATAAAACGAACTAAAAATATATAGCATGGATAAAACTGCAAAATACATACAAAAAAAGACTAAATGTGAATGTATTCAGAAAAATGATGGCACTATTGTAATATATTCAGCTTTGAATGACATTGAAAATCACTTACTCTTTCTACGTGATGATGAAAAGTGTAGGCTTGAATTATTAGTTGACGTTTTTGGAGTTGATTACCCAGATAGAGAAAAACGTTTCGAGCTAATATACAATTTGCTCAGCGTTGTACACAATATCAGAGTGCACATAAAGCTTCAGTTATGTGAAGGTGATATACCTCTAAGTGTAGCAAAGATATTTAACGCAGCTTCGTGGTTTGAGCGTGAAGTATTTGATATGTATGGAATAGAGTTTTCTGATCACCCAGATTTACGTAGGATTTTAACGGATTATGGATTCAAAGGTCATCCAATGTTAAAAGATTTTCCTCTCACTGGCTACGAGGAAGTAAGATACGATATAGAGGCAAAAAAGGTTGTATATAATCCTATAGACTTACCACAAGATTTTCGTATGTTTGACAGCTTATCCCCTTGGGAAGTTAGTAAAGCCACAAAAGTAAATATAAAGGAGTAGAAAATGACAGCACAAAGAAAAAAAATATCTTTGATTGGTGCAGGAAATATCGGTGGGACTCTTGCCCATATGATTGCACTAAGAGAGCTAGGAGATGTTATTTTGCTTGATGTAAGCGATGGAATACCACAAGGTAAAGCACTTGACATTACAGAATCATCTCCTATTGATCGATCTAATGTCAATATTACTGGTACAAATAGGTATGAAGATATAAAAAACTCTGACGCAATTATAATAACTGCTGGCATTGCCAGAAAACCTGGAATGAGCAGAGATGACCTTCTGCAAACTAATGCTGCAGTAATGAAAGAGGTTGGGGAAAATATTAAAAAACATTCTCCAAACGCATTTGTAATAGTGGTTACCAATCCTTTAGATGCTATGGTTTCAGTAGTATACAAATCTTCAAGCCTGCCAACTAATATGATTGTTGGTATGGCAGGAGTGCTTGACTCTGCTCGTTTTCGTTATTTTCTTGCAAGTGAGTTAAATATTTCTGTCGAAGATGTATCTGCTTTTGTGCTTGGAGGACATGGTGACACTATGGTACCACTAATCAATTATGCTTCAATTGCTGGCATTCCACTTACCCAAATCATTGAGATGGGTGTGATTACGCGAGGAAAAGTTGATGAAATAGTTGAGCGCACTCGTAATGGTGGAAAAGAAATAGTTGATCTACTTAAATCTGGATCTGCATACTATGCTCCTGCATCTTCAGCCATAAGCATGCTAGAATCATACTTAAAAGATAAAAGGCGTATATTACCATGCGCTGCTTATCTTAATGGTGAATATGGTGTGAAAGACTTATTCATTGGTGTTCCTACTATTATTGGCAAAAATGGAGTTGAGAAAGTTCTAGAAGTTAAAATGAACGATAGTGAACAAGAGATGTTTTATAAATCTGTAAGTGCAGTAAAAGAGCTCTGTCAGCTAAATTAATTGCCCTATAGAATTTCTTTGAGCTCAAGCTTCGAAAACAGTCTAAAAAAATTATTTGTAGTTATTTTTGCTACTTCTTCTGGCGATTCATTCCATAATTTCGCTAAACAATTCACAACGTATTTCACCATTGCTGGTTCATTTTTTTTTCCTCTGTAAGGCTCAGGTGACAGGTAAGGTGCATCAGTTTCAACTAAAACACGCTCACGTGGCACATTTTGTGCAATTTCTCTTAGTAAGTTCGCATTTTTAAAAGTAATAATTCCAGAAAATGAAATGTATAATCCCAAGTCCATAGCCTTATAAGCAAGCTCTTTAGAAGAAGCAAAGCAATGCATTACTCCACTAAAAGCGTCCTTCTTCATTTCTGAATTTAACATATCAATCATCTCACTATCAGCACTTCTAGTGTGAATAACTAAAGGTAATCCTGTTACTTTTGCCGCTTCTATGTGTGATGCAAAACTTTTTTTTTGATTGCTTTTGTTATCAGATTTATAAAAATCTAATCCGGTTTCACCGATACTAATTACCTTTTTGCCCTTAGTAAATTCAATCAATTCATCAGCATTTATACACTCACCTTTTTCCACAGTAGTATCAAGCGGATGTATACCAACGGAGCAGTAGACTTGATCATAGGATGAAGAGATTTTTAATAATTTAGGGATATCATTAATGCTTATACATATGTTATGCAAAATTCTCACACCATTTTGCTCTGCTCTTGAAATTACCTTTGGTATTTCATCATCAGAAAAATAAATTAGATGACAATGAGAATCAACTATCATAAATAGATCCTTTTATGATAGAAGAAAACTCTTCTATCACTTTTTTATAAACTTCTTTTTTGAACGGTATAGCACTGGCTACCAAATCATCCACATTTTGCCAACGCCACTCTTTGAACTCTGGATGATCAGTATAGTTAATATTAATATCCTTATCCTTCCCACAAAATTTCATTAAGAACCACCTTTGCTTTTGGCCAGAATATCTCCCATTCCAGCATATCGGTATAACTTCCTCGGGTAAGTTGTAATATATCCACTCTTTATTTTGAGCCACAACTTCTGCTTCATCAGTACCAACTTCCTCCAATAGCTCACGTAGCGCTGCCTGCTCTAGCTCTTCACCTTCATCAACTCCTCCTTGTGGCATCTGCCAATAAGAGTCACTATCAAAACGTTTTCCAATAAAAATATTTCCCTGTTTGTTAAATAACATTATGCCAACACAAGGGCGATACTCTTTCTCCTCACTAATCACAAATACTCTCTGTTGCTAAATTATCTATCATAGAAGTTCCAACTACTTTTTTACTATTCATTTTTTCAACAATTTTTTTTGCAACTTCTTTTGCGCTTAAGTTTGAGCTATCAATTTCAAGTGAACCTTGAGGGACAAATAGTTTCTTTCCTTTAATTCTTCTCATAGCAAAATCTGAATCAGTAATTTTTCTCTCCTGCTCTCTTTCCTTTAATTGAACGCGCTTTACTAGTTCTCCACTATTACAATATAACACCACAGGGAGAATCTCCACGTTCATTTTTTTACTTAAATTCACCACTGAGTTGTATACTTTTTGATCATAGGAATCACCTTTTATCAATTCGTTTGTAAATATATAATGCTTTGATTCTATATGGTATTTTTCCAATATTGCTAACATATTCTCTCTAATCACAAAAATTTTTTCCCATATTTCACTTGTAACCTCAGCATTTCTGAAGTCAATCATATCAAATATAATATTATTAAACAGGTTATTGTCTACTATCACCCCATCAATAATATTACACAGCTCTTTTGCAATCGTAAGTTTGCCACTACCCGGAAATCCGATTAAGTAAATGATCATACCATCAGAAAACTATCATATATTACAAATATATGTATTATAAACGTTACACTAGAAACATATCAAAAATAGTTCATATTCAGAAATTTTGAGTGTATCATTACAGATAAATTATATAATTTAGAATAATGAATGGTGATACAGAATCAATAAAAAATACAATTGTAGATGTAATAGATCAAAACAAAGGTCAAGATATAGTTACTTTTGATGTACAGAATAAAACTGTCATTGCAAAATATATGATCATTGCATCCGGTGATTCGAGCCGCCATGTAAAAGCATTAGCTGAGCACGTGATGAAAAATCTCAAGCAATATGATAAAATAGATGTAGAAGGTATGGATGAAGGTAACTGGGTGATTGTGAATTTTCAAGGTATAATGGTTCACCTATTCAGGCCAGAAGTAAGAGAATATTATAAGATAGAAGAGTTATGGAATTGATTATCCAGGTAGCTGGTATACACTTTCAAATGTTGTAATTTTGAAGGCAACCCTTATGAAGTTGGTGGTGTCATTCCAGTGCTTGACGCTGGAATCTAGAAAACTTAATCATAAACGAGCACACTATACAACATTTTTGATGAAATTTCATAATAAACTGGATTCCAGCGTCAAGCACTGGAATGACACCATCGTTAACAACACCGTTTACACACAAAATAACATATTATGAAACATAAATCCGAGTTTTTAAACTTCATTCAAGAAAGAGGATACCTATATCAATGTACAAACATTGATAGGTTAGACCAGCTATTATCACAAGATAATTATATAATTGCATACATTGGGTTTGATTGTACGGCACCAAGTTTGCATATTGGCAGTCTCATTCAAATCATGATGCTCCGTCACCTACAAAAATTCGGTTATAAGCCAATAGTTCTACTTGGAGGTGGCACAACAAAAATTGGTGACCCATCTGGTAAAGACAAAGCAAGAAGCGTCTTGCCGATAGAAGATATCAATCAAAATATACTTGGTATAAAGAAAACCCTCGAGAAGATGATATCTTTCGATTATGGAAAAACTGGTGCAATCATAGTAAACAACGCAGATTGGTTAGATAACATAAAATATATAGACTTTTTGCGTGATATAGGGACACATTTTTCTGTAAATCGCATGTTAGGCTTTGATAGTGTGAAAATTAGGCTAGATAGGGAGCAAAATCTAAGCTTTCTCGAGTTTAATTACATGTTGTTACAAGCCTATGATTTTGTCGAGTTGAATAAAAAGTATGGCTGTCGTTTCCAGATTGGAGGGTCAGACCAATGGGGAAATATAGTAAACGGAATTGAACTTAGCAAAAAGTTAAATTTACCTGAGCTGTTTGGTCTTACCACACCTCTTTTATTAAACGCACAAGGAAAAAAGATGGGCAAAACTGAAAGTGGGGCAGTATGGCTTGATGGCAGCATGCTAAATTCTTATGATTACTGGCAATATTTTCGCAATGTTGATGATCAAGATGTTGGTCGTTTCTTGAGACTTTTCACTGATTTACCAACTGATGAAATTAAAAAACTAGAGTCCTTGAAGGATCAAGAAACAAACGAAGCAAAAAAGGTTTTGGCAACAGAAGTGACGAAAATATGTCACGGTTGCAAAGAAGCCGAACTTGCACGATCTGCTGCAATCTCTGCTTTTGAAAATGAAGACAGTTCATTGCTTTCTGGTTACACTATTACAAAAGAACAAATTGCAAATGGTATACCCTTGATAGACCTGCTGTATGACACCGGTTTTGAACCTTCAAAAGGTGCGGCAAAGCGTTTAATACAAGGCAATGGATGCAAAGTTAATGATAATACTATAAACGATGTTAACTATACAATAAACTCTGAAAGCTTTAAAGGTCAGCCATTTATAAAATTATCTGCAGGAAAGAAACGACATATTAAAATTTTAGTGAGTGAAGTAAGAAAGTAAATTTGTCTCTGTTCAGCAGAATAGCAAAATAAGGTAGCCAAGAAAAGACAATTATAGGAACAAATGGATATCATTAAAGCAGCTGACACTGTGGCAGAATCGCTAGGCAACCCTACTATCGCTAGCAGTTTCTTGCTGTCGATTTGCTGAGATTGGTTTATCAACTTGAGTGTCAGGCTTTGACAATTTATATATAGCATTGCCAACTATTAATGCTGTTGCTGTAATTGCAACTACTGCTATAACTATAGGTATTAACTCAGCTGTAATTGCTCCGGCTGTAAAAAGTGCTATAGATATAGCAGTACCTAATAATGCAGTTACTCCACCGGCAATCCACCCTTTCTTAATTGCTGGACAATTAAGATAGTATAAAGGAGTCTCTCCCCACATATCTACTGCATTAACATTGACACCTCTTTCCACAAGAGCATCTATTATGGCCATACTGCGAAATAAAGCAGCATAGTGTAAAGGAGTCCTTCTCCATATATTTATTGCATTAACATCTGCACCTTTTTCTATGAGAGCGTTTGCTATGTTTATACTATCAAGATAAGTAGTATTATGTAAAGGAGTATCTCCTTTTACATCTTTTTCATTAACATTTGCCCTTTTTTCCATGAGAGCCTTCGCTATATTTTCTAGGTTAAAGGAAGCCACCAAGTGCAAAAGAGTCGCTTTTTCACCATCTTTAAACACATAATTTATATCAAAGCCAGACTTTTCCCACTCTTCATATTCCTTTGAATATCTTTTCAGCTCATTTTGTATTTTTTCAATTACGTTATCTTTGCTTAAATCTTTGTCAACATTAACTAAACTCAATAATTCGTGCCAATTTGAAATTTCCATTGCTATAACCTTACCTTTAATTTTCAATAATGTATTTAATTATATGATAAGAAGTCAATTTAAATAAATTACACATACATGGAACTTATCAGATAAATATATAATATGAACTAGATTCCAGCGGGCTTTGTTGCATCACTATCTATGAAAGGCTAACTATACAAGCAGCTTATTGAAAATCTTATTTTTTGCAATCTATCTGATTAAATTTAAGAATAGTAATTTATTGTTTGTACTAGTAAATTTAATTCTACTTAAAATAGCTAAAGCATTGAAATTCTTGAATTCTAGCTAGATTAGTGAATGATAGTAAAACTTCTTTTACTTAAATTTAGATATTTACTGATTGTCCTTACTATAAATGCTAGAATAATAAGCTACTGATATTCTACATTTTATCTTTTATTCATCGTAGATAGCGATGCAACAAAGCCCAATAGCGTCAACTTAAGAAAAGATGTTAAGGAATAAAATACTGTAAAAAATAGGACCTTTGGTTTCTATTTTATTTCAATAAAGAAGATATCAGTAAAGCTTATCTATTAAGTGTCACATAGAGGAGTGCTATAAACGACTCAAAGTAGAAGCAGAATTAGAGAATTTTTCTGGGATAAATTTAGAAACAAGAATTTTGTGCAAACTTGGTCATGTGCAATACTTCATATGTGTAATGCACAAGAGCCTTGGAACCCAGATCAAATTGCTGAGTATCGTTTAAATTTTTCAGTTTTATTTGGTGTAATGAGACAGAAACTTTATCAGGTGCTTATTAGCACCAAAAAACTTTCAAGCCCTTTTTAAAATACGCACTAAAGTTAACGTGAAGATTGTATAGCCGCAATAAAGTAGATAAGCCTAAACGCCATAATGTCTTTAGGAGAGCTTGCTAATTCATTCTCTTAAGTTAACGCCATTGCCTGAACAGATACATAAAAAAGTAGTACTTGCAAGAAAGAGTTACTTAAGAAATTAATTAACTTTGCTATTTTCTCTAACATACCTAGAAGAAATAGATACATTATCTAATGCAGTCCTAATACTAGCATTGTTCTCATTAACAACTACAGCTAGCTCACAAGCATTCAAAGTATATCTACCATATGGAAACAGTACAGTACTTACTTCAGTAAATGCATCTTGTAGCATGCTACTATTTTTAGCTCGTATTAAAGTAGAATTGACACATTCATTATTACCTTTATATATAGCAAAGGCAAATGGTTTAATGACATACGTCACGCCTGGAAACTGCACAATATCTTTAGAAGTAAAGATATTTCGTAGTGTATCACTGTTTTGAACTCGTATTAAAATAGAATTGATACATTCGTTATTGCCTTTATATATAGCAAAGTTAAGTGGCGTTAAAGTACACGCTATAATACTTAAATACTGTACAATATTTCTAGAAGAAAGAATATCTTGTAATATACCATTTTCTTGGGCTGTTGTTAAAATAACATTAATATACCTTCCCTTATTATGATGTATGGCAAAGCCAAGCGATGTTAAGGTGTACATCAAACCATTTTGATAGTTTATAATATTTGGAGCAGTAAGAATATCTTGTAGTATACCATTGTTTTGAGCTTGTTCTAAATAGAATTAACACATTCATTATTGTCTCTATGTATAGCTAGGCTAAGTAGTGTTAAAGTGCGTTCCCCACCTCTTGGAAATTGTGTAGTATATCAAGTGATAAGAACTTTAGTAAATCATTTCCTGAAACTGCTTCCAAGATATCGCTGATGCTCCTTCCATTCCATATAGATCTTTTTAGCTAAAAATACAAATCTTTTTGTTTTCGTGTTAAATTTTGATGATTTAGCATATTCTTGTAACCTCGTTTTAAAGTCAGTGCAGTTTAATTATTCTATGTTAGTATACACCAATAGAAAAAATTTCATCATATGTTCTGGAAAAATTTTACACAGGTTAATGAGGAAATCGTAAGAGAGAGCCTAAAAAAGGTTATAGAGAAGAAAAGTGGTAAGAATGTTGGTGTAGTATCCTCAATTGTTATTAAGGGTAAAGATGTTGCTTTTGCTCTTGAAGTTACTGAGCCAAATGAAGAATTAAGAAAAAATTGTGAGCAAGCTGTTAAGGCGATACCGGGAGTAGGAAAGGTTACTGTAGTTGCTACTGGTCAAAAACAAGCTAGGCAACAAAAAGCTAAACTTCATATCGAAGGAGTGAAAAATATAATTGTCGTTGCTTCCGGTAAAGGAGGTGTGGGTAAGTCGACAGTTGCACTAAATCTAGCTCTTTCGTTAGCAGAATTAAAACATAAAGTTGCGCTAGTTGATGCAGATATATATGGTCCTTCGATTCCTAAAATGTTGGGCACTGAGAAATTAAAACCAGAAATACAGAGTGGTAAAGCAATGCCTATAGAGAAACATGGTCTCTATACTATTTCAATTGGCTATTTTATTGATAAGGACCGCGCAGTAATATGGCGTGGACCTATGATCACAAAAGCACTTTACAATTTGCTAATGGGAACAAGGTGGTCTGATATAGAATATTTAATCATTGATACACCGCCTGGCACTGGCGATGTACATTTAAGTCTGATGGAGAATTTTAGTTTAACTGGAGCAATAATAGTTTCAACTCCACAGGAGCTTGCTTTAATCGATGCACAAAAAATTTATGATATGTTCACAAAGCTCAGCGTGCCAATTATCGGCATTGTGGAAAATATGAGCTATTTTGTTCAAGATAATTCAAAAATACACATATTTGGAAAAGGTGGTGCAAAAAAAATGTCTGAAGAGCTGGGAGTCAAACTCTTGAGCAGAGTTCCTCTAGATCCGCAAATATGTAGTGCTTCTGATTGTGGAAATCCTTCAATACTAAGTGAGGATTTAGTAAGGATTTATGAAGGCATTGCTAAAGATGTTAGGTCTTTTGTATGCAGTCTATAAAGTTTTTTTAAACTACTTTTAAAATAGGTAGAATGTAATTTTAGGTGAATAAAATATTTCAAATGGCAGCAGCTACCTCGTATCTGAACAGACAATAGACTTCTTGGATAACTTAAGAAACAAGTAGTAGAAGCAATATTAGGGAAGGTATAAATTTTGAGCAGATAAGTAAACTTGATGAAGAGAAGCTTCGAAGACTAAGAGGAGTAAAAAGAAAAACATTGGAAAAATAATAGAAATTTTAATAGAGGAAGAGGCCAAGAAAAAGGCAAGAGGAGGAAAACCAAATATATTTATTAATAGCACTCGAATATTTGTGTAAATACCGTACATATTTCCATATAGTGCAAAGCTATGAAATAAGTGAAAGTTCTTGCTAACGGCTGAATAGAAGATGCATTGATAAAACATCCAGATTTCAGGAAGATAAAGAGCTATTAAAGTTAAATAGGAGTATGCAAAAGTTTTATAAAAAGGGAATGTTCAACTCCCCCATAGAAGATCAAAAAATATCCTTAGGTTATCCAAGAAGTCTATTGTTGGTAAACATAAAAGGCTATTTGCCTTTTTATCTAGTTTATGCAGGAGGTCTAATATTTATTGTTGAGTGTGATTTTAGGCATGTCTGCTAAAACGCAACTTTTAAATCGCCAAAATTTCTCCTTGCCTTTACTAATTCCGATTCTTGGAGTGCACACATAATCTGGTTTGAGGTGATATTCATAGAGACAAAATTCATGACTTATAGTAAGGTCTTGTTTATTATGTTCTTTTGTAATGTTTAATTTTTTGCACAGTATGCCTGGCCCGCCTAAATTTGCTTCAAGCGGTTCAGTGAGCTTTAATCCTCGTATTAACACTGCTGCTGGGAATCCTTCTGCTTCTGTTACAATATTTAGACAATAGTACATTCCATATATAAAATATACGTACGAAAACCCTGGCGTACCAAACATTACTGAGGTTCGATTAGTATAGCCTCTTGCTGCATGACAAGCTGGGTCATCCATTCCTATATACGCTTCAACTTCAGTTATTATTCCACTAAAATTAGAAAATTTCAGCATCTTGCCTAGCAGCTCCCCAGCTACGGTTAAAGTTGGCCGTTCATAGAAATTTCTTGGTAATATTGTGTTATTCATCATAGAAGTACAAGTTACTTACATTTGCAAGCAACTCATACTATTTTCGCTTTTCCTTATTTAGATAAGAGGATACCTACATCTCTGAGAAGTAGAAGTTGGTGTTGTTGTCACATTTGTTACATCTGTTGAAGGCTGCTGTAAAACCTTGACTGATTCAGAGCTCTTTTGTTGCAATTGCGGTACTAACGCTTCATATAAAGATTTTGGTTCACGTCTCTTACCTATTTTGACTTCTTTATTTGCACGCAACTGCTCTGCAGTAACACCGTTGCCTTCAAGGAGAGTTACACCATTATTACCATCAATGTTAACTTTAATTTTGCATTCTCTTCCATCAACATACCACTTTAAAGTCATTTCATATAACCCACTAATTATTTCATAAACTCTTTCCTCATTATCACTATCATTATTAATATAGCAACATGCCCCTCTCTTTTTTTCTTGATTAGGATGACAAAATGTAATTGTTCTTACACCATACTCTTTACATATACTACCGCCTAGAAGTTTAGCTATATCTACTCCTTCTTTATTGGCATGTAGCACAACTCTCACGGTGGGGTAAACAATATTACCTTCCCTTTTGCCTTCTTTTATCATTATGGACTCTATGGTATATACCTTCGATATCTCTGCCTTAATTTGGTCAGCAATCTTGCCTACAATCTCTTTACCATGATAGTGAGATTCTCCTTTCTTCGGAGAAAAAGGTTCTTTGTTTGTAGTATTAGTGTCTGGATCATTCTGTAACTTAAAGAATTTATCCAATTCTTCATCACTGTCTAATTTAATATATTCACGCTTGTTCTTGCCTGATACTGCATTCTGAATACTAGACGATCCTTCTGTTACAGTTGTACCAGAGCTATTGCCTTTACCTTTTAGAAGAACAAGATGCTCTTCTGACCTTTCTTCCTTACTCAACTTTGAAGCTGCATCACCAAAAGAAGGTTTCTCTACTATATGCATGTAAGAACTTTTAACTCTACTCTCATTATCAGGTACTGTAGTAGCCCACAAAAGCTTTTTAATATAATCTAACATATGCTACCTCTTACCATTAACTAAATATCAGTATGTAAACTTTGCTATAGCTAATCAATAACTAAATTTACTCCAAATAAAATGAGCTGATAAAAAGGTATAAATTGAGATTAGGTAAAGCTTTTGGTATAATATCTAGTTAATTTTGAATAGGCAGGTGATCTCATCTACAAAGACGTTTTTTATCTCATTTATTTTTGGGTTTATTCTCTTTCCCTATTTTATAAAACTTCTAAAAAAGATAAGTAAAGATGGACAACCAATCAGATCATATGGACCAGAAAGTCATTTAATAACAAAAAAGAATATACCACCTATGGGTGGAATAATAATACTAACTTCTGCTTTATTACCAATCCTGCTTTGGACTCAATTAACACCAGAAATTTCATTGCTGGTATTTATAACTCTATTTTTTGCTCTACTTGGATTTATTGATGACTATTTAAAATTGAAGACAAATCACCACCGAGGTTTAAGTGCAAAAACCAAAATACTTATTCAGTTTGTCGTTACTCTGGTCTGTATGTTTATACTTAAGCTACAATCTGCTGAAGGTTTTACAAAAATTTCTCTATTTAGAGAAGTAGCAATCGACCTTGGCTATCTATATCTTCCGTTTGCTGCATTTGTAATTGTCGGCTCTTCTAATGCTGTGAATCTTACAGATGGCCTAGATGGCCTTGCTGCAACTCAAGCCATTACTTCCTTTGCTTTTTTGGGGCTAATTGCATACATCACTCAGACAGATGTAAACATTACTTTATTCTGCATTGCATTTATAGGAGCTATTTTAAGTTTCTTGTGGTTTAACACACATCCAGCAAAAATATTTATGGGTGATGTTGGAAGCCTATCAATCGGTGCAGCTTTAGGACTCACTAGTGTTCTAATTAAAAAAGAAATGCTTTTTGCCGTTATTGGAATAATCTTTGTAATAGAGACTTTATCTGTGATTATTCAGGTATCATATTTTAAATATACAAAATTTAGATATGGAGCAGGAAGAAGAATTTTCCTTATGACACCAATACATCATCACTTTGAAAAGAAAGGGTGGTCAGAAAATACAATAGTTATAAAATTTTGGATAATTTCTATCGTTTGTTCGATTTTTGCTTTAACTTTCTTATTATAGGAATTATGAAATATCCAGACTTTTCATTAGAAAATACATTATCAGGAATTATAGCAGGAGTAGATGAAGTAGGAAGAGGTCCGCTTGCCGGTCCAGTGATATCTGCAGCTGTAATATTTACTGATAGAGATACGGTTATTGATGGAATAAACGACTCAAAAAAGCTAACCCCTAAGTGTAGGCAAGTTCTATACGAAAAAATAACGTCTGTTGCAAAATTTGGTATAGGAATGGCAAGCGTAGAAGAAATAAACTCATACAATATTTTGCAAGCAACAAAGCTTTCAATGAAACGTGCGTTGGCAAACTTGAATCTAGAACTAGATTATGTGCTAGTTGATGGTAATCAACCACCTGAAGTAAAATGGCAAGTAAAATCTATAGTGAATGGTGATAGTTTAAGTATATCAATTGCAGCCGCTTCAATCGTTGCAAAAGTTACAAGAGATCGGCTTATGGAAGAATTGCATAATAAACATCCTCAATATAATTGGTATAAAAATAAGGGATATGGAACAAAAGAACACCTCAGCGCTATTGGCCTTCATGGAATTACGAAGCACCATAGAAAGAATTTTGCACCTATAAGAATACTATAGCCTTTAATCACTTACCTTTTTTGAAAGGTATGTTTTCATTAAACAGGCAGACTGTGCTTGATCCGTTTCTTAAGGTAAATACCGAGCTTACTCTTTCAATTATCAGGTAGTCATCAACTGTACGAAAATTTATCAAGGATTCATATCCTGCAGAATCAACCATAAAAACTGCCGGGAAATCAGAGTTTATTTTATTAAATTGTAGATATGTAAATTTTCCGTCATCAAAAACCTTAATTGGTATTATTGATTGACTGCCTTTAACGTGCGAGATGGAATAGTTAAAATTCAAGCCTTTCTTTATAACCTCAATATCACTTATATCAGGGATAGTGGTATGACTAGCTTGCTCTAGAATATCACCGTTACTCGTTGAATAAATTTCATCACTGTTGAACAGTGGATAAAGAAACCTTACTTCATATGCTAACCTTGGATCATCTAGCCCGTTTGCTTCTTCAGCATGAAACTCGAAATAATAAACTCTTTTGTTGGTAATTATAGTTGCATTAGTATCGGCAATATCATCTATAGGCTTAATAAATAATCTATTACCTTGAGGAAGGAGTTGCCAACCGGTTGCATCACCCATTGAAAGACTCTCTATTACCTCCCCTGGCTCAAACAATATGCTGGATTGATAACCATAAAAGCCCGTGTACTTATGTATAGCCTGTGGATTATAATTCATTACCTTTATGTGGTTATCACCAGCTATTGGTCTTGGTTCCTGTTTTGCAAGTGCATAACCACCACAAAAAAATAATAGTGCAACAAAGAGTACCCTAATCATAGTATCAAAATAAACTGATCTTCATTTTATCATTGATAGACATGTACTGCAACTGTTAAGCTATCCCAGTAGTAAGCGACAGAAAATGCAAGCTTCATAATAATTCATTACTGCAGGAAAAAGGGGAGTGTTAAATAAACTGTGTCAAACCTCCATTTTTTGTTTCTATTTTATTTTTACTTCTCGGTTTGACACAGTTTATTTAACACTCCCTGCAAAGAAATTAACTACAGATTTTATGTCTAAGTTACTCCACAAAATTTTTCCTTTCCTTATCCAAGATTCAAATTTATAGTATCGATTCCCTTTTATGAAATATGAAGCCATCTCAAGTTATAGTTAAGCCTATATTCAGTGAATTACTTTCACAAGTGCAATTGATTTTAGTGTTATACTGTTCTAACAGTAAAGAAGTCATATAGATAATAATGTCTTTTGTATCCAAACGAATATCATTTTTTTTTGTTAATTTGCTCACTAATAATGTACTTATTGATTTATGTTCATTTACTACTTTTATAGTGAGTAGTGTTTTATCTTCTGTTTTAGTCAGTAAAATAGACACTAATTCAATTTGTGCCACTGCACTGATTATAGTTATCACCATATTGGAAATTATCTTATTTATTTTTTCAATTAAGTTTTCTGTAGGACATTCACTTACTCTCCACTGAAGCTTTACTTTTTTTTTAATAAATAATTTTCTATATTGGATTTAGTCTTAACAAAGCTGCAATTATCTGATGAATGAGAATACGCTTGCTTCATAACTTTATATTTATATATTAAATCATCGGAGCTTTCTTTAAGCAATGACAATGCTTCGTTTTGCATATTAGGGTTGTTTTCTTCAAGCTCTTCCAATCCACCCACTATTCCTTGCATAGAACTAGCAAAATCATGAAGAATTCGTCCTGATAGGCACTCTGTTATTAACATTATGTTTTTATTCATTGGATAAAAGTATAAATGATTTAAGTTAACCCTATATTGGTAGGCATGTAGTAGTCAATTTAAGAGAAAGTTTCGTTGCGCTTTTTGTGTCAAAGCATTAATGTAGTATTAATAATTATAAGATTTGTGAAGGCGTTATGAATACTTATGCTAAATCTGGAATAGACCTTAAACTATATAATGAACTAATAAAAAAAGTTAAACCTATTATTGAAAAGACTAAAGGAGAAGAAGTAATTAGTGAAGTAGGATCATTTTCCGCATTGTTTGACTTTTCTTCGCTGAGTAAGAAATACGACCATCCAGTACTTGTTTCCTCAACTGATGGAGTGGGCACAAAACTATTAATAGCTCAAGAGGTGAATAAGCATGATACTATAGGTATAGACTTAGTTGCAATGTGTGTAAATGATTTACTTGCACAAGGAGCAACACCTTTATTTTTCCTTGATTACTTTGCAACAGGCGTTTTAAACAAAAACGTTTTATTGTCTGTAATCCAGGGCATTGCAGAAGGGTGCAAGGAATCTAAAATAGCATTAGTTGGTGGAGAAACTGCAGAAATGCCTGGAATGTATGGTAACAATCACTATGACCTTGCAGGGTTTGTGGTTGGTGTTGTTGATCGAAAGCAAATTCTTCCAAATTGTAGTATAATGAAAGCAGGTGACTGTGTAGTTGGTTTAGAATCAAATGGAATTCACTCAAATGGATTTTCTTTGGTGCGCCATATTTTTAAAAGCTTAGGTATAAATTATAATGATATATCTCCATGGAATAATAAATCTTGGGGTGAAATATTACTTAAGCCAACAAAGATATATGTTGATTCTTTGTTGCCTATTATGCCAAAGGTAAAAGGCATTGCGCATATAACAGGTGGCGGGTTAATAGACAATATTCCAAGAATTCTCTCAGGAAATTTATTTGTAGACATAAATATTAATTCTTGGAAATGGCCAGATATATTTTTATGGCTGAAAGAAGAAGGTAAAATAGAAAAGAGAGAAATGTTAAAAACATTTAATTGCGGCATAGGTATAGTACTGATTGTAGATCCCGATAATATGAAGGATGTGGAAAGCCATTTCCAAAAGCGTGGAGAAAAAATTGAGATTATTGGAAAACTTGATGAAGCATGTCAGCCTCCACTTGATAGAGTAGTATTTAGTTAGTCTAACTTTACCGACAGTCTTTTTGCAACTTCTGAGTATGCTTCCTTTAAGTTTCCTAGATTTAAACGGAAAACATCTTTGTCTAGCTTTTTATGAGTATTTTTATCCCATAGCCTACAATTATCAGGGCTGATTTCATCGGCTAAAATGATTTTAGTGCTGTTGTTTATCAATTTGCCAAATTCTAACTTGAGATCAACTAAATATATATTTGCATTTGAAAATAGGTCGACTAAGATTTTGTTGATCTTTAAAGTTGTAGTTTTAACTTCTTCCATTTCTTTATGGGATAACCAACCAAAATATAGTATGTGATTTTCATTCACCATTGGGTCAGCTAGGTCATCATTTTTGTAAAAAAACTCGATTATAGGAGATGTAAGTGCCTCACCTTCTTTGATATTAAAACGTTTGCAAAAGCTGCCAGCTGCAATATTTCTAACCACTACCTCAAGAGGTATTATCTTGAGCTTTTTGACTAGCTGTTCTCTTTCGTTTAGAGCTTTTATAAAGTGCGTGCTAATTCCTGCTTCTTCAAGCTTTTCCATGATAAAAGCACTAACATGATTATTAATTATTCCTTTGCCCTCAATAATTTCATATTTTTCCTTATTGAATGCTGTAACATCATCTTTAAAGTACTGTATAACAGTTGATGAGTCTTCAGTTTCAATAATGACTTTGGCTTTACCTTCGTATATCGTTTTATTCAGTGACATGATTAATTTAGCTGTATACTATAAGATAATATCAAATTGCTGCTTAGTTTACTACAAATTTGCTAATGACGTTTAGTGTTACAATATTAACCATATTTCCAGAAATGTTCCCCGGGTTTTTGAACTATTCTCTTGCCGGAAAAGCGTTGGAAAAAAAAATATGGAATCTTGAAATAGTAAATATTCGTTCTTTTGCTAAAGATAAACATTCAACTGTGGATGATGTTCCATATGGAGGTGGAGCAGGGATGGTTATGCGCCCAGATGTGATTGGTAATGCAGTTGATAATGTGCTTTCTGCTCATAAAAATACTAGATTTATTTATATGACTCCATCTGGTACAAAATTTAATCAGAGAATTGCGAAGGAGTTAACAGAAATTCCTCATGTAACAATATTGTGTGGTCGATTTGAAGGTGTTGACCAAAGAGTAATTGATGTGTATACTCCTTATGAGTTAAGTATTGGAGATTATATACTTTCGGGAGGTGAGCCAGCTGCGATGGTGGTTCTTGATGCATGTATTAGGCTTCTTCCAGGTGTAGTAAATAATTTCGATAGCGTTGCTGAAGAAAGTTTTAGTTATAGTGGTGGTATGCTTGAATATCCTCAATATACTAGACCTGAGCAGTGGAGTAGGTACAAAGTTCCTGAGGTTCTGTTGTCTGGCAATCACAGAAAAATAAGTGATTGGAGAAGGGAACAGTCATATGTTAGAACAAAGGAACGTCGACCTGAATTGTTGAATGGAGATGATAAATGACAAACTTACTTGAAAAATTTAACGAACAACAAATACAAAGGTTAGCCAAAGAGATGCCAGCTTTTTGTCCTGGCGATGATTTGAAGGTCACTTTTAAGGTAGTTGATAGTACGGGTGAGCGTATACAGATATTTGAGGGCGTATGTATATCAAAAAGAAATCGTGGATTACACTCTTCTTTTTCAGTTAGAAAGGTAAGTCATGGAGAAAGTATAGTATCACAATTTTTTGTTTACTCTCCTGCATTAATTTCAGTACAAGTGATGAGAAAGGGAAAGGTCCGTAGAGCAAAATTATATTATCTGTGCAAGCTATTTGGGAAAGCTGCAAGGATCAAAGAACGTACTACTTATGTTAAAAAAAAATCTAAGTAGATACAATAGGGAGTGATGTCAATTGTATCATCTCAAAACTCTCTCTTATTATCCCAGTGTGTGGCGCACAACTGTACTTTCCCTCCTGCTGTGGTGTCATCCCAATGTTTGACACTGGGATCCAGATTCTCCTTTTGGTTTGTGCTTTCATGGAAAATATAAAAATTATTTGCAGGCAAAGCCTGTTAGATCTCAGTTCAAGCACTGGAAAAAGGGGAAAGTCTTTTCAAATCCTCATGTAAAGAAAAGTAAATGGGTATAATAAAGAAAAACTTTCTTAAGTTACTTCAATCTAAGCGCGTACATGCTCGTGTAAAAAGAAAAAATAAAAAGAACAACATTTTATGCTTTTGCTCTTTTACAGCACTGATTGTCTCAATTGGGTGTCCTATATGTATATTACTAAGTATATTAGTTAACTCTTACAGTGCTTTAACAGTAACGAAAATTTTATTACCAGTTGAAATAAATGCTGATCTTATTTTAACTAATAATCCTGGTGATTTACGATATAAGTCCATTGGCTTACTCAACAATTCTTTACGTAAGGTGTTTGAAGGAACTGATTTTAAAGACGGTGACGAAATTTTAAGTCGTAATTCTTACAAAGAACTAGAGAAATTTTTTCATAAGAAAGTAAAAGATAGTGGTGAATATGAGATCTGGTTTACCGCGTCAAGTATAATTAATTCAATAAATAAATATAAACATTTGAATGATCATTATGCTAAATTACTTGATTGGTTAAAAGAGAAGGGAAGAGTAAGAAAATTTTTTAATAAGTCTCTGTTTCTTAAGTCTGATTCTTGTGAGCCTGAGAATGCAGGGATTTTAGGGGCATTTATCGGTTCATTAATGACAATTATAGTATGCTTAGCGTTGGCATTGCCAATAGGAATTATGTCAGGTATCTGTCTTTATGAATTTATGCCTAGAAATAGGCTAATAACCAGTATTGTAGAAATTAGCATGAATAACCTTGCTGCAGTGCCTTCGATAATATTTGGTGTGGTAGGACTGACTCTCTACTTGGGCATATTTGGTTTACCCCGTTCTTCACCGCTTGTTGGCGGGATGACTCTTTCATTTATGATGCTGCCTAATATTATTATTGCAACAAAAAATGCCTTTACAAACGTTCCTATTGCAATAAAAGATGCAGCGTTTGCGCTAGGTGCACCTCACATCAAGGTGATATTGGATCACTCTTTACCGATTGCGTTGCCACGGATAATACATGGTGCAGTGCTTGCAATTGCAAGGATTTTAGGCGAATCTTCCCCTTTACTTATGATAGGCATGGTAGCATTTATTGCTGATACACCTACATCCTTCTTCGATCCGGCAACTGTTTTACCTGTACAAATATACATATGGTCAAGTAGTCCTGAAATTGCATTTATTGAGCTTGCTGCCATTGCAATTATAGCTTTATTGTTAATGCTATTTGCTTTGAATTTAATAGCAAATTTTGTAAAAAGAAAGTTTGAGTTTTTTGATTCATGAAAATTACAATCCTATCTGGTTATGGCTTAAATTGCGAAAAAGAAACTGCATTTGCATTTATGGAATGTAGCAGAAAGCTTGGTATTAATAATATTGAAGTAAAAATCGTTCACATTAATGATATTATAGATAATCCAAGTGAACTGAAATTAAGCAATATACTTGCAATTCCAGGAGGTTTTTCCTATGGTGATGACACTGGTGCTGGTAATGCGTTTGCTTTGCGTATAAAAAACAACTTGTTAGACGAATTTCAAAATTTCTTATCTCAGGATAAGCTTATTATAGGGATATGTAATGGTTGCCAGATATTAGTAAAGTTAGTTCCAGAATTCTCTAATCTAGCTTTAACCTCTAATGATATAGGTAATTACCAATGTCGTTGGATTAGAGTGAGAGTTAATCCGCAGAGTAATTCTGTTTGGCTACGGGGCCTGAGTGAACTATATCTCCCTATTGCTCATGGGGAAGGCAAATTTTTTATGGATCAAGATACTTTGAATCAATTGATTGAAAATAATTCCGTTGCACTGCGTTACGTTGATGAAAATGGTGACTATGCAAATTTACAATTTCCTTACAATCCAAACGGATCTATATACGACCTGGCAGCTTTGTCAGACAAAAGTGGTAGAGTTTTAGCTTTAATGCCTCACCCAGAGAGAGGAATATTTTTTACTCAGCAGGACAACTGGCCTCTTGAAAAAGAAAAATGTAAACGTTCAGGAGTGGCTATGCCAAAATATGGTGATGGAATGCTCATATTTGAGAATGCACTAAAATATTTTGCGTAAGTATTACAATACATTACATACAACAAGTTTTTAAACCATAAAAAGTTACTTGATCAGGATGACAATAAATCTTTATTTTTGATCTGCAGAGTAGCTTTCTCTAACGTTAGGGATATAATTGTTCCACTTTCCAATTGCTTTTCTCAACAAGAGTATATCTAAATCTAGTGTGTCTCCTATATTCACCTTCTTGCCAAAATTCAATTACCTTTGGGATTACGCAAAATCCCACCCAAAAGTCAGGACGAGAAACTTGTGTATTGTGAAATTCTTTCTCTTTCAATTCTATAGCCTGCTCAAAATCTTGCCAATTTTTCAGAACTCTTGATTGTTTTGAGCACCACGCGCTAATTTGACTATCGCGTGCTCGAGAGGAGAAATATTCGTCAGCCTTTTTGCCGCTTAGAAGCCTAACTTCTCCTTCAATTCGTACTTGTCTAGAAAATTCTGTCCAATGAAATACGAGTGCAGCTTTGGGGTTCTCAGTCAATTCTTTTCCTTTTCTACTGTTTACGTTAGTAAAGAACACAAAACCTTCTTTACTATACTCCTTTAGTAATACCACTCTTGCAGATGGAATGCAGTCTTTGCTACACGTTGCTAGCGTCATTGCAGTTGACTCTTTACACGGAAAATTAAGTACTTCTTGATACCACTTTGAGAACAAATCAAAAGGATCTTTTTCAGGTAAGAGTGTCATATGCAAAAATAAAATTTAATTCTGACATGCATTGCAAAAATAAGTGCTACGACCATTTTGTCGTATAAGTGTTATGATATTGTTGCAGATTCTGCAAGGTTTTTGCACTTTACCATATACGTAAAAGTTATTTTGAAAGTATCCAGCAGATCCAGATGGCTGTGCATAATCTTTCAGTGTTGAACCACCAGCAGCAATTGCATCACTCAGAGTATTTTTTATTTCGATAGCAAGTTTTTCGCACTCTATATATGTTAAATCTTGTGCTAGCCTAAGTGGTGATATGCGAGCTCTAAATAAGCTCTCAGAAGCATATATGTTACCTACGCCAACTATTAGCTTATTATTCATTAATACTGATTTGATATTTGCTTTTCTGCTCTGTAGCAACTTCTGTAAATAATTTCCATTAAATTCATCTGTGAGGGGTTCTATTCCTAGGTTATTAAAAAAATTTAGTTCTTGCTCTCTGTTTAAAACAATCACTAATCCAAACCTTCTTGGGTCATTAAAGATTAGTGAAGTGTTGTCAGAAAATAAGAATATCACATGATCATGTTTGTTCTGTGCTTGATTATCTTCAGCATATATAAGCTTTCCGCTCATGCCGAGGTGTATGATTACAGCCATACTAGCATCTATATTCGAGATTATATATTTACCTCTACGCTTGATATCATTTATAACTTTGCCCTTTAGCAAATCATCAATATTCTTCGTTATTGGTACACGCAAATTCCAATTATTGACTGTAACATTGCTTATTTTCTTATTTTTGATTTTATCAAATAAGAAGTTAGAGATGACTTCCACTTCTGGGAGTTCTGGCATGATACCTCCTTCAAAACTTAAGTTTCTGATGGTAATTTTGTTGTTAAAGCTTCCTCAAATACGTTTGGGTATTCTGCAGCGCTTTCTCCTAAAAATTCCTCACCACAAACAAATTTTGGAAGGGGTCTGCTTTGTCTACTCTGTTGCTGTTTTTTTCTTTTTAGAATATTTTGCTTTAAAGCTTTTGCCAATCTTTTTCTCTCTTCTTCTTTTTCCTTATTTTTTTTCATGTTATTCATTATCATAATACGTGAACTTGCCGTTGTAGCTCAGGTGGTAGAGTACGTCATTGGTAATGACGAGGTCCCAAGTTCGAATCTTGGTAACGGCAGTTTAGAGGACGATATTCATAAAGTCAATCCTCTAGATGCTAATTAGATTATAGAAAAACGTCTAGTAAATACCTTTTATACACTACCATTAAGCTGCTTTTTCAGTATTACTATTCAATAATACCTGCCGTAATTTTTCTTTAGAAAATCCATGCATTAAAAGAAATTGTATAATCCTTTGCCAAAAATCCCTCACAATATACTGAAGGATTATTAAAACTTACGTTGGCAGGGTTAAACCTGTTACCATAACTTCCCCCACCACAAATATTTTCATAACAACACTGCTTACAATCGTCAGGCCTGTTTTCCATATCACTCAAAAAGTTATTAAAAAATTTATCTGATAAGAACTTAGCCCAACTAGTATTGCTGATGTTATATTCAACAAACTTATGAGGGACACATGTTCTCAAATCATCTAGTGGGCCGAGATTACCATTATTGGAAACACATATTAACGGTAATACAAAAGGACTTCTTTTGCCAAATCCTTCAACTCTTGAATAATTACCGTAAAATAGCTCTAATGAAAAGTTATATAGAAATTTCTCTATCCTTTTTATGATAGTTCTCAGTCAGGTCTTCTTTTATCTTATCTGCCCAGCATATATTACCATGCCCTCCACCATCTCTATCAAACTGACAATGGCTATTGTGATTATTTCTACCATGAAAATTATCTGAAAGCTTTTCTATTCTTTTAAGTATGACACTACTACTAACTTGACCGATATTAGCGCTAAGAAGCTCTAATAATAAATCCACTTGTTTTTCTTTATTGTTTACCATAATTATTTTGCCTTAAAATAGCAAAGTCTAGGTTTACTATAGCTTTTGTCAAGCATTTATCTGAGCTATTTATATATTGGAATGCTACTCGTCATTTTATTTGCTTTCAAATGTATAACTTTCGGTATCTTGTTTTCAAGGACTTTTAACTTAATATTACCACTATTAAAGTCAATACTATAACACTTTAGTTCTTGACCATCCTTGAGTCCCATATTATGGCAATCACTACCTAATTTAACCCCACGTATCTTTTGTAGCTCTAGACTTCTGGTTAAGTTAAAGCATATATCACTATACTTATCAGTATCTTGGAAAGTTAAATTTTTATTTAGTAATCTACTGGGTAATAGACTGAGAAGTATGCTAGAATCTCTTATAGAGGCTATGATGTCTTTTATAAGGGACTCTGGTAAGTAATGTTTTAAATGACTTGCAAATAAGTCAACATTAAAATTAACTTTCTTTGAAGTTATTTCACTTATTATATTATTTATAGTAGTCAATAAGTTATACCTTCCATTACTAACCTCATTTAATTTCTCATCTATTATCATTGCAAGAATAAAACCTTTGTTATAACTCAACATGCTTATGTTTTGATCAAGTAAATGCTTTTGATTTGTTTTTTCGAAATCAATATTAGGTATTAAAGAATTAAAATACTCTTTTAAAGTAATATTAATTATTTTTAAGTACTCATCTTTATCAATAAGTTTCGTGTCAAGTAAGGTTTTCACTCCATAAAATTCCGTAAATCCTTCAAAAAACCACTTATATTTTATTTCATTTTTCTTATCGTTGTCTTGCTCTATTATATGTCCTATATATCTGTGAATTAATTCATGTGATATCACTCTAGTATAATCTTTGATATTTTTTTTTAAGCTTCCCTCAATAATTACATAGTCCTTTCCTGCAGCACCTGTAGTTCTACTAAGATTGGGATTATCAACAAGTACTATATTATACGGCTTACTTTCTAGTATGAATAAGTTATCTTGAGCTAAGATAATTTTATTAATAATATTTACAAGACTGATACTATTATGAGCATTGGTATAAAGCTTATTTCTTTTATCAAGATCAAAACTTCTAAAATTGTCAGTTCTAATAATTTTTTCTATATTATCAAAAGGTTTTCTAAAAGGTAAAAAATCAGGTGAGTTTTTTAAATGTGATGAAGAGTTATCTAAAGCAATAGCAGAATGCATATACTGAATGTATATAAGGAAAAAACAAATAATATAATTTAATAGACTGTGTACATTTTTAAGCTTAATGTTTGCCATAAATAAAACAGGACATTGAAGAAGTGTAAGTAATTACGATTAAGCAAATATAATTTATTGCTAAGTAGGTGATAAGGATAATTTTAATTATCTCTTTAAAACTTTACTCTTCCCATATTATTGAACACCTTATAATAAAGACTGAGAAGAAAGTTACAAAGGATTGTATATTCTTATCATCATAGCGCTGTTACTACAGTAATAACACTAAGAATAACTATAAGTTTCTTTGAATGATAGTTGAATTTTGATTGAAATTTTGAGGCTATAAAAACCGCAGGTACCAGTTGGTTTTTATTAGCTAAAGTAAACGTCAAATATCTGGAATTCTGGACATAAAATCCTCCTTTGAAAAAAAAGATTAGAAAAAAATGCAATGCACATACGACAGAAATTAAGTATGTGTGTATGCACCCACATACGCTGAAGAGGATACGCTACATTTTTTTATGAGTTTGATTGTTTAATAAAAAAAAGTCTGCAGACAAAGATAAATTTTTGAGCTCTAAAAGTATCTCTAATTGTCATTATAATCAGATTTAGAATATGCGGAAGTAATTTTTTAGCTATAAGAATATATTATAGAAAAAAGGAACCCAAAAGTTAGCGTTATTGGTAATCCAACTTGGTGTAACGGCACTGTAGACCTTACAATAAAGACTGAGAGTAAAGTTACAAAGGAAGATTATCATGCTTCTTCCATATTCTTTCTACTTTCTTGTTTTTAAGTAGCTCTAATGCTTTGTGAAAGTGATGCCTTGTTTTACTTGGCACTATAATGTCATCAATGTATCCATGTGATGCAGCAAAAAATGGATTAGCAAATTTCTCTTTATATTCTTTGATTAACGTTTGCTGGTCTTTTTCATGCCTAAATATAATTTCAACTGCACTTTCAGGTCCCATTACAGCTATTTCAGCGGTTGGCCAAGCATAATTTATATCACCTTTTAGATGTTTCGAATTCATGACAATGTATGCACCACCGTATGCCTTCCTGGTGATCAAGCTAATTTTCGGCACGGTCGCTTCAGCATAAGCGTAAAGCAGTTTCGCTCCGTGTTGTATTATATTATTGTATTCTTGATTTGTACCTGGCAGGAAACCTGGAACATCAATAAGTGTGATGATGGGAATGTTAAATGCGTCACAAAATCTTACAAACCTCGCAGCTTTTCTTGAAGAGTCAATATCCAAGCATCCTGCAAGGTGCATAGGTTGATTTGCAACAACACCAATAGTATTTCCTCCAATTCTGCCAAAGCCAATTATGATGTTACGGGCAAAATCGGGTTTTAGTGCAAAAAATTTCCTTTCATCACACACCTTTTCAATAAGTTCATACATATCATAAGGAGTATTAGGATTACTAGGAACTAGAGTGTTCAAAGATTCATCAACATCATCAATTAAGTTGCAGATTGGTACAGATTTCGTTGACTCTTGATTATTTACTGGTAAAAAGGTAAGGAATTCACGGATTCTCAGCAGCATTTCAACATCGTTATTGAACGCAAAATCTGCTACTCCTGTTTTGCTTGTATGAATTTTTGCTCCACCAAGATCTTCGTGGCTTACATCTTCATAGGTAACTTTTTTCACTACATCTGGTCCGGTTATAAACATGTATGAGCTATTTTTTACCATGAAAATAAAATCGGTTAGCGCTGGAGAGTAAACTGCACCGCCAGCACATGGGCCCATGATTAGAGAGATTTGTGGTATAACGCCTGATGCATTTACATTCCTTTGAAAAATTTCTCCGTAACCAGCAAGGGAATTTACTCCCTCTTGAATTCTAGCTCCACCAGAGTCGTTTAGTCCGATAATTGGAATCCTGGCATTAATTGCCATATCCATAATTTTGCATATTTTTTTTGCATGTGATGCACCAAGTGATCCACCAAAGACAGTGAAATCCTGAGAATAAACAAAAACTTTTCTGCCATGAATAGTACCATGGCCAATTACAACTCCATCACCTAAAAAATCAGCATTTTGCATGCCAAAATCAGTTGCGTGATGCTTCACAAACTTATCATACTCTTGAAATGAATTTTCATCGAGCAATATACTCAGCCTTTCTCTAGCGGTTAGCTTTCCTTTTTCATGTTGCTTGTTAACTCTATCAGGACCTCCTCCTTTTTCGGCTTCTAATGTTTTGATCTTTAGAGTTTCTAGTATTTCAGAGTCTTGCATGTAGTAAAATAACTTTCAAATTGGTTGTAAACTTTATTGAGCTTACAAATCCTATTGATTATACACATACACCGTTACTGCATGCAACGGTGTATGTGTACGATAATTAATGCGCTAGCAATTTCTATTTAATATTTTGAGAATGCTGAGACTCACTAACATTCTGTGCACTTGCACTTGTTACACCTGTTGATGGATTAATTGTTATAACTTCTCTTTCAATTCCTTGTAAGTTTGAAGCCAATGAGACCAATTTTGCTAGAGTCATGTCATTATATTTATCCATCTTCTTATTCTCATAATAGCCAATTTTTATTTTTACAGCTTTGTTTTCCTCGAAGTCCTCAGGACTTATATTATCACTTAAATCAGTACAAAATACGTTACCATTTCCACTAATATTTAAAGCAATACTGCAATCTCTATCACCCACTTTCCAGTTAAATTTAATTATACAAGACTCATTTAGTATTTGATAAAGCCTTACACCATCATCACTTTGTGAAACACGCACCAACCTTTTATCTTCTGGAGATACCAATGTAAAAGCTCCAATTTTTGGATTACTATCCTTTAAGGCTTTACCAGGAAATGAGTTATCAAATTTTAACTCACCTCTGCCTTCTTTTAACGATACCCATGCAGTAAATGATTTATCTTCTTTTCCTCTCAACCTCACATCTATAGAATCATTACCTGTATATTCAGCAATTCCTTTTCGAATTACACTCAGAAATTTCTTAGTTTCTTCATCATTGTCACTCAAAAAAAGCTCCTTATTTTCATGTGACCGGGATGGATCATTGAGATTCTCCAATGCTTTAGCTAAAGTTATATAGTTATATATACGTGTCCTTTTGTTATAAGGTGTCCCTAATTTATAAATTTGAGGAGTTAATTGAGCAACTTGACCGCAATTCATTATTAAAGTTTCATTTGCATTATGCATAGCGCCTCCAATTCTACATAATAAACTTAAGATAAAATATCCTAATTTTAGGATAGGTATATAATCTATCAAGTTAATAGTTAAATTAAAAAATTTTGATTATAATTTACTATTTATAAAATACGCTCTTAAACTATGCTGAAAATAGTCATAATAGGCCTTCCAAATGCAGGCAAGTCAACTCTATTTAATAGGCTGGTGGGAAGAAAAGCAGCGGTAGTTAGTGACATTCCAGGAGTAACGAGAGATAGGCGTGAAGGAATTGGAAGAATTAGTGATTTAGAGTTTAAAGTTATAGATACAGGAGGATGGAATGACCAAACCAGTTTTTCACTACAAGTTATTGAACAAATAGAGTTTTCTTTGTCGAGTGCAGATGTAGTTTTCTTTCTTGTTGATGCAAAAGTGCAAAACGAGCAGAACAAAGAGTTTGCAAAGTGGCTGAAGAGAAAAACAAATAAACCTGTAATACTAATAGCAAACAAATGTGAAAGTCATAAATCGGAAAATGTTGATTATTTGCAGTTTTTCAATTTCATAGGTCCGGTATACATCTCAGCCGAACATAATCTTGGCATGGTTGATCTTTATGATGCATTAGCTGGTGTGATTGAAGGTCTTAGCGAAGGCACTGAGCTGCCTGAAAGTGAGTCCATTAGACTGAGGATTGCAATCATCGGTCGCCCAAACGTTGGAAAATCAACTTTTTTAAACAGTTTACTTGCAGAAAATAGACTAATAGTAAGCTCAGAACCCGGTACCACGCGTGACTCTGTGGATATTTCATACGACCATAATGGGAAATTAATCACTCTCATCGACACTGCGGGAATCCGCAGAAAGGCAAATGTTGTTGATAACTTAGAATCAAGATTTGTTGAAAAAAGTATAGAGTCAATAAAGCGCTCTCATGTAGTGATTTTAATGTTAGATTCCTTGCTTGGCATTGAGCAGCAGGATTTATCAATTGCTGAAGCTGCAATTAAAGGGGGGAAGGGAATTATCATTGTTTTAAATAAGTGGGATTTAATAGGTAAGGATGACAGAAGTAAGTTAATAAAATTTGTCAAACAACAGGAAGTGACTCGGTTATTTTTGGAAGTGCCAACTGTAACAATTTCTGCATTGAAAGGTATGCGCTGTGGTGATGTGATAGATAAGTGTCTTGAAGTGAGTGAATCCTTAAACAAGAAGATCAGCACTGCAAAACTGAATAATTGGCTAATAGATGCTGTGGAAAAACATTCTCACCCACTTATAAAAGGTAGAGAGATTAAAATGAAGTATATTGCTCAAATTGGCACCAAACCTCCAGCTTTTTCTTTGGTATGCAACGTCCCGGAAAGTGTTGATGAGAGTTATAAACGTTATTTGACTAATGGTCTTAGAAAAAACTTCTTTGTTGAAGGTGTACCAGTTAGATTGCTTTTGAAAAAGAATAAAAACCCCTATGTAAAGTAGATAATCTTGTTTTACTAATAATATACTTTTTTATCTTAGTAATATTATTAATAAGTAAATAATATTACTTAAATAAGTAGTTGATAAATTAATATTATATAGTAAAGTATTAACTTGTTTAGTACTTTTGCTATGAATTATAAAGGACAAGATTTAAGGCCTGGATCTCCACATACTTTCACGGTTGATACACCTTTAGTATTTCAGTAGCTTCCAAAAAGATATGGATACCCGATTCCAGAAAAATATTTGGAAAGATTGAGCAATTGGGCAAAAAGGGAAGATACGCGTGTAGTGAAATTAGTAATAAATGGATCTGGTTTTACTCCTACGCAACGTAAAGAGTTGGAGAATAAAATATCAAACAGAGAGTTTAACCCAAACAAAAACATAGAGCTTATAGACTTTAATGAGCTGGATTTAGGAGAGTATGAATTTAGCTTTCACTTACAAACAGATAAGAAAACAGAACTATCTAAATGTCCTTTATACACTGTATCTCAATATTTCAAAGATCTATACTCTATTCCAGAAAGTAAAATTTTGGTGTTGAGATAGACAGTATGCGTATATTTATGTTGTTGGTATTGAAATCTCCTATGATCTATTTTGATTTTGATATCTTACCTAAAGAAGATAAGAAAGTTGGTGAGATTCAGGCTGTGCATGGCTTTTTGGTTGCTGAAAATGACAGAAAAGGTTATGACTATGATGGTATAGCAAGTATTGAAAATGCTATCATTGCTCTAAGCTATGATGGTAGAGTAAAAATTATGGAAATTTACAATGAAGTAAAGAATAAGTTTCAAAAAGATTATCCTTTGTTTAAGTTATCAGAACATGAGATTTACAAAATTATGGAAGAGATAGTATATTTCACTCTTTCTAATGACGTTCTTCTTCTTATATCTAGCTATCAAGATTCTAACAAACGTTACAACAGACGTTTGGAAGAAGCAAGATTGCTTATGCAAGAAACATTTGGGTTTAAAACCAATGGAGGAGAAGTTGATACTCAATATGACAATAGCTGGACGAAAAACAAGGATGAATTGTATACCAAAGAAGAAATTGCAAAAATAGATAGTGATACTAGGGTTGTAACTAGTATGCAAACTAAATCAGTATCTAGCTGTGAATACATACATAGAGGCTAGATAAAAAAGTTATAGAGTGATATGTGTCGCTTTATAATTATATAGAACATTATTAAACAAAAGTTGACTTTTTCGGTTGTTGTGGTAATTCGTTAATTATGTCAGATATAAATAACAGTTCTACAATCTTTTTGCTGTCAAGTGCCGCTGCTCTGATTTTTGCATATGTGCTAGAGTATTTCTTCAATATGCTACCATGCAAGTTATGCATATACGAGCGAGTAGTTTACTATGTTACAGGGCTACTTGCAGTTGCGTACATGTTCAAAGACAACAAAATCCTAATCTATGCGATGTTTTGCAGCTATCTCATTGGTGCAATAATATCTTTTTATCATGTAGGTCTTGAACTCCACTTATTTCATGATGTTTTAGGCTGTACAGAGCAAGCAAGTGGTAACGTTAGCATAGAAGAGTTGAGAAATAATCTATTAAACCCCAATTACTCTCCGTCTTGTGACAGGCCTCATTATATTTTTGGTGTTTCATTAGCAACATGGAATCTTATTTATCTTATAGTAGCCCTGTTTGTATCAGGTAGGATATATTGTAAAGAAAGAAATTTAAGGCACAATTGGTGCAAAAAGTAGCAAGAGTAGATGCTGCATTTGTACACCGCTTAGTTGTCACCCAGTTTCCGCAATTTAAAGATCTGTCTATCTGCCAAATCGTGCCCGGTGGATGGGACAATAGAACATTTCGTCTGGGTGATCACATGCTTGTGCGTATGCCAAGCGCTGCAAAGTATGCAATGCAGGTGGAAAAGGAACAAAAGTGGTTACCCAGGTTGGCACCTTTACTGCCACTTTCAATTCCAAAGCCTTTGGCAATCTTACTATTACCCACAAATATAAAGTTCGTGAGCAAGTCGCCATCCTTCTGCTAGATCAAAGAGACGTCTCCATCCTTTCCAAATAGTAATGGGGCCTGGTTCTAGATCATTTTTTCTAGCCAAATGTCCTCCAAGTTGAGCAATCCATGAAACAGCTTCTTTTATAGTAGGAGTTGCATTTGAACATGGTTTTCTATGTATTTTTACATATAGAACTTTCCATTCTTCTTCGGCTAATAAGGTAGTACACGGTAATGTTGGATCAGTTCTTGCAATTGTTGTAATAAAGAAAATTCTCCAAGCAATAATACTCATTACTGTTAAATATCGCATCAACCTTTCTGCTGTTCCAAGCCTACATTCTTCAACTTTGAGACCAGATTTTAAAATTTTATGTAATATTTCTATTTTCCATCTAAGACAATACCACCTAACTTTTTCAACAGCTTCATCAAAGGTATTGACTGGAAGATTTGTTAAAAGCATCCACTCTAGCGGATTTGTTTCAGAAGGAAAGTCTTTTTCAACAACGTAAACTGCATAGTGTGGTAATTTAAGTAATTCTTCTGTCTTATGCCTAATACTATTCTTAGATGGATGCATAATAAACTTTCCGAATCTAACTTCCAAATGTGCTGTTCTTTTTGGCTTATTATCTTTTGCAGGAACTTCAACTTTTACCGTACCTGCACAATGAGAGGATTTAATAAATTCCCATAACTTCTGCTCACCTTTTTCAGGATATCGAGATTTTCTATTTACTGCCCTATCTTTGGAAGCTCTAACTAACACTGCCGAATTAAGATTATATGCAAGCTCAAAAAACTCATATATATCTGCTTCTCTATCGCATATGGTTATAGTCTCAGTTTGAGTTGAATCAATAATGTTGTTTGTGTTGCTTAAAGTTTCTAACCATTTTATACTCTCTTTATCTTCAATGCGGATACTGTCATTGTTCTTTTTTTTTATGTTTTCAGATTCTTCAGGTCTTGAATAAATTTTTTGATCTAGTATCCCTAGTACCAAACCTTCTATACTAACAGCTAGAGCTGTATGCATTATAATACCTTGACTATGTTTTCTTGTAATAACTCCCAATCCACTTGTTTTTTCATGGTCTGTGTATGAAATATAACTTGTATCTTGGATCACAAAAATTTTTTTATGGGCTTTTGTTCTTTCAACTGTTTTAGCAACGTGTGAAGCTAGAATATCGCCTTCTTTCACGTTCTCATTTTGAAAAAAACGATATGCTGCTTTTGCTTCTGACCAACTTCCACACGCCTGATTGATTGAGCTTTCAGGTAAACTTGTAAAACTATCAGCAATATTTACTAATCGGTCAGTTAACCTTTTATCTCCAAGTACAGCATCTCCAAATTCATTTTCAGCCCATTCATTATTCCTGTTTGCCATTTTTTACCCTCAATGTTTGCAAACTTTAATGTTGTAATACTTTATTTTTATGTCCATTTATATTTGTGGGTAATAGTAAGTTTGGCAATGGGAGAGTCGTGTGAGGGTTACCTATGGCAATGGTCTATTTACCAATGGATTGATGGCAACACCGCTGCATCTGTGCACATAGCAGATCTGAATAACTTTGCAACCAGCCTTGCTCAATTTCTCGCTGCTTTACAACGCATAGATACTACAGATGGGCCTCTTCCCGGACCACATAATTTCTATCGTGGAGGGGTACTAACAACCTATAATGCTGAGACAAAGCAAGCAATTGCCGTTCTAAAAGATAGAATAGATGCCAATGCTGCAATCGAGCTCTGGGAAGCAGCGCTAGCAAGCGCTTGGAAAGGTTTGCCAGTGTGGGTCCATGGTGACGTTAGCGCTGGCAACCTATTGGTGCAAGAAGGAAAATTGAGTGCCGTCATTGATTTTGGAGGATTGGGGATCGGCGATCCCGCTTGCGATCTAATGATTGCTTGGACGCTGCTTAGAGGAGAAAGCCGAAAAATCTTCCGTGCAATGCTTCCGTTGGATGCTAGCACTTGGACTCGTGGCCGTGCCTGGGCTTTATGGAAGGCTCTTGCTGATATTACCACAAACACGAACGCTGTCGAAGCTTGGCACACTATTAATGAAGTGTTTAGAGATTATAAACGCAATTCATAAAGTATATTTGTATGAACATTGTGATTTGAGAGCAATCTCCACTAGAAAGGATGTAATCTCAGTATTGAAATCCAGTTTTTTTATCAAAAAATTTTTTGTATAAGGAAGGTGTCATACTAGTCACAGCTGTACGAACATTGTGATTTGGGCTAAAAAGATGCGAGTAGCCCCTTCGGTGTCATCTTATGTTTTTGTCATCCCAGTGCCCAGATACTGGGATCCAGAACAGGTAATAAGAAGTGCTGGAATGACATCCTGAAATTTTAGCTACAAATATTAAGAAATTTACCAAATAGAAAAAAGGCAAAAGAATCCCCCAGTAGTGAGTTTTGACCCTATAATAATGTAAATTGGCGTTGTAATAATGTGCTAACGCTTATTTAAAGCGCGTTTTGGCTGAATGTAGAAAAAATAAAAAAAGACATGCAGCCGCTATAATTTTTTGTAATTTGCCAATAAATATCTGAGTTTTTTACTGAATTTTGTTGTTAAATCTGCAGAGATTAAAAACAAGGATAAATACTCTTATTGATATGATAAGGAACGTGGGAAGGTTTGTCAAGTCGCTTCTATACACCTGAGCATTGATCATACGGGTTCCATCTGTTATATATAGTCTTTTGCACACGAAAAAAACTGATGAATGAGTATGATATTACAGTTATAGGCAGCGGTCCTGGTGGTTATATAGCAGCAATTAGGGCGGCGCAGCTTGGGTTTAAAACTGCAATTGTTGAAAAGGAGGAAAATTTGGGTGGTATATGCTTAAATTGGGGATGTATACCAACAAAATCGCTACTTAGAGCGTCTGAAGTTTATAGATTAATAAGAAGATCAGAAGAATTTGGCATAAAAGTAAAGGATACAAGTTTTGATATACAATCAATAGTGAAATATTCAAGGAACGTTGTTGATAAGCTATCAAGTGGTGTTGAGTATTTGATGAAAAAAAATAACATCAAAGTCCATCAAGGCTTCGGTAAACTTGCAGGTAATCGTACTATAAAAATTCTTAATGACAAAAAGGAGGAGGAAATTTCTTCCAAGCATATCATTTTAGCAACAGGTGTAAGGGCAAGAAATCTTCCTGGAATCGAAGTAGATGGAGATTTAATATGGAATGCGCAGCACGCTATGACTCCAAAGAAGTTACCAAAATCTCTACTAATCATAGGTTCTGGTGCGATAGGAATAGAGTTTGCAAGTTTTTATAGTACTTTGGGAGTTGATGTAACAATTATAGAAGTAAAAGACACTATTTTGCCGCTGGAAGATAAAGATATTTCAAATTTAGCACAAGAAATATTCACAAAACAAAGGATAAAAATATATACAAACAGTAGCGTAAAAGCTTTGACTAAAAATAAAGACTTTGCTCAAGTGTTACTAAGTAGTGGTGAGAGCAAAGAATTTGATAGGGTGATTGTTGCAGTTGGCGTGCAAGCAAACACTGAAAATATAGGTTTAGAAAATACAAAAATTAAGTTGAGTCCTTCTGGTTTCATTGAAACGAATGAGTGGTATGAAACAAGTGAATCAAGTGTGTATGCAATAGGTGATGTAGCTGGTCCCCCATGTTTAGCGCATAAAGCAAGTCATGAAGCTGTAATCTGTGTTGAGAAAATTGCCGGTAAAAATGCTCATAAGTTAAAAAAAGAGTGCATACCAAATTGCACTTACTCTCATCCGCAAGTAGCAAGCGTTGGCCTTACTGAGGAACAGGCAATAAAAAGTGGATACGATATAAAAGTAGGAAAATTTCACTCCAACTTTAATGGTAAATCTATTGCACTAAGTGAAACTGAAGGTTTAGTGAAAACAATTATAGACAAAAAAACAGGCGAACTTCTGGGTAGCCACATGATAGGTGCGGAAGTAACAGAGTTAATTAGCAATTTTGCTCTTGCAAAGCAACTAGAAGGAACAGACTTCGACATAAAATCTACGATTTTTCCTCATCCAACCATTTCAGAGATGATACATGAGTCAGTACTTGCTGCAGATGGTGAATCGCTGAATAGTTGAACTAACGTTCTATCGTTTTGGAGCTACAAGTATCCTGATTAGGCGATTCAATTCTAATAGATTGATTACCAATATCAGATTTTTCTAACTTTTCTTTTAACCCTTCAGCTGCTTCTTTCACTTCAAGCTTTTTTTCCTGATTAAGATCCTCTGGGCTTTTTCTTTTACTGTCTAAACCTTGTTGTCTATCAATATTTTTATTGAGTTGTTCTTGCTGAGGTAGATCAACAACTGAGTTAAAAAGAGCTTTTATTATGTTTTTTAATAAACCTCCGCTTCTGCTTTGCTCTTGAGGCTTATTTTTTACGTTAGATTCTTTTTTACTGTCACTACTTTTAGGCATTTTTAACTCAACTATCATAAAGCTTGATAAAATTTTACATGCAAAGTATTAAAAAATAATTAACAATCTATTATCAAATTACTACTTACAGATGACTATTATTCTAGCAACAGGCGGTACAGGTGGGCATGTTTTTCCAGCTATAACCTTAGCAAAAGCACTAAAGGTACAAGGGCACAATTGTATATTATTCACTGATCAAAAAACCATCAATATAGAAAGTTATATTTTACCATTGTGCAAGCCAAGTGGCAACAAATTGAAGTTTCTCTTTTTGTTAATGTATAGTTGTGTATTAGCACTGTATCAAACGAGAAAATTAAAACCAAAGCTAATCATTGGTTTTGGTAGCTACGCTTCTTTTCCAACTCTTCTTGCAGCAAAGATTCTTTCTATACCTATAGTTTTACATGAACAAAACACAGTTTTAGGGAGAGTAAATAGATTCTTTTTCAAGAGTGCAAAATTAATTGCAACTAGCTTTCCAGAGACTAAGTATGCAGAAGGTAGTAAATGCGTTTTTACAGGAAATTTTGTCGATATAGAAGCACAAGGCTATTCTAGAGCTGAAACAGTTTTAAACGTGTTAATAATAGCAGGCAGTCAGGGTGCAAATTTTTTTGATGATGTAGTGAGCAGCGTAATTTGTGATCTACCTGTTGAAGTAAAAGAGAGGATTAGAGTAACGCAGCAATGTACGAAGAAAAATATAAACAAGGTCAAGAGTCTATACAAAAGTGAAGGAATTGATTGTGAGTTAAGTGAGTTTTTCGATGATATGGAAAATAAGCTGGCCAATGCTCATTTGGTAATTAGCAGAGCGGGGGCAACTTCAATAGCAGAGATTACTCTTGCTGAGCGTCCTGCTGTATATATTCCTTATCCTCACTCAAAAGATAACCATCAATTTTATAATGCAAAACATATTGAAGATTCGGGAGCAGCTGTAATAGTTGAGCAAAATAGTAACGCGAAAAAGAATCTAGGAGAGTTGCTAGTTGATTTATTGCAAAATTGTCAAAAATTGCGTGATATGGCTAATAATACTAAGAAAACAAGAATAAGGAATGGAGTTACTGAATTTATTAAGGCAATAGCTCAAGAACTTAGTTGACGAATTGCTTTTTCTTCAAATGCATCCCATAGTTCTTTTTCTAGTGATTTACTATACAACTTATTGATATAAACTACTCCCGTAGGCGAAGTTGTGTTAATTTCAAGAAGGAAGTCATCTATAATATCAATACCAACAAATATTAGCCCTCTTTTCTTTAGCTCAGGACCGATTTTATTACATATTTCAGTGTCTCTATCATTCATTTCAATAGATTCAAAACTTGCTCCAAGCCTCATATTTGTTCTGATTTCTCCGCTAGACTTTGGAACTCGCTTCATTACTCCTATTGGCTTTCCATCCAGTAGCAGTATTCTTTTATCTGTATTTATCTTTTTACAAAATGCTTGTGCAATTACAGGACATTCATATTTTGCAATCATGAGATCGACTACCACTTGAATGCTATTTTGGTCTTGTATTCTTATTACGTCATTTCCTCCATAGCTATATAGTGGTTTCAAGATGATATCTTGATAGTCGTGACAAAAATTTCTAATCATCGATATATTTTCAGTGATCAAAGTTGGAGGAATTAGCTCTAGAAATAGTGAAGTAATTAATTTTTCAGGACAGTTTCTTATTTCTGTTGGATTATTTATTACTAACGCAGTAGTCTTTTCTAAGATATAGGTTGTTGTAATGTACCGCATATCAAATGGTGGATTCTGTCTGATAAATATGATATCCATTTCATTTAGGTTGATTACTACATCCTCTTTTGAAATGAAGCTACAATCATCAACGCTGACTTTCTGAGCAAGGGCAATTGGCTGATTTAACTTGAGTGCTAAATTATTAGGTACATAAACAAAAATTTCGTACCTTCTTCTTTGCGCTTCTTTTATTAATGAAAATGTAGTATCAGCTTCAAAATTTATACTTTCATCCATCTGAAAAGCTACTTTCATTTATCCTCCCTTCCTATTACAATATAATATAGTACCATAAAAGTGTTAATAATGGAGCAAAGTATGGAATTAACAATAAGAAATAATGCACCTGATTTTAGCTTGCCAACAGATTCTGGTGAGATTTTATCACTGAGTGAATTTTTTGATAAAAAAAATGTAGTTCTTTATTTTTATCCTAAAGACGATACTCCGGGCTGCACAATGGAGGCAAAAGGCTTTAGAGACAATATAGAAAATTTCTCTTCTTTTGACACAGTGATAATTGGTGTATCAAAAGATAGCGTTAAGTGCCACGCTAACTTCAAAGCAAAATATTCTCTGCCATTTTCTTTAGTTTCTGATGAAAATGCTGAAATGTTGGAAAAGTATGGTGTTTGGGTAGAGAAAAGTATGTTTGGCAAAAAGTATATGGGAATAGAGCGCACTACTTTTTTAATAGATAAAAAAGGTAAAGTAGTGAAGATCTGGAAAAACGTAAAAGTTAGTGGACATGTTGATGAGGTTCTAGAAGAAGTAAGGAGAATATAAATTAAAGAATGACTACCCATTGCTATATAAAAAAACTGAAATTATATAACTTTCGTAGTCATTCAAACTTTGAACTGGATTTAGATGATAGACCAGTTGTAGTAACTGGCAAAAATGGTATTGGAAAAACTAATATACTTGAAGCAATCTCATTGCTTGCTAAAAGCAACGGAATGAAAAAAGCAAAAATCAATGAGATGCAAAATAGGCGCAGTAATGAAAGTTGGGTAGTGTATTATGATTTTTTCAATGGAGCAGAGCTTAACTCAATTGGTATAGGAAAGAATCTTAATAAGAAATTAATACAAATTGATGGGAAAACGCAGTCAAGCTACTCATCTTTGTATAGAATATCTAATGTAATATGGCTAATTCCACAAATGGACTATATTCTTCTTAATTCTCCAAGTGACAGGTTAAAATTTTTAGACCGTATAGTTTCACTATTTGAAGAAAATTACACCTATTGCTACATGAAATATAGAAAAGCTAAGCATGAGCGAAGTAAATTGCTTAGAGAGAATATTTTGGACGAAAGTTGGCTCTCTAGTCTTGAAAACGTCATGGCTACCAATGCAATTGATATTTTACGTATGCGATCATCTGTTTTAAAGATATTACAAGACACAATTGATAACCATTCTTGTGAGTTTTTTCCAAAGGCAAGTTTGAAATTTAGCAGTCAGCTAACTTTGAACGATACTGCAGAATATTTTCAGAATCGTCTAAAGGAAAACAGAGAAAAAGACTCATTAACTGGTAGAGTAACCTTTTCTGTACATAATGATAATTTTTGGGTTTTTTGCCAAAAAGGGGACATGCCAATAAATCTTTGTTCTACTGGAGAGCAAAAGCTATTACTGCTTTCTATCATCTTATCTAGTGTAAAAGCAAGGTGTATTCATTACAATAAAGCACCTCTTCTTCTGCTTGACGATATAATGTCGCATCTGGATAAAGATTACAGAAAGGTGTTAATGGAGGAGGTGTTAAGCATTCAATGTCAAACTTGGATAACCGATGTAAATCAAGATAATTTCAATAACTATCTTTGCTCTTTCAAGTTTTTTGAATTATCAAGTAAATAAATTTCAAGCGTGCTGTCATACATCAAGCTCATATTCGGTATGTAAATCTCTAATTAAAGCCTCAGCGTGTTTTTTTTGAACAACTATACTGATCTTGATTTCGGACATTGTGACAGCAAGTATTTCTATCTTTTTTTCGCTTAAAACCTTGAGTGTGCGATACATCACTTCAGTGTTAGACATAACACCAATACCAATTATTGAAATTTTAGCTATATTATTGTTTACGACATAATTTTCATTTTTGTTCAATAACTTTGTCATTAAATCAACATCAAATTTAGAAATCAAAAAGCTTGACCCATGTATCATGTCAACTTTAACGTTTGCTCCTGCTATATCTCTTAAAGTATCCAGAGTATTTGCAAAGTTAGTAAAAGTTACAAGAGCTTCGTGAGTGCTATAAGTTATTCCAGTAATTAAGTATCTTTCCAGTACATCTTTTTCGTGTAGTACTGTAGTGCCTTCTACTTCCTCAAAAGTGGATAACACTTGCACCTTAATATTATGCTTCATTGCAAGTTGTACTGAACGATTATGCAATATTTTAGCACCAGATGACGACATCTCCAATATTTCATTGTAAGAGATAGATTTAAGCTTGCGTGCCCTTGGAACAATTTTTGGGTCTGCTGTATATATTCCGTCAATATCAGTAAAAATTTCACAAGTCCTAATACCAAAGACTACAGCAAAGGCAATTGCTGAGATATCAGATCCTCCTCTACCAAAAGTAGTGATTCTATCATCGTGTATACCCTGAAAACCAGCAATGATTGCAGCAGTATAACCCTCAGCAAAAGATCTTTTTACATGGTCAATTTTTATCTTTTTTATTTTAGACTCAGAATAAAAATTATCCGTTACAATTGGTAACTGCCAGGCGAGCCATGATTTAGCATTAACTCCAACAGACAGAAGAGTGATAGCTAATAACCCGCAAGAGATTTGTTCTCCTGCTGAAAGCAGGACATCATACTCTGATAACTCTTGTCTACAATTTAAATTTGAAATTTGCCTGGCTTGAAAAGCCATTTGGTCAGTGAATCCTGCAGCAGCAGATACAACAGCAATTACATTATAACCTTTTTCAATATCGTTTTTTATTAGATTTGCAACTCGATTTAAGTCAGTTAGCGAAGTACCACCAAATTTTTTTATTATTATTTTGTTCATAGTTACAATAAGGTCAATTTCACCTTTCTAGAGAGTATAGTTGCTTAATTAAATGTGTTTTTCTGATCACTAATTAAAGTGATAGAGGATTATTCATCTTTATCACTACCAAGGTCTTTTAACATACTGTAGTTGCCTTTTCTAAATTTACCTTTTAAAGATGTAACTCCGCTTTCGCTAATTCCACTTAAGCTTAATGCTGCTCCACCTAGCTGCAATCCAATCTCAGACGTCTCGGGAATAATTTTACTAGCCCCTAGATCTTTATAAACCTCCACATTATTCAAATCTGGTAAACGTATTATAATATTTACATGTGGGAAGTTTGTTGCAACTAGAGAAACTATTTTCTTTATAGTGACTTCGTTCTTTATTGAAACCACAAGAGCTTGAGCTCTTTCTATTCCTACTGATTTTAAAATTTCATATCTTGTAGCATCTCCAAGATATATAGGGAAACTGTCATTTTTTCCTTCTTTCACTATTTTTGATTGAATATCTACAACAACATAACTTAAATGCTCTGCAGTAAGCATTTTCGTTACCATATATCCCACTCTACCAAACCCGGCAACTATTACGTGGTTATAAAGATCTTGTGTGTCTGTTTCGATTGCTTCATCGTCTAGTATTATTTTTTCAGTGCTAAATGAATTTGCTATCCAGTCTCCAATTCCCGATAAAAGAGGAGTAAAAGCCATAGTTACTGTAGTTACCATCATAAGCACTTGAGCGATTTCACTTGATAGTACATCTAATTCATCTGCTAAACGGAATAAAATAAATGCAAATTCACCGCCTTGTGCAAGCAGTAATCCAGCTTGTATTGCAGGTGCACTTCTAAATCCAAAAAATCTACACAATGTATATATAATGGACGTCTTTAAAACGATAAGGATAATTGATAATAAAGTAACGAGTGGTAACTTATTGAGTAAAAGGTCAATATCAATAGACATGCCAACAGTCATAAAGAATAAACCAAGAAATAAGTCTTTAAATGGCAATACTGCATGTTCTACCGAATTCCTGTGTTCTGTTTCTGCAACTAGTAACCCAGCAACAAATGCGCCTAATGCCATTGATAAATGAAATTGTTCAGTAATAAATGCTGATCCTAATATTATCAGAAGTGTTGTTGATATAAAGATTTCATTACTCTCCATTTTGGCAATAACCGAAAACAATGGCCTCAGTAATAACCTACCAGTTACAAATATCAACACCAATGCAATAGCTGCTTGCACTAATGAGCCTGCCAACGAGCTTATTAAGCTGTGTTCAGAATTGCCAGTAAGCAGGGGCACTAGTACTATTAGAGGTACCACTGCAAAGTCCTGCATTAGTAGCACTGCTATTGACAATCTACCAACTTGGCTTGCTTGAGAACCCTTTTCTTGCAGAACCTGCAACACTATTGCTGTTGAGGATAGTGCAAGTCCACCACCAATAACTGCTGCCATGTTTGTATTTACTCCAAAGGCAAGAGCAATGCACCATATTGCTATCATGGTAACTATAACTTGAAGGGAACCAAACCCAAACACATGCCTACGCATAGCGATAAGGCGTTCAAATGTCAATTCAAGACCTATAATGAACAATAGGAAAACTACGCCAAACTCTGCAAAGTTATCCATTACTTCAACTGAATGTATCAGATTAAATCCATGAGAACCAATCAATGCACCTGCAACAAAGTAACCAAGCACTGGACTAATATTCATTTTCCAAAACGCTATGACTATAAACACAGCAGCGGAAAGTAAGATTATAATATCAAACAAATGCTGAGAGCCGCTGTGCATAATATTTAACCTGTAGAATTAGACCATTTTATTGAACAACCAATACTTGATTTTTGGTCAATTGGAGGATTGCTAGTTTTTGCAATAAATTTCATCGCTTGAAATAAATCACTACTTCCTATTTCATAATTTTGAACTTTCTCTTTTTTTGCATTGTTAAAACGTCCACGATAACGAAGTTTTAAATCAGCGTTAAACCCAAAGAAATCAGGGGTACAAACAGCACCATACTCTTTAGCTACTTCTTGGTTACTGTCAATTAAATATGGAAATGTAAACTTATTTTTCTCTGCAAAATTAATCATGTTTTCAAAAGAGTCTTCTGGGTACTTATTCACATCATTTGGCATGATTGCAACGGTGTTTACCTGATAATCTTTTTTCAACAAATTAACATCGCTTACTAGATTGCTAATAATTGATTGAACGTAAGGACAGTGATTGCATATAAACATTACAATAAGACCATTTTCCCCATAGCAGTCACTTAATGTATAATATTTGTTATCCACTCCCAAGAGATTGAAATTCTTTGCAGTAAAGTCTAAATCTATCTTAGGAGTGTCTAGCGTAACCATAGCTCATAGAGAATTGTATACCGTATATAATTTATGATCTTATTGCTTAAATGTCAAATGGTTTCTATGTACACTATTTGCATTTAGCATTGTAATTATAAAATTTATGTTCATAACCTTCGAAGGAATAGATGGTTCTGGTAAAACAACACAGTCTGAGTTACTTGCAAATTATTTCAAGCAAATTCACGGTGAAAATAATGTCGTATTGACTAGAGAACCAGGTGGTACTGATTTTGCAGAAAAAATAAGAGGATCACTACTTAAGGATAATATTGATCCCATCTCTGAACTTTTATTATTTACCTCAATGAGATATGAACATATGAAAGAATTAATACTACCAGCTCTTAAAGAGGGAAAGACAGTTATTTGTGATCGATTTATCGATTCAACTATTGCGTATCAAGGGTATGGACTAGGTGTTGACTTGAGTCTAATAAGAGACTTACACAAATTAGTGGAAATTAAATATCCAGATATCACATTTATTTTAGATATTGATGTTCAAGTTGGACTCAGCAGAGCAAAGGATAAAAATAAGTATGAAGAAATGAGCATTGATTTCTATCATAAAATTCGAAAAGGATTTCAAGAAATAGCTATAAAAGAATCTAATAGATGTAATGTTATTACTGGAATTGCAGATAAAGACAACAATAAAGTGTATAGTGAAATTATTGATGTAATAAGAAAAAAGAAAAAAGGCATGCAGCCGCTATAATTTTGTCAATAAATACCCTGAGTTTTTTACTGAATGTTACGATTGAGCCTACAGGTCAAAAACAAGCTTTGAGTTAGAAATAACATTGCTATTATAATAAAAGAAATCGCAATATTTGTACAATTGAAAGATGGTTGCGGGAGTAGGATTTGAACCTACGACCTTCAGGTTATGAGCCTGACGAGCTACCGAGCTGCTCCATCCCGCGTCGTTGCTTATTTATTATTATATGCGTAATAATAATAAATAAAAGAATAAAATCACACTATTACATATATTTATATATCTATTAACCTTTCTTAACATGATAGTAAATTATATACATAACAATCTGTGCAATGAAAAATATAACTTGATATTGTGGTTCCCTATTTTTCAGTGTGCAGGAATTTTAACCTATTTCTCATTAAATTTTGAACCAAGCTGTGCTTTCACTATATCTATTTTTCTCTTGCTTTCACCTATACTAATTCTGATTGCAATATTATACAGGAAATACGCAATATTATGCATTTCTTTAATTGCAGTGCTCATAGGATTTACAGCCAGCAAATTCAGAACAGATTCAGTTAATACTCATATTCTTGATAAGGAAAGGTATGTGAAAGATATTGTTGCTACAGTGAAGGATATTAACGATAGGGGCTCATATAAACAATTTTTGCTTTATGAAATAAAAAACACGAAGTTCAAGCTGGATAACATCAGAATATCAGTTAAAACAAAAGCGGAAGAAGGCATTAAAATAGGGGATCAAGTAAAATTATCAGCAAAACTCTTTCCTCCAAAAATTGCGCCTTCGGAATATGCATATGATTTTGCAAGAATAGCATATTATCAGAAAATAAGTGCAACAGGCTTTGCAACAAGCAAAATAGTCCTGTACAAAAAGGCTGAAGCAAGAAAATTTCAAGAGTATATAGAATCTTTCCGTCAATATATCTATGAAAACCTACAGCAAAATACCAAAAAGCCACACGCGGACATAATCTCTGCATTATTAATTGGCAAAAAAGACGGGATAGATCAAAAAACTATGAATGCGATACGAGATTCAGGTATAGCACATTTATTCGCTATATCTGGTTTACATTTATCGTTTGTTGCTGGTCTATTTTTTATAGTATTCCGTAATTTATTTGCAATATCTGAAACTTTGACTCTTAAATATAACACTAAAAAAATATCTGCATTCTTTACTATCTTGCCAACTACCTTTTATTTGTTGATTACCGGTATGCAAATTTCTGCTCAGCGTGCCTACATCATGGTGATCTTGGTACTTGTTGCAATAATCATAGAAAGGAAATATCGAGGATTAATAGCAATTGCGTTTGCTGCTTCGGTGATACTCATAGTGGAGCCAGAAGCAATCTTAAAGCCAGGTTTTCAAATGTCATTTTCTGCTGTTTTGGCACTAGTTGCCAGCTATCAGATCAATGCTAATAAGTTATTCAAAATAAAAATAATAAAATATTTTGTGTCGATAATGATCAGCTCAGTCATAGCAAGTTTAGCAACTGTTCCGTACACAATATACAATTTTAACTATTTTTCAATCAGTGGCATTATCACAAATTTGATTGCTATACCAATAGTTACACTCATTATTATTCTTACTATTACCCACAAATATAAAGTTCGTGAGCAAGTCGCCATCCTTCTGCTAGATCAAAGAGACGTCTCCATCCTTTCCAAATAGTAATGGGGCCTGGTTCTAGATCATTTTTTCTAGCCAAATGTCCTCCAAGTTGAGCAATCCATGAAACAGCTTCTTTTATAGTAGGAGTTGCATTTGAACATGGTTTTCTATGTATTTTTACATATAGAACTTTCCATTCTTCTTCGGCTAATAAGGTAGTACACGGTAATGTTGGATCAGTTCTTGCAATTGTTGTAATAAAGAAAATTCTCCAAGCAATAATACTCATTACTGTTAAATATCGCATCAACCTTTCTGCTGTTCCAAGCCTACATTCTTCAACTTTGAGACCAGATTTTAAAATTTTATGTAATATTTCTATTTTCCATCTAAGACAATACCACCTAACTTTTTCAACAGCTTCATCAAAGGTATTGACTGGAAGATTTGTTAAAAGCATCCACTCTAGCGGATTTGTTTCAGAAGGAAAGTCTTTTTCAACAACGTAAACTGCATAGTGTGGTAATTTAAGTAATTCTTCTGTCTTATGCCTAATACTATTCTTAGATGGATGCATAATAAACTTTCCGAATCTAACTTCCAAATGTGCTGTTCTTTTTGGCTTATTATCTTTTGCAGGAACTTCAACTTTTACCGTACCTGCACAATGAGAGGATTTAATAAATTCCCATAACTTCTGCTCACCTTTTTCAGGATATCGAGATTTTCTATTTACTGCCCTATCTTTGGAAGCTCTAACTAACACTGCCGAATTAAGATTATATGCAAGCTCAAAAAACTCATATATATCTGCTTCTCTATCGCATATGGTTATAGTCTCAGTTTGAGTTGAATCAATAATGTTGTTTGTGTTGCTTAAAGTTTCTAACCATTTTATACTCTCTTTATCTTCAATGCGGATACTGTCATTGTTCTTTTTTTTTATGTTTTCAGATTCTTCAGGTCTTGAATAAATTTTTTGATCTAGTATCCCTAGTACCAAACCTTCTATACTAACAGCTAGAGCTGTATGCATTATAATACCTTGACTATGTTTTCTTGTAATAACTCCCAATCCACTTGTTTTTTCATGGTCTGTGTATGAAATATAACTTGTATCTTGGATCACAAAAATTTTTTTATGGGCTTTTGTTCTTTCAACTGTTTTAGCAACGTGTGAAGCTAGAATATCGCCTTCTTTCACGTTCTCATTTTGAAAAAAACGATATGCTGCTTTTGCTTCTGACCAACTTCCACACGCCTGATTGATTGAGCTTTCAGGTAAACTTGTAAAACTATCAGCAATATTTACTAATCGGTCAGTTAACCTTTTATCTCCAAGTACAGCATCTCCAAATTCATTTTCAGCCCATTCATTATTCCTGTTTGCCATTTTTTACCCTCAATGTTTGCAAACTTTAATGTTGTAATACTTTATTTTTATGTCCATTTATATTTGTGGGTAATAGTAAGATTATTATTCCACTTGGAATAATTTATGTTTTATTGATTCCTTTAGGTATTGAATGGATTATAGCGCCATTTATAGAGCGCCCAATTGACAGTATCTTGTGTATAACAAATGCAATCGCTAGTCTTCAGTATTTGGTTATTCCCACTCGCACTTTTCCTGGCTCATCAATTATTATAATAACACTTGGGTTATTGTGGCTATGCTTGTGGGAAAGGAATTGGCGTTTTTTTGGAATTTTCTTTATTGTGCTGGGTATTTTCTCTAGCGCTATGTATAGAACCCCTGACATCCTGGTCAGTATTGATAATCTTGCTGTAAAAGAAGATGACAGTTTACTATATTCTCTTACTAGGAAAAATAGGAACTTTGTTGTCAAAACATGGGCTAAACAAAACGGGCAGAATCAAATTTTGAATCACACTAAATTCAGTAATTCAAACAAAAGGCTAAAATGTAATGATTATGACTGTACATATAATAAAGGAAATAATAAGTCAGTGTTGCTAGCTCATAAAAGAGAAGATATTTTAGAAAATTGTAACAATGTCGATCTAGTAATTCAGTTAAGCAAGTTTAACTATCCAGCTTGCAATACTAAAATCATCAAATACTCTGACTTAGAGGCATATGGCACACACTCTGTTTGGCTAGCAAATAGTGGCATAAAGGTTAGCAAAGTCCGTTCTAATCGTCCTTGGCATAAGCCAAAAAACTTGTTTTAAAAGTGTTATTAGTATATAATTAATTAGGTGCTAGGAAGTTTATGCCTTTAGATATAATAAATCCTTTAAGTGTTAAAGTAGATCATAATTTTGCCAAAATAGATGATGCTATTGGTTTTTTCCCTAGATTATGGCATGCAGCAAAGAAATATTCCGTAAGTAACACTCTACCTATAGCAGCTGTAAATACTTGGCTTCAATTTTCTTTGGCTTATGTAGCTGCAATAATAATAACTAGTAATAATTTAAGCTTTATTACAGATATTTTTAACCCAACATTCATGCCAATTTACACTTTGGTTTCTATTATTCTTTTAACAACTTTTGCAGCCTCTTCTGCTATGAGATATATGCATAAGCAGAAGATAAAAGAAGGAAAAAAGCCGATAGAGGAATTAATAAATGATAAAATTAGAGGTGGCAAAGACAACGAGATAAGTGAACTTGCTGAAAATGCTCTAAAAATAGAGATAAAACCAAATTTAAGTTTTACAAGTCACAAAAAAGCAAGCTTTTCAATAATTTTGCCAATCTCTGAAAATCAAAAAAAAATATTAGATGATCAAAGACAAGAGAATAAGAATAAGGCAATTTTTCTTACCATACCATATGTAATTAGTGCTGTAATTATAGTTGGTGCGTTAATACAAAATAGACTGAGCTTTGCCAATATTCAGGATTTGGAATGGGCCATAGTTGCACTGGCTAGTATCATTGCTATTGTTGGGATATGTATAACATTCAGCAAGCTAAAAAACAATGAGATAAACAATAATCATAATATTGTTAAAAAGTTTAACAATTTGGATATTCTCTTTCCATTCAGAAGAGGTGGGGTTGTATCAGTAATGGAAAAAAAGACAAAAGATGAAGAAGAAAATGATTCTACATCTCGATTGATAAAATTACTTGATAAGCACTTGACTGATTTTACAGATAAAATTGTTGACTCACTTGATAAGCAGTTAGATGAAGTTAAAGGTCTACTCGATAATAAGCTTCTAAAGCCTGCAAATGATGAAATTAAAGAAACACTTGTTCATCTACGAAGAGTCAGAGAAGACATCAAAGAAGATTTGGATGAGTTGCACAAGGAAATCTCGCCCATTTTAAGTGAAGCTAAAGGGCTGGTAAAAAGAGCAAGTTCACTAAACATTGAAAGTATTTTTTCTAGTTTAGATAATGCTATTAAAATCGCTGAAGATAAGGTTGAGCGATTTGAACCAAGCAGATTTGTTGGCTTTTTTAAATCTGGGGAAAGCACAGTTAGTGATGATCCTTTGTTTATAGATATGTTGGAAAAGCAAAAAAAAGAGGCGGAAAAGATAAGGAAGAAATTAGAGGAAGAGCTAAAAAAAGTAAAAGATGAACTAGAAGAATTAAAGAATAAACAAACTCAATCAACCGAACCTAATAGCAGTGAAGGCAGTATTACTGCTACTTCTCTTGAAAAACAGCGAGATGAAGAGAAAAAAGCAATAGAAAAAAATAGATTATTAAAATCAAAAAAAAGGATGAAAGAGCTGGAGCAAGAAAATGCAAAATTGGAAAAAGAATTATCTGAACAAGAAAAAATGGATGAATGGAGAAAAAAAGTTAACGGTAAAGCAAGTGGCTTTCTATATTATTTATTAGAGTCTATTAAGCTAGAAGAAAAAGATAAAAAAGAAGAAAAGAGGGAGTTAACGCTACGGAATTTTGATAATAAAATAATAATTTACTGGAAAGATGGCTCTCAAACAATTTGCCACATTAAAAAACAAGACGGCCTTCAAATTCAACCTAGTACAAAAGTTGATTTTGTGAATCCAGATGTTCATGCAGCATTTGAAGTAGCATGTTCAGGACTTTAAATATTAGTAGTGAAGAGAAAAAATTAAGATTAGATACTTATGTAGCTAAAAAATGCAACATATCTCGCAGTAAAGCGCAAAGATTGATACAGAATGAGCAGGTGAAATTACTTGGTATACCGATAATTAATAATGATCACATAGTAAAACCAGGTGAAGAGTATGTGGTGCATCTCATTCAACCTGACATATCCACATCAATTGAGCCTAATTATGACATAAAACTTGATATCGTCTATGAAGATGATGACATTATAGTTCTGAGTAAACAAAGTAGATTAACAGTACACCCAGGTGCTGGAACAAACAATGATACACTCCTGAATGCAGTGATCGCTCACCTTGGCAAAATTCCATATACAAATACAAGACCAGGAATTGTTCACAGGCTTGATAAAGATACTAGTGGACTCATGGTAATTGCAAAAAATGAACAATCCCACAGCTTCTTGTCTGAACTGCTATCAAATCGTAAAATAAAACGGGAATACTTAGCAGTAATTTGGGGAGCATTACCTAATCTGCAAGGAACAGTAAAAACCCATATTGCTCCAAAACGCAGTAATAAAGAAATGATGTGTGTCACAAAAACAGCAGGTAAATTAGCAATCACTCATTATTCAGTGAAGAAAATTATAGGGCAAGCAAGCCTGGTTAAATGTACTTTAGAGACAGGCAGAACACACCAAATTCGAGTACACATGAGCCACATAGGACATTCTGTAGTTGGTGATCAAGTTTACGGAAAAAATAGTAGTAAAAGTGAAAAACATGCTAAAAACTCTGACTTTATCCGTAATTTCAATAGACAGGCACTACATGCTCACACGCTAGGCTTATATCATCCAAAAAGTAAAGAATATATAGAATTTGTTTCTGATTTACCACAAGACATGCAAGTCTTAATCGGTGAATTTGAAAATATATCTTAACAACATTCATATCAATATTATCATCCATGTTATCAAGAAATTAATTAATGAGAGAAAAACTGCTGCACTACCTAGATCTTTCACTTTTTTTGAAAGTATATGTTGTTCACTGGAAATACGCTCAATTGTTGTTTCAAAAGCAGTGTTAATAATTTCTACAATTAACACCAAAAATAGGCTACTTACCATTACTGCACGTTCTAAATTACTTACATCTAAAACAAACAAAGTTGAAACACATATTATAAAAAGCAGTAACTCCTGTCTAAACGCAACTTCTGATACAAAAGCTGATTTTATTCCTTCACAGGAGTATTGAATTGCTTTTATTAGACGAGTAATGCTTTTCTTCATTATCAATTTTGGAAACTCAATGAATTACACTTATTGCACTCAGGTAAAAAATGCATGAAAATACCTTTCAGTCGTGATCACTTACAAAGATTTTTAAGTTAAAGTCTAGCATATTGTTTGAATCAAGAAAATTAGTACAAAGCCTTTCAACAAACGCTCAAGGCAGTTATAGCATTTCTCATAATAGTCCGAACAGGTCATAGGAAGGCAGAATCAACAGCACGACGAAAGGATTCGAATAGAGGAATGTTTTTCCTGGCTCTGTTTTTTATAGCAAACCAATAATGCTCAATTTTGTTGAAATCTGGAGAATATGGAGGAAGATATAAAATTTCTGCACCAACTCCTTTAGCAAATCTTATTAGACTTATGAAAAGTAGCATTATCAAGGATAACAGTTTGTCCAGGTTCCAAAATCGGTGTCAGAAACTGCTCAAACCATTTATTAAAGATATCCATATTGCAGTGGCCTTTAAAGGTTAACGGAGCAATTATTTTTCTTCCACTTAAGGCTGCAACCATGCTAATTCGTTGAGTTTTCTTTCCAGATTTTAGGGCATAAAACCGCTGTCCTTTCTGGCAATACCCATAGGTTCAGTGTTATCAATGCCAGACTCATCTATATACACTAATTCTTTAGGTTCTTTTGTTGCTATAACCTTTGAAAATTGAGCTCGCTTTTCTTCATTTCTTTCTTTATATCCGTAGGTCTTTTTTTTCTTGTGAATCCTATATTTTTAAGTGCTCGATGAATTGTTTGTCTACTAATATTGCCCCAGCATCTCTGACTGAGTTTTGCCACCTTGCTCATTTGCAAATTCGGCAAATGCATTCCAGTCGGTAATTTTATGCCACGCTTCCAAGCTTTTTTGATTGAAAATCTCCCGTTTTCTCACGTCTTTTCTTCCACTCATATAAAGTTGTTTCTCCAATCTTAAATCTCTTGGCAACAGTTTCTCCACTCTCTCCTTCATCCAATGCTTCCATTACCTTTTTTCTTAAGTCATAACTATATGCTGCTGGCATGCTTACCATCACTACTATAAATCCATATCTTACCTTTTTTGGACTATTATGAGAAGTGCTATATATATTGATACTGACACAAAAATCCTTTAATTAAATTTCTCTCGCCTTAGCTTACACGATCCTCATTTTGAAATAAGTAATAATTTATTATAGTCTTGATATTTAAACATTTTGTATCTGCTGTAATGATTTCACTTCCAATTTGCTATTCTTTACATATTGAATTGCAAGCGCTAACGCTTTACTCCCAGAAGCTGTGGTGCTATAAGCTATATTTTGCAAAATAGCAGTTCTCCTGATATCTTTGCTATCTGAAACTGATTTCACACCTTTTGAGGTATTGATCACTAGATTTATTTTTCCATCTTTGAGCATATCAACTATGTGGGGTCTGCCTTCTCTCACTTTATTTACAGCTTTTGCAGCAATGCCGTTATTGTTCAGATACGAAGCTGTGCCTTTGGTGGCATATATTTCAAAACTCAGTTCTTTCAACATTCGTGCAACAGGCAATATACACTCTTTATCATCATCTTTTACTGAAACCAGAGCTGCTCCTTCTGTTGGTAACTTGTATCCTGCAGCCATGTGCACTTTTGCAAGTGCAGCTTCGAAAGATAAGTCAATTCCCATCACTTCTCCTGTTGATTTCATTTCAGGACCAAGTAAAGTATCAACTCCTGCAAAGCGGGTAAATGGAAAAACAGCAGCTTTAACTGCAAAATGATTGAAAGGCTTGTTTTCCTGATTCAAATTTTTACCCAAAATAACCTGAGTGGCAAGCTTTGCAACAGGAATGTTGATTACCTTGGAAATGAAAGGAACTGTACGGCTAGCCCTTAAATTCACTTCAAGTATGTATACATCACTCTCTTGAACAGCAAACTGAATGTTTATCAGACCTTTCACTTTTAATGCTAATGCTATTCTTTCAGTTTGGAGCTCGATCTCTTTTATTACTTCGTCACTCAATGTATTTGTCGGTATTGAGCATGTTGAATCGCCAGAGTGGATACCAGCTTCTTCAATGTGCTCCATGACCGCTGCAATGAAAACTTTTTTCCCATCACATACAGCATCAACGTCAACCTCAACTGCATTGACTAAAAATTTATCAAGAAGCAGCGATCCGTGTTCAAAAATTTTGGTTTGATTCAAGACATACTCTTTAAAGCTCTGAGTATCGTGTCTAATCGACATAGACTGACCGCCGAGGACATATGATGGCCTGACTACTAGTGGAAACCCCACCTTTTCTGCGTTGGTTAACGCTTCTTCTACTGAATGGCAGATAGAATTTTCAGGTTGTTTTAAATTAAGTTGCAAAGCAAGATTTTTAAATCTCATGCGATCTTCTGCAAGGTCAATAGAATCAAACGAAGTTCCCAGAATTTTGAAACCTCTCTCGTTAAGCACTTTGGCTAACTTTAAAGGCGTTTGCCCGCCGATTTGAACTATTACACCAACCAGTGTGCCATTTTCTTGCTCTTTGCTTAGTATTTCAAGCACATCCTCTGCAATCAGTGGGGCGAAATATAAACGATCAGCGGTATCGTAGTCAGTTGAGACGGTTTCTGGATTACAGTTAATCATTATTGTTTCATATCCCATTTCTTTGGCGGCAGAAGCTGCATGTACGCATGCATAATCAAACTCAATACCCTGACCAATGCGGTTTGGACCACTTCCTAAAATGACAACTTTTTTTCGATCCGAAATATTCGCCTCACATTCCGTTTTATTTTCAACATCACCCTCATAGCAGCCATACATATAAGCAGTGCTCGATTCAAATTCAGCTGCACAGGTGTCTACACGTTTATAAACTTGTTTAGTACCAAACCTTTTCCTTATTGCTTCAATTTGCTCTACTTTCTTATTGCTTAACTTTGCCAACCTTGCATCTGAAAATCCCATTTTTTTCAGCTCTAACATTTCATATGCAGTTCCAGGAAGGCCGTTTTCCTTGATTTTTTGTTCAGCCAAGATGATTTGCTGTATATTTTGCAGAAACCATAAGTCATATCCTGTAATCGAATTTATTTCTTCTATGCTAATTCCGTGACGCATTGCGTCAGCAGCAATCAGTAATCTGTTTGGCAGCAATTTTGCTAATTGAGATTTAACATCTGTGTCTTCAGAAAACACTTCATCAAGTCCCGTGAGCCCTGTTTCAAGTGAGCGAAAAGCTTTCTGTAGTGACTCATTAAAAGTGCGGCCTATAGACATTACTTCTCCCACTGATTTCATGGAGGTTGATAGTTCACAATTCGTCCCCTTAAATTTCTCAAACTCAAATCGAGGAATTTTAGTGACGATATAATCAATCACTGGTTCGAATGCAGCAGGTATAACTGGAGCACAGTCGTTACATATTTCATCGAGCGAATAGCCAATAGCAAGTTTAGTTACAACTTTTGCAATAGGATAGCCTGTTGCTTTCGAAGCAAGTGCAGAGGAGCGAGAAACCCTTGGATTCATTTCAATTACAACGAGGCTTCCATCTTCTTTAGGATTCACTGCAAACTGAACATTTGCACCACCGGCGCTAACATCAATTTCTCTCAACACTGCTATAGATGCATTTCTCATTTGTTGATATTCAGCATCACGCAGAGTCAAAGCAGGAGCAACTGTGATACTATCTCCGGTGTGCACTCCCATTGGATCAATATTTTCTATTGAACACACTATTATACAGTTATCCTTGCAGTCACGGATAACTTCCATTTCATATTCCTTCCAGCCCATAATTGATTCATCTATCTGAACTTCATTTATTGGTGAAATTTTTAGAGCACTTTCTGCAATATTGAAAAACTCCTCTTTATTGTATGCTATGCCGCTACCTGCGCCACCAAGAGTGAATGATGAACGGATGATTGCTGGTAATCCAATGTAATCCAAAGCCTTTTTTATTTGTTCTTGATTTTTTATAATGATACTTTTGGGGTATTTTAGACCTATTTTATCCATGGATTGGCGAAATAATTCTCTATCTTCCGCTTTTTTTATTGCTTCTCTATTTACTCCTATTAATTCTACGTTGTATTTGTCTAACACTCCATCATCTGCAAGTTTTATTGCGCAATTGAGTGCTGTTTGCCCGCCCATTGTTGGCAATATTGCATCTGGCATCTCCTTAATTATAATTTTCTCTATGATTTCAGGTAGCACCGGCTCAATATAAGTTGCATCAGAGAATTCAGGATCTGTCATTATAGTTGCGGGGTTGGAGTTAACTAAAATGACTTTATAACCTTCACTTTTTAATACTTTACAGCTTTGCGTTCCAGAATAATCAAACTCGCATGCCTGACCTATAACTATTGGGCCTGCTCCTATTACTAATATAGATTCTATATCTGTGCGTTTTGGCATAATTACAATAATAGTCTCGACTCAAATAATGTTACCAATCTTTCCTGTGTATGTGAATTTTTATTAAACCTAACTACCTTTAGGCTTAACAGTATCTTTGCAGATACTATGGTAATTTACTCGGGAGATTTGCTAAGTGGTAAGATTTGTCCTGATATGCTACAATCTTCAGAAGCAAGTTCTACAAACTTGTCTGTCAGTTTATCAGGTGGCACCAATTCAGATATATCTTTTCCCGGAAATGCTTGCTTATACATTTCACTATCGATAGGCTCTTCCGAATACACGGCATTTATGCACAAATTCGTATGTTTTGTCTCAGATGCATATATCTTCACCATTGCTTCTAGTGCAACTTTACTTGCAGCATATGGCATCCAATATGGATAAGAGGAAGGAGAAAGTGTTATCTTTGAGGTCATGAATATCGCTCTTCCAGCATTAGACTTTTTTAGTATCGGACCCAAATTTTTTAGCAAGTACCAACTGGCAGTAAAATTTGTATTCATTACCTTCTGTAGATCTTCAAGCTCACAATCGTGAACAGGGCTCAACTTACATAAAATTTCAGTGCATGTAATCAGTATATCAAGTGTGCCAGATTCTGATAATTTTGGGCTTTCTATCATATTTGCCAGTTTTTCTACGTTTTCAAAGTCTAAAAGATCAAGCTGAATTAGTTTTACATAGCCTTCTTTAAGCTCTTCAATTTCATTATACAGTGGCTTGAGGTGATCGATAAACCTTGAAATCAGAATCACACATGCACCTTCTCTTACAAACCTTTTTGCAACAGCAGAGCCTATTCCACCTGAAGCCCCGGTAATTAAAGCTACTTTACCTTCTAACTTACCCATTTCTTTCTCCTTAGCAAGATCCATTGAAATATTTTAGCTGAAAATTAAATTTTGCTCCATATATAAAAATCAAACTTAGCACATAAAAAAATAGTAACGATACTACCACACCACCTAAGCTTCCATATATCAAATTCAGTTGATCAAAGGAAGCTTTTAAATATTGCTTGAAAGCTGAAGCAGAGATCGTCCAAAGAATAACAGCCACACAAGATCCGGGAAATACGTCTGATAAGTTTTGCTTTATGTTTGGCAATGTAAAATATAGCCAAGATACTATAGTAAAAAGCACAAACTCAATAAGTAAATATCTAGTATAACTTAGCCCTTGGTAAGAAAAATCAATTAACATTGGCACTAATGTAAAAAATACTATAGTCAGAGTTGTAACAAGCGTAATTACTAAAAATTGTAATATACTGAGCACCCTTCTCCATATATAAGGCGATGAAACCGGAACTTTATAGGCCTTATTCAATATCGTTCTAAATCCTTCAATTGTCGATGAGGCAGTCCAAACAGCGCCTACAATTGCCAAGGTTAATAAGCTTTGCGGAGGGCCTGATATTATCTCCCTAATACGTGGCATCAAAGATGATAAAATATCCTGTGGCATGTTATCAATAATAAATGCCCAGCCGACATTGTATTGATCTAAGAAATTTGCGAACGTTGATGCCATGGCCATTAAAACAATAAGAAAAGGAAATATTGATAACAGGATTAAAAATGATAGATATCCTGCGTGCTCCACTCCATCATTATAAATTGTGTCAATTAAAGCACGATAAAGGCAATAAACGATACTATAAAATTTCTGTAGCACTTGTAATATAAATAAACTAAGAAAAGTATTCTAAATGAAATAAAGCATACTTTTAAGCAAAAAATCCTCACCGTTTACTTAAATTTAATCAAAATGATAGATAATCCAGCGTTAAATACGGAGGCATAATGAAAAATTTTCTTCTACTTGTAGCTTTAATTCTTTCCTTTGCATTTGATAATGCTTTTGCTGCTGCTGTTACTGATGATGCAACAACCAATACAATATGCAAAATAGTAGGCTATACTCACGGTATAGGCGGGCCTATGATTACAATAGTGATAATAGGTGCAGCATTGCTGGCAATATTTGGCAGAATGCCATGGCCAGCGCTTTTTGCACTTGGTGCATTTACTGCTGTGTTTTTTGGTGCACCTGTAGTTGTTTCAAAAATAGTACCAGGTGGTGTGATTTGTAAAGATGGTGCAACTGCTTGCCCTGATGGTAAAACATGGAATGCAACAACAAATACATGCGCATAATAAGCATTAAAGCTTCAAAACATTAGCAAATGGTGCTTCTTAAAGAAGCACCATCATTGCACGAACTTGTGATTTAAGAGCAATTTTTGCCAGTTCATCCAAGTACTGGTTTACTTTATGACGGTGTCATCCCAGTGCTTGACACTGGGATGGCTTTGTTGCACAGCTCTTCGGATAGTGGGTAATGTATAATAAATTCATGAAGCTATATCAAACTTAGCCATGCCTATTTCAGTAAATTTGTTAAGCAAATAACACTTGAGTAGCAGTTCCTTCTCACGATTAATCTCAGATTTATTCCTAAAACTAAATCCAAATATTTGCTTCAGTCGCGAGAAAAAACTTTCTATATAAGATCTCTTCCAATAATTTATCTCTTTTTTCCACCTCTTCATACCATCTTCATCATATGACTTTATGAGCTTGATTGTAGAATTTCTCTCATTCATATAATCCAACTTTGGATGCTCTACTGCATTATTTTGCGGAGGAATCCTTGTCTTTATGTCAAGCTCATCGCACAGTTTGTATAACTTCTTTCGATCTATCTGCATATATCGTGCTTATGTTATACTTGGTATCCACTCTTTCAATAAGATCACAGGCTCCATAGTGGTCGGAATAAACTCCACTACTGTATTTTGCAGCTATAACTTTTTTACTACCTATCTCTAGCATTACATCTTGTTTGCTCATAGCGGCGATACTTTCTATCTGTACCATTTGCCTTACTATGGCCTGGAATATTATTGTAGATGCTGATACCTGTACTATCTATAGCAATTTCAATATCTTCCATATCGTTCTTATCAACTCTGCAGTCGTTGATTTTGATATTAAGCTTTTTAAACCTTCTTGAAGCCTGCGAATAGCTGATAATTTGCAAAATTTTCCCTATTTGCTCAAGATATTTCTCTATAAATCCCACTGTTTGCCTAAGACCAATCCTGAATAGATAGGTTATTATGTGAATTAGAATCACTACTTTGTCGCTGTAGACATTGTTGCCACCTGCTACTTTTGGACTATTTTCGTACCAATTTTCAATGGCATCGTTGATATAATGAAAAACATTTCCCCTTTCTTGAAGAAATTTGTTATATTCATTGCAGTTACTGACTTTCATTCTTATTGGCATATTTTTCCTTTGTCGGCTAAATATCTATTTTATAACAAATTCCATCAGTAACTGCCTGTTCTTTCCTTGAGTGGTGCAACAAAGCCATTCCAGTGTCAGCTACTCGGATGACACCATTTGCTACGCAATTTACTTTCAAAAATGAATGCTCGTACAGCTGTGTGTCAGCTACTTACATAACACCTCTCGAAAATTACTTTAGTTGCAAATATTAAGAAATTTACCAAATGAAGAAAAAAGGCAAAAGAATCCCCGTGTGACAAGTTTTATAATGTAAATTGGCGCTATAATAATGTGCTAACAAGCGCGTTTTGGCTGAATGTAGAAAAAATAAAAAAAGCCGCTATAATTTTTGTGTAATTTGCCAATAAATATTTGAGTTTTTTACTGATTTTGTAATTGAGCCTGCAGGTCAAAAATAAGGATAAATATTCTTGGTATCATAGTAAAGGGAATGACGAAATTTGTAAAGTAGTTTTCACTCAAATGACGCCCAGGCAAAAACTATATGGTTATGCAAAAAATCTATTTTTAAAACTGTTAATATAACATAGAAAAAACCTCACCTTTATTAATAATAGATTACTTACCAATTGGGTAGTCACCAGTGAAACAAGCATCACAATATTGCGGTGTAGCGTTGTTACGTTTTTCTTCTTTAACAGCCCTGTATAGGCCATCAATACTCAAGAAGGCTAGGCTATCTATTCCTATAACTTCCTTAATTTCCTCTACAGATTTATTTGCAGCAATTAAATCTTTGCACTCTGGCGTATCTATTCCATAAAAACAAGAGTGCTTAATTGGTGGACATGAAATCTTTAGGTGAATTTCTTTTACTCCTGCATCTTTTAACATAACTATTATACTTCTGAGCGTGCTACCACGCACTATACTATCGTCTATTAAAATTATGTTTTTACCCTTTAAAATATGCTTATTAGCATTGAACTTTAATTTTATTCTAACCTTACGTATTTCAGGGATTGGCTGTATAAATGTTCTTCCTATATAATGATTACGAATTATCCCCAGTTCCATAGGTAATCCTGAATGCTTTGCATATCCAATAGCTGCAGGTATTCCAGAATCAGGTATTGGTACAATCATATCTACATTGTTCTTTGGTGGACTTTCCTTTGCAAGTATTCTTCCTATTTCTTTTCTTGTATCGTATATAGACCTATTCTCCATTATGCTGTCTGGTCTTGAAAAATAAACGTATTCAAAAATACAAAAACTTGATTTTTGCTTTGGGAAAGGAAACATTGAGGCTAGCTTACTATCCGAACTGATGGTAACTAATTCGCCTGGTTCTATTTCTCTAATAAACTCTGCATTTATTATATCAAGAGCACAAGTTTCAGATGCAAGAACGTAAGAACCGTTTAACTTTCCTAAAACAAGAGGCCTGATTCCAGATGGATCACGTACTCCAATAACTACTTCTTGATTGATTGCCACAAAAGAATAAGCACCTTGTATTTGCTTTAATGCATATATAAAACTCTCTAAAAAGCTATCTTTTTCACCGCTTGCTGTCAGATGCACTACTACTTCTGTATCAATATCTGACTGAAAAACACACTCTTGTTTAATTAATTGTTCGCGTATCGGAGAAATATTAATTAAATTACCATTATGTGCTATGGCGAAATCTCCAAATTTGCCACTTTTGCCAAACATGGGCTGCACTCCAAATTTACTACCACTGGTTGAGTATCGAACATGACCTATTGCACAATCTCCAGGTAAGGATTTCTTTATTTCATCTATATCATCAAATACGCTGCTCACTTGACCTTGAAAGTGATAAGAGAGCAGCTTATCGTTGTTACTGGTTACTACACCAAAAGACTCTTGACCTCTATGCTGCAAAGCGTGGAGAGCAAGTATAGAGTTAAAAGCAGCACTTTGGTTGCAACTTATGCCAAATACCCCACACTCCTCATGTACTTCATCAAGCATGAAAAATATTAAATAAAGCCTGATTGTACTTTAGTAGAGGTAAAGTACAAGAATTTTATTTGTTAATCCCTTTCAAAGTTGAAGCTTTCTACGGTAGTTTTGATGTATACCAGAAAGTAGATTATATGCAATTAACCAATTTTGAGATTTTTGACAATTTTTTAGCACTGAAGAGAAAAAGATATTTTTATTGACTTATCTATGTATTGAAGTAATCACTAAAAAGTTTTATTGGTTATGGTATATAATATGTCTAAGCAAGTAGGTAAACAAGGTGAAAGTAATCTTATTTTAGAGCCTGAACAGTTCTCTAACAGCTTCTTCAATAGTCAACAGAGTAGTTCATCAAATCCAAAATTACCGACTATAAGTCGTAAAGATAGGCATATGGATTTAATCAAGAAAAGGTACGCAAAAAACAAAGATGTTGCAGAATATCTAAGAAGTTATGACTTTATTAAAAGAGCAGAAGAATTGTCAATAATTTATCTTTTTGAGCGAGACTCATCTTCTACGAAATTGCAAATACCATTGACTACAGATGAACAAATTCTAGTTAAAAAATTTTGTGATGAGATGATAAAAGGTATAACAGAACACGATGAGCAAGAAAGCGTTTTAAAGTACATGGAACGCATAATAGAGGGTTATTTAAATCAAGGAATAAGATTAAACTCATATTACGGTAAGGATAATAAGACTGTAACAAATTTTATATTTGAAAAAATGGAAGAATTAATTAATCGCTTTCATGCAAATCCACACAATTCAACTACAAAAAATATCATACAAAAGATCACTCGTAATTTAGTGTTAAAAGGTGGGGTAGAAAAAGGATTATCTTTTTATAGCGATATTGAAGGCGGATATTACGGCTCTAATTATTTAAATGATCTTAACGAACAATGTAAGAGTAAGAAAAAAATGCTAGAGGGTCTAGCATATGAAGGTATTGTGAAAGAAAATAACAAGCAAATTGATAAATATGATCTTGAAGTAGAAGTAGATAATAAATATTTTTATATTAAGTATCCACAAGGTAGTATTGTTGAAATTGCGAGAACTTTAAATAATGAAAAAGCTAAGGATTTAGAAGTTGGCATATTTCAGATTGAGGAAAGTATAGTAAAAGTTGAAATTACAGAAGATGGAAAAAGAAATTACACAGATATCTTAAAAGGTGGTATTGAAATATTTTTTACTACTAAAATAGGAGAGATTAGTATTTATCTACGGAAAGATGGTAACAAAATGGTAGTAGAAATTGATGAGAAAAGCAAAATAAGGTTTAGCAAGTTAGAAAACAAATCAAGCTTTGGAGGGAATTGTCTTATACAGGGAAAAAGTGTTTTAGAAGTTATGGGCAAGAGTTTTGAAAATATTCCTGAGGAGTTAACTCAGACTATTAAAAACGTTCCATCTACTAGTCTTATGCAAACATGTTTACAACAACAAGAAAACTCTAATAGGGAATTAAATTAATGTATTTTTAGGATAATAATTAAGAAATTAATTATAAACATTCATACGCATTCGATTGTAGTAGAGGATATGAGGCAGCAATTAGCACAAGAACTAAAGGCAAATGTGGTTGGTTGTCAAATAGTGATTGATTAAATCAATTTAGAGAGGTAAATAGCAGCTTTGCAGCTTGTTTTTATGAACAAAGATAAAACGTTGTAGCCAAGTGCGCTTTCGGCATTGTGCTGAATTGCAATATCTCTGTGCTCTAATTCCTCATCGCGAAATTTACTTATAGTTTCTCTTAATTCCCCATCTTCTAAATGTAAGACTTGCTCCTTGTAGTGCTCTCCGATCACTTCTTCAACTGCAGCAGTGCAAGCCATAGCGGCTTTTTTACCCATCATGGCAGTTACAACACCAAGTGATACCCCTAAAGCACCCCAAACTGGCAACAAAACAGTAGGACGAACTCTTTGCTCCTTGATTTTCTCATTAAAATAGTGGAAATGTTTTTTTTCCTGCTCCTCCATTTCAATTATTTTGTCAATTATGGAAGATTTTTTAAGAATAAATTTTTGACCAGAATAAATGCAAATGGCTCCATATTCGCCAGCATGATTTACTCTAATTGCTTGTTCTAAAAAATTTCCTTTCAATTTTTTTATATTGCTTTCCAATGTTTCCTCCATTTATTTCTGCATTAGTACTACTATAAACCAACATATTATAGAGTAAATAAAATTCCATGCATACATTGCACCAACATTGTGATTACAGGAACTTAAGTAGCAATAGCAAAAGTTACTTGACAGACTCTCCCACTTTCCCTTATCATATCAATAAGAGTATTTATCCTTGTTTTTAATCTCTGCAGATTTAACAACAAAATTCAGTAAAAAACTCAGGTATATATTGGCAGATTACATAAAATTATAGCGGCTGCATGTCTTTTTTATTTTTTCTACATTCAGCCAAAACACGCTTTAAATAAGCGTTAGCACATTACTACAATGCCAATTTACATTATTATAGGGTCAAAACTCACTACTGGGGGATTCTTTTGCCTTTTTTTTGTTTAGTAAATTTCTTAATATCTATAACTAACATGAACTAGGCAGTGTGTCAATAGGGTGTCATTCTAGTCTGGAATGATAGGAGAAGGTACTGCGATGACAACAAGTAGTAAGCTAAACGTCCGTGTGGTTATTGGTATTATCAAGATATTCTCTAATCTTCTTTAAATCTTCCCAAGCTAAGCGTTTTTGTGCTGGTTGACGAAGTAGATAGGCTGGATGAAATATAGCGGCTGTGGTAATTGCATGAGATAAATATTGGTTAGTATAAGTATGAAATTTGCCACGCAAGTTCGATATAGTCTTTGTGTTATCAAGAAGGCTATAACATGCGATTCCTCCAACAAAAATCAGAATCTGCGGTAAAACAAGAGCAATATGCTTCTCAACAAATGGTCTGCACATATCAAGCTCTAGATCAGTTGGTTTTCTATTACCTGGTGGACGCCAAAACACGGTGTTGCTTATATATACCTTAGTGCGGTCCAGATTAATTGCACCGAGCATCTTATCGAGCAGCATTCCGCTTGCACCACAAAATGGTATGCCTTTCAGGTCTTCATTTGCTCCTGGTGCTTCACCAACAAGCATGATTTTTGCATTTGGATTACCATCGGAAAAAACAGTATTAGTTGCAGTTTTTTTTATTTCACAACCCTCAAATGACTTAACTGCACTTCTTAGTTCATCTACACTACCACATTCACTTGCAAGCTTCCTTGCTTCAATGATCCAATCACTTGGGAACATGGCTTTTTTCTGCTCGATGACAGAAGACTGTGCAGCTCTCTCATTTTCCACTTTTTTTTCCTCTTCACCTTCAGTTAGCGTGCAGTCAACACCCACTTCATGATAGAACTTCAACAATTCTAGATCTTCATTGTTCATAGTGCCTCTTAACCTTTTGAGCTTTTTTCATAGCCATATCGTACTTCAATTTAGACAAATGTCTAACGTATAATATACCATTTAAATGATCTAACTCATGCTGAATACACCTTGCAAGCCAACCACTAGCTTTTAGCGTCTGTTCTTCGTTATTTAAATTTTTATATTTCACAGTTAAATATTTTGGACGCTTAATTTCATGGCTTTGCTCTGGAATTGAAAGGCACCCTTCTTTGAGAATTACTTGTTCACCCGATAATTCTGTAATTTCAGGGTTAATCATGCAAAATTTGCCAGTTGATTCATATCCTGCTGGCCCATCTTCAGCCTTCTCTGGCTGAACGTCCATGATAAAAATTCTCTTCAGCACTCCAACTTGTACTGCAGCAAGACCAAGACCTTCTGCATAGTACATAGTTTCGAACATGTCGTTTACTAATTCTTTAATTTTATCGGTTATATCTATTACTTCACTGGCACGTGTAGTTAACCTTTCATCAGGGGCAATTACAATTGGCAATTTAGACATAAAATTAAAATTTTATGTTTTATTTTTTCCTTTGTACAGTATTTTGGGTATATTAAAATGTTGCTGTATTTTTAATAGAAATATAAATTATTAAAGGAAGCTACAATTTGAATGGAATTGTGTCATAAGGTCAACTAATGTACTCTGCAGTAATAATAAAACCAAAGCGAAATGTTTTTGCCGTTTTAGACGTAGGTACAACAAAAATTATCTGTCTCATTGTTAAGATCAATAGCAACTTCAGCTATAAAATAATAGGAACGGGTTATAAAAGTGCAGAAGGTATAAGCGGTGGATCAATAACTGATGCAAAGCATGCAAGTTACTCTATTTCATCAACTATAGGTTTAGCTGAGCAAGTATCAGAAGAGACTATAGACCAGATATATGTGAATGTAGCCGGATGTGGAGTCTCATCTTTTAACGTATATAACGAAATTATTGCAGCTAATCACGAAATTTCAGACCGAGACATAAAACGTGTAGTCTTTCAGACATTTGAGAAATATATCGAAGAAAATGTCATCATTCACAATATACCACTGAAATATCACTTAGATGATATGACTGACATAAAGGAAGTCAGTGGATTATATGGAAAAAGATTATCTGCTGATGTTAATGTTGTCACTGCTTCGCGTCCAGCGCTTACCAATATCGAAAATTGTATAACTAATAATAGTGGGATAAGTATGTCTGGTTGTGTTGCTTCTGCATATTCTGCAGGCCTTGCCTGTCTAAGTAAAGATGAAAAAGAGCTAGGAACTGCCGTTGTTGACATAGGAGGTGGATGCACTGCAATTGGAATTTTTAAGAGAGGAAAACTTGTGTACACAAGCAGCATTCCAATTGGTGGCATTCACATTACCCGAGATATAGCTTATGGACTATGCACAAGTATAGAGCATGCTGAACGCATAAAAATACTATACGGTAGCACTATTGTAACTTCAATAGATGAGAATGAATGTATTGCAGTGCAAAGTAATGAAAGCGATGAACCAACTCAAGTGTTTAAGTCTGAACTTGTTAACATCATAAGACCAAGGGTTGAGGAAATACTTGAGCTGATAAGAGAACAATTTCAAGAACAGAAAGATCCAATTAATAAAGTAGTGATCACAGGTGGAACCAGTCAACTCACAAGCATGAAAGAAATTGCAAGCTATATATTCAATAAACAAGTCCGTATCGGATGCCCTGAATCTTGTAGCGGTCTTGATGGCGAATACGACAAAAATCCTGTATTTTCTGCTGCTTTAGGCTCTATAAAGCTAATAGTTGACACCTTTTATAGAAATAATTCTGGAATGCTTGGTCACGATGGCAAAATAAGTAAGTTATACCATTGGGTTAAATCAAAAGTCACAGTCTAGATTTTTGTCTTTATCTCTTAATATACAAATGGCTTGATCTAAGAGCTTATTTTTATAGTATTATTACACTGATGTATCCGTAAGAGAAGCAGAAAATTACAATAAAACGTAAGAAACATGAACATAACTATACATTCACAAGAAGATTTTGACTTTATGCGTAAAGCTGGCAGGCTTGCAGCTGAAACCCTTGATTTTATTGCACCACACGTCAAAGTAGGCGTAACAACTAATGAATTAAATGATCTATGTCATGATTTTATAATCAATGCAGGTGCAATTCCAGCACCACTGAATTATAAGGGATATCCGAAATCAATTTGTACTTCGAAAAATGCTGTTGTATGTCATGGTATTCCTGATGATAAACCTCTTAAAGATGGAGATATTTTAAATATTGACGTTACAGTGATTTTAAATGGCTGGTATGGTGACACAAGTCGCATGTTTTGGGCTGGTAAACCCTCAATAAAAGCAAAGCGTTTGTGTAATGCTACTTATAATGCGCTAATGGAAGCAATAAAACAAGTCAGGCCAGGCAATAAGTTAAATAAAATAGGACTTACTATAGAAAAATATATTGAAGATTTTGGATATTCTATCGTACGCAATTATTGTGGACATGGCATAGGAAAGGTTTTTCATGCTCCACCAAATGTTGTACATTTTTATGATGAAGGTGAGGATCTTATCTTAAAAGAAGGCATGTTTTTTACGGTAGAACCAATGATCAATGCTGGAAAACATGAAACTCTGCTCAGCAAGCTAGATGGCTGGACAGTGACAACACGTGATCTTTCACTTTCTGCACAGTTTGAGCATACGCTTGGAGTCACAAAAGATGGAGTTGAAATATTTACACTATCACCTAAAAATTGGCATTTTCCACCTTATGATTAGATTTTTTAAACACTTGGTTTTTGAAAAAATCTAACTCTTAACTTGTGATATAGCAACTAACCCAATTAATGCACAGAAAATCATGTAAAAACTTGCTAAAGTTCCTTGTCCTGTAACTTTGATAATAGTTGTGCATATAAATGGTGCAAGACCACCAAAAAATCCCGAAGCTATATTTCTTGATAAACCAAATCCACTGTATCGTACCTTTATTGGGAATAATTCACACATAAACGCGCTAACAGGACCAAGAGAAGCAGCTATTGGGATTATAAAAAGAACGTGCGCCATTATGGTGAGCAAATTATTACCACTTAGTATCATTGAAAAAACTGGATAACTTACTACTATAAAAGTCACAAATGCAAATTTCATGACTCTTTCTCTCCCTACCTTATCAGAAAGTATTGCAAATAGTATAGTCAATCCTCCAAGTGCAACCTGATTCAATATTTCTACTGCGTGATTAAAGTGAGTGTTTATTGTTGATGCAAGTAGATTAAAAAACACTAAATATATGTAAAGAGATGCATTCTCAACTATGTCAACTCCAATTGATATTAGAAAAGGTTTTTTATAGCCATTTAACAGTTCTTTTAACGGTAATTCATGTGGCTTTTCCTGCTTTTTATATTCTGGGCTTTCATCGAGTATATATCTCATATATATACTGATTAATCCTATTACAAAACTGAAAATAAAAGGCAATCTCCATCCCCAAGATTCAAAATCGGATACTTTTTTGCATATAAGCACCACTATAAGACTTAATATTGAGCCAAGAATTGCGCTCAATACTTCAATACTGCCAAAGAATCCTCTTTTATTTTTAGGAGCATGCTCTATTAAAAATGGGGCATTTCCTGCCTCTCCTCCAAGAGATATACCCTGCAATAATCTTAAACATACCACCAGTACTGATGCGAGTACCCCAATGTTCTGATAGCCTGGAACAAATGCAATAAGTACGGTTGATAGAGTCATCAATATGATAGAGAGAAATAGAGCAATCCTTCTTCCATATTTATCGCCAATGTGGCCAAATATAGCAGCACCAATTGGTCTTATTAAGAAACCCACTGCAAACACTCCAAAAGCTTTAAGTATGCTGACTAATTTGTCGTCTGATGGAAAAAACACATCTCCGATTATGCTTATTAGATGGCTGAAAAGCATGTGATCATACCACAATAAAGTGTTACAAATTAAACTTGATAGTATTACTTTTGTTATTTGTTGCACGAAATCTTCCGTAATTTGTTTGATATTATAGTAATATTACTTACTTTTTCAAACGTGAATTATGTAAATGTTATATTAATAATATTATCTTATTAAATTTTTATATCGTTGATTATATTTAAATATTCTTATACTATACCTATATATTTCCATATATTTTTTGGCGAGAAAGTTATTTTAATTTAAGTGCACAAAGTCTCTTGATATGACACATATTCCAGTTTTGTTAAAAGAGATGCTACTGCAATTGTCACCACACAGTGGTGGTATATATGTGGATGCCACGTTTGGAGCTGGAGGATATAGCAAAGCAATATTGGAATCCGCTGATTGCAAAGTGTATGCAGTTGATAGAGATGAAACAGTTACTAAATTTTATGATGATCTAAATGTTAAATACCCTAATAGAATAAAGTTATTTATTGAAAAGTTTAGTAATATCAAAAATTTATTAGATAGTAATAATATTAAAGGTATCAATGGAATAGTTTTCGACGTTGGAGTTTCATCTATGCAGCTTGATAATGGAGATAGAGGATTCTCATTTCTACGTGATGGCCCACTTAACATGAGCATGGATAACTATTCTCATATGAATGCTTCGACGTTTGTTAACGCTTTACGTGAAGAAGAGATTGCGAACACTATATATAATTATGGGGGTGAGCGTCATTCCCGCAGAATCGCAAGAGCGATAGTAAATGCGCGGAAGAAGAAAATTATCAAAACTACATTTGAACTTGCGGATATTGTACGTTCTGTAGTGTTTCGTGGAAAAAGCAAGATTGACCCTGCAACTAGGACATTTCAGGCAATCAGAATATGGGTAAATGATGAGCTAGGAGAGCTTGAAAAGGGTATTAAAGCTGCATCTGAGATTTTAAGTGAAAACGGCAAATTAATTGTAGTTACCTTTCATTCTCTAGAAGATCGTATAGTCAAAACTGTTTTTAAAGATTTATGTGAACCAGGATCTACTAAAACATTCTCCCTTTTAAATAAAAAAGTGATCAAAGCAAGTTCAGAAGAAATAAATGTAAATCCACGCGCGCGTTCAGCAAAACTGAGAGCTATACAAAGGTTATCATGAGGACCTTTCATGCCATTTCAATAATTATATTTTTATTGTAGGGTTATTTAAGGTAAAATTACACGTTCAATCACTAAATAGAGAACTAGCATGAATAAAGCATAAAATTAATTTAGTGCAAAGCGACATAAAAGTCCTGCAAGCAGAATGGAGTTATTTGAGTAATCTAAAAAAACTTGCAGTCTTACGGAGAAATACCTAAAAAATAACCCTTTGATACTAGCTAGCCAGATTCGACTCTCTGTAGTGTGTTAGCACAACTTAAAACCCAGAATAACAATTAGAACCTATCTTGAAAGGGAAAAAAATAAGATGAGGTAAGCAAAAAATAGGAGGGTAACGAGTGATGTCAGTGACAAGGCCAAATGTTGCACAAGGGGCGATAACAATTATTAATGCAATGAAATATATAATGAGGGAGTTTAATATAGTTATGCAAGAGGTCTAATTTGAAATATTAAAGGGAACGTAAAAAATTGCTTCCATATATTTTAAATCTGATTATAATGATAGTTAGAGATACTTTTAGAGCTCAAAATCTATCTTTGTCTGCAGACTTTTTCTACTAAACAATCAAACTCATTAAATGTAGTGTGTCTTCTTCAGTGTATACACGTATACTTAATCTCTGTCGTATGTGCACTGCATTTTTTTCTAATCTTTTTTACACAGGAGGATTTTATGTCCAGAATTCCAGATATTTGACTTTTACTTTAGCTAAAAACCAATAGGCGCCTATTGTTTAACGCTAATTAAAATAAAAATTTTTCTAATATATAGAAGAATCACTGTTTACTGAAAATGGGATACGATTGCCAAGAAAGCTGCGAATGTCAAAGAATTTTAGGTAAACATTATTTGCTTGACGTATGAGCGTGCTCTCCTTACTGCAAGAACTCTTTAATATATGCTTAACCACTTAAGTCCTTTCAAGATATGTTCTTAGATTTAAGCTTTTAGGTAAACATACTACAATAAAATTTACTTTAGTATAAAATTATTTGCATAAGATTTTGGCAGTCTTTTAACATCTTTTGGCATTTCAATTGTGTACTTTGTGTTGTGTTTCTTTGCGTAAGATATTGCTTTTTCAAGAGAATCAAACTTTAATACAATCTGTTTTTGGGGATCTTTTGAGCCAACCCATCCCATCAAAGGTTCAATATAGTAAGAACAAGGCTTAATTTTTAGGTACCAGAATTTTGTATTACCTAAGCCAGATTGTGTTGCAGTTTTTGTTGGCTTATAAATCTTAAAAACTACTTGATCGTTAATACTCATAGCTCTTACTACGTAATCTTAAGTATATATCTAAATAAATTTTTCCACAAAGAATTAGTGTGAAAGAATGAAGTTTGAAATAAATATTTTTATGTTATATTATTAAATTATATAAAAAGGATTAGCTGAATAGGAGTAATCGATGGCACAGCAAGAAATGGTAACAATTAATGCAGAGTTACGTGATGTAAAAAAAAAGAAAGCGATGCAGGCTCTGAGGGAGAAGGGAAGTATACCTGCAGTTATATATGGTAAAGGGCATGATAACGTAAATTTGACATTGTCTGCAAAGGAATTTACTAAACAATATAAATCAGGTGCTCTTTCTGCACATTTAATAGAACTAGATATTTCAGGGAAAAAAGAATATGCTCTTGTTCGTGATATTCAATGGCATGTAGTAAAGGATACTGTGCAACATGTTGATTTTCAGTTTGTTGATAAAGGTAGTGAAATTAAAATAGATATACCTTTATCATTCATCAATGAAAGTAAATCACCAGGAATCAAATTAGGTGGAGTGCTTAATGTTCTGTGTCGTTCTATTACTGTCAAATGCTCTCCTGAGAAAATACCTCAAGTCATAGAAATTGATTTGTCTGGCAAAATGATTGGTCAATCTATACATATCAATGATGTAAAATTGCCAGAAGGTGTTAAATTTGTAGCTCATGAGGAAGAAAATTTCACCATTGTAACAATCTCTGCTGCCGATAGTGATGTTGAAGAAACTCAAACAAAAACAGAGGAGTAGTGCATTTAATAGCTGGGCTTGGTAATCCTGGTAGTCAATATGAGTTAACTCATCATAATATTGGTTTTATCGTTATTGACGCAATCTACAAATATTGGAATTTTCAGTCATTTTCTAAGAAAGCCGATTACTTGATAACCTCTGGCATAATTAACAATAATAAAGTTATGCTAATAAAGCCTTATTCGTTTATGAATAATTCAGGTATTCCTGTTGCAAAAATAAAAAATTTTTACAAATTATCGCTAGACAATATTGTTGTCATACATGATGATGCTGACTTAAAATTCGGAAGAATAAAAGTAAAAAAAGGCGGTAGCTCTGCTGGACACAATGGACTTAAGTCTATAGATAGCTTTATTGGTAACGATTATTGGCGTTTGAGATTTGGAGTAGGTAGGCCTGAAAATCGGAAAAGCTTAGCAGATTATGTATTATCAAAATTTGAAAATTTTGATAATGTTATCCTCTTAGTGGAAAAAATAGCAAAAAATATACACCTAATGCTACAAGGAGATATCTCAGCTTTCATCAACTCGGTTGAGAGTGAAACTTTAGTATAGCAATTGAATACTGCCTAATACAAGCATCTAGATTAGAATACTGATTCTTCTAGAAGTTGTTCACGCTCCTCTTCTATTGCAATAGAGTTATCGTGATTTTTAAATAAATCTCTGATTTTTGTTTCTATTTCATTTGCAATTTCTTTATTCGCCTTGAGGTAGCTTTTTACATTTTCTCTTCCTTGCCCAAGACGCGTATTGTTATATGAATAATAAGCGCCTGCCTTTTCAAGGACACCAAGTTTTGCTCCTATATCTATTATTTCCCCAAGTTTTGATATGCCTTCATTATACATTATATCAAATTTTGCCTCTCTAAATGGAGGAGCGACTTTATTTTTTACAACTTTAACTCTCGTTTCATTACCCGTAATATTCTCTTTATCCTTTATCGCACCAACTTTTCTTATATCAAGTCTTATAGAAGTATAGAATTTTAACGCATTTCCACCAGTGGTAGTTTCAGGATTTCCATATACTACTCCTATTTTCATACGAATTTGGTTGATAAATATCAATATACAGTTTGCTTTTGAAACTGCAGAGGTGAGCTTTCGTAGCCCATGACTTAGAAGTCTTGCTTGTAGTCCCATGTGCTGGTCGCCCATATCTCCTTCAATTTCAGCTCTTGGAGTTAGTGCTGCAACAGAGTCAATAACTATTACATCAACTGCACCAGAACATACTAAATACTCAACAATATGCAACGCTTGTTCTCCAGTGTCTGGTTGTGAAATCACTAAATCATCGGTGTTTACTCCAAGTTTACGAGCATATATAACATCCAGTGCGTGCTCCGCATCGATAAATGCACATAAACCTCCTTTTTTCTGTGCTTCAGCAATTACATGCAAAGCAAGGGTAGTTTTACCAGAACTCTCAGGGCCAAATATCTCAATTATACGTCCTTTTGGCAATCCCCCAACACCCAGAGCTGAATCAAGTGCAATCGACCCTGTAGATATCGTGTCTATTTTTTCTACAGGGTTTTGCTTTAGCTTCATTATTGCACCTTTACCGAATGCTTTTTCAATTTGACTTATTGCATTATCTAGTGCTTTTTGCTTATCATTATTTCTTTCTTCTGGATTATGTGCCATGGATCATTTATTAACTTGTATAGTCTCCATGGTAATTGAACGCAACCAATCTGCCAAGGGTTTTTTAATAACGAAGAACGTTAGTTACCTAAAATTAGATAGATAGACTTTGTAGTGCGATACAAAATAACGATAGAATACAATGGTAGTGGTTTCTCTGGCTGGCAAAAGCAACAACACTCTGCTAACTCAATTCAGGAAACCATAGAAAACGCTATATTTAATTTCAGTGGCGAGAGAGTCTCTTTGCATTGTGGTGGCAGAACTGACACAGGGGTTCATGCTTTAGGGCAAGTTGCTCATTTCAATATGGAAAGGCAATTTGAGCTTTACAGAATAAGAAATGGAATAAACTATCACTTAAAAGCGATTCCTATAGTTGTGCTTAGTGCAGAAGCTGTAGATGATGCATTTCATGCACGATTTTCAGCAAAAAAAAGATATTATGAATATAGAATAATTAATCGCTACGCTCCTGCAGCTCTAGAAATCGGTTATGTGTGGCAAGTATTTAACCCACTTGACGTAAACATCATGCGTGAAGCTGCTAGACACCTGCTTGGAAAACATAATCTTTCAAGCTTTCGCTCAAAAGATTGTCAAGCTACAAATCCGGTCAGAACAATCGATGATATTGATATAGTACAAAACGGAAGTCACATATACATCAAAATATCTGCGATTTCCTTTTTACATAACCAGGTGAGGATTATTGTTGGTACTTTAGTTGAATTTGGAAAAAATAGAACTAATCCACAAGAAATGCTAAACATATTAAGTCAATGTAAAAGAAACGCCGCTGGGGTCACTGCGCCGTCTCACGGCTTATACTTAGTAAAGATAGATTACTAGCTTAAGTCCTCATTGGCATTACTATATATAGTGCACTTGGATCATCTTCATCAGTGATAATTGTAGCGCTATTACCATCTGATAGGCTGACCTTACATTTGTTTTTTATACAAGATAAAGCATCAAGCAAATAACGAGAATTAAATCCTACTTCCATAAGAGCTCCATCGTAATCCACCTCTATAGACTCAGTCGCATCACTGCACTCTTGGGAATTTGAATGTAGAGTTAATAAATTCTCTTGCAATGAAAATTTAATTGATTTTATTTTATCGGACACAACAACGGAAACTCGGTCTATAACACTAGCAAGTTTGCTACTCTCAACAATCATTTGTTTATCTTGAGACGTTGGAATAACGGCTTTGTAATCTGGAAAAGTTCCATCTATCAATTTTGATATTAGAATATACTCACCACATGTAAATTTGATTTTTCTATCTGAAAGTTTTATATTTATCTCATTACAATCATCCAATACTTTCAACAGTTCCATGATAGTTTTACGTGGAATGATCACCCCAAATTCTCCGTTGATATCTTCAGGTTTAGGCCTTTTTATACATGATAAACGGTGGCCATCAGTTGCAACGCAGTACAGAAATTGCTCATCTGTATGCAGATATATCCCATTCAAATTATACCTTGTATCATCTAGCGACACAGCAAACTTCGTTTTAGTCAACAAGTCTACCAAATCTGCACTTAGTAGAGTGAAATCGTATTGATGATCACCTTCTTCAAGAACAGGGAAGTTATTTGAAACTACGTTCGGTAAAGAAAAATTTGCATTTCCACAGGATATCAATAATTTTCCTTGATTATTCATTTCGAAATTGACATCCAAATTAGTTGGCAATTTTTTCACTATATCATGTAAAGTATGTGCTGAGATTTTCACTTCTCCTTCTGCTGATACATTTGCAGTAAGTGAGGCAAATATTGAAATGTCAAGATCAGTAGCCTTCAATTTTATGCTACCATATTGTGCTTTGATATTTATACACGCTAAAACATCTATCGCGTTGCGCCTTTCAACCACTCCACTTACCCTGGATAGCGTATTTAAAAGGCTTGCACGACTTACACTAAAACGCATTTGTTCACACACAGAACTTTGTTCTTTGATTCCTATATCTACAATTTTTGACATATTAATTCTCAAAAATATATTTTAAATGATATTCATATTCTATGTAAAGTGATATCCATATTTTTGTCTGAGAGACAAAACAGCCTATCTTATACTTTAGTGATCAATAATTTACTTTGTATGGCATAAGTCATGCATTTTTTGGTACGCTTTTTGAAAGCCAAGCAAGGAATAAGTATCATCAACATTTGCTGTTTTTACTTTTCCATTAACTACCATTGATAATCCCTGCTTCATTTTTAGAATCAAATCTTGGTCCATTTTTGTATCATCTGTCCACGCAAGACTTCCCTGTATTATTGGCAATTGATATTTAATTTTTTTATCGATATTGAGAACTACAGGCTCATTATTATACTGAAAGCCAGAAGTGACGCTCACCTCATCTGCTTTTTTATCAACGTAACTGACCATTACATACGGCTTGCGATCGGCTGTATAATGTTCACTTTTTTTCTTAGGATGAGATACAATATAACACACTTTTTCACCATCTTCCAATGCAGTATACACAAACCAGTCTTTATATTTTTCGCTCAGTTGTACATTACTAACCGATGCAAGAGTGTCTATTGAAAGAAATATTAGAAATACGAAAAGACTACGCATGTAAACCGAATTTCAAACTCTCTGATTTTATATGTTGTTTTACCTTACTCATCGCTTGCTCAGCCAGCTGTCTTATTCTTTCTCTTGAAACACAATATTTTTTGCTAAGCTCATCCAAAGTCTGAGTATTCTCAGATAAATATCTGCTAATGAAAATGTCTCTTGATCTTTCATTAAGACTTGCCAGCGCATTGCTTAAAATTGTTTCTTTTAATGCCTTTTCTTCATGATTCTGGTAAGCTACTTCTTGACTAACTAAATTACACGGAATCATATCTTGTAACTCCTTTTTAGAGTCATCACCTATTTTTATACAATTATTTAACGACTGATCCTTACAAGCCAGACGATAGCTCATCTGTACAACATCTTCTTCAGATACAGAAAGCTCATTTGATATTGCTTTTATTTCTTCTTTACTCAAAGTTTCTCTGTTTGTGTATTGTAAAATTCTTTTTTTTATTTTACGTAAACTAAAAAACAATCTCCTTTGTGCTTGCGTTGTACCTATTTTTACAAGTGACCAAGATTTTAATATAAAGTCTTTCATTGAAGCTTCAATCCACCATACTGCATAAGTTGAAAAACGAAATCCCAAGTCAGGATTGAACTTTTTCACTGCATGCATTAAACCCATATTTCCTTCCATGACCAGGTCCATCAACAATAGACCGTAATTCTTAAATTTCATTGCAATTTTTACTACCAAATTCAAATGGCTAGTAATCAACCTGTGAGCAGAAGAAATATCCTGGTATTCTTGCCAATTTTTTGCTAATCGCACTTCCTCTTCTTGGGAAAGCATAGGAAATTTTCGCACTTCAGCAATATATTGCATGAGATTAGTGCTACTATTAACACATAAATTTGCTACTGGGGTCAACATAATAACTTAAATTAAAACTCTATACATATAATATATTGATTTTCAGTGAAAAATTCAAGCTTTAATTAAAAAAGCATAACTTTATATCTAGTTGAGATCTTAACAACAGCTACCTAAATGTAGAATTAAAATTGCCAGCGTGTAACGATAAAAACTACATTAAATAAATAATGTGTTATTCCAGTGCTCAAACACTGGAATTCACATTTCTTTTTTCTAGATCCCAGTGTCATGCTACTTGAATGACAAGAAAAACCCACTGGGATAATAAGACAAAGATAGACTAGAAATTAAACGCTACTCCAGCTTCTGCACCAACAGCGCTGTAAAGGACATTGATCTCTTTAGTAGCTGATACTGCTTCTTTATTAAAACTAGCACCATAAGAACCAAAATAACGAGCACCAGCAAAGAGTTTGATTTCTGGGGTTACATCATAACTAACACCAGCTTTTGCTTGATAAGCAAAACCAAATCCTTTTTGATCTTTAACTGCACTAGCTTCTGAAGGATTGCTGATATATGCTGCACCAACACCAACACCAACGTATGGAGTGATAGGCATATCTTCAATCGCTATATCGTAATAAACGTTAACCAATCCTGAAAATGCTGCCACACTGTTTGCAACAGTTGTTGGAGTAAATGTTGCACCACTAACGTCGTTTTTGTTTAGTTGTGAGTAAAGTCCCTCAACATCAACCCTGATATCGTCCATTTTATAACCAAATGCAGCACCACCAGCCATAAAAGATGCTTTTAAAGGATCATGAACTTCGGTTCCTTTTTTATATTCAATGCCGTCAATTCTTGTTTTAAAAGGTAAAACTTCACCATTATATTGCAAACGAACATAGTAGCTAGTTTCTTCATCACTTATTGGACCAATAGGGTCTGATGAAAAAGCAGAGTTTGATAGGCTTAGCAACGTCACTAAAGCAGCTGCCGAAAAAAACTTTTTATAATGCATAATTGCCCTCGTTAAAAAAATTAAAATTCCACTTTAGCAGTCTAAATAATAACTAAAGTTAAGTCAAGTGCTAACTTAATAACATAAAACCTTCTGTATCTTAACTAACTTTTAGGAAAATACAAAGATTTTATTAATTAATAAATAGAGTTACTCTACTTTTTTTACTCTTGATCTTCTGACACCTATTTCACTAATGTCTTTTTATCTTCTGATCTGCATTCATCATTGTGAATTGCTGCATATTCATGCAGTAATATGAATGTACTTCATGGAAGTACTAGTATAAAAGGAAAACACTTAGTTACTGCATTAAGTCAAACTTCAGTAGTAAATTTAAAAAGGAAGTTTAAATCCAGGTGGTAACCCCATCATACCTGCAAGATCAGAGGTTGCATTTGCCATATCTTCTTCTGCTTTTTTAATGGCATCATTAAACGCTGCTGTCACTAAATCTTCTACTATGTCTTTTTCTTCATTTCTCATAAGCTCTAAGTCTATGTTTACCTTTTTAGCTTTATAGCCACCTATTTTTATAACTTCCACTAATACAGAAACTTTGCCACCACCAGAAATACCTTGAAACTCTTTTCCAATATATTTTTCTTGGGCTTCCGCAAGCTTTTTTTGCATTTCTTGCGCTTGCTTCATTATTTGACTGAAATCCACAACCTACTCCTTATTTTCTATATTAACTACCTTTGCACCTTTAAACGTATTTAATATATCCTTAACTACAGGTGCATAATTTAAATTACTCACTTCCCTATTCATATAACTCGTATCAACTATAATAACCCACTCCTGATTAGTAGCTTGATTTAAGTAACTTTTCAAGTCATTACAAAAATTACTGTTCAAGTTAGATACAGCTTTTAATTTTAAATACCCAAATTTACAATCTATTAATTTTAGATTACTACACAGTTGTTTGTAAAGATAAATTTGGTTACTCCGCCTTAATAGTTGCAAAATCTTATCAAAATCGTAATTTTGTTGTTTATTTTTCACATGGATCCCAGTGTCACGCACTGGGATGACAGAGTGGGGTTTTTCCACATATTTTTTTGGATCCGAGTAGTCAGTTACTTGGATGACAGAGGGGGAAGGTGCAACAGGTCTGCCCTGTCTATTTCCTTGCTCTACATTCTGTGAAAGAATTTTTTTGATCACCTGTTCCGGAGAAGGCAAATCAGAAAGATAACAAAGGCTAATTAACATCATTTCAGCAGCAACCTCATTGCATGTTGAAATTTTTATATCTTGAATACCCTTAAGCAGCACCTTCCACAATCTCGAAAAAAATATTAAAGACTTTTTTGCACTCAAATCTTTTACTCTGCTCTTCTCATATTCTGTATCAATCTCTTTTGTAATTAAAAAACGGCATATTAACTGGATTGTTTGCAGCAGATCTTCAAAAATATTGAGCGGATTTGCTGTTTTTACCACATTGTCGAATACTAACAAAGCCTTCTGTAAATCACTATCTAATACTGCTTCCAGTAGATCAAATATAACGTTTCTATCTACTAGACCAAGTATGTCTGTAACACTTTGAGTGGATATTGTACCATCTTTGCTATATAGCAATGCTTGATTCATCAAAAATAAAGCGTTACGCATTGAATTGCTACAGTGGTGAGCAATTAATTCCGATGCTTCTTTTTCAATAAAATAATTTTCTTTTTGTGCAATATCATTTAAACGCTCCATTATCTTAGCTGAAGGAATGTTATGTAAGTCAAACCTTTGACAACGTGCAATAACAGTTATTGGTATCTTTTTTATTTCTGTAGTTGCTAGAATAAACTTTACGCTAGATGGTGGTTCTTCTAGAGTTTTAAGTAATGCATTAAATGCATTACTGGATAACATGTGTACTTCATCTATAATGTAAACTTTAAATTTAGAACTTATTGGTAAATAGCAAATATCTCCCAAGATCGCTCTAACATCCTCAACACTAGTGTGACTTGCCGCATCGATTTCAACTACATCTGGATGGCTTGAATTTTTTATTGCCAGACAACTTGTACATGATCCACAAGGTTCAAAAGTTGGCCCCAATGAGCAGTTCAAACATAAAGCTATTATTCTTGCAGTGGTGGTTTTACCAATTCCACTGCTACCAGAAAGCAGTATAGATTGTGGAATTTTGTTGAGAGTAAAAGCATTTTCTAGTATACGCACCAATATATCTTGACCTACTAAATCTTTAAAGCTACTAGGACGATATTTTAATGCTATGTTCATAGCCTAGAATAAAACAAATAGTACAAATAGGTATGCAACCCAAAAAGATTCTGATATGGTTGCTTCATTTCTGACCTGACCAAGTTACAGAATTTTTGCCTGCATACCTTATCAAAGGTTATACTTTTTTTTTTTTTTAGCAAGGTATATTCTATATTAGTCTTATAATTTATATGTTAGACCTTTTGCAACATTACTTTGGAGTAAACAGCCGTTACCTAAAATACTCTTCTTCTGTCATCCCAGTGTCCAGACACTGGGATCCAGAAAACTTAATTTTAAATGAATACATTAGGCTGTTGTATAATAAGAACTGGATTCCAGTGTCAATCACTGAAATGACACCCTTCCGGTGGGGATTGCTCTCAAACTACAATGTTCGTACAGTTGTACTGGGATTCAAGTATAAAAATATTTGGAAATTATACAATGGACAATGGATTCTAGGAATATATGTTAAAAGTAATGTCCATAATGAAATAAGCTGGATTCCAATGTCACGTACTGGAATGACAACATATAGGTATTGGAATAACAAAAGAGGAATATTATGATTTTATATCATTTTCCTCTTTGTCCATTTTCACGAAAAGTTAGAGCTCTTCTCAAGGAAAAAAAGCTGAGTTGTGATTTGGTATATGAAAATCCATGGGAAAAGCGGAATGAATTCATGGAGATCAATCCAATCGGACAAGTACCAGTATTAATAGATAATAACTTTGTAATAGCGGATAGTAATGCCATTTGTGAATATATAGAAGAGATTTACAATAGTAACGTCAAATTACTTGGTTCATCAACTATTATTAAGTCTAAAATACGCGCTTTAATCAATTGGTTCGATAGCAAATTTTACAATGAAGTTACTAAGTATATTATGAATGAAAAAGTAATTACTAACCGCAGCCCTGACTCTAGATTTCTTCATGCAGCTCAGCATAACCTGCCTTACCATATGGAATACATCGAACACTTAATTAACAAGAACGTTTGGCTTGCAACCGATAAGTTCACTTTAGCCGATATTACTTTAGCATCACATATTTCTATAATAGACTACGTAAATAGTTTTCCCTGGGAAAAAAGTAAGATTTTAAAAGAATGGTACTCCATTGTTAAATCAAGGCCTTGTTTTCGCGAAATATTATTAGAGAGAGTTTTTGGCTTAACTCCCCCTAGACATTACGCTAACCTTGATTTTTAACTTGCGTTAGTTTTAAAGCTACAGTCATTCCTTCGTCAGTAGGAATCTTACTATTACCCACAAATATAAATGGACATAAAAATAAAGTATTACAACATTAAAGTTTGCAAACATTGAGGGTAAAAAATGGCAAACAGGAATAATGAATGGGCTGAAAATGAATTTGGAGATGCTGTACTTGGAGATAAAAGGTTAACTGACCGATTAGTAAATATTGCTGATAGTTTTACAAGTTTACCTGAAAGCTCAATCAATCAGGCGTGTGGAAGTTGGTCAGAAGCAAAAGCAGCATATCGTTTTTTTCAAAATGAGAACGTGAAAGAAGGCGATATTCTAGCTTCACACGTTGCTAAAACAGTTGAAAGAACAAAAGCCCATAAAAAAATTTTTGTGATCCAAGATACAAGTTATATTTCATACACAGACCATGAAAAAACAAGTGGATTGGGAGTTATTACAAGAAAACATAGTCAAGGTATTATAATGCATACAGCTCTAGCTGTTAGTATAGAAGGTTTGGTACTAGGGATACTAGATCAAAAAATTTATTCAAGACCTGAAGAATCTGAAAACATAAAAAAAAAGAACAATGACAGTATCCGCATTGAAGATAAAGAGAGTATAAAATGGTTAGAAACTTTAAGCAACACAAACAACATTATTGATTCAACTCAAACTGAGACTATAACCATATGCGATAGAGAAGCAGATATATATGAGTTTTTTGAGCTTGCATATAATCTTAATTCGGCAGTGTTAGTTAGAGCTTCCAAAGATAGGGCAGTAAATAGAAAATCTCGATATCCTGAAAAAGGTGAGCAGAAGTTATGGGAATTTATTAAATCCTCTCATTGTGCAGGTACGGTAAAAGTTGAAGTTCCTGCAAAAGATAATAAGCCAAAAAGAACAGCACATTTGGAAGTTAGATTCGGAAAGTTTATTATGCATCCATCTAAGAATAGTATTAGGCATAAGACAGAAGAATTACTTAAATTACCACACTATGCAGTTTACGTTGTTGAAAAAGACTTTCCTTCTGAAACAAATCCGCTAGAGTGGATGCTTTTAACAAATCTTCCAGTCAATACCTTTGATGAAGCTGTTGAAAAAGTTAGGTGGTATTGTCTTAGATGGAAAATAGAAATATTACATAAAATTTTAAAATCTGGTCTCAAAGTTGAAGAATGTAGGCTTGGAACAGCAGAAAGGTTGATGCGATATTTAACAGTAATGAGTATTATTGCTTGGAGAATTTTCTTTATTACAACAATTGCAAGAACTGATCCAACATTACCGTGTACTACCTTATTAGCCGAAGAAGAATGGAAAGTTCTATATGTAAAAATACATAGAAAACCATGTTCAAATGCAACTCCTACTATAAAAGAAGCTGTTTCATGGATTGCTCAACTTGGAGGACATTTGGCTAGAAAAAATGATCTAGAACCAGGCCCCATTACTATTTGGAAAGGATGGAGACGTCTCTTTGATCTAGCAGAAGGATGGCGACTTGCTCACGAACTTTATATTTGTGGGTAATAGTAAGAGTAGGAATCAATATGGAGAAATATTTTTTTTCATCTGACAATCTATCGTTAAACTCTCTCATAGCATGCCATGACTTTTCTGATACTTCTTTTGGAGGAGATTCTAAAAATACTGTATCAAATAATAGAGTGTTATCTGCAACGATTAGCCCATCTTGTTTAATGTATGACTCTGCCCAATCTAAATACTTAGGATAACTACTTTTGTCAGCATCGATGAATATCATGTCAAATGGTGCCTTTGCTGATAATTCATTAATTTTTTCCAGTGCATCACCTTCTATTAGAGTAATTTTATCACTTAGATTAAAAGCACTAAAATTTTTTTTTGCTATTCTTGAGTGTTGAGGATTATTTTCTATTGTATATATATGACCATCTTTCGGTAAAGCTTTTACCATACAAATTGACGAATAACCATATAAAGTGCCAATTTCAACTATGCTTTTAACTTTATGGATTTTGATAAATAAATTTAATAATTTTCCTTCTTCAGGAGTGATTTGAATACGTTGTTTCTTATCAAGAGTACAATGTTCTTCTATTTTTTTATACTCTTTTGCAAATAAGCTTCTTATGTACAACGATTTTCTGCTAAAGTTATGACGCATTAAGTTTTATAATATAAACTAAGGAGGTTTAATCTATATAAGATTTATAGATATAACAATAGAGTTAAGAATAATAAAAATTTTTATTTTAAGTTGTTATTTTATAAAGTAAAATTTTAAGTGACAAAGATTATTATATATTTTACTATGGTTAACTAGTATAATAACCAATTGTTATACTAGAATTAAGGGATCGTTTATTTTACATCTCTCTTAAAATGTAATTTTTATAATCAATTAGAGGGGGTTATATGTCTTATAACATTGCTAACGAAGTTGAAACGTTAAGCAAGAAATCTAATAATAATGAAGGAGTGAAATTACTGCACAATCCAGCTTATCGCGAGAAGTACAAAGAACGCTTTAACGAAGCTCAGAAAAAAGTTATGGATATGGTCCAATTTTATGATGGAACGATAGTATTAATAGAGAATAAAATTGCTATGTATTATTATGCTTGGCACAGTAAAAAAAGAGAGTTTGAGCGTAAAAAGCAACAAACAGTATCAAAAAATAATGATTCAGCATAGGGTTTTTATATGGTAAGCTACAGTGTTATTACTTCACTATAGCTTTTCCATATAACTCATCTATTACATTAGTGAAGTATTCCAGCTCTCTATACCCTTCATGTTTGATTTTACCATTCTCTACATATGATTTGTCATCGTTAATCTTGATGATGAATACAGGAGTAGCTGTGATATCAAGTTTATTAATTGCAAGTGATTTATCATTTATAATTTTGTCCATCATCTTTTTATCATTAATGCATTGGTTAAATACATCTTGCTTCAAATTGCTTAGTGCAGCAATTTTTTGTAGTATAGTTAAATCACTAAAATTAGAGTAGTTCCACGAGTCTATTGCATTAAACACAGCTTTGTTAAAATTAAAATAGTCTTCTTCTTTTTCATAGCAATAACTTAGCATTGCAGCTTTTAATCCTCTGTAATCTAGAGGAAAATGACGGAATATGTATAACATCTTACCTGTATCTATGTACTTTTCTTTGATTTTAGGAAAAACTTTCTTATGAAAAAGAGAACAGTGATAACAAGTGAGCGAAGCATATTCTATCATTAAAATTGGTGCTTTTGGATCACCTAATAATTTATCATCAGGCAGTAGTGACAGTAGTTCTTTTGATGTTATTTCATCAGTTTTTTGAGTGTTGGGTAAGTTTTGTTCAATAGCTGCATAAGAACTAACACTTATAAAAATAAGTAAGAACAATAATCTAAAAATCATTACAATGGAAATACTTAACTTATTAAAGAATTTATGCATTTATATAAATGATGTCAAGATAACTTTTTCTCGGCAACACTTTCTACTCTGTCTTTAAATGCAGCAATTATTTTACTTTGTGTGTATTTATAAACTGAGTTTAATAAGGCGGAAAACAAATTGGATTTAAATTCAAACTTTATATAGAACTCTACCATAGTTTTACTTTCATCTATAGGAGTGAATTTCCATTCGTTGTATAAATGTTTAAATATTCCATTTGACGACACAGCTTTTATCCAACTTTTATTTGCTCCATTTGGAGAAAGAAAGGTCACTTCTGATGTGTAACTTCCTTTAATGCCATGAAAAGCTGCAAGGAGGTCCACAATCATTTGGCTATCAGTTTTTTCTTTTATATAAACAGCTTTGCACCAAGGAACAAAATCAGGATACTTCTCAACGTCAATTACAACTTGAAATATCTCATGAGATGAACAGAAAAAAACACCTTGTTCTTTATATTGGTGTAACATAAACCTAAATAATGGAAAAGGGATCCATATCTACCGTCAGTCTTAGTAGATTCCTGAGACCTAAAGTTAAGGTGGGCATCACGTACTAATTTCAATGAAATTAACAGAGGCAATTCCCTTGATCAGAAATTATCGCTCGGGAAATTTAACTTAACTCATAACGCATAGCACAGACCCCTAAATTAATTATAGATTATTTATATAGAGTATGTCTATAGATATATTAAAACTAGCGATCATTATTTTGCCTTTGTTAAATTTTGCATTTTAAGTATCATAGCTAATAAATATATCTTATGAATCTTATTAAGTTCTTAACCATTTTTATTGTAATCTCCTCAAGTGCTTACGCGAATTGTATAGGGCACAAAACTTTTGTGCTTGCCATGAAGCAGCAAGTAGACAACACGTCTATGAAAGGGAATAGAAAAAATCTAGAACATGTACAAGAAGAACTTCTGAAAATTATTCAGAATAATGTTGACCTCAAAGGAATATCTCGATTTGTCATAGGGAAATATTGGAATTTATCTACTCAGAAAGAAAAAGAAGAGTTTCTAAAAGAATATGAAGTATATCTCGCGCGCTTGTGCGCTAAAATTTTGTATAAATACATAAATAATAGTGAAATGATCATAATGAGTACAAAAGCAGTTGACGATGAAACTTGTCTGATAGGAACAAGATTTTCTTATGGTGATGAGGAATTTACAAACATTGACTTTAAAGTGACTAAAAATGACAATTCTTTCTTAATAAACGATGTTGTAATGAGTGGGATAAGTATTGCTATTAATCAACGTTCTCAATTTAGTGAAAAAATCGACACGCACGGCATGGCAAGTGTAATAGATGAATTAAAACGTAACAATAATTTATGATATACATGCCTCATTGGCCTAAGCCGATTGGCAGTAGGCCAAAGGATTTTTCTCTTGATCGCATAAAAAGTTTTCTAAATAAACTGGGTAATCCCGAGAAAAAAATACCGCCAATAATTCACATAGCTGGCACTAATGGCAAAGGATCAACACTATCCTTTATAAGATATATAATGCAAGCAGCAGGGTATAAAGTTCATACGTACACTTCTCCACATTTAGTGAATTTTAATGAGAGAATAGTTGTTGCAGGCAATGATATCGATGATAGTGAATTACATAACTCACTGGAAGAATGCCGTATAGCAGTCGCAGAACAACCCATCACTCTATTTGAAGCCGCAACGACTGCAGCCTTCTTAGCTTTTTCTCGTCATAAAGCTGATATTACTTTAGTTGAAGTGGGTCTGGGTGGAAGGCTTGATGCAACAAATGTTATAGATAATCCGATTCTAACGATCATCACTTCCATTGCACTTGACCATACAGAATATCTTGGTCCTACCGTAGAAACCATAGCAGGTGAAAAGGCTGGAATAATGAAACCTAATGTTCCTTGCGTAATAGCACCACAAGAAAAATCTATAATGAACACGCTAGAACAACACGCAATAAACAAAAAATCTCCCTTATATAGAGGAGGATTTGAGTGGAATTGCGAAAAACAGAATAACAGGATGGTCTTTCAATCGACTATTCAATCAATAGAATTTTCTTTGCCATCTTTAAAAGGAGATCATCAAATAATCAATTCAGGAAACGCAATTGCAGCATGTAGCATTTTGAGTGGGAAGTATGGATTTAATATTGGAGAAGAGGACATTGCTTCAGGTTTACAGAGCACTTATTGGCCTGCGCGGCTAGAGTCTATAAAAGAAGGTAATTTAATTTTTTTATTACCAAAAGATTGGCAATTATTTCTAGATGGCGCGCACAACAATGATGGTGCCAGAGTGTTAGCTAAGTGGGTAAGAGACAATTTTGCTGAAGGTATCTATATGATCTTTGGTGTTACTCGTAACAGAAACGTCGCAGAGTTCTTAGAGCACTTAAAGCCATACATCAAACTACTATGCGCCGTTTGTGTTAAATCTGAACCTAAAGCAACAAGTACAGATTTAATTAGAGAAGGAGCTCATAATATAGGAATCAATGCTATCGAATGTGAATCAATCAGAGATGCTATATCAAATCACATACTAAAAGCTTCTATACAAAACGTCAAAACCATACTAATCTGTGGCTCGCTATTTTTAGCCAGAGATTTTAGTATGGAGAATAGCTATCAATTAATCCAAGAACAATAAATGCACTACACAACTTGCTCTCTTCCATGAGCGTGAACACTATCGGGATTTACAATGCTGCTTGGCTTTTCGGTTAATGCTCCTATAGGTACATTTTGTTCATCACCTCTTCCTTCAGTTTTTACAAGATTTACAACTTTTCTCTCGTAGATCTCACTTGCTAATTGTAATAATAAAGTACAACCTAGTACTATAGCAAATCCAATGAGTACTTTACTGTCTACGCAACTAGATTGGTACTGCAACACCAAACCTGCTATTAATAAAATAGGAGGAAGATAATTTGAAATTTGGGAAGTAAGAATTAGATATTTAAATGCTTTACTTTTGAACATTTCATCTATATAAATAGTACCTTCAAAAATAAACGTTAGTGCGGTTGTGTGTCCCACGCTGGCTCTCTAAAATTACTTTAGCTACAAATATTAAGAAATTTACTAAGTAAAAAAAGACAAAAGAACCCCCGTATAGCGAGTTTTAATAATTTAAATTGATAATGTACTAACAAGCGCGATTTGGCTGAATGTAGAAAAAATAAAAAAGACATGCAGCCGCTATAATTTTTATGTAATTTGCCAATAAATATTTGAGTTTTTTACTGAATTTTGCTGTTAAATCCGCGGAGATTAAAAACAAGGGTAAATACTCTTGCTATCATAGTAAGGGAGATGGCGTAATTTGTCAAGTTAAATAAGCTAAGTTATTAACATGTAATAATTAGGCAGCTATTGCAGATTGAATGTTCAAATGATCACTAACTTTGAGGTTTTGGTTTCATCTATTTGCGGCTGACTAATCATAGTTCGAATGAAATTGGTTGCCATAAAGGTACAACCTAGAATAAAAAAAGCAACGGAAATAAAGGGGATAATAGGAAATTCAAGAGGTAATATAGATGTAATTCCTCCTATTAAAAATGAAACGTTAGATGCAATGTCGAGGCAGATCTTCATTAATTTCTCTTGCCGAGAGGTATCGAGTTGCTTATTAAGGCCACACTGCCTAAAATGATCAGTTAATGACCATATATTTAAAGCAAGCGAAAGTGCACTTAGTATAGTGCTGACAATAGTAAAATACAAGCTTAAGGAAGAAATATTTAGGGCTAATGCTGCTATGTACCCACTCAAAGAAGCAATAGATAGTGCAGTAACCAAGCGTTTTGAATAAGTTCTTATTTTCTTTCTGTAAACAAGCTTTTTTTCTTCATAACTCATAAACTTAGTAGTAAATACATTATATCATAGCATTAATTGACTCAAAAATCAATACAGAGTGCCCGGGAGAAGACTTGAACTTCCACAACTTGAAAAGTTACTAGCACCTGAAGCTAGCGCGTCTACCAATTCCGCCACCCGGGCTTTTTGTGATTTACTATGTTAAAATTAAATAATATACTTAAACAATTTTTAGCTCAAAGGTAATGCCAAATCTAGATCAAATATTTTTTGCTCAGAACAATGTTAATATTAATAATGTATATAAAATAGTCAACAACGCTTTGAGCAATAGTGATGGTGGTGAGCTATTTTTAGAGTTTTGCCAATCAGAATCCCTGATTTTTGATGATAATATATTAAAACATATGGATTTAAATATCAGAAGAGGATTTGGTCTCAGGTCTTTTTGTGAAGATAGTACGTCTTTTGTTTGCTCTTCTGAGATTAGCGAAAAAGAAATTAGTAAAGCTGCTTCTATGGTAAAAAGTTCAGCATCTTTAAGCAAAACAAATTCAGTAAACTTAAATGAGGAGGCAAAAAGCCTGTATTCAAAGATTAATCCCATAAATGAAATGGATCTGAGCTCAAAAATTAAACTACTCAATGAGATTAATGAGTATGTAAGGTCGAAGAATAACTGCGTGAAGCAGGTAAAAATAACTCTAAATGGAGAATGGCAAGTTGTACAAATAATAAAAGATGATCACAGGTTAAGCGATATCAGGCCTTTGGTACGTTTTAATGTACTAGTCATCGTAGAGAAAAATGGCCGAGCAGAGAGAGGTTCTGCAGGGCACGGTGGAAGAGACTCTTATAGTAAATTTGTTTCTGAGAAGAAGTGGAAAAAAGTTGCAAACCAAGCGTTAGAACAAGCGCTAGTAAATCTTGAGGCAATTCCAGCTCCGGCTGGAGAGATGACAGTTGTTTTAGGTTCAGGTTGGCCAGGAATATTATTGCATGAAGCTGTAGGTCATGGACTTGAAGGTGATTTTAACCGTAAAGGAATCTCGGCATTTTCAAATTCTATGGGTAAACAAGTGGCAGCCAGTAACATTACTGTAATTGATGATGGAACTCTACCTAATTTGCGTGGTTCTATTAGCATAGACGATGAGGGTACTTTACCTGGCTATAATGTGCTTATAGAAGATGGAATTCTAAAAGGATATATGCAAGATCATATGAACGCTAAACTTATGGGTGTAAATCCAACTGGTAATGGTAGAAGAGAAAGTTACAAAGAAGTTACTATGCCACGCATGACAAACACCTATATGTTGGCAGGAAAATATGCACCAGAAGAAATAATATCCAGTGTAAAAAGAGGCCTATATGCAGTAAATTTTGGTGGTGGACAAGTTGATATAACATCAGGAAAATTTGTTTTCTCATCTTCAGAAGCTTACCTAATAGAAAATGGTAAAATTACACAGCCAGTGAAAGGAGCAACACTAATTGGTGATGGGCCAACAGTGCTAAAAAAAGTATCAATGATTGGTAATGATCTAAAGTTAGATCCTGGTGTTGGTACGTGCTCAAAAGACGGGCAAAATGTGCCTGTTGGAGTTGGTCAGCCAACACTCAAGGTCGATGCAATAACTGTTGGTGGAACTGAATATGTAGATAAGGGCTAAGCGAACTCAGCTCATGCTGTACAATTGTACAAATATTGTAACCATTATTCAAGTAGCTCATATAGATGCAAAAACTACTTAACAAATCTCTCTGCCTTCCTTGCCATAACGTGTATAACAATCTCACAAAAAATAATATCATAGAATTCAATAGGTGGTCTTTAAAAAATCCTTAAGGAAAGTAAAATCTGTTTAAATAGGCCGATATAGATGGTTTTACGATATAATAAAATTATTATAAACAAGAACTTATAAACTCTAGCAAATGAATTTGTGAGTTTAGTGGTGTTAGGAATACCTGGCTCTTTTATGTGGATTGACATTCTCAATAACCTGCTCTAGAGATAGATTATATAATTTTGACAAGGTTCTTGGCATGTGATATTTTTCTCGAATATAGGTAATGGCATAAATGACTTTATATCTATATCCAGCTCTAGGGGAAGATCTTCAATGTTTACGTCCATCCCTGACAAAGGATATTCTATGTCCATGTGCAGCTTTGGGGGATAGTTCTACTTTGAAGATTTCTTTCACTTTTACTATTGCGACTCCCAATTCCACTGAAATCACTCTTTCCCTTAATTCATATTGATATGGTGACTCCATTTATTCCCTCACTTTCAGCTTTTTCTTGCTTTACCATATCTCTTCCCCTCTTGTCTCTATCTTTATGTATTAAGCTATATAACTCAAAATCTTGATAAAATGCAGAAAAGTTTTTTTAATTTCAGCTCCATCCTCGAAGAGTTAGAAAATAACTTTAAGCAAGTTAGTCAGAATTTTTCTGACGCAAAGGAACAAGTTTTAAATTTAGCTGTCAACTCTGAAAATTTGGCAGGCAAGTTTCTTAATTATCACCCGAATATGTGCATAGTATAAAATTAGCTTGATAGACTTCAAGAGCTTTGCCTATGAAGTCAGTGTGCTTCTTGAAATGCAATATACTTTTATTACTTTAATTATGAAAATCCGTTAAGCCTTCTTGCCAATTACTACAATATTTTCACTTGGAAAAAAGTAGTCAGGTATAGCCATGTTCTTTGGTGCAGGACCGCCAATTACTCGGCCTGATGTGTCATAATATGAACCGTGACAAGGGCAGAACCAACCGTTGCCGTCTTTTGTAGCGTGATCAACTGGTACACATCCAAGATGGGTGCATATTCCAATCATAATTAACCATTCATCTTTTCCTTTGTATACTCTTTTTTCATCTGATTCAGGATCTCTCAAATTTTCTGCATTTATGGCTCTTGCAGCCTCAATCTCTTGTTTTGTGCGCTTGCGGATAAATACTGGCTTACCTTGCCATTTTACCTTTTTTCCTTGTCCTTCTTGAATATCAGATAGATTAACTTCAACCGTAGACATCGCTAAAACCTCAGCAGAAGGATTCATAGACTTAACCAATGGCCAAAGACCGCTTGCAGCTCCTATACCTGCCATGGCACACGTAGTTAATGTGATAAAATCTCTTCTACTCTTATTTTTGGCAAAATCTTTAACAAGAGATGTTTTTTTATTCTTCTCATTCGTCAATGATTTTTTATTTTTAGTTAACTTCTTATCCATCAATCTCTACTTGAACATAGACACATATTTTAATTTAAATATTATAGATTAATCAATAGAAATTTGCACTATTTGTTTAACCTTTGCTATACAGTTAAGAAGAAACAGAGTTGTCAATTTCGGAAATACTATCTTCAGTGGAATCGGGATCCTCAATTTTCGCTACTGACACCACCTTTTCTCTACTCTCTGTTTTAAACAGAGTGACTCCTTGAGTGCTACGTCCTGCAATTCTGATATCATTTACTGAAATACGAATTAACTTTCCTTTATCTGTAATAAGCATGATATTATCACCCTGTTCAACTGGAAAGCTAGCAACAACATTACCGTTTCTGTCGGTAGTCAGGATATTTGTAATACCAACACCACCTCTATTTGTTACCCTATACTCGTACGCAGAAGTTCTTTTACCAAAGCCATTTTCAGTAATAGTTAATATGAACTCCTCATTCATTGCAAGTTTTAAGAACAGTTTGTTATCTATTCCTAAATCATTCAAAGTCTTTTCCAATTTAGAATCAATGAAGTTATTAATTGCAGTCCCCAGTCTTTTTGCAAGTGGAACTTTTAAGTAAAGTTCTTTTGTTTCTGTTGCTACACCTATCCCATTTAATATGGTCATAGATATCACGCTGTCATTCTTTGCAAGTTTGATACCTCTTACGCCATCTGAATTGCGACTTTTAAATTGACGCACATCACTTACAACAAATCTGATGCTTTTTCCAAGTGTTGTTGAAAGTAGAACATGATCAATTTCGCTACATACTTTAACTGATATTAACCTATCCCCTTCGTCGAGCTTTATTGCTATTTTTCCATTGCTTGGAATATAGTGAAAATCTGCTAAGGAGTTACGCCTTATGTTCCCATGAGCAGTAACAAAAACTATATTTTGATTTTCGTCATTCTCACTTGGAAGCGGCATGATGTTAGTTATAGTTTCACCATCGCTAAGCGGGAATATATTAACAAGCGCTCTTCCACGTGCAGTTGGCTCTGCAAGAGGCAGTTTATAAACCTTTAATCTGTAAACTCGACCAGTATTAGAAAAGAATAAAAGGCTAGTATGAGTATTTCCAACAAATAATTTTGTGATTACGTCCTCCTCTTTTAACCCCTGTCCTAGCTTTCCTTTTCCACCACGATGCTGGGTTCTATAGTGAGAGAGCTTCACACGTTTGATGTAACCATTCATAGTTACGGTCACTACCATATCTTCTTGTGGAATTAGATCTTCAGCTTCAATGTCCGTATCTGATTCCTCTATTGAAGTTTTTCGCGGCACAGCAAATCTGTTCTTTATTTCTTGTAGATTGTTTTTTATTTCTTTCATCAACTTCTCTCCTGAGCCAAGAAAAGCGATATATTCTTTTATCAGGTTGATCATTGAACTTAGCTCAGCTTCTAATTTGTCTTTTTCAAGGCCTGTTAAACGTTGCAATTTCATGTCAAGAATAGCTTTCGTTTGCAGCTCAGTTAATCTATACACTCCGTCTTTCAAAAAGCTCATGCTGTCTGAGATTAATCCAATAATTGTGTTTATCTCAGCTGAAGTTTTCCATTCTTTATTTAAAAGTTCTCTACTTGCTTCCGCAGGATCTTTTGCACCACGGATGATTTTTATCACTTCACCTATGCTCAAGACCGCAATGTAGAGCCCTATATATATATGAGCTTTTTCCCTCGTTTTTCTTAGACGAAATTCTGTTCTCCTGATTAATACTTCTTTTCTAAAATCAACAAAAGCAGCTATGATTTCTTTTAATGACATCAAAGCAGGCCTGTTATTGTTGAGGACTAGAGTGTTAACACTAAAACTACTTCTTAGTGGAGTTAGTCCTAATATTTGATTAAGTATAAAACTTGCTTCAGCATTTCTTCTGAGGTCAATTACTACCCTAATACCAGACTTATCAGACTCATCCCTAATTTCTGTTATGCCATCAATTCTTTTTTCTTTTACAAGCTCACCTATCTTCTCAATTAATTTTACTTTATTTACCTGGTAAGGTATTTCATTAATCACTATTGCTTGCCTATCTTGTGGCAGGTCTTCTATGTGAGTCTTGCCTTGCACAACAATTGAGCCACGACCAGTTGCAAATGCTGATCTTATTCCAGACCTTCCAAGAATCATTCCCCCAGTTGGGAAATCCGGCCCTGGCATCACTTCAAGTAACTCATCCAAAGTAACTTCAGGATTATCTATATATAACATACAAGCATCTATTATTTCTCCAAGGTTGTGAGAAGGAATATTGGTTGCCATACCAACTGCAACACCGCTTGCACCATTTACCAATAGATTCGGAAATTCTGCAGGCAGTACAACAGGCTCTGTTTCATTTCCATCATAGTTTGGCCTAAAATCAACTGTATCTTCGTCAATATCATTTAGTAAAAAATGCGACACTCTGTGGAGCCTTGCTTCTGTATATCGCATTGAAGCTGGCGGATCTCCATCTATCGAACCAAAGTTACCTTGCCCATCAATCAGTGGTAAAAGAAGAGAAAAATCTTGAGCCATCCTGACCAAGGAGTCATAGATAGCCATGTCACCATGTGGGTGATATTTTCCCATTACATCCCCGACTATACGAGCTGCTTTTTTATACGGTTTACCGGCATCGAACCCAGCCCTCGACATTGCGTATAATATGCGCCTATGAACAGGTTTAAATCCATCTCGCACATCAGGTATAGCTCGACTTATGATCACACTCATTGCGTAGGAGAGATAAGAATCCTCTAGCTCTTTCACTATTGAAACTGGTACTATGTTGTCTTGCATTTTCTATACTTTGATTGAAATAATTGTAATATTAATATTCAACTAGGCTAATGGGCAATGACAGACTTGAACTGCCGACCTCCTCGGTGTAAACGAGATGCTCTACCAGCTGAGCTAATTGCCCCTCTAGATATAATTCTATAGTTCAATGTTGTTGTTGTAAACAAAAATAGCGATACAAGCAACTCTTATGGAATCGCTGAGTGCGCACTATGGAGTTGTATAAATTTTAGCCTTGCTGCTACCTTGTATAAAGGTATTCTTTCACTTGCATTTTTTGACATGTTCAACAACTTTGAATAACATGCTGTGGCATTTTTAAAATCTGAGAGCTTATCTAGAATAACAGCTAAATTATAGGTATAAAAAATATTGTTTTGATCTAAAGAAATTGCTGCTTTCATATATTCTTTAGCTTTTATGTAATCCCCTTTTTTCATATAGATCAAACCTAAATTTGCTGATAAAGGGGCGCTATTTCTGAGTGTATCATACAATTTCAACATTTCACTCAATGCTAAATTAGGATCATATTGTGAAATTATCGTCAGAAAATTCTTTAATACATAAGGGTTGCTAGGATATTCTTTTAACAGTCTTGTGTAAATCTCTACAGCTTTTTTAAATTCTTTGTTAGCGTAATAGATATTCCCTAGTCCAATTAAAGCACTTTCATGATAAGGAAATTTTGCGATAATCTGATTGAGGAGAGAAGTAGCTGTTTCACTATCTCCTAACTCAAAGGAATCTTTTGCTTTTTTTAAAATAGAGTATATGTCAAAATTCTTGCCAGAATTCTGCGAAATTTTGATATTAAATTTGTCACTTTTTCTCTCGATAACATCAAGATCTTTATATTTTTTATCAGCTTTTATATGCTTGACAACACTATCAAAGACCTTCTGTATCTCCAAATTTTCACTAGCATAGGTAACAGAAGACCTCCATAAAATCACAACGCAAATTAACATGCAGACAAACATAGATCCTAGTGTTGTGGCATTGGCTGCAGCGCGTAACCAGTAAATCTTATTTCTTTGAACTATATGCAACACATTACAAATTCATAAATGCTACATTACTTATCTAATATAATAATAAAGATATTATTAATTGGCAGATACTATTTAGAATGAGTTAAAAGAGCACTTCTACACATTCCATATGGTTGCCAATTACACTCCTCACATGCGTAGTCAAATTTCTCTAAAGACATTTTCTTTCTAATTCTTTTTACTGCTTCATTCCAGGTTAAAATCTCTCCTATTTTCATTCCTAAAATTTCCATATGCCTTCTATCTAGCTCTAAAACTTTAGCTTGTGTGGTACATTTACCTTGTTTAGTCTGGTTTGGGCAAACACTGCAAATAGTGTCAAGATTATCAACTACTTCGATTTTAGTATTAGGATCATTAATTACTTTACTTGCTATCTTTTTGTAATTTTCTACAAAACCCTGAGAATACCCATATCCTTGAAATGCAAGAGTGCACATGAAATGATGAGGACGAAATTTTATCATTTTTTCAAATATTGCAAAGCTGCTACAAGTAGAAAAATTTTTACCAAACCAGGAAGGATAAATGGTAAAACACCTACCATTATTGCTCGTTCCAGACCAAAGTAAACAGAAAGCCAACTAACACCACAAATAAAGATTACAGCTGTACCGGCCAGACAACTTAAAGAATTACACACAAATGATTTATATTTAGAGTTCAGTAATTCATTTACTTTGTTCATTACCATAACAGCAGCTAAACAGCCAATTAAATATCCACCTGTTGGTCCAAGAAAAATGTGATAACCACTAGAAAAATTCGCAAAAACAGGAAATCCTGCTGCACCAAGTGATAGATATGTAAGCACAGAATAGAATGCTGTTCTGCGGTTAAATTTAAGCCCAACAAGTATTAATCCTAAAGTTTGCAATGTGATAGGCACAGGCTGCAATGGTATGCTTATTTGAGCCATCAAGAATAAAAGTAAAACACAAGACAATATTTCAGCCAGTGTTGACCTACTGCTTGATTGTGTTATAAACATATCTTCCCAATAAAAATAACTTACTAAATGTAATATATGTGTATAAGAGGTTTTGCAATTTAAATTTTGCTTATATTGCGCTACAATGAATTATTTATGCACTATTTAAAAATGATGAGTAAACAAGATCTATTATCGTTGATGAAAGAAAGACACAGCGGACGTTCATACGATCCTACAAGAGCAATATTTCAGAAAGAAATGGATATTTTAATAGAAGCTGTAAGGCTAACACCCTCGTGTTTTGGTGATGAACCTTGGCGATATGTGATATGCAACAAACAGAACAATCAAAGCGCATGGAAAAAATTGCTCGGTTGCCTTGATGAATCTAATCAAAAGTGGGCAAAAGATGCACAAATACTAATTATATCTCTAAGCGCTAAGAACTTCCGTAAACAAGGTAAAGGAGAAAATCTTTGGGCTAAACATGATACTGGTGCAGCAAATTATGCACTTATGCTGCAGGCTGCAGCTATGAACTTAATGGCTCATCAAATGGGTGGATTTGATAGAGATAAAATAGTTAAGAGATTCAATATACCTGATGATTTTAATGTAATGTCAGTGATAGCAGTTGGTTACGAAAAAGAGGGTGCTGAAGTCAAAGAAAAACAAAGAAGATCAATAAAAGAAATATTCTTTTATGACGAATGGCCAGCGAGCTGACTTGACCATTCTTCTCTTAATATCTTAAAAATTGAATTATTTGGCAAATAATTTTTTTTCATCCTACCCTCTTCAATTGCTTGCCAGTCTTTCCATGAAAGCTTCTCGTTTCCAAGTTCATAGTCCATACCATCCCATATATCTTCTCGAAAGCCATAAACAGCAAAATGCCAATTATATTCATTAAAAATAGAAGTAAGATCTCGAAAATAGTGCTCTAATCCTTTTGAGCAGCGGTGCCCGCCAAACTCTCCAGCAAGGATCTTATAATCTGGTATATTATACCTCTTTTGGAAAATTTTTACAGGTTCTATATATGATTTTAACTTATCTTTATTCCAATACTCTACTTTTTTTGCATCAAAAGATTGAACATGTCCAGGGTAGGCGAAGTTACCTTGGTTTAATTTTAAGTTTGTATAAGCAAAGGGCTCATATATATGAAATGAATAAAGAACATTTTTATCACTAACTGGTTCAAATTTGTTAAAAGTATTAGAGTCAGCATAACTGCTGCTATCAAGTATTATTGGGGTCTCTGAGTCAACTTGGCGGATACTGTTTACCACGCTGCTATAAAAGCCAAATAGATTCTTCTGAACTTTGCTTTGTTCTACTTTATAAATAGCCGAGTCTGCAGTATTATAAAGCCTTTCTGGATGTGGTTCATTTAAGATATTATATCCAACAATAGCAGGATGATCTTTAAGCTCTTTCGCAAGATCTTGCCAAAATTTTGCTGCTTGTTTTTGAAAAGCTTGATCTGACCATAAACGTAAATCATCTTTATCGTTATTATTTTGCTTCCATCTAGATCCAGGTAAGCTAAGCATCGTTAACACTACTGGTATTTTTTGTTGATGAAAAGCATCTAAAACATCTTTCAGAACTTTCAGGTCTTTGGAAATCAGGCCCGGATAATTGTCTGCATTGCCTAAGAGGAAGTCACGTTGCGTAGTTTCAAATTTGTCAGGAGCAAGACGAATAAAACCAATTTTGTATTCCTTTGCTGCTTTGATTAAGTCACTATCAACTTTTCTATTGAAAACATTTGCTCCCTTTCTGACTCCAGTTTGCCAAAAGAGCATTTTGCTGTTCTCCGGTATTGACTTAGCACTCACATTACAGAAAACTATAGAATACAAAACAGCTGTAATTAGAAGAAAAATTTTCACTTATATAATTTTGCTATAATGGTAAGTAACCTAACAGACAAGATCCCGTTTGTAAAGATGCATGGTACTGGCAATAGTTTTGTTATCATAGACTCACGTTCAGCAAATAATTTAGACTGGAATTATAGACAAATTGCTGATCAAGGCAGTTGTGATCAAGTGATAATTATAACAATGTCTAATGCTGCAAACTGCTTTATGCATATCTACAATGCTGACGGTAGTCGAGCTGAAATGTGTGGAAACGCAGCACGCTGTGTTGGATATTTGATAATGTTAGAAAAAGGTACTGAATATATCACTATTGAGCTGATAAATAATCGTATCTTAGAATGTTTTAAAGTAGGTGATAAATCAATAAGGGTCAATATGGGTAAACCACTGCTTAAATGGAATGAAATTCCTCTTTCTTGTGAATGCGATCCCCTTTATCTACCTATAGAGCTTGAAATGCTGAAAGAGCCAGTTGCAGTAAATATTGGTAACCCTCATATAGTTTTTTTTGTTGATAACATAAGCGAAATACCATTGCAGAATTTAGGACCAAAGCTAGAAAATCACGAATTATTTCCTCAGAAAACAAATGTTAGTATTGCACAAATAGAAAAATCTGGAGAAATAAACTTAAGAGTTTGGGAAAGAGGAACAGGTATTACTGCTTCATGTGGTAGTGCGGCTTGTGCAGCATTTGTTGCATCTATACTTCGTAAGTGTTTGGCTACTAAACAAACTTCAGTACATTTACCAGGAGGTCATTTACTGATTGAGTGGTCAAAAAATATACTGATGACTGGGGATATAGGGTTTTTATGACCTAGGCTAGGCACTGACACTCATTACTTCTAACACCTTTTTACCAATCACAGCAGGGGTTTCTGCAATCGCAATCCCAGCACTGCGCATAACCTCTAACTTTGCACCAGCACTTCCACCGCTGGAAGAGATGATTGCTCCAGCGTGTCCCATACGTCTTCCTGGAGGTGCCGTTTGGCCTGCTACAAAACCAACGATTGGCTTTTTAGTTTTTTCTGTTTTCACAAAATGTGATACATCTTCTTCTTCGTTTCCACCTATTTCACCAATAACTACAATACCATGAGTATCGTCATCTTTTAAAAAGAGCTCCATACAGTCAACAAATGTCATACCATGAACTGGATCCCCCCCAATTCCGATACACGTGGATTGACCAAGACCAACAGCAGTTGTTTGTGCTACCGCTTCATAAGTTAAAGTTCCAGAGCGAGACATAATTCCTATATGTCCACGTTTGTGAATATGTCCTGGCATAATTCCTATTTTGCATTCTTCAGGTGTAATAACCCCTGGACAGTTTGGGCCAATCAATCGACTGTTTGAACCAGCGAGAGCATGCTTTACCTTTACCATGTCAAGTATAGGAATGCCCTCTGTAATACAAATTATCAATTCTATTTTTGCATCTATTGCTTCAAGTATTGCAGCAGCAGCAAATTTAGCAGGTACATATATAACTGTAGCATTTGCACAGGTTTTTTCTTTGGCTTCTGCTACAGTATTAAAAACCGGTAAATTAAGGTGAGTGCTACCACCCTTTCCAGGAGTTACACCTCCCACCATTTTCGTTCCGTAATCAATTGCTTGCTCTGAATGAAATGTGCCTTGTGCACCAGTAAAACCCTGGCATATTAATCTTGTATCTTTGTTTACTAAAACGGACATGCTTTATTTTACCTCTTTTACTATCTTTTGCGCAGCATCACCCAGTTCATCTGCAGCAATAATATTTAATCCTGACTCTTCTAAGATTTTTTTTCCTTCTTCAAAATTAGTACCTGATAATCTAACCACTAGAGGAACTTTAATGCTCATTTCTTTTGCAGCCGCAACAATTCCACTTGCGATAATATCGCAACGCATTATACCACCAAATATGTTAACCAGAATTCCTTTTACGTTGCTATCAGACAATATGATTTTAAATGCTTCAGTTACAGTTTCTTTACTCGCTCCACCACCAACATCCAAAAAGTTAGCAGGCTCTGCTCCATAGTACTTTATTATATCCATTGTTGCCATAGCAAGACCTGCACCGTTCACCATGCAACCAATATTGCCATCCATTTTTATATAACTGAGACCATGCTTTGAAGCTTCTATTTCTTCTTTGACTTCTTCATCGTAATCACGTAGGCTCACGATTTCTGAATGACGGTATAGAGCATTGTCATCAAAATTAATTTTAGCATCAAGTGCAATAAAACCTCCAGCATTCGTTTCAACTAGTGGATTAATTTCTATCTGGCTCGCATCAGTTGTAATAAACGCATCATACATATTTTTTGCAATATTCGTTACCTTTCCTATTTGTTCTGAACTCAGATTAAAGCTATTGCAAAGCTTATTGTTATCAAGACTTGTAAAACCAGTAGCAGGGTCAATATCAAACTTCACAATTTTTGTAGGAGAATTTTTTGCCACTTCTTCGATATCCATTCCACCTTCTGAAGAAAATATAAATACTAGCCTGCTAAGCTTTGGATCGACTACTAGACTCAAATAGTACTCTTTCTTAATGCTTGAGCCTTCTTCAATGTACACTTTTCTTACTTGCTGCCCGCTTGGCCCTGTTTGATGAGTAACTAAAGTCATACCAATCATGTCCTCTACAAACTGTTGAGCTTCTTCAACTGACTTTGCTAGCTTTACGCCACCGGCTTTACCCCTACCACCTGCATGAATTTGAGCTTTAACCACAAACACATCAGATTTTAGTTGATTTATTTGAGTTTCTACTCCTTCTGCAGATGTAGCAACAAAACCCTTTGGTACCGGGACATTAAACTTGTGTAAAATTTCCTTTGCTTGATATTCATGAATATTCATAAGATAACTAATTATTAACCTTAGTAAAAACTACCAACCATAACGCTGTCTTCTGCATTCTTGCTGATACCTCTTTTTCCTTGCTTCAGCTTTTTTTTTAGCTGTTTTCTCTGATTTCTTTTCGTGATATTTTTTTTTCATTTTGAGCCCTCTTCCTTCCTTTTGAATTATTTTTCTCAACACTGGAAGAGCTCTATCTACATCACCATAATGGACTGATACTTCAATCAAACTCTATACCTCCTTCGGTAATCACTTCAAAATCCATTTATAAATTAGAAAATTAACATTGTCAATTATTTTATAAACTTGAGCGATAGAATATGATATGCAGTGATTTATATGAAAAAAGCTTCATTCTGCTGTCAATCATTTACTTGCTGATAAAAATTGCTCTTAGGTTACAGTGCTCTTGTAATTTTTCTAATCTCGGGGCGGAGAGATTTGAACTCCCGACCCTTTGGTCCCAAACCAAATGCGCTACCAGGCTGCGCTACGCCCCGACTTCTTTACTAAGAGTATCGATAGTTCGGAAAAATGCAAGTTTCATTTATTTCTTTTAGGAAAAATATAATGCAGATTTCTTTATATAGAGTGTCAAGTTGCACTAGCCATATTAAAAAATCTAGCTATACCAATTGGTGAAGGTTAATGCAGCAACTACAGCAGTATCAACTCTCAAAATTCTTTTTCCTAGACTCAGTTTCTGACAAAATTTATTGGCAGAATCAAGTTCGCAAGATGAAAAACCACCTTCGGGGCCAACAATAATAGCAACGTTTTTCTTGCCTTTTAGAACTTTATTAGGAGGTTGTCCTTCACCTGTTTCATCACACAAAACAAAATTTTTATTCTGGGAATCGGATAATTCACAAAAATTAATAGGAAGAAAAATCTGTGGTATACTTGTCCTACCGGATTGTTCCGCAGCTTCAATTGCCTGTAATTTCGCTCTACTTAGGTTAATGTTTTTTACTACTGTACGTTCTGTTGAAATAAATTGAATGCAGGTTACTCCCATTTCAGTTGCTTGTCTTACTATGTTGCTTAAGGCGCCGCTTTTTACCAGAGCACAATACAAATATAGATTTTTTTCATGTTGTTGTTGTTTAGTGCGTTCTTTTATTATAATTTTTGTCGATTTACTTGATATATTCACTACTTCTCCTAACCATTCTCCATCCTTTCCATTAAAAAGATAGATGTTATCATGCTTCTTAAGCCGCATTACATTGTAAATATAGTGACTTTGTCGTGGATGAAGCGCCAAACTTACATTTTGTGATAAAGCTTCTTCAACATAAAGCCTAATTTTTTTCATTCAAAACTTTAGTTATTTGCATTCTGTTTGAGTGACTCTTACGGGATTTGAACCCGTGTTACCACCGTGAAAGGGTGGTGTCCTAACCACTAGACGAAAGAGTCGACTTGAATCTAACTGAGTTATATCGATTATACATATAAAGTCAATTCAATTATTTTGAATCACACAGTTAGAGTAGTGATTTTATATCGACAGCCTCCTATTACCCCATGTTCAATGCTTACTGAACCTATCTCAGATTTAGGAGCTTTAGATCCTAATTCTAATTTTTGTTCAACTTTTGTATCTGAATCATAGCCAGAATCGTATCCAGAATCTCTACGCTCAAAATTTTGCCTTATTTCTTTTACGTTAAAGCCAGCCTTGGTCTTGATTTGCTGACTCGCTGGCTTATTAGCACTTTGCTCATTTAGTTTTACTTGCAAATTATTCACTTTATCCTTCACTAATCCATGATAAGTCCCAGAATTATCTTTTATATGTTTTGCTTGTCTTTCTGATCTCTTTTTCGATAAATCTACTTTAGCATAAATAGGCTCTGGTTGCTCTTTATGATTTAAGCTAGTGGGCTTTTTTTGCTCTGAGAAATCATCTACATCTTCATAAATAGGTTCTCCTGATATACTAGAATAACCACTATCTTTCAATGATAAATTTTCAGTAGATCTTTTATGCAAATCATATACTTCAGCATAAATGGATTCTTCCGATACGCTCAACTCTTCTAATGAGTTACTAACCTTAGCGTCATATACCTCATCATAAATGGGCTCTTTTAAAAGTAAAATATCATCATGCTCAAAAATCCTAGGAGGTTTTTTAGGTGAGTTGGCCTTAAATTTTATCTCTACTTCCTCTTTAAGCTTGTCACAACTTTCCGTTTGTTTCAAAATCTCCAATATTTCTTTTCTTTCTTTTTTTATTAGCTCACCAAGCACTAAACAACATTTTTCTTTATGATCTTTGAGACTGTCCTTATCTCCGTACTGCATAGCTTATGATGCTATTTTGTATTGAAGGATTACATTTCCTATACTATTATTTATCTCATTAATATTTGCTCCAGCACTAATAAGTAACGTCATTACATTATGATCAAGATTTGTTACTGCATACTCTAAAGCTCGATTTAAAGTTTGATCATTATTCAAGTCAAATGACCCCTTGTTCCTAAAAGGATTAATTCTAGAAAAGAGTTTTTCAAAGCTGTTTACTATATTATGAAGACTTAAAGCTAGCCTCACGCCTCTTATATTGCTATTTCTAGCGGATTTAATTAAAAAACTATCTACTTATACCCATGATTGTACCCCTCTATACAAAAGCTCACCATATGTGGTACAATCTTAAACTATAACGATTTATTTTATATTAATAATCGCTTTTCACACCCACTTAACAAGAGGAGGCATCGACATCATAATTGCATCGGGGTTACCATTAGTCATTAAACCAAACCTTGTACCACGATCATAAAGAAGATTGAACTCCACATATCTGCCACGTTTTATCAATTGTTCTTCTCGTTGTTCTTTTGTCCAAGATTTTTGCATATGTTTGTGTATGATGTGTAAGTAAATTTCTAAAAAGGCTTCACCTACTGCTTTTGTGAACTCAAAATCGTTTTTCCAGTTGCCAGAAGTTAGATTGTCATAAAAAATTCCACCAATACCACGTGGCTCTTTTCTATGTTGTAAAAAAAAGTAATCATCACATTGCTTTTTAAATTTCGGATAATATTCGATGTTGAACTCATCGCAAGTTGCTTTAATTGATTCGTGAATATACTTGCAATCTCCCTCATCCTTATAAATTGGAGTAAAGTCCATTCCTCCACCAAACCATTGTTTTGAGGTATATATCAATCTTGTGTTCATATGTGCTGCAGGGATAAGGGGAGATTGCATGTGAGACACTAAAGATATACCGCTTGCCCAAAACTCTCCATTGCTTTCACTTGCACCAGGAATTTCATTAATGGCTGAGTCTTCGAGCTTTCCGTATACTCTTGAAACGTTTACTCCAACTTTTTCAAAAATATTACCAAAGATAATTGTAGATTCACCACTTCCTCCACCTGGTCGGTTCCACTTTCTTTTTTCGATTTTTGGTTGTGTGAATGACTGTACCTCAATTGATAAGAAAGATTCGGTGATCTTGTTTCTCAGTGCGCAGAACCATTCAAATGCTTGTGTCTTTTGTTTTTCCATAATGCCTTCTGTTGGCTTATTAATATTATTGTACTCTATATTTACAGGACTTAATTAGATTGGGATAGTAACTACTCATCAAGGATGTTAATAAATCTATAATAATTAAATCAATATAGTAGAATATTTTTATATGTGCAAGGATGCCAAGCAATAATAATGAGTAAAAGATACATAGATAACAAAAAAGAGAACAGAGTTGACTTCATACTAAGAAATTATGGGATGTCAATTATTGTGATGGCAGTTATTATGTTCTTACCTCCAATAGCAATATCAGTACTCTATTTTTCTAATGTATATAGTCAGCATGTTAATATAGAGATTAATTTATTAATTAGCATTCTAATGACTCTCTTTGTGGTATATAATATAAAACGTTACAAGTATCTACTTAATATCATAGAGTTTCAAAATGCAATATTTGCAAATGCGCTGAATCATAATACAGAGTTTTGTCTCATTTTACATAAAGATGAGGGTATTATTTATGCTGATGCGAGGTTCTACGAAAGGTTCAAAGATCACATAAACGATGATGTTACGCTAGATAAAATTCTTGAAGCAGGAGATGTGTCAGAAAAAGACAGAAAATCACTCTATCATGCGTTAAGAAATAACACTTCTGTAAAAGTATGCATTTCCTTAAGCAAGAAGAGTAGAATATCTAACTTTCTTTTGCTCTCTGAACCAATACCGGATAATCCACAAATTGCTATAAATAGTAATAAGACTTTAAATTTATCATTAGCCCCAATAGCAAGACCGAATGGGTATTTTGTACTGAAGGCAACACAGGTAAACAAAGAGCAGGTATATGAAGAGTTGATAGAGAAACACAATATAGCAACTTACGTTGCAAATACAAAAGGAGGTATCTTATCTGTAAATAAAAGATTTTTAGACATGTTTGAACTAAAAAAATTGGAAAAAGGTAGCTCAATCAATGATTTTATATCTCAATCTAAGTATGACGATACAATAACCAAAAATGAAATTATGTTTTTTACTATAAGCGGTGCTCCATTTAAGGCTTATATGAGTACTGCTATATTTTGTGATAAATACAATCATAGCTATATACACGGCTTTATAACACCAACTGAATCAAATATTGTTGATTATCAACTACACCCTTGTTTTACAAATTCGTCAATTGCTATTGCACAATGCGATATAAATGGCAATTTTATAAAGAAAAATATAGCATTAGTAAAACTTGCGGGGTCAAGTAATGATTCTATCTTTGCATTGATATCAGATGGTTATCATATGAAAGTGCGTGAATATTTTTCAAGTAATAGGATAAATAATGCGTCCTTTGATGTGCAGCTCAATGGCGGTAATAACATGAAAATATATTTTAATAAGTTTCTTCATAATAAAGTGATGTTCATACTTTGTTATTTTATTGATAATACTGAACGTAAAAAACTAGAGATAAAACTTGAGCATTATCAAAAGGTGCAAGCTATAGGGCAATTAGCAGGTGGTATTGCACATGATTTCAATAATATATTAACCGGAATAATAGGATTTTGTGATTTGCTTTTACTCCAGCACTCAGCTAGCGATCCATCTTTTGGAGATATAATACAGATACAGCAAAATGCAAAACGTGGGTCAAATTTAGTAAGACAACTGCTTGCTTTTTCAAGAAGACAGACTTTGCAGCCAAAGATTATTAATGTAAATGGTACGATAGCTAATCTTTATGAAATGATCAAAAGATTAATAGGTGAAAATATAAAATTTAATATTTATTATGGTAGCGATTTGGGTGCTGTTAGGGCTGACCAAGGACAATTAGAGCAAGTTATGCTTAACTTAGCAGTTAATGCTGGTGCTGCTATGGAAAAGGGGGGAGAGTTAACTATACGAACCTTTAATCAAAAGGTTGATTCATTAAATTCTACACCTCAGGATATGTTTTCTCCAGATAAGGAAACGATTGAACATGGGAATTATGTTGTGATTGAAGTGATTGATACTGGATGTGGAATGACGAGTGATATAATTGAAAAGGCATTTGATCCATTTTTTTCTACCAAAGATATTACTTCTGGTACAGGTCTTGGCCTCTCTACTGTATATGGCATTATTAAACAAACCGAAGGATACATCTATGTTGCTAGCAAAGTGAATCATGGAACTAAATTTAGCATATTTTTGCCCATAGTTTACATATCGGATGAAAATGATAAAGAGGAAGATAGTAAAGAAATAGAGAAACCGGTAGAGATTAAAGGTAATGGTATAATTTTATTAATTGAAGATGAAGATTCAGTAAGGGAATTTACTGCTAAGGCTCTTACAAGAAAAGGATTTAATGTAATAGAAGCGAGTATAGGCAGCGAGGCACTAGAGATCATTAGAAAAAAAAATCAACACATAGATCTAATAATCACTGATGTAATCATGCCAGAGGTGAGTGGTCCAGAAATAGTTAAAGAAACATTGATACATAGGCCAAACATCAAAGTTATTTTTATTTCTGGGTATACAGAGGATGCTTTTTTAAAGAGCGATGAAATCAATATAGAAGACTTCCATTTTTTACCCAAACCATTTACTCTGAATGAGTTAGGAAATAAGGTTCAAAGTGTGTTACACAAGACAAAAAAAGGCAGTTTACTTTGAGCATGATTGGCAACAAAAAAATTTTTCTAATGCAAAAATTTCTTGCATATATACAATAGAGTTATTTTATACATAAGATAAAAGGCGTGAGCAAGATCATTGCAATAGTAAATCAAAAGGGTGGAGTTGGTAAAACTACAACTAGTATAAATTTATCAACAGCCTTTGCTGCTGTGGGAAAAAGTACTTTACTGGTAGATCTTGACCCTCAAGGAAATGCTAGTACAGGACTTGGGATTTCTTATCGTAGCAGGGAAGAAAAAAATATATATAAAATACTGCTGAGCAGCGAAAGTGAATTGGTGGAATCGGCAATTTTCAATATAAAGGAAATTCCAAATCTATCGCTGATTTCATCAGTGGTTGACTTATCAGCTGCAGAAATTGAGCTATCACAACTTGAGCAGGGAAAATTCGTACTAAAAGATACGCTAGAGAAAGTACGTAATAATTATGAGTACATAATTATCGATTGTCCTCCATCACTTGGTCTGCTTACTATCAATGCTCTGACCGCTGCTGACTCGATTATTGTTCCTCTTCAGTGTGAATTTTTCGCTCTGGAAGGATTGAGCCATTTAGTTAAGACTGTAGAGCTGATAAAAAGAAATAACCTAAACCCTTTCCTGTTAATAGAAGGAATATTGCTCACAATGTATGACAGACGCAACAAACTTAGTGAGCAGATTAAAAATGATATTTGCCAATATTTAAATGATAAAGTATATAAAACTATTATCCCCTTGTATGAGACCATTATTCCACGTAATGTACGGTTATCAGAAGCGCCTTCTCATGGAAAACCTGCTATTGTATATGATCTTAAGTGTCCTGGTGCACAAGCATATATAAGTTTGGCAAAAGAAATTTTAAAGAAACACATGAGCATCTGTAAAGAGAAAAAGCTGATAAGTGAGGGTGCAGCGTGAAGGACAATAGGCGCTTAGGTAGAGGTCTTGCTGGCCTCATAGGCGATAATTATGGTAATAAAGAAGATCGGTTACCTATTTCATTACTACACCCGAGCAAATTTCAGCCGAGAAAATATTTTGATGAGGAGTCATTAAAAGAACTTGCAGGTTCGATAGAGAAAAATGGTATAATACAACCTGTTGTGGTGCGCAAAGATCCAAGTAATGAAGGTTATGAAATAGTAGCAGGGGAACGTCGTTGGCGAGCAAGTAAGGTCATAAATCTTGATAGTGTGCCGGTTATCATAAAAGATTTAAATGACAAGGAATGCTTAGAAGTATCGATAATTGAAAACATACAGAGGCAAGATATTAATCCAATAGAAGAAGGTGAGGCGTACAGAAAACTAATAGATGAATTCTCCTATACACACGAAGAATTAGCCTTAACTTTAGGTAAAAGCCGCAGTCACATAACCAATATGATACGAATGCTGTCACTCCCTAATGGAGTAAAAACAATGATCAACGAGAAAAAATTGTCTATGGGTCATGCAAGAGCATTGATTAATGTTGAAAATGCGGAAAGTATTGCAGAAAGAATAGTTTCTCAGGGCCTGAGCGTTAGGCGAACTGAAAAATTGATAAAAGACTTACAACAAAATAACGACCGAAAAGAGCATAAGTGTACTAAAAATCAAGATATGGCAGTATTAGAAGGAGCTATATCTTCTCAGCTTGGTTTAAAGATCAAAATTAATGACAGTAATTCTAAGGGTAAAGTCATGATACGTTATAACAACTCAAATGAATTGGATTTTATATTGAAAATTTTGAATAGAAGACTTGAATCAGCTATTAATGTCGAAAGTAGCTGATAGAAATTTCTTGACAAACCTTCCCACTTTCCTTGCAATGGAAGTGAAATGGTGGAGTTTGTCAAGTAAGTTATTTCGTTTCTACCTTCAATAAAAATTTGCACGCAATAGCACAGAAGCATACGTTGCTATTCCCTCATTTCTTCCAATAGAACCTAATTTTTCCGCTGTGGTTGCTTTGATATTTACGAATTCACCATTAATTTCTAATATTTTTGATATGAATTCCTTCATTCCTGCTTTGTAAGGCGATATTTTAGGCTCTTCACAAACTATAGTAATATCTAAATTAGACACGCTATATCCTTTTTCCTGTGCTTTTTTAGCAGCAAAGTCAAGAAAATGAGATGAATTGCAATCCTTCCATTTAGAGGAATTAGGAGGAAAATGTTCTCCTATATCGCCACATCCTAGTGCTCCGAGTATTGCATCAACGATTGCATGTATTGCAACATCACCATCGGAATGTGCCTCTATTGCCATATTATGCTCAATTTCCACACCGCAAATTTTTATAAAGCTCTTAGCATCATTTTGAATTTTAACAAATTTATGTATATCATAACTGGTTCCGACACGGAATTTTGGCTCTCCAAAGAGAAGTTTTGCCATATTGATATCCTCTTTTGTAGTTAACTTAAAATTCTTTTTCTCACCTTCAATAATCGCAACATGTTTTTTATGCTCTACCATTAGTGATGAATCATCAGTAAATTCTTTGACTGATTGATGGCACGATAATAATTCTCTGAAATTAAAAATTTGAGGAGTTTGCATGGCTCTAAGTTTTTCTCTTGAAATCGTAGATTCAATGAAATTATTACTCACCAACGATATAGTATCCTCGACTTCTATTGCTGGAACTACTCCTGTATATTGACCATTAATCATAGATTCAATCAAGTTGTTTATTAGAATATTTGATACAAAAGGCCTACAAGCGTCATGTATAATAACAAAATCTGGATTGATCTTTTGCAAACTCTCCAGTCCAAGTTTAACTGAACTCTGCCTGCTTTTTCCTCCACATACTGGACTCAGCAATTTAGTATCTATAGTTGATGACGTAACTTCTTTATAGAAATCTTTTTGACTTTCATTCACTACCACTCTTATGTAACTTATGTACTGATTAGCTAAGAATTTCCTAATTGTGTGAAATAAAACAGACTTACCTGCCAATTTTATATACTGTTTAGGGATTTTGGCATTGCATCTACTGCCTACTCCTGCTGCAACTATTAATGCTGCTATCTTGTATTCCTCAAGTCTGTTAGTGTACATGCTTACCATTTTCGGTGTTAATACAAGTTATCTAGCATTTTAAAAAAGTTGATCCAATTCTCAAAAAAGAATATTCTTTTACTAGGTGTAATATATGCTAGAGGAAAATAATACACGTTGCTAAGTATAATAAAGAAAATGAGATACATCTTATATTTTTTCATGGAATAGGTGATAATTATAAGAATGCGGCCAGGTATATACAAGATAGATCTACATATCTCCATAGGTCTAATTTTCACACTCATGCACATAAATACCCAATTGCATTTCAAAACTATATAACTTACGCAATAGCTAGTTTCTTGTTTTTAGGAACATCAATACTATTACCAACTTTAATATTACTTACTAATCCAATGACATCTAGTACAGCAAGTTTAGCCATCTTAGCAGCTTTAACTTGTACCTTTTTATCTGTACCACCACTCATGATTCCATTTATAAATAAGAATCAAAGCTTATCTAAGTCTTCAATAGAAAAAATCAATGAATTAATGGAGAAGGGTGTGAAATCGGAAAATATAATACTTTTCGGCCATTCTTTTGGGGGAGCAGTTGCATCAGAAGTATTAAAATATTTTACAGACAAAAATATTAAACTTGGAGGCGTTATTTTTACTAGCACTTTCAGCTCTTTTCATAATGCAATAAAGCATTTTCCAATTCCTCAAGCAAAAATTTTAAGTGTACTGCCCTCATGCTTATTGAAAAAGATGCTTAAGGTCCTAAATTTAGATTTTGATATAGTAAGCAATATACAAAAGCTACAAAATGATAATATACCAATAGTAGTCATTAATCATGAAAGAGACACCTTAATACCATATCCTGCACAATTGGCAAAGGCAGTAGATGATCTATTGTTAAATAGAAATTCGATTAAGATCGTTAATCTGAGAGGCTTTACAGATAACCCGCATAACGGAGTTTTATCTAGTTGGCAATTGAGTGAAAATTTGGCTGATCTCATGCCTAATAAAATAATGAATAGGTAGTACTTACAAAAAACTTTATATTTTTCGGTAAATTAACTATTCTAAACACATGCAAAAACGTCATATAACTATTTGTTGTGTACTGCTTTTCATAATAGGGGCATTATTTTTGATGCGTCCTATGATTGTTCCGTGTCTAATATCTGTTTTTGTTGCACATCTATTTAACCCGCTAGTAACCAAGTTTGAAAAATATAGAATACCGCGTTCATGTTCTGTAGTTTTTATAACACTTGCCTTATTGATAGCTTTTATATTAGTTATTACATTTGTTTTACCTATTATATATTTTCAAATTACTTTAATATTAAATTTCTTAGTAAATAAGATACCTTCATTAAAGCTTAAAGTGATTCCTTCTGTGCTAGAATTTCTTAATATAAAAACTGAAGATAGTTTATTTGATCATTTGTCTAAAAATCTAGTAGAAAATTACAGTGATTATATATCTTATTTTATAAATGCTCTTAGCATGGGCAGTAATCTTATAATTCAAGTGCTAAATTCAAGCTTTAATTTGATTTACATGGTATCATTAATAGCTATTACGCTTGTGGTGTTTTTTTATGTATTACGTGATTGGCCTGCAATTGTAGAAAAGGCTAATAAACTAATTCCCATTCTTTACAGAGAAAAAGCTGCAGGTTATTTTTCTAAAGTAGATTTCATTATATCTAATTACCTAAAGGGACAGTTAAACGTATGTATAGTCATGATGATCTTTTACTCCGTGGGCCTTAGCATAATTGGGCTGAAGCATTCTGTAGCTATTGGAATTTTATCAGGAACATTAACATTTATACCCTATATAGGGCCATTATTATACACTATTATCGGATTTTTGAGCGCCATTACTCAATTTAGTGGATGGTTTGAAAGTACTGCTGTCTTGCTATTATTTAGTGTTGGTCAATTAATAGACTCAAGCATATTAGTGCCTTTATTAATAGGAAAAAAAGTTCATATACATCCAACTATCATTATTTTAGGAGTTGTCATATGCACCTCATATTTTGGGTTTATAGGTATATTATTTTTTATTCCAATAATAGCAATGTTCAGTGTATTAGTAGAATATGCAGTCAATAAATATTTTGAAAGTGAGCTTTATAAAAATGGCTAATTAGTTCACGATAAAAAAAGGATCTCTGATACATTTGAGAGATGGTGCGACCTGAAAGTCTTCGGTCATATTGTTTAAAAGGAGAGGAATTCATTCAGAAAGAAACTGAAAGGATTCTAAAACTTATTAAACCAGATGTTTTGCCGTCTGAGTCTACGCATCAGTGCGAATCGGGCAACCGGTTGGTGCCAAGCGATGCGGACAATGAACCTCCTCTTGAAAAAGAAGATGCTCAATCGTGAGAGGGGCATAAACTGCAAGCATCATGTGGTTGGAGGGCTAGGCTAGTGGTATGGTGAACGTAAGTGAAGCTTTATAAGTACCGATACGATGAAAGAGCTAAAGATGCTGATAAGCTCTGACCAAAAGGTAATGTGGATAAGTTACATTTTTCATTTCTAGATGTACGCAAATAATAACTCCACCGGTATAGAGAAGCCACCTAACCCACTGTTGTATGACTGGAGAAACAGGGTAAGCCTGTATTTTCGCCTACATGGCAAGCAAACCGCAAGGAATGCTGATGGAAGTGCAGGTAAAGGAGAATGGAGAAAGCGAATGCCATTTTGTAACGAAATGGATAGAATTTGTAACATTAATTCGCGTGAAAACGAGCAGACTTCCATTTGGTCCCTCGTGACAAGAAACTTTGTTAACCACTTAAGGTAGGAAAGCAGATGATTACAAGTAAACCTGTAAGTTCATCTACCGAAAGCTTTGAAGCATGGAAGCAATTGCCATGGAAGAAATGCCAGAAAGTTATTGTGAGGCTACAAAGACGTATTGTTAAGGCTGTCCAAGAAGGAAGATGGGGTAAGGTAAAAGCTTTACAACATCTTCTCACACGCTCTTTTAGCGGAAAAGCTTTGGCTGTTAAGAGAGTAACTGAAAACCAAGGAAAAACCACAGCAGGTGTAGATCGTCAACTATGGTCAACTTGCAATGCTAAATTTCAAGGAATAAAGCTGTTAAAACAAAGAGGATATAAACCTTCTCCGCTCAAACGAATTTATATCAGTAAATCTAATGGCAAAAGAAGGCCTCTCGGTATACCCACGATAAAAGATAGAGCGATGCAAGCATTATATCTGTTTGCTCTGGAACCGATAGCTGAAACGATCAGTGATCGTCACTCCTATGGCTTTAGACCTAAAAGATCCTGCGCGGATGCTATTGCTGCTTGTCACTTATTACTGGCAAGACGCAATCGACCACAATGGATACTAGAAGGTGATATCAAAGGGTGCTTTGACAACATTAACCATGAATGGCTTATGAAGCATATTCCTATGGAAAAGAAAATTCTTCATAGATGGTTAAAAGCTGGTTTCCTAGAATCGAAAACTCTGTATCCCACAACTGCTGGCACTCCGCAAGGAAGTATAATTTCTCCAATACTAGCTAACTTTACCTTAGATGGTCTTGAACAGTTATTAGAAAGTCGCTTTGGTAAATTAGGTAGCAAAAGAAGAGGAAAAATCAGAAGTGGAGTGAATGTAATCAGGTACGCAGACGACTTTATTATTTCAGGTTTCACACATGAAGTACTGGAAAAGGAAGTTAAGCCTTTAGTATCATCTTTTCTTCATGAGCGAGGTTTAATTCTGTCAGAAGAGAAGACAAAGATTACATCTATTACAACAGGGTTTGACTTTCTTGGTTGTAATGTACGTAGATATAATAAGAAGTTAATTATTAAACCTTCGAAAGAAAGTATTAAAAGACTTCTTAATAAAGCACGTACATTGATAAAAGCAAATATAGCGAACACTCAGGCTATAGTAATTAAGTCACTCAACTCTCTACTGAGAGGATGGGGAAATTACTATCACCATGTGTGTGCTAAAAAAGCGTTTAGAAAGATCGACAATGAAATTTGGCATAGTTTATGGAAATGGGCAAAGAAAAGACATCCTCGTAAAGGATTACGTTGGATAAAGAATCGTTACTTCAAAGTAATGGGTCAACGCCAATGGGTTTTTGCTGCACCCATATGCAAGAACAAACCAAAAGAGATACGGTATTTAAGACTGCTTAAGCTGATTGATATACCTATCAGACGACATGTTAAAATCAGAGCGGATGCAAATCCCCTTGACTTAAAATGGAAAAAGTATTTTGATGAGAGAGTGAAACGAACAAGAATGTTAGCAAGCTCCTTTTCAAGAGAAGGTTCTCTACTGTTGGTGTCACCATTAAGAATGATGTTTCCTGAGGAATCATGAAGGACAAGCCGGTTCTAGAAAAGAAGAACTTAGATAAGGGGCTCAAGCGTAGTGTGGGGAAACCTGCATGCTGCGTTTCTAAGGGAGGGGGTAGTAGTAATACTGCTTCCTTACCTGACCAAGTAAATTTTTATGCAAAAATTATTATCAAAAAGTAGTAATGTAAGAGGCTTTACGTGCAATTAAATTTATTTAACAATAATCAAGTTGATTATTGTTGGCAAAATTATATCACCTTAGATGAAAATAAGCACGTATATAACTCAATAGTTAATGATTTATCTTGGAAATGCCTGATTCTTTTTGGACCTAACAGCTCTGGGAAAACTCACCTTGCTCATATCTGGCAATCAAAAAACGATGCTATTTTCATTGATGTAAATAATTTTGTAAGCGAAATGAGGTACAGCGATGCGTTTATTTTAGAAGATGTACAAAACATTAAAGATGAGGAAATGTTGTTACATTGTTATAATTACATGAAAGAAAATGATAAGAGACTGCTAATTACTTCTTCGATTTTACCGAAAAAGCTTAACTTCAAACTAAAAGATTTAAGCTCGCGAATATTATCAACTATCAGCGTAAAAATTTTACCTGCAAGCGAAGAATTATTAAGAATTATGCTAATAAAACAATTTTCAGATAAACAGTTAAAAATTGATCTAAAGGTAATTGATTATATTCTAGCAAGAATAGAACGTTCTTTCCACAGCATTAATAAAGTTATAGAAAAAATAGATAATGAATCTATAGGATCAAATGTAACCATTCCTTTTATTAACACTTTATTAAAAAAAAGTGCCAATTGATTCCTTTTTTTGTAAGGTATTTATTACATATATTAAAAATTTATTAATACCCATACAATAATGAAGTTGAAATCACTATTTCTTTATGTTAAAATTATAATAAATACTATGATATAATAAGAATAAACAGACATAGCTAAGGGAAATTTTATACGATAGTAAAACTTACTTTACAGGATGTTTTTTATAGACTCAATGTGATAATTGAAATATGGTAAAAATAAGATCAAATTTAAAAAAAAGGTTAAAACAAAGGTTTGTAGTACTTACTTTATTGATAAATGCTTTGTTTATCTCATATTTTCTTATAAAAAACACAAAAAATACTTTCAATCAAATTATAGTCAAAGAAATAAATATAGGAGCTGATAATGAAAAATAAACAACCACAAAATAAAAAAGAGAATCTTTACATCACGTATTACATAGATGCTTTGGTTTCTGAAAAATCCTCTACACAAAATACTTTGGAAAGTTATCGTTCAGATTTACACCAACTTGAAAAATTTTTATTAGAAGGAGGCACTACCTTAGTTGGTGCAAGTAAAGCTAATATTAAAGATTATGTAAACTTTTTACGTACACAAAAGAAATATAAAACTAGTTCTATATCAAGAAAAATATCTGCTATCAAAAATTTCTATAAGTGCCTATTTAATGATGGAATAATAGATTTTAATCCAGCACCGGCTAATGATAATGAATTAAGAAATCCAAAGGTTTCCCGTCCTTTGCCTAAGTATTTAAGTGTTCAAGAAATATTTTTGCTCATGGAAACAGTAAAAAAATCAGCAAGCGGATCGAATAAAGAGATAAGCAGTAAAAGGCTATGTGCAATTTTAGATATTCTTTACTCTTCCGGGATGCGTGTTTCTGAACTAATTAATATGAAGTTATGTGAAGTATTACATTTAGTAAACGGTAATGGTAAAGAAGGCTATATAATAATAAAGGGAAAAAGTAGCAGAGAAAGGCAAATCCTTTTTAATGAGCAAGCATTGCAAAGTCTTAAAAATTATTTATCAATTCGTGACAATCTGCTTCCTAACAACAAAAAATCTGATTGGCTATTCCCAGGTGATAAACCTAATAAACCCATTACAAGGCAAAGAGTTGGTCAATTAATAAAGGAATTAGCAAGAAAGTGCGATATTGATGAAAATAAAATCTCTCCACATGTGATTAGGCATTCTCTTGCTACCCATCTACTGAATAGCGGAGCAAATATTGTGCTGATACAAAAAATTCTTGGCCATACTAATCTTTCTACAACACAAATATATACTCATATTGCTAATGAAAAGTTAAAGGACAAATTAGCTGATTCTCATCCTATTACTCAGATGATCAATAATTAAACTTATTGCTTTTAGTTTTGTAGTAAAGTTAAATTCAAATAAGTTTACGTGTGTTTGTGATTGCAAGTTTATTGTTTAATTTACTCCTTATATTATGGGAAGTATTCTATACTTTAATTACTCTCCCTGTAATTTTCTTTCCTGAGTGTGTAATAACCATTTTCCTTGTTTGCTCGGTGAGAGTTGTATTATTCATGTTGCGTTTATTATGTGGCACTAAATATGAAGTGAGGGGAATGGAAAACATTCCTAAGCAACCTTTTATAATTGCATCTAAACACCAATCTCCATTTGAAACATTTATTTTTATACTACTCTTTAGAAAAGCAGTTTTTATTTTAAAACGTGAATTGAAATGGATTCCATTCATTGGTTTACATCTTATAGCGCTGAAAATGATTTTTATTAACCGTTCAGATGGTATCAGTTCTATACGCCATATAATTAAACTAGCAAAAATGCATATAAAAGAAAATAGAAGCATAATAATATTTCCTGAAGGCACAAGAACGACTATAAACCAAAATATAAAATATCAATCGGGTATTGCTGCTTTATATAGCGTATTATCTGTTCCTGTGTTACCGATTGCTTTAAACACTGGTTTGTTTTGGCCAAAAAGCATACTTTCTCTGAGAAAGAATCCCGGAAAGGCGGTAATAGAAATATTACCTCCCATATATCCTGGGTTAAACAAAAATGAATTCTTGCAAAGTTTAGAAAAAATCATTGAAGAAAGAAGTAGTAGATTAATTGCAGAAAAAACTGATATTGCAAATTAACAAAAAAACTTTATAATTAAAAGAAAAGTACAGGTATTAATATATGGCAAATCATAAGAGTGCTAAAAAAATGATGAAGGTAATAGCAAAGCGTACTTTAGTAAATAAGATGCGAAAAAGCAAAACTCGTACTGCTATTAGAAGATTAGTTGATATAATCAAGTCTGGTGACAAAGAGAATGTTGTCTTGGCATTTCGGAATGCTGAATCCAATTTACACAAATGTGTAAATAAAGGTGTCATTCATAGGAATACTGCTGCACGTAAAATAAGTCGCTTAAATGCAAAAGTAAAAGCATTGATGACCGCTTAATACGGTTAATGTAAAGTTAACTGTATTAATATATACTTTTCAGTTTGTATATTCTGTATAAAATTAAGTAGCTCAAGTGATGGATAAAAAAGCATTATTGGAACTAAGTAATGGGTCAAAAATTGATCTGCCCGTATTAAGTGGAACAGTAGGTCCTGACGTGTTAAATATTAAGGATTTATATAAGACGACAGGATTATTCACTTATGATCCGGGGTTTGTTTCCACAGCTTCATGCTCTTCCACAATTACATTCATTGATGGAGATGAAGGAGTTCTTAAGTATAGGGGACATGATATAGCTGATTTGGCAGAGAATAATAGTTTTACTGCTGTGATTTATTTATTGCTCTATGGTGAACTACCCAGTTCAGAGCAACACAAAAAATTTCTTCTCAAAATACAAGAATCATCCAAAGTATCAGAGCAAGTTACAAATGTAATCAAAGCATTTCCAAAAACTGCTCACCCTATGTCGATTTTAGTTGCATGTTTTGCAAATTTGTCAGCATCTTACCATGAAACACATGGCAACAATGTCAATGGTGAAGATTTAGATTTTGGAATTTCTGCAATAGCACAAGTTCCTGCAATTGTTGCAATGATTTATAGACATATCAACAATCAGGAATTCACAAATGCTAATAATAAATTAAGTTATAGTGAGAATTTCTTAAATATGATATTTGGCAGTGCTGTTAATAATACCCTTTTTGTAAAAGCTCTGGATAAAATATTTACTCTCCATGCTGATCATGAACAGAATGCTTCTACAGCAGCTGTCAGATTGGTAGGGTCAGCTGGTTCTAATCTATTTGCAAGCCTGTCTGCAGGAGTTGCTACACTTTGGGGTCCAGCACACGGTGGAGCTAATGAGGCAGTTATAAATATGCTAAAAGAGATAGAGCAAAGTGGAGATGTAGATAGATTCATTGAGAAAGCTAAAGATGATAAAGATCCATTTAAGCTAATGGGATTTGGACATCGTGTTTATAAAAACTATGATCCGCGCGCGCTTATATTAAAGGATGCTTGTCATGAGATTTTAAGCAAACTAGAGCAAAACAATGAATTACTTGAAATTGCAAAAAAACTTGAAGAAATAGCTTTAAAGGATGAGTATTTTATTACACGTAAGTTGTATCCAAATGTTGATTTTTATTCAGGTATAATAATGAATGCTATCGGTATCCCTTCAAGTATGTTTACACCCATTTTTGCACTTGCAAGAACCACTGGTTGGGTTGCCCAGTGGTATGAAATGGTAAACGATAAAGAAACCAAGATTTGTAGGCCAAGGCAGCTCTACCTTGGCAAATAACCTTTCATTCACAATTCATCTTTGAATAGCCTAATTTCCTTTAGCTATAAATACAGCAAGATGATTTTTTACTAGTTGATGTCTGCTTTTTTGCAGAACATTGGTCAGGCTGTGATATAGAAGGTTGGTTAAATGTTGTTTCGGGCTTATTAAAAGAAGATCGTGCTGAAGAAGGGCCAAAGCCACTATCTTTAGCCGAAGCATCATCCCCACCTTTACCTTCACCATAGTAGTCAGGCCTAAGGAATTTGCTTGTGTTTCCATTATGTGATTTACCTATAACTGAATTCTTAGGTGAACCAGCAAAACCACTATCTGCACTTGGTCCATCCGTCCCTACTTTTTCTTCAAGAGTTTGTGGTTTCATAGCTTGCACACGCGCAGGATCAATGGATAGCTTATATTTAACTTTATCTTTATCTTCGCTGATTAAAGAGCTCTCCATGATCTTATCCATCACACAGTAAGCAATGTCTGGGTTACGAAAGTCTATTGCATATATTTGTTCGGCACCATATGTTGGAAGACCTCTTTCTGCAATATCATCTTTTACATCACGCAATACTTTTGTACCACCAAACACCTTATTATTAATATGATCAACTTCTTTTTCATTTAAAAACTCTATGTAATTACCACAATCAATAACAGGAGCTAAAATTGAAAACTCATCTTTACTTTCTTTGTGAGAAGTATGCCACATAGAATCAATTGGTAGGTGCGGTAGTGCCTTACAAATAAAATCAACAACTGCGAACTTCAGAGTGTCATTCATTTCATCCTCGGTACTTGAAACTTCCAAATCACGACAATGAAAGGATAATTCATGCTTTGCTATGTCTTTAATGAGCTTAGGATTATCAAAAATGCTTTTCTTTAGATATACATAATTTCCTTTCTCTTCTAAAAAATCCTTAGTTTTTTTAGGACCATTTTCATAACCTTTTATCCTCGATGAGAGCAAATCTACAAAAGAACGTTGCAAATTTCTATCAACACACTCCGCACCATATAGATAAGATCCCTTATCAAAGACTTCATCAATTATATTATAATCTACATGATTTTCTATCTCCTCCTCTATATCATCTGATAGATCCTCACAACCTAGTTCCGATTTTTTGTCTTCTTTTTCTTGCTCTTTAATAAGATCTGTTGTAAATCGCGCAAGTTCATTAGCTAGCAAAAACTTTAGATTAGAAACCACCTCTTTTCTCATTGGCACCAAAAATTTATTACCTACAGTCGATTTTCCTTGATCAAAGTTAAAAGGAAAAAACTTTGTATAAAAATTATCATCAAGAATACTTTCATCCGGACAAAATCTTTTTACTACTTTTTCTCTCATACTTTTCAAGTACCCCTTGCACTGATCAATAGTCATATTATTATCAAACGAGATAACAATATGATCGTTCTTTACAGTAAAATTAGTAACAACAGCATTACTGAAACGAAGAATACTATTAAATGCTTTTACTAATTCTCGATTTATTTCACTTTTATTAGGCATAACGCCACCTCTCTAATTAATCAACATAATTACTTGCCACCCATACTGCTGCTCTGACCACTCTTACTACTACTGGATTGATTTTGTTTCATTCGCTCTTGTTCACGCTTAATCCTATCGCTGAAATTATCTATTCTCTTTGGATCTAAATCTTTTTTATAAATCCTTGTTCTCCCTGAATCAGGTACTTTTTTATTTGGATCATTATTACCATCCATATTAGCCTCCGAATTAAATTATTATGTAATGAGTATATTAAGAATCAATTATCAGCACAAGCAGTTTTTTAACATAAATTTTATTCACCATTTTTATACTCCTGGATTCCAGACTGGGATGACAAGAGAAGAAGTGCTGGAATAACAACTTTTTAAATTAAGTTTTCTGGATCCCAGTGTCAGCTACTTGGATGACAAGAGAGAGAGCTACTTGTCCGCCATGTCATTCCAGCACTTGATGCTGGAATCCAGATGAAAAACCAGTGTCACGCACTGGGATGACAAGAGAGAGCTACTTGTCCGCCATGTCATTCCAGCACTTGATGCTGGAATCTAGAAGAAAAATGGATCCTAAACTGGAATGACAACTTTTTTAAACTAAGTTTTCTGGATCCCAGTGTCAGCTACTTGGATGACAACGGAGGGGCCACTTGCATGACAGCCTTTTAAAATTGGTTGACACCTTTTTGGTACACAACCTTTGGTGCATTATGCACTCAAGACAATGTCATTCCAGCACTTCCTCTCTTGTCATTCAAGTAGCCTCTTTGGTATCAAAGAATAGCCTCTTTGGTGTCATCAAGTAGCTCCTTTAATGTCATTCCAGTGCTTGACACTGGAATCTAGTAAATTTATTTATTATATATGAAAAGTTATTATATTTATATACTTGCAAGTGAACGCAATGGAACCCTATATACAGGTATAACATCAAATTTGACTAAACGAATTTGGGAACACAAAAGCAAAGCCATCTCTGGTTTCACGTCAAAGTACAATGTTTGTAAACTAGTCTATTTTGAAGAATTTCAAGAGATAAACTTAGCAATTAGTAGAGAAAAACTCCTAAAAAGCTGGCAGAGAAAATGGAAAATAAACTTAATTGAAAAAACAAATCAAGAATGGAAAGATTTATATGATGAAATTGTGTCTGGATGACAGTGTCTGAGTACACAACTGTACGAACATTGTAATATGGCGCATCGTTGGCACTGGCTTCCATTCAAGACGGTGTCATTCCAGTCTGGAATCTAGAAGAGAAAATGGATCCTAAACTGAAATAACAACTCTTTTAAACTAAGTTCTCTGGATCCCAGTGTCACGCACTGGGATGACAAGAGAGGAGGTAATGGGATGACATCAAAGGAGGCACTGGAATGAAAATGAAGGGCTACCTGAATGACAGACCGGTTTTCATTCAAATTTTATTCAAGACGATGTCATTCCAGCGCGTGACGCTGGAATCTAGAAGAGAAAATGGATCCTAGACTGAAATGACAACTTTTTTAAACTAAGTTCCTGGATCCCAGTGTCAAGCACTGGGATGACAAGAGAGGAGGCACTGAGATGACAACAAAGGGGCCACTTGAAGACAAGAGAGAGCTACTTGTCCGCCATGTCATTCCAGCACTTGATGCTGGAATCCAGATAAAAAACCAGTCTGAAATGAAAAAAAAAGAGAGAACCTTTACACACCTCTCTCTTTGACTGAAGAAGCATGGTTTTCAACTCTCACATCATCAGTTAATCCTCCTGGCAATTCCACAGCAGCATTAGACTTTTGCTGATCACCAAGCTTTCTCTCGCAGGAAGATCCATTTAGCTCTTTTTTCTTTGTTCTCCTTGTATCCTTATCACATTTTTGTCTTTTAACTCTCCTGTGTTCCTTTCGCTCTGGAGCAGGTGGACAGACAGCTAATTTTGGTTTTTCAGTTTTCTCTTCTTTTGCTTCTTTCTTTTCTTTATTCATTTTTTCCAGTTTTTGTACTTCACTATCTTTGTGACTTATAACAGGTTTAGGTAGAGTGTCTACTAATTTTTCTATAGGCTTTGGTAAAATAGCACGTTCTTGCTTATTCAGAGTGATTGGCATTGGAACTTGAGATGAAAAATTAAAGAGGTGAACTGGCGCAACTTCATTCACTTTTGTTTCTATTTCTTGACGAACTTCTTTTGATTCTGTTTTTTCTGCTTTTTTGTCTCTTTTTTCCTCAGTTACATCTTGCTCTACTACTGCTGCTAAATCAACTGCAAAAATTTCTGCAAACATTGCAATGACTGAGCCCACGAGAAAAGTTTGAAGCTTCAATTTTAAATTTTGCAACGCTTGCAAACGTTCGAGTATTGCTATTTCTTCTTCAGGAGATAACTCACCGCTGAGTAATTTCTCCTGCAATTCTTTTATCTCTTTGTCTAGCCTTTTATCCCAACTTAAATCTAAATCTTTTTTGAAGATCTTTGTAACTAATTCCTTAAGCTTATCACGCAAAAACTTAATTATCGAAAGAAGCAGATTTTTCTCTTTCTTCTCCTTGAGCATTTTGTAGACTTTCGGATCTACATTTACTTCAAAAAGATTAAAGAGGGATTCAAAGAAATTTGCGAATACCCCTTGATTATCATCAGTAAAGTAATCCTCATTATCTTGTATCTGTAGCTCTACTTGAGATAATGTTTCATCAATGCAACTCGCAGCCTGACGCTCAAGCTCTATTCTCTTGAGCTCAGCTTTCCTAGCAAGCTCCTCCATGAATCCTTTTAATTCATTGAGCTTCTGCTCTGCAGAGAGATCTTGCTCTCTGATTCGATTAATGTAGATTGAGCTACCGTCCTCTTCGTTGTTATTGATTAAAAAATTTTTCATTGCTTTTTCTCCATTAATTGAATTACTGTTTCTATAATTGTTTAGAAGGCTTTTTACCATTTTATCTTAAGTCTATAAAATACAATAACTCAATCTTATAATATGAAGTATTTAATAAGTATTAATCTTAAAAAATATCAATAAATTATTGATATTTTTACATTCATACTATATACAGCCTAGCATATATTACGTAATTTTTCAAGAACATATTCACTATAACAGAAGACTTTCTTATTTGCCTCTAAAACACCTGCAAATCATATAATAAAAGAATATTATAATGTTTAATGTAATACTATACAATGTTATAAAATATAGTATAATACTAGCATACCACTGAATTAATGCTGAGATATTCCCTTGCTTGATCAGTTAAAACACGTCCTCTTGGTGTGCGCTTTACAAAACTGACCTTGATTAAATAAGGTTCTACTGTTTCTTCAATATTGCCAACATCTTCAGATAGTGCAATAGATATGGTGTCAATTCCAACAGGTCCTGAGGTGTTAAACAAAAATCTCAGATAATCCATATCTAATTTATTTAGTCCCATTTTATCTATACCCAATTTTGATAGTGCAGAACCGGCAATTTCACAGGTAATTTTTTTATCATCTTTTACTTCAACAAAATCTCTTATTCTTCTGAGTAATCTCAAAGCAATTCTTGGAGTACCACGGGCGCGGCAGGCAATTTCCTGCACAGCATCCTTTTCGATTTCAGCACAAAGAACTCTTGCACCTCTTTTGATAATATCAATCAGTTCCTCAAAAGAATAAAACTCAAGATGCAGGGGAATACCAAAACGATCCCTCAGCGGTGCAGAAAGCAGTCCAAGCCGTGTTGTTGCCCCAATCAGTGTAAATGGTGGTAAATCTATTCTTAAAGTTCTGGTAGATGGGCCCTCACCTACTAGTATATCTAGGCAAAAATCTTCCATAGCAGTATATAAAACTTCCTCAATGCTACGATTTAATCTATGGATCTCATCGATAAATAGAACATCTTTTGCATTTAAAGTAGTGAGCACTGCAGCTAAGTCCCCAGCTTTACTAAGCAATGGACCAGAAGTTGCACGAAAGCTAACCCTTAACTCCTTAGAGACAATTTGTGCTAAAGTTGTTTTACCAAGCCCTGGAGGACCATAGAGCAATACGTGATCCAAAGCTTCAGCTCTCGTCTGTGCAGCATTTATAAACACTTTTAAATTTTGTATTAAGTCTTTTTGCCCGACAAAATCATCAAGTTGCTCAGGCCGGATATTTAAATTACGTACATCTTCAGAGTATTCCTTACTACATGATATTGACTTCATATTGTTTTAAGCGCCATACGAATAATATCTTTAGTGTCCAAGTTTGGTGATTCATCTTCTATTTTTTTTATTGTATCATAAGCTTTTGTTCTTTCATATCCAAGATTGATCAAAGCTGAAAGAGCATCTTCACTAATTGAGTGAAAATGATTGTTATTTATCTCTAATTTACTTACTTTGCCATTCAGCTCAGTAATAATTCGATTTATGAGTTTCAGGCCAAGTCCACTCACCTTAAGTGCTAGTTTATCCTCATTTATAATTGCCAAAAACAGTTGCTCTGGAGTTAATTTGCTCAAAATTGACATTGCGGTTTTATAGCTGACACCGCTCACTTTAACTAATAAACGCAGACACTGCTGTTCTTCTTTACTTATAAAGCCATATAGCTGAGTAACGTTTTCTCTGCTATTTGCATAAGTGTCGATAAGTAATTTTACTCTACTTCCAATCGAACAAGCACTTAAAGTTTTGGCTGAAAGATATACTATGTAGCCAACATCATTCACATTCAGGATTATGTGATCGCTACACACCTCATCAACTATTCCTCTTAGATTTCCTATCATTTCTAGTACTTTATAAAATTCAGTTTAAATGCTCCTGAATCTTAGGTCAAGCAAACGAACATTATATGAAGTAGTTCCAGTTTCAATCATTGCAGACAAGTTTGCAGGAAATCTATTTTAATATGTTATTCCAGATCATTATGTAATTGAACCACAAGTTACTCCGATAGAAATAGAATTGCAGTCTCCTAACTTAGCTAAGTAATAGAAATTTCTATCTTTGGTGAAATAAAGGTAATTGTTTACTGTTTGCGAAAATATTTGCATAATTTAAGTAACATTACTTGATAAGAATTAACTATGGAGCTTAATAAGATTGCAGCATCGATTTTACTTTCTGGATTAATAATTATGATAGTTAGTAATGTAGTTGATATGCTCTACAACCCAGAGGATTATAAAATTGAACACCAAACAATAGTAGCAGCCAGCAATGAGCCTCAACAAAAGATTGAACAAGTGGCACTTGATATTGGAGAGCTCATGCAGAATGCTAGCTTTGAAAAAGGCAAGTCAGCAGCAAAAAAATGTATAGCTTGTCATAGTTTTGAGAAAGGTGGAATGAATAAAGTGGGGCCAAACTTATGGAACGTGGTTGGAAATAAAAAGGCCCATCTTGGCAGCTCATTCAATTACTCAAAAGCACTACTTGAAAAAGGTGGGAAATGGGAGTATGAGGAGTTATTTGCTTTTTTAAAAAATCCAAAAGCCTACATAAAAGGTACACGTATGGCATTTGCAGGCATTTCCAATCCACAAGAGATTGCAGATCTAGTCAGCTATTTGCGTTCGATGAGCGATAGTCCGGTTGCCTTGCCAAAGTAGTATGAATTATTGTAAATTACTCGATGGAAGTAATGGCCATATAGCATATCGAAAGCTACAAGGAAAGAAGGCTTCTATAGTTTTTTTTAGTGGTTTTGCATCCAATATGGATGGAACTAAAGCAACTGCCGTTTACAAATTTTGCCAAGAAAATGATATAGCACTTGTGCTCTTTGATTATTTTGGCCATGGTAATTCAAGCGGTGATTTTGCTGATTATACAATAAGTGATTGGCAAAAAAATTGTGCTAAAGTGATAAGTGAATTAACTAGCAATAAACAAATAATTATAGGTTCAAGTATGGGAGGATGGCTGATGCTGCTCACTGCTCTTCAATTTCCAGAAAAAATTGCAGCATTAATCGGCATATCGTCTGCTCCTGATTTTACTGAAGATTTGATATTCAAGCAATTGTCAGGCAAGCAAAAAGAAGAACTAGGTTCTAAAGGTGTAATAGATTTTACTTCGGAGCATTGTGCATACAAAATAACTAAAAATCTGATCGAAGACGGTAGAAAGAACCTTCTTTTAAACAGAGAAGCAATAGATATAAACTGTCCTGTGCGCTTATTGCATAGCATTAATGATAAAGATGTTCCTTATCAAACTTCATTGAATTTAGCTGAAAAAATTAAGTCAACAGACGTTGAAGTACACTTAATAAAATCAGCAGAACACAACATGTCTGATAATCATTCACTGAAAATTTTATTTAAGACCATCAGAGAATTTTTGCCAGGAGAAATATATAATTGAAGTAATTCAGATGTGTTTGTCGTAAGAGCTGCAGTTATAGCTTCAACAGTAGGCACTATTCTTGATCACCTCAACATTTTCTCTTGGCAATTCTTTAATAAATCGAGAAGTGCTCATTGGTTGCCACTGATTATTAATTTCCCTCCTATCTGCACATGAAATGATCAACCTTTCTTTTGCTCTAGTTATGCCAACATATGCAAGTCTTCTCTCTTCTTCCAAAGCTTTACCACTTTTATCTTCAAAAGATCTTTGATGAGGAAATAATCCTTCTTCCCAACCAGGTAAAAACACGCACGGGAATTCAAGCCCTTTAGCCGCATGAAGAGTCATAACATATACAGTGTCATCGCTATTCATATTATCCACTTCCATCACCAAACTAATATGCTCCAAGAAGGTTATAGTGCTGTCAAAATTCTTCAAAGATGAAATGAGCTCTTTAACATTTTCTATTCGCGCTAAACCCGTCACTCCTTCATTCTCAAGCATTTCCATATATCCTGATTGATTTGCTACGATTTTAACAAATTCATGCAGTGGTTTTACGCTTACTATTTCTTCCCAAGCTTTAATTTTATTTAAAAAATCATTTAGTGAGAGTTTAATTCTTTCGGTTACTTGATCACTATTAACCAATATTTTTGCTGCCTCAAAAAAAGAAATTTTGTTATCCTGAGCAGTCGTGTATATTTTCTTTAGAGTTGTAGCTCCTATGCTTCTTTTTGGACGATTTACGATCCTTTCAAAAGCGAGATCATCATTATTATTTGTAACAAGCCTCAAATATGCAATTATATCCCTTACTTCTTGACGTTCGTAGAATTTTACGCCACTTATAATCTTATAGGGAATTGAATATTTTATAAAATACTCTTCGAGAACTCTAGTTTGAAAAGTAGCCCTGACGAGCACTGCAATATCACTAAATCTGTATTTATTGAGTTTTAATATCTGTTCGCTTATGAACCTTGCTTCAGCCTTTCCGTCCCACAATTTGATTAGATTTACCTTTTCGCCTTCAATGTTTGTTGTCCACAATTTTTTTTCTAAGCGAGTCTTATTGTGATTGATCACATATGATGCAGTTGCAATTATGTGGGATGTTGACCTGTAGTTACACTCCAGTTTAACGGTTTTTGCATTTTTAAAATCATCGGAAAATTTCAAAATATTTTCAACTTCTGCACCACGCCAACTGTATATCGACTGGTCATCATCTCCTACACAGCAAATATTTGAATGCTCTTTTGCAAGGTATTTTAGCCAAAGATATTGTATTGCATTTGTATCTTGATACTCATCTACCATGACATACTTAAACTTGTTTTGGTAGTAGGACAGAACCTCGGTCTTTTTATTAAAAAGTTGTATGTTATATAACAATAAGTCACCAAAATCAACAGAGTTAAGGAATTTTAACCTTTCCTGATACTGGTAATAGACTTTAAGTGCAGTTACGTAAACTGGCCTAAATGATTGAACATCTTCCACTTCAGACGGCAATAAGCACTTCTCTTTCCATTGCTGAATAATATTCATAATGGTCTTATATTTTTCTGATAGGTAATCAGGATTTATTTCATTGATAATATTTTTTATTACCTGTAATTGGTCATCCACACCAATGATTGTAAAATTGGGGTTTAAGCCCACAATTTCTGCGTGCATGCGCAAAATTTTTGCTGCAATTGCATGGAAAGTGCCAAGCCATGGTATGTTTGTGCCCGTTAGCTCAAGTACCCTTGATACCATCTCATTTGCTGCTTTATTTGTAAATGTAACTGCTAATATCTCATCAGAATAAGCGTGACCGTTTCTAATTATGTGTGCTATTCTTGAAGTAATCGTTCTTGTTTTTCCGGTTCCGGCTCCTGCCAGTATCAAAACTGGCCCATTTATGTTAGTTACAGCTAATTGCTGTTCTGGATTTAACAGTGAGAGATAATCGTTCATTGAAGCTCTATAGATTATAACTTTATAAAGTTAAACCTATGATCCAAATATTGTAAAGGTCTTATTGAACATAACATTCAACTCATTCAAGTACTAGATATTTAAGCGTAGATCTATCTTGTTGGGGTAGCTTCAAGTGTATGGTGAGTAACAACAACTTGATTTGAGATATTGGCATCAAAACTTCTGCTTGTTTGATGAATAGGTGGAGTTTGAAATGGCTTAGGCTTACGATTCAGTTCCTTCATCTTTATTTCCTCAGCTTTAATAGGAAGTTTTTCTGGAACATAGAAGTTATGAATTTCAGCTCGTTCAGTGAAATTTTCATATGTTGCTTTCAACCAAGCTCCAATATCATATATAAAACCATATGCTTTTTCTTTAAATTCTATCAATGATCTACTGAAACTTGCTAATGTGTTATTAAAGTAAATTGTCATATAGTCTCTTGTGGTGTATTGATAACCTTCTCCATTTAATCTGCTATTTTGTGCGTTAGAACTATTGTTGCTTTTGAAGTAACCAAATATGTTGTACATTTTGAGCTACCGCTGACTATTAATATACATACATTATATATTAATAAATCAAGATTGTCAAGAGTGTTTATTGCATTACTGAGGAGTTGAAGCTTGTAGTACGATATTTTCAAATCTTTAATATAGTATTGACTTTACAGCAACAATTACCTTAAGTTAGTAACTATTGTTGCAGTTAAAGTATCGATGCCTTTTTTCTTTTATTTTTTTGCAATTCTCAGCATTTTATCTGCTGTATGCGTAATTAGTGTAAGAAATCCTGTGCATGCAGTATTATTTTTAATTTTCACCTTCGTTAACTCTGTAGTTCTTTTCATTCTCCTTGGAGCTGAGTTCATTGCTATGATGGTGATGATAGTATACATCGGTGCGGTTGCGGTGTTGTTCCTCTTTGTAGTTATGATGCTCGATATTGACTACATAAGGTTGCGCCAGGGTTTTGCAAAGCATTGCACTCTTGGTGCTATGTTGTGTGTTGTGTTTTTTCTAGTCATCAGCTTTGTAATCCGCAGCTCAGCACCGAATATAAGCAATGTTATAAACTATAATACCAATAATGTGAAAGCTATTGGTAATTTGCTGTATACCGACTACATGTACGCTTTTCATCTTTCTGGTATTCTGCTGCTTGTTGCAATTGTCGGTGCAATTGCTCTTACTTTGCAGGACAAGAAAAAAGGAGTTAAAAAACAGAATGTATTAAAGCAATTGACACAATCTTCATCTGTAAAATTAGTTAAGGCTAAATTTGGAAAAGGAGTAGAATGGAAATAGGATTAAATCACTTTTTGATAGTTGCTGCTGTTTTGTTCACTATTGGAGTGTGCGGTATTTTCATCAACCGTAAGAGCATAATCAATATATTGTTATCAATAGAAATATTATTGCTGGCAATTAATATCAACTTAGTTGCTTTTTCTGCCTTTATGAATGATATAGTTGGGCAAATTTTTGTGATGTTTGTGTTGACTGTTGCGGCAGCAGAGTCAGGAGTTGGGCTTGCAATATTGGTTGTATATTATAGAAGCCGTGGCAATATAGATGTTGAACAAGCAAATTTAATGAAAGAATGATGGATATACTGAAATTAATAGTATTTTTGCCACTCTTTGGTTCGCTGTTTGCAGCACTTTTTAGAAGAGGTGTTTTTAGTCAGTTAGTTACAACGGCAGGGATTGGAATATCTGCAGTTTTATCTTGGTATGTTTTTCTCACCTTCTCTGAAAATTATCACTTGAGTTTATTTCCTTTATTTTCATTAAGTGTATTAAAAGTAAATTGGGCAATTAGTGTGGATGCTCTCTCATCCTTAATGCTTATTGTTATTACCACCGTTTCACTGGTAGTACATCTCTACTCTATCGGTTATATGGAGCATGATAAGGGGAAGTCGAGGTTTTTTTCTTACCTATCGCTATTTACGTTTTGCATGATTGTGCTGGTTGTAAGCGATAATTTCGTGCAGCTTTTTTTTGGCTGGGAAGGGGTTGGCCTATGTTCTTATTTACTCATAGGATTTTGGTTCCAAAAATATTCTGCAAATAATGCAGCAATTAAAGCATTTGTTGTGAATAGGGTAGGAGACTTTGCACTATTGATTGGAACCTTTCTTATTTATTATACATTTCACTCTTTGAATTTTACTGAAGTTTTTGACACAACTGATCTTCTTGGCACGCAGAACATTAGGGCATTCTGCTGTGAATTCAAAGTAACTCATATAATATGCATATTACTTTTTATTGGCTGTATGGGTAAATCTGCACAGCTTGGTTTACATGTTTGGTTGCCAGATGCAATGGAAGGGCCAACCCCTGTTTCTGCACTCATTCACGCAGCAACGATGGTAACAGCAGGTATATTTTTAGTAGCAAAATGTTCTCCATTATTTGAGCTATCAAATGTGGCACGAGAATTAATAGTTATTGTTGGGGCACTTACTGCTTTCTTTGCAGCTACGGTTGCGATTACTCAGAACGATATAAAAAAAATAATTGCTTATTCAACCTGCAGTCAACTTGGTTATATGTTCATGGCATGTGGGCTTTCTGCTTACAATGTTGCTATTTTTCATTTAATGACACACGCTTTTTTTAAAGCTCTACTATTTCTTGGTGCTGGCAATGTGATTCATGCAATGCATCATGAGCAAAACATTCAGAAAATGGGAAATTGCTGGAAGAAAATCCCTTGCACTTATACTCTCATGTGGATTGGATCTCTTGCGCTTTCTGGAATATTTCCATTTGCAGGTTTTTACTCAAAGGATTTGATAATTGAACATGCTTATAGCACGGATAGCTTTGCTTTTGTAATAAGCTTAGTTGTTGCATTCTTCACAGCGTTTTACTCTTGGAGGTTATTGCTTCTTGTGTTCCACAGCCAAAAACAAAGTAAAATTAATATACATGAGGCACCAAAGATTATGCTTATACCATTACTGATACTCGCTTTTGGATCAGTATTTTCTGGAATATGGGGAGCAAATATTTTGAACATAACTAGTAATGCGTTTTGGAAATCAAGTTTAGTGATGATTGATGAGCATGGAGTTCATAATTTCTTTATAAAACTACTGCCAACCTTAGCAAGCCTAAGTGGAATAGCACTTGCGTGCCTAATTTACCAATATCAAGTAATTAGGCAAATTAAGAGTAAATTTTTACTTAAGTTTTTGCAGAATAAATGGTACTTTGATGAGGTGTATGAGTTTGTTATAATTGCACCGATAAGGTTTATATCTAGGCTTCTATGGAAGTTTGATGTTAAGGCTATTGATTCATTTGGACCAAATGGTGTTGTAAGGTTGGTTAATGAATGTTCAAAAAGTTCTATAAAGTTACAAACTGGTTATATATTTGATTATGCATTTATTATGTTTGTTACTTTAATAATCGGTGCTTTATATATTATTGGAATTAAATAGAAGGTGTTGTTACTTAGTATATTCTTGCTTCCACTGATAGGAGCGTTGATTTTATCCTCGATCAGGATTAATCATCAATCTATACACCTAAAATTCCTTGCCCTATTTTTTGCTATACTTCCATTTTTGCTTAGCATTGTAGCTTGTATAGAATTTGATTATAACAATGCGGACTTTCAGTTTGTCAGCTATCCAATCAAGAATGTAGGAATAGGGATAGATGGTATATCGTTGCTTTTCCTTCTGCTTACAACTTTCTTGTTTGTAATTTGTATACTCTATAACTGCAAAATGAGTTATACGACCCTAAAAGGCTATATGGCATTATTTCTACTGCTTGAGAGTTTTGTAGTCGGTTTTTTCGTTTCACTGAATGCTATAAGCTTTTATGTGTTTTTTGAAGCTGTTTTAATACCAATGTTCTTTATTATTGGCATTTGGGGAGGGAAGCAAAGGATATATGCGACGTTTAAGTTATTTCTTTATACATTAACTGGCTCATTATTATTTCTGCTTGGATTGGTGTATATCTATAGTACTTTTGGGACGTTTAATATACAAAAATTAGCTACATTAGTGCCAAGCCTTGATCTTGAAGTGCAGTCATTGCTGTGGATTACATTTTTTATTTCTTTTGCAATAAAAGTACCTATGTTTCCATTTCACACTTGGCTTCCTGATGCGCATGTGCAATCACCAACTTCTGGATCTGTGATTTTAGCTGGCTTGCTTATTAAAATGGGGGGATATGGATTTTTAAGGTTTTCTATTCCAATGCTTCCTCAGGCAAGTTTGTATTTTTCAAATTTCGTTGTTGTGCTGAGCATTATTGCGGTGATATATGCTTCTCTAGTTGCGTTTGCTCAAGATGATATAAAGAAGTTAATAGCTTATTCTTCAATAGCACATATGGGGATCGTTACTGCTGGCCTCTTTTCATTTTGTGAGGAAGGAGTACTGGGTAGCATATTTCAAATGATTAGTCATGGCCTTATTTCTGCTGCTTTATTTTTATGTGTTGGAATGCTATATACTCGAACTGGAACTTTGGAGATTGCAAAATATTTTGGCATAGTAAACACAATGCCAAAATTTGGTTTTATGTTCATTTTATTTTCAATGGCTTCAATAGGGCTACCTGGAACATCTGGGTTCGCAGGTGAGTTTTTGGCTATGGTTGGGATGTTTAAGAGCATAGGGTTTTTTACAGGATTTATCGCACTTGGCACTATTTTAAGCGCAGTTTATATGCTGAATTTATGTAAGCAAATAATATGGGGGGTTAGCTATTCTAAATTATTAAATAACCGTTTGGATAGCATAGAATTTTCTGTCTTAATTCTGCTTGCAGTGTTTGTTATTTTGCTTGGATTTTACCCAACCCTTGCACTGAATTATTTGAAGCCATGTATGGCAAATTTGTTAGTCAAATATAATGCGCTATGAATTATATACAGATATTGCCGGAAATGTTCTCTATTATCTCCTCGTTAGTGTTGCTACTGCTTGGGATTATATTTAACCGCAGAACTATCAACTTATTAGCACTTGGCTGCACAGTGGTAACTTTAATTATTTTAATTCTTTCGGCAGAAAACAATGAAATTTTTCTCTTTAATTCGTTGTTAAAACTCAATTTATACATCAGGTCAGCCCAAGGGTTAATTCTCAGCACAGGAATTTTAATACTTTTGATGCTGAATTTATCAAAATATGACTATAAATATGAATTTTCAATACTGATTCTTTTTGCACTGTTTGGCATGATAACTTTGGTTTCAGCAAATAGTCTGATCTCTTTTTATTTAGCTTTTGAGTTGATGAGTATATCTTTGTATGTTCTTGCGAGCTTTAATAAAGATTCGATTTATTCATGTGAAGCGGGAGTGAAATATTTTACACTCAGTGCACTATCTTCCTGCATTATGCTATATGGAATGTCGCTGCTTTATGGATATACAGGACAAGTCAATTTCTCTGAGCTCGGTTCATTCTTGCAAAACCATCAGATAACTTATGGAATAGTCTTTGGGTTAGTCTTTGTTCTAATTGGTTTGTGTTTCAAGCTTGCTATTGTTCCTTTTCATATGTGGGCTCCAGATGTTTATCAAGGTGCACCTACCATAGTAACTGCGTTTTTTTCTACGGCCCCAAAAGCTGCACTTGTAACATTTTTAATTCGATTGATGAATGAAGAGTTAGTAAATGTAAAAAGTTATGTTCAGCCTATTTTCTTATACGTTTCAGCATTGTCTGTGCTTATCTCAGCTTTTGGGGCTTTGCGTCAGCAAAACTTAAAAAGGCTGCTTGCTTACAGTTCAATTGGTCACATTGGTTTTATATTTGCTTCACTTTCTATTTTTACACAAGCAGGAACAGATAGTGCCTTAATGTATCTGGTGATATATATCATCACAAGCATAGGGCTATTCTCATATCTCGTACAAATTGACGATGATGATTGTGATATTGCAAATTTATCTGGTATAGGAAAAAAGCAACCAATTTTAGCATTCCATCTTTCTATACTATTACTCTCGATGTCGGGAATACCTCCACTTGCAGGTTTTATCGCTAAATTTTTTATATTCAAAAGTTTAATAAATTCTGGCTTTATCAGCCTGTCTTTGATCCTTGTAATATCGAGTGTGATATCATGCTACTATTATTTAAATATCATGAAAGTTATGTATTTTGATAAAGCTAGTGGTAATAAGGTTGCTTATTCTAAGAGTCTATTCATTATCACTTCAGTGGCTTCACTGATCAATCTCGTTCTTTTCTTGTATGTAGAAGATCTTGACTCACTCATTAAACTAAAGGGCTGACAAGGTGATCCTTGAAGGTTTTCGTATTTATCATTACAAAGAAGTTCCAAGTACTAATAAAGAAGCATTGGGTTTAATTGAGAAAGGGATATCAAATGAAACTGTCATTATTGCTGATAAACAAACAGAAGGCAGGGGACGCACTGGAAAAAGCTGGATTTCTCCAGAGGGTAATCTCTATGCGAGTTTGATAATTAACCAAGAAAAGGATGTCAGCAAATTGACAGAATTGACTTTTGTGACTGCTCTTGCTGTTGGAAATACTTTATTATCGTTAAATTTCTTGAATAATCAAACCCACTGCGGTGTCATTCCAGTGCGTGACACTGGAATCCATACTTTTTCTTCTGGATCCCAGTGTCAAAGCACTGGGATGACAAGAGATCAATTCATAAACGATCTCAATCTTCAACATAAATGGCCAAATGACATTCTAATCGATGGCAAGAAAATAAGCGGAATATTGGTTGAAAAAAAATCCAATTCAAATTGGCTCATTATAGGAATTGGAATTAATGTCAATCATGCGCCACTTCCAGGCACAACGTGCATTAGCAATTACGGTGAATCTGTGTCTAACATGGATCTGTTAAAGGAATTAATAATAAATTTTAATAAGCTAAGAAAGCAATGGCTATTTGATGGGTTTTATGCTATAAGAGAAATGTGGTTAAAAAAAGCATTCAAAATGAATGAGCAAATCAGTGTAAAGTTAGCTGACAAATTGTATGAAGGAATTTTTGCTGATATAGATAAAAGTGGTAAATTGGTGTTGCAGCAAAAGGATGGAAGCTTAATTTATTTTGATGCAGGTGAGTTATTTATTGGCAGTGCATTATGAATACATATGTAATTTTTGCTTACCTTATTAGTTTCATACTGATTGGTGGAAATTTGATTTTTACCGTTTCTTGCTATACTAAAAGTAAAAAAATTCTAGAAAGCCTGAAAGATAATAATGAAGAAGAAACATAAGCGATTACTTATAACTTCAGGAATTTTCTGCTTTTTAAGTTGTGCAGTTTTTTTTATTTTAACAACGCTCAAAGAAAATATCTCATTTTTCTATACAGTAAGTGAGGCAATAGTTTTACCAAATAATCAAAAGCCAATCCGTGTTGGTGGAATGATTGTTGAAAATAGCGTGATACGGAGCGAAAGCGAAGTAATTTTTCAGATGACAGATTTTAATAAGAGCGTTATGGTGAAATATCAGGGAATACTTCCACCAATGTTTTCAGAAAAAAGTGGTGTTGTTGTACAAGGTAAAATGTTTGATAATGGTACCTTTCTTGCAGATACGGTGTTTGCAAAACATGATGAGAACTATAAGCCGAAAGTCCTAAAATAGATTTCCTAATTCAGTTGTATTGAAATGGTATGTGAAAGAAAGCAACAGCCTGCTAGCAAGCTGTTACTTTCCTAACTACCACAATATATCAGAGTGAGTTGGTGCTTCCCATTCTACGTCATTATGGTCAATTATTGCTGCTTTTAATCCTTCAACTTCGCCCCTTAGGTGATCAAGTTCTTCTGCCCATGTTCTATAGTTTTGATTATTATCAATAAATCCATCCTGCTGAATTAACTTATTCAAATGAGATAAACCTTCGGCCAAGTGTTGGTTCATATCAATAAACTCTCCTCTAAGTTGTGCTATGTTCTCCATAATTGAGACACGCAAGCCCGAAACAAACTTCTCGTTTAAATCGCAGACTAACTTATCCATAACTTGATAGACGTAATGAATTGTTGCAATTTTATCTTCAATGTCCTCAAAGTTTGTGGGCTTAACTTCAACTTCTATATTGTCTATTTCTTTAAAGTTGAAATCGCTCATTTGGTTTATTGCTTCAAAGTTATTTTCGCTTTCTTGTTTACTATTATTCATGCTAACTCCTATAAAATTTTAAAATCAACTCAGCTACATTGAAATGGTATGTGAAAAGAGGTAACAGCCTGCTAGCAAGCTGCTACCTTTTTTATTAAAGCAATCCGTTCTCTTCGCCAGTAAATGCAGGAGCTCCTCCAATCTCTGGTATATCATCAAGTCTAGTCTGAAGATCTTTAAGTTTATCGTCTATCTCGCTTGTCTTTGCGCCTATGTTTTCTATAGTTAATGACAGTGGTGTTACTACGCCATTTGTAATCGCCTCACTTATATCGCCGTTATATTTATTAATACTTTTCATCAGACCATCATAAAAATTTTTAAGATTCTTAACGCTTATCGTGATTGCCGGTATAGCATTAATCTCTTCTTCTTTCATGACCTTGGTTATATCAATCCCATCCGGTTTGCTTTTAGTAGTAATCTTCTTTATTTCTGGTGTTACAAAATCTGGTTTATTAAACGCCGGCTTCTGAAGTTGTAATGTACTATTTAATTCAACTCCTTCACTAGAATATAATTTTGTACTTTTACTCATAATAGTTACCTCCTATAAAAAAACTACTTATCTTTATAAATCACTACTATACAAATAACAGTGAGTCATTATTAATGTCTACTATTGTGAAGTCTGGGGCCTGTCCAATTTCTGGCATATCATCCTTGATTTGCTTGAGCATCTCCTTGATTTCCTCGTTATGTTTATTCTGTTCTTCAAGTTTCTCTTTCAATGCATCAATAATAGCATTGGACTGATCTTTACTGCTAAGATCACCAATCACAGACATGACTTTCTCGTGAGGCAGTTTGTGAATGATGTCTTTAAGCTCTTCTGCATCTACGTTATCCAAAAGTTCTTTAAACTGCTCATTAGACATACTATGAGCAAAAGCTTGAAGTTTGTCTGGGTTGTCAGCTAAAGACTTAATGATAATCTGAATCTTATTAGAATCAGTTAAATCTCGAGCTACTATTGCAAGTTTATCGTGGTCTAGTTTATTAATTAAATTATGTAACCTATCTCCTTCTAACATTTTTACTAGAGTTGGAAGTCGATCTTTTAATGCTTGATGTAAAAGAGTGTTGAAAGCTTTCTCATCTGCATCTTTTATTAATTCTACAAACTGATCATTGCTCATTGTATTAATAACTTCCTGAAACTGATCCATTTTCAAGTGAGGGAAAATTTCTTTTACTTGATCTAGGTTAAAGTCTTTTACTAAGTTTGCAACCTGATCCTTATTTAATAAGGGGACTATTATTCCTAACTTTTTTGAATCCAATGTGTGAGTAAGGGCTTGTAATTGATGATTGGTTAGATGATCCACTAAAGCTAGGAATTGGTTGTCTGTTAAGTTCTCTGCTAAAGCCTGCAACTGGTTTGAATTTAGTTCAGGAATTATTTTTTGCAGCTGCCCATCTGTTAGATTTTGTGCAAGAACTTGCAGTTGCTCGTTACTAAGAGAATTGGCAAAAGTCTTTAATTGACTTTCCGTTAGTTTCTCAACAAAAATTTCGACAAATGCCTTTGATAGTATTATATTCTCTGATATTTTAGGTAATATATCTTTTGTTATTTCTATTACTTCTTTCTTGGCGTCCTGTGCAAGATATTGGAGGCTATCATTGTCAGGTGAGTCAATAATATTTCCTTGATCATCTGAGAAATAATATTTATTATCGCTAGTATCTGACTCTTCCAATGTTAAATAGTTGTATTCCAATATCTCAGATTTAACAACTGTTAGGAACTGATCTATGCAATCTTTGGTTAAAACACAAGGTAATTTCATTGATAGTTTTACTAATACATCATCATAATATACAAATGCATAACTACTTGTTCTGAAATCAACGTATTTATTTGCTATGACTTGATTTGTTAGAATATTTTTCTCTTCCCTTACGCAATCTGTAAAATCCGCTGAGAAGGTGCAGAATACTATGGGTAATTCTATCACTTCATCTCCTTTTTCCAGTGATATAAGCTTAACTTTTTTAACAGATTGTAAACGATCAAAGTCAGGCCAAGAGATGTAAGAAAAAGTGTTGTTTGATAACTTCTCTCCAGGCACCATTTTAAAAACATGTTTTTTTCCACTCATAGGTATTACCAAATCAATTTAATTATAGCTATTCTAACATTTATTGATTAATTTATTGTTAAGTTAGTATATATCAGAATTATAATAACACACATTACTTGCATAAAGAAAAGTTACAGAAAGAGGGATTTTTTAGGAAACTAGTATAAAACACTCCTAGATTAAAATAAGCTGACTTTATGATACGCTAGAACCTATATTGGTGGAGGCAAGCGGGATCGAACCGCTGACCTTCTGCGTGCAAAACAGATGCTCTACCAGCTGAGCTATGCCCCCAATTCTTGCTTAAAGCATAAATCACTCACGCTGAAATGCAAGAAATATTTATTTGTGAGGCTATTGCTAAATAGTGCACAAATTCTGCATTTATGTATAATTCTCTATCTTTTTAGAGTTGTACGTCAGCTTTACCAAAATGAATCTTTGAATTAACAAGAAGTTTTCCTTCAAAAATTTTTAATTAAATTATCACTAATGCAGTACATTATGTAATTTATTTAACCACACATGAAAATTTTAGTTTGATTAAAACGGATAAAAACTATATTACTGTTTAGTGTAGCTGAAAAATAAAATGATCCCGTAGCTCAGCCGGTAGAGCAACTGACTTTTAATCAGTGGGTCACGCGTTCGAATCGCGTCGGGATCACTTAGAATCTTAAAAGCATGCTAAAAGAACAGGATAAAATATTCATAAACTTAAATGGTAAAGAAACACCACTACTTGAAGGTGCAAAAAAACGTGGTAGTTGGCAAAAAACAAAGGAATTACTGGATTTAGGATCAGAAAAAATCATTGATGAAGTAAAGAAATCTGGCTTGAGAGGTCGAGGGGGTGCAGGATTTTCTACTGGCCTTAAGTGGAGCTTTATGCCTAAAAATCCTTTAAAAGCGTATTTAGTAGTCAATGCAGATGAGTCAGAACCTGGTACGTGTAAAGATAGAGATATATTACGATATGAGCCACATAAGTTACTTGAGGGAATTCTTCTAGCTGGCAGAGCGATCAGCGCATCAGTTGCATATATTTATATCAGGGGTGAATTTTATAATGAATATTTAGTTCTAAAAAAGGCACTTGAGGAAGCCTATAAAGAAAACTTAATTGGAAAAAATGCCTGCAAATCAGGTTATGATCTTGATGTGTTTATCCATAGGGGTGCAGGAGCTTACATATGTGGGGAAGAAACAGCTCAACTCGAATCCATTGAAGGAAAAAAGGGCTTTCCTCGCATGAAACCTCCATTTCCTGCAGGTGTTGGACTTTTTGGTTGTCCAACTACAATAAACAATGTTGAAACTATAGCCATGGTTCCAGATATTCTAAATCGCGGAGGAGAGTGGTTTGCATCTCTTGGTAAACCAAATAATACTGGCACTAAGGTCTTTTGCATTTCAGGGCATGTAAATAATCCATGTAATGTTGAAGAAGAGCTCGGAATTTCACTGCGTGAATTAATTGAAAAATACGCAGGTGGAGTGAGAGGAGGTTGGGATAATTTACTTGCTGTAATACCTGGTGGGTCTTCAGTCCCACTAATTCCAAAATCTATATGTGATACTATTGAAATGGATTTTGATTCATTAAGGGCTGCACAATCAGGGCTTGGTACTGCTGCTGTAATAGTGATGGATAAATCAACTGACATAATAGCTGCAATAGAAAGATTATCACATTTCTATATGCATGAGTCCTGCGGACAATGTACACCATGCCGTGAAGGCACTGGATGGATGTGGAGGATTATGAGAAGAATGGTAGCAGGAAATATTAAACCTGGTGAAGTAGATAAGCTACTTGACCTTACAACTCAAATAGAAGGGCATACAATTTGTGCACTTGGCGATGCTGCAGCTTGGCCAGTTCAAGGATTAATCAGACATTTTCGTCATATAATTGAAGAGAGGATAGTAACTTAACTTATACTTTTAAATGATTTTACTACTTAGCAGCTAAAGTTAAAGAATATTGATTTCCTTCCCTTTTAGGTGCTAATTCTACTTTTGCAATATCTTCAGCGTCTCTAATTAGCCGTTCTAATTTTTTCAGTCCAACTTCAGTGTTTACAAGCTCTCTCCCTCTAAATCTCATTGTGACTTTAATTCTATGTCCATGCACAAGAAAATCCCTTGCTTGACGCAATTTTGTTTCGTAGTCGTGATCACCAATATTAGGACCCAGTTTAATTTCTTTTATAGTTAATGTTTTTTGTTTCTTTTTTGCTTCACTTGCCTTCTTTTTTATATCATACTTTTGTTTGCTATAGTCCAGAATTTTACATACTGGAGGAGTTGAATCAGGTGCGATTTCTACCAAGTCTAAATTAACACTTTGTGCAACTTCCAAAGCTTTTTCTATTGGAACAATTCCGACCATTTCACCACTATGATCAACTAAGCGTACCTCCTTAGCTGTGATGAGTTCATTAATTCTGTTTTTATTGTTCTTTTTGACTTGCAAATTTTAGCTCCATTAATTCAAATTAATAATCTTTAACAGCAATTCAGTAGCATTCTCCAAAGAAAAAGACTCCTGTTTTTCCGATCCTAAATTTCTCACTGACACAGTTTTATTTGTAACTTCATTTTTGCCTATGATCCATAATATAGGTACCTTACTTGAACTATGCAAACGTATCTTATAGCTAATTTTTTCATTGGTCAAATCAGTTTTGATTCTCACACCTTGTTCTTTTAAAACGTTGCTGATTTCTGTAGCATAACCGTCAGACTCATTTGTAATGGTCAGAATAGCAAGCTGTGTTGGAGCAAGCCAAACTGGAAATTTTCCTGCATAATTTTCTATTAAAATTCCAATAAAACGCTCAAAAGTTCCAAGAATTGCCCTATGTAACATGACAGGGTGATGCTTGTGCCCGTCTGTTCCTATATAAAAAGCTCCAAGCCGCTCCGGTAAAATAAAATCAACTTGCAACGTTCCACATTGCCAATTTCTACCTATTGCATCTTTCAAAATAAACTCTAACTTTGGACCATAAAATGCACCTTCACCAGGATTAAGTTCATAACTAAGCCCTGCTTCTTTAACTGCTTCAAGCAGTGCTCTTTCAGCTCTATCCCACACTTCATCATTACCTGATCTAGTATCTGGACGGTCTGAAAATTTCACAGAAATTTCATTGAACCCAAGTTCTGAATATACTTCTTTTAAAAGGTCACAAAACTTTACAGTTTCAGAATTCACTTGTTTTTCCATACAAAAAATATGTGCATCGTCTTGCGTAAAACCACGCACTCGCATCAGTCCATGCAATGAGCCTGAGCTTTCATTTCTATGGCATGTGCCAAACTCTGCCATACGTATCGGTAAATCACGATAGCTTCTGATGTGAGAATTAAAAATCTGCACATGACAAGGGCAATTCATGGGTTTTATTGCTAGCTTTTTACTTTCAGATTCATCAATAATGAACATATTTTCACGAAACTTATCCCAATGTCCCGATTTTTCCCACAGCTCTTTGCTTACTAAAATAGGGGTTTTCACCTCAAAGTAGCCATTGTTCATTAACTTTTTTCTGATGTAAGACTCAAGAACATTATATAAAGTATATCCCTGTTCATGCCAAAAAATCTGCCCAACAGCTTCCTCTTGAATGTGAAATAAGTCCATATCCTTAGCAATTTTGCGGTGGTCGCGTTTTTCTGCTTCCTCCAGACGTTTAAGATAAGTATTTAATTCATCCTTATTTCTCCACGCGGTGCCATATATTCTTTGCAACATTGGGCCCTTAGAATCGCCACGCCAGTATGCACCTGCTACTTTCATAAGTTTAAACGCTTTAACTCTGCCAGTTGATGGTGAGTGCGGACCACGACATAGGTCTACAAAGTTGCCTTGTTTATAAACAGTTAGGTTTTCGTTTTCTGGTATTGATGAGACAATATCAACCTTGTATCTTTCACCTATATCACTAAAGAAATCAATTGCCTGCTTACGAGTCCAAACTTCTCGGACGAATCTGTGGTTACTTTTTATAATTTCCTTCATTTTTTTTTCTATTGCAGCAAGATCGTCCGTGGTAAAGGTACGATCTGTAGCAAAATCATAGTAGAAACCATCTTGAATTGTTGGCCCGATAGTAATCTGAGTATTAGGAAAGAGCTCTTTTACTGCCTGCGCCATTATATGAGCAGCATCATGCCTTATTATATCTAAACCCGCTTCGTCACTCAGTTGTATTACCTCTATCTCTGTATCAGATTCAATTTCACGTGAGAGATCATACAACTCACCATTTACCTTAAAGGCAATTGCTTCTCTCAAAGCATCCGGTTGTAATATATCAAAGCCAGTGACTCTACCACTGTATTCTTTTACTTTTTGTTCGGCTAAAAAGGTAACTTTTATCATTCATTAGACCTTTTATCATCCCAGTGCTTGACACTGGGATCCATGTTTCTTTCTTTTCTAGATTCCAGCGCCACGCGCTGGAATGACACCAAAAGGTGAGCTACTGATCTTTCAGTTAAATAACAGTTGTACAAGAGATCTATTACATACTTGCTGTAAGAAATTTTAATTGTTGACATACCTAGTTAATAATACGGCCTATTCTTTTTTAACCTGAGTGCAATTGCTTCTTCCCAAACTTCACCATTACGCAATAGCTTTTCTTTATTGTACATTAGCTCCTCTCTTGTTTCAGTAGCAAATTCAAAGTTAGGACCCTCCACAATTGCATCAACTGGACATGCTTCTTGGCAAAGTCCGCAATATATGCATTTTGTCATGTCAATATCATAGCGTGTGGTGCGGCGACTACCGTCTTCTCTTTCCTCTGCTTCAATAACTATTGCTTGAGCAGGGCAGATAACTTCGCATAACTTACAAGCTATGCATCGTTCTTCACCATTTGGATACCTACGCAGCGCATGCTCACCACGAAACCTTGGACTTAAAGGGCCCTTCTCCATAGGATACCTCAAAGTAACCTTTGGTTTGAACATATATTTTAATGTAATAACAAACCCTTTAATTAACTCTACAGAAGACCAATACCAAGCTAATTTCTTGAGCATAATATTTAAAACTTGTGTCAGTCATTATAAATCATATTATCAGTTTTCAAAATAAATATTTTCATCTGGATGACTTTTGTAGTTTTTCTATACAATATATTTACTAATACTGCATTAATATGAATAAGTAATATAAGCAAAAATTTTTTAGATTAGGTATTTCGATTTCTTAAATTGCTAAGTAGTTTATATAAATAATGACAAACACAAATGAAACTATTTTTGCTTTGTCGACCGTATTTGGTAAGTCAGGAGTTGCAGTAATCAGAATTTCAGGCAACTACACCCTTAAAGCTTTAAATCATTTTCATATTAAGAAAAAAATCAAACCAAGATTTGCTACTTTAGTTGATCTATATGATGATTCCAATCAATTGATAGATAATGGAATAATCATCTATTTCCCTGCTCCAAACAGTTTCACTGGCGAGGATGTTATAGAGTTACAAGTGCATGGAAGCAAGGCCGTCATAAAAATCATCTTGGAGAAATTATCAAAAATTTTCGTTATGGCCAGGCCTGGAGAATTCTCACTTAGGGCTTTTCTAAATGGTAAATTTGACTTAACGCAAATAGAAGGAATTGCAGACTTAATTGATGCTGAAACGAAAATGCAAGCTAAACAAGCGATTAAGCAGATATCAGGAGAATTGGAGAGACTATACAGCAATTGGAGGCAAAGATTAATAACGATACAATCCAAAATCGAAGCATATATAGACTTTCCAGAGGACATTTGGGCAGAAAAAAGTGAATTGGAAAAAATTAATAATGAAGTGCAATCTCTCGTGCAGTTGATACAAGAGCATTTAAATGATAATAGACGGGGCGAAAGGTTGCGTGAGGGTTTACATATTGTAATAACTGGTGAACCAAATGTCGGTAAATCAACTCTGTTTAATTTCTTAGCCAAGCGTGATATTGCTATTGTTTCTGAATATGCAGGCACAACAAGAGATATACTTGAAGCTCATATTGACATTGGCGGATACCCAATCATTCTCTCTGATACTGCTGGAATTCGTGAGAGTTCAGATCCAATAGAATCAGAAGGTATAAGTCGAGCGAAAAAAAGGTCTTTTGAAGCTGATTTAAGAATAGAACTATTTCCTTTTGAACAGCGTCATAATATCAATTGCAACGTTGTAAATAGCGATACTATTTATGTATTGAGCAAAGCTGACGATGTTATCAATAATCACAATATAAAAATTAATGGCATAGATCTTTTACCCATTTCTATTCTAAAGGAAATAGGTACAAACAAATTGATCTCTCTCATAAAAGAGAAGGCAAAGGAAAAATTTGGGCATGATAGAGACACTCCTGTGATTACTCGGCAAAGACATAGGAATCACATGCAGAAAGCACTGGAACATTTACAGCGTTTTAATATCGATAATCCAATTGAGTTGATGTCTGAAGACTTGAGGCTTGCTGCATTTGAATTTGGTGCAGTGATTGGAATTATTAATGTTGAGGAAATATTGGACAGTATATTTAGCAACTTTTGCGTGGGCAAGTAAAGCTTTTATAGATTGCTTAAAATCAAATATTGTGATAGAAAAGAAATGGACGGATGGCCGAGCGGTTTAAGGCACCAGTCTTGAAAACTGACGTACGTGATGAGCGTACCATGGGTTCGAATCCCATTCCGTCCGCACAGCATCTCACTATGATAGCTGATTTTTAGAGTTTATTTGGACTATGTGGTTCATAACGCTGGAAATCTTATCTAATCTAGCCACATCTTTTAAAAATACATCCCTTTGTAAATTGACCTTGTTAGCAAAGAAAGCTAATATCTATAAATAGATCACCATCTGAATATGGAAACCGATATCGTAATAATAGGTGCAGGGCCTGTTGCAATATTCACTGCTTTTCAAGCGGGAATGCTTGATATGAGATGTCATATAATAGATGTTTTGGATCAAGCAGGAGGACAATGCACAGCTCTTTACCCAGAAAAGCCAATATATGATATACCTGGTTATCCTGTAATTACTGCCCAAAAATTAATTGAGCGACTAATGGAGCAAGCTTCACCATTTGAGCCTGTTTACCATTTAAGTCAAAAAGTGGAAAAGATTTCAAATAACGAAGGTGAAAACTTTACTATCATAACGAACATAGGTACAGAGGTAAAATGCAAAGCCGTTATCATTGCTGCAGGTAATGGAATGTTTGAACCTAACCGTCCACCCTTAAGTGGTATATTAGAATATGAAAATAAGTCTGTATTTTATAGTGTAAATAAAATTTCTGATTTTCAGGACAAAACTATAGTCATTGCAGGGGGAGGTGATTCTGCGGCTGATTGGACTGTAGAACTTTCTAAGGTTGCGAAGAAAATTTATGTGATACATAGGAGAAAGGAATTTCGCTGCACTCCTGAAACTAGAAATAAATTAGAATCACTTGAAAATGATGGAAAGATAGAACTGGTAGTGCCATATCAATTACACGAACTAGCAGGAGTTAATGGGCAGTTGAGAGCAGTGATAGTAAAAAACATTGCCTCTAAGGAAGAAAAAGAAATACCCGCTAATTTTTTGCTGCCATTTTTTGGATTGTCAATGAATCTTGGTCCAATAAACAATTGGGGTATACAGTTAGAACATAGCCGCATAGTTGTTAATTCAGCTACGCTTAGAACTAGTAGAGATAGAATATATGCAATCGGAGATATAGCTACTTATCCAGGCAAACTAAAATTGATACTAAATGGTTTTGCTGAGAGCGCCATGGCTTGTTATGACATATACAAAGTAATTCACAATTCTCCAGTTAATTTTCAATATTCAACTTCAAAGGGAATTCATGGAAATAAAGAGTAAGGAGATCCATGAACCTACATGGAGTTATCTCAAGCATAAGGGAATACAAACGAAAAAGATTACTTTACAAATTTTCCCAACTCCCTTATCATATCAATAAGAGTATTTATCCTTGTTTTTAATCTCTGCAGATTTAACAACAAAATTCAGTAAAAAACTCAGGTATATATTGGCAGATTACATAAAATTATAGCGGCTGCATGTCTTTTTTATTTTTTCTACATTCAGCCAAAATGCGCTTTAAATAAGCGTTAGCACATTATTACAATGCCAATTTACATTATTATAGGGTCAAAACTCGTTACACGGGGATTCTTTTGCCTTTTTTCTTCATTTGGTGAATTTCTTAATACTTGTAACTAAAGCTTCAGGCCAGCACTTGATGCTGGAATCCAGAAATCTTTTGAGCACAAAAGTTATGCTAGGTTTTGTTGGTAAGAAATTAGTGTCAGCTACTCGGATGACACCAAAGGGGCACTTGGATAGAGGCTACTTGAATAACACCATCATAAGGTGAACCAGTGTCAAGCACTGGAATGACAAGGAAAGGGCTACTTGGATGACAAGAAAAAGGACGCTGATATGACACCAAAGAGGCTGACACCACCATAAAGTAAATTCCACTAACACTATAGGAGACTAACATGAACTTTTTAAAATTTATCGAACTATGCTTTCAAACGGTGATGCCGGGATGTGAGTATAACAATTATCAGTATATAAAAATCATAGCAGACAGGCTTGAAGCAGCAAGTGTTGGTGAAGTGAAGCGAATAATATTCAATATGCCTCCGCGCTCAATGAAGTCTATGTGCGTGAGTGTTGCATGGCCTGCATGGATACTTGGTAATCAGCCAACCGCAAGAATAATAGTTGCAAGCTATTCTCAGCGGCTTAGCGAAAAGCATTCGCTTGACACCAGGTGCGTAATGCAGTCTAGCTGGTATAGAGCGCTATTTCCAGAGGTAGAACTATGCAAAGACCAGAACACTAAATATAAATTTCAAACAGTGCAGAGAGGATGTAGGATTGCAACATCTGTTGGTGGAACACTGACTGGTGAAGGTGGAGATTTTATCGTCGTAGATGATCCACTGAGCTCCTCTCAAGCTTTGAGTGAAACGTTTAGAAAACGTGCTACAAATTGGTTTGATCAGACTTTAGTAACTAGGCTCAATGAAAGGAAAAAAGGAGTTATCGTTGTTGTAATGCACAGACTACATCAGGAAGATTTAACTGGTCATCTTCTCTCCAAGCCGAAAAATATATGGCATCATGTTTGTTTGCCAATGATTTCTGAAAATAAGGAAATTATCTATTCAATCAAAAGACCAATTCTCCCTTCTCCTGTTCCTATTATTCAAGTAACTACAAATGAGTGCAAAAGCTCAACAGGCGCTACATCTTCAAGGATTTTATACTTAAAAAAGGAAGGTCAGCTGCTATATCCCCTAGATGTAGGAGAAATTGAAATGATAAAGGCTGAACTTGGGAGTTACGCTTTTGCTGCTCAATATCAACAAAATCCTCTGCCGCTTTCAAGTGGTATAATTAAGCAAGAATGGTTGAAACGCTATAGAAATTTTCCTGACAATCTCTTACATATAACTCAGAGCTGGGATACTGCAGTTTCAACAAACGATTCTAGCGGTTTTAGTGTCTGCACCACCTGGACAAAGGTGAATAATAAGTTTTATTTACTCGATGTATACCGTGCGAAGCTTGAGTATCCAAAACTTAAAGAACAAGTTCTATCACTAGCTGCAAGGTGGAAGCCACACGCAATTTTAATCGAAGCAAAAACAAGCGGTCAACAATTGATTCAAGAGCTAAAGACAATACCTGTTATTGAGATAGTGCCGCATAACAGTAAAATCGCTCGATTCCACCAGATTGTTCCGATAATAGAATCCGGCAAGGTTTTTCTGCCGCATCAAGCAATATGGCTCAGCGATTTTGAGTATGAAATTTTAATGTTTCCAGAAACCCGCCACGACGATCAAATCGACAGCACCGTGCAATATCTGCAGTGGATGAGAGATAGTAGCTTCAGGGTTGCAGCTATACGAACATTGTGATTCAATTTGCTACCCACAATTTCGATTATAAGCTCATTTAAAATAAATATTGATTTCTTATTTTGATTATTTAAAAATTAAAATAAATTATTTAAGATTAGGGTAAAAATTATGACAATAAATTATCAGCAGTGGCGGAAAATATTAAGGACGGTTAATAGTGATAATAAATTAGATAAAAGGAACGTAATTGAAAAAGTAAAAGAAGAGCTAAAGGCAAGCAATGAAGAGGTATTTAAACAGTGGGAAGAGAGTAATTTTTATGTAAATTATAAATTTGAAGTTGGAGATAATGAATTCACATTATTACATTTAACTGCTAAGTTAGGCTATACGAGCTTGACAAAGGCTTTAATAGTAACAAAAGGGATAGATGTTAATATAAAAGATAAAAAGACACCTTTACATTTAGCTGCTGAAAATGGTTATAAAGAGGTAGTAGATGCTCTGTTGGAAAAAGATGAAATCAGGATTAATGAACAAGAAGATAAGGAGGGATGGACTCCTTTACATTTAGCTCTTATAATTGGCCATGTAGACGTGGTAAACTCTCTCATAGAAAACGGTGCGAATGTTAATATAAAAGATAACTATGGAGTGACACCTTTATCTTTGGCTATTCAAAGAGGTTATGTATTTACTCCGCCAAAAAAACGTGAAGGCTCCTCTGTTAATGTGAAAAATCATGCTAGAACTGCTTCTAGGAATTTAACTAAAGAGGAAAAACAACGCACATCAGCAATTGCGAAAGGTTTTTTTGCCGGTAGTGCAACTGCATTATCAGGTGTTTTAATAGCGAAAGCACTTTCTGCAACTGGAATAGTTACAGTTGAGTCAAAACCCTCTACACCAATAGCAGTGGCTAAAACTGCAGCTATAGCGCTAGTAGTTGGCAGTGCTGTATATGCATTGTCAAAGCCTGATACTCAAGTTGATAAACCAATCTTAACAAATAGACAGCAAGAAACCACTAGCGCGAGTAGAGTTTCCTAGCGTGTATTCGACCTAGCTAAACACTGATTATAGGGAATGACATTACATGGGCACTGGAATAACGTAGGAGAGAGCGCTGACAACTTTCGTTTAGGCAAGATTATATCTTGAAAAAATTAAGCCTTAGTGCTACTAAATGTAGTAACTTCTATGCTGGAATCTGACTATGAATGTGGAAAAAATACGCAATGCTAAAATAAAATTACCAATATTTCTCGATTATCAATCTACTACTAAAGTAGATCCTCGTGTTTTGGAGGTGATGATACCTTATTTTGGTGAGTTTAGTAATGCACACTCTCGTAGCCATTCATTTGGTTGGAAAGCTGAGGAAGCAGTAGAAAAAGCAAGGAAGCACATTGCTGATTTAGTGAATGCAGACAGCAAAGAAATCGTCTTTACCTCGGGTGCAACTGAATCAAATAACATGGCTATCAAGGGTGTTGCTCATTTTTATAAGAATAAGGGGAATCATATAATAACTGTCTGCACGGAGCATAAGTGCGTTTTAGATTCTTGTCGACATCTAGAAAATGAAGGCTTTAAAGTTACATATTTGTCCGTTAAGCAAAACGGAATTATAGATTTGTTGAAACTTGAGGAGGCAATCACTGATAAAACAATTCTGATTTCAGTGATGATGGTAAATAATGAGATCGGAGTAATGCAACCTGTCAAAGAAATTGGTGCAATGTGTAGAAAGCATAATATATTTTTTCATACAGACGCTGCTCAAAGCTTTGGAAAAGTTCCAATAGACGTAAATGAAATGAACATTGATCTTATGAGCCTTTCTAGCCATAAAATTTATGGACCTATGGGAATAGGTGCATTATATGTCCGTAGAAAAAATCCTCGTGTTAGGTTGACGCCACTAATTAGTGGTGGTGGACAGGAGAGAGGCATGCGCTCTGGAACAGTTCCTACTCCCCTTGCAGTTGGTTTTGGTGAAGCGGCACGCATCGCTAAAGAAGAAATGGAAATAGAAGCAAGCAAATTAGAAGAGTTGAGAGATATTTTGTACAACAAAATAAAAGAGGCATTTCCTGATATTGTTCTAAATGGTGACTATGAAAATAGGATTCCTGGTAACCTTAACTTAAGTTTTCCTTATGTTGAGGGTGAGTCTCTTATCATGGCAATCAAGGATTTAGCAGTAAGCTCTGGTTCTGCATGCACATCCGCATCTCTTGAACCTTCTTATGTCATAAGATCACTAAACAACGGCCACGATCTTGAGCATTCATCAATTAGATTTGGCCTTGGCCGATTTACAACTAAAGATGAAGTTCTATATGCAGCAGATCTTGTTACTAAAAATGTTGGACGGCTAAGAGAGATGAGCCCACTTTTGGAAATGGTACAAGAGGGAATAGATTTAAGCACCGTAAAATGGGATTCTCATTGAAGAATAAGACGTTAACTATTAGCAGAATGATAGTTGTCTAAGCTCTTGCTATGGATGAAATCGGAAGCTTAGCTTTAAGTCCTTTGTAGATGCTACGGAACTAAGTAGCAACCCTATACATATCAAGCTCGCAGCAGTTGTGCTTCCGCCATAGGATAGAAATGGCAGTGGGTCACCTATTATAGGTAAAAGGCCTATTGTCATTCCAATGTTTATAAAGAAATGAGCACTAAAAAAGGCGAAAACCCCGATAGATATTAACTTAGAAAAATAATTTTTTGACCTGTAAGCGATAGAGAATATTATAGCAAGCAATGTGGTATAGAGTAAAATCAAAGCCATGCTACCTAAGAACCCCCATTCCTCACTAAGTACAGCAAAAGCAAAATCTGTGCGTTTCTCTGGCAAAAATCCAAGTTGAGTTTGACTCCCATTAACAAACCCCTTACCAAATAAACCTCCTGAACCAATAGCTGTCTGAGATTGCTGCGCATTGTAACCTATTCCAAGCGGATCCACTGACGAATCCAAAAATGATAATATCCTTTGCTTGTGATAAGGGCGTAAAAAAGGCCAAATAGCTGGTATTGCGAAAATGCCAAGCGTTCCAAAAATTATTAAATGAGATCTTTCCATTATTGCTGTAAATATAATTGATGCTCCTATAAAAAACATTATCACAGCTGTGCCTAAATTAGGTTGCTTCAATACCAGAAATACAGGTAAGAAAATAATTATAAGTGGCTTAAATAAACTTTGAAATTTCATCATTTTATACACACTTTGTTTATTAAAATAACAAGCAAGTGCAAGTATTAAGCCTACTTTTGCAAATTCTGATGGTTGCAAGCTAATTGAACCAATTCTTATCCACCTCGTCGCACCCATTATGTGCGAGCCAAAAAAATTTACTGCTAACAGCGCAATTACTGCTGCTATATAAAAAAAATAAGCGTACTTCAAATAAAAATCTAGTTCTATAAATGACATAGCTATAGCAAGCAAAAAGAAGAAAGAGAATATGACCAATTGGTGAATTGCAAATGGAGCCCACTTTCCTCCAGCAGAAGAATATTGCACAACAATGCCAACGCAAAACAGAGCTATTACGTTAATGACTAATAATAAGTGAATCTTCTTCAGCTTATCCACAGCAAAAACTTTACAGACTTTGAGATACAATAAAACATAAGAAAATCAAAAAGCAAATTTATTAATTACCAACCGAATTGGACTACTATATATCCCAGTTATTACCGTTAAAATTGCCATAAATAATAGACAAAAGAGCATAAGCAATGGTACCTCATTAAGTGTCATTCCAGCGTTTGATGCTGTACTGTTTTCAAAATATATTTTCTCAACCATTCTCCACATATATATTAGTGCAAGAAAAGAGCCAGCAGCAAAAACTGCAAGGGAAATCCATGCATGAGATTCGATAATTGCTTTCATCATATACCACTTACTTACAAAGCCATTTGTCAAAGGTACACCGATTAATGCGAAACTAAGTAGAGTAAATGCAAGTGTTGTATAGGGCATTGACTTTTTTAGTCCTGATAAATTTTCTATTTTTGTCATACCAAACTTATAAGAAATACACCCTGCAGTCATGAATAAAGACGTTTTTATCATGCTATGATTTACTATGTGAAGAACTGCTGAAAACAAACCTGCTTTTGAATTTAAACCCAGCATTAAAATTATATAGCCAATCTGACTGATACTGGAGTGAGCAAACAGTCTTTTTATATCTTTTTCGATCATTGCAGATATTGATCCAAATACAACAGCACAAAGCGCAAGGATGATCATCACGTTGCTTAGTGGTAAGAAAAAATTTTGCTGAAAAACAGTGTAAAAGATTCTAATAAAAACATATATCATCACTTTGGTTACTGTACCTGAAAAAAATATGCTAATGAAGCTAGGTGCTTCACTATATGCGTTAACCAGCCATCTGCTGAGTGGAAACAGTGCCATTTTGATTGAGAGACCAACAAAAATGAATAATGTACCAAGTCTTATGATGTTATTATCGTATAATGGTACTATTCTTTCAGCCATGTCAGACATGTTGAGCGTTCCGGTCATAGAGTATAAAAGGCCGATGCCAAACAAGTAAAATGTTGCTCCTACAGTACCACTAATGAGGTATTCAAATGCTGCAACTAAAGCTTTCTTATCCCTTCCCATTGAAACTAAAACATAAGAAGAAAGAGATGAAATTTCTAAAAAGACATAAAGGTTGAATATATCGTTTGTTACTAAAATTCCAAGTAATCCACTCAAGCACAGTAAAAATAGAGAATAAAAACCAATGATTTTGTTTTTGCTAATCTCTTTTTCATTAATATGAAAGCTATAAAGCACACTAATCAGCGCTATAAAATTCACCAAAGTTAGAATCAAGGAGTTCAATATGTCGATTCTCAACTCTATTCCGTATGGAGGAGCCCAATCTCCAAGATAATAAGTTATAATTTCACCATTGTATGTTTTCACTAGCAACATTAATGAAATAAAGAAAGTAGCTGCCGTTGTAAAAAAAGAGATAAACCAGGACACCTTATGTTTCCTGGTAAGAAAGCAGAACATCGATGCAATTATTGGTATAATAACTTGTAGAATTGGTAATTGCATTAAACTGTTGTTAATACATCGTTAAAGTATTAGTATATATAATACTTTTTGTTTTAATACCTTTATGTTATCTAAAATTTATAATGCAGTAACAAACTTATTAAGGAGAAAAGGTAAACTTATAGGTAGGGATGAAAACGTAAATTCTTACTATGAGTCAAGTAAAGGGAAAAGATGGGTAATATATGGTAATGTTTCTGAGCCCACAACAATTCCTCCAGAATGGCATATATGGCTGCATTATACTAATAATGAAGTACCAGTTAATAATAACAAAAGAAAAACTCCTAATTTAACAGGTACGAAAGGTGCATACTACCCAAATCAAAAGGTGAAAAACTACTATGAAAGCTGGAATCCTAATAATTAAAGATGCGAAGGTCAAATATACTTGAAATAATTGCTGGATCATTTGTATTAATTTTCACTATTTTTCTTGTCTTCTTCGCTATTAATAAGCTATCTTACATAAAGAGAAATTATAAGGATTGCTATAAAATACATGGCCTTTTTACTGATGCTAACGGTGTAGGGGTTGGTGATAGTGTCAAGATCTCTGGTGTAGAAATCGGAAGCATAACTGGTGTATCACTTGACAAAGCTACCTACATAGCACGAATCGATATGTGCATAAGCAGAGACATAAAGTTGCCAATTGATAGCTCAGCTCTAATCGCTAGTAGTGGAGTTGTTGGTAGTAAATTTGTTAATATATTACCTGGTGCAGATCCTAAATTAATTTCACACGGTGGTAAAATAGCGCATACTCAAGCTGAAGCAAATATGGGTGGAATAGTGGATAAAATTATTGGCATGTTTACAAAGTGAGAATAAGAACACATAAGCCAACTTGGCCTATGTACAATTAAGGGATTTTTCTATCAATAGCTTGAAGTTGTTCAGCGTTTGAATTATCAAGATTTCTGCTAGGTTTTACATTCCTAATAATCTCAACAAATGCTTGTACTTTCAGTATAGGAGTGTTTTTTTTACGTACTTAGGGAAGTGTTAAATAAACTGTATCAAACCGAGAAGTAATAATAAAATAGAAACAAAAAATGGAGGTTTGACAATGAGTCAAGCAAACAGAACTACCGGTTTGGTAGACTATAAAGAATTAGAAACAAATATCTTATCGTCTATACGAGAAGGAAGACCATTGACGGAAAGAGATGGTGCATTAACACCGTTTGTAAAAAGGCTACTGGAATCGAGTCTGGAAGGTGAAATAAAAAATCACTTGTCGGCTAAAAGCGAAGAAAATAACCGAAGAAATTGAAGAAATTCAAAGACTTTACGGACAAGTGTAGGTTCATTTGAGTTATTGACACCAAGGGATAGGGAAGGAAGCTTTGAGCCACAAGTAGTCAGAAAAAGGCAAACAACCGAACTTGAAGCAAAGGTTTTAAGTATATGCCAGTGGCATGGTATATAGAGATATAGCGTCGCATGTAGAAAAGATATAAAATATCTGTAGCAGAGATATCAAGTATTACTGATAAATTATTGCCTGTAATCAATGAGTGGCGTAGTCGTCCACTGCAATCAGTGTATCCAATAGTGTTTATGTTTTTTAAGGTCAAAGAAGACAGGCATTGCGTAAGTAAATACATGTAGAATATATTAGCAGAATGAAAGGAAAGAAGTTTTAGGTTTTTATATAGCAGAAAGTGAGGGAGCTAACTTTTGGCTAGGGATGTTAAATGACTTAAAAGAGAAAGGAGTAGAAGATATCCTGATTGTATGTGTAGATGGGCTAAAAGCTTTCCTACAGCAATAAACAGTATATTTCCTAAAGCAGAAATACAACTATGTATTGTACATCAGATAAGAAATTCACTGAAATATGCATCGAGCAAAGATGTGAAAATTTTCATGAATGATTTGAAAAAAATATACCGTGCTGCAAGTAGAGAAACTGCCGAAAATTATTTGCTTGAGCTAGAGGAAAAATGGTGAGAAAAATATATAGCTCTTCTCATAATAGTGGAGACAGGATAAAATAGAGACTTAGGGTAATAAGAAGGTAAAAGTGCCAGCAGCATACAGTTATGACTTAGGGAAAAAAGCCATGAAGGAGAGAGTAAAACAGCAGTAGCAAAGAGGTTCAAAATCGGTAGAGTGACATTGTACAAATGGGAGAAAAGGCGGAAAGAAACAGGAATCGAAGAAACTGGGAAATAGAGGCTATAATCATAAAATCACCGATTGGAATGCGTTTGTAGAATTTATAAAAAAGCACGGCGGTAAAACACAATCAGAGGTGGCCAAACTCTGGGGCAATATAAGTCGTCAAACGATTCATAGAGCTCTAAAAAAATTTGGATTTACACGCAAAAAAAGATTTATGGATATGAAGAAAGAAACGAAGAAAAACGAGCTGAATTTCTGAAAGTCATATCGGCAGAGTCCCCTAAAAATTTGGTATATATTGATGAATCTGGTATAGACAATACAGAAGATTACCCATACGGATATTGCAGAAAGGGAGAGAGGTTTCATGCACTAAAATCAGGCAAGAAAACTCAGAGAGTTAGCATGATTGCATCTTTAAATAAGGGAAAAATCGTTGCACCTATGACGTTTGAAGGCTATTGTGATACAGAGGTTTTTAATGGCTGGTTCGAGCAATTTCTGGCACCAACTTTATAGCCTGGACAAACAGTGATTTTAGATAATGCAACTTTTCATAAGTCTAAAAAGATTGTCGAATTTGCCAAAAGGGTTGGTGCAGACATTCTGTATCTGCCTCCATATTCTCCAGATTTCAATAAAATTGAGCATCATTGGTTTGCTATAAAAAACAGAGCCAGGAAAAACATTCCTCTTTTTAAATCTTTTCGTCAAGCTGTCGATTCTGCTTTTCTTCATTTGTTTCCACTATTATGAGAACAGCTATACTTTAGTTTTGGGAAAATAATTGGGAAAATCTGTCTAGTTATTTTAAATATTCCGGCCCTGTAAGAAAATTAATTTATACCACAAATCCTATTGAAGGGTTACATAGACAGATCAGAAAATTTACTAAAACTAAGGGCTCATTTACTAGCACAAATGCCTTCTATGAACAGGTATATTGTGCTATAAAAAAGTTAGGAGAAAAATGGGCTATGCCTATACATGATTGGGCTTTGACTATGTCTCAACTTGATATCTTTTTTTCTTGTAGAGTTGAATTAAAAATGCGGCTTGACACAGTTTATTTAACACTCCCTTTTTGAAAGTTACAGATCGCTAAAAATATTTAAACAACTAATTTTTATAACTTTATACCAAAAAAACTATTCCCACCTTAATTATCAAACAGTAACGTATAGAACTACAAACTTTTGTATATTAAGAAATTGTTTAAATTGCATACCTGGCTACTATGTCTCCTACTTCCAAGATAAAGTACCTTTCACTAAAAAATATTGAATTTAATTTTTGTAATCACTTAAGTCTAGTATTATTTTGTTAATGTATCGTTCATTTGCATCCTTGATGATAAATTTTATACCATTTTTATATCTTATAACTTCATCTACAGAAGGTACCTTACCAGCAATTGAAAGAACCAAACCACTAAGTGTGGCATAATGCTCTTCAGAGTCACACAACTCTATTTTTAGATTTTCCTCTATATCCTTTATAAGGGCCCTTGCCGATATTTCAAACTTATTTTGAGATAATTCAGTAATGGTGTGTTCTGAATTTACCTCATTCTCGTTATCAATATTTGGTATCAATTCTTCTATAAGATCATTTATCGAAATTAAACCATCAGTTCCGCCATATTCATCCAGTACAATAGCTAAATATGACTTGGAAGATTTCATTCTAACAAAAAGATTTGTTGCTTTCATTGAGGCTGGGACAAATATTACATTTTGTATAATATTTCTCAGATTAAAATCTTTATTCTTATTGAAAATGATATCTTTTACGTAAAAAAAGCCTATTACGTTGTCAAAGTTATTCTTATAAGTTGGTATCTTAGCATGGTAAGTGTTTTTCACCTTCTTTATTACCTCATCCTTGCTCGATTCAATGTCTATTGCACATATCTCCTTACGTGGAGTCATTATATCCATGATACTACAATCACGGAATTTTAATAGACTATTAAGTATGTCAAGACCTGACAGATCACCCATTAATGCCTCAGTCGCACATTTTTTTAACACAGAAGTTTTGTTGAAGAGAAAGAAAAAAATTTTGTATGCTATTTTTTCTACTAAAGTTCTTTTCTTATTCAATTTATTCCCTTTAATGGTGAAAATATCTTTAGATAAGGTCTATCAAGAAAACTGTTATTAAATGTTTAATAAGCATGTGAATAATGTCAAATTAATTTGTGAATTATTTGTTAATATAAAATACTAACAATTGATCAACAACTTTCTCAACGACATATACATAATTGTGTAACAATACATGATAGTAAAGTATTTTCCGTAAAAGAAAATTACTAACATTATAAATATCTTACTTATACACATAAATTATAAGGCAAAATCAATAGTATATAGAAGTTATTAACATATTTATCCACAAGTTAAGTAACAATAATTTTTACTGAATTTTAAGTTAATAACAATTTATTGATAGAACTATTATTACTACTATACTTTAGTATAGAAAAAAGTAGATAAAATAGAT